>JBGCEH010000052.1:0-10167 GCA_045106195.1 Granulosicoccus sp.
CAACCTGAGACAACAGAGGAATCCGAAATATCAGAGGCACCAGAAACACCTGAGGCGCCAGAAGAACCCGAGACGTCTGAGGCACCCGAGCAACCAGAAACACCCGAGCAACCTGAGACAACAGAAGAACCCGAAACATCAGAGGCACCAGAAACACCTGATGTGCCAGAGGAACCCGAGACGTCAGAAGCACCCGAGGAACCAGAAACACCCGAGCAATCCGAGGCATCTGGGGAATCCGAAACATCAGAGACACCAGAAACACCTGAGGTGCCTGAGGAACCCGAGACGTCAGAGACACCCAAGGAACCCGAGGCAACTAAGGAATCAGACACACCAGAAAAACCAGAAGCACCCGAAGTACTCGAGACTGCGGAATCTCCCGAAAAGACCGAAGCGCCGGACACAGCAGACGACCAGGAGAAACCGGATAAAAAAAGTGAAGAGCCTCCTGCCAAGCCATAGACAAGGCTGGTAAAGGAGTGCTTGATCAACTGCAATTCGCATTCGGAATCACTGGTCCGATACTGCTGCTATTACTCATTGGATGGAGCGCCAGATCGCTTGGCTGGGTGAACGATACCTTCGTCTCTCAGTCCAACACGATGGTGTTCAATGTCGCCATGCCAGTCATGCTGTTCTTTGCCATGTCAGGCGGCTCATTCGATCAGACACTGAATCTGAAGCTCACCATCGTTGGTGCCGCCGGGACCATAGCATTAGTTGGCCTGCTGTTGATTGTGGGAAAAGTTCTTCCACTGGATCAACGCGGCGTTTTCGTTCAGGGCTCGTATCGAGGAAATCTTGCCATTCTGGGAGTGGCGTTATGTGTAGCAACATATGGTGAGGGTGTATTACCGATCGTTGCGCTATACATTGGCGTTGTTACAACGGTATACAACATACTGGCTATCTGGGTTCTAAATTCATCTGGCGCTCTCACTAAAATAGCGAAAAACCCGATCCTCATTGGTATTGTTGCTGGTGCAATAGCCTCAGTGATTCAATTACCGATGCCAGTGTTTATTGAATCTACAGGCCGCTACCTGGCGCAGATGACATTGCCACTGGCACTGCTTTGCATTGGTGCAACACTTGATTTTGGCTCCTTGCGCACACACGGCAAATCTATTTCACTGGCGGTCATTTTCAAGCTCCTGATCTCGCCCGTCTTGTTAGTGGGCTCTGGATATGTGGCAGGTCTGGCCCCCAAAGAGCTCGGAATTCTGTTTTTCATGTCGGCATCTCCAACTGCTACCGCCAGCTACATCATGGCAAGACAGATGACATCACACGGCCCGTTGGCAGCGGAAATTGTTGCGGTAACGACCGCACTTGGCGTACTGAGCTATACCTTCGGCCTTGCGCTGCTTCGCTCCCTGGGCTTGGTTTAACGCTGAACCAGTACCGTCAGTCAACAACCTGACAACTTCGCAGATTGAACAGTAAAACTGCGAAGAAACGAAAAAAGTTCAGCCTGCACCCCAATTTGCCGATACCAGCGTTACCGATACAAACGAAGAGAGCGCCGGTGAAAAAAGGATCGCCGATTGTCCAGCAGTCAATGACCTGGATAGGCCCAGCAGTGAAGCTCAAACTACTAGTGAGCGCCGTCATACTGAACGTCGCATGTGGCACCGCCGATCCAATGGCGACTCCACCTCTGTCGTCCGCCGAACCGGAAGAGTCCATAGAGAGCCCTTTTACTCCTGTGGCAAGTAGCGAAGAAAATCCCGCAAACACACCGGCAGAAGCGGAAACCCCGGAATCAGAACCCATTGTCACCATTGTGCCGGTGATCACTGTCGTTGAGCCGGATAGCGAACCCAACGGCAATCCGACTCCCGGGCAAACCACGATCAACACGGCAACATGCTCCTCATCCGAATCTGAAATGCAGCAACGCATGCTTCAACTGATAAACGACGCTCGTGCGACAGCCCGCGTCTGTGGCACCGACAGTTATCCCGCCACTCGATCCCTAAGCTGGAACACCAATCTGGCAGAAGCATCCCGGGTCCACTCAGACGATATGGCGACCCACAATTTTTTTGATCATACCGGCAGCGATGGTAGTTCAGCCGCAATGCGAGTTACGCGTCAGGGGTATCAGTGGCGTGCGGTGGGTGAAAATATTGCGGCTGGACGCACCACGGCCGAAGCCACGGTTAACGACTGGCTTGAAAGCCCGGGCCATTGTCGTAACATCATGAACCCTACTTTTGCAGAGGTTGCTGTTGCCTGTGTTGAAGATAGTGACTCCGACTTTGGTCGATATTGGACTAACGTGCTAGCCACGCCACTGTAGGTCGCGATAAACTGATCTGCAAGGATCAGTAAAACGTTTTTGCATATGCTGCAAGGTACGGCACGCTAATTTCGTCGTCCCTGCATGAACACAGTACACTAGGCCATCACTGGTTTGCCTTTGTCGATGTGTCATGGATGTGTTTGTAGTTGCGGTTTTCCTAATGCTGATCACTCCCGGGCCCGGCGTATTGTCGACGGCTGGCGTAGGTGCATCATTCGGCAAGCTGGCAGGGTATCGATATGTTACAGGTCTTTTCATTGGCACCAATCTGGTTGCTTTAGCGGTGATAACGGGTCTGGCGGGTATCGTTCTCACTATGCCGACGTTACGCACCGTGTTGCTCTACGCCTCCATCACGTATCTTTGCTATCTGGCGTTTCGAATCGCGTTTGCCGGCACCACCATTGCGTTTATCGAGAGCCGGAAGGCTCCAGGGATCATCGATGCAGTTCTGTTGCAGGCAATTAATCCTAAAGCATACGTCGTTAACACGGCTTTGTTCACAGGGTTCAGCTTTCAGGCAATGGCTTTGTGGCAAGAGACAATATGGAAATTCATTCTGATAAATGCCATCTGGATACCGATACACCTGCTGTGGCTGGGAGCCGGAATTGCACTTAAAAGACTTGCCCTGTCTCAACGCGCACAACGCAGTATTAATGTCCTCATGGCATTGGCGCTGTTAACTGTTGTCTTCCTCGCTGCGTACATGAGCAATCACAACTGAAAATACAAACACAATGAACAAACAATGTGATGGATGGCGAACAAATAGCGAATCAATCGTCTACGACAACGCATGGATATCAGTATCACACAGAGAGGTTACCGCTCCCACCGGCAAAGATGGTGTTTACGGTGTTGTTCAGTTCAAGAATCGTGCAATGGCAATCCTGCCGATCGACAACGAAGGAAACATCTGGCTAGTCGGGCAGCACCGCTACCCACTGAATCAATACTCATGGGAAGTACCAGAAGGTGGAGCCCCCGTGGGAGAATCTGTTTTGGGGGCAGCACAACGCGAACTGCGTGAAGAGACAGGAATCGTAGCAAGGCTCTGGACAAGCCTCTTGCACTCTCATCTGTCCAATTCCGTTTCTGATGAATACGCAATTGCCTACATTGCCCGTCAGCTATCGTTTAACACTATCGAGCCAGACGATACAGAACTTATCGATGTGAGGAAAATACCGCTTGATGATGCGATAAATCTGGTAATGGATGGCTCGATCACCGATGCCTTATCTATGCTTTGCCTGATGAAACTAAAACTGTTGCTTGATAGCAAACAGCTTGTTTTATAGGTGCCTGGATCATTTGCGTCAGTCACATGATTGTCGGACTATCACGTGACTACTAAGGTACTTGCTGTTAACACCAAGCGACTTTGTCGTAGCTTAACTACCGAGCGATTATGTCGCAACTAATTACCAAGGGAATTTTACGGTCGACCTGATCGGTGATTCTCTGTGCCCTTTTTACAGGGGTCAGAGGGTTGCTAAGGATGATTGTTATGGATTCAAAATCCCAACTGACTGTGGATATTATTGCCAAGGTTGCTGAAGGTAAGATTGATGTTGTTATTGCTGGAAAGGTACTGAACAAATCCCGTAGAACTGTGGAGCGTTACCTTCAACGGTATCGACAGATGGGTATCAAGTGTGTGGTTCATCAGAATCCTGGTAAAGCATCCGTTGATAAAACCTGCGATAGTATGAAACGCAAGGTTCAGAAACTGATCAAGAAAAAATACTTTGATCTGAACCTGACTCACTTGGGAGAAATGCTGCTTGAGAATGAAGGCATTCAAGTGAAACGCGAGACACTACGTTCCTGGGCGCATGAGATACATCATGTAAAGCGAGCTAAGCGCAGACGGTCTCAGCTCAGAAAACGCCGTGAACGCATGGAATCACCTGGCCTTCTTCTTCAGATGGATGGCAGCACGCATCAATGGTTTGGTGAGAAAAAATCTTGCCTTATCGCGTTGATTGATGACGCTACGAGTGAAGTACATGCCGAGTTCTTCGATGCGGAAACGACATTGGGCTGTCTGAAGGTACTGCGTGACTACATCAAGTGCAAGGGAGTGTTCAAGACTCTGTATGTAGACAGGGCCGGTATTTTTGGCGGACCGAAACGCTGCAATTTCTCTCAGGTCAAGCGCGCTTGCGAAGAGTTAGGCATTGAAATCATCTTCGCCAACTCTGCACTAGGTAAAGGTAGAATCGAGCGTTCGTTTGATACATTTCAGGATCGGCTAATCCCGGAGCTTCGTCTAAAGCGCATCAAGAGAATGGATTCAGCCAATCGCTATTTGCAGGAAACCTTCATACCTGACTACTGGAAAAAGCAAATCGAGGTGAATCCCCAGAACAGTGACTGCGAATTTACGCACTTACCCGAAGGCACCGATCTGAACTCCATTTTCGTGGTCAAAGAATACCGAAAAATACGTACCGACCATACGTTCAGCTACGGCAACAAGTACTATCTGATCGATTCACCACTGCGTCACTCGATCGCCAAGCAGAAAATCGAAATCCACACCAATCATGAGAATGGAATTACTACCTATTTTGCTGACCGAGAATTGCTGGTTTCCGAAGTCATCGAGCCCACTAAGCCCTCGATGCTCGATCTGGATATTCAGAAAAAACTAGAAGTTTTGGAGCTGGCTGAACAACTCGGCAATGTCAGCGAAGCAGCAAAGGTCAGTGGTGTCTCACGCGATACGATCTATCGTCACCGCAGGCTGATCAGAGAAGGTGGCGTTCAGGCGCTCAAGCGCCAAATCAACGAAGATCACGTTCATGCCAATCGCACCGACCAGGAAACTGCTCAGGCAATTGTCGAGTTCTCACTGGATAATCCGCATCTTGGTCAGGTGCAGGTCTCAAATCATCTCAAGAAGAGCAACCACATCGACATCAGCGCTAGTGGTGTTCGGCAGGTCTGGCTGCGCGAGAAAATGCAAACTATGGCGCTACGAATGCAGAAACGGTCTGAAATGCAGGAATTGCTATAATGCCAGTCAGTAGAAAGCAGACATCCGGCATGGCTCGCTCAAAGTTCCGCTATCAGTCGGGAGTCGGCCCCAACCAGTCGTTCGCTCTTATTACGACGATGAATTATATTGGAATGCCCTAAGGATCAATTTAATCGCCGATGAGCATACGCTTTATTACTGCCGATGATGCTGAGGTTTTTTCAGCCTTGAGGCGAGATGTCACAAGAGAAAACCCTGTATCAATGGGTTTGACCTATGACGAGGAACTGACTCGCACTCTGGATGACTTTAAGGCACAGCTATCATTTTCTCATCCGAATGTCATGTTCGGTAGCTTTGTAGAAGGTAAGCTTGCAGCAACAGCAGCCATAGGTCTCATAAGTAGATCCCCTTCTTCGTGTCACAAAATGTTGATGTGGGGTGTTTTCACTTCTCCTGCATATCGTCGTCGTGGACTGAGCCGGGAATTAGTAGAGGCAGCAATCCAGCATGCATTTGGCAACGGCGTACATCGTGTAAATCTGCAAGTGTACGTCCCTAACCAACCAGCAATTGCCTTATACAGATCTATTGGTTTTATGGAATATGGAGTTGAGCCGGAAGCCGTGTGCATCAATGGCCAGTTTCACGATGGTGTCCACATGACACTAGTCAAGGCATAACAATGCTGTGGGGAGAGGGCGCATTACGAGGTTCCCGTTTTGTGTTATCGCTGCGCTGAAATGGAGGGGATTTGAATTCGTATGATCTGGCAGTATCCAGACACACGAATGACCGCAATGGGCACAGCGGCCATACGTTGAGATCGTAACTAGTTAGCAGCACTATCCCAACAGCAAACTTTCCTGTTCGGGTGACATACCTCCCTTTAGTGTGATGTCTCGGCGATCCCGATCCCAAAGAAGTAGCGGTTGCAGGGTCATTTCTAGCGGTCTGCAGTTTAGTCCAGCCGCAATGGCACGGGTGGTATCGATCTCTTGGAAATAGCGGAACTTTGCGGCACTGGGAGACATCAGTGGTATCTCAGTCCAGGGCTTGACACCAGACTTCAGAATCGCCTGCTCTTCAACCATGACTATTTCAGCCTTTGAATTAGTGACGCGGACTATCTCGTACAAGACCTTAGTGAGCGGCATCGGCGGACTAGTGACATTCCATACACCTCCGAGTTTATTCTCTGCGCAGTTCAAGGCAAATGCCGCCACATCGCGTACATCAATAAGCTGCGCGTATCTATTAGATGGGCCAGGTACTGGTATGTACCGCCTCTCTCCAATAGCCTCATCAATACAACGAACCCACTACGTCAAACGATCAGTATAGTCGCCTGCTCCGACGAGCAATCCGACACGAAGAGCAGTAGTGCAGTTACCTATTCGTTCCATCGCAGCAATCTCACACGCACGCTTTAATGGACCATATGAAGTGCCGTAAGCAAAAGCCGATGCTCGATCAGATGAAGGTACATCATGAGCAATCGCAAAGTCATCTGAGTTTGCAGTAATAACAGATTCGTTTTCTGTCAGATTACGCTTTTCAAATGATCCATACACGGATATCGACGAGATTAAAACATAGCGTTTGAGCTTGGGTCCTGCGGCGTCGAGTAGCTCGTAGACTGCATCTGGAGTGTATGCACAGGAGTCGAATATCCAATCAAAAAGCCTGTCTTCTATAACACGCAAATCCTCATGCCTATCAGCACAGAGTATTTCCATATCATCGGCCTGTGCACGTGTGGTTTTACAACGCGAGAGGATCGTCGTTTCGTGCCCAGCGGCAAAAAGTGCGTCCGCTACAGCCCCCCCAAGAAGTCCCGTGCCACCAACCACCAAACATCTCACAAGAACTTTCCTGAGGGTGTATACGTCCTGTGCGTGTAGATCCGCATTTTACAGGTACCTACATCGTATCGCATGGACTAGGGCCGGATTTGGCCGAACTTCACCGGTTACATTGTGTTGTAGCGTACCGTTGGGTAGCTCCAGAGCTGACGTTGTCCAGGATGTTCGCTAATCGTCTCTGAAGTGACCGAAGTAGAAGAAACAATTTCCTATCCGAGTATTTTGGATAGAATTCCGGTAGTGACGATTGCCAATCTGGAGAGACCAAAAATATTGTGATTACTTTGCGAAATATGAGATCCGAGGAGTTTGCGTGCTATCGGGAGTATTTCGTCAAAGACTACGGTCGAGAGATTGCTGACAACTATGGGTACAAACTGGAAACGGCCTTGGAAATGGCGAAAAACGCAATCGAACGAGATCTGTCCAACGGGCCGCTCACACCCGGTCAGGAACTAATGTGTATTGAAGCGCATGGCCAAACCGATTCTGAGCTTATGGGTTACCTCTGGTATGCCGTGCATGAAAAAGGGACCACCGCATTTATATTCGATTTCTACCTTTACGAAACATCACGAGGCCATGGCCACGCCAAAGCAACGATCACAGAGTTTGAGAGAAAATTGGCAACTAACGGTATATACCAAATCAAACTGCGGGTCGCCCACGACAACGATCGTGCCCTCAACTTATATAAGAAATCGGGATTCGCGATCACTGGCTACAACATGATAAAAAAAATACGCGGCACACCAAACGATCAGTAGTCGAAGGCGAGGAAATGAAAACTTTCGAATGACTGGTTGGGGCCGGTTTCAGAAGTGTCGAAAGTTGTTCCTACGCTGCAGATGTCAGCATGAAATCGACGTGAACGGCGTCATAAGGAAAGATGATCATGCCTTCCGCAGTTTTCTGAATTACACCAGCGTCTAACAGCGCATGAACGTCACCATGGACACTCTTGACATCTCGCTTAACAAGCCGTGACACTTCACGAATACTGACAGCTCCTTGACCAGTTAGTGCTTTCAGCAACTCCCATCGTTTACGAGTCATTGTCTGCCAAAGCAAGTCTACCGATGCAAAAGATATGTGTGAGCCTTGCTCTTGACCTTCAAACGCTCTCTTCGCCCGTTGAGTAATTGCGTCGCGTGTCGAAACCGAAAGTGTAACTGTGTTCATTCTTTCCTCCATTCGTCTACATCAATCCAGAAATCTTGCAGCAGCCGTTCAGTGTTAGTGAACGAGTAGTTGCACTCCTTCTCGCAAATATGTTTATGGTCACCCTTACCAGCCTCGTTATCATATCGAAGTACACACGTGCCCTCTACAACATAGGCAAGCGAGTACTTAAACAGATGTTTCGATCCTTTGACTGGATTCGGAACTCGCCAAATTTTCAGCTCAACAAACGCTGCTGTCTTGACTTGTTGGCGTTCGTGGAGCAATAATTCAGCCTTCATGTTGGTGTTTATACCAACACTTTCATCTTGGTGTCAATACTCGATGGAAAAAGGCATCGTATCGCGTTCCGAAGCATGGACTACGGCAGCTTTGGGCCGGGAGTGTCGATTCTGGACCGTCTGCCTGGGCCATAATATCAGGTAGCTCGGTGCCCAAAGCACACTGTGGTGGGCCTGGCAAAGACACCCATATCGATCGAGATTTGCAGCGCAGCAACGATAATTTCCTGAAAGTATTTTGAATGTTTAAATCGGTCGCTTGTATAGTTCGATATCGTACTATATAGTACGATATCGAACTATCAGGAGGTGCCCATGTCTGTATCACGTCGAAAGTTTCTCAGTCTAACTGGTGGCGGTGTTGTTCTAGCGGCTGCCGCATCTTCTGCCACATTCCTTACCACGCGAACTCCGCACAAGGCATTGGCCCCTTGGGATAAAGCAGGCACCTACGACGACCCGCGCCTGCAAGCTATGTCTTATGCGTTGCTAGCGCCGAATCCACATAACCGGCAGCCTTGGATCGCCGAGTTGATCGGTACGGATGGAGTCACACTGTACAGAGACAAGCAGCGGGATCTGCCGGTAACCGATCCGTTCGGCAGACAACTGACCATCGGCATGGGATGTTTCATCGAATTGATGCGTATGGCGGCCGCTGATCAGGGCTATGCCATTGACACCGTCCTGATGCCGGAAGGCGAAGATGGCCCCGTTGCACAGTGTACGTTCGTGGAAGGAAAAGGCGAATCTGACCCGCTGTTTCAGCAGGTGATGAATCGTCGCTCTCATAAGGATCTTTTTGAGGAGCGATCCATAGACAGTGCAACTGCGCAACAATTAGACAAGTTTACAAATGTCTATGTCGACGGTGATGAGCAACAGTCGTTGAGGGAGATCGCTCATGATGCGTGGTTGGCAGAAGCATCAACACCACCTGCCTGGCAGGAGAGTATTGATCTGTTGCGCATCGGCAAGTCGGAAATAAATGCAAACCCAGATGGTATTGATGCTGGCGGTCCTATGTTGGAAACGCTGGCCCTATTAGGCCTCTTTACACGCGAGGCGGCCTCGGATATCAACAATCCAGGTTCTCATGATGCCATTGTGAGCACCGCCAATGCCATTCTATCTGCTCCAGCCTTTACGCTAACTATCACATCTGGTAATACCCGGAAAGATCAATTGGAGGCGGGTCGCCAGTGGATACGGCTCAACCTGAAAACAACCAGTCTTGGATTGGCACTGCGACCGGTCAGTCAGGCGTTACAAGAGTATGAGGAAGTGAGAATGTACCGCGAACGTGTACATCGCGAATTTGCTGGTGATGGCGGTACAGTACAAATGCTCGGCCTTCTCGGTTATGGTACGTTACCGGCCCGCACACCGCGTTGGCCGATCGAAACCAGAATAAAGAATGCCTGATAAACGCCTTGCTCTCTATTTTCAACTCTTTAACGAGATAGGGATAGTGAGCCAGCTCAGTCGTGCCATGCTGGAGGCGCGGATGGAGCACGGAATGCTCTTGCCGCACTTCAG
>JBGCEH010000053.1:0-32747 GCA_045106195.1 Granulosicoccus sp.
CAATTGGCAACTTGCTCCACTGGCGATGAGTGCCCGTTTTCAACGATGGCCGTTATTGCCTGCGCCAAATCAGCACTCAACTCCTCCCTGAACCGCCGCTGATCATTCGCATTAACCGCACGCAACACTCTGGCCGGGTGATGAGTCACCATAAGGCTCGACGCTTCACCTAAGCGTTGTAACCTGCCCCGCTCCTCACTCATACTAACGTTCCGTCCTAGCAGAGAACGTGTAGCGGTACTGCCCAGAGCAATAATAACAGCAGGTCTGATCAGCCATATCTCGTCCATCAACCACGATCGGCAATGCTCAATATCGCTTACCGACGGTGTCTTGTGCAATCGGCGTTTCCCGCGCACCGTGTACTTGAAATGCTTGACGGCGTTGGTGAAATAGATCGTGTCGCTATCGACAGACAGCGTAGACAAGAGTGAGCGAATCAATTTGCCTGAAGGCCCCACGAAAGGCTTGCCCTGCACATCTTCACTATCTCCCGGCTGTTCACCGACAACCATGATGCGCGCTGTTTCCGGTCCATGCCCGAAGACGGCTTGCGTGGCATCACAGGCGTGGGCACACTTGTCGCAATGAAGCACCGATGCGCGTAGCTGATCGATGGTGTCGGCGCCGGTGGTTGTAACTTCTGCGCGATACAGAGCAGATTCTGCAAACCTTGGCTCCTGAGTGGGCATCGCATCAACCATGTGTCGGGTTCGAGATTCTGCTTCTCGTGTCAGCCTGGCAATAATGGGCGCTTCAGGCAGGTTCTTCCAGTACTTAATGGGCATCTCCGACTGCATGGCATCCAGTCGCAAGCGTGCTGGATTGAAGATATTGGAAAAATACGTACACCACAGTTGCTCCATGATCTCTGTATCGGGGATATCCTGTCGTGTACCCGCCTCACCAAACACAAGCGTTGTCTGGTTCCAGTGCGCACTACCTTCCGGTGTGAATATAGACCAGTCCATGTTCGAAAATCGTTTGCAGAAAAAATCGCTGGTCAATCGAAGTATATGGTGGGAAGGTTCGAACCACGCACTGTAATGCTCACGTTCACTGTAAGGAGATTTTCTGAACCGGACAAACGCGGTCATCTTGTGCCGGTCTCGTGATACGGCTTTGGCAAAGCCGGTTAGCGTATGCACATCATCATCGGTCACCCGCTGCAGCAAGCCATTTTCACCGTGTGTCATTCGCCACAGAAGGCGATAGAGCAATGAAAATCTCCCCTCATCTCGATGACAAACAACTTTCTCAGCCAAAGTCAGAAAATCTCGTGGAACTGTGTACTGAGCTGGCTTGTATGGTTGTTTTAATGACAAGTCATTGTCAGGCTGTATCTGCACTTCACCAGCAAACAGATCTGACGACGATCCTGCTATATGCCAGAGTACCTCCGCTGGTTCAACCTCAGCACACAACAGCGCTCTTGCCTGCTTGCGCCAGCCAGCGTAATCGGCTGTGTGGTCGAGATTCGCGGTAATCATCAGGCCATCAGAAACCAAACAAGTCCTGCTGCGCATGCTTCTGGACAAACTGCTCACGCAATAAAGCCGAATCCAGAATCGTAGCTGGAGACCAGTCACGGGCAATGATAAATGGCAGCATTCGTTTGACCGATCGGGAAATTTTCTTCAGATCGGCCAGTCGCAAAAAACCGCTGGAACGGCAGGCGAGAATACGTTCCACGCCTCGTGTACCCAGGCCCGGAATACGTAACAGGCGCTCACGCCCAGCACGATTGATGTCAACGGGGAATTGCTCCCGGTGCTTCAATGCCCAGGCAAGCTTGGGGTCGAGCATTTCATCAAGCATCCCGTCTTGCCCACCCGCAACGATTTCGCGTACGTCGAATTCGTAAAAACGCATCAGCCAGTCAGCCTGATAGAGACGGTGCTCACGGGCCAGATTGACAGGTTGCAAAGGTAAGGCCGCACTGGAATCAGGGATAGGGCTGAATGCCGAGTAGTACACCCGTTTGAGCTTGTAACTGGAGTAGAGTGAATCGCTGCAATGCAGTAGTTCTTTATCCGTGGCTGAGTCTGCTCCCACGATCATTTGCGTACTCTGCCCTGCGGTGGCAAAACGCGGTGCTGATTTGCCTTTGTAGCTCGGCTCTGACGCCTCATCCCGTTTCATGCGGATGGCCGCCATAGAGCGCCGGATGCCACCGCTGTTTTTCTGTGGAGCTAGCGTGGCAAGGCTTGATGGTCTGGCCAGCTCTATATTGATGGATAGGCGGTCGGCATACAGACCGGCGGCGCCAAGCAGGTCAGGTGATGCCTCAGGAATGGTTTTCAGGTGGATGTAACCGCGAAAATCATGCACGACACGCAGCTTGCGAGCCACCTCAACCACCTGCTCCATCGTGTAGTCGGGGCTCTGGATAATGCCAGAGGAGAGGAACAGACCTTCAATGTAATTACGCTTGTAGAACGACAGCGTAAGTTCTACCACTTCATCAATGGAGAAACGCGCTCGAGGCACGTTACTGGACACGCGATTGACACAGTACAGACAATCGAACGTGCAGAAATTCGTCAGCAGGACTTTGAGCAGCGATATACAACGGCCATCGGGTGCATAGGAATGGCAGATACCTGATCCGCCCGTGGAACCAACACCTTTGCCATCCAGGGAATTGCGGGGTTGTGTACCGCTGGATGAGCACGACGCGTCATACTTTGCAGCATCAGCAAGAATTGCCAGCTTGCCCTGCAATTTCAGGGGGATAGGCGGTGCGACGACGTTTGGGTTGGGCAGCGACATAGTCGAATCATAACAGGCATTTCATACAGTATACAAAATACCAGTAAATTCGACAACTTGTTGGTTCGCAGTAACTTTTCAGCCTCTCTCTGGGAATGGCCGCTGTGACCCGAGCGCCGAACCTGCCATACGACCACAGACCGTCTGTCATATGGCAAGGTTTGTTATTAGTCTGGATCAGATCAACCTTGAGGCAGACTGTCTTCGTCCGGGTCATCAGATTCCTTGCTAATCAGCAAGGCCTGAACAAAGGGGGAACCCATCTGCACGGGAAAGAGGATGACCAATTTCATGCGAAAAGCCCAGATATCGGTTAGCTCGACACTGACTGTAAGTATGCGCAGATAGGCCCTGTAATCGGCTGCTGCCGGCCTGATAATCTTGAAGCCTGAAAGGCTGATGTGAGAAACAGGGAGGCCAGAATGCCAGCGACGAAAAAATCAAGCCAACTAGTCAGGCTCCCCTGGTCGACCATGACATCAGCGGCAGGAACGCTGGCCTAATTGATCTCGCTTGCACCTGCGAGGGCTTTACGCGACATATAAGGCACCAGCACGGTGTTCTGACTCATCACATCATTCTTGATAGATGAAGATGAGTTTCGCAGGTTATAGATCAGCCTGACGACTTTCTTGCCTTTTTTCTCCATTTTCATCCGAAAGACCGTAAGTTGAAAAATAACTCAAGCGCAATGCACTGGTCGATAGCATGATAAAACCACCTGTTATGAATATGGGTTCAAAGTCCCCATAGCTCATCAGTAATATTGCCGGTGTAACGCCATAGCTTACGATATCTATCAACACATCAAGTTGCCCACCAAATGCACGATCATTCCCAGTACGGCCTTGCATTCGTCTTGCAAAAAGTCCGTCTGCCCAATCAAATGCCACCGCCCAAACCATAGCTATCATCGCGACCGGGTAATTCCCCCAGATACTGTGGCAGATAGCTAACAATGTGCAGGCCAGTCCTGCAAGCGAACACAGGTTGGGGATATCCTTCAGGTAGGATAAAATAGGGGGTTGTGATACCGGTAATACGCTATCGTTCTCTATCATTTTGAACCCGTTCAGGTTGGCAGCAGACGTCCGCCAGCTACACATGCTGTTACGGTTCGAATGAAGATATCTTTGATCTGAGGGGAAATAGGGAAATAGACAGACAATGTCTGCCAGATACTGGCTAGAAATTCCCCGCATGGTTTGCTGGAGCCTAGCTTGTATTTGCACGTAACGTGCAAATTGTCTAACTATGTCTGAGAACGGAGTCGAAATCGACTAACTCTCACCCACGCTGTTAAATGTGGGCAGATGTGGGATTTTTTTAACGTCACAATGACAATTTATTCCAAAATGTACTGCCCACGCTGTATAGCGTGCAAATATCCTACGTGCCTCTTTGCCGTTGTACCTACAGCAATACCAGTCAATAAAGCCTTTTAGCTGGAAACGTGTATATAAGAAGCTAAACCCCGTACCACCTCCAAGCCGCCACACAAAAAAGCCCCACAACCAGAGCATGCATCAGATATACGGCTACTAACTTCTTGCCCACGTACTGTTTGACGCACCGGCCGCGACTCAGCAGCCTACTCCATCACACATACGCCACCTGATCAATCGCCACTGCACAGCCGTTGCCCTGGCCGGGCGCCCCTGGCCGGGCGCCCCTGGCTCTGCCGGTGGCTAGCAAACCGCTAGTCGCGGCGCACGCGCCCCACCGCGGCGATTTACCGCCCCTTATGAATTAAACACAGCTTCTAGTTGAGACATGATTTTGCCAATAATGAAAGGATCTTCGATTCTTTGGTTCAGCATCCCGACAATGATCCGGGACGGTACTGAAAAGTTAACTTATTCTTCTACTGTTACTGTCAAAAACAATCAGAGCCCACTGAGAGCAATTCAACTGAGCGCAAATTAACGGGCGTTTTTTTAGTCCATGGCGCTTGAACAACCTCTCCTGAAAGAATATAGATAGAGACACCTTGAATCGCTACATTAGCTGGCACACGCTCAGTGGTTTGAGACCATGCCGGCAGGCCATGAACCAGCTATCAATTTGCCAATAAACCCGAAAAATATCTTGTAATGTATGAAATAGACACACTGTATGGCCCTTACACAAATCAACTGATTAACACTATAAAAACGAGTGGCGTTGAGCTAGAAGATATCAAATAGGTACTCATAACCCATGGCCATCGCGACCATGCGGGCGGTGCCACTGTGCTCAAGCCAATGCTTCCGAATGCGCAATTTGTCATGACACAGGCAGGTTGGAACGAAGCCTTGCTTAGTGCAAACGCATCTATCGGTGGCCCTCGTGAGTGGTCCATGATTGCACCTCAAATCATTGTTAACGATAGCGACTCCATCGACCTCGGCGGTAACACTTTTTCCGTTATCGAAACTCCAGAGCACACGTGGGGAATCGCGTCTTACAACTACGATGTCATGGAAGGTGAAAAAACTTATTGCGCTATCACCATTGGTGGTCTCGGGTTAAATGCCATTGAAGGACCAAAACAAGTGGAAGCCTACATTAGCAGTGTTGACACCGTAAAAAATCTGACCGAAGACCCGGCAACACAAGTTCAGGTGCATTTAACCACACACGGTTTCTCAAACAACCTGGAGGAAAATCGCATGATGTTGACTACCCGCAAACTTGGGGAAAGTAATGTGTTTGTCGACCCGCAGGGCTTGTTGAATCAAATAGCAACGCTTCGATCAGGAGCCGTAAAACGCCTGGAAATCGAAAAGGCGAAATAACCACACAAATGGCTCGAAGTAAATCTGTTCTGACAATTACTCCATCATGTAAAAGCAGGATAAGCCTGTGTAGCATCTGCAACACTGACAGCTTAGTTTGTCGATTTAAACGTAGTTCAATTCCCGGATCGACCGGCAGTTGTCAGTGCTTAACTGTCAATCGAATAATTTTCATGGGAGGGGTTTGATGGAATTTCCATCGCTCAGTAGCTCGCTAGCAGTAGAACATTTCTGGTTGAGCGCAGATCAAGACACTACACCATGACGGTATTTATCAATGGGCCATCTTTTTTGCAAAACTCGAAATAGGATTACCAGGAATACCACACCGATCAACATCAATGCAGCAAAAAGCACTGGAATTTGCGAACTACCGGACCAGTCGCGAAGCCCTCCAGCAACAGCCGGAGCAAGGGTCATACCCACGTAATACCAAGTATAGAAAATTCCCAGACCAGGACCTCTGTTTGAGCTACTAACCGCTTGAGCAGAAAGCGACATCAATGCCCCGCCTGGGATTCCGGCAAACAGTCCGAACAATACAGTAGATAGTGCAGGGAGGACTCCGAACGCAAGTGCAACTACTAGTACAGAGGCAATCAGCAACGCACTCACTACGGCGGGCGTGACAGTTTCGAATGAACCCATAATTCGCCCACCAAGAGGGAGGGATATCATCATTGCCCACATAAACAAGCTTGTCACCGAGTGCGCAGCTCCAGCTTCGTATCCTGCAGCAATAAACACCGCTGGCGCGAAACTGACGACAACAATCAAGCAGGCATTGTAAAGGGTCCAGGCGAGTCCCACGACGCTCATATGGACAAGCTGTCTCGATGGCAGACCAAACCGCAGAGGCTCGTCTATTTGAATGCCAGACTTAATCGGGGCTTGATACAGACTGGCAGTTACCAGCATGGCAATAAAAGAAAATATCGCCGTAGCGAACATGACCCCATTCCAGCCATAGGTGTCGCTGATCAGAGCGTGAGTCAGTAACCCCAATGCAATGCCGACCGGCCATGCGGTGAGCATCACTGATAACGCAAAAACAATCTCCTTTTTAACAAACCAATCGGTCACCATTTTGGTGAGAATGACATTGAAAATCGTGCCACCCAAACCGGTAATCAATCGACCCGCGAACAATGAGAAACCATCGACCGCCAAACCCATCACCGCGGCTCCAACCACCATCGTAAAGGCACCCAAAATGAGCAATTTTTTGTCGGGCACTGCACGTGTCACAGCGCCGCTGGGTATTGAGAAAAATACGCCTGGGAGGAGGAAAAAGCCTATCAGGGTTCCGATTTGAGCATAACTGAGTCCGAAATCGTTGATCAGTTGTTCCGACGTCGATGCCACCGACTGAAATTGATAGCCCATGGATAGGCGAACTAGAAACAGAATAAACAACATCAGCCAGCGCAAATTGCCTGCTCCCTTTCGATTGGGTACTCGCTAGAGACCCACTCATTTGTAAATTAAACCTGCGGCAGTGTCCTGGGATTTACAAGCCAGTTCAGTGGGCAGTACGAATGCTCGTTTAGCTCGAAAATAGCTGGACAAACGCGCATTGCTCACATTCGATTCTAGTTTGGAAAATAGAATTTAGTAATTTGATTGCGAGTCCTTGTCGAGCTCCAAAGCGACGACAAGATCGTCGTCCACGGAGCCAAGCTCCGGGAACTACCATCCAACTCTCGTGCAGGAAAAAACAACGCCCGAATGTACCCACGCTGATGCCCAGCCAAGTGCACGCAGTGCGTGAAGATCATTCCAGATCTTGGTTATCTGGCAGACCTTGTCGCCATCGAACTGCATCACATAGGCATAGTCCGATGCCACAGATTTCTTAGTGGGTTCAGCGGGGCCACCTTCTCCGGTCGCCTAACACGTCGAGCTTTTCGTCGATGCTGGCCGACAAAACCCCGATGGACAGTCTGCTGCTACTGTGTCAATGGAGACATGAAACATGCTCAGAGTACCGCAGATCGTTACCGCGCTATCAAGCGAACTTCTAGTCTGGATTTCAAGGCTAACACGCACCCTTTCAAGCATGAGACAGATCTGCAAAGGCTGGAGGCAGCGCTGGAGAATGCCGGTATTCTTGTGCATTAAAACATTCAATCTCTTCTCTAGAAGTTCACCGAAAGGTAGCCACACCGACACACAGTAGCTTATTTTTCAGTAACAACCCGCTAATCGGGCGCGCAGAATGACCAGCCCCAACACCGTATCAAGCGTTGGCGTGGGGATATCCAGTTGCTGCGCGAAGTCCTGCACAACGCGCAGTATCGAATCTATCTCAAGTGGTCGTCCTTTATCAATATCCTGACTCATTGAGGGTTTTTGCTTCGCACCCTTACCCGGTGCGAATACGTCATCTACCTCATCTGCCAATTCTGTAAACCCATGAGCGCTGGCAACTGCAGCACCTTCCAGAAATAATGCTCTTGCGACCTGACTGGCTTGATCATCATTGATGACATCAAATGCCTGCGCACCAGTCACAACCGAGATAGGTGCAGTGGTCAGATTTCTCAGTAACTTTCGCCACATGACCGGTCTGATGTCGTCAACCACATCAATGACGGTATTGGGCAACGTCAGTTGAGACAACATTTCGTGCACACCAACAACCGATGCTGCAGACGGGCCGCCCACCACAAACTGATTGCCTGGGCTTCTGTTCTGTACAACACCCGGTTTGATGACCTCGTTTGTAGAATTAACCACCATGCCAAGAGATGTCTTTCCAGATAGTTGTTCTGCGATAAGTCCATCCGGATCAAGGCGTGATGTATCAGGTGCTTGATGCATTCCATCCGCATACCACCAGAACACACCATTCATAGCAGTGATCACCGGTACGTCCGACGTTAAAACATCACCAAGCTTCGGCAATACCCCTGGAAGCGCAGGTGCTTTCAAAGTAGTGATGATGATGTCCTGCGTGCCCAATGCTTGCGGATCGTCACTGGCAGCAAGATGTGCAACAGAGTCTCGCCCATCGGGAGTAATCACTCTTAGTCCGTTTTTCTGAATGGCGCGCAGGTGTGGGCCACGCGCTACAACACTCACCGTATGTCCTGCTTCGTGGAAAACACTCGCTAAAAATCCACCAACAGCACCCGCCCCTACAACTAGCACTCTCATAAATACCTCGTCACTACTGGTGAATGTTCACGTTCAAGGTGCTTCATATCATCTTTCTGACAATTCAAAAACAAATTGACGCCGTTCTCATTTCGATGTTATGTTAACGTTAACACGACTACCAATCGTGGTAAACACCCACTTATCAAATACTTGCAAGAGAGAGAGGAGGATTAGACCGATGAAATTACTTGCTGCGCTACCACTCTTACTAACGGCGAGCTTCGCAGGCACACTACTATCATCAGCGCCTGCACAAGCTCAGACGGTGAGGCTTGTCATGAGCCCACCGGCAGTGGAGACCAATCGATACTGGAATACACCTGGCGACTTCGCACTTGGACCGTCCATGCAAGGTCTTGTGGGACACGATCAACAAAGCGGAAACTATGACAACAGTGCTCTTGCTGAAAGCTGGAGTCACAATGATGATTTCACTGAATGGACGTTCAATCTGAAGCCGGATGCAGAATTTCATTTTGGCTGGGGCAAAGTAACGGCAGACGATGTCATTCATAGTCTGGCACTGCACACCGGTCCCGACACAACGCTCAACGGTATCAGCCAACTCGAAGGTGCCGTCGCTGAAGCAATCGATGAGCACACCGTCAAGTTCACCGTACCAAAACCACAAGTCGACTTTCTCTTTGTCCATGGTGGTCGCGGCTCTTTGGTCATTTACTCGAAAGCTCAATTCGATGCAGAAGGCCTTGAAGGCTATGACACCAAACCCGCTGGAACAGCAGAATTGCAATACGTAGAACGACAAGTCGGTCAGGGACTGGTGTTCGAAAAAGTCGACAATCACTGGTCTGGCAAAGACGCCGCATACGATCGTCTTGAACTATCGTTTATCTCAGAACCCGCCACAACGCTTGCCAGAATACTGGCCAGGGAAGCAGACATCGTCATCCTTCCGCGTGACCTGCAGGGAGATGCCATTGCCGGTGGATTCGAACCCATCCCTTCTACCAATGCCTCGATGCAGACCACTATGTTGTTCAATGGAGCATTTCTGACACCGAATGACGACGGCCTTGACGAGACACTTCCATGGATTGATATCCGTATTCGCGAAGCTATCAACCGATCCATAGATCGTGAAACCATGATCGATGTGTTGTATGACGGACGTGCTGAGATTCTGCCTGTATTCGGCATGGACCCTCGCCACGAGGGATACAACCCAGAGCTGGCTGCGCGTTTCGAAGAGTACTATGGCTATGATGTTGAAAAAGCGCAGGCATTGATGAAAGATGCCGGCTATCCGGAAAATTTCTCCAACCCGGTTATTCCTATTCTCTCTTCCACTCTAGCGGGCAATCCTGAATTTCCTGCCATGGCTGAGCTGATGCAGGTGTTTCTGGAAGAGGCAGGATTTCAAACTGAAATTGTTGAAATGGACTGGGCAAGTCTTGGAGGATTGCGTAATGAACGTAAAGCCAAGATGTTTCATCCGATGCGTAATTTGCCGGTTAAACCCAGCGCTGTCGGTATCAAAAACTATTACTCAGCTGCTGGCCGTCCTAAAAACAACTACGAGGATGAAATTATAGAAGGCCTCATGGGAGAGTACGTCGATTCCATCAACCCTGATGAACGCGACAAGCTTGCCAGTGGCATCTTTACGCAGGTATTCGAACAGTATGCCGTAGCCCCTCTTGCCAGCGTATCTGCTGAAGTCATTGTTGATCCTGCCACGATCTCCGAGTGGATCTACCCAGGTGTCACCTCCGTTGGTATCAGTCATTTTGGAGCTATCGTCCCGGCTGAATAAGTCAGCAGGCTCCGCCTCTGCCGTCTTTGTACGGACAGGGGTGGAGCAAACTTCCAAGCCTTAGTCATGTTGAAGTTCATAACAAGCCGACTCTTGCATTCATTCATATCTCTGCTGGCGATATCGCTCGTTGTTTTCAGTTTGAGTCATCTAACCGGTAGTCCCATTGATGCCTTGCTACCTGATGATGCAACACCCCAACAGATCGAAAATCTGACCAAGCATCTGGGTCTGGATCGACCACTGTATGTTCAGTATCTGACCTTTCTACAAAATGCACTCACTGGAGACTTTGGCGACAGCACCAAATGGAAAGGCAGTACCGCAGCTCAAGTGGTATTGGAACGCCTTCCAGCGACTCTCGAGCTCGGTGCTCTTGCGATGTTAATGAGCGTGGTGGTTGCCATTCCCATGGGTGTGTTATCAGCCGTAAAACGCAACTCATGGTTTGACACATTTGCCAGTGGCTTTGCCTTGCTCGGCCAATCACTGCCAACCTTCTGGCTTGGCATTGTCCTGATGTGGATCTTTGCCGTGATGCTGGGGTGGTTTCCAACATCCGGGTACGGCACCGTCTGGCATATGATTCTGCCAGCCTTTGCCATGGCATGGTTTCAGATTGCGGCATTAACCCGGCTGACACGGTCGGCAATGCTGGAAGTGCTGGATGCAGAATTTATAAAATTGGCACGCATCAAGGGAGTTGGTGAGACAGGAATAATCTGGCGTCATGCGTTTCGCAATGCTGCCATTGTGCCTGTTACCTACTTTGGTGTACTGGCAGGCTCCTTGTTGACGGGCTCGGTGGTTGTCGAAACCGTCTTTGCCTGGCCCGGAACGGGCCTGCTTGCCATTGATGCGATCAGAGGGCGGGACTTTCCCGTCATACAGGCGGTTGTCATGTTTTTTGCCATTTTCTATTTACTGGCAAACTTTATCGTCGACATTCTCTATGCCGTTATCGACCCTCGAACTCGACAGTCATAGCGATGGCGACCAAACACAATCCATTACGCAGCTTACCCGTTCTGCCCATTGCCATATTGATGATTGTGCTGGTGATCCCTGCGTTGTTTGCCGACTTCATATCACCACATGATCCTTACAAAGCGTACTTACGAAATCGCCTTGAGCCTCCCTTGTTTTTTGGAGGCTCTACACAGTTTCTTTTGGGCACCGACAAACTGGGGCGTGATGTACTCAGCCGAATTATGCATGGCGCCAAGTATGCGTTAGCGATATCCCTGGTCGGCATCGTTCTCGGTGCCGTGGTGGGTACGTTTCTGGGACTGGTGGCAGGCTTCTATCGTGGCTGGCTGGAGGCTGTGATCATGCGTATTGTCGATATTACGTTTGCATTGCCCAGTATTCTACTCGCTCTGGCGCTGGCATCAGTGTCCGGGCCAAGTTTTCAATTAGTGATATTTGTCGTCATCTTCGTTATCTGGGGATTTTTCGCCCGACAGATTCGTGCTGAAACTCTGGTGCTCAGAGAAAAGGATTTTGTAGCCCGCGCACGTGTCGCTGGTGCGTCCAACAGTCGGATACTACGTAAGTACCTGCTGCCCAATGTCATGAATACTATTGTCGTTCTGGCAACGCTACAGATAGGGGTGGTCATCGTACTGGAAGCCACGTTAAGTTTTCTAGGCATTGGCATACCCAGGCCGACCCCTGCATGGGGCTTACTGGTTGCCGACGGACGGCAATTAATCGTATCGAGTTGGTGGATTTCATTTTTCCCCGGCATGGCCATCTTGCTTACGGTTCTCAGCGTCAACAAGCTGGGCGATAGTCTGCGCGATCTTCTTGACCCCAAGCTGCGACAGGTCTGACATGGACGCTATTCTAAAAGTAAATAACTTAACCACCGTACTGGATCTTGCCGATGGCACAGTCCCCGTTGTTGATGACGTCAGCTTCGATGTAGGCGTTGGTGAGACGCTTGGTATCGTTGGAGAATCTGGCAGTGGAAAGTCCATGACGGCGCTGTCGATCATGCGCGTATTGCCTCAACCCATTGGCAGGATCGACTCCGGTTCTGTATTTCTTGGTGGGGAAAACCTTCTCGTTAAATCGGATAAGGAGATGACAGCGGTTCGCGGTAGCCGATTGGGAATGATTCTTCAGGATCCACATACCTCGTTAAACCCTGTGATGAGTATCGGAAAGCAGGTTATCGAGGCACTAAATATCAACAAACCGAAGACTTCACGCAGTGCTCTTCCCGCTATGGCAATTGATGCATTAAAAAAGGTCAACGTTGCCGATCCGGAACATCGCATCAATGCCTTCCCACATCAGATGAGTGGTGGCATGAAACAACGTGTTGTTGGTGCTATCGCCATTGCAGGTGCGCCAGAACTGATTATCGCCGACGAGCCTACCACCGCATTGGATGTCACCATTCAGTTGCAGTACCTTGATCTGCTAAAAACCATACAAACACAAACGGGGATGGCGATCGTATTCATCACTCACGACTTAGGCATTGTGGCCAATCTATGCCATAAGCTAGTGGTGATGTACGCAGGAAAAATTGTTGAAAGAGGCACCGTTAAGGATGTCTTCGAAAAGCCCTCTCACCCCTACACTGAAGCCCTTTTAAAATCAGTGCCTTCTGTTGAACGTTCGGTAGAACGACTCTTTGCCATCGAAGGCCAACCACCCGGGTTAACGGCAAACCGTAAAGGCTGCAGCTTTGCGCCCCGGTGCAGATACGCTACATCCGTCTGTTACACACAGACACCTGAGGAAGTACCAGGCTTGAGCGAGGCACCTGATCACCGTGCAAGTTGTCTGCACATGGCAAGAACGCCATGAGTGATTCAACGTTCCTAACCATTGATGGCCTGAGCAAACACTTCCCAATCACTGCAGGGCTGTTCGGACGACATACCAATGTTGTCAAAGCCGTTGACGACGTCAGTTTCGAGGTAGAGCAAGGTGAAACCCTGGCATTAGTCGGCGAGTCTGGCTGTGGAAAAACAACACTTGCGCGGCTTTTGCTTAAACTAATCGAACCCACCAGCGGTGCCGTGTTACTCAATGGCAAGGTCGTCGCAGACTTGCAAGGAGACGAACTGAAGCGGTTTCGCACTGAAGTTCAAGCAGTATTTCAAGATCCATGGGCATCGCTCAGCCCACGCATGAGAGTCTTCGACATCATCGCTGAAACGTTGGTAATCAATCAAACGCTTAGCAAAAAAGATCTGACGTACCGTGTTGATGAAGCGTTGACGGCTGTAGGACTACAACCGGCTCAGGCAAAGTATTTTCCTCACGAGTTTTCCGGCGGGCAACGGCAACGCATCGCTATAGCAAGTGCCATCATTGCCAAGCCTAAATTGATAATCCTGGATGAGCCGGTATCTGCGTTGGATGTCTCCATTCGCTCGCAGATCATGAACCTGTTCAAAGACCTGCAACACGAATTTGGCTGTAGCTATGTGGTAGTGGCGCACGATCTCGGGACAACTCGCTATATGGCCGACCGAATTGCCGTCATGTACCTTGGCAAATTGGTTGAGGTCGGACCAACAGAAATGATGTTCAGCGCACCGGAACATCCCTATACGCAAGCACTGCTATCAGCAGCGCTGCCGTTACGCGTGGACGGTACACATAAACCCATTATCCTGCAGGGCGAGGTACCCTCGCCCATCAATCCACCTTCAGGCTGTCCTTTCCATCCTCGCTGTCAAAGCGTAGAAGGTGATGTCTGCAGAGACACCATCCCTCTCAGACGCGAAACTACAAAAGAACAACATTACATTCGATGTCACAAAACGCTCTAGGAAGATTTAGTTAATGGAGCTTTTTGTCCGTACATTAAATCTCAATCCGGATGACCCAATGTACAGCTGCATGGTGCCAACTGTTGTCAACTTCCTGTATCGAGCTACGCGCCGATACTCGTGATGGAATCCACGGATATGGAAAATTCGACAACTTCTGAATCAATTCCTGGCCGCCCGCCTCTGCCACAACGAAATCTCCAGCACCAATAAAAAATCGAATTCTTTACGGTGCCAGCGCACCTGCGTATCTGGTTGGAATACTTGCAGTATCTAAAAAGTATCCTTGCCTACAGTGGTTAAGTGATACCCACAACACGCGCCCTCTTAAGCAGACCTTTATCCACTTTCATTTCCAATCTGAAACCCACTAGCTGCTGGCGAAATACCAGATTCTCCAAGCTTGAGCGTTGCCCTCTTTGGAAGAAGCGTAGTCAGTGTGAGAAGCAGAGAGTTGAGTAATGTATTCACGCTCTAAACGTCACCGGCTGGATCGATGTATTGGAAAGGACACTAATCGGCACCGTGTATTTGATAAAGACCATCAAAAACTGTGTACGTTCTCAGAACCATTAAACAAAGTATCGTTTGCTGGTCTTGACTGATTTGTAAAATCAGTTATTGACTCGCTGCAATGAACTCTTGGACTGTAAAAAACATGAGTAACAGCAATGCAGTTATATTCTGTAAAACGCTCGTCCAAATTATCTCTCACAACCAGAACTTATTAAATCCAGTCCTGACAAGTGCTTCAAAGAATATAATTTATGATCACAACAAAAAAATGGAACCTTTCAATTCAGATAATGACAGCTATCGTGCTGATGTCAAATCTCGGATTATCACACGCAGAGCGTCTAGGCCGTGTGAAGCCAGTAGGAGTTTACGGCGCACAATCTCATGTAATTGATCTCAATGACCAAACATATGCTTCCATAGACGAGGGAGTAGATATTCGTAAAATTTTTCCATTGCTTGCCGATCGGGACATGCTCTTTAAAGTAAACTTTATTCAAGTCGGGTCAGGGAACAGTATTCCAACTAACGCACTCGAAGTGACTGTAACCATGCGGCTAGGTGATGAAGAAACACTATTCACGCTGGATTCACCCAATAACGGATTTTTGCCAGAAGAATTCGATACAGATAGAGCTAATATTCGTCATAGCTTCGACGATAGCTATTCAACGACTATACCTAAGGAGCTACTAAAGCCAGGATTAGTGTGGAGCATACAATGGTGCCTTAACACAGAGACAGATAAAATCTGCCAAACGGAGAATGAGAAACCGCTAGAGGTCCAATCTCCTGTGAACCTTACTGTGAACATTTACCCGTTTGAATTCTTTGGCTGGAGCTGGAAAAACACTGGTGCAGGTATTGACGTTCTAATCGACGAGATGGCACAAAAACTCCCCATAAGCAATCTGGTTGTAAAAGGCCCGGTAGCTGAGTATTACGACGTAGATGAGGTACTGGTAAGCGCACAGGCAGGATACCCACCCAGAATAATAAACAACAGGAAAGAAGATGGGAAGGTCATATGGGCGAATCAGATAGATACTGGTAGTGCCTGGAACCGAGCACTCGTTCAGGCTAGTGGTTCTAACTTTGGTAAATCCTTCATGCTGATGGGTATGAAATACCCCGGAGCAAAGGGCAAAGGCGGAAACAACGGTATGACTACCTCCGTTATGCCACGCAAATCAAGCTTTGGTTTGGCATGGCATGAATCACTGCACATGTTCAATCTATTTCATTGGGGTGAAAATCGACGTGGCGGTTTAGCTGGCGCTGGAATCTACCCGTACATCGGAAAATATTCAGGCGTGGACGCTCATGCAACTCAGGGTCATGTTGGGCCTTCCTGGGGTTACGACGCGCGTAACAAAGAATTTCTTTCGCCAACAATCATGCAACAAAATGGCTTCGCTCGCTGGAGGATTGCACCAGAGAGACGAGGTAGTAAGGATGCGCACAGAAACCTTGGAATGAACATGACACATTTATCTGATTGGTCTGCTAACAGGATAATGCAGATGATTGTTACCGAAAACACCACTGAATTGGAATCGTCTGAAGACACAGCAAATGAACAGTCTGTCTACTCGATACTGATGCAGGCAAGCACCGCCACCGAGCTTTTAGACAAACCTTACGGAGTCAAGATATTGGATATCGATCCAATGGCAAAGGTCCATGCTCCAATTGGCCCCTACCCCGGTCGCACCCGAGGGCTAATTGACCCTAGTGACCCAGCTCAACGAAACATTGCGTCAGAATCAGCTATTTGTAATGAACTACAGTCATTCTGTGACTTCAGTATTCGAGTTAAACGAGACGGTGCGTGGAAAGTGTATCTTCTGGAGAGACCTGTCGACTGGAAGTCTACAACGCAAGCCTGGCCGCATGAGAGATCGAAATTCTCTGAGGAAAGCTACGTAACGGTTGCTATCAACCTTCCGGAATCAGAAGGCGTCGTGGAAGAAGCACAGTTACTACTCACACCAGATGTTCTGATAAATCCATGGCCAATATCCCCGAAAGTATTGGCCAGCTGGACGCTGTAAGCTTCAATTGCGAGAGTGGCCAGAGATTGCACCTAGCGCAGTATTAGACCAACGGTCATCAAAGTATCGCAATTACCTCACCTGATATAATTCATGCTCAGTAACTGTACCAGCTCTTCGATATCACATTTTTTTCCGCCCTTGGTAATCTGGTATGTATCTTAGAAAACACGATAACAGAGGTACACCGGTATCAGTTCAGCAAAGCTGTGGACACCTCCATTGAAGCGATCATGCTACAAACTGAATGCCCAACATACGCCACGTATCTCATTCTCAAGCCCATGGATAATATCTACAACAGCTTGTGCATAACCGTTCAGGCTAGAGTAGCTTTCAGTGGAGCAACTGGAACACGCTAAACCTACGGAACTCGTGTTAAAGAATTTTCTTTTGACAGGTAGATATACCTGGTGGGGCTGTCAACCGAATTGGTAAGGCGCTATTCGAAAGAAAATTTGTGAGATTGAAATAATTACAAGCCCGCCCTAATATTGGCCCGGGCACTCGCAGTAACGAATGCCCGGTACAGTCAACTTATTCGCATCCCCATTGCATCGTGTGAAAGTTGAATTCAAAGCTCATCATTGGCACCCAGGTAAAGTTCTCAAGGCAATCAGACACGCTTAACTGACTGGTTTGAGTGAGCAAAAAAACAGAAGATTGCATATCTACCAGTTTCTGTTGTATTTCATGATAAATGGCAGTTTGTGCGTCGGCATCCGCAGTACTGCGCGCTTCATCAATCATGGCGTCTATTTCATCATTCAAAAGCCATTCCATGGATGCCCAGGTACCTTTTGCACGTGAATGGTACTGAGGATAAAAAAAGCTGTCAGGCGATGAATAGGTAGCGCTATAGAAAACCTGATTTATGGCGGGAGTTGTCTCAATAGTGCTGGCTAGCTCCGTCATACGATTCCAGGGTTCCGGTTTTAAAATCAGATTAAAACCGATTTGATCCAAATTGGACTTCATCAGTAAACCAATTTCCTCTTCGAAGGCCAGACCCGCAACATACATCATTTCTACATCAATTGGCCCACCGCCACCGTACTCACTTTTCTCAACGTACTCTCGCGCTCTCTCAAGATCGAATTCAGGTATTGGCAGAGATTCAAGGTATGCATCACCAAACACGGCAGGTAGCGGTCCGCCTAACGGTTCGCCGGGAAGCAGCGCTGTACGAATAGTCTCGTAGTCGGTCGCCAAAGCAATAGCTCTTCTGATGTTGATATCATTCGTTGGAGGAATCTGATTATTCAATTTGAAGTAGAAGTTGCTGGCAGTAGGAAACGAAAGCGTACTGTAGCCATCCATTTTATCAATAGCATCAAAAGTCTCCTGTGCCTGACCATCACTACTCATGGAAAGTTCACCTGACGCTGCCAGGGCCTTAACGGTTGCCTCCTCGTTCGTAACAATGAAACGGACTTCATCAATGGGTTTGTCAGACCACCCAAGATGATAGTCTTGATAACGCTTGATAATCATTCGGCCACCGCGCTCCCAGCTGTCCAGTGCAAACGGACCAGCACCGATTGTATTATTTGCTATGAATTCCTGTGCCCATGGATCGCTATCGGTCTTATTCGCATTAGCAATGTCACTATTAACAACGAACAGGATAGGCGTGGTGGTCAGAAACGGCGTATATACCTTGCGCAACTGAAAATTTACCGTGCGCGCATCAGGTGCGGTGATGGATTCGTTGTCCAGAACACCCTCGAAAAGGTATGCAGGTCCTTCATTAATGGCAAGCATACGCTGCACGGAATATACGACATCCTTCGCTTCCACTGGCGAGCCATCCTGAAACGTAGCACCTTCTTTTAAAGTGAATGTGTAGCTTAGTGTGTCATCCGACACCTCCCAGCTTTCTGCCAGCAAAGGCAGTATTTTGCCTGCGGCGTCCAGTGTTGTAAGACCATCATATAGATTGACACCAGCCATGTACTCCGTGTAGTCATTAGCTTTAGCAGGGTCGATGGTTCCAAACACCTGTACCGCGTTAACGGTGGCTACCGCGTTGGCGGAAGCATTCGATGCTGTTGCCAACAACATCGCTCCCGCACAAAAGCATGTTGATAACTGTTTTATTAGTTGCACTTTTTTTCTCCGTATGTTGATTGTGTATCTTGTTGTGAATGACTGTTGCATGTTGATAAATCCGGATTGCCAACTTTTACCAGCGATTAACAAACACTAATCATTTAATTCCTCGATAGCTTGATAATCGCATTCGTAACCGAAGTACCGTGGTCCAACCAGCGCAATGCCCTGTGGCATACGCCATTGTGAATCGCACGCCAGACCAAAGACCAATACCCGAAATCCGAAGCGTATTGCCTCAGTAGTAATGGGTTCACCCGTGTCAAGATCTAGCAGACTGATGAGATCGGGTGTCATGGCTACTGGCTTTTCATCATCCGTTCTGGCCATCAGAAACTCGTTCTGAAACTGCAGTGTTAACGTCCTCCCCGTAAACGAACCCATACCCACCAGCCGACATTCGCCTCGAGCAAATCCGCCTTCGGTCTTTCGTTCTATATCAACCACACGGCCTTCAAACAAATGAAAACCGTCAAGTGTTTCAGCCAGAAGCGCTGCGGGAGGTCTGTTTGCTGCCTGCTCCGCGCGAATGATCTTGCCTATGGAGTGTATCAAAGACAGTGAGCCTCGCAGCGTCGCCAATTTTGCCTGTGCACCTGTCATGGGGTACAACGCAATAAGCGATGATCCACCCATCTCCACCGTCAGTGGACGTGCAAATTGCTCGGTCGAAGAGTTATCGACAGCATCAAGCAAAATGGCGTTACCTTTCTCATCGGCCATTATCATCGGACAAGCGCGGATGCCGTGTAACGTCATGGAAACCATTTGTAATTCCGGGAATGCGCGCCCCATGGCATCTCCATCGACAACCGGTAGTCCGGTAGCTGCAGCTACGGCCAATGGAATAGTGGAATTAAGTCCTCCGGCTTCGATACAGAACACGGCATCAGCCTTTTTACCCAGATGTTCCTGTAGTGTTTTCAGCGCTTTTAGTGCTTCGTTGCCTCGTGGCAGTTTCTCCAGCATGACTGTGGGCGCACCCATCATGGCCACGGGCACTACCAGCGCATCATCATCCAGTGAATCAACATCAATAACCGACACCGGCCCATGTGTCTTTATGGCATCTATGGCCATTAGCTTGCCGATATACGGATCACCACCGCCACCTGTTCCCAGAAATGCACCACCCAGGGCAATGTTCTCCATGTCGGCTTCAGTAATTTCTTTCAGCGCTGTCTCGGTCGTCAGGCCTGCGGTCATTGCATTGCTCTCAACAAATGGAAGTTTGCAGATTAGTGATCGAACTAGCCTGTTTCATTGGGATTCTGTCATCCTACATGGGGTGAAACGTAAGCTCAGGATAGCCGAATGCTGTTGGTCCAACGACAGCCAGCGCTTCTGAAGTTTTCAATAAAGCGTGGCATGGCAGAGCAAGCACAGCGATACGTTGTCCATATCGCAAGACCTCCGTGGTAATTGGAAGTCCCGTATCGGCATCCAGTACAACGATCAAGTCGGGCACACACACTTCCATGACCTCATTTCTCCAGAAAACAAGAAATTCGTTTTGCAGAGCAATGCGCGCTGTATCACCCTCATACACACCAAATCCCTGAATGCTAAGCTGACCACGAGCAAAGCCACCTTTTAAATGACGCTCCAAATCAACAATTTTGCCCGTAAACAACCTCTTTCCGTTTTCATGTTCCAGTACCGCTGCAATAGGATCACGGTGTTCACGCTGGGCATCGATAACCGAACGTCCTAGAAAAAGTGCTTGAGTCAGAGTGTAGGGAACAGCGGTACGACGGACGAATTCACCTTTCATTGGCGCTGTAGCAAGGCCAGCAGCGGCACCCATGCCTACAACACAATGCCTCGCCAGAGTCTCAAGCCATACCTCACTATGTGTAGCGCGGAAAACAACGACGTTACCTTTATCATCAACCATTGCCGACGGCGCGCTGCTGTGCCCATAAATAGACCATGTAGTCATCTGCATCTCTGGAAATGCCCGCCCCATACCGTCGCCATCGACAACCGGAATTCCGGCTTGCGCGGCGGTCAGCATCGGTTCCATGGAATTGGCACCCCCAATCTCAGCCGAGATCAGTGCATCGACCTTGCAATTCATCTCTTTCTCTATTGCACGAAGGGCTAACAGGCATTCATTGCCTTGTTCGATTTTCTCCACACCGACAACAGGCGCGCCTATTCCACCTAGCGACACCACCAAGGCATCGTCAGGCAATTCATTCAACGGGATCACCGGTATGGTTCGCCCTTTTTTTAGCTCTTCTCGGCAACGGAGCTTCCCAATGTACGGATTTCCACCGCCCCCCGTTCCCAGTATGGCTGCACCAATTTCCACGGCATCAAGATCATCATCGACAATTTCCCGAAGCGGTACCGGCGTGTGTGGGTCAGACGTTTCTGATTGACTAGTCATCGAGCGTACCTACTACCTTTAGTCGGATGCGCGTGGCGTTGCCAGGTAGATAGGCCAGGGGCACATCCTCCTGATCCAGCACACTAATACTATCTGCACGTGCACCTGCCGCTATAGCTTTTTCGGTAGCTTCTGTGCGTGCTTGTTCAAGAGCATCCTCGCGTGAGAGGGTAGACAAACTGAATATACGGTCAACCTCCCCACTAATTTGACCAATCGCTGCACCAACGGCATTAGCGACTGCAAAATTTTCAGGCCGATGCACAGGTAATCCAGCGATTTCTTCTGGAATCAAAATACTTCCACCACCGACAGCCAGCACTGGAATACGATCGGCAGACACACGCATCCGATCAACAGCCATACCAACCATGTTGTCAATCTGTTGCTTAATGCCGCGCAATGCCTGATTATCAAATGACTGCATACTCGATGACTCACCAATATGTGCAAGGCCAAGACCAACCGCAACATCCGTACAAGTTAATGTATTACCACCGAACACCCTCGCCTTTTCAGTTATTCGATAACCGACCGACTCAGGCCCGACGGTATGCGGCGCATCTGGCTCGATAATAGTGCCACCGCCCAATGCAATCGAGAAAACATCTGGCATTCGAAAGTTGGTTCGAACACCACCGATATCCACAGCGGTACTGGCGGCTCGCGGAAATCCCTTAACCAGGGCACCGACATCCGTTGATGTTCCGCCGACATCTACGACAATAGCGTCTTGCTCACCTGTCAAAAACGACGCACCACGCATGGAGTTTGTTGGACCACTGGCAAAGGTCAGAACCGGATAGGCTTGCACAAAGTCTGCACTCATCAGCGTGCCATCATTCTGGGTGATGTAATAAGGACAATTAAGATCTACCGACCTCAATGCCTCTGCAAACGCATTAACCGTTCGAACGCTAAGCCGGTGCAATGATGCATTCATAATGGCCGCACTCTCACGTTCCAGAATTCCCAATCGTCCAATTTCGCTGGACAGCGTGAAGCTTGCATCTGGCAAAGTTTGCCTCAAACGAGCCATCGCGGTTCTTTCCATCTCATCACTAACTGGGCTGAATACAGAACACAAGGCAACAGTGTCTATGCCCAGCTTACCAATTTGTCTCGCAATGTCGTCAAGCTCCACTTCATTGAGTGCAGAAATTTCCCGACCATCAAACTCGTTTCCGCCACTAGCCATCCAATAGTGACCGCCAACCGCCTCGCGCATATCCTCCGGCCAGTCCACCATAGGGGGGAGACACTGAGCTGCCGGAAGGCAGAGCCGAATCGAGGCTGTTTTAGACAGATGCTTACGTTCTACCACTGCATTAGTAAAATGTGTTGTGCCAATCATGACGGCTTTGATCTCAGCCTTGTTGATACCCGTTTCATCAAGTACCGTTTTAAGGCTTTGCACAACACCACTGGTGACATCTTCAGTTGTCGGCGACTTGGTATTGGCCAGCAAATTGTCGCCCTGCATGATGACGGCATCCGTGTTTGTACCACCAACGTCTATTCCAATACGGTACATAATCAATAATCCTGTGGGAATCCAACATTCATGGTTAATGCTACCTACACTGTAGTGGAACTTGCCAGAACCGCCAAGCGCTCCTCGCTACTGATCACCGGTTTCATCGCTGCCTCAGTTTCACTCAGTACGGGTATTGAACTGAGTAACGCACGCGTATAGGGATGTTCAGGGGCATTGAATACCGATTCTACTTCACCGTGTTCACATATTTTCCCACGGTACATGACTGTAACGCGATTGGCAAAATTACGCATGAGACTCAAATCGTGTGAAATAAATACGTACGTCAAATTCAATTCATTGCGCAACCTCCTCAAAAGATCAATAACGGTGTTCTGTACAAGAACATCCAGAGCCGATGTCGGTTCATCCAATACAATGACTTCAGGGTTGACACACAGTGCACGCGCAATAGCGACACGTTGCTTTTGGCCGCCAGAGAGCTCATGAGGGTACATCGATGCATAACTGGCCGGAAGGTCCACGCGTTCCAGTATTTCGTGAATACGCTTTTGTGAATCTGACGCCTGTAGGCCAGAAAATCGTAACGGTACTTCCAGATGTTGGCGAACGCTTCGTCTCGGATTAAGAGATGAACCAGGATTCTGGAAAACAATTTGTACCCGCTTCCACAATTGCTGATCACCAGGTTGTTTACTTAGCGGTAGTCCATGAAAAAGAATCTGACCGCTGCTGGCCGGCTGCAGCCCAAGAAGCATTCTGGCGACGGTGGTCTTGCCAGATCCTGATTCACCGGCAATACCAAAAACATCTCCCCGGTTGATGGTAAGACTGACATTATCAACAGCCAGTGTACTGGAAGTACCCCTCTGCCAGAAGCGCTTTTGTGCAGTAAAGCGCTTCGATACTCCTTGCAATTCAAACAACGGCTCGGTAGATCGGGTATTAACGAGGGTTCGAGTTTTACTGCCATACAGTGGCGGTACGCTATCCATCAACTGTATGGTATACGCATGCTCTGGTTGCCTTAGTACATCATCCCGCAATCCGCTTTCTACTATCTCTCCTCGCTGCATGACATAAATACGATCTGCCATCTCACGGACGACACCTAGGTTATGTGTAATCAATAAAAGTGACAAGCCTTCATCACGGACCAGTTTATTCAGTAAATCGAGAATTTCCTGTTGTGTAGTGACATCCAAAGCCGTACCAGGCTCATCAGCAATAAGCAGACTCGGATTATTCAGTAGCGCCAGTGCAATCAGGACACGCTGACGCATACCGCCAGAGAGCATCATGGGCCATGAATCGAGAATACGCTGACCATCTGGGAGCTGAACCCGTCCAAGCGTGTCAAGTAAAACCTGGTGGCGTTGCCCACGTGAACGAGAATTGCCCAGACGCTGGTCTGCAAATTTCACGACATCATCCATCTGCCTGCCAATGCTCAGCACTGGGTTGAAAGAAAGTAACGGGTCTTGCAATACAATTGAAATTCCTGTCCCTTTAATTCGGTTGCGGGCAGCACGTCCAAGGGTGAGTAATTCATCATCTTTAAATCGAATACTGCCAGCTGTAATATGCGCCGGTGGCATCGGCAGCGTGCCAATGATAGAACGCATCGTGACACTCTTACCCGACCCTGATTGCCCAATCAGCGCAACACGTTCACCCTGGCAAACATGCAGGCTGACGTTATTGAGTATTCGACGCGATTGTCCATAATTGCGGAATTCAACGGTCAGTTCCTGTACATCTAATATCCTTGAAAAAGTACTATTCGGTTTAGCCTTACAACCGCTTGCAGTGTGAATCTGGAAGTTTGAATAAGTGGCCATATCAGTGCATGGGCCTCTGAATACGATCAAATTTCATAGCTCAACATCCATCATGTCACGCAATCCATCACCCAACAAATTAAAACCGAGAATGGCATAAAGAATAGCAAGGCCCGGCATGATAGCTTCCCACCAATACTCGGGCAAATACTCTGAGCCTGTACTCACCATGGTCCCCAGATCCGGGGTTGGAGGTTGAATACCTAAACCAAGAAATGATAGGGATGCTCCGAACAAAATGACAAATCCGGCATCAAGTGTTACCTTGACTGAGATGGCCGAAAAACAATTGGGTAGTAATTCCTTGAACAATATATGGATGTGACTGGCTCCAGCTACCCTCGCCGCCTCCACATAATCTTCACTCATCTGCGCCCTTACGATGCGAAAAATCAACCGGGTGTGCCAGGTCCACCATAGAAGCGTTATGGAAATCATGGCGTTGATGAGATTCGGTGACAAGACGGCTGTAATTGCCAGCGCCATCGCCAAGGGTGGTACTGCGAGCATGATGTCTGTCAGTCGCATAATGCACCATTCCGTCTTAGCACCGAAATACCCAGCCAACAATCCAAGGACCACACCGAAGGGCACCGCGACACCCAACACACCTACGACCAATCCCAATGATATCCGGTAGCCATACAAGACACGACTGAATATGTCCCTACCAACGTTGTCTGTACCGAACCAATACGTCATCGAAGGTGGTGTGTGACGATTCAGGAAATCAACTTGCGCACCAGCCGCCTCAGGATGCGGTGCAAGCCAAGGTGCAAAAATAGCCGCAGTCAATACTGAAAGCACAATAAGTGCACCAATCATCGCTGCCGGGTTTCGGGTAAAACGAAACCACGCCATTTGCTTAACGGACATCCAGCGTTCGGTATCATCGAACGACTGAGAGGGTTCTGCGCCGTACTGCTTCATGCGCTTCGATTCTCGCGAAGCCTGTGCCGTGGATCAATGACTCCTAAAAGTGCATCGACAAAAAGATTGGCTACGACGAAGAACACGCCAGATACAAGCACTACACCGATGACAGCATTAAGATCCTTCTGCAAAATTGTACGAACACCGTAACTGGCAACACCAGGCCAGCTGAACACAAATTCAACGATAAAAGCATTGCCAATCAACGATGCGAATTCAAGACCAAGAATAGTCAGAGGAGCGACACAGGCAAGTCGCAGCATGTAGCGAAACCTGACAATACGCTCGGGTATACCGTAAGCTCTCGATGCCTCTATGAAATCCTTTCCCTCCATTTCTATCATGGAAGATCGTGTTATACGCATCACCTGACCAATACCACCCATAGCCAGCGCTATGGATGGCAAAAGCAAATGTCTGAGCGCGTCCAGAAACACGTCCCATCGCCCCACCATGACGGAGTCAACCAGCAAGAGTCCAGTGGATGTAGCTTTGAAATCAAGCGAGGGATCTATTCGTCCAGTGACGGGCAACCCGTTGAAAACGTAACTGGCCATGAGTTGCAAACCTATGGCTAATACGAAACCAGGCGTCACCACTCCAACTAAGGAGATGATACGGGTCAGATTATCCACCCATGTATTTCGATAGATGGCAGCGATGACACCCAACGGGATGGCGAGCAAGACCTGTAGAGTGACTGTGAAGAGTACCAATTCCAGAGTTGCTGGCAGTACCTGAAGTATGTCGTCCATCACCGGCCTACTAGTCAGCAATGATTTCCCCAGATCTCCTTGTGCAATCCCACTCAGATAATTGATTAATTGGCCTAAGAATGGTTGATCAAGTCCCATTTGAACGCGCATCTGCTCTACTTGCGCCTGTGATGCCAATGGCCCAAGTGCAATACGAGCCGGATCACCGGGAACAATTCTAGCGATGACAAATATCAGAACAGCAAGCCCCAGAAACACCAGAGTGAGGGTTGCTGCACGACGGATTAGGTAGGACAACATGGGCTAGGTGGTAAAAAGCAGGATCTAGTAAGCGTGGTTGTTAACACCAACCTAACTGCCTGAAAACATTTATGCAAGGTTTTCGCTCTAAAAAACCCTGACAGGCAGTTTGGCGGAGTCGTACATGACGGAAGGGGATGTTTTAAGAGAACTCAGATACTGTAATCATTCGTTTCTGTCATTCTATGCAGGGTGCTGAATCAGCCGGCCTTAATCCATGTGAAAGTGTAGATGCTCAAGCAAATTCGTACCGGGCATCTGCTTGCATACAGGGAGTTTTTCCCGGATATAGCGTACAGAATTTCATTTCCGATTCAAAGCCTGCAATACTGGGCAAAGACGGGTCACGACTCATACAGGACTACTCGGCTTCCAGGCAATCACACTCACGGTTTGTACGCTTTGAGCACAGCTTGTAATTCCAGACGTGCGCGGAGGCAATGATACAGGCCGCCAACACGGTGGCAGCTTTTTCACCGGTTTCACCAAGCAAATCGTGTCCGTAAACTGCAGCCAAACCAAGTGCTGCTACTCCCAACCCGCCGACGACAATAATACCCCAGGTGCGATGCTGACGACATCCCATGAACAAAGTGGCAGTGCTCAGAGGGATAACCACCGCTGACAAAAACAGGTGAAAACCCTCGCCTTCGAGATGCATAGCAAAAGCTGTTGGCAGCATCACTAACAAGACTGGGGTAGCCAGACAGTGGACTACACATAAAAACGAAAGGCTGATTGACAATTTGTCACCCAGGGCTCGAGTATTGGACATATATGTTCTCCAGATTAGTTTTTATGGATCTATTTAGTGATGGCGCAGCTTCACCGATTCAGTAGATTTCTACCTGCTTGTTTATTAGAAGATATCTTGCCTGTATCACCTTTCCGCCCGGCGGCTTTCGTGTATACGGCATTGACATACAACATGGCTGTGTAGGTATTAGAGACCGCTCATTATCAATGACTATAACGTTAACAGCATATAATGTTATGTTATAACATATCTATTCTATCAATGTGCGAAATTGCTGATTTATCGGGCAATATCCTCTGAATCCACATCTGAACGTCAGTGTTCATGGAAATACGACCTTGAGCTAGCACCTCAGATCCGTACAGCCTGCATATTGAATGCGCGAAACAGGGTACCCGCTGTGTGCATAGGCCAACGATGAATGTGCGCCATATCGAGTTATTTCCCTGATTAGAGATAAAAAAGCGCTCACGTCATAATAAGAGAATCGGTTTTCCATTCAAACGTAAATTCTTCTTACGTAGAGAGTTAGCCCGCTAACGTTTTGCCTCTGATAGGCTATTCAAATCCCTAATTGTATTAACCACTGTATCTGCACCAGTAACCAATATGGTTTGAATGCCAAGTCGTTTTGCACCATCGATGTTTTCCTGCGTGTCGTCAAAGAACAGTACTTCTTCTGGTTCCACTGACATTTCACGTAGCACAAATTCGAAAGCACTGGCATCGGGCTTTCTCAATCCGATCTCTGAAGACACAAACAGCTTCACAAACGTGGTTGGTATTCGAGGGTAGTGATACTCCCAGTATGTCTGGTGTGTACGATTAGTGTTTGAGAACCCATAACACGGTATTTCATTGCTAATAGTGTCGATGGCATCAAGACTGGCTGTCATTTGCCGGCCGAATATATCATTCCATGCCTGTGCGATTTCATCATCAGTGGCTGTTAACTGCAATGTATGACGAAGGTGCTGGAAAAATTCAGATGCTTCGATGCCACCTCTTTCGTGTTGCTGGTAGTGCCAGTCCATTGAAAACTGATGCTTGATTTCTTTTGCGTCCAGAGCACTGATAGACGCCAGTGAGTGGAATACCTTCGTGAAATCGACTTCAAGTACAACCCCGCCCAGATCAAACAAAAGGGCTTTGATACTCGATTTGTTCATGTTCGCTCCTTTCAGGATAGGTTCTGGGAAACAGATAAGGTGAAATATATCAGCAACCTATAAAACAACAAGCAATAGATTCTGATCTGGTGCATGTCCGTTTGGCGTGATATTGTTATGTTGGATGCTTTAATCAGGCGTTAGAACTGAGAAGAGGACATACCACATTTGAACTGAAGGAGAGACGAATGACACCCATTAATAGAATATTCCGGGCAACAATAGCTGCGACAGTATTGGCTGTAAACAGCGCTATTGCCCCTGTGATGGCGGCAGAACCGGTTAGTGTTTACACCGCTGCACCACAAGCCATTGTTGATGCATTGGTTCCGATGTTTCGTGAACAATCAGGCATGGAAGTCGAAATCGTTAAGGCAGGTACCGGCGACTTGATGAACCGAATTAAAGCGGAAGGGCCTGGCAAGGGCGCTGATGTGATCTGGAGTGTTGGTGGCGCCGTGCTAGATGCAAATGCAGAACTTTTTGAAACGTACGAGCCAATAGATGCTGACAAGATTAATCCCAAGCTACGGCCCAGCTCATGGTTGCCGTTCACGGCAGTTGTAAGTGTTTTTTTAGTTAATCCTGAGAAACTTGACGGAAAACCAATTCCTCAGAGCTGGGCAGATCTTGCCAAACCAGAATATCGTGAAATGATATCTTCAGCCAGGGCCGACAAATCGGGTTCCTCGTATATTCAGCTTGCGACCGTAATTCAGGGATTTGGTGAAGAGAAGGGCTGGGAAGTTTACGAGGGCATGCTTGGCAATTTCATTCTTTCTAACAGTTCTGGTGCGGTACCGAAATTTGTTAATGATGGCGAGATGTCCATTGGAGTGACATTGGAGGATGCTGCCTTACGCTTTAAATTGGGTGGAGGACCGGTGGAAATCGTCTATCCGTCCGAGGGCACCTCAATTGTTCCGGATGGCATGGCATTGCTCAAAGGTGCTAGAAATGCAGAAGGGGGTAAAAAATTCCTCGACTTCATGAATTCAAAAGAAGCACAGGCAGTCGTAGCGTCGGTTGGTCGACGCCCGATTCGGTTAGATGTTGAGTCTGTGCCAGAATTAACACCGTTATCTGATTTTGACACCATCGATTATGATGGTACCTGGGCTGCAGAGAATCGTGAGCGATTAGTCGGCATTTGGGGTGAGATGTTGCTGGAGGTTCAATAGTCCGGATAAGTTTGCACAAACCGGCTGTTGAGCAGTTTGCTCGACAGCCATTTGTGATAAATACTATTCGATATTTATATCAGACAGGACAACAAGCTTTACCGTGGCGCGAGTACAAATAAATAACATCAAAAAAAGTTACGGAAAAGTTCTTGCGCTTCAGGATATTTCACTGGATATCCCCAGCGGCTCGTTTTTCACGTTACTTGGGCCCAGTGGTTGTGGAAAAACCACATTGCTGAGAACAATCGCAGGCTTTCATCAGCAAGACCAAGGATCACTGCTGGTGGCGGATAAGCCGCTTGATCATGTCCCAGTACACAAACGAAATATTGGTATGGTATTTCAGGACTACGCCATATTCCCTCATTTGAGTGTGATGAAAAATGTTGCTTTCGGACTAAAGCAACATCGGGTGCCAAAACAGCAGGCTAAAGAACGTACGGACAATATTCTCAAGCTTGTTCAGCTGGAAAACCTCAAACAGCGCATGCCGCACGAACTAAGTGGAGGGCAGCAGCAAAGGGTCGGACTGGCTCGAGCACTAGTAACAAACCCCGCAGTATTGTTGATGGATGAGCCATTGTCCAATCTAGACGCCCAATTGAGAGTTGATTTGCGTCGGGAATTAAAGTCTTTGCAACGTAAGCTGGGTATAACGACAGTATACGTAACGCACGATCAGGAAGAGGCACTGGAGATGTCTGATTTTGTGTGCGTAATGCATAATGGCGTTGTTCAGCAAAGTGATACTCCGTGGGTTATCTATCATCAACCAGCCAATAGATTTGTAGCGTCATTTGTCGGAAGTAACAATTTTCTACCTGTCAGTCTGTCTTCCGGGTTTATTGAATTTTGTGGGGCAGTTTCAGATATCCCAGGCAGTTCGCTAGAGCCTTTGACGTCAAGCGGTGTGGTTGTGTCCATTCGTCCTGAACACGTGCAACTGGAATTGGTCAATTCCGAACACGCTTCATCAGCAGCACTAATCCGGTTTGAAGCAACAGTTCGGTATCACAGTTTTGCGGGGCGCGAGCTTAGGCTTACCGTTCAGGCGCTTGATGGCAATTTGGTTCAAGTTGTTGTAGAGCCGAAGCAAGAATACGTCCGACTGGCGGAAGGTGATTCTGTACGTATTGCCGTCGATAAGAAACATCTGAACTTCTATCATGCGAATGATGCAGGTCTGCGTTTGTGAGCTTAGCTGGCGCAACCAGTAAACTGCCAGACTGGCGAAGGGCAATCGGTTTCTGGTCAGTGGTGTTATTTCTGACACTCTTTACTATCACGGCTCTACTGTTTCTGCCAATTGGAAAAGTGTTCCTGTTGAGCTTTGTAGATTCCGATACTGGTCAGGCAACACTTGCTAACTATTCTAAAATCCTGGGTCACAAGTACTATGTTACCGCACTGAAGAACACTATTATTGTGGGTGTTCTTGGAATGCTTGGCGCCTGCCTTTTAGGCGTACCGTTGGCTTACTGTATGTCACGCTATCATCTGCCAGGCAAAGCATTGATATCCACTTTGGCAGTATTGGCGCTGGTGTCGCCACCGTTTATCGGCGCCTATGCCTGGATAATGATGTTTGGTGCGAATGGCGTAATAACCAACTGGTTTAAATTTTTCGGCATCAGTGTGCCTACTATTTATGGTTATTCCGGCATTGTTCTAGTCTTTAGCCTGAAATTCTATCCATTTGTCTACCTGATGACAGAAAGTGCGTTTTCCTCTACTAATAAATCCTTGGAGGAGGCTGCTGAAAACCTGGGGTGTACTGCGTTTCAACGCTTCAGACAGGTAACGTTGCCTTTGGTATTTCCCGCAGTGAGTACTGGCGCTATCTTGAGCTTTGTATTGTCCATTGCCGATTTTGGTACACCTTCTATTATTGGTCGAAAAGTGCGGACGCTTTCCACAGTAGCTTACAGTCAATACACCTCTGAGCTTGGTGGTCCACCAACCCTTGCGGTGACGATATCGATGTTGATGATCGTCATATCAATAGCTGGCGTGTTGTTGCAGCGCTACATTATCTCCAAAAAACGCTATGCCAGCTCGTTAACCAATTTATCAAGACCGGTAACGCTTAAAGGATGGCGGTTCTGGTTGGTGACAGTATTTTGCTACTCGGTGGTGTTATTGAGTGTACTGCCTTCTATTGTGGTCGTTTATACCTCGTTTTTAGAAACGAACGGCCCAGTATTCACCGGGGGATTTGGTTTAAACAGCTATGAACGTGTTCTTCATGAAATATCACGTGCGGTTGTAAACAGCTTTGTATTTGCTGGAAGCGCCGTGCTCTTTATCACGTTGGTTAGCGGTATGATTTCTTATCTTATTGTCAGACGCGAAGGGCGTGTGTCTGGGTTTCTCGATACCGTCCTCATGGTTCCGTATCTGGTACCGGGAATTGTCATGGCAATCGGTTTCGTCACTACATTCAATCGATGGCCGGTGGATCTTGTTGCCACCAGTGCCATTATTATCATGGTTCTTTTCATCAGGCGACTTCCTTATGGGGTTCGTTCAACAACCTCAAGCCTTCGACAAGTCAAGCCATCAATAGAGGAAGCTGCAGCAAGCCTCGGCGCAAGTCCGTTCAGGGTTTTTACCTTTGTGACTGTGCCGCTTATTTTACCCGGAATCATAGCTGGTGCGATGATGAGCTTTATCACAGCAATCAATGAATTGTCGGCAACGCTAATTTTATACACTGGCAGAACGATCACCATGCCAGTTCATATTTACGTGTCAGTGCTCGATGGTGAATATGGTATAGCTGCGGCACTTTCAACGATTTTGTTAGTGAGTACCGGGGTGTGTGTGTTTTTTGTGTTCTGGCTGAGTGAAGGAAAGAAGAGTGCATTTCTCTAGTGGGTATGTAAAACATCTTCCACTGGCAAAACCGGATTATTACTGGCACGCGCATGCCGTTCAATGTGTTGTCCACGTTCTAGTGCTTTGCCGATGGTCACTTGTTGCCCTGATCG
>JBGCEH010000054.1:0-3304 GCA_045106195.1 Granulosicoccus sp.
CTGTGCAAAGCGTCTTGCCGCGTCACCGTCACGCGTGAAGATGGCAACACCATTAGCGTATTCGTGCGCGTGAATGAGATCCACCGCGTCGTCGTAGCTCTGGCGACGCACAATCGACAGCACAGGTCCGAAGATCTCCTCCTTCCAGATCGACATCTCCGAGCTTACCCCGTCGATTAAGGTCGGGCCTACAAAGTAGCCGTTTTCATAACCTTGTTTGTTGATCGTTAGCTCCCTTCCATCGACAACAATCTTCGCGCCCTCAGTTTCTCCGGCATTAATGTATCCGAGTACTTTGTCACGATGCTGTTCAGTAACCAGTGGACCCATATCTGAATTGGAATCGACAGCCGGACCCACTTGCAATGCGGCGATCTTCGGTATCAGTTTTTCAACGAGTGCATCAGCGACCTTGTCCGTAACCGGTACAGCGACCGATATAGCCATGCAGCGTTCACCCGCTGAACCGTAGGCAGCTCCCATGAGCGCATTCGCCGCCATGTCCAGATCAGCATCGGGCATGATCACCATGTGATTTTTTGCTCCGCCCAGCGCCTGTACACGTTTGCCCTGCGCAGTACCAGTCTCGTAAATATAGCGAGCGATCGGCGTTGAACCGACAAAGCTGATCGCTTTGACATCGGGGTGAGTCAACAGCGCATCAACCGCTTCTTTGTCGCCCTGCACGACATTAAAGACGCCCTTCGGCAAACCCGCTTCGGTCAGCCATTCGGCAATCAGCAATGCAGTCGAAGGGTCACGCTCGGATGGCTTGAGGATAAAGCAGTTGCCACAGGCGAGCGCAACCGGAAACATCCACATGGGGACCATAGCTGGAAAGTTGAAGGGTGTTATGCCGGCGACAACGCCGAGTGGTTGCCGAATTGAATGACTATCAACGTCAGTACCGACATTTTCAGAGATTTCGCCCTTCAGCAGATTGGGAGCACCAACGGCGAACTCAACGACTTCAAGACCGCGAGTCACTTCGCCAAGCGCGTCTTCGTGTGTTTTACCATGCTCAGAGGATATAGATTCAGCCATGATGCTGGCGCGTTCCCAGAGGATTGTCTTGAACCGGTCCAGGATTCGTGCGCGGCGCAGTGCCGGAGTTTTGGCCCAGGCCCGCCATGCACCGGATGCTGCAGCGACCGCCTGGTTAACTTCACTTGTGGAGGCAAGGGCAACCCGCCCCTGAACTTCGCCCGTTGCCGGGTCGTAAACCGATTGCCAGCGGTCAGAACTACCGTCGACGTGTTCATTGGCGATGTAATGTGCAATCTCTTTCATGACTCTCTCCTGACGTGCGTGATGTAAAGTTCGAACACAGTATGTTATGTTCATATTAGAATTGAAATAGATGAAAAAGGAGATCGGTTATGCATATTTGGCTATATGGATTGGGATAACACGCGGTACTTTCTCGCGATAGCACGCGACGGTACGATGCTGGGTGCGGCACGCAAACTGGGCGTTAGCCAGGCACTTCTGAGTCGCCGGCTGGCGGCGCTGGAGGACTCCCTGGACACCCGTTTACTGGATCGAAGTACGAGAGGTTGCGTGCTCACTGAGAGCGGAGAGCAGCTCTTTGCAGCAGCGGAGCGTGCCGAAGCGGCATTATCGGATGGAGTTGCCTCTCTTGGTAGAACAGATGATGATGTCTCCGGCACTGTTCGAATCGGCTCTCCCGACGGTTTCGGCAGTGCCTTTCTCGCCCCCAGACTGGAACGCTTTGCGATTGCGTATCCTGCACTTAGGGTTCAACTCGTCCCTGTTTCCCGCAGCTTCTCACTGTCGCAACGCGAAGCGGATATCGCTGTCATGGTGGGTCGGCCTGAACGTGGCCGGTTGCGAGTACGACGCCTTACGCCATACTCACTCGGCATCTACGCCAGTGCATCCTATCTTGCCCGTGCCGGAAAACCACTCAGCGTGAATGAACTTCATGAGCACACACTTATCGGGTATGTTGAGGATCTGCTGCCAACCCCGGAACTCAGCTATGCACGTGAGCTACTGGGTGAACATAAGCCACATATCGAGATCTCGACCGCCATCGGACAACTCGAAGCCGTCCGTTCGGGTGCCGGAATCGGTGTTCTGCACGACTTCATGGTGGCAGGCCATTCCGAACTTGTGCGGCTTTTTCCAGAACGCGCAGTTTCTCGCACTTACTGGAGTGTGTGGCACGAGAACATGCATGCAGCTCGACGTGTCAGGGCTGCGATGCAGATGCTGGATACGCTAGTGCGTGAGGAGGAAGGCTTGTTCAATGGCTCAGGCCAAATACAGCGATAAGCGATGCAATTGTTCGAGGTTGCCGTTGTGGAATCAACGCAGAGAACTATCGACTTCCACATCCTTCGATCAAGCGCTTTCGCGAACAACCAGTCGCCCAACGAATCGACTGAGTGAGTCCACGTCGGCATCGCCTTGCAAAACTCCGACAATACCTTCTGCCATAGCGGTTATAGGCTGACGATAAGTGGTCAGCCGGTAATTGGGATTGGCGGCCACCGGCGCATCATCAAAACCGGTCACCGCTATATCATCCGGCACCTTAAGACCGAATTCATAGCGTACAGCGTCCATCGCACCCATGGCCAGTGCGTCATTTTCACACACCAGAATGTCAGGCCACTCCCCGGACTTAAGCCCTGACAAATAGGTGGTGACGCGTTGATAGGCAATCTGAGGGTCGTAAGTCTCAACCGCCGTGAAAACTGCAGGCTCCCCCCTGGCCTCCAGCCATCGTTTAAGGAACGTCTCCTTACGCAGTAAATGAGCACTGCGAGTTTGTGGGCCAGCAACAAAAACCGGTCGGCGGTAACCTCGGCTTATTACGTGATCCGCTATGCTCTGCATGGCCGACTGATCGTCACAGCAAACCGAGATGGTTCCGGGATTGGGCGAATAGCGCGCAAACAAAATCAGTTTTTTTACCTTCTGCGCCCCACCCGCAGCATCAAGAATCGATTCATTGAATTGACTGCCAATCAACACAGCAGCATCAACACGATGTTGTCGTGCATTCACCAGCGCAAGCGCAGCATCGTCTTCATTCAAGGTATTGACCAGCATTGTGCCCCAACCGCTGTGCCTGAGAATACGCGTAAGGCGTTCCATCATGACCAGCTTGTGGGGGTTTGAAAAGTCATCGATGAGCAGCGACACCAGATTACTTCGATCGGACGCCAGGCTAGCTGCGATCAAATCGGGCGAATAGCCCAGGGTATTGGCAGCATTGAGCACCTTCTCGCGACTTTTTGCAGAAATGGATGCATCTGTCTTGAACGCTCTATTG
>JBGCEH010000055.1:0-3039 GCA_045106195.1 Granulosicoccus sp.
GAAACACGTGCATAACCGAAGAGTCGCATGGCCGAAAGTGTCTCCGAAATCGATTAGTAGACAGTTTGTCTACTAATGGCGCTGAAAACGATTTAATAGACAGTCTAATTGAGGTCGATTACCCTGTCTACAAACTTATAATATTGTAGACACTCAAAAATCTACTTTTTTCAGTCTCTACCATTGACTCTGGGAGGGGTAATGGCTGTAGATTTTCTAACGCCAGAGCAGAAGGCTCACTACGGGCAATATGGGGTAGCCTTCAAGAAAGGGATCAGATTGTACGTTAAGCCATTATTGACTGTTTGACCTACCTCGGCAGTTCGAAGCTTTTTACTCTAGTTCGGTGATTCGTAACAGCGTGATCGACAAAATATGGGCATGTCAACGTTGATGCCGGTGTAGCTCATCAACCGTGAGTTCACGAGCATGCTCCTTGTCGCCGAACTCTGGTATGTGTGAATGATCTCGCTGCAAATCAAAGTGATCGTGCGCACTGACGCCAAGCTCAGATGCTTCAGATGGCCACAGTTGTATCGCCATGAGAACCCCTAATCCCGACAATACAGCCATTACCAGAAATGTGATGTTCAGGCCCAACAGCGCCCCGGCATAACCTGCAAGCGGATAAGTAATTAACCAGCAAGCATGGGACAGGGCAAACTGAGCTGCAAACAGCGCAGGTCTATCAGGCGCGTCTGCAGAACGCTTTAGCAATCGTCCCGCAGGCGTCTGGGTGAGGCTGTACCCAAGGCCAATCAGCGACCACAGAATTATCAGCACCGGCAATGTATTAATGACTGGCCCCATGAGCATACCGGCGACAAGAATACTCGCACCGCTCAGCATGGCAGGTCGGTCACCGATTCGCTTTAGCAGTTTGGGTAGAAACAAAGCCGCGAACATCGAACCACCTCCAAAAGCTGCCAGCACAAGAGCAACCTCAGACTCACCAAGACTCAAGTGACCGCGTACGATCACTACGGTGTTCACGATAACCATCGCGCCTGCTGCGGACACGCTCAGACTCAGCGCCAATAGGCCACGCAATCTTGGTGTTGCAAGATAGAGGCGCATGCCCCTGGTAGTGCGTTCCCAGACGGTTCGCGCAACTGTAGGGCTCGGCACCGGCAATGTGACACTGAGTACGAGGACTGCAGAGACGAGGAAGCCGATGACGGTTCCAGTAAATAAGAAGGGAAAACTCACCACGCTCATAAGTGCGGCGGCAAACAGGGGCGACGCCAGGCTCTCCACATCATAAGCCAGTCGTGACAGCGACAAGGCTTGCGTGTATTCCTCCTCGTCAGGCAGCACATCGGGAATGGTTGCCTGAAAGGTTGGTGTAAACACCGCTGAGGCAGCCTGCAGCAGGAAGATAAGCGCATAGATCTGCCATACGGCAGAAACAAAAGGCAAAGCCAGTGCTACTGCTGCACGAAAGATATCCAGAGAGATCATTAGTGAGCGTCGTGGAACTCGATCAACAAATGCCGAGGCCACCGGGGCTACCGTGACATACGCAATCATCTTGATCGCTAGCAAGACGCCCAATACGGTGCCCGCATCGTCACCGGCAAGTCGCCAGGCCAAAAGACCCAATGCCACCGTTGCCAGGCCAGAACCTAGCAGAGAGATGATCTGTGCAGCAAAAAGACGACGGTAAACGGGATTGGCAGGCAGAGATAGCACTGGTGGATCAATGTTACAGCAGCTTGGCCAACAGCTTCATATCATCAATGTCAGTGGTGCTTTCTGCTTGAAGACAGTGATCGATATGATCATGAATAAGAACGCGTTTTGCGTTCACCACCGCCCGTTCAACCGCATGCAATTGCTGAGCAATTTCGGTGCACGGCTTGCCTGACTCGATCATCTCGATGACATGTCGCAGATGACCGTCGGCTCGCTTCAGACGCTTGACTAACGCTGGATGTGATTCATGTGTATGTGCTTCAGTCATAATGTAGTTGCATCCCCCCATGGGGGATACCATACTCCTCCCACTTTGTAATCGTATCCCTCTAGGGGGGATACTATACTCAACCACTGATATTTGCCAATAGCCGCGATGTTGAAAGCAGACCATTACTCAATGAGCCGGATCGCCCTGCCACTGCTGGTGCTGTCAGCGTGCCTGCTTCTGTGGACCGATTCGGTACTCGCTCACGCGGTGACGCAGGGTGACAAGGGATATATACAAGAGATTACCGGGGTCAAGATCATCCCGTTTATCTACTTAGGGGCCAAGCACATGGTCACAGGCTACGATCACATCCTGTTCCTATTGGGGGTCATCTTCTTTTTATATGGCATGAAACAGATAGCGGGCTACGTGACCCTGTTTGCTATTGGCCATTCGACCACCATGCTCATTGGGGTTTATTTCGAATTTGGCATTAACAGCTACATCATCGACGCGATCATCGGCTTTTCAGTGGTCTACAAGGCGCTGGATAATTTGGGTGCTTTCGAACGCTGGTTCGGTTATCAGCCGGACACGCGTGCGGCCACACTGATTTTTGGTTTTTTACATGGATTCGGGCTGGCGTCGAAAATACTGGAATACGACATATCAGCCGATGGTCTGGTTCCCAATCTACTCGCGTTTAATGTCGGTGTTGAGATGGGGCAACTATTGGCTCTGGCGGGGATTCTGTTGGTAATGAGGTACTGGAGAGCGACGGCAGGTTTCGCAAGACAGGCCTATGCAGCCAATGTCGTCATGATGGCTGCAGGCTTTACGCTAATGGGATTTCAAATTGCCGGGTTCGTTGTTACTGAACTCGCTCACGTACATTAACTCAACGGAAAATCGCTCATTATGCAACCCAATACACGCGCTGACGGCTCAACATCGTCTGCCCATGTACAAGGCGTTAATGCCACCGCTGGTGGATTAGTCAAAGCCACCCTTGGAGCAGCTATCGCCGCTGGCGCCATTCTGACATTTGTCTGGCTACCAGCAGAATACGGAATCGATCCAACAGGTGTAGGGCACGTCCTTGGGTTGACAGAAATGGGACACATAAAGGAACA
>JBGCEH010000056.1:0-19446 GCA_045106195.1 Granulosicoccus sp.
GCTCTGGTGTCATGCGTTCGCATGCGGAATTTATTCTATCCCAAAGCTCTACTTCTGATATCGGTTCCCAGCTCATAGCACTCTAACTAAATAATATTTCATTTCAGTTGTTTCTAACAGGGATTTTAAACCTTTCGAATGACCGTTCCTGGCCGGCAGGTGACTGAATTCTATCGCGCCTGCCGCGAAATGAGTGACAACGCCTATGACCGGTTCAAGCTGACAGCTGACAACATAGAGACTGTACGCAACAGGGCCAACGTAAACTTTGGCGACACGGTGTATTTCCACATTCGTTATCACTACGATATTACCAGCACCAATTACGGTGAGTGGGTGTCACGTCCGTTGCAACTCACAGCAGCCAATACATCACCGCTGCCTTCCCCAGCGGGCTGGCAGCATGGGAATCGGCGGTCCTCGCCTGGGTGGATGGCGGGGTCAGTTGTCAGTGAGTCAAGTGCTCATGGAAGAAATCCAGATACAGCGCCAGATGATCGGCCAGTCCCCCGGCTAGCTCGTTTGTGCGCTATGTCTGGCGCACCATACGACCAATTTCGGCCCACAGCATAGTCAAGTTGTGGTTATTGCAGAGAACGTCAGTGGAAGGACGAGAAGAGTGCATAAATCATCGCCCTGTACCGTTTGCATAACGTCCGGATTCTTTGCTTTGCCAGCTATGCTCTTTAGGGCCTTGTACGTTAAGCTGCACTACCATCCAACACGCTATAACGTCACCCGTGATCAGTCCGGAACAAGTTGTGCGCGCCCTCATGAGCGCAGCCTTCAGCCAGGTAGCCAGCAGCATCAGCACCAACTCGGCCACCCAGCCCAGTGACCCACAGCTGCAGGCCAGTCGCCATGCCGATTTTCAGGCCAATGCAGCCATGGCCATGGCAAAGGCATTCAAGAAAAGTCCACGCGAGATCGCGGCAGCTGTGATCGACGCGGTGCCTGCCAACGATCTGATCGATCAGCTGGAGATTGCCGGGCCGGGTTTCATCAATATCACGCTAAACCCCGGCGCTCTCGGCGGGCTACTGATCCAACAGCGCGACGATGCAAGACTGGGTGTCCAGTCGTCAGCAAAACAGACTATCGTCATCGATTATTCTGCGCCCAACGTTGCTAAGGAGATGCATGTCGGGCATCTGCGATCCACTATCATCGGCGATGCCTGCGTACGCTTGTTCGAGTGGCAAGGACATGACGTGCTACGCCGCAACCACTTGGGTGACTGGGGCACCCCGTTCGGCATGCTCATCGAGCATCTACTGGATTTAGGCGAGACCGAAGCCACCACCGAACTGTCACAGGGAGACCTGAACGGTTTCTATCGCACCGCACGGCAAAAGTTTGAAGATTCCATGGACTTCCAAATGCGTGCCCGAAGTCGCGTGGTACTACTGCAATCTGGCGACCCTGAAACCCTGCGCTTGTGGAAGCTTTTGATCGAACAATCACAGAAGTATTTCATGCATGTCTACGAACAGCTGGAAGTGCGTCTCGATGGCACTGAGTTCGTTGGCGAGAGCGCGTACAACGATGAGCTCGCCCCGACCCTTGAAGAGCTGCGCTCATTGGGGCTGATTCAGACCAGCGAGGGTGCCGAATGTCTGTTTCCTCCTGGTTTTACCAATCGGGATGGCGAGCCTCTACCCCTGATTGTGCGCAAGCGCGACGGTGGTTATGGGTATGCCGCAACAGATCTTGCAGCGTTGCGTCAACGCACACAGGCACTGCATGCTGAGCGTCTGCTGTATGTCGTAGGCGCGCCGCAGTCGCAGCACCTGGAGATGGTCTACGAGGCCGGACGCATGGCAGGCTGGCTGACGCCGCCCGCCCGCGCCGAGCACATAGCCTTCGGCTCCGTGCTGGGCTCGGATGGCAAGATGTTCAAGAGCCGTATCGGCGACACGATTCGATTATCGGATCTGGTGAACGAAGCCATAAACCGCGCTGCAGCCGCCATAGAGGCCAAGAATCCGGAATTGTCGTCAGAGGAGCGGGCTCAAGTGGCGCAGATGGTCGGGATCGGTGCGGTCAAGTACGCGGACCTCTCCAGCGAACGCACCCGCGATTACGTCTTCGATTTCGATCGCATGCTGGCATTGGAAGGCAATACCGCACCCTACATGCAATACGCGCACGCTCGAGTTAACTCCATCGTACGTAGAGCCATGGAACATCATGGCATCCACGCCACTGAGATCGACCAGGCCCCGATAGTTATTTCTGACGAGACTGAAAAAGCGCTGGCCATGCAGCAGCTGCGTTTTGCTGACGTCATCGAGGAAGTATCCGGTTCTTTGCAGTTTCATCGACTGGCTACCTATCTGTTCGATCTTGCCACCACCTATTCCAGCTTCTACAACGCTTGCCCCGTGATCGATGCCCCGAACAATGAAACACGGTTGAGCCGCCTGGCTCTGTGTCGGCTAACGGCGCGGACACTGGCCACCGGATTGTCATTGCTGGGGATACGGGCGCCGGAGAGGATGTAGCGGTAGCGCCAGTACTACCTGTGTTGATCGAATTATTCAACGGTATACCATCGGCCGCTGACCGACCTGTATTCCTGAAGAGCCTGTCGCACATGATATTTGCTCACTTGATGGCAGTCTCATATCATGCAAAGTAGTTTTAGACTTCACATGCATTAGTCAATAATGGCGTCTTCTCTGCGATCGAATAACCTGATCAACAAGCTCGCACAGCACTGGAAAAAAACGCTGCTGACAGTCCAATCAGCGCTATTCCGCTAAACCGATTGACTTTGTCGAAAATGCAAGAACTCCCTGTCTTTTTCAACACAAACTCCAGAACGATGGCTATCGCAGCAGCCCACAGTGCGCAAATCGCGATGTGAGTTAAAACAAGAAAGAACGAGGATGCCGTCGTGTCGTCACCTGGCTGGATAAACTGCGGAAAGGCTGCCATGTAAAACAGGGTGATCTTGGGGTTGAGAGCGCTGATCACTATTCCCTCTGTGAAACAAGTGAGCATGCCTTCGCGTTGAATTTGTTCTTTGTCTTCATCAAGGACAATATCAACATCTAGGCTTAATCCGGACATGCTGCCTGGAAGTGCGAAAGACATCCTGTTACGAAAGAACGCGATGTTGAATTTATTGACTTTCGCATCCGTCACTTGTGTTAACAGGATATCCACCGGTTGTGATATTGACTGGAGCGTCGTTATTTTTCCATTGCTCGGGATGAATGATCTGATGCCTAGATACAAGAGATAGCATGCGCCTGCCAATTGAATAAAGACCAGCAACATGGGTTCGGTCGCCAGCACAGCAGATATTCCGTAAATAGCCAGCGTGCCGTGCATCGCATAGGAGCAACTAAAGCCTGCCACGTTTGCCATAGCGCCCGACTTGCCAAACGTGGATACGCTACGAGTGATCAGAAGAAAGTTTGGGCCCGGACTTATTTCTATCACCGCTGCCACCGCAGCGAATCCTGCTATGAGTGACCAATCCATCTGTTTTATCCAAGGGTGCGTTTACTGGAGCGAGTCAAGAGCTGATCTGTAAGACAACTGATCAACATCGAACGGTGAATGAATTCAATGCTAGTCAGATAACGGATGAAGCTTGTAACTCGCCGCTTGTAAACGTAGGTACCAGTGGCAGATATTGCGGTTCATTTGAAAACCGGTAGTTGTACCGCGCTCAGGAAGATCCTTGTGGTCTTGTTACCAACTGGCTTTTTTGGCTGCCGCCACCGGCAAACGAAACGCCAGTGATTGCTAATGAGGTTAACGGAATATCAATCCCTGACAGTGTTCAAGCTGCAAGACAACAGCCTGTAAACAAGCGAATGGTGGTGCTTCGAGTTGCGGAGAGCAATACGGCGACCTGTTACACTTTGCAGAACCAACACAGTCTATGGTTGCTATGAAAAAGAACCGGATATTCCTCAGTTACCGACGTGATGACAGCCCGGGGTATGTGAGCAGGCTGGAGGATGAGCTCGAACGTGTGTTTGGCAAAGGGCGTGTGTTCAGAGATGCAACAGACATTGCAGGCGGTGCCAAATGGAAAAACGTTATCGATGAAAATCTGCACAGTTCAGCAGTATTGTTATTCATCATCGGTCCGCGCTGGGAGCAAATCTGGCTTGACCGCATAGATGATGACGTGAACTATGTAGCGCTTGAACTGAGTCGTGCGAAAGAGCTGGATGTGCCTGTTATCCCTGTAACGCTGGATGGCACTGAGCTTTCCAAAGGCCTGGATTTGGGTAGCATCAATTTCATCTACGATAGCCAGTTCTATGATATTTCTGACAAACAGGGCCGTTGGGCAAGGGATGTTGCTCGTCTGGTGAGTTTGCTTGAATCAGTGCCGGGTGTGGGATCAGCCAGCGCAGCGGGTGTTGTAGCAAGACAATCCGCTCAACACAGCAGCCGTTCGGGTTTCAAATGGCTGGCGGTTGTTGCTGGTCTGTTGACTATTGCTGCGGTGGTATTCGGCATTTACTCTGGAGGCGACGAAGAGGCTATTAGTCCGATACCTTCCAGACCTGGTGATCAAGTCACTGTGGTGCCTGACAAAGTATCTGCCGCCAGAGCAGAGGCAGGAACATCAGTTTGGAAAGAAACAGCGCCTGCACCGATCAATCCAGAACCAGACATCAGCGGTACTTGGGAATTCAAGGACGGCACGCTCTATATCCTACAGCGACACGACAACGGCACTTATAGTGTGGAAAGCCCGGGTAATGGTTCAGGTCAGGCTCGGTACAAGGACAAGATGCCCGGAAAACTGGAAATTGAAATGTTCGGTATAGGGCGTGGCGAGTTCGCAGGTTTTAATACCGGTCGGGCTCTGGGCTGGTTTGTCTTTGACGGTAGTTCTCAGCAGTATTTCGGCGCGTTGGTTCGCGTGGAATAGCGCTTGATCAGTTTTCGGGAAACATTAATCTCTGGCTCGATGGGTTTTTACTGCGCTATGGTTGATGTATAAGCGGACGCTGTTGTGCAAATGTTCTGTCGATACGCGAGGTGTCAGATTAACAAAAACGAAAGTGCTGACCAGTCTCTTGTCCAACGCGACATTGGGCGCAGATTCTCATGCGCACGATGCAAGGATTGGAGCATTGGAGCTACCAGAAGATTAATCGTGCTTTTAGTATCCAGCTTATGAAAGCGCGTAATATTCTAGTTTGGCTCCAACTGTAACAAGTGCGTGAGCATGGCATTGGAATCGTTCTGATGCCTTAGTCTGGCGACATTTCTTTGCATATCCAGAAGTGTTTGTGGCTGGGTAAAGAGTCGGCAAAGATAATCCTGAAGCTCTGACAGCACTTTGCTGGAAAAGCCAATCTCGTGCATTTGAATGAAACTTTGCTGATAGCGCTCATGTGCGCTCCAGTCAAAGCCGACGACCGGCACACCGGCACAAACACACTCTGACAAAACGCCGGGGCTTGTACGGATCAACATGAGGTCATAGTGGTGGAAGTGAGATCTCAGGTCTTCCGTATAGCCATGCACGTCCAGTTTAAGGGGCCAGAAGTGATCGAATTCACTTTCCGCCTGTTTTTTAAGTTGGGAGTTGGTTCCGCAGAAAAGACTGACGTCTATGCAGCCTGCATTGGGCAGCATGGCAAGTACACCCAGTAAATTGAGTATCTGTTTCGGGTTACTACCGTCTTGCCCGGCGACGATGCCAATTCGCAGTCGTGACGGCGGGGTGTTTGCGGGCTTTCTATAGGCAATTTTTTCTGTGGGTATCAGGGGTAAGGTATATATCTGATGTTTCTCGTAGCCCGATATCAATGCTTTTTCGTGACCAGCTGCGCTCGACACATACATCGCATTAGCCCCAGTTCCGAACCATGCCCAATGTGGATCGAAATCGGTGGCCACAATGGCGGTTTTTGGTGGCTTGATGAATTTCTCAGCCAGTTGGGGTAACAAATGTGCAGGGTGGAAATGAACAGCGATAAGGTAGTCACACTGTTCTGGTAGTTGGTCGGCTATGCTGCACATCATAGAGGGTCGCATCAGGCGTGCAAGAAACCTGGCAATCAGTTGATGATTGGTCAGTTTCAGAAACACGCGCCAGAGTAGATCGCTGTGATGGCGGACCTTGGCCAACAGAGGGAGTCTGTGAAACAGGCTTTTCCTGTACACATCAATCAGTGTGAATTCACAGGCTTTACCCACTCGCTTTTCAATGAGTGTTTTCAAGGCATTGGCTGCTGCGCTATGGCCACCACTACTCGATGCCGTCAATATCACAACCCGCATACTCATCAAGCACTCCTTCACTTTGATACACATTCACCCATGCTGTGACCGAAGCTTACCGCAGGCTTCTCTGTGCGATGGGTATCAAACCCTGTCCATTAGTGTGAATATTCACATTAGTGCGGTCTTGAAATTTCCGGACCGATCCATCCGGTCATATACGCAGGCCTTGTCTGTTGTTTGGCAGCTTAATGGTGTGCAATGCCTGGTCTGCTGGCAGGTTCGTGCGTACCATTACACCATGCAGCAATTAAAACCCTCGCAGTAGTGTCTTGGGGCGCTTTTTACTATCTTATAAAGCAGCGCGACGCTTACGATCAATTGCAAGCTATGTGAATTGTTAGTCCTTGTTGCTGCTATGTGTATCTCTGATATAGGTTGGTTGAGGTGGCCGTTAGACTATCAAACACGCTAACAGGTATTTGTCGATTTGATGATTTTCAGAAAATCTGATTTGAAGGCGCGCCGGAAGAGTACCAGAGCAACCCAGATGGTGGAGGCCATGAAGACCCATGCATTAAGGAACCACGTGCAGGCTGCCAGCGCAAAAAAGTACGCATTCAGGCCAGTCGAAAAATGCCGGGCTGCCAGAGAATGCAGCTTTGCCAGCTTGTTTGCATAGTTTGCCATGGTCGAGGGCTTTACTGTGTGATCAAGGCAGGGGCGATGTTGCGGAGATGCCCCCATCATGATCAGTACATAATTGTACAGGCGGTAACTCCAGGCAAACTTGAAAAATGCAAATACGAAGATGAACATCAGCAGGAGTACTTTCAGTTCCCACTGCAGACTGGTGTCTGTCGTCGATAGAGGCAGTTCCTTGAGAACATTCACACCGCGATCAGCTGAACCCAAAGCGGCGGCCAGACCGCCAATTAGCAAGACGGTTGTGGACGCAAAGAACAAGACACCTTGTTGCTGCGCGTTCTGCAAGATGGCATCAACGGGTGACTCTCCCCGATGCACCATATTCTGCATCCAGCGTTCACGTTGTGCTCCCATGGCGTAGCTAATGGTCAAAACCCGGTAGCGGGACAGATTAATCATGTAGTAGTGACCTGCCCAGACGATAAAAAACAGAACGACCGCGACAGCATCGGGCAGCATGAATCCTTGGGCACTGTGCATGCAAATCTCGTTCGACGTGTATGGAATGGTGATACTGGACATCCTGTCCCGACTCTGCCCGAAGCTGGTGCGGTAGACCAAAAATCAATACCACGGTTCAGACGTACGGCAGGGTAACGGCGAACGTGCCGTCGGTCTTGAGGGCGGAATGGGTAAATGTCGCCCCATGTGATGCAAGGTGTCGCCTGTCACACAGAGCCAGCCATTGTGTTGCCACAAGTGGCGGTAAGGGCCATGCAGTGAGTGATTGTGTCTAGATCGTTCGCAAACAGGGGGCGCTGCCTGAAACTATTTTGCTGTCAGGCATAACATGCGAATGGCTGATATCTGTACACAAACCCTGCCCTCAGGCAGGCGTGCCCGGCACATAACGCACGGGGGCTCGGGGGTCAGAGGCGAGCCAGTAACTCTTGTTTTTTGGTGCTGAATTCTTCGTCGCTCAGTACACCGGCACCGTGCAGTTGCCCCAGTTTTTCGATAAGCGCGACGATATTCCGGTCAGATTCATTGCTATTCGCTGGTTGGACATAGGTATTGGCGGACGAGGCAATACCCTGAACGTCAGAATCTGTCTTCGTGTGTTCAGGGGAAAACTGAGCCTGACTACTGGTCATGGAGCCTGAATCCTGCGCAGAAGCAAAATGGGTGTCGGGTGCCTGACTACCTCCTGTACCCGAGACAATGGGAAGGCTGCTCACAGGTACTGTGCCGAACTGGCTGCTAAAATTCAGCGAGTCGTTACCGCCTTGCTGTTGACTGACGCCGCCTATCTGATGGTCGAGTGTGTCATAAACAGTGACTTGTCCGTTCACATCCACCGCCAGGCGGCCGGCAAACAAGGCATATCGCGAGTTGTTCTGGCTTCCGCTGCTTATCGGTGATCCAAGGCCTGCTGGCCACCAGTTTGCGCTGCCGGGTGTGCCTGCGGGAAGCTCAGGGAAAACCTGTTCGTTAGCTAGCAGATTACTCAATTCATTGCACAGGTTATCTACCGTTAGCTTCAAGCCATGGTTGAACATGTCACCGACCATTATCATACCCCCGCGCATCCACTGACCAGAGCCACCAAGTTCAGGGCAATTGAACTGGGCCATCTGGCCTGCACCGTTGTTGACGGAAATGAGCATGTGTTCAACAGCTTCGGCGCTAATGTTATACCGACGGGACATATCTGATACGGCTTGACGCCCTACGGTACTTAATTGTTGCACAGGATTCTCACACGGGAGTGTTGATCGGAGGATATTGGGGAGCTTACGCGCTCTGTGTAGCTTGATCAAACCGGATCACGTTCAAAACAACTGTAGTGAGCAAGGTTCATGCTTCGCTAGTCGACATAGTCCTCAGACTGGCTTCATTCCAGAAACACATTCAGCTCTAGCAGTTCCTGATTTACCAATGTGGAGACCTCACCGTTTTGGTCGGTGTGGGTAAAATCCACCAACCGGGCACCATCGTCAGTCGCACCGTTTCCAACCATGTCCAGCATGCTGCCATCGCTTGCAGAGAACGTTATGCGTCCGTTGAAGGGCACACTCTGTTCACTCGCGCTCAGTGGGCCGGGGGAGACAATCTTGCTGTTCAGCGCAGGGTTTGCCAGGACAGCGATGCGGGTACCTGATGGGTCAATGAAATCTCCGGCAGTGTCCAGAGTGAAGTCAAATACACCACCGTCGCTGTCAATGGAGCTGACAAGGAAGCGGCTGTTTTGCACACCGGATGTCAGGACGCCATTGTTGCTAAAGATATGTTCAGCAATGCTGACGTCACGAATTTCCGTGTTGCTCTCATCAACTTCGGTAAATGAGCGGATGGATGCGTTGATATTGATCGTCTGCTCACCTGACTGCTGCTGCCATTGAAACGATTCCCAGTTAAATGTCCTTTCTGTTGTGTTTGCTCGAAATAGGATGACGTCCCGGCCGGCAACGATCATCGTGCCATTGACGGTCGGGCCGTTGTCAGCTGTCAATTGGCACTGATCGAACAGGTACGTTACGCTGTTAGTGACGCTGTTGTATATTTCTTCTGCAACCGTGACATCGACAGCCAGCGTACTTGTTGTAAGGCTTCCGCCTTGCGCGCAGTCATAAAGGACGTTTGCCACGGGATAGGATTGCGAAATATTCCGGTGTATCAACTCAACGCTGGTATCGGGCAAACTGGTAACCGATGATGCCGTAAACACCACGCGGTCTGCCAGTAGAGCGACTTCTTCACTGAATAGTTCCAGATCGTAGCCAGCCAGACTTAACAGGATGTCATTACTGAGAGTTCGTAAATTGATGGAATCCGTGGGTGTACCGTTGGCTGGATCGGTTGTTGTGCCGTCCTGGGTCTGATCAGAAGGTGTGTCTGGTCCGGTGTCCGACTGCGGCTGCTGTGTGGCATTGTCATCGCTGTTTGACGAGCTGCAGCCAGCCATTGACAGGACAACTGTAGTAAAAACAGCAACGAAGATTTTACGATTCAAGTTCATTGTCAGGGTTATTAATCGCGTTACGGCGATGATTGGTGGTAATGGTGAAAATCTGTGTGTTTAAGCCCTGATGCCATGGGCTGGTTAGGTGGATTAGAGCACATGGAGATTGTCTTTGCAGATCGAATTCTACTCGGCGTGAACATCGTTTATACCCTCCCATGGCTCTGCCTCATTCGCGTATCGAATTCCAGGCATCAACTTGCTACTCTGTCCGGGTAGCAAGTGTACAAATACCAAGTTTAAAACCTGATTACGGTTTACAAAGACTTTTTCTGGCACCGAGGTGGTTCATGACGACGATCTATTCTGCGAAAAAAATCATTACCATGAATCCTGCAAGGCCTGTGGTGACTCACGTGGCAGTGCGAGATGGTCGAATTCTGGGGGCAGGCTCGCTCAGTGAGCTGGAAGGATTTGGTGATTACAGTCTGGACAAACGCTTTGCTGACAAGGTGCTGATGCCCGGTATGGTGGAGGGGCATTGTCATACGGTCGAGGGGAAATGGTGGCGATACGTTTACTGCGGCTTTCACAAGCGAATGGATCCACATGGAAAAATCTGGTCGGGGCTTGCCGGTATCGAAGAGGTCATCCAGCGCTTAAAGGAAAAAGAGAGCACGCTGGACAATCCTGCAGAAGCGCTCACCGGGTGGGCGATTGATCCTATCTACTACGCTGATAGAAAAATTACACGCCAGCAGCTTGACCGTGTCTCCACCACACGCCCGGTCGGCATCATGCATGCGTCAGGCCATATCATGAATGTCAACTCCCGAGCGCTTGAGCTGGCTGACTACTTGCGCACGGGTATTGAACACGACGGTGTGCCGTTGGGTGATGATGGCTTGCCCACGGGCGAGCTGAAAGGTCCGGATGTGATGTTTCCGGTAGGTCAGAAAGCCGGCTTTGATGATGACATGCTCGCCTTTGACGAGCCCGGGCTCATTGATTTTGCACGCCTTTGCGTCAGGACGGGTGTTACCACCGCCACCGATCTTGCGGCCAGGCTGGATGTCGAGACAGTTGATATGGGCATCCGGGTCACCGGTGCTGATGATTTTCCTGTGCGTATTATGCCATTGCGTTTCCACCATGGGGCAACACCGGAAGAGTTGATCGAGCATGTCAAAGCGCTCAGGATGCGTTCTACTGATCGCTTCAGGCTGGGAAAGATCAAGGTGATCGCTGACGGTTCGATTCAGGGTTTCTCAGCCCGATTGAACTGGCCGGGTTACTACAACGGTGCGCCTAATGGTCTTTGGTATATAGCACCCGAGCAGATGCTATCGATCTACGAGATGGCTTTGAAAGAGGATATTCAGGTTCATACACACACCAATGGTGATGAGGCCACTGACCTTGTTCTGGATACACTACAGGCGGCGTTGAAAAAATACCCTAACAATCACCACCGGTTCACCATTCAGCATGGGCAATTAGTGAGCGCGGCTCAATACCGGCGAATGGCGTCATTGAACATGTGCGTTAATCATTTTGCCAATCATCACTTCTACTGGGGAGATGAGCATTATCGATTAACCGTTGGCCCGGAGCGTGCGCTGCGCATGAATGCCTGTCGCACGGCACTGGATAACGGAATTCCACTGGCTATTCATTCTGATGCGCCTGTAACTCCACTTAGTCCGCTGTTTACTGCATGGTGTGCAGTCAATCGATTAACCAGTTCGGGTAGAACACAAGGTGAACACGAAAAAATAACTATTGGTGAAGCACTGTATGCAATAACGCTCGGTGCTGCGTACACGCTCGATCTGGACGACGAGATTGGCTCAATTGAAGTAGGTAAGCATGCTGACTTTGCGGTGCTTGATGATGATCCCACCAGCGTTTCAGCAGAGAGCCTGAAAGATATTAGTGTATGGGGGACGGTGCAGGGCGGTCGTATTTTCTCGGCAGACACTATTTAGGACTGATGATATTCATATGTCGGTGATCGTCTGAATGAAACCGTTATTACCAGTTACCGTTATTGGTGGTTACCTGGGTTGTGGAAAAACGACTCTTGTTAACCATTTGCTTCGTCATGCAAACGGCGTACGCCTCGCTGTGCTGGTCAATGATTTTGGTGAGTTGCCCATTGATGCGGATCTCATAGAAGCCGAAGCCGGCGCTAATAGTAGTGATGTCATCAGTCTCACCGGTGGTTGCGTCTGCTGTAGTTATGGTGATGATTTGTCCTTGTCACTGCAAAAGCTTCTGACTCGGGAGTCGCTACCCGATCATGTTTTCATCGAAGCCAGTGGTGTGGCATTGCCCGGTGCAATTGGCAGGTCATTGTCCTTGCAACGCGCCTATCAGCTTGAAGGAATTGTGGTTTTGGCAGATGCCGCGAGTGTACAGAATACTGCGTCTGAAAAATATATCGGTGACACCATTCAACGCCAACTTAATGATGCTGACCTTATTGTCCTGAATAAACAGGACTTGTTGTCTGATTCACTAGCCGCAACCGTCAGACAGTGGGTGAATGAACATTACGCCCATGCACCACGAGTCGATACGGTACACAGCGCGATTGCACCTGGGGTGTTGTTTGATATGAAGCGTTCCGTTGCCTCTCAAGAAGTATCTTCTTCGGATTCCACAGGTAACGCCGATCAGGGTCGGATCCATCACAATAAGCCCCATGATAATCACAATGTGTCCTCGGTGTTTTCAACAATCAGCCTGACGATCAGTCAGCAGGTTGATGCACATGAACTCGCGGCCACCCTGGCTGACAAGCGTTGTGGGCTGGTCAGGGCTAAAGGCTTTGTGATGCATGTTGACAACACACTGAAGACCATTCAGGTGGTCGGGCGGCGTTGGTCGGTGACTGATGCGCCTGTTGGTGTCAGCACAGGTGTGGTTTGCATTGCGTGTATGGATCAATTATCCGAAGAACGCATTCGTTCCCTGTGCGGATTGAATGCAAGTGCGGCCATTTGAATGACAACGTCGAAAATTGCTTTGCGTAATTAGACGCGTTTAATCTGCTGCGTGTCCTCGTGAGTATCGATCCTTCGGGTCAGGCATATGATGTTCAGACTCAGCGTTGCTAGGGGTGTGTAGGCAGTTCTCCGGATTGCTGTGAATCTACGGGTTCATGTGTCTACTGTGGCTTACGCTACACAGGTTGGCGTGCTTCTCAATCCTGAACGAGGACTGATGAAATTCCTGATTGTGGGCAATGATTCAATCGTGGATATTGGACAACTCAGAAGTGACAGCCATACCGTCGTTTGGGGAACTATTCTGCTTGAACCGTATCGCAACACCCCCATTATCCCTGCTGCAAAGCTGGCTGAAATTACAAACTGGCTTGCAGCGCTCAAGCGCAATACCCTCGCATCGCTGTAGGGGCGACTGGCGGCCAGCCCGACGCTGGCACAAATCACGACCTTCTCCCGCCAGCGATTGTCGGCCAGGCAATCGCCGTCGATGAATACCAGCAATCTACAGTGTGATTGTCTGGCGGGCGGGCGGCGAGTCCTGCACGTCGTGAATGCCCGCGAGGGTGGCATCTGAGCCGCATGGGCTGATATTCTGTTGTGAGCAGAGGAAACCAACGTTAACCGTCTGGGCACGATATCGCTATTTCAGTGGTAAAAACGACGTGCCGGCAAAACGCTCATCGCAGTTTTATCCCGAAATTTGTCACACCGAAAGTCAACGAGAATCATAATGGAAAAAGGAATCACACCCGCAGCGACAGGTCTTGATGGCATCGCCTGGAATGTTGTCGGGCAAACCTACGTGCCAAAGTTGCTCAGCCACAACACTTTTATCTGGCATGCATCAGTGCCTGCCGACACGTTTGTGCCACCGCATATCCATGCGGCTCAGGACGAATGGATCATCATGCTGGAGGGGAACCTTGAAATCGAATTTCTGGGCGATGTTCATAAAGCAGGTCCCGGTGACACAGTGTGTATGCCGATGGGTGAGGCGCATGGCATCTTTAACCGTTCCGGTGTTGATGCCAAATGTATGTTTGGAGTTGCCCCCGCGCGTAAACTGTACGATCTTTTCGTCCAGCTCGATGGCGTGACCGATCCGGCAGAGCTTGTCCGCCTGTCCGCGATGCATGAGGTGGATTTCCTGCCGCCACCAGAGGATGCCATCTAGGCAAGGAGACAAGATGAGCAAGCGAAAAAAAGTGGCTGTGATTGGCGGCGGTGTCAGTGGTCTGGCCGCCGCCAAGGCCTTTGATGAGCGTGGGCACCGTGTAGTCGCATTTGAACGTACTCACGATCTTGGTGGCGTGTGGGAGCCATCGCGCAGTTATCCCGATGTACAGACGCAGTCTCCCAAGGAGCTTTATCGATATACCGATCATCCGATGCCGGATAATTATCCTGAATGGCCCCGAGGGGCGCAGGTGCATGCGTATCTGCACTCTTACGCGCAACGACACAACATCGCCCGGTTGTACCGTTTCAATACCTCAGTCAAGGGTATGCAGCGACGTGCTGATGGCAAGCCAGGCTGGACGCTGACCCTTGATGACGGTGCACATCAGTGGACGGAAGATGTTGATTTCGTTGCTGCCTGCACCGGGCAGTTTTCTGACAAAAATACGCTTACCCATCCCGGGCAGGATGAGTTCGTTACACAAGGTGGCAAGGTTATTCATTCATCTCAATACACGGATCCCGCTCAGTGTGTTGCACAACATGTTGTGGTGCTGGGGGGCTCCAAGTCGGCAACCGATATCGCGGTCAATGCCAGCAAAAACGGTGCTGCCTCTGTCACCATGGTCTATCTGGAGAATGTCTGGCGAATCCCTTACTTCGTTGGAGGTATCAATTTCAAGAATCTGCTGTACATGCGTCTGCAGGAGCAGCAATTCAACACATGGGGAAGAACTCCCTTGCAACGTGCGATAGCGGCGATTGTCAAACCGCTGGTATGGGCAAATTTCCGTGGCCTTGAAACCTTGCTGAAGCTGCAGCTTGGTTTAAAGAAGCACGGTATGGTGCCTGACACACCGATTGAAAAAGAGGTGTCTTGTGCGGCGCCTATTGTCACCCCCGGTTTTTTTGAAGGGCTGAAAGCGGGCACAATTTCGGCAATCAAAGGGACATTTGATCGTTATGAAAACGGCAAATTACATTTGACTACCGGTGATGTGCTTGATTGTGATCTTGCTATTCAAGCCATTGGCTGGAAGTTGGGTGTGCCTTACCTTCCACAGCAATACCAGGAGAAACTGATTGAAGAAGACGGACAGTATCGAGTCTATCGATTGTCTGTCAATCCCGACTTGCCGGACATGGGATTTGTCGGATTCAATTCTAGTTTCTGTACGGTCTTGTCAGCTGAGATGATTGCTAATTGGCTGGTGCGCTATGCCGACGGTCAGCTGGATAAGCAACCAACAGCTGACGATATGAATGCCAATATTGACATGATGTTGAACTGGAAGCGCCATGAAAGGCCTGCCGCAAAAATATACGGTGGCTTGTGCTCTGCGCCTTTTCATTTCAGGCATTTTGATGAATTGCTGGCAGATATGGGGGCGGAAATACGCAAGCGTGGCCCTTTGGTGGAGCAATTAAGGTACCCGGATGCCGCCGCTTACGGTCGCTTCCTGGCATCGACACCGCAGTATCAGTTACAGATGCAGGATGCTGAATTAAAACATCAGGAGCCTGGGCGGCCTGAGCTTGTCTCGTAACTACTCCCGGGTACTTTGTCGTCGGGACCTGTCAGTCGCGCAGGCTGCCAGCCCGTATTGTTCAAGGTGAAACAATAGAGATAGTAAAATGACATCCGGAACGCGCACAATGCATCCTGTTAATGACAAGGATGCGGCGTTTATATCGGCTAACTATGCCCGTGCCTTGTTTGTTGAGGTGGCTAAGCAAGGGTTTGATCCGTCGATCATACTTGCCGAAGAACAGCTCAGTGTCGAGAGAATCGAAAGCGCTACACAATTGGATGCGGCCATGTTCGGACGTGTTTACCAGCGCGCGATCAAATTGCTTAATGATGAGTCGCTGGGCATGGTCAGTGGCGGGGCTGTTGCCACCGGAACATTTCGCATGATGTGCCTGTGCATTATTCACAGGCCCTGTCTGGCTTCAGTCGTGCGCCGTGCTGGCGAATTCCTGGATATCTGTTTGACACAAGGCGTCAAACCCGAGCGCTTTGATCACAAGGGCGGCGTATGCATAGGCTTTACTACCGTTGCACGGGACTCACGTTCCATCAATGATATTCTTGCTAGTGAGCCTCCTGTATTTGTCAGATCCTCATTGTATCTGTGGCACAGTTTACTGAGCTGGTTTGCAGGACGTAACCTGCCACTGCAGGAGGTGGTTTTCGATTTTGATGAACCTGCAAACCGGGAGGGCTGGACGGGCTTGTTCCGCTGCCCGGTAACATTCAACGGCTCCCGCTCCATGCTTTGTTTCGATCCGGGGGTTCTCGATTCCCCCAATGTGCAAAGTGAGCAGAGCCTGTCAGTGTTTCTCAAGTCAGCACCGTATCGGCTTATTGTGCCTTCCTACTTTGAGCAATCACTGACTGATCGGGTTCTTGCACTGTTCGGGGATGACTTTACCCAGGCGCTGCCAGGAGCATCGGAGGTCAGCCGTCAACTGGGTATGTCTGTGAGTAGCTTGCGTCGTCAATTGAACGATGAGGGCAGCTCCTTTCAACAGCTTAAGGACGGTTGCAGGCACAAGGCGGCTTGTCAATACCTTGCGTCCAGTGAACTTTCTCTGGCTGAAATATCAGGCTTGCTGGGTTTTGATGAAACCAGTGCCTTCTTCCGCGCATTCAAACGCTGGACTGGACAGACACCTTCTGAGTATCGCGCAAGCTTGTAACTCGATGCTTCTGTGCGCGAAAACGAACGCTTTGGCGCGCGATCGACGACTCCCGAAAGCGCGTCCTGAGTATCGTCAGCGATGTCGTTGCTGAAAAAATCGTTCTGAAATTGCGTTGATATGACAGTTAAGTCATTAAAGATACTGCCAGGGAAATATTTAGGTTATTGAAAAATATAATAAAATCGCACCGGTGGTGTAGTGCTGCGTGATTTTGAGCGATTTTGATACAAGAATCGGTCGGATTTGGCATTGAGCTGAGCCTGCAACTGGCCGACACTTCACAGTCATCACAGTTTATTGAATAACTCATAATGCCGACTTACAACCCACCGCTACAAGATATGCGATTTGCCTTGCGTAATGTGCTGGATTTTGACGCCCATTATGCACAACTGGAAGGTGCCGAGGATGCGGACCCTGAGACCGTCGACGCCATTCTTGAAGAAGGCGGCAAATTTGCCAGAGATGTCATCGCGCCACTGAACGCTATCGGTGATGAGCAGGGCTGCCAATGGACAGATGGAGAGGTCAAGACACCGGACGGTTTTCGCGAGGCCTATCGGCAATTCGTTGACGGCGGCTGGCCTTCAATGACGCAGGCCCCGGAGATCGGTGGGCAAGGCTTGCCTGAGTCCCTCGGTACGGTTATCTCCGAGATGTATGGAACGGCCAATTGGGCCTGGTACATGTATCCGGGTCTGTCGCATGGTGCTATGAGAACGCTGGCAGCTCACGGAACCGATCAGCAGAAAGAGGCTTATTTGAGCAAACTGGTCAGCGGAGAATGGACGGGCACCATGTGCCTGACCGAGTCACACTGCGGTTCTGACCTGGGCATGTTGCGCACCAAGGCGGAGCCACAGGCAGATGGTTCCTACGCCTTAACCGGGCAAAAGATCTTTATATCCGCTGGCGAGCACGATATGACCGATAACATCGTGCACATTGTGCTGGCTCGCCTGCCAGATGCTCCGCAAGGTACCAAGGGCATCTCCCTGTTTATCGTTCCCAAGGTCAATGTGAATGAAGACGGTAGTCTGGGTGAACGCAATGGCGTGCACTGTGCTTCCATCGAACACAAGATGGGTATTCATGGCAACGCGACTGCGGTACTCAATTTCGATGGCGCCAAGGGCTACCTGATTGGCCCCGAAAACCGCGGGCTCAATTGCATGTTCACCTTTATGAACACCGCTCGAATCGGTACTGCTATGCAGGGCTTATCGCACATGGAGCAGTCCTACCAGGGCGCCCTGGCCTATGCCAAAGAGCGCCTGGCAATGCGCAGCCTGACCGGACCCAAAAATCCCGACGGGCCAGCCGACCCAATCATCGTGCACCCTGATGTACGCCGCATGCTGCTGACACAGAAAGCACTGGCCGAAGGCAGCCGCGCCTTTATTTACTTCCTCGCACAGCAAGGCGATGTCGTTTCCCGTGGCAGCGAAGAAGACGCCAAGGCTGCCGATGACATGATGGCGTTACTGACGCCTATCGCCAAGGCGTTTGTAACAGAGCTGGGTTTTGAAGCCGCCAACCACGGAGTTCAGGTATTCGGTGGCCACGGATTTATCCGTGAATGGGGGATGGAGCAGATCGTACGCGACAGCCGTATCGCCATGCTCTATGAAGGCACCACGGGTATACAAGCCATGGACCTGATAGGTCGTAAGGTTTTGGGTAGCGGTGGCAAGCTGTTGTTGGGCTTCGCCGGAATGATTGATGAATTCTGCGAGGAGAACAGCGGCGCAGAAGATGCCCAGTTTGTGGCAACCTTGAAAGCCTACAAAGATGAGTGGCTGGGTCTGTCCATGGAAATTGGCAAATCCGCGATGGACAACCCTGACGAAGCCGGCGCTGCCGCAGTAGATTACCTGATGTATAGCGGCTACGTGACCCTGGCTTATTTCTGGGCGCGCATGGCCGTTATCGCACGCAAGAAAATTGCGGAAGCCGATGGCGACACGTCTTTCTACCAGAGCAAGCTGATGACAGCGCAATTCTACTTCGAACGCCTGCTGCCGCGTACCGAGAGTCTGAAGAAGACCATGTTATCTGGTGCTGAAAACCTGATGCAGATGCCCGAGGAACTGTTTGCTCTCTAGGGCACGCTACAAGCAAAAGTTGCTGCTCAGGAAATTCACCGATTGTAGGTGACTTTCGTGTCTTGTGGGGAGAGAATGGTCGCAATCGTTCTCTCCCCCTTTTTTTTGCGGGCAGTCCTTTGCATTAATATTGCGCAATAGTGAAATCATGAGTGAAAAAGACCAGCAAGAAACCGACAAGAGCTACCAGAACCGTCTATACCCGGAAGATCAGCAAAAGGTAGATGAGTTCATAGCGCGCGGCGTTAACTCTGTGGAGCGTAAACCGTTTCGCCCCGGGCGTTTGCTGCTTATGCTGATGGCGGTGGTGTTTGCTTTGAGTATCTTTAGCCAGTTATTGGCGCGTTGGGCAGGTGTTTACTGACGGAGTTTGTCTGTTCTGCTTGAGAGGTTGGCATAGGCTGCAGCAGGATTGGCGCTAATGCGCTGTTTTGCTATAGTAATCCGCCTCAGATTCTCGGTGTGTGGCGCAGCCTGGTAGCGCACTTCGTTCGGGACGAAGGGGTCGGAGGTTCGAATCCTCTCACACCGACCAAATCAACTATTTGCATGCCCATCACGTGGCTTGCACTCCACTGCGTGATCGCTGTTTCTCAGTTTCCGGGCCAGATCCCTGTCCCTCAAT
>JBGCEH010000057.1:0-33775 GCA_045106195.1 Granulosicoccus sp.
ATAGGCTCCATGGCCATAAGCATTGCACGCTCGACGATGCGATCGCGAATAGTTGGGATACCCAAGGGTCGCTTTTTGCCATCTGCCTTGTCAATATAAATTCTGCGGGCAGGGGCGGGTTTGTACTCACCTGACAGCAGCATCAACTGTGTCTCTGGTCGCGCCAAACGACTTACGAGACTAACGAAACCAGGCCAGAAATCTCTAGCTCTGATTAAATCGATTTTTGAGTGAGGGTCAGCCCACATCGTAATCGCTAATCATGGGCTCGAGGATTATGGTCTCGTCGTTTATTTCTCAAAAAACGCACACCCAATCCGATAAACCAGAATATTTGCCCCAATCCGAATATTGTCACAGCCTCAGCAAGCATGGGGACAATGGATACGACACCTGCTATACCCACCGCTATTCCAAAAAAATGAAGAATCCTGTAGTTCTGCGTCGCGTTCAGAAGAAGGCAACTGATCAGCACAGTCCAGACGCCTCCTATCAATTCATTCCCACCGCCTAAGCTCTCAAACAAAGTATCGATCATTAATGCCAGTGTTGAAGCTTGCGCTGCATTTTCTGGATAGAGACTGAACACAGCTTGCATGCCTGAAAGGTAAACAAACCCTGCGACAATAACCATCACGCACCAGATACTGCCAATGATCAATGCAGTCTGCGACAGCCAAGGCACTCGATCTTTTACTTCGCCTGCCAAGGATTGAACCAGAATTAACAGGTTAAAACCTGCCAAGACATACAATACAAATATGGTAGGCAATACGATTAATCGATTTTCACTGAGGAATTGGATCGACTCATCCCGCGTGAGAGTTCGCCCAGGGTCCAGTACAGAAAAAAATATGGCGAAACCCAGTAAATAAATGGAGGCCATTAGTAGTGCGGATGCTGCCCCCGCAATTCTTAAACTGTTCATGGAGTTATTCCTGACTTATCGTTCGTGAAAAACTGAGTGTGTTGATTGTCTTTAGAAGCTAACGCCAAGCGCCAAGCCTGTCGAGTATTGAAAGGAATCCCGTAGACAAAACACCTACCCATTCACGATAACTTAAGGTATCGCATGGCCATCGAGTATCTAACCGCAAGAAAGGTTTCGGTCAGTCAAGTTGCCTATCTAGTGGGGTTCTCTGAGCCATCTTCCTTCGTTCGAGCATTTCGTCGTTGGACAGGCACGACTCCTCGTCAATTTCAAACGGAAAATACGGCTGTGCAGGTTAATGTGTAGCCGAAGATCAATAGCGTTCATACGAATAAAGCCCTCAAAAACGTTGTTTATATTGGACTCGCAAATTTTATACAACCTTTGGCGATGGAGAAATAATAGAGCGATCAACGCATAATATTGTCTGCTTAGACCAAGTTGATTTACAATCAGTTGCTACCTAAAATTTTGATCGTCGATATGTCATTCAGATTTCAAAGGTACAACACGGCCTGCACCGTGGCACTTCTTGCGATATTGGCAAGCAGCCTGAGCGAGCAAACGATGGCGCAACAGCGACCATCGAACGTTGATAAAGCCAACACCTTCACCGTGAGTTACGGTGCAGTGCTCGCCTGGAACCCGTCGCATCCGGGCGACGACGAACGGCGCGTCAGCCTGTTTCCTTCTATATCGTACGAGTATGGCGAACACTTTTTCTTCTCAGTGCGCGAAGGCATCGGCTACCGCCAGGCTATGTCGAATCGTTTAACCCTGGGGCTGGCAGTTCGCCCGCAATTCGGTCGACAGGAGGATGGGAACAACAACTTCGCGCTCACCGGCGAAGATTCCCGCGACCTAATCGGGTTGGGCGATATCGACTTGGTGCCGGCAGTGCGGGCGTTTGCTCGTTATCGTATCGGCGCACTCACGTTATCGGCTGATGTTGATCGAGCCATTGGTGAACATGATGGTGTGATCATCGACGTCAGTCTGCGGTATAGCACCCGCTATATGGGATTAGGTCCACCGTTAATCTTATCGTTTGGGCCACAGATAACCTATACCGACGATAGTTATACTCAAGCCTACTTTGGAATTGATGCTGCGCAATCCGAGCGCTCTGGGCTTTCGGTGTACGAAGCGGGAGGGGGCGTTAATCGCGCCGGTGTGGCCGCCACTGTCATCCTGCCGGTGACACGTCGCTGGACTTCCACACTGATAGTGAACCTTAGTCGCCAGCAAGGTGATGCGGCAGACTCCCCCATCGTCACAGAACGCGGCGATGACTTTCAACCATTTGTCGGCCTGGGGCTAAGCTATTCATTCACCAGGCCGATTGACTGAACACATCTCGGCTTAAGTGGCAGAGTGTGCCACCCCCGACAGGCGATAGTTGACGACCCTGCGTATAGCGCAAACATCAGTATTGATAGCGGCAGAAAGGCGCTTTTGTCATGCGCATACTGGCGAACCGTAGTAATAGCGGACGCAATTAGTGGACGTGTCCTGCGGCCCATGAACTCAACTTCAATGATACCATCCATTAGACCATGGCCGCGGATCCCCGGCCAGAGAGCTTATCGGGTCACCCCTATTGCTTCTCTGGTGTCGCCACGCTATCTGCAAACCTGGCAAGCAAAAAATCTCGCAACGCGACGACAGCTTGAGGCTGACCTTTTCGGGTCGGTGAAACCAGACTGAGTTGAGCAGCGCCGGCATGCCAGTGCGTTAAGACCCGCCGTAGTTGCCCGCGCTTTAGTTCTTCACGGCAGGTATAGGCGGGCAAAGCAACAAGTCCGGCCCCACTTGCCGCGGCATGCTTGAGCGTAGACATGTCGTCACTTTTTAGTCGGGGTGTGATCTCTACAGCGAGCTTTTCGCCGGACTGCCCCTCCAGCATCCATTGTCCACTGGGTGATTGCCAACCGAGCGCAAGCGTCTGATGGTGGTAGATATCGGACGGATCCCTCAAGGCCGCGTTCTGATCCTCGTAGTCACTCGCGGCGAACAGTTGCCACTCAACCTGAGCGAGATGTCGTTGAATAAGCGATGAATCTGGTAACGCCCCTGAATGACCACGAATGGCCAGATCAACACCTGCGGCAATCATATCGATATTCTTGTTCGTTACCTGCTGTGAGACGGTGACCAGTGGATTCTCCACAAGGAATCGCGCAATGAGCTCCTTCAATGCAAACTGAGCGACACCCACCGAACAACTGATCGTGACGCTACCCGACAGGAGGTTTTTCTTGCGCCTCACAGCATTCTCTGCTCTTTCCATTTCATCGACGACCGCACGAGCGTGAACGTAAAAGGTCTCTCCGAGCTCTGTGACGCTAAATTGTCTTGTCGTGCGGTGAATCAGGCGTGCATCCATTCTCTCTTCGAGTTGCTGGATGTGCCGACTCAACCGTGATTTGGGCAAACCCAGCGCCTCAGAAGCTGCCGAGAACCCTTTCTTCTCGATGACGTGTACGAAGTAAAAGTAGTCATTTAAATCAGGTTTTAGAAGACTGGGTTTTGGCATCTGGCTTGTCCGATTGAATACCTCTGACTCACCATATTGTTCCATTTTTGCAACTTAAAATTCAAATTTTGGGTCTTCTGCTGGTTATTGTTCCGTGATTAAACTGGGTTCAGCATTTACGACAACGACCACGAGGCACGGTATGAGCAGAACAACTGAGCAGGCTACCGACAAAGACGCAGACAATATCCGAGTAATTACGTTGCCGGAGAATGGAAAGCCGATTTCTATCGGGGACGGTTTTTCAGCGCACAGTTTTGGAGCGCAAAGCGTAGGTTCGGCAATGGATCCTCTCGTGTTAGTCGATCACTATGTCATGCCCGAGCCTACATTCGGCACTCATCCTCATGCTGGACTCTCAGCAGTTTCGCTTATTTTCTCAGACAGCGAGGGACGCTTCCACAACCATGATTCGGTGGGCAACGACGTCGATCTCCTGCCCGGTGATCTTTATTGGTTGAACGCTGGTCGCGGTGCATTACACAACGAATCCCCAAGAGAAGGTTCACGAATTCACGGCCTCCAGGTATTCGTCAACGTCCCACAAGCGCGCCGTTACGAAGAACCTTCTTCGCTGTTAGTTCGGCGGCAGGACATGCCCGTGATTGGTAACAGCCAGCACTGCGTCCATGTAGCTCTGGGTGAGTCCAACGGTGTTAAAGGCGCTAAATCCCCCGGATTGCCAATGACGATCCTCGACGGTCAACTGGTTCGCAACGGCAGCTTCGAGCACAAACTCACCAGCGGTCGAAATGCCTGGATACACACGATTGATGGAGAGATCGATGTTGCCGTATTGGCAAACAGCGCGAAACTGCGAAAGGGTCAGGCGATCGCTATAAACAACGCCGATAGTGGCGGGGCAGTCACCGTGCGTGTTTCCGCCAGCAATCATTCTCACGCTCAATTCGCTTTGCTTGACGGTCAGGCAATAAAGGAGCCATTCGTTCAGCAAGGGCCTTTTGTAATGAATTCGATAGACGAAATAGAGGCGATTAAACAAGCCTTTGACGAAGGTCGGTTTGGGTCTATCGATTGACCAGGTCGGCCACCTCTACGATTAGTTTTCTACTTTCAACTTAGGAGAAATGTATGCCTACTAACTCACACAATCCCGAGCCACTTACCGCTAGCAATGCAGCTGTGGTTTTTATAGATAATCAGGTCGGCCTTATGACGGGGATCCGCGACTATTCAATCGCTGAGCTCAAGCACAATATAGTCGGCTTAGCCAAAGCAGCGCGCGCACTCGAGCTCCCCATTGTAACTACGACCACGTCCTCGGAAACGCTTTGGGGCCCGGCCATTCCGGAATTGCAGGCAGCTCTTCCCGGACAGAGCTTTATAGATCGAACAACTGTCAATGCCTGGGACGATCCGCGCGTGGAGGCCGCGATCCGAGAGACCGGCCGCAACAAACTGATCTTTGCCGGACTCTCGTTAGAAGTCTGCGCAGCATTTCCCGCAATGCGCGCGGTAAGGGAAGGCTTTGACGCTTACGTAGCAGTAGATGCAAGCGGTACGTTCGATATGACTAAACGGGAAACCGGAATTGTCAGGCTGATTCAGAGCGGTGTCGTTACAGCGGACGCATCCAGCCTGATGATTGAGATTCTCGGCGACAACGCCTCACCTAAGGCACAGGAGGTATACATGGCTCTTGGAATGGACTGGTCAATTCTTGTCGGTCAAGTCCGCGAGAGTGCAGCCGCATAGCTCACCCTGACCTTAAGTTCGATTCGTGGAACGCGTGATCGATCAGAAATTTTTGGAGAATCCAATGGGCATTAGTCATGGAAAATCTACCCGACATTGCTGCTAGCTGGTTGTGCAAACCGCCCAACAGAAAATCATAGCTATGAGTTGAGGCGAGAACCGCAAGCTCTCGCACTCATCAAATCCATACGTAATCGTCTACTTATTACATAAACTCAACTGGAGATAATCATGAAAAAATCTACTGGCACACACGACAATTCGATCGGCTTAACCCTGGTATTGGGCGGGTCGGGAAAAACAGGGCGACGAATCGTTCAGCGCCTTAAGGCGCGTGGTATTCCGACACGAATCGGGTCAAGATCCGGCAGCCCGGCATTCGATTGGGCCAAGCCAGAAGACTGGGACGCGTTATTGGATGGCGTTCGTGCGGTCTATATTTCTTACGCGCCCGACCTTGCTGTCCCGGGTGCCACCGACTCGATTCAACGTTTCGTTAACAAAGCCGTCGCAAAGGGTGTTAAGCGACTGGTGTTATTGTCTGGGCGCGGAGAAGAGGAAGCACAAGCTTGTGAGAGGATCATTCAAGCAACTGATATCGAATGGACGATAGTCAGATCCAGCTGGTTTATGCAGAATTTCTCCGAAGGCGAATTTCTCCCAATGGTTCTCGGCGGCACAATCGCTCTTCCTGCCGCAGACGTTGCCGAACCGTTTATCGACGTAAACGACATTGCGGACGTTGCGACAGCCGCATTGACGGAAGCAGGCCATACCTACGAGATCTATGAAGTTACCGGGCCGCGACTACTCACCTTCTCGGAACTGGCAGAAGAAATAAGCAAGGCTTCAGGCCGGGGCGTTCAGTTCATGCGGATTCCGTCTGAAGCGTTTGCCGAGGGGATAGCCGAGGCCGGGGTGAGCGAAGATGTTGCCTGGCTGCTGAACTATCTCTTCGATACGGTACTCGACGGCCGCAACGCTTATGTTGGAGACGGTGTCAAGCGTGCTCTCGGTCGGGAAGCTGCAGATTTCACGTCGTTCAGCCGTCGGATCGCAGCGCGGGGCGTATGGCAGAACGCAGATAAGGAGGCGGTCGCATGAACACTCCAATGACTATCGCGACTTTCGCCGCCATTTTCGGCAGTGCGTTGATCGGCGGTATATTTTTCGCCTTTTCCAATTTCGTCATGAAGGCACTGCAACGCGTACCATCTCGTGAAGGGATGTTGGCAATGCAAGCAATCAATGTCACCGTATTAAATCGTGGGTTCCTCGGTGTGTTCATGGGCACCGCATTGATCTGTCTGATCCTCGCGCTCATCTCTATCGCCGACTGGGAAACGACACGTTCGCCCTACCTACTTGGTGGTGCGATTGCGTACATCGGAGGAACATGGCTCGTAACGGTACTCGGTAATGTCCCATTGAACAACAAACTGGCTGAAGTAGAGAGGGAAAAACCAGAATCTCTGGATGTTTGGACTCACTATCTCGATCGCTGGACCAAGTTGAACTCACAGCGCGCCGGCGCAGCTATGTTCGCCTCGACGCTATTCTTTATCAGTCTGACGAACCCTCGATAAGGAAATAAAGTGGTTAAGTTGTGAATCTGCAACGGATGCAAATTGAGGGCTGGGCAATCTTTTTGGGGTGGCACTAACGTGCCACCTCAGCCAATTGGCTTTAGAATATATCGTGAACAACAGCGGGCTAGGAGTAGGGATTCACGTTACATCCCCAAACAATTCCATTAAAACGTTAGGTCGATCAGTCGGTACTCATTCCTAGCGGTTATGAAATGTATGATGAATCAATTTACAACTCACGTCAAAGTGAATGCAATCAAGCAAATGGGGATTAGTGCTTCATTGCAAATGCACGTAAAGACTTATTAAAGGCTTGGTGGAATGCAGGGGCTTCACATAGGCACGGGGCAGTGACTAATCGGAAACTGTCTGAATGGGGTCGACGGAGCTTACTTGATCAATTTCAGCTGTGACAGAGATGCACTTGAACCGCCGTGTACGGTCCCGTACGCACGGTGGTGTGGGCGGACGGCAGGGGCGACCCTGCCTCCGACCCGATCTCGGTAAATGCATCACCCGGTAGAAGTTTTTTTGCAATAACCTGGCCTGTGATTGTCATTCCTAAAAGGTTTACCAGAATTTTTCGTTGAAGAATTGCCAGCTTGTCCCTAAAGCGTTTGGGTACCATGTCTGCCGGTGAATTAACGGCAGTAACACTTGCCACTATCTCTGGTTTGTCCAGTGCCAGTTGTAACGCAACTTGCGCACCCATCGACAAGCCCACGCAATGAATGTTGTCAAGCTCAAGATCACGCACGAGTGTGTAAACGTCCAAAGCCATCTGTTGAATGGAATAGGTGCCCGGCGGTTTGTCGCTGAGTCCATGGCCCCGTAGATCGATAAGCAATACGTCATAGAAAGGAGTAAATGCCGGGGTTTGTTCGGACCAGTCAAGGATACTCGAGCCCAGTCCGTGAAGAAATACAACAGTTGAGACAGGCGATTTGGCTGTGCATGCGTGCCGCTGGTAGTGAATGATGGAATTGTTTGTCTGATGCTTTGACATTCCAGATTCATTACTTGATGGTACTGAGATTGTCAACAAAACCGATAATTGTTCCTGTGCCGGAGACCGTCGTTTCAACATACTTGCCGCCGAAGCCGGGCAAGAATACGTTGGTTGTAATCTGATGCTCAATACTCTGCCCATCTATACTGAACCGAATTATTTTCTCTGTTCGATCAAGTTCAATCGATGTGCTATAGGTCGCGTCAAAACTCAGTGGAGAAGGAAATCTCTGACAATTGGATAGCGATTCTGTTAGTCGTTCACATGTTTGATCAAAATTAGCACTTTGAGAGCGCGTCAGACAGGCCTGTCCAAAGACTTCTCCATCTGAATTCGCCACAATACTGAGAGTACCGACATGATCACCTTCACTTCCATTATTTTCAGATCCATTGTTGGAAAGATCATTATAAAACCCACCCTGTAGCTGAATTCCACCCGGATTGGGTGTTGTAGATTCCAGGACTCTGCTTTCACTCGATAACATCAAGTCGGCGGCAAGATAGTCGCTTGATCCACTAAGTCTGAGTTGGGTATTGACCGTTTCATTGTTTCCTTCAGAGATGGTGGTCAACCTTAGTCTCCCGTTTTCAACCTGTCGGTCTCTGTTAGCGTCAGATCGATACTCACCCAGGTTGTTATAAGCCGGTCTGGTCGCAAGGGAGGCAAGATCGTCGATAACAGATTCCTGGGTCGATAACTGATTGACAACGATTGTGGCTTTACTGTTGAGGCCTCTTGCCTGAGTTTGAAGAGCGAGGAATTCACCGAATTCTCTGAAAAATGGCTCGGTTGTCGGCATTCGTACGGTATTGTCATCACGCTGAAAAAAAACGGACCGTGCTTGGCGATCGATTCCAATGCCCAGGCGGTATTGCTGATTGTTGTTGTAGTCGTCTCCGAATGTGTCGTTGGCAGAACATCCGTCGTTGTCGCCATCCTCGGTACCCTCAACGAAATCTATAGGTGCGTTGTTAGCCTGTATAAGTTGTGCGCAAAGAAGTACGCGAGAAAAGCTTTGTGGTGTGTAGTTTCTAAGGTTTAAGCTCAACCTGCCATTGCCTTCACGGGTTCCGTTTCCAAAATCACTGATATTGTTAAAGAATTCTCCGGCGAGAACCAAACGCGAATCAAACGCTCTGTTTTCGCTGTTGACAAATGGCTGAGTCGATTCTTCTCCAATATAGGACAATGTTGCACGAATGAAGTCACTGTTCTGATCTATTGGTCTCAACTGGATACTCGAAAAATCACCGGGCGATGTAACGCTGAGTTTCAAGGAGCCATCAGGTTCAGCAGTGAGACCATCTGATTGAGCGCCAAGATTTTGGAGCAATACGTTAATTGAAGGTAAGGCGTCATCAAACCTATCGATGTCTCTTACCATATGCAAGTAGTCTCTGCCTTCTTCGCCCGTTACCGGATTTCTGTTTTCAGGGTTAGCCATGGTTTCGGGTAGCATGGGACATTGCGCATCATCTACTATCTGACCGTCTGCTGCCTCAAACGGTGAAGATCCTGCTTGTCTCTCAGCAAGATTGGTTAAACCGTCGTTATCTTCGTCATAATCCTCAGAGTCATAGTCAGAGAACGGAATGCTCAGTGGACCACTTTCGAACACAGCGTTGAAACTACGCGACACGTTGACAAGATTAAGGCGCACTCCGTCAGCCGTGTCAAACCAGGTTATCTCAATTGAATAGTCTCTTCCACTGGGCAATCGGAAATCTGCTTGCCAACTATCTGTGCCTTCCTGGCGAGAGACGACGGCAGTTTGCTCGGAACCCTCGTAACGAAGAATTACTTCAGCAAACAGGACGCTACGATCAATCATCCGTGATTGAATAAGTCCACTAACCGGTGGCGGCGGGCTTATCAAGGTTGGCATGGACGCATTTGCTTCTGCTGATCGCTGGCTATTAAAGCTGTCACTACACGATACCAGAACGATTGAAAAAGCGAGAAAACAGGCGCTGTTTTTGAGTTCACCAAAAGCTATTTTCAAATTTTTCATATTCGTATTTTTCGCATTCTGATAGTAAATCGCTATTGCTAAAATTCGAGGCGAATACCCAGTTTCAACCAGTACTGAGTGACGGCATCATGCGCTAACCTTGATTCCAGATAGGCAAACGCACTTTTCCCTCTGGCAAAAATAGCGGTAGATCCCAAACCCAGGTTGCCGTAAAGTTCATCACGAGTCTCTCCTATGACGCTAAAGGCCAGCTGATCAGGATCGGCAACGAAAAATGCAGTCAAGGGGTCTTTTTCGCTATCAGTCTGCAATTCTGCTTCCAGGCTGATTTGAGGTACCAGTACAAAACGACTGGTATTAACAACCCGTGCCATTGATGCGCCGATAGACAGGGTGGTTGAGTTTATTGACTGGGGCGCAATGCTCAGTATCGAGCCGAATCCGGGTTGAGTTGAGTCGGCTTGTTCAGAATAGGCATCTACCTCTGCGGTTGTCAGACCCAAGCGTGCGAACGGCGCAAGTTCGTAAGCTGAGAAGCGGAAATTTTTACCTATCGCGACGGTCAATGAAACGCTGGAAGAATCGGTAGTGGACGTCGCTAACACTTGATTCTCACCTTCAATATTGATTTGCCTTGAGAAGTCAAAGCTGTTTTTTCCAATATCCAAAACCACATCAAGATAACCAAGATCCTCCCTTGCGTAGGTGGCGTAAAGTGTGGCATTGGTCCCTTCGATGTCACTACCGCCTACTGTGTTGATGAACTGCGTTTCGTGCCTGAATATTCCAATACCCGTACCAACAATGAATTGCTTTGTCAGACGATAATCTGCACCAAGTGTTATCTGATTACCTTCAATATCGGCATCTTGTTGAAGCTCGTTTCCATTTATCTCTCCGATTGAGCCTTGGGCTGATAGAAATAACTCAAGGTTCTGCAGCCGATGAGAGGTAATATTATTTTCTGTCAAGGGAAAAATTGTATCTTGAATATTCAAGCTTGCATTTTGTTGTTCGCGGAGCGTATTAATTCTGGCGTTGACATTGGTAATCTGTAGATCGGAAGCGTCCGTCAATGCATCGCTAATTGCAAATGCCTCCTCCGGTAGCAGGCGATCAAGCGCCTCTGAAAGAACAGGATCCTCATCATCAAGGGCAAGGGTAGCGTCACAGGTGCTTAGCAAATCTTCTGCTGCCGCCGTAGGTGCACCGGATTGGGAAATTGAAGCACAGGCAGCTTCAAGCGTCTGCCTGGTCACGAACTGATTTTTGTTCAAACCAAAGACTTCCAGGTCAATAGTCAGGTTTTGTGCTTTGGCGGCACCCATCAGTGTGAGAGATATGAACAGACAGGTTAATGCGAGTCGTTGAATCATTGATATTGCCCGAAGACCTCTGTATCCCAATGTGTTTCAATGAGCTTTTCAGCTAGACGAAGTGGTGAATCTGATTCTCAAGTTACCAGCCGATCGAATATTTCAGCGAGTCATCGCGACGTATTTTATTGACAGAGCCCTGGATTTTCGTCTTAACCACAGGAACACCAAAGCCGCACCCAGTGTGGGTAAAAGCGGGTCGCGTCCTTCAGTGCTGATACTGCAGCCGCCACCGCCTGAGCTCGATTGCGTCGGATCGTCAATCAGTAGCTCTGCAAGCTGATTGGAAGACATTGACAGGGGCACAGCATCAACAGAGTAACTAAGATTGTCAGCGTAACCGACTGCGCGTGAACCTTCCGTAGCCCTGGCTCGGGCACCGTTAAAGCGGCTATGGGGATCAAATATGGGTGTAGCTATAGCGAATTCGTGAGTTTCATCGTTCAGTGTGAATGCCAGTACCTGCCTTTCTCTATCCAGCAGTATTGACATGTCATACCCGATATCCGTCATGGCAGGCATAGTGAACCTTGGGCAGTTTTCAGTGTCACCGCCGATCAATTCCTGTGATTCGCTGAAATCCGGATCAAGAGAACGAAATGCACAATACTCAGCAAAAAGTTCGGATGTGCCAGTTTCCGTGTCTTTCATACTTAACGAGATGGTGGCGAAAACTGATCCCGTCGCCCCGTTAGTACCACCGTCTGCCAACTCGTTGTAAAACAGACCACCGATGCCGATGTTGGCACGTCCTTCGCCCGTTGCTGTTGTTTCGGAACTCATTAACATGGTTGCTGCAAGGTAGTCCGATACACCTCTGGCTTGCAGATTTGCTCCACGGCCCGGAGTGATTGCAGAATCGGTAACCAATCTGACTCGACCGTCCTCATGACTCACTTCAATACCGTCAAGTGCTGTATCAAAGGCAGGTCTGTATGGACCTATGAGTGGTAAATCAGTCAGAAAATCAACAGTAGTCTTGTCGGTCCTGATGGCATGGATACGACCAACGGCCTTACCACTGCTGCCCTGGTGACTTATCTGTACTTGTTTTTCGGCCCTTGCCGCGGTGAAGACCTCACCAGGAAGGCTGATCTCCTGTACCAAGTTGTCGATGCGTGCTGTCAGGACGTTGTTGTCACGATCCAGCTCAAGAGCCATTGTGTACTCGGTATTAGTTTCCGGCGCAAATCCCTCAAACACGTTCTCACCATCGGCGACCAGTTGCAGACGCGTATCGCGACTGCCATCAGCAGCACGGCGCTCCATATATAAATCAGCATCTCTTCTGCCATCGCCTCGGACTCTGATCTGCAGACTGATAAAGACATCGCCCAGCTGCCCATCGCTACCACCGTCAGCGATATCGTTGTAAAAGGTTCCCTGGATTCTTGCTGCAGCCTGTGCTTCTGAATCCTGGGGAAGGTCGCTTTGCGTGGAGATGCTGACTCGTGCCTCCAGCAAGTCTGTAGACCCATCGACATAAAACTCCGCAAAGTTGCCCTGTTGTGGATCAGCGCTGTTGACCTGAAATTCCACATATCCTTGTGATGATCGCGTTACAGCGACCTCGCCTCTGTCTCTGCCGTCCCAGAAACCGAAGAGCATCGTGGGGGTTGAAAAATCGTCGATAAAACTCAATGCCTGTTGATCGTCGAATACGGGAGCTGTCAGGGTGCTGTTGGCAGCCTGCGCTTCATCGGTCAATGCTGCAGGAAATGGAGGAGGAATCGCCAGACCCGCTGCCTGCTCGGTGGCAGAAATCGCATCAGCTGCCGTCCTCAGATCATCGACAGTGATGACAACCGAAGACAGATTGTCGGGATACGTTCCGATTTCCGCTGTCTTTCTCCGGGCGGTAAACAAGTCTGTTGTAATGGCTTGCGTATGGGTAAATCCGTTGACTCGATAGCTTAGCGTAGACTGCTCACGATCCAGATCCAGTGACACTCGATAGGGTGTATCCAGCTCTAATCGAATGGGCACAGTTACGCAATTCTGACCATCTGCCAGAAGCCCGCTACGTTCGTTGTTGTCTGCATCATCACTGCGACTTAGGCAGTATTCGATTCTTCTCAGACCACCGGTGTCTGATTCGAACGTAATGAACGCTGACACATCACCTTCTCTGTCGTTAAAGCCTCCATCCGCAGTATCGTTGTACAAGTCGGCGCGAAGCTCCGCATACAGTCGTCCGCGATCACCCAATGCGGTTTGACTCGAGATTTCCACGAGAGCTTCAATGTAGTCAGTAGGTTGTGCGACTCGAAGCTGAATACCAGAGTCATCTTCTTCTGTCGCACGAGCGCTGAGTTGTACTCGTTCATCTATGAGTAATGCTGAACGTAATTCACTGCTGTCTATGCCCTGGTAGCGACCTATTGAGCTGGCTGATGTTATCGTATCTGTGCCGGAATCAGTCGTGATAGACCTGATCCGTGCCTCCGCTTCTCCGGGACCTGCCTGGTGTATCAGCTGGAACCCCGTAAACGGGTTTTCCGCAGCATACAAAGTCCCCGGCAGCGTGACGACCTGTTGTCTGTCGTCGAGTGACAGGGTGAGTGTGCCGCTCGATCTGTCCAGGGAAAATCCAAAGGTGTACTCCACGTCACTCTGGATGGTCACTCCTTCAAAAAATGAACAATTACGACTATTTCCATCAAAAACGTTAAGTGGAACAAAGCTGTCAATGGTTTGCTCACCCAGACAATAACCATGCTCGCTGCTGCCGTCGGCGCTTAAGCGAATGTCAAAACGCACTTGTACATCACCGGTGTTGCTACCATCGCCTAGTCCACCATCGGCTATGGTGTTGAAGATTCTTTGTTCCACGGCGATAGTTGCATTTTCGTTCACACTGCCACTTGGCAGGCTGGTGGCCGGATTAAACGCAGCTGTCACCATAAGTGTATCCGTGGCCTCCTGAGTACCCACGTAGATATTGCCAAACTCTGGGAAGCTGCCTTGCCGGGCTTTCAGAATCAGATTTTCTCCAATGACTTCCGCTGTACCGCTGTCGGGTACCTCAAGGAAACTTCTTGCCGTATATCGAATGGAATTTTCTGAAAAATCATCAGCAAACTCTATCTGTTGCGCATGTGCCTGTACCGTCGACAGCCATACTGACGCGCATAGGCAACTGGCAATCTGCTGTGTCTTGAGATCGAAAATTCGCGAATTTGCAGTCAGTGGTTTCATCATCGCAGGTTTCAAGTTATGACATTGAATATTGCAAGGTTCAACTCGACTTGTACCGTGTCGCGCTGAGAGCGGATATGACAATTCAAATGTCGATTACGAGGGAGCAATGACCATACTTGCACCACTAATGCAATGCATCACCCTTATGGGTGAAGTCGATCAAACAGTGTATCGAGGCAATTTGATCAAAGGCTGGACGGGTCTTTTGACTTCCGGAATGGTTCAAGCCACAGCGCTGGAAAGTGAGGCCAGCACAGTTGGCCAGTGCTGTCGATACATGAGCTGCCCGGCATTGGGGATGACATAAAGCGGAGCATTCAGTGAGTTGGCCAGCGCCATGATGTGTTTTAGCGAATGGACCGGATCCTCCTCTCCATGTATGAAGTGAATGGGAGCTGACAGCTCCTTCAGGTAGTGAAAGTTTGGGAATCCGAGGTGCAGAAAATCGTGCAGGATTGAACGCTCTGAATACACAAATCGTTGCATGAGAGAATCCGTAGAATGGCTATCTGCGAATTCTGCCTCCAGAACGGCAAGATCGGCTGAGCTGTCGGCATAGAGAGTTCTAAGAAAGGTTTGCAGTCGAGCAGGATCGCTAATACGTTGCCCAACAAAACGCAACAATAGTCCTGCCAGGGTGCGATGCTGGCTCGACAACCTTAAAAAACCGCTGCGGAAAAGTCTGGGTGCGCGATTGCCTTTTTCCGGCCTGTAGCAGGCACCTATCAGCACCAGCTTTTTTACCTTCTCAGGATAGCGACGTGCATAGTCAATGCCATACCAACAGGCACTCATAAGGCTGACGAGAACAAAGTTATCGCCTGCAAAGAGTTCACTGGCGCACTCGATTCCGTCGCATGCGCGTTCTGCGTGTTCGTCGAAGTTGATGGGCGTAGCTTCAGGATCAAGTGCACCGTGACGCAGTGGCCAGATCATACGGAACCCTAGCGACGAGGAAATCTCGATGTCGTCGTCCGACCAGGACGGAAGTGCCTGCGCGTGTAACACGATTAGCGGAATACCGTTGCGATTTCCGAATTCGAGTAAACGTTGCATCGTGCCGTTTCGGCGACGGATCACATGCAAGCGTACCGACTTTGGCAGGAAGCGGTCGAGGTAGGTATGCACTACGTCGGTCAATACCTGTGGCGGCGCTGATGCCTGTAACAGGTCGAACATCAATCGTGCGAGCACAAATGCTGATAGATCTCTCTGTCCCTTCCTTCCAGTCTTGGCAGTTACCGCTTTTAGCTGTGTTCTTTTTGTTTCATGACTGACACCATCATCCATAGCGGCCTGCCTTACTGGAATCCCGCAGACGACTTGCATAAGCATCCGAATCTCTGCCGGGGTCATAGCGGCGTTTGGGAAGAGCCGCCCTATCAGTGCGTCAATACAGCTAAGTTCCAGTACCAGCAGGCGGCCTCTGGATGCGAATGTCGAGTCCTCCAGGCGCAGGCACAGAAAATTTACATCAAAGTGCCCCAGGCGTTCGGGAGGCAGCATCAATGCTGCATCGCAGAGCGGGATCACAGCCGGAGGTGTTGAGTCGCGCGGCATTAGTCTTTCGCGTTGGTCCAGATCATAGTCGATGATGTGTACCGTATGAACGCCGTACAGGTAGCGCCATCCTGCTGACGTTTCTCTAAAGTCGGCATCCCACGATGTGAATGTCTCGTTATTGGTACTTGGTAACGAACTCAGCGCATTTCCAATCGCCTGCTTTAACTCTTCATCAACAACCACAGCGAAATCCTCCTGTTTTCGACGAGTTTAGGTTCGGACTTTTATTCAGTGATTCTGGCAATTTCTCGTCATACGTATATCCGCATGAACGCTACTGAATTATCGCATTTTCCCAGGCATTTACAAAAATCTGGCATTTCATCGCTATCGGGATGGGACTACTGGGTGGCAATCCGACACGTGTTATTCGAGCCCTTGGATTTCATGGCCAAATTGGCAGCGCTGGTGCCCAGACCGTGAACGAACCTGACCGGGCCTCGCTCTCCGGTCTTTACACGTTGCAACACTGTTTGGCGAGAGACACCTAATAGTTTCGTCGCCTCTTGCATGGTCACGTAGCCCTCTGGCGATTGTTCAACAAAACGGTTGAGTAATTCTTCAGTCATCCGTATTCGCCATTGTGCACCCGGCGTGATTTGTTCTCCGGCAATAAAGCCATCATTTAACCAGCGATGGATTGTCGATGGAGCAATACCCAGTTCGTTGGCTGCTTGCGTGATACTTAGCGCTTCACTGCCATCCGCGCATGCGCTGTCGTCAGGCTCGAACCGAGCAATACCCCAGTGTCGTCGCAAGTTACCGACCAGATTGGCAACGAAGCGCATACCGGTTTCAGTGGTTCGGTTCTGACGGTTCAGTATCCCTGCTGTCAATGGCAATTAATTTTGACCCACTATCGGCCAATAAAATTGACCCACCTGTGTCCGGGGTTAATTGGTCAGTTTTTGCTTCAATCGATAGCTCTCGCCACCCAACATGAAAATGTGAGAGTGGTGGATCAGTCGATCTACAATCGGCACAGCGACATTGTCGTCGATGAAGAATTCTCCCCAGCTGGTAAAGTCTTTGTTGGTCGTTAGAATGATTGACCGGTACTCGTAGAGTGCGTTGATTAGCTGGAACAAATTATGATTGCCCTGCTTGCTCATTGGCAGATATCCGAGCTCATCAAGTAATGTTGAGCTCAACATTAATTGATTTATGTGTAGTCAATGATTATGTGGAGTTGACGGGGGTTGGCCGCCCTAGTTTACCGGTTCAATGGATATCAACTTCACATAACTGATTGCGGCAGGCGTAGCGTGGATTCTCCATTTTGCTTATTTGGAGATCAAGATGCTTCACAAACTCTTTCCCCGAGCCCACGCTGACTATGAACAATGCTGTTGTGCACCCGAACTGGAGCAATTTGGTGTGTGGCTTTTGGCTAGCGGCTACTCTGAGCGCAATACCTGTCACCACATTCGCCGGCTTCGGTATGTTTTCGAGCACGTGGATGATGCGACTCCAGGACAGAGTGTTTCCGATGACATACTGATTAACTGGTTCGCTTTTGACGATGCTCCAGCCTACCGCGTGATTCTGAACATAGGAACGCGACGGGTGTACCAACGGTTCCTTGCTTCCCAGGATCGACTTACAATTGCTCAAGTCTCGCCACCGGTGCGCCTTGCTTGCCTTGAGGACTATCAGCTGTATCTGCGTGAAGTGCGCGGACTCAGTAAATCCAGTATCTCCCAGCATCTATGCACGGTATCAGGCCTACTGACTCATGCTCTGGAATGCAATGAGTCGCTGGACGCACTGGCGAGTAGTGATATCGACCAGTTTCTTGCGATTAAAAGCACGCAGCTAGCCCGCCAGTCTCTGCAACATACGGTAGCCCACGTGAGAGCTTTTCTGCGTTACAGCTTTGAGCGCAATCTTTTGCCCAAGCGCCTGGACAGGATTGATACGGTAAGAACGTATCGCGGCGAGAAGCCACCGCGAGCAATGCCGTGGCCATTGGTAAAGCAGTTACTGCGCTCAATTGATCGTAAAAGCAAGGCCGGATGGCGCGATTACACCATCCTTCATCTGATGGCGCATTACGGCCTGCGCCCGTCTGAGATTGCTGCGCTAAGCGTTGACTCCATAGACATGGAAGCCAAATTGCTCAGGGTCGATCAGCGCAAGACACAATCAAGATTGCTACTGCCTCTGAACGATTCAACGATCCATATATTGCAGCAGTATCTGGAGTCTGGTCATCACGCTAGTTCCAGAACACCGCTTTTTTTGAAGGTGCGACGCCCATCAGGCGGCATCACACATTATGCCGTGTGTGATCTGTTCAAGAAGCGATTAAACCAAGCTGGACTATCACCAGAGCAGTATTCGTCTTATAGCCTCCGGCACGCCTTTGCCATGCGCTTGTTACAACAGGGTGTGGGCGTCAAGGCCATTGGAGATGTCATGGGTCATCGTAGCCTTGAGAGCACGTGTGTGTACCTACGGCTCGATGTTGGCGCGTTGCGTACCGTCGCTTTGCCTGTACCTCGATCAGCAATGGAGGGCGATGGATCATGAAGGATCATGCAACCACGACAGCTATAGATCAGTGCATCGCAGAATTTCTGGCTCACAAAAGAACGCTGGGTAGAGACTACAAGAGCGAAGAGTTTATTCTTGGTGGACTTCGCCGCTTTTTACTCCGTGACAACAGTGGACTGGATCTTGACCAGCCAACGTTTGATCGCTGGTGCAGACACATGAGCGAGCTATGCGCCAATACACGACGATCGCGGCAGCTTGTCGTACACAAGCTCTGCCTCTTTCGACGACGCACACAAGCGGATTGCTTTGTGCCCAACCCGTTGTATTTCACGCGCTCTCAGCCCTACCTATCACCGGTACTGATCGAACCGGAGCAAGTGGCTGTCTTGCTGGAGCGAGCCAAGAATCTGACTCCAACGAAAAACTCGCCTTTGTTGGGTCCCGTGTTTCGGCTGGCCATCGTGCTGCTCTACACGGCAGGACTGAGGCGCGGGGAATTGGTAGCAATGACACTGGGAGATGTCGATGTCGAAAACGGTGCGCTACGCATTCGCGAATCAAAGTTCCACAAATCCCGTCTTGTGCCGCTCTCAGCGAGTGCTCGTTTTGAGCTGCGCCGATATCTGGTTGTTCGAAAACGGGGCAACGCTCCGCAGAACGCTGACTCAGCACTGTTATGCAACTACAAGAATGGGTCTTGGCGACCCTATACCGGAACCGGTATGGGACAGGGAATTGGCCGACTACTAGCAGCCGCTGATGTACAGGATAGCTACGGAAGGCGGCCTCGTGTTCATGATTTTCGTCACAGCTTCGCCGTACAAGCGTTGATCAGATTGTATCGCAATGGCCTTGATGTGCAGAGTGCACTACCTTATCTGGCGCTCTATATGGGTCATGTATCGATTGTATCTACTGCACACTATCTGCACCTGGTTCCCACACTGGCTGCACTTGCCAGTGAGCGCTTCGAGAACTTGTGTGCCGGTGTATTGGAGGGGGCATGCCATGAATAGTGACCGTGCTGCCGATTTCGGGCGTAGCGTACAGCGGTTTTTTCTGGATTATCTACCTCAACTTCGTGGGATGAGCATCCATACAATCAAAAGCTACCGCGATGCGATGATCCTGTTCTTGAAATTTCTTGCAGATGACACCGGTCGACCCATTGAGCTGTTAGATCTACAAGATCTGGAGCGTGAACGGGTCGTGCGATTCCTGAAGCATTTGGAAAGCAATCGGCACAATGGAATTGCCACTCGTAATGCACGTCTTGCTGCACTACACACGTTCATCCGCTTTCTTTGTGCCGAACACCCTGAGTCGCTTGCAACACTACAGGCGGTACTTGCGATTCCTTTCAAGCGGGGAGAGCGTGAGAAGCCCATTGATTACTTCGACAGTGACGAGATGAATTTCTTTCTCAATGCCATTGACCGAAGTAGTCGCTCGGGTGAACGAGATTACGTACTTTTTGCACTGCTGTTCAACACGGGCGCACGCGTTCAGGAGGTTCTGGATTTGAAAGTCAGCGATTTACGACTCGACTCACCGTGCCAGGTGCGACTGCGCGGTAAAGGAAACAAAGTACGTTTATGCCCCATCTGGACAGGGACTGCTGATTTACTCCGTACACACGTTAATCGACTGCCCGCCTACGATTCACATGAGCAGGGTAGTGAGTTCATTTTTCGTAACCAACGTGGTGGGCAACTAACGCGCTTTGGTGTCCGTTACCGATTGAGAAAACACATTGAAGCCTGTTCCTGTGAAAAACAAAGCCTCAAAGACAAGAGACTACATCCACACTCCCTGCGGCACAGTACTGCCGTTCACCTTCTCAAGGCCGGCGTAGACTTCGTCACTATCAGTCAGTGGCTAGGCCATGCCAGTGTCAACACAACCATGCGTTATGCGCGGGCTGATATTGACCTCAAGAGGGCTGCACTCTCTCAGGTTTTTCCGGAAACACTGGGGGCGCTATCCGGTGGACATATGAGCATTCAGGAGGCCTCATTAAACGATTGGTTGCGCAGGCTGTAGCCACAGTTATGTTGAGTCTTTCCAAACTCATTAATGGTCAATTTGCGTGTCGAGGCCCCCCGACTCCACATAACCATTGACTTCACATAAATCAATGACCAATAGATCGAACTTGGCCAGGCTGTTGATTTTCTTTTTCAGCTCGCCCTTGAGCTCGGCAACCTCCAGAGTTTCCACCAGGGCCAATGCTGTGGAGAACAGCACCTTATAGCCTGCATCGATGGCCTTTTGCGCAATACCGGTTGCCAGATGTGTTTTCCCGACACCAGGCGGGCCTATGAACACCAGATTGCTGCGGTTGTCGAGAAAGCTGAAGTCCAGCAGTTGGTTGATTTGACGTTTGGTGATCGTCGTCTGATGCCGGTAGTCGAACTCGTCGAGTGACTTGGGTATGGCTATTGCCGACTTACGTCGATTGAGCTCTATGCGCTTTAGGCTACGCTGCCTGATTTCTTGATCCATGAGTGTCTGTGTAAATTGTAGATACGACAACTCATTGGCCTCAGCGCTGCAGAGCAGTGTTTCCAGCTCTGCCCCCAAGTGATGCAGGCGCAGGCTGCGCAATTGCTTTGTCACCTGATCGATGCCGCTCATGACGAACCTCCTGCAGTGGCAGTGGCGGAGCCAGTGAGCTCGGCATAGCAGGCCAGTGATTGGCAATCGCCACTTCCGGCAGGTTTGTTGGTTTTCTCTTCCAGGCGATCACTGTTCTGCGTATAGACTTGTAGTAAATCGCGCAATCCGGTGACGCTTAAGCGGGGTCGTTGTAGTACATGTTGCAGCAACGTATCGGGTAGTTGCGTATGCTGTTTGAGAACCTGCCCGGCACCGGCTAGTTGGTCCTTGTAGATCTTCGGTGACGTCAGCTTAAGCAGTGCACATAGCTGTTGCCCGTAATCGGGGCCGATGTTGTTGGCAATAGCCTGTTCGTAGTCAGTTATCTGCTGGGTACGATCGCGATAATGATCGGTGTTGCGAATGACAGCGCCTTTCTCCATGGACAGTGTATGGCGGGCTATTTGCTCACCGGTATTCAGATCGCGAACCAGCAACTGCTCATTGCCATCACTGACACCGACATCGCAGCGTTGATAGGCCTGCGGCACTGAATACTTGTTGCTTTTCCAGCTAATCAGACCGGTTTTGTCTGCTTTACGGGTAGTTGGGTTATCATCGAAAATGGCCAATGCTGGACTAATGTACGGCAGCATTTTGCACCGCTCATCTTGTTCGTAAAGCGTCCATGGCTCGACTCCGGTTGTGCCGTGTATGCGTACGTTGGCGATCGTGTCCAGCCAGTCATTAAGGTAGCTGCGCAAGTGTGCCCAAATCGTCAAAGCGCTCGCCGTAAAGAGCGTTACCCTTGACGTATTTGACACCGGACTCGACTCGGCCCTTACTCTCCGGATCGTAGCCCTCACAGGCGCGAATGCTGAAACCTGCGCGGCTCGCATACTCGTTGAATTGCTGGTTAAGCGTCAGCTCCCGGTACTCTTCACGAATCACAACCAGCTTGGTCTGATCGTAGACACATTCCTCGGGTCGGCCACCAAAATAGCGCAGGGCCGCATCATGCATCTGGATAAAATCAACCGTCTTGATTGGGTGATCACTGACGCTGACATGCATCAAGCGCGAATAGGAGAGCACGAAGACCACGAAGTACACTGTCTGCTCCCTGCCACTGATGCTAACCCCTCTGAGCTCCCCCGGATCAACCTGGCACTGTACCCCGGGCACCATGTCCAGAGCGGGCATGTAATAGCGCGGTTGCTTGACAGCGACTGTTTTCTTGAGCTCTTCGATGTACCGGCGAACCGTACGATCGGAGAATGTTGTCTCGACACCCTGGGCACGTAATTTACGCAGCACCTTCACTGCACTCAATCGAGGGTATTGCTGTAGCTGGTGAATGATCTGTTCTCGGTAGGTGTCCAAGCGCTTGACACGCGACGGATCATCCAACCGAGTTCCAATCTGCTCCTCGTTCAGGCGCAAATACTTGCGCACGGTGTTGCGCGATATATCCAGCTGCTGAGCAATTGCTCGAATCGACTGACCGTTCCCGTCAGCGTGTAGCGATTTAATATGATGGATCAAAACCCACTCCTTCAAAATGCTCTCCCAGCCTCTCTTTGTCAGCGGGAGAGAATAAGGGCAACAGTGCCCTGGATCCGGCCAGGTGGGTCAAAATTAATGGCCGATAGTGGGTCAGTTTAAATGGCCATTAACACCATCGCAAACATGCCATTCGGGTTCTCTCTACAGCCAGCGCACAGCCAGAGAATACGAGCAGAGCGCGACCGCGCATCTATGACCACGCGGTGGTTGATGTACTAATACTCGTCTGGGAAGCCTCTGACAGGCTGTGTGGAAAGGGATTGAAAGCCCTTATTCCCTCTCTACTCGAAGCAATGGAGCGTCATGGGTACCTCGATCTTGACGCTTGTGTTAAAGACAAGCTACTAATAATGAGCGCTGCGAGCATCGATCGCGCCCTGAAGCCTACCCGTACCAAGGTCAGTGCTTCCGGAAAACGTCGTCAAGGTTCTGGGAATACGTTCAAGCGTCAAATCCCCGTGCGAACATTCTCGGATTGGAACGAACCAGTACCAGGCTTTATGGAAGTTGATTTAGTAGAGCATTGTGGTGGTGTTAAGCAGGATGGTAATTTTGTTCATTCACTTGTCATGACAGACATTGCGAGTGGTTGGACTGCATGCATTATCAATGCAGGTTCGAAATCAGCTTCTAGTCGTTGAAGGTATCGCAAAGGCCCAATCCGTTTTACCGTTCAACATAGTCGGTACTGATACTGACAACGGCAGTGAGTTCATCAACGAGGTTGTTTTTACCTATTGCAAAGGAATGGGCTACGAGCAGACTAGATCGCGTCCGTACCGAAAAAACGATCAAGCATGGGTTGAACAGAAGAATGGTTCCATCGTGCGTAAGATGGTGGGTTACAACAAACTGTCTGGATTTGAAGCGTGCACGGCACTTCAGGAGCTCTATGATGCGTCAAGACTTTTTGTTAACTACTTTCAACCGTCATTTAAACTGAAATCTAAACTCAGGCAGGGTGCGCACGTACAAAAGAAATATCATCCTCCACAAACTCCTTGTGAAAGGTTGTTAGCTCGTGCGGATGTAGACGATCAATCGAAGAAAGCATTACGACTGCAGTTGTCAACGCTTGATCCTGTAAAACTGCTAAAGCTAATACGTCACTCACAGCAGAAGTTGGCAGACCTATCGAACGGTACAAATCGTGAATCAGAGAGCACATCAGAAACAGTCGATTTAGCAGATTTCATGAAGAGTTTATCGCTAGCATGGAAAGTCGGAGAAGTCCGTCCTACGCATCGCGCAAATGTGAAAGCTCAACGAACATGGAGAACAAGAATAGACCCATTTGAAGCAGACTGGTCGATGATTGAACATTGGATGGAATTTGATTCCAGCACTACGGCGAAAGAAATCATGCAAAGGCTCGTCGATATTGATGCCGATAAATATTCGCTGAAAAGCCAGCTAAGAACTCTTCAACGAAGGATCAAGGAATGGCGTACAGAAAAAGCGAATCAATTGATCTTCGGTCCATCTGCTCAACAAGACGAAGAAGAATCTTTATGTCCAGAACTTGGAGAAAATGCAGTCTTAAGCCAGTAGTTCTGTAGTCAGTCTGGTAACATTTTCAGTTGCGGCAATACGCCGGCCAGGATAATTGTCGCCGAACAGTGAATGGAATATCTTTTTTAACTCTGACTATAGGCCCAAGATAATCCTGATTGATACCTTTGGTTTTGTTTCGAAACCCGGTGCCGAAGTCGTGTCTTCCGTCTCGTAGTATAAGCTGAGTCCTTCCATTTTCAGGCTGAGTACCATCTACGATAGGTGGTATGGGTAAGGGCCGAGTTGCTGTTTGGGCAAACACCTGTAACGGACTTATAAACGGGAGTACAGCGGCTCCTTTGACTAGTGCACGACGCTCTGCACCTGCTAGAGTTCTATTTCTACTGTGTTTAAAAGACATGTTAATTTCTCTTTACTCAGAATTTGCTGATTTTCATTAATACTGTTCTTCTTTAACTGCGACGATTTAGCTTAATCAAAGCCACCCGGTGACAAACCACTTGGCACTGACTCAGGAATACCTTGATCAAACGCCGAGTCGTTTAACGCATCTAGAAATTCCATAATAATCGCCCCCCGACCATCGTCCATCTCAGGGACGTCTAACAGTTCTGCATCTAATTCATCATTGGCTACATTGGGATTGTTCGATGCTCGTCACTCGTCATAGAAATCAACAGCTGCCGCCAGGGTTGTAAATTGCCCGTCATGGAAACAAGGCGCAGTAAATTTCAACTGGCGCAGGGTGGGTGTTCTAAACGCAAAGTTTCCGGCTCCAGTATCTGGCTCGGTCACATCGATGCCCTTCTGCGCACCTAATACGTGCGACAGAAAGTCTGAGAACAGCGGGCCGCTATGACAATCGGCACAGCCAGCAATAACAAATACCTGCATACCGGATAGTTGCTGATCAGTCATAGCATCCGGCTCGCCCCTCATCCAACGATCAAACGGACTGTTGTTCGCCACTAGTGTTCGTTGAAAGTTGGCCAGGGCTGCCGAAACATGCTCAATAGATATGGAATCGATTCCAAACGCGTCTGAGAACATCCATTTGTATTCCGAGATGGAATTCAGACGGGATAAAATCAACCCATCAATATCGTTTTCAGAAACGTTGTCACCGCGCATCTCCTGTCTGGAACGTGTTGGCTCGATAGCCTGCTGTTCCAACGATTTCGTCCGGTTGTCCCAGAACATCGGTGCATTATCACGGTCAAATAGGCCTAAGTCATTAATACCGTTCCAGGCTGTATTCAAAACCGTTTGAGAGTTTCTGGGAACCCGACCAATAGATCCTACCGTGCGATCTTGCGCTCACTGCTCTGCTTCGGGTATGGAGGCTAGAGTGGGTAGGCCGTTGGCGTAGACTTGGGCGAGTTGGGCGGCATCGATGCGATCGGTTTTCACTTGTTTGCCGTGGGGGCTCGGTATAGTAGAGGGAGCAACCACATCGCAGTGGTAGCCTTTTTCGGCAAGATCTCGTTGCAGGGTGTAGCCCACATAAGATGCCTCGTAGCACAGTGTGAATGCGGCAGTGGGAAACGCTTTGTGTAATTTGTTCAGTTGGCCCAGCAAACCCTTGAGCGTGGGCCGGCACTTGAAGTTGATCACCTCGCCCGTGTTGGTGTACAGGGCAGATCCGTGGTACTGCATATCATCGACATCCAGGCCGATATAAATGACATTGTTGTTCATAGTCGCCTCCGGCTATAGTTTGACTTGATGAAAAGTACTCTAGAGAGAGTAATCCATCAATGTGGCCAGTTCTGGTTTAAGATGGGGCGTCTATATCTTCTATACTCACAATGACTCCTTTATGCAATGTTGAATAAATAAGCCAGGGCTGATGTTGAATCTACTGCGACTCAACGGCTCAATCTGTTGTTGCCTGTGTTTTCGCTCTCGTTGTTTTCTCCAATTTCATGTATTGTTAATCAAGTTTATCGTTGATACCAAAATTCGGTTATCCACGTACGCTGGACAAATGAGTTTGCAAGGTAGCTTACTTTGAATATTTTTGCATACCGTGAGATTTGACTATGAGCGAGGTTGGAACAAATACTAGCGTCGGGTTGAGTCGTGAAGTTGTAGCAAACATCGACCACATTGGAGAAGCGAGGGTTTTCATAGCATGGTCAGAGGAAACAAAGGACGCTGCTGATCTGATTTTCAAACGCCTTGAAGAAGAGGAACTCTCGGCGTGGCTCAGTGATCAGATTGCGTGGGGCGCGCCGTTCAGGAAAAAAATACGCGAGGCTATTCTTAGTGCAGATTTAGTCATAGCGGTGTTTCCCGAAGAGCCATCACGATGGCAAATTGCAGAGGCAGGACTTGCATATTTCGAGCAGAAGTTACTGCCGGTAGTGATTGATACTGGTAATGTAAAAATCGAGGTCATCGAGCCTTTCAGTGAACTACAAGTACGAAAGATCTCGAAGCCAGATCTGGAAAATAGAACTGGCGAGTCAATTGAGAGATTAGTACGTGAGGTTAAGGAAAAGCTTGGCGAGGGATCTTCAACTGATGCGTTTGTGCGAGCCTGTCGTTTTACGAATAGGTTATATGTGGCAGGGGTACCCATTGCTGGACTCTTGATTGTGTGTTCATTGCTCATTGCAGGGCTAACAAGTACTGAAGCAGGACGTGAACTGCAGTTGTGGAAGGCTAGTCACACCGTTTTCGGCGCAATTGTCTATGGTGGAGCAGCATTTGTCTCGTTAATTTTCGCTCGTACCGGCGTGTCTACGAGTTTTTCAGAACGTCAGTTTGGATTTCGTATTGGGAGACGGTTATTTTATCTTTGGTTAATCGTAGCGCTGACGCAGTTTTTTATTGGTCTTATGCTTTTGAGCGAATCACCGGCTTATTCACATAAAGACGGATGGGTATTCATCGCAATTATTTCGTACCTGTTTTCATTGGGATGCTGGTGCGCGGGTTACGATCGATACAGGTCGGCGAACGACGCCGACAAAGAAGGCAAGCCACTCAAGATTACGATTACCCTGTGTTTTGTCGGAAATATTTTTTTCGGTCTAGGACTGTTGCTGTCAACCTTGGTAATCATACTTATGAGTTTAAAGAACACGATCCCTTGGTTAACTGGCTAAATCTGCATTTATAGTGTTTGTTTGATTCGTTCAGCAAGACACAAGCGGAAATTACATTGAGTAAGGCAGATACCCGAATAATTGCGTTAATAATCTGTATATAAATCTGTTAAAGTATCTGATTAGCTTCACTACGTTAGCGTATCAACAGACATAGCACAGGCAACAGCGACACGGTCACGGTACACATAGCAAGTACAATAGACAACGATCTTGTCAACAACTCGGTTGCATCCCCACGACTGATCAGTAGATCACGTCGCACACTGTACTCAGCCATAGGGCCTAATATCATGCCCAGAATGATGGGAGCCTTGCCACTGCTCTGGTTGCCAATTTCCTTGCCGACAACGTTTCGGGTATCCATCTCTCTGTCTTAAAGCTCGCTTCAAATCTGAATGGCAGTTTTGAATAGCAAGGCGGCGGACAGTCACAGCCGCTAGGGTCACTATCCAGGCGGTCAGCGGGGAGATCTTTCAGAAGCAATGTATGCCAATGTTGTAGTTGCCGGTGGATATCAGATTGTTGGCAGCGATGCGCAAGTTATAAATACCAGTTTCAGGCAGAGTGAACTGAGGTTGACAGTTCGCATCAAACACGCCGCCAGCTTACTCTCGTGAGGGTGAAATAAGCACTGCGCGTGGATCGACATGGGGAAACTCGACAACGCGCCCTATATCAGGTAAACCAACAATTCTCGAGATCGGACATTGTTTGGCTACAGACAGATGCGTTCGCGCCTGATGATAATAGATGTAATAGGAGCGAATCTGTCTCCGCAGATGACGCTCGTTTAGAACGATTAGACGATTAGACGATTCAAGCACTCGCGATGTATTGAACCACAACGTGGTTGCCAATCAAACGCTACACATAAGGCGATTAATCGGCTCAATACGTCGCGAGTGCTTGAATCATGTGATCGTTCTGAACGAGCGCCATCTACTGCGGCAACTTCGTTCATATTTCATTTACTATCACGAGGCGCGAACACATCTCTCGCTAGCCAAACAATGTCCGAAACCGAGAACAGTTGATTTACCAGATAAAAGTCGCGTTGTCGCGCTTCCCCATATCGGTGGACTCGATCATGAGTACCGACGCGCAGCATAATACTGGGAAGAATAATAGTTTGAACGGTGTAGTTGCGCTTTGGAACACCCGGATAGTGTTTTTGGTAGGGACAAGTCAGTTGATTTGGCTGGAATTTTTTTTCGGTGGCAAATATTCCAGTTATGCGACCAGTGACGCACGACTAGTCATTGGTGTCCGGCTCAACACTGGCAATCTGCGAACGCTCATAATCACTCAGTGGAGCAGCGGCTAGCCAGCTTTCAAGCAACGGCTGCTCAACACGCGCAATCGTTGCTGTCACGTCCACAAGGATGTCCAGTCTCCCTGCGCTCAACGTTGACTCAAGAACGCCGTCCAGTGCTTCAGCCGGTTGCTGTTCTGCGTTGGTTCTTGCTCAGACAGCGGCCGCCGCAGAACGCTTTTGCGGATCCATTAATCCATTTACCCATGCGCGGGCGTTTTCAGGGTCAATCTACGACAGCATTTCGACAATCGCAATATCCTGATTTTGCGCGCGACTATGTTGATCAATACCGGGATGCATGTATCAATATTGAAGATTTTCGGCCGATGTAATACAATGTATACATCCCAAGGGCGAGAAAGTTAATGGCTACGTCTAATATCCTAACCGTTCGAATGCAAGAAGATGAGCTGCTTAAATTGGATGAATTGGCGAAATTGCAGAACAGACCACGATCCCAATTGGTGCAGGATGCAATAAGAGAGCTGCTTCACGCCAGCGAAGAGCTCAAGCAGCAGGAATTTCATCGTCTCAAAGCACGCCTGGCCCCTGCCATTGAAGAACAGTGTGCGTTGTTGGAGAAGAGTTCGGTTGCCGATGAGCATCGGCGCTTCTAAGAGTTTCTGATCGATGGCACAATTTGATGTACACAGAAACGCGAGTAAAAAGACCTCTGCGGAGTTTCCTTATTTGTTGGAAGTTCAGTCCGATCTTTTCAGTGATTCGACGCGAGTCGTAGTTGTACCGCTAGTGTACGTGTCCACACTCTGTAATAAAGATGCAACGTTGAATCCCGAATTTGATGTAGAGGAATCCACTGTGGCATTGTTTCCTCTTGATATTGCATCGATGAACATAAAGGTTCTTGGAACTAAGATAGCAAACATAGGCGAAGACAGTGATCGAATTGTTGCCGCTCTAGATTTACTGTTAGCTCGATTTTGAATATGACTAACAAAATTTGAGTCGGACAATCGCAATATACCAATCAAGAGGTTGATGGCGTGAACTGGGAACATCAGCCAGTTGTGGCCCTGAACTCGGAAATAAAGGAAGTCGCTGCATCCTGAGTTAACGGGCAACTATGTTGACAAACACCTGACTCACATTGAACTGATTGGACAGCAAGCTGCAGTGGATCCACTTAACCGCGGGTTTTGATCTACCGGCCTTGTCAACTGGCTGATAAATTCAGGTGAACGTCAGCATTAACAATGCAAGTAAATTGAGTGTGGATACCTTGTTGTTAATTGCCGGTGCGGACCCTGTCGTCGACTCAGCAAGAACCCAGGAGTTTGCCGCTCTGGCACCCGCTGATAAAGTCACCACACGAAACTACGATGACTACCTGCATGAAAGTCTGAATGAAACACCTGAGAGATCTGCACGTGCGTTTGACGATATCGAAAACTTGGTAGTTGAACGTTTCGCAGAAACCGGAAATTATCTCCGCCAAGAACAACCCAGAATCATCTCCGCAAAGAAAAACACAACGTCATCCCTGTGAAGGACAACGCGAAGACATCTTTGCGAAGAATAACCCAAAGTCATCTCCGCGAAGGCGGAGATCCATTCTTTTGCAGAGTGAAGGCTTAGACTCTTCATTGAAATGTCCGGACTCCATGTGGTTCTACACGCTTTCCGCCTACACGTGAATGACGTTAAAACGAATGCGTCCAGTCTGAAGCGCGTTGCCGGTTCTTAGAACCAAGTGGCGTTATCCTGCGGATGTATTCGGATATCAGATTGAGCTTATTTTGGTTTTAATCAGACCTTAGTCATCCCCGTTGTCGTTTAAGTCAAGCCTAAACAGTGATGCGTTTACCAGTATCCACTTTCGCAATTAGTCAGGATGTATTTTTGATGCATTTCATTTAGCGTATCGAAACGATACTCGGTATTCACTATTAAAGTTACCAATGTATCTGTCAGTATTTTAACGCTCCGGAAACCTAAACCCCTTGGCTATTCCACGCAGCAGTTTTTCTATTTTTTACTCAACAAAAAGCCTTTTGCTTTTCATTTAACTAATGCCATTCGGAGGCCAATGATATGAACAAGTTACTAAAAGCCTCTGTCCTGTCCGCCAGTTGTATTTTCCTTGCACACTGTTCCGGGAACGATACGTCAGAAGGCGTCCTGTTAGACTCTCAACGTGCTTTGGGTACCGATATTTCGAATGGCTATTATGTCAGCTCCATAATTGTTAACGACGGTGCGGAACAACTGATGGAAAACGTATCAGTCGAAGTAAACGAGGCTGAACGCGAGCTTGTATATACCCGCGTCTATAGCGAATAAAATGACTCTCCAGCGCTGACCGAAGAAGTTCGACAATACAACGAGCTTAACCAGTACACGGGCTACGAAGGATCTCAGGACGGCGTCTCTTATTTAAGCAGAAATTTCGAATATGACACGTCTGGCCGACTTTCCAGCAGTCAGTCTGAATTTAATTTTGGCACTGTTTCTACACAATTTTTCTACAGCAAGGACGGGAAATTGGCGAGCATTGAATATGACAGTAATGATTTGCTGCATTCTGAGGAAGAATACACGTTAGCATATGGCGGCAACAACAATGTTGTGGAGATAACGGCTTTTGTTCCATACTCAGAAATCACCACTAAAACCTATTATCACTTTGACGCCAACAATCGGCTCATCAGATCAGAATACGATCATGATCTTGATGGTGGAATCGATAGTTCTATTGGGTATGAATATAATTCTGAGGGTAATTTGTCCGATAAAACAGAATATGGTAGTGACGGATCAGTCGTTCTGCAAAGCACATTCGGTTATACCGCAACCACAGCACCCGTGTTCAATCAGTCACTCTTTGAGTTGAAGTATTTCCCGCAGCCCAGACATTTTAGTGAATCTTTGCTAGCAACATTTCTAAACTCGGAATGACATCCCCAGCGGAGTAAATTCGCTAAGTCGAAAATGCTGTGACATATTGTTGTCATTGATTAATGCAGGCCAAAAGTAAGGAAATGCGCTACAACTAAGTGATTGTGCGGAATAAGGGCTAGTGTGTTTTTAACCTGACCGTGCATGTGGCTGTGACCAGCTTTGATGTGATTTTTCGCCGTGCTTAAGAACATCCTTGTTTCAAAAAACCGGCTCTATGCAATGGGCAGTCTCACGTTTCTGCCTACACAAAATCCCCTAACGGAGATGCGATTATTAATCTTCGCAATCTATTTTCAGCATCAAATTACCAGCCACTTTCTGTGCTTCTTTGCGGAGCATTTGTTACATCGGCGTGCAACAGTGGAAACGAACCGGTCACATCGACGACCGCCAAACGCAATGTCGGCGTTATCAGCCTGACCTCCACCGAAGGAGAGACGCGCAAGAAGATTTTCGCCTCGTTTTCGGAGCTTGAAGAGGCTATTGACTCACAAGAGCAAGAAGTATTGATCGGCTTCTTTATTCCAGACACGGGTACATGAAGAGTTAGCTCAGAACTACCAGCTATTTTTGATGGCAGCATGGTCGACGTGGGCGAGAGTATAATATTCGGCAGCCAATCTGGAACCTACGTCACGGTCAACAGGGAACTTGAAACTGACCTGGAGAACGACTCAGCGTTTGTGTATGAGACAAGGGCGCTTCCCGATAGGGCTTTTCCACAGACGCTAACACTTGCCATTTTGGATGGCGCATTCCGAACCACTGAAGCGGTATCAGTGCCTGTTGCCTCAGGACCAATAGCGGTTATCGAGTCAGGGACAGTAGGAGATTTCGAGTCCGCGGGGTCAGGTTCCCAGATTTTTACCAACACCGTACTTCGAGTTAATCAAGCTGCCACTAATGGTAGTCGAACGTTCATATCAATCGAGATCTTTAGTGGTGATGTCAGCGATAGTTCAATATTGTGTGCCCTTCCAAACGAAGGCGATTTCACCTTTCCAGAGCAAACCCTGGAAACACTCCAGACGCTCCACAATATAACTCCTGGTGAAAGTGTCGGGTTTGTCAGTGAGGTTGGGGCGTTCGAATCCCGAGTAGAAAGAAACGGAGAGTCGATGATTGCTATCCAGCATTTTCATCAGGGTGGCTGAAACTCTCATGCATCTACCAAAGCCGGCTCGTAGTGCATGCGGGGAACGTAGAACGATAGCTCAATTATTTACCATGTTAAGCATCATACAGTCGGTCTGCAAAAACTGGTGATCTCGCAAAACATCGTGCGATGTGGAGATTTTTCGAGCAAACCCTTATCCCAGTAATCGTTCGGCATGAACCGAATCGAGTATTGATGTCAGCGTGTGGTTCTGGATCTCAATTCGGCTATTACTTGTACTGTTTATACCCTGGTCGACCGGTTACGCTTGCAAGTAGCCACGCCAATTGTGGCTACCTGCAGCTTCTTACCCGTCGCTGAAAGGTCTAACGCAAATACCGATTGGCAGAATCATTGACGGTTAGAGTTCGCGTATCGGCAATAATATAGAGGATCTCAACCGTATCGCTGAAATCCAGTTTTACATCGGGATTCAATTAGTTGAACGCGGCAGCCCACTCGCTAGCGTATCGGCTTTGGTTAGCAATGCACACGAACGTTGATGACCTTTGGTTAAAGTCTGCTGATCCGTTGTTAGCGGTATTTCCGTCAGGGATAGCTCGGTAGTCAGCTACCTGTTTAACCAGCGCAATGGCGGCGTCAGAGGTCAGTCTCTCGTCGAAACCCTGAACAGCGCTATGCTGGACCACACGCACTCGCTTTCTGTTCACTGACGGGTAGATGTCACCTACTCGGCGTAATTCTTTGGCCGTAAAATCGGAAGGATCACCTTCGGCCACCCAGACATCATCGCCATTGGCAAGTGTTGCTGGCCATCGGTTTGCCGACTCGGCTACCGCAGCACTTTCCTGGTTGAAACTGTCAAGCCAGTTGCTGCCTCATACCGCTCGCATAACGAGCACACTGCTGGGTTGATAACGATCCCGGATACTGGCGCCACAAGTGCCGTTAACAACGAGAATGTTCTGCAGCCCAACAGCATCAATATCAGCCTTTCCGGAAACCGAGGCATGGCCGTCATCTCGATCAGGGCAATTATCATAATGCAGGACGAGTAAATCGTTATCAGAGATACAACCTGTTGCACTTGGCCCAGGTGGTGGTGCCGGTGTCGTCACTGGTACGGTGATGTTTGAGATTTCATCCGTGGAGTATAACCAGCGGCCGCCACTGACAGGATCACAGTCCCTGCGTGCAAGCATTGGACAGCTGTTGGCAAAGTTTTGTTTTGCCT
>JBGCEH010000058.1:0-112675 GCA_045106195.1 Granulosicoccus sp.
CTCGCATCGTTAAATCCTTTTGGTTTGTTTGTTGATGTTTCGCAACTACAACATAGCAAATTCAGAAGGATTTTTACGTTCTGGTCGCCGGTTTTCTCTTTTATATCAGTATCCTAGATATTTCTGGATGCACACTAATTAGCAACAACGATCAGGACAGCCAATGTCGGTATAGTTGTCGGTATAAATCGATCTGGTGCGCTAGAAGCCAGTAGGAATGGGGCTTGATGGTGGCCAGGGACAGAATCGAACTGCCGACACGGGGATTTTCAGTCCCCTGCTCTACCGACTGAGCTACCTGGCCATCAGGTTTTGCACGCAAGCCCGCTATTAGACCCAATACGCGCGGCTGCGTCAACCATATACGGTGAATTTAAGCACACCAAATTCACTAACCACGTATTCCGATAATGCGATAGGCCAACAACGAGCCAAAAAAGCCGCTCCGGCATGTTACGTTGACGCCCAATCCCCTTAACGGCTTACCCATGCTCCAACTCTTCCAACAAGGTCAATACCTGACCTTTGCGCTGCTCATATTTACCATCATCATCTCACTTTCGGTGCATGAATACGCCCACGCAGCCTCAGCCAGACACTTCGGCGACCGGACGGCAGAGCAACAGGGCCGCCTCACCTTAAGCCCTCTGGCGCACATCGACCCCATGGGCCTGCTGATGATTATATTGGTGGGGTTTGGCTGGGCGAAGCCGGTACCCACAAATCCACGTAACTTCAATTCTCAATGGGCCACACCGCTGATTGCCGCTGCCGGGCCCTTTTCAAACCTCGTGTTGGCGTTTCTGGCCGTCAACCTGCACGCTGTTATGATAAGCATGGGCCTTGATTTCGCCGTAAGTCCTGCCGCACAGACGTTTTTCAGTCTGTTCGTACTGATCAACATCGCACTAATGCTGTTCAATATGATCCCCTTGGGCCCACTGGATGGGCACTACATCCTGCCCTATCTGCTGCCACGCTCCGTCGCTGAGGTCTATGTGCGACTTAATGCCCGGTACGGCACCTGGGCATTCCTTGGCCTGATCATTTTTAGCTTCGTTGGATTCTCCGTATTCACACCAATGTGGAAGGCTGCCCGGTGGATCGTGTCGCATTTGCAGATCTTTTAGGCTGCTGCAACCGCAGGGAGAACCATTACACACGTTTCGGGTCTGAATGAGATATCAGGTAAATCGCGGGCGCAGGCCATCCGGCATCTGGGCCCCAATCTCATTCTCACCGGACAGCGCCTTTATGCCTCAAACGCCATCCAAAATCAGCCCATCTCGCCGCCGCTTCCTCCAACAAACGGCCACAGCCTCAACACTTGTGGCTACCAGCAGCTTCGCAGCGTGCGCCTTAGGCCAGTCAGAACCTCGCCCGAAGCCCGGCATCGAGGGCCAGAAGGCCCCGGAACTGGAGGTGGATTACTGGATCGACGCCGAAGGCAAGCCCGGTAGCTTTTCCATGGCGGAATCCAAAGGCAAATGGGTGTTCCTGAAGTGCTTCCAGAACTGGTGCCCTGGCTGCCATAAAAGTGGCTTCCCCACACTTAAGGCATTCAGTGATCGCTTCAACGATCATCCCGATGTCGCCATTGCAGGTATCCAGACAGTGTTCGAAGGCTACTCCTCAAACACGCAAGATGCGGTTCGCGAACTCCAGCTACGCTATAAATTGCCCATCATTATGGGACATGATCCGGGCAACCCCGATACGGAAGAATATTCCAGCACCATGGTCAACTACCGAACAGGCGGCACCCCTTGGCTGATTCTGGTGAATCCGGACGGGGTGGTCGTGTTTAACCAGTTCCACGTCAACACGGAAGCGCTAATAGAATACGTGGCAGATAAGGTTGCCTGAACAAACAGAACAACCCGTTACTTACCCATCAAAGCACCAATAATCGCGGCGATAAGCAGCACAAACGTTGGCACAATTGTCAGCAAGAATCCCATTGCGCGCTTCGATGGGTCCGTTATATAACTCTGGCGATATATGAGCCTGCCAACCAGATAGACAATGCCAACTAGGGCAACAAACGTATCCGACCAATACACGTTGGCCAGTAGCAAGGCGGGTAGAAAGCAGATCAACTGCTCCATCGTATTCATCTGAACACGAAACACACGCTCGAATTGTTCATTGCCTTGTACGGCTGGCGCCTTGACGCCATGGGCCTCGCGCGCTTTTCCCACAAGGAATGAGAATACGATGAATTGCAAGACAGCCAAAGCAGCGACGATGTTAACCAGATCCATGCGATCTCCTCTATTGATTGAATAGTGTGTACTCGGTCTTTATAGTGTAACTGCCTGAAATGTGCGATAGGCATTCACTACAACTGTGACCAGAAAAGCACGGGACGTCAAACACGTCAAAATACCCGCTAAGGTCTGCCAAAAACAGCCGTCCAAAATGCTGAATAATCAGCACCTGGCACGCTGACTTTCGCGGCCCCCATATCAGTAACATATTGACTCATGATATGAGCTCTGCCCACTTTCCTAACAGATTATGCAGAGTTGTATTGTTTTCCAACACATGTGCAAGCTGCGGTGTTGCAAAACAGACAATGCCTGGTGATATCAACAGAAAAAATATTTTCAGTTTCCTTATCATACTCGCCACCTCTTCCGTTAATACTGTGAAATATCATCAACGTGGCCTATATCATCAGCCACTTGCATAAATGAAATTTCTCAAGTTGGGGTGCGCATGCTACAGAAGACAAACGCAAGGTATCGTTCATTGCGATGTCCAATCATGGAATCAAGCGTGTTGATAGCCTTGTATGCCGTAATACCCGGCAACCCAAACAACAGCCCCCAGAACAAAGGGGCGAATACACCATCCGATGCATTTTCTGCAAGGCTTTCTATTGCAGCACCAGCGATTCCTGTCTCCTCAAGTGTGGACGTATTGCGACCCACAATATGGCTCAGTGCTTCGCAAGCCTTAGTGTCGTCTCCCGCTAACAACGGTAGAGCTACCGCATTAACATGCTGATACAAACTGCGAGAGGCGAAAAGACTGGAAGCCACTACCGCTTCATTCAGATAGCCAGCTATGGTGTCGGGTAAAACATAACTGATAACACAGGCTACTCCCACACTCACTATAACCACTATCAAGGTCGTTACCGCTCCGGCCATCTGTCTGAGACGATACGTCTTGCCAGCATCGTTCAACAAACGCTCCATCACGGATATCAAGCTTCCCATCCACACCACTGGGTGTCTGATCCGTACATACAAGCGATCCGGCCAGCCCACCGCTAACTCGATCAACAATGCCATTAACATCAGCGAAAGAAACATCATGAAAACCTGGCCTGCGTCTGCTGAATATCAGCTTCTGATCGACAAATGAGTTTACGACTGAAAACAGGCGAACAGAAATCGGAAAGCCGTAAGAGCCGGATAGAATAACGCCAAACCCATCAATCGCCCACGCTGAGAAAAAAGGCCGCTATTAGATGCATAAGCAAATAGTCCATAATACAAATCAACTGTCCTCAACAAAGCGATCAAACATGACACAAATAGACTCAGGAGTCATCCTGCATAACTACCCGCAATCTCCCGTCGCTGAGAAGGTGAGAGTCGCCATCGGCATCAAGGGACTTCAGTGGCACAACGTTGAAATTCCGCGTCTGCCACCAAAACCGATGTTGACTACCCTCACCGGTGGTTACCGGCGAACCCCCGTCATGCAGATCGGTGCAGACATCTACTGCGACAGCCAATGCATTATCCGCGAGCTGGAACAACGATTCCCATCACCGTCGTTAGTGCCTGGTGATCATGGCGGTCTTATGTGGTGTATAAGCCGCTGGACAGATGGAGCACTATTCGATCTGGCGGTAAAAATAGTACTGGGTTCAGCGGGTGACAAGCTGCCTGCTGATTTTGCCGAAGATCGGGGACGATTGTATCTGGGTGAAAACTGGACAGAAGGTTTGAAGCAGGCTAACGCCGACCTGCCGCATTTGGTATCCCAGCTTCGCGCACCGCTCAGCTGGCTTGATCAGCAACTCAGCGACGGACGAACGTATCTAACGGGACCAAAGCCTGCAGCGGTAGACGCACAGATGTATCACGTTGCGTGGTTCGTTCAGGGGCGATGGGAAGGAGGACCTGCGATGGTCGCACAATTTCCGTACGTGCACCGATGGATGGATAGTGTCAACGCTATCGGTCATGGCACTCAATTGGAGATGACGCCTGAAGCTGCGATAAGCGCAGCGACATTGCACCAGCCAGCCGCGACAGCAGGTGTTGCTGCAAATGAGCCGCAGGGCTTGCGGGTAGGGCAACGCGTTGCTGTGTCGCCTGATGTCAACGGTGGGGAGCAGGCAGTCGAAGGTACGGTGCGAGTGGCCAATGCGGATACTGTTGCCATAGATAGAGTGTCTGATACCGCGGGGGACGTGTGTGTGCATTTTCCGCGGGCGGGGTTTAAGGTTGATGTTCTTTGAAACTGTGAATGGCTGGGCAGGGGCCTGGCGGTTAAGCACGTGAGGGTTACGCTGCGGCATGAGAAGATTCCCGCCTGCGCGGGAATGACGTTCTATTTTGTATGGCGACGATAACCACTCTATTTCAAGTCGCAGAAATGACGTTCTATTTCACATCCAGGGAGTGAATAATCGCAAAGCTCAACACCTACTCCAGCGCGGTAACCGACACGGATACACTGTTGCTCGTGTCACTCAAATGTATCGCACCATCATCTATCAGGCAATGCAGTTGCATGTTGCGATCAACCAGGCTCTCAGCGCCCTCTGCTACAATATGAAACACGGACAGATTGTCATGCCGTGACAGTTTCTGTCGATACTGATCCCACCAAACCTTGGCCTTCCTATCCTGATAGGTATACACGCGTACTTGCCTGGCACGGCCACAGGCTTTACGAATCCGCTTCTCGTCAACTTGCCCGAAGTCCACCCATAACTCAATCTCATCTGACAGGGTTTTACACCACAGCTCTGGCTCATCGTCCGCGCCAAGACCTTTGGTAAACACCAACTGTTCATGAGCATTCAGGGAAAATGCAATCAACCTCACCATCAGCCGAAACGGCGTCTCTGACGGATGCATGGCCACAGTAAGTTCGTGATCCTGATAGTACTGACGATCAATATCGGCAACACTAAGCGTCACTTTGTGAATAGTTGCACTGATGGCCATGTCGTGTTGTCGCCCAGAAAGCAAACGCGCAAAGCAATCGCGCCGGAACGCCAGTCTACCGGAAAGAGTATCGGGCAAAAGTCCTGATTCACACAGACAGGGAATCAATATAGACAACGACCTCGTCCAGACTACCGAGCACCTGATGACCGAGCTTGAGAAGCTCCTCATCCGGCGATGCCATGTCGGGTATCTGTATGGCATGCATACCGGCACCTACGGCCGCCTTGATGCCATTGGCAGAGTCCTCAAGCGCTATACAGTAAGCCGGCTGAACGGCCAGGGATTCCGCAGCCATCAGATAGATATCCGGAGCGGGTTTACCGTTGTCTACCTGATCACCCCCCGTCAGCGTCTTGAAACGATGCAATACACCGGCTCTCTCAAGCTTGATGAGGGCCTTGTCGGTGTCGGTCGATGTAGCAACCGCCATGGGAATACCTCGATCATCCAGATAATCGAGCAAGCACTCAACGCCTGTCATCAGCGGCACACCCTTTGAGGTCAATGCCCCATACCGTTCATCCCATTGCCGTAGAAATTTCACTTGATCAATACCGGAATCCAGTCGTTGTGCAAGAACAGACTCGGTGGTAGCCCGGTTGGTACCCAGCAACTGCATGTACAGATCAAACTGATCCCCCATAGCGTGATGGTCACACATTTCCTGGAATGCCTGTAAAGCGAGACGCTCGCTATTGATAAGCAAACCATCCATGTCGAAAATGACTGCGTGCAATTTCATGAACCATCCCGATAAGTGCAGGTACGCGATACGGTACGTATCTACCCGCCGACTTTGTACTATAGACATTCACAAGTATGATGCACAACGTCAATTCAAAACATAAGGCTCTATGCTCCGTGACTAACCATCCCACCAGCCAGCACATCAGTTACGATGCAGCTACCTCAGTATCCGATGCCATTAATACCCGCAGGTCACTCCGGGCATTTCTGCCCACACCTGTGCCGCAGCAAGTCATCACACGCATGCTCGAGACGGCAGCCCGGGCGCCCAGCGGGACCAATACACAACCGTGGAGGACATACGTCGTCACTGGTGCAACACGCAACTCCCTGTGTTCAACGGTCTGCAAAGCCTTTGATGACCCGCAAGTAAACGGTGAGTCACAAGTGAGCTATTACCCGAAGCGATGGTTTGAACCCTACCTCGGACGACGCCGGCAAGTCGGTTGGGCCTTGTACGGACTGCTGGGCATCAGCAAGGGCGAACGTGAAAAGACACACGCTCAGCATCGCCGCAACTACAGCTTTTTTGATGCCCCCGTTGGCCTGATTTTCACCGTCCACAAAGACCTGTCCACCGGCAGCTGGCTGGACTATGGCATGTTCATGCAAAACCTGATGTTACTAGCCCGCGAGCAGGGGTTACACACCTGCCCTCAAGCTGCATGGGCAGACTATCACACAGCGTTGAGATCGGTTTTGCCTCTAACTGACAATGAGGTTGTGGTCAGCGGTATGGCACTCGGTTTCGCAGATCCGTCGCCTATTGAAAACACGCTGGTTACCGAGCGTGTGGATAGCAGTGAAAATATCGTGTTTGTCGAGTGAGTGCACATCGCCGTGTCGCACCTAAGGTTCAGCGACCCAACGCTGCTATGCCTGTCAAAGGACTGAAGGCGAACGGTTCGCCCACATGACACTCAATAACGCGAGCTGGAGCACAAAATCAACCCGGAGACAACCGATGTCGATGTAGTGTCCTTAACGCCTGCCACTACATACTGTATCCATCGTAAAACGCATAGCGGCTGTGCTTTCTGATTCTGACCAGATCCATAAATTCAACACAGAATCGACGGGTGGTCTGGCACATCGCAACTACTGGATCTCGCTACTGTTTGTTTTAATGGTAGGCGCTTTCTGGATCAGCCACTATCAGGCGGAAGACACCTCTGATAAGGTTTTGAGCATTCAGAGCCTTGCCTATCTGGAAGATATCGACAGAACAAAGTCAACAGCTGACGTCCTGCAAGAGCGCCACTCATTCACCAGCACGTCGGACGACTCCCTCAATTTCGGATTAACCCATTCAGCATACTGGATCTGGATAAGCGTGGAAAAACCCGATGAATCCACACCATCGGTACTGGTTGAAGTCGGCTACCCCCACCTGGACTTGCTGGATGTATACCAGGTAGACAACAACCGCGCTCAGTTACGTTATCAGCTGGGTGATACGGTGCCCTTTGGCACACGCCCCGTAAAGGATCGAATGTTTCTGATACCAGTGCACTTTGAAGGTGAAAACCAAAGCGCTGATGTGCTTCTCAGAGTGGAATCGGAAGGAACCATCCAACTCCCGCTGTCGGTCAAGACCCAAAAACAGTTTCAGTCACATGTGCGTAATGAGCAGCTGGTGCTTGGCTTGTATTATGGAATACTTCTGGGCGTACTGGCCTATAACTTCCTGCTGGCAGTTGGATTGAAAGAACCGGTAATAGTCTACTACTGCAGCTATGCGGTTTGTCAGTCACTGTTCCAGTTCACCCAGAACGGGCTGGCGTTCGAGTACTTCTGGCCGGGATGGGTACAACTGAACCAGATATCGATAGTCTTGCTCGCCTGTTTGTCGTTGCTTCTCTCCACGCGCTTTACTCACCTGTTTCTGAATATCACTCGTGAGAATTCTCCCAAGCTTTTTGCAGCATTTCGGGTCGCAGAATACGTATTTGCCATTCTGGCCATAAGCACGTTGTTTTTCGACAGAATGCTGATGATAAAACTGGTGGCTGTTGCATGCTCTCTTGGCGGATCCTTTATGTTTGTTACCGCTCTGGTGATTTATATGAGGGGGGATCAGAACGCCAGATTCTATCTCATGGCATGGTCCCTACTTATCTTCGGTGTCATCATCTATGCATCGAAAGCACTGGGACTGCTTCCTGAAAACTTCTTTACCGTACATGCGGTGCAAATAGGTTCTGTTATCGAGATGATACTGCTGTCGTATGCCTTGGCCGATCGTTTCAATCGCCTGAGGGACGAAAACATCAAGGTGCAGAATGAGGCAAAGGCGACTCTGGAGAAACACGTTGAGCACCGTACAAAGGAGCTTAACGTAACGCTGCAGAAACTCAAACAGGCCAACAACCAGCTTGAATCCGTCAACCAGCGCGATCCGCTGACCAATATTTACAACCGCGGCTATTTCAATCAGAAACTGGGAGACATCTGGGCCACCACAAGCTGTGCTAACCAACCGGTATCGCTGATGATGATCGATATTGATCACTTCAAATCAATCAACGACACCAAAGGTCATTTAACCGGTGATCATGTCATCATTGAAGTGGCAAACACTATCGCAGATCTATGTAATAACACGCAGTGTATTGCAGCCCGATTCGGGGGCGAAGAATTCGTCGTTCTAATGCCGGGTTTTGATGACGACCGTACCTTGTGTATTGCCGAGCAATTGCGCAAAGACGTAGAGGCACTGACATTTTCCGTTGGCAAACCTGCCCCTTATGTCAAAAACACGGAACACAAAAAAGCTGAAGATGTACAGGATGAAATCTTTGGCATTACCATCAGTGTGGGCATCTCGACAATAACGTCAGACCCCTCATCAACACTCAGTGGCCTGCATCTGGTCGATCAGGCCGACAAGGCGCTGTACAACGCCAAGCAATCTGGGCGAAACCGATGCTGCGTCTATCATCAGGACGATACCCACATCGGACGAGCAGCCTGAGACCGATTTACCCTTTTTAGCGGCAGTGCAGGTCTGACACCCGATTCACCCACCGGACAGCGTTGACGGTGTATCTAGAGTTTTTGAAGATAAGCGCTGAGATTACTATTGGCCAGTCGGGTTGTGGATCGCTTTTGCTTGTATCGCAACAATCGCGCATGTCGATACTGTTGAAGCTGTGCAGCCCGTGCCTTGATTTTTTCAAAGCTTGAAACAGGCGCAGGCTCGGCTTTCGAACGCCAGGTTGCAACCGCGGGACTGGGATCAGATGCAGCCTGAGCCCTGGCGATAGCCAACGTTGAAACAGTAGCTGAATCAGTGCTCGCCATATCCGCTGATTCCTCCCAGGTATCCGGGAATTCCAGCACCCGGCCGGTTTTATTTGCCGGATTGGTCCACCACAGTCTTAGCACCACACCGAGGCTGAACACAGCCCAGATGGCTGTACACGCATACACGAATCTGGAGTGGTCTACCCAACTGAGAACGCTGAACAGACACAGTGCGACTGCCACCAGATAGCCAATAATACTTAGCAACTCGTAGAGGCTACGCCGCTGGGCCAGCGCCTGATTGCGGTAGACCGCTCTGTGAATGGATACTGCGCTCATCAAATTGATGAAGCAAAGCCCCGCCAGTACCGCTATGTCGTCGAAATTAAATAAGATGGTGGCATTACCGCTTTTTAACTGAGTCTAGTTTAACCGCGAGAAGAGCTCAGGGTATGCCCGCTAATTCACATGCTACGAACATTGACATTACTGCCGTCGGAGTTTGTGAGCCCGTCATCGGAATCGGCATTTTTGTGCTTTGTCCCGCTATCATGCACCGAATCTGCAGCCTCTGTGTTCAAGGCAACCTTGAGCGCTTTTTGCTGAACAATTTCCAACGGTTCACTGGCATCCAGCACAACCCGCACAGCGTTTTGAAACCTCAACGATCGAGCAACCTTTATGCGCCGTTCGAGCTCATCAAGCGGCTCTTCTGGACGACGGGCGTGCGCTACCTCCACCGAGACATCCAGCAAAATGACCAGATCCGGTTTTCGCTGCACCATCGCAAGATAAGCCGACTGCTCCCACTGGGCAATTCTGTACAGCAGGCCACTGGATTTTGCCTCCAGAAGGTAACCCAGTCGTGGCCCATCGTGCACCCCCCAGAACTCTGCCTGCGGGTACCGATCGGTGACGACAACCATGCCACTACTGACGCAGCGGTCCAGTTCACGCATCTTGCCCTTTCGATCCGACAGGGCTGCAGCGGCCCAGACAAGACGCAATATTGTCGGCGCCTTACCCTTCTGTTTTTTCTTGGCCAACATGGCTACAGAGCCTGCCTGAGCACTCTCACCAGAATTGGCCTGTTTATCAGGCACAGACTCAGGGGCAGGTGTTTTCTTGTTGAAACGGCTCCGTTGTTTCAGCCAGTTCAGTGTCGTAATCAGGCGACTACCCGGCCCGTCTCCAGTACCGAAGTAGACGAACTGCGACGCTCTGTGCCGACCCAGCTCCTCTGCAAGCCAGCGCGAAAGCGTTGATTTGCCAGAGCCGTCGCATCCAATAACGGCAATGACATTGGGTGCCAATGCCACACCGCTGGGTGCCGGCGTCACCAGATCGTCAACCTCAACAGAATCACTCACTGATCTGGAATTCTATGACCAGACGCGGTGCCGCATTGGCACTGCCATCAAAAGACTCCGCCGTTCGCGTGCCACTGCCAGTCATGAGAATGCTCAGGGCATTACCACTGACCCAACCCGGTCGATCAACAATTTCCTGAATGACGGATGAAAGGTCGGGTGTCGCCTGATCGGAAGAGCTTTGCCTGATAACTTCCCAGGCGGGTGGCGACCAACTCACCAGCGACTGGGTTCGCGCGCGCGAAGACAGCGACTCATCGACGGTTGTAAATGCGGCAGAGTCATCAGCGCTCTCCGCCTGAATTATCAGCGAAGCGGCATCTCCGTCAACTTCATCTACCGTGAATTGAATGTAGGCATTGGTAATCGTTGATGCATTGGGAATGGCAATTGAGCGGAAACGCATACCGACAACCTGAACTGATCGCTCCTCGACCAATTCAAGATCGCTACTGGATAGATCAACAGCGCCCGAAGAAGACTCTTCACCGTCATCGTCGTCATCAATGATCTGTGCACTGATACTCGCACTGCCAGTCGAACTGGCAACGGTGACCTCGACCTCGTCAGACGAGGACAACTCACCGTCAAAGGCACTGAGTTCAAACGTGTACGTACCCACCTCGGAAAACTGGACATTAGTGCCTGCGCTACCAGCGCTGCCGATGCCGGCATCTGCAGGCCCGCTCAATTGTACCCAACTGATATTTTCATCAATATCGGCGCCAGGCAATCCGTCGTCAGTAATGGTACCGGCAAGAAAGACAGTCTCACCGACAATGGCAAGACGATCAGGACCCGCCGATACGGCAGGCGCAAGGTTCTGTGCACTAGGCTCGACCGTCACACTCACTTCATCATAGGCTGTCAACTGACCATCACTGGCCTTTAGAACCAGCACATAATTTCCGACGGTATCGAAATCAACCGTGGTAGACAGACTGGACACATCCCCGAAGCTTGCAAGGCCTGCTCCTTCCGCAACAATCCATTCCGTTTCGAGTGCCCCTGAATCAGACGGCCTGCCGTCGTCACTCACCGTTGCACTGATGAGCGCCGTCTCGCCAAAACCGACCACCTGATCGTTCGACGTGCTGACAACAGGGGCAAGATTATCCAGCGTGTAGGTAATGACTAATTGCGGCGCGCCCTCTTGGTCACCTTCGAACGACTCAGCGGTCCGGGTGCCATCACCGTCAACCAGGAACACCATGGAATTGCCGGGGGACCAATTATCACGATTCACGATGCGCTGAACCAGCGCACTCAGATCCGTGGTTTGCTGTGCCACTCCCGCATCACCGCGATCCAGCCAGCGAGAAGGTACCCAATCGACACTCAATGCCGTTCTGGGGCGAAGGGAAATATCGAAGCGATTACTGGTGAAGGTCGATGTATCGTCACTCTCCTGCGCAGTGATATCCAGAATGGTCAGCTCGGAGGTTACCTCATCAACCTGAAACTGGATATAGGCCGAGACAATGCCTGCATCTTTAGGAATCTGCAGATTTCTGAATCGCATACCCACCGCGTTGTTGGTGCCCCTGTCGATGACCAGCTCAAGGTCACGGCTACTCAATGACATCCGACCGCGAGTGCCTCGCTCTTCGGCATCATCGGTATCCGCGCTGACACGAACACGTACGGTGACATCACCCCCGCCGATATCACCAACCTCGACAGTAACTGACCTTGTGACACTCAGACCACCCGTGTCGCTTACAGAGGCTGTCAAGGTATGCATTCCCACGCTCAAGAGCGCCGACGGCGACCCGGTACCAAGCGGCCCGTCAAGGTCAGACGACCATGTCACAGTCGCTGATAGATTGCCGTCTTCATCATCGAGCGCAGAAGCCGAGAGAGTCAGAGCTGTGCCTTCGTCAATCCGGGTCGCATTTGCAGGCGATGTTATGGTCAGGACAGGTGCTGAATTGACCAGCGACTCAACGACCAGCAATATCTCGGTGATGCTGCTCAGACCGCCGCTGTCGGAGACGCTGGCGCTGATCTGATGCGTTCCGATCGATAGCGAATTGGCATCTATGGACGCACCCACACCGAGATTTCCATCCAGATCCGATTGCCAGAAAATCAGGGCAGACAGGTTGCCGTCTTCTGCATCAGTGGCGCTTGCCGTCAGCGTGACCGGCACGCCATCCAATACTCTGGTCCCGTCAGCAGGTGATGAAATAATGACACTCGGCGCAGAATTCGACGCCGCCTCTATCGTTACGGATACCCCGGCCGATGTGGCTCTGCCCGCCGAATTGACAACGGTCGCTGTAATCAATTGCGTACCTGCTGACAGCTCATTCGCAACCACTGAGGCACCTGTGCCTAGTGCGCCATCTACAGCAGATTCCCACACGATTGAGGCACTCAGGTCGCCGTCTTCGACATCGCTGGACGTTGCGCTGAGAACAACCGGCGTACCGTTGGCAAAGCTGTCGCCATCCGATGGGCTGATGATCGATAGTTCGGGGGCGGCCGCCAATTCCTGGTACTGGATGAAGAGCATGGCCGCGCCTTCAGCGTCACCATCAAACGACTCAGCTGTGCGTCGCCCCTGCCCGTCGCCGGTGATAATGAACGCCATTGAATTACCGGCGCTCCAGCCCGGCCGATCTACCACCTCTTGTATGACAGCGGTTAGATCCGAGCTTTTCTGTGCAACCCCGGATTCACCCTTGTTTGGCCATGGCAATGGATTCCAGATGCTGGCGGCGCTGGTTGTCGGGCGATTGCTCAGATTGTTTTTCTGGCTGACTATGGGTTCGGCGTTGTCACTCGCCTGGCCCCGAATCTCCAGTCGCGTTGCCTCTGTCTGTGACTCTTCGACTTTGAACTGGATGAAGGCCTCCTCGACGACTGCACCCGTCGGAATCTGCAGACTATTGAATCGCAACGCGATGATTTGCTCGGTGGAGCGATCCAGAGCCATCTCAAGATCGTCGCTTGAGAGCCAGGTATTTCCCGACCCGCCACGCTCCTCTGCATCATCAGCGCCACTGGCAATACGCCGCTCCACGATGACCCTGCCAGCAGGAAAGACATTCAAGGTAACGCTCATGAAGGATTGTGCCAGTGTCGAGTCGACAACTGAGGCGGTGATTGAATGCTGGCCCGATGACAGTGTGGACGTTGTAAAACTGGAACCACTGCCAATCAGACCATCCAGATCAGATTGCCAGATAAGCCCAGCAGACAGATCCCCTTCCTCCGTGTCATTGGCAACACCGGTAAAGGTTACCGTTGAGCTGGCTGAAACACCTTGTCCACTGACGGGTGCCGTTATCGTGACAACCGGTGGATCGTTGCCGGGCAGGGGCGGTAACGCAAACTCAAACAGACGTCCGTCATTTTCATCCGGGTTAGAGTCATTATCAACGCCCCTGTCAACCAGAAACAGGCTTTGACCACCATTGGCCAGACTGCTGGGCGCTAAAGCCAACCCGGCAGGCTTAAACAGCAACGAGGAGTCCAGCTCAATCAACCGGATGAACTGCCCGGTGGTACTGACGTGCAGGAGCTGATCCACTGGCTCGCCGATGATATACAAACCGTTTGTCGTCTCGTCAAAGGCAACACCTTCCGGATCGACAACGCCCAGATTTCCCGTGGTAAAAGCGAAGGCTGTATCATCTCCTTCAGGCGCTACGCCATCGAACACATCGTTAACGCCAGGGTCGACAACATGCACCAGATTTGCCTCACCGTCGACAATATACAAACGGCCATCGAGAGGGTTGTAAGAGATACCTTCGGGGTCTTCGGAACCAAAATCGGTTGAACTGAAAAAACTGATGTTGTCGTCAGCATTATCATAGATACCATCAACGCCGGGATCGATTTCGTAAACACCACGCGGCGAGTTGTCCGTAGAGATAAACAGATGCCCGTTAGCCGGGTTTATCGTTATTCCTGCCGGCTCATCAGTAAAATCCAATGTGGAAAATGTATCCAAAAGACTGCCATCCAGTTGCGTCTGGAATACATTGCTACCGGTGAAAACAGCGGTTTCGTTCACTTCAGAGTCAGCCACGAATAGTCCGTTGGCACCGGGTATATAAATCACACCCGTAGGATCAGGGCTGGGAGTAGACCAGTTGAAGGTGTCAGTGACATCGATAAGTTCAGCTGTCTGGCTTTGCGCATTGACTTGTGTGCTTACAGCACACATCACGAATACGACTCCCACAACCTTGTGAAATGGATCTTTAGACATAATGAACACACATCTGTTTTGATAAAGAGCCATCTATGGCTCAATATTGTAGGCTCGCGACGGTTTCCCAAAGCGCAAGTTTCAAATTACTACATTCGACAGGGCGATGCCCTTCACAACTCCTATCTTCAGCGGATTCTCCTGTCATTCCGGTACTTTTACCTTCTCCGGACAACGCGGAAGGGTCAAAAGGGTTCCGGGCAACACAGGCAGCCAGCAATTCTTTTGCTATCTCAGTTGAGGCTGTCAGATCATTGCTGCAAGCGGAAGTAACACGAAACCTTGCATCTGACGGCGGCTCGATCTCCATGGATGCCACACACGATTGCAACAGATAGTGACCGACCCGGGACATCGCAACGTTCGTTTCACAAACAACGCGCAATGCGCGCCGGATTTCCGCCACATCATTAGGATTCCAGATTACGATAAACCCTGTTGTGCACAAGCGCACAGATCGCCTCACTTGTTCGCGCCAGCACCTCGCCGCCCAGGCCAACCGTATGATTTGATGTAATTCAGGCGCTGTGTCGGGAAGACCCTTATCGGAAGGCGTGACACTGGAAATATCATGCACAGACGATACGCAGGACATCAAATTGGCGAACGCGCCCTTTTGCCGATCGATTCGCACCGTACACACACTGATGTGCTTCCCCATCCACTGATGGACATACGCCTCAATCTGCGTCGTGGACACAGTATGATCCGCAGCTGAGAGCGCTAGCGTGACTCCAGTCGCTAACGTTTTTTTCCGTTTGAGAAGCTTGCCATGCAGGCGTTTGAAAATAACTCGATACCGATGCAGCGGCGTCAGCAAAGGCATGAATCGATTCCACTGCTGATAGCGAACGCGGTATCGCAAACCATCCAGTATTTCATGTGCAACAGTGGGCGATTCCTGAATATCAGCCAACCACCCTGAGGGCTGGATGGCATCTTGACCAACAGCGCTGGAGTCTTCGGCCAGCAAGGCTTGAGTCGTTAACTCTTTCTCCAGCCGATAACCCTGACGTTCACGAAAGAACAACAAAGCGCCTGGCAGGCAGGACAACTTGATTTTTCGTCGAAAGATATTCAGCTTTTTCTGTAGCACCGGATGAAGACTACGAATGCCCTCAGCACTCATCACTGCGGGGTAATCAGTTAGATAGGCCTCAATGGGAACCACATACTGCTTGATATGGCTCTCCCCCGTTACCATTCGAAAATAGCAATGTAAATGAGCAAACTTTCCACTGATTTCATCGTATCCGTAATAGTGTTCTACGCTGGGAAAGCTCTTGTGCGACTTCAGACACACGAATCGGAGCCTGCGCAGGACAGTCAAAAATACGGCACGCGACCCCGGATAAACGTAAAGATCGATGTCCCCGGAGCCCATGAGCGCATCGGACAGCTCCTGACTATTCTTCCAGACAGCGTATTCCGCGGCTTGCTGCTCAAGTTCCGAAAACAGTCGGTCGTAGAGTGTGAGCATCTGCATATCGTCGGGTTGTGGCATCGGACGTACGCGTCTGCTGTGATTTAGGATACTCGCACTGCCATATTATAGACGGATAGCCAAGCTGAACTGGTCAAAGGACAATAGAGTGTTAACAATTGTCTATTACCGATCGGAACATTGATTGATCTGAGCGTCGGTTCGGTCATACTTCGGTATCACGATAAAATGGCGATTAACGCACACACCTCTGCACAAGGGATATGGTGTATTTAAACTGTGTCAGTAGGGTGACCATTAGTTTTTCAGGAAACGTTGATAGGAATTCGAGAATGTCGGACAGATTAACTAGTGAGTTATATAGCACCGTGAGTGAGGACTTCTGGACTCAAAAACCATCTGAAGCACGCTCAATGAATTTTGATCCTCTCAGCTACTTCCGGACTATCCTGAAATACCGATGGCCAGTCATCCTGGTCACCACATTGGTCACGGCGCTGGCTGTTGCCTATGTGCTCAGCGCTCAACCGATGTACAAGTCCACACAATCACTGTTGCTGGAAACCAGCGAATCAAACATTGTTCCCATCGAAAACCTTGTCAAGGATGCTCCCGAGACTGAAGGGTACGTCCAGACACGCATCGAAATGCTGAGGTCACGAGAACACGCCCGGCGGGTTATCGACAACCTGCAATTGCTCAGCGATCCAACATTCATCGAAAACCTGGCAAAGTATTCTCGGGTAGATCTGGATCACCTGAAAACTGTCGCGCAGGCGGCAGCGCTTGCAGACGAAGTCACCCAGTTGAGACAGGCATCCTCGGAGTCAATTGGCGGCGAAGCTACAAGCCCGGGGATTCTGCCCGCCTCCGAAACCGAAATCGAGTCTCTGGCGATCAGCTACCTCATCTCCAGGCTGTCAATCAGTCAAGTGCCGACGACCCGGCTGGTACGTGTCAGCTATCTGTCGACCGATCCACAACTCGCTGCAAGGATCGCCAACGAGGTCGGCGAACAGTACATTCAGGCCTATGTGGAATCGGTTGATACGATGGTTACATCAGTATCAGACTGGCTGGACATCCGATTGAAAGAACTCAAGAGCGCTCTTGATGCTTCGGAAGCTGGTCTCCAGCGATTCAAGGAGGAAAACCAGCTGGTGGGTATTCGCGGCAACATCGGTGATCTGACCGAACAGGAGTTGCTCCAGACGTCCAGTGAACTGGCTGATACAAAAATAGCGCTGTCTGATGCCATGCTTGTTGTGCAGGCCCTTGAAAATGCCCAAACGACCGAAGAGCTGATAGAGGTGCTACCGGACGCCCGTACCGATATCATGGTCCAGCAGACGCGAGTTGACATCAACCGCCTGAACCGAGAAATCGACAGACAATTGCTCCGGTACGGCGAGCAGCACCCTACCATCGTGTCCTTGCGCTCGGAACTCAGCTCATTGCGTTCAGACCTGTCCCGGTCAGTACAGAGAATTGCAGACACCGCGAGAAGTGACTATGGCGTTTTACAACGTCGCGTGGAGTCAATCCAGTCAAAGCTGCTGAGCGACCGGCAGGCCGTACAGAACGTGGGGGCAAAATCGGTTGAGCTCGAAGGGCTGGAAAAGGAAGTAGAAGCCAACCGGGAAATCTATTTCCGCTTTCTGAGTCGCATGATCGAATCCAAGTCCACTGAAGGTCTGGAATCAGTGAACGCAACGATTGCTGAGTACGCATTACCGGCACTCAGCCCTGTCTCTCCCAACAAGCCATTGATCGTCGGCCTGGCCTTTATTGGCACTTTATTTCTGTCCATTCTGGCGGCACTGATCAGCAGCGGCCTGGACGACTCCGTCAAACATCCGGCAGAGTTGCAGAACAGTCTGGGCGAGCGCCTGATTGCCATCATTCCGCTGTTCCGCAAAAAAGAGCCTTTGGTTAAACGCATTAATCCGTTCACTGGCAAATCCGATTATAACGATTCCCGCAGATTCTCCGAAGCCTTCACAACTGCCAGAACCAACCTAATACTCGATCATGATAAAAACAGGGGCAAGACATTCCTGCTGACATCGTCCATTCCCGGCGAAGGCAAATCAATGTCAAGCATCGGCCTGGCCAGAGCCTTTGCCAGAATCGAACGCGTTCTGCTTATTGATGCGGATATTCGGCGCCCCTCAATAGGCGCTGCGTTGAAGTTCGAGAAGGACAGGCCAGGCCTAACCAGTTACCTTGCCTCTAAAAGCTCCCTGCCTGACTGCATTCATCATCACCAGAGTGGAGGCTTCGACGTCCTTTGCAGTGGACCGGGCACCAGCCAGCCTCTTGAAATGCTGTCGTCGATTCAGTTCGAGGACATGCTGCACGATCTTGAAAAACTCTATGATCGCATCATCATCGATTGCGCACCTGTCGAGGCGGTCAGCGATGCCCTGGTCCTAAGCCGATTGGCAGACCAAGTCATCTACGTCGTCAAGTCTCACGACACATCCGTTCGGATCGTTAACAACGGATTGGAAAAGTTGCGCAGTGTCGATGCGCCTTTGGCCGGCGTTCTTCTCAGTCAGGTTGATCTGGACAAGCTGGCAACCTATGGCGCCGACTTCGAATTCCACGGCTTGTATGACTACTACGGCTATTCACTGCCAGACGATGAAGATTCGTTGACACTGGGTCAGGACGAGTTACGCAAAAGCCAAAGCAGAAACCATAGAAAGACGCGTCCCAAAATCAGACGTCTATCGTCCACTGCAGCTTGAAACCGTCAGGTCCGGGCTGGTAGTTTGTGGCGTCAGGATGCACATAAAAATTCATGAGATACTCGCAGGCAGTGCGTTGTTACTTGTCTGCCAGCTATTGCTTGTCGAGCAGGCCACCGGCAATGACGCAGCGACTGCAACGTCATACAAAGAACCGGCCATCGACGGTGCGGATGATGTCAGTCGTATCCTTGCGTTTTTCCCCGTGGACAAGCGTCAGGACACACCCACAAGCTGTCTGGCGGCATCTGCCGACACACAATTTCTAACACGCGAGTTTGCGCTGGAAGGTCGATGCAAACAACTCGACCAAACGTCTGGACGCTGTGCGTATCAGGACTATCGCAAACTCGACCTGAGTGCGATTACAGGCTTTGATCAACGCGGGGTCTACTCCTACCAGGTGACATTTCCCGGCGATGAACATCTATGGGCCGCACTGTCTGTCAACAACAAACCCGGGAGTCGATTTTGTTGGGTTGGTGGTGCACATGTCGGGCAAAATCCACTGACCATGACCTGGGGTGGCGAAACAGGAACAAAGCGGCGCAAAAACAACTTTATCCTGTCCGAATCGGGTCAGATACACGTGGAAGCCGCAAGAATCCACAATCTGCATGATCTGTTTCTGGCCTCCGACGCCAATGCCGGCTTCAGTATCAACAGCAGCTGGATTACCTGGAATCGCGATGATGTGTTTGAAGGCTATCTGCATGAGCTGTCGTTCAGAAATACGCTGGTGGACGGTACGTACACCTTCATCAGTGATCCTGACGGCGATTGCGATGCCGCCAAAAAAGCCGCGGACCGCACGATTGTCATAGAAAACTCCCTTATTCGCCTGCAACGCCAACCCGGGCCTTTCGCAAGGCATACCGGAAAATGGGACTGGGCCATCGAAGGTGGACACAACACGCTGTGGAAACTCGATAGCTGTGATTGGGAAGAATGGCCAGCTTTCGTATTGAAGAACAATGTCTTCCTGATTGAAGGTCCGCGCACAACGTTCAAGAACCTGAACACCACTGATTGCCGTCTGGCGCTGCCCGGTGACTGCGCAGATCCTGCGTTGAGAAATCTGAAGGAATGTCATAACAACCTGTTTTTATACACGGACTATTTTCATTGGCGCAAGGCCGGAAAAGAGCCAGGTCCTGCGCCACAACCGGGCAATCGATTCCACAACGCCAGAAATCCGGCGTATTTGCCCAATGGACTTGACTGCTATCAGAGGCTCACTGACGATCAGCAGGGAGCTGAGTCCGTTGATGTCGTTGCCATCTGGAAAGCACTGCGCCGACAATGGATTGACTGGCATACCGATGCCGATAGTGTGGACGTCCCGGTAATGAGCATACCCGGCGTAGATAAGCCGGTATTCCGGTCAGGCACCACGATCAGGCTTATAAATCGGCAATCCGGACAATGCTTATCGGCGAAAAACCGACATTCCATCCAGATGCAGGATTGCCGTGACAGCAGCCAACAATTTTTCACCGTGTCCGCATTTGGCGATGGTAAACTTGAAGCTGCATTATTGTTATCAAATGACGATGCGGGATACTTGAGAAGCGAACCCACGTCGTCGTTGAAAAGCACAACGGACAGACGTCGTTCTGTTGTTGTTTTCGGGAACGGGCCGAGTGAAGGTAAGCCGATGTTCGAGGAAAGGTGGTACATCGCGCCTCTACCGGATACTCCAGATACACAAGGCTACTTTTATATCGAAACCGACGCGTTGCAAAGAACGTTCTTGCGACAAGAGGGCAAAAGCGTGGGTTTTCAGGCCTTGTTCGCTGGCGGAATCCGCACTGCGCTGCCACAAGGGCGGTTCAGAAGCGGCAATGATCACCATCTTCAGTGGAAGATTCAGATCGTCGGGAAATCGTGATTCTGCACGGCCAAATTGCTCAAAATATGATCAATTGCAAATTTCACGTAGATTCGCAACGGCATAAAGTAACCACTGTTATCATCTCTGGAAAAATTGCCTATTTGTAGGAATCAGCCGCGGTACCATACAAAACAGGGCGTCGAACGGTAAATTTACATTTTTTCGAACACCTTAATTAAATATCCTTGGCAGCCTTAGTTCGCTACCAGGGCCGCCAGCTCTCGCTCGGCCAATTTCTGCAAAGCAATTTTCTTGCGGTAACAGGGAAGGACACACTAAATAAGCTATGAACACTCCGGTAAAACAAGATCCACTCAAGCACGGCGTTGCCCTGCTAGATGACAAGCAGTCGAAAAAACTGCGGGGACAACAGCACCTGAGACGAGCCTCCGACCAGATGACTCACGGCAACGACGCTCAGGTCCTCGATTTCTGGCCCAGACGCCAGTCCGGTGATGCTGAACCCTCAGCCAACGTCCGCGCCGTCAATCGCATCTGGCAACGATGGGCATTGATTATTGCTGACATTCTGGCGCTGAGCATGGCAACCATTGGTGCTGTTCTGGTCAGTGAGGGAGCCCGGACCATGCTGCAAATGCCAACCGCCCACTACGGACTTCCCGGCTCGCCGATGATTCAGATCGTCATGCTGCTACTGCCCGTCGTGGTATTGATCTGGTCGGGTTATGTCATGGGTCATTACACACGCCTGAAGCCACTGTGGAGTGAAACCAAGGATCTGGTCAAGATCATGGGGTACAGCATAGCGCTTGTTGCAGTGGTGCTTTTTCTTTCCAATGCTCACTTTTCTCGCATCTTCTTCATTGCCTACTGGTCGTTCATTCTGCTGCTGGTACCAACCTGCCGCTTCCTCGCAAAATCCACTCTCATTCGCGCAGGCAAGTTTTTTGTGCCGGTCGTGATTTTCGGCAATGGTTCAAACGCTGCTCGCAGTGCAAGAACGATCGAAAGCGATCGCATGCTCGGACTGAAGATTGTTGCCTTCATCGACCTGGCAACCAATCTGCTGCAGACCAATACAGACAACGAACAAATCGCTGTCTCCAACCTTAGCCGTATCAACCGTCTGAAGCTGGACGAGCAGTTCGACCATCCGCACTATGTCTTTGCACTGGAGTCTGCTGAAGATTTTGAAACCAACAGGCAACTGATCAACTCCATGATCAGCAGTTGTCGGTTTGTCACCGTGTCTGCGCCGGTCTACGGATTACCCCTTGACGGCGCGGAAGTGCTCAACGTCCAGCCTTGCGATTCGTTGCTGGTTCGTTTGCAGAACAAGCTTGTCAAGCCACACAACGTCATTGTCAAGCGAGTGGTTGACGTTGTCGGTTCAAGCATTGCACTACTGCTTTTCTCACCGATCATGCTTGCTTTGCTGGTATTCATCAAGCGCGACGGAGGGCCGGTTTTCTATGGACAGGAACGCATTGGACGTCATGGGAAAACCTTCAAGTGCTGGAAGTTTCGGTCCATGGTTCACAAAGCCGATACCGTGTTGGAAGAATATCTCGAAAAGCACCCTGAATTAAGACAGGCATGGAAGGAAGATCACAAGCTTAAAAACGATCCGCGTGTAACCTTTCTCGGCAAGTACATACGCAAAGGAAGTATCGACGAACTACCTCAACTATGGAACGTTCTCAGAGGCGACATGAGCCTTGTAGGCCCACGCCCCATCGTCAAGGCAGAACGTATCCGTTATGGAGAACTCTTCGACTACTACCTGAGCGTGCGTCCCGGCATAACGGGCCTTTGGCAAATAAGTGGTCGAAACGATACGACCTATAAAGAGCGGGTAGATCTTGATGTCTGGTATTCACGAAATTGGAGTCTGTGGCTGGATATCGTCATCACGCTGCGCACAATACCTGCGGTTCTGTTCAGGTCCGGTGCCTACTAGCCGCCAACGTCGGTACAGCTGACAATGATTGACAGATCGACAGCCAGCTCGTTCCAGCGCAGCGCTCATTGGGTGCTCCTGATAGTCTTCAATCTGTTTATCCTGGTGAGCTGGATGCCACGCATTACCACCATCGGTGGTACCGATATTGGTGTCAGTGCTGTACTGCTGGCGATGATGGTACCGCTGTTGCTGGTGCTGCCCAATCAGACTCAGCTGGACGAGCAAGCCAGGCATCTTGGAATAGCGATTTTTGCCTGCCTGAGCCTTGTCATTTTCTGGGGCTACCTTGGCATGTACCGGCTAGACAATCCCATGCGTGCCGGCCGTCTGTTGCTCTCGCTGGGTCAGGGCATCATTATTGTTCTGGTGGTGACCCGTCTGCTCTCCCCCAGAGCCATTCAGTTTTCGCTCGCTATTTGCACGCTTATGCTTACGTTTGTGGGAATACTCAGCCTTTACGGATATCTGGGCGGCCAACCTGTGACCCTCACTTATCTGCAAAGAGACCGATCGTCAGGCCTGTTCAAGAACCCCAACCAGTACGGCATGATTGCATCCATGGCTGTACCTTTTGCAGCTGCCTGTTTTTTTCAGTACAAAAGACGATGGCTTGCAGTGTTCTTATTGCTAGCCGCCTGGGTGGCGTTGCTGATGGCTGCCTCGAAAACCAATATGGTTATCGCCCTTCTCACCATGATGATGACGTTGACCTTTGGCTTGCTGAGTGCCAAACGGGGGGTGTTCCTGCTGGCGGTGTTTCCGGCTATTGCCGGTTTTATCTATTTCGGCGGCATGCCCATTCTCGAATTTTTCAACCCCAGAGCTGCGGGTATCATTCAGGACATGATAAGCGGCGGCAGCGGTGAATCCAATACAGTAGACCAGCGAATGGAGTTGTGGAGCTACTCGGTCCACGTCATGCAGACATCACCCTGGTTTGGTGAAGGAACAGGCGTTCCCATTGACGTCATTACCCAGACCCACTCACACAGTCACAATGTCTTTCTCGATCTGGGACGCACTGTCGGCATTCCCGGGCTCTTGGGTAGCCTTCTGTTCATGATCCTGATCACCTGGCTGGCCTTCCGCACCCTGGCAAAAGTAGCAGCCATTTCCCAGCAACACGGCGAATTCATGCACGGCAGAGCGGTGGTCATCGGCGCGGCATTTTCAGCGATTAGCTATATGCTGAGTAATCAGATGAGTGATTCACTGGGACCTTCCACCTCGGTCTTTCTCTGGCTATGTCTGGGTTTGCTGTTAAAACGCCACGAGATTCTTTTCCGTTGGCCAATGTCACACTTACAGCGTTCCAATTCTGCTATCCGCCAGAAAATCGTTAGAGCCTGACTAATTTTTTGTTGACTCACTCCCGTGTCCCGACCACTAAATGAATTCATCCACCAAGCAGACCACAGCGCCGCCCCCCAAAGTGCGTGAAGACACAACGGTCGAGGGCGATAACCCGTCTGGCGCCTCATCCCCACCAAGGCGGATCGTGCATGTCCTGACGCGACTACTGCGAGCTGGCGCAGAAGAGAACACGCTGGCTACCTGTGACTATCAGATCGCCTGCGGTCACGAGGTGTACATTGTGCATGGCAAGGATTACGACGCAGAGTACGTAAAGACCCTCAACCCCCTTCTTCAACGTATTCAGGTTCCCGAGATGGTTCACCCCATCGCTCCCTGGCATGACTGGAAAGGACTTCAGGCATTAAAAAAGCTGTACGCGAAGATTCAACCGGACGTGGTTCATACACACCAGAGCAAGGCAGGCATTCTCGGGCGTCTGGCCGCGTTGAAGGCCAACTGCACCATAATTCATACCGTACACATCGCACACTGGTTGAGTGTAGGGAGACTCAAGCAGCGCTTGTTTGTGGCGATCGAAAGCTATTGCAGCAAACGCACGCATGAACTGATCAGTGTCAGTGACGGTGTTCGGGATGCCTGTCTGGCGCAAGGTATTGGCCAGGCAGACCAACACCATGTCATTCACTCTGGCATGAACGTCAACAAATTCAAGCAAGTCGATACAGCGCCCAAGTGGCAGGACTATATAGAAAATTGGCACAGCAATGAAAAACCCTTTGTCATCCTTATGATGGCGGCATTCGAACCGCGTAAACGTCAGGAGGCGTTTCTGCGTTCGATGGCCCCTGTGCTGCTGCGACAGCCCGCCATGTGCGTCGTGTTTTGCGGTGAGGGTGCGCGTCTGCAATCCTGTCAGGATCTTGCTCGTGAACTGCAGATAGAACAACAGGTGCGCTTTGCGGGCTACATCGTAAGTCCCGAACACTATGTGGCGCTTGCCGACGTGTGCGTACTATCATCCGAGCGGGAAGGTCTGCCTCGCGTGGTCATACAGTATGTTGCAGGCCGACGTCCCGTCGTCGTCAATCATCTCACAGGAATCGAAATCATCATCCAGGATGGTGAAAACGGCACTATCGTGACAGGCGATGATATCGACGCCAATGCCGCCGAGATAGAGCGGCTATACCTTAACCCACACATTCGGGAATCAATGAGTCGGGCTGCCACATCCATTGATGTCTCAAGCTGGGATGTAGGTCGAATGGGGGAACAGATTCAAGCGGTCTATGATCGCGCAATGTCGCGTGTAATCACAGACAGACAGTCCGGGTGAATGTGTGGGTGTTGAGACCTCGTTACCAATAGCCGACACTCTACGGATCAAATTACCGCTTTAGGCTAGATTCATTATTTGTTTTGCAGGGTAGACTAGCGCTGAACGACCGACTTTATCGTATGTTGTCTCAAGGTTCGTCTTAATCTGTAAACTGAATAATATTAACGCTTCTGTAGAGATCTTGTATGCAGTAGCAAACTCACCGGCGATTTGTATCAAGCATTTAACAACACAAGGCGCCGTTGACCGACTTGACCCTCAATTCATCAATCGAAGAAATAGTCATTGGATGCTAATCGATGAATATTGAACTGGTGGGAATTCCGGGAGTGGGGAAATCCTATCTTTGCCGTTCCGTCGAGGAGAAAATCCTCGAGCAGAAGGCGCACCCTGAAAGTGGCTCATTGCCACTTACCACGCCGTGGCTGGCATCTCCGCACTCCAGCAGGTTATCGGGCACGCTCAGAAAGGTGGCGCGAGCCTCGGCGTTCGCCAGCCTGCATCCAGCCATTGTGTCCAGACTGTTCAAAGTCGTGTTTGGTAACGGGCAGGGTTTTCAGAAAAACCGCTGCACAAAATACTTGAATCTTCTGGCAGAAATGCAGCACCTGCATGATACCAACGCACCCACATCGCTTTTGACTGAACAAGGTGTACTGCAAGGTGTCTGGTCATTGCAAATGCTTACCCACGAAACAACGTACGACCAGATAATGCGTCTTATCATCCCCTGGCTACCCGATGCCATCGTCGTCGTTGTCGCAGAGAGCTCACAACACGAAAAGCAGCTGGTGTTCAGAGAACTGGGACAAAGCACCTTCGATCGCCTGCAAGGAGAAAAACTCTACAACGCGATTGAACAGGGCGAATTGAATCTGGCAAGGATCCTGGAACTTTGGACCGAATTGCGGCCTGATGGAAAACGGCTGGACTTTGACAATGAGCCCGATAACGATGCCCGGGAACTATTCAGCTGGCTAAGCTCACAACTGAGTTAGGCGATATTCAAACCGGTCGCCGCTGTATTTCTCCAGGATCCTGATCCGGACTTTTGGCACGTGTACCGTGTCTTGCATCACGTAATTTACGGTCGCGCATTTACGAGATGCACTTCAAATAGAAGCACGCTATAGTATTTAAAAAGCACTAAAAAAGTGGTGGGAACGCCTTGATCACCAAGTCAAATGACCAACATGCCTCTTTCTGCCAGGGCTTGCTTAATACCTTATAGCCAAAGGACAAATGCTAAAAATGCGTACTAAGTATGAATTATTGGTCTCATTATCACGTTTTATTTTATTGACATTTACGCTTATTTCACCACTAGTGTATTCATTCAACTCTGATACTGAAAGCTCACTCACATCGCTGACTGGAACAACAAACCTGCACACTGAGACCGTTCGCTCAACTACTGACAGCCTTATCGAACCCACAGCATCAGTGCAGAATCCTGCACAGACACAAACCGCTTTTACGAACATCTATTTTAGCCGCAGTGCTGGCCACTTCAGTTACTCCGACGACGTTTTCCGGGGCACAGCCGAACCCTACTACGCAAACGGCAAGTACATCAACAACAGCCAATGTGATAACAACGGTTGCTTGAAAACATCGTTTGGTGGTCGAGACAACGAAACCATCACCGGCATGTCGGGCGGCTGGACCACCAGCTTCAATGTACCCAGAACCGCCGATATCACACTGACTCTGCGGTACAGGATTCGACAGCTAAGAGACTTCGAACCCAATGAGTACACCGAAGCTCTGGTATCACTGGATGGTGAACTGGTTGGCCTGGCAGGTAAAGATTATCTGCGCCGGGTTCGTGGCGATGGCAATGGAGGCGAAAACATAGATACCGGCTGGCGGTCAGCCACGCTCGATCTTGGCAGAGTGTCTAACGGTGCGCATACACTGACTGTGGGTGGTTTCAGTAACAAGAAGACGGCCCGCAAGGAATATGCAACGGTCTGGTTTGACACCATCTCACTCAGCAGCTTGACCGCTGGCAATTCAAATAGTAGCGAAGACGATGACGTTCGCTTCGGTGTGCTCGGCGATTTTGGAACCGACACCGAGGAGCACGAAGACGTAGCTAATGAGATGAGTACCTGGGAACTCGATTTCATCATCACGGTAGGCGACAACCGCTACGGCAACAGGTCCATGGACGATGTTATAGGTCAGTATTATTGTGGCTTTCTCGCTGATGTTAACGGAGGGCGCTATTGCCGCAACGGAACCAGTAACGTCAACGCCTTTTTTCCAAGCCCGGGAAATCACGACTATGGCGACGGTGCTGGCATTGGTGAATATCTTGATTACTTCACCCTGCCGGGATCCAACATTGAGACTACCGGCACCTCTGGAACAGAGCTCTACTACGATTTTATCCAGGGTCCTGTCCACTTCTTTGCTATTGACAGTGAAGGCTCAAGATTTACCTCGCAAAAGGCCTGGCTGAAACGCGGGCTCGAAGCCTCCACGTCACCGTGGAAGGTGGTGTTCTTTCATCATCCGCCCTACTCTTCCTCCAGCTACCATGGCTCGAATACCAACATGCAATGGCCTTTTTCCGAATGGGGCGCCGATGTCGTGATCGGAGGGCATGACCACACATACGAGCGTATCGAGAGAGATGGTGTTATCTACTTCGTCAACGGTCTCGGGGGGCGCAGCCTTTACCGCATGGGCAACCCGTTACCGGGAAGCAGGGTACGCTATAACGGTGACAATGGCGCACAACGAATCACAGCCACGCCTACGAGAATGAAATTCGAATTCATAACGCGTACCGGCGTTATTGTAGATTCACGCAGTATATTCAAATAGGACTTGCAAGAAACATTAGAGCGCCTGTTGAGCTGATGATCGACATTTATGTCAACCGCATGTCCTCACATCGGCCCGGCACAGTCACGTTGCAATATCCACATCGCGTTGTGCGTACGTGCTGTCGAAAGTCTTTCGATGGGCAGGGATGGGACTATTGCCTAACCGTCAGGACAAACAGATCGCATTACTGTGCAAACGGCACATACTCACGACGTACCTCTTTCCACTGAAATACATTCGGGTCGTTGGCGTCGGCTATGAGCTTCAGCCAGCTGGATCTGACGCGTGAGGTGTTGGTAAAAAACTCAACGCCTTGCTGTACAACAATCTGGGTAATGTTACTGACCGGACTGACACCATAGTTACTGAACCAGGCAACGCCTTCGTCTACCCGAAACCTGTGATTGTCACCACTCACAACCAATACAGGCCGGCTGAACGCTTCTGCCTGTATTGATAATTCTGTAACAAATTCTCTGAAGCCTCCAAAAAGCGCCTCGTTAAATTCATCCTGCATTTTCCACATATCAGCATGAAGAAACAGTGCCACTCCTGCAGACTGGTTCTGCATGGCGCGACTGAAAATACCACGCATCCACGCAATATTTGCTGCGTTGCGTCTTCCGTACTCAGAAGATCCCATGCTGGTTTGCTCTGCAGCACCAGGTATGCCTGCACCGCTTATCAGATTGTTATTGGTACCAACGACATGAAGCGTGGCAAAGACAATTCCTTCCTCTTCCCACAATTGATTTTCAGGATAAGACGGCTGTGCCTCAACCTGCTTGCTGGCACCTCCGGAGGACATGCCTGGTACCGAAAAGAATATTTCTCGTACCTTGCTCAGTCGCTCTTCAGGATCAAAGGATCCTGCGCTGGGCCGGTCACAATCTGTCCACTCGTTGTCACCGATGGAGTAGATAAGAGGCTCATCAAAGGTCTGAAACAGGTTGTAGACGTTTTGCAGACTAGCGTCGGTACAAGGCGTGGCACCGGCCTTGATGTCTCCGACGTGAACCGAGAAATTCACATCTGGATCGGCGTTGATGGATGCAACCAGCTCGGGAAACTCGGCGATGTCTTCAGGCTGATAGGGAGCATCACCCAAGACTCCGATAACGACAGAGTTTTCGTTGATGACGAAGGCAGCCGAATTATCAGCCACATCCGAACAGGCTGCAATACTGAGGAGGAACGGCAGCAACAGGAACTCGCGAAAAGGAAAGTGCTTATCGATCTTCAGGGGGCGTCGTGATGGCATTTTCAAGAGTGTGGGTATGCAGTTAACACAGAGTCTATCTTCGCGGGTGACTGAAAAATGCCGAAGCAGACACGTTTGCCGCGATGGATTCAGGAGTCGAGTTCTTATTCAGACTGATGGTAATAAATAGACATTGGCGAAGGTACAAACGAACCGGAATAGTCATGATTCTTCACACATCCGCTTAAATTTGTGATAATCGTCACATTATGACTTCGCTAAATTGACACACTCCAGCATTCGAACCCACGTTCCCAGCGTCAGAGGCCGGATTTCATCAAACCGTATGATACCAATGCATAGCTGAAACTCTATAGCAATGAGGCAGGAGACACGGATTACCCAGGGTAAGAATGCGAAACGACGGACACAATCAACACTAGCTTGCCAAGCAGCAGAATCAGTCATTGCTTACTGGGCACCGGCTATGTGGAGGCATCCCTTTTCACATTGACAGTGATTGGGATATCGGCCGTGCATGTCAAATCAATCCGCCAGCGTTACTCGCTTTATTGCAACAAGGTTGCCGGCACTCATCAGAAACACTGCCCGGACTTTATGTCTGGCTAGCTGGCGGGGTGATCCCATTTGATCTGGAATTCAATTTCCTCTTCGCCATCAGAGCGTTCATGTTCGATACTGAAAGCTGCGCGCACAGGGACATAGATACGTTCACCGGCAATTTGTATTTCAAACTGCTCATCAGCCTCAATGCAATCTGCAAGGCGCCTGAGCTTCTCGATAAACTCCTTGTTGGAGTAGGTCTTTTCAAGGTCTCTCTCTGACTTCATGACGGTCGCTCTCTTTAAGGGAAATTAGCACAATACTCTGCTGCAAAGTCTACCATCCGAAGCTCGTTCGAATGATTCATTAAGCCACCAACTCGTCATGGAAGAAATACTCAAAGCCATACCCTTCCACCTGCGTATTGCCGTGGCAAGCGGAAACAAAGACTGGCACTGCAATAAAGCCGTAAAGGATAGTTACTGCTGCCCGACAGTCCGGCATACACCATTGTCATAGTCGCCAACTTCACGAATCACCTCATTACTTGACGGTTCGGTACGGACACCCGTTACGAGCTGATTAATCACTCGACGGATCAAGCTATCCAGTCGCGTCACGATATAGCAATTTATTTCGGGCTCATCGTGTGGGTTCCCCACGCCCGAGTCGTCAGTCAGAAACAGATAGCGACTGTTGGTCAGTGCGGCCATGGAACGCATCAGGTACTCCGCATCTTCAGCGACACCGCTGGCAGCCAACGGCACGATATGTATCTGCCTCGAACGGGCAGCCAAAGCCGATGCCCAGGTAGCGTTAACACGATCACTGTGCGGTGGTGCATCAGCCACCAGCAGAGAGACCCTGGCACTTTGCTCACGCCAGTCAAACGTCAAGGCCTCAGCCAAGGCCTGGTCCATGGCTTCCGGGTAGTCGCCACCACCATCGAAGGTCTCTGCGTTCAGAGCCGACTGCATGTCAGCCAGATTATCGGTAAAAGGATAACTGCGAACTACATATTGATCTCCGACATCCCGATACACCACAAGGCCTGTACGGATGGACACCTGCGGATTGGCATTCCGCACACTGTTGAGAATCGAGCTTAGCTCGGCTTGCAGATAACTCAACTCATCACCCATGCTGGCAGTCGTATCGATAACAAGTTGCAGATCCAGCTGGTTATTGGCTACACCAGGAGTATCAAGCACGAAGTCAAGTTGTCTTTGCTGCCCGATACTGTCGAGAGATACCGTTTGCATGATGGAAACATCGCCCAGCCTGTCGCTGATCCGCAAGGTGAACTCAGCAGCAAGACCATCCAGATCTTCGTAAAGGTAAGTGATGCCATTGGCAGGCGTCATCAGCGTGCCAGTTGTCTCCCCCTGAGTGTCCAGGATTGCGATGTTAGCGCCTGCAAAAGGATTACCACTACTATCCTTGATGATCACCGCTATTCTTTGGGACAAATCGAGGCGCGGGATATTGGTTTGCGCTCGTACGTTCTGCAGGAAATTGTCGCTGTACCGCTCATACAGTGATGGATTGAGTTGATCATCATAATCGCCGGCTGTCAGCGTACCGGGCTGAATGCTCACAGGAGGTTCCGGCTGCGGTAAAGAGGGCTCTACCGGAGATGTTGCCACACCGCTCGGCGCTGCCTCCGCCGCTGGAGCGCCATCGGATAACGTATCGGAATCCGATGACACATCACTCCCCACACCCGGAACAGACGCAGCCCCCTCGCCGGGCAATGCCTCGCCACCCACTGGCCCCCTTACCGGAGAGCCGGCTCCGGCGAGCACGGAACTGTCACTAGAGTCGCCGCATGCCGAAAGCAACAATGAACAAGCCATCAAGACACAAAGTTGAATTTTCACAAAGATTCTTATTATTTGGGATATTAAACCCAATAATAACCCTACCAATGAGTCTCTGTCAATTGAACAGCTCACACATTGTTTGTAAGCAATAGATAATCCCATTCATGGATTGCTACCAGACAGCGCATACCCGACACGATCAACCGACATTACAAACCACGTCGGCGTTCGACAACATGATGCGCAACTGATCTTGTTCCATGAAAGCGCTGTACGAGACACCCGACGTGCTCTTCAGACATGAGAATGGATGCGAGGGCGAAGCTGCGGCAGGTCGCAAATTCGGTTAGGGTAGCTATGCAATGACAATCTGGAAATTTCCAGAAGCTGGCAATAGCTTCTGGCGGGAGCAACTACATTGAAATTTGGCTGTTTAATGCTGTTCACTCTAGCCGCCTGGGTTTTATCACCAGCCGCCTCGGCTCAATCAGTCGTTTGCGATTCAATTTACATGGTGCAACGAGGCGACTCTCTGACAAAAATCGCGCTCCGCGCCTACGGCAGAATTGAGGCCTATCAGGCTATTTTTGACTACAACCCTGGCATTGTGACCAATCCGAATGTGTTACCCGCCGGTGTCGGCGTGTACATTCCATGTATTGACGGCGAACTGGCAAATTCTCCTGCAGACAAGCTACCCAGCCTGCCACAAACCACTTCAGGCAACCTCAAGATCCTGACCGGCTCGGAATACCCGCCCTACGTCGATAAAGGTCTGCCAAACGGCGGGTTCAGTGTCGAGCTCGTCGAACGGGCATTGCTACAGAATGGGGGCGCGGCAGACTATCGCCTTGATGTCATTAATGATTGGGAGGCACACCTTAAGCCCTTGTTATCTGATGGTGCATACCAGCTGGCATTTCCCTGGTTCCAGCCGGATTGCACTGCGCGCGATTCACTGGGCGAAAGCTCTATATGGCGCTGTGACAATCTGCGTTTCTCCGAGCCACTGCACGAAGTCGTTGTCTCGTTCTACTCACGTCCTGATATCGCCAACTCAATTGCCACTGCCAAGGATATGCAAGGCTTGAGAATCTGTCGGCCCCGCGGCTACTTCACTCACGATCTGGAGGCCATGGGATTGGTCCCAGAAAACTACGTTCGAGTCGCGGCTGCCAATCCGACTGACTGCTTCGAACAGCTAATGCAAGGTGAAGTAGACATTGTCACGGTCAACGCCGACACCACTGACAAGATCCTTACCAATCTGGATATACATGACCAAGCGAGCGAACTACTGGATTTTGCCAACATACAAACTCTGCATGTTGTTGCCATGAAGACCGATCCACAAGCAAGGGTTAATCTGCTGAGATTGAACCAGGGCCTGCGAGCACTGAAACGCAGCGGCGACTACCGACAGATAGCCAATACACATTTGCGATAACGGAACGCGCCTGTCGTCACAGGGAAGTTGTCTCCGGCACCTCCCCTGTGCCAGATATTTCAGCAGCTACTGGCTGGGAGGCACATACCCTTCAGGCTTGGTGAATTCATCACTGAACAGAAATTTCTCCATCTCCTCTTCAAGGAACTTGCGTGCCTTGGGATCAACCGGCGTCAGACGATACTCGTTGATCAGCATAGTCTGATGCGATACCCAGCTCTGCCAGGCCTCTTGTGAAATATTCAGATAAATTCGCTTACCCAGATCACCGGGGTACGTGGGTCGTTCAAGGCCCGGGGCCTCTTTATCAAGCTTTACGCATTGCACCATGCGGGTTGTCACAGCAACTCTCCTACCAGTTTATTCAGAATTTTCGACACCGGTGCGGCAACGCCACCCGGAAACTGATCACCGTTATACCAGACCCGTTCAGCGGTCTCCAGAATTCCGGTATCCGATACTTCAACATTCAGTGCCTGTACGTCGATGTCAAGGTGATAATGACTGAACGTATGCCGAAATCTGGCCACACTGAACGGGGTGTCAACAGCTATCAGACCCACAGTTTCCAGCCAGGGCAGCACATCATGGACGGTGGCGACCTCCGGCAAACTCCACAATCCACCCCAGATGCCTGAAGGTGGACGCTTCTGTAGCAGCACGGCCGCGTCTCTATTGCTTATCTTCAACATCACCGTACTTTTCACAGGTATCTGTTTTTTAGGCTTTTTTCCCGGATATCTCGCTATCTCTCCAGACGCAAAAGCCTGGCAATCTGACGCCAGAGGGCATCTGTCGCAGGCAGGCCTGCTACGGGTACACAAGGTTGCCCCCAGATCCATCATGGCCTGATTGAAGTCGGCCGTACGCACCTCTGGCGTATACCGTGTCGAAATATCCCACAAGTGGCTCAGTACAGCGGTACTGCCGGGCCAGCCGTCAACCGCACGATATCGCGCCAGCACACGTTTGACATTACCGTCCAGGATAGCGTGACTCTGGCCCAAAGAGAGACTGAGGATAGCGCCGGCGGTGGATCGTCCGATACCCGGCATTTGCACAAGCAGCTCTACGTCATCGGGCAACTGCCCGTTGTGTTCGGCGAGTGCAATCTTTGCGCATTTGTGCAGGTTCCTGGCACGCGCGTAATATCCCAGCCCCGACCAATGCGCCAACACTTCATCCTCAGGCGCCTCTGCCAGAGCCTGAAGATCAGGAAAGCGATTCATGAACTTCTCGTAGTACGGAATGACCGTGGCAACCTGTGTCTGTTGCAACATGATTTCCGACACCCACACACGGTAGGGTGTCTTGTTCTGTTGCCATGGCAGATGCTTGCGACCGTGCACATCAAACCACTCGAGCACGGCTTGGGCAAAGCGGTCGGGGTTGGAAATATCAGACAAGATTCAATGAACTCGGGTGTGAGGAGTTAACAACCGGAGAATACAGAAAAAAAGTACACATCCAGATAGCTGTTTCTCCGCCTAAGGCACCGTCAAATCACTGCACCTGAACAAGATCACCCGGTAGTGTAACGGTCACAGAGTCCGGCTTGCGCCCGGTGGCCCTCAATAAGCCTACTTGAACAGACTTTTCAGCGCATCCTTGGCCTTGTCTTGTACCTCTTCCTTGAGCTCTTCTGATTTTTCCTTCACCACGGCCTCAGCTTCAGCCTTCACGGCATCAGCCTTTTTACGCGCCTCGGCTTTCAGGGCTTCAGCTTTCTCATCCGCCAGTGCCTTGGCCTGATTCTTCAGGTTACCCGTGATGTTGTCTTTCATGCCACTGAGAATTACGCCAGCAAAGTTTGCCGAGAGCTCTTCAAATGTGCCGCGCACCGGGATGCTGAGTTTTACACCCTTCAGCGCTTCCAGATCAGCGCCACCCTGGCCTTGCGCGGTGCCGGTAATCAGCGTCTCCAGTGTGTAGTCAACGGTTTCACCGGGCAGGTCCACGGTACCGGCCCCACCCAGACGCAGCAATGGTGAACGCATGTCAAGGTCATTTGAATTCATCACGCCATTGGTAAACGTGCCGCTCACCGCCAATGATGAAAAGTCGGTCTTCACCACGCCGTCTTCTTCAGCCAATGTCTGACCGGTGATGGCAGCTTTCGCACGCCGAATCTGGTAACCGATATTAATGCCGTTGAGCGAGCCGTCAGTAAAGGCGGTATTGAACTGTCCGTTCAACGCCGCCTTGATGGCATTGACGCTATTGCCGCCTGTCGTGATGTTTGTGGCAAACTCACCGCCACCACTCAGGAAGGAGTCTTTCTGCATGAGATCGCCCAGCAGGGGCGCCGCCTGTACGCCCGCTAACGACATGACAACGCCATAGCTCGGCTCGGCTCCCGACACATCAACGGACACCGTGGCATCCAGTGCACCTTCATAAAGCGCAGCCTGCATATCCTGCAATGCAAGCTTGCCCCCGCTGGCTTTGACCGGGATAACAATGTTCTCAGTGGTCAGATTGCTTACGGTGACACTGCCGACACTGAACGTACCGTCAATACTCAACTGCCGCATCATCTCCACAGGCAATTCAATAGGTTCATCCCCGGTGCTTGCAACCGCGGGTGTTTCAGCTTCCGCATCCGTATCCTGGTCAGCGGGTGTCTCGCTAGCGGGTGGCAGATAACGATCGATATTAATCGCATCTACGTTGAAATCAAATCGAACAGGCGGTATCGCGCCTTCAAGCGAGGGCACTCCGGCAGACCCTGAGAATGTCGTGTCATCCAGCGTAATCGTCAGATCAGTGAGCGCAGCGCTGGACGGCGTCGCCGCAAGCGCCAGCGAAAGATTAGCCTTGCTCAGCACGTTTTCATCTGCGGTGACAGGGGCTTCGATACCCAGTTTGCTCATCATCTCACGTGGACTGAAATCGTTACTGGCCAGCTGGCCATTGATCATGGGCTCTGTATCGAGATTGGCAACGTTGATCGAACCACCAAGTTCTATACCCAAGGCGGCTAACGACAGGGCAGAAATATCGACCTGCTGATCAGCCAGCCTTGCTATGAGATCTGCTCCAAGTGTTGCTGCCAATGCACCACCGGGCAATGCAGGCCCTTTGGCATCGGTTGTCAGACTAAGGCCCTCTACGCTATAGATTTGAGCGTTGAGATCAACCATGAGTTTGGCGCTCCCCTTCACATCCGCCTGAATGTCCATGCTGTTACTGATTACCGAGAAATCCACTGTCAGATCAAACGGTTTTTCCAACTCGATCGCACCCGTCAACAAGTTGAAAGAGGATAACTTTGCATCGGTACCTGTCGTTGCATCCATCCAGCTGACGTTCGCATCTGTGACTTCAATACCACCCACGGCAAGCGCCGCTATGGTGGCGGTACTGCCCTCGACTTCTGTTGTCACTTGCTGATCATCGTTGACCTCCTCGGTGGTCGTCGTCGTTGTGCTCTGAATCAGATCATCCCAGTTTGTGCTTCCATCCGCCGCACGCTGAAGATCGAGCTGCAACCCACTGAGCTCGACCGTACGTACATTGATTTCACGTTTTATAAGGGGTAACAACTCAACCTTTACATCGGCACCCGAGATGCTGGCGAAGGGCTGATCACCATAACCGTCTGCGTTTGCCAGACTGATTTCGCCAATGGAAATGCCCGCCCATGGAAACACCGACGGACTCAGGTCTCCGGCAATCGTCAGGTCCCGGCCTGTCTGCTTTTTTACCTGGTTCTGGATGGTTGTCTTGAAATCGTTCCAGTCCACCAGATAAACCAGTGCTGCGACACCGATGCCCACTACCAGCAGTAGCACGACCACAGTGCCGAGTAACCATTTAACGAGTTTCATGCCTACCGCCTCTTAATTTCACTTACTTAGCGCCCACGCTACCTGCGAGACTGTCAATTGTCGGAGAAGACACATCTTCCCTCATTACAGCACTATTGTATCTCAGGCAGAGGCAGGCCCTGTATGAACACAGGTAACGATTTTAAAAAGGATCATTGTGCTGCGTCAAACATTAGGCGCAAGATGCGGCATCTGCACTCGAATGAGCATTTCCACACATCTCGCCACAACCACCAGATGATCGTCCATCGTCATACATCGATGTCGGACGGTACATACCCGGTCCGAACTGGGAAATCGGTAAAAATCGATTTATCGAACCACATCCATTGGACTACTTGTCGTAGGCCAGATAATGTCCGGATTTGCCACCACTTTTTTCAAGCAGGCGAATATCGGTGATTCGCATCCCACGGTCAACCGCCTTGCACATGTCATAAATAGTCGCAAGCGCCACCTGCAGTCCGATCAGGGCCTCCATCTCTACACCTGTCTGAGAACGCGTCTCGGCACGTACATAACAATGCACCTTGGGCGATTGCTCATCGGTCTTGAATTCGACATCAACGCGGGTAAGGCCAATGGGATGACACAGCGGAATGAGATCGCTGGTGCGCTTGGACGCCATGATGCCTGCAACGCGTGCGATGCCCAGCACATCTCCTTTCTTGTGCGTACCTGCACAAACCATGGAAAACGTCTCAGGCAGCATGCAGATGGAACCCCCAGCAACAGCGACACGGTGAGTCACGGCCTTGTCGCCGACGTCCACCATGTGGGCATCCCCGTCGACATTGAAATGTGTCAATCCATCAGTTCTTTGTGACATTGCTTACTCGTCGATGCGGTGTATTAGGTATCATCTGCAAAGAATATCGTTAATCGGACAGATTCATGACCATAAAGGTCAAATTTTTTGCCAGCCTTCGCGAGCAATTGAAACAAGGCGTTAAAGAGGTCGATGCCGCTGGCATACAGACCATCAGTGACGTATGGGAGCGGGCAACCGACACCCCATTGCTTCCAGATCACGTTTTGTGTTCAGTCAATCTCGAGCACAGGGAGCCTCATGAGAGCGTCACTGACGGTGATGAAGTCGCCTTCTTCCCTCCTGTTACCGGTGGTTGATGAGTATCCGGATAGAAGCTGATGGTTTCGACCCTGCCATCGAACTGAAGCGTTTCGAAAACAGCCTGCCAACAGGTAGTTTTGGAGCAACTGCCAGCTTCGTTGGCACCATGCGGGACTTCAACGAAGGCAGCTCAGTGTCAACGATGACTCTCGAGCACTACCCCGGCATGACCGAAAAGCAGTTGCAGGAGATCATCGATGATGCCAAGTCGCGGTGGGATATCATCGACGCACTCATCGTTCACCGGGTTGGCGACATCCTCCCTGGCCAACCCATCGTGCTCACGGCAGTATGCTCCGCGCACCGTGCCGCTGCATTTGATGCCTGCCGTTTCCTGATGGAAGCTCTGAAAAGCCGCGCTACTTTCTGGAAAAAGGAAACCCTAGCCGGTGGAACCCAACGCTGGGTAGAAAAGAATACACCCGGATAATGCAGTGGGCCTGTGATCGTGCAGGCATTGCTGAGTGTTGGCGGTCGTTATCACTCGTTTGAACAGAGTGCACAGTCCCGGAAAGTCGATGCAGGTTTTCCTGCCAGCAATGCAAAGTCTGTAATAGAAAAGCAATACAGACTTGCTTACCATCCTGCCTTGTCAATACAGCAACAAACGGGGCGTCAAACACGCAGGTCATCTGGCCAAGCGAATACAAATCCAACGTCAATCAAGCCATGGCTGCGTCATGACCAGTTTACATCCTGCTCATACACTGCGACATCTGCTTCATTGTCAACAAAAGCAGGGGCAACCCGCCTGCCCCCTACCCGGATTTGCCAGCAAAAGCGTGTTGGTAGAGCGTACAACAGAACCCATGGACAAGGCTTGATATGCCAGTAGGAATAAACCTGAATGGTCGTCGGAGAATGAACACAGCCCTTAAGTGGCTCGGCACCTTGATACTACTTACAACCAGCAGCAGTGTGATAGCAGAAAACGCACCTGCATCACAACCTGCCTCTGTAAACACCAGCGCTCGCATCATTGGCGGATTCGAGACCCACATCGAACAGGTGCCAGCTACCGTCGCTCTGCTTAACCGCAGCAGAGTTGAATTTGACGGCGATCTGTTTCAATCCCAGTTCTGTGGTGGAACTGTCATCAGCTCGCGATGGGTACTCACCGCCGCGCATTGCCTGAAGAACCTCTCCGGAACCATAAAATCGCCTCAGGACGTGCTTGTACTGACAGGTAGCTCAGATCTGGACAACCCCGTCAATCAACCTATAGCGGTACTCCGTGTCGTTGTCCATCCCGAGTTTCAACGTGTTCAACAGGGCCGCGACATAGCGCTGCTGCAGTTGGAATATGACGCTATGGTTCAACCCATAGCCTTGGATACAAAACCGGTTACTCTTGACGAGAGTGCGTTCATCGCGGGCTGGGGGGCCGTGAATTCAAGCGAGGACGGGCGCACCCAGAGTTTTCCAAAGCAGCTGCGCGGCGCTTTTGTCAATATGACGCCGGGGGCCTCCTGCGGAACACGTTACCCAGCCTACAATGGATACACCGATCAGAGCGTGATCTGTGCAGGTGTTGCAGCTGGCGGTCGGGATTCATGCCAAGGAGATTCCGGTGGTCCACTTTATCGCGTAGGAAGCGACGACGATAGCGTATCTGCGATCACAGGCATCACCAGCTGGGGCGTCGGTTGTGGCGTGGCCCGAAAGCCGGGCATCTATACGAATGTATCCACGTACATCGATTGGATTCAGGAGAACATGCAGGCCAACACTCCAGGAGATCAGACTGTCCGACCGTTGAATGATGGACAAACCGCTATCACGCAAGCTTCTGCACCATCAAGCTCATCACTTGACGGCCAGGGGCGGGTTTTTGCTGGTCTGATGTGGGCAAGCCTGCTGCCACTTTCTGGCTTGCTGGTCTGGCGTAAAAGATGCACCTCATAGAGATCAATTGTCTGGCGGAACAGGATCGCAGCGTTTCGCCGAGATCCGGCGATATTCCGGTTAAAATCAGTCAGCTTCTGCAACACGACTGCCCGGTAACACAACCCCATGGCATGACCCGTTTCACCGAAGGGAAAATCATGCATAACGCCCTCATACTATCTGCATTACTCCTGACGTCAGTCTATACAAGCGTTGTGAACGCCAATACGCCTCCTGTCGCCCTATCTTTACTCGATCTACCTATTGGTGAGCCACGTAACGCCACGCTGTATCTGCTTGAACAACAATGGGGGTCGCAGGCTGATTGCAAGTTAATGCGAACTGGCATGGGTTATACCCGGCGCGCCTATTTTCTTGAAACCTGCCTTGTCATTAATGAGCATGGGAACACACTTTTTAATGAGATACCGACAAACGCGATTTACCGTTTTCTGGAGGGCCAGCTGATTCAGGTGTCCTACGAATTCGGCGACATCGAAAGGCCTGACACATTCAGACGCTGCACACAGCAGAATGCCAAAGCGCTGGATGCAAAAACACGTGATGTCAGCGGCCTGCGTTGGCAAGGCGTTAGCATTACTGAAGATTTTCAGGTTAGCGTATCCGATATTGAAATGGTTAGTCAGGTACACGCATTGCGCAAAACGCAATAGCAATAGATGAATACCCAGCAGTGTTCTGTTAACTCAATTCTGGCACCGCACGACGCGCCGGTTACGAGCTCTTGCGCTCACCGGTAGGTCAGAAAATTGAATTTCCCGAACCCTGGCGCAGAAAATTTCTGCGGAACTACCGCATGAGCGCGCAACGTAACATCTAAAGTCTCAGCTATGGATTGACAGGTCGCTAGAACATCACGCAAGCGGTTTGTTACAAGTGATCTACCCATGGAAGGGTTACTTTTCGATCACATGTTGTCCTTCTGCATCAAGGTTACTACTCGGACTTTCATGAAAAATCTACGTCTGAAATACAAGTTCATCGTCATCATACTGCTCGCCGCCTTGCCAGCCGTCATTGCCACGTACCTGTTGGCAAAAAAATCTTCTGAATCTGTGGAATTTGCCGCAAAGGAAATCACGGGCAGCGAATACATTCACCCGTTAAGAGACCTGCACGCCCTGATTGAAGAACACCGAATAGCCTACTCAAGCTCTATGGTGGACAACAGCGCGCAAACCAAAGACGTTCGCAACAAACTTTTAGACAGTATCGGAATCATGAACGCGGCGCATGGTGAACTCAATACCGTTCTCCAACTGGGCAGCCTCTGGGAGGAGACAAGAGAGAGTATCGAGACGCTACTGAACAGCGAGACTGACCTGAATTTCGACGAAGCAACCCTGTTGCATGACAAGACCATTGATGCGATTTCAGCGCTAATATTACAAGTGGGTGACAACTCGAACCTTATTCTGGATCCAGATCTGGATAGCTATTATTTGATGGATGTCGTCGTTCTGAAGATGTTGCCTGCCATCACGGCACTCAATCAATATAAGGTAGAGTTCACAGAGAAGAACGGGTTCATGTACCAACTTGATCATCTCTATACCCTTGAGAAAATCGGTACAGCCGCCGCCAGTGCCGTTAGTACAATCGATATCGCGCTCAGCCACAATACAGAATCTGCACAATTACTTGATGGTATTAAAATAGAGTTTCAGGAAGACTATACCATCGCCCTGGCATCACTAGAAAAAGTGAGAGTCAATTCAACACCAGAGCTGATGAAAAAGGCCTTTTCAGATACCGACATTTCCGTCAGAAAAGGCTATGAACTGTATGACGCTGTTAACGCCGAGCTAAGACGACTGCTCCAGCAACGAATAGACGCTGATGTATCGGAGCGCAATCTGATGCTGGCGTTTGTTCTTGCCAGCATTTGCATCGCCATGTTGTTTACCTACATTGTCAGTCGCAGCATCAGCATGACCATCATTCGGGCCAAGACTCTGGCAGAGGCAATCGCCGATGATCAACTGGACAACACCATAGAGACGGACGGGCGCGACGAGCCATCGCAGCTCATGAGCGCCCTTGCACTCATGCAGGAAAAACTGAATGTCCGTATCAGCGAAGAGCGACAACAATCCATTGATAACGGCCGTATTAAACAGGCACTCGAATGTGTATCAAGCCCGGTGCTGGTCGCCGATGTTGACAAGACTATCAATTACATCAATATATCTGCAAATCATTTCTTTGAGCAATTCGAGAGTGTCTTGTCCGTTGATATACAGGGCTTCTCGCACCATGACATTCTTGGGCAGCCTATGGATTTTCTGTGCAAAGGACAGATAATGTCCAACACAGACAATCTTGACGGCGCGGCAACCGAGCTTGACTGGATGGTGGGAGGCCGTCATTTGAGGTTCATTTCCAGTACGGTATACGACGATGCACACGAGGCAATCGGTACAGTCATCGAGATTCGGGATCGCACAGACGAAGTCACTGTAGAGCTGGCCGTTGGCAAGGATGTCATGGGACTGGTTGAAGATGCCCTGAAAGGTAACTTGTCAGGCAGTATCGATGCCAGCGGAAAACCAGACTTTCTGGTGCCGGTATACAACGGCATTAATGACATGGTTGGCGTTTGCAACTCAGTCATCTCGAGCGCGGGCGACGTATTCAAGCGTCTGGCCAACGGTGATCTAAGTCACACCTGGCGCAAACACAGAACATTGGTGCTCAGTGGCGACTTCCTTCAGTTACACGACGATGCTAACGCAACCGTTACCCAACTCTCCGAAATGATCTCGAGGCTGAAAGATGATGCTGGTGTTGTCAATTCAAGCGCGAGCAGTGTCATCAAGGTCAATACCAAGCTGGAAGACAATGCCTTGTCAGCGTCCCAACAGGCCAACAGCGTATCCACAGCCGTTCATTCAATTTCCGGCAACGTAGACTCTATCGCAGGTGCTGCCGAACAGATGAACGCCAACATCAAGGAGATCGTCAAGAACACACAACGGTCGACAACCGTTGCCGGACAGGCAGCAGAGCTAACCCGTGCCGCAGACGAAAGCGTCTCGCAGCTCGCCTCCTCCAGCCAGGATATCGGTGCGATGGTCAAGGTCATCAACTCGATTGCAGAGCAAACCAATCTGCTCGCCTTGAATGCCACCATAGAGGCAGCACGTGCAGGCGACGCAGGTAAGGGCTTTGCTGTTGTTGCCAATGAAGTCAAAGAGCTTGCAAAGGAGACAGCCAAGGCAACCGAAGACATCAGCGTAAAAATTCGCGCTATTCAGAATGAAAGTAACGGCGCCGCTGAAGGCATTCGCGAAATCGATACCATTGTCCAGCAGATAAACGAGCTTCAGAAAAATACCGCCTCGGCCATGGAACAGCAAAGCTCGACGACTCAGGAAATCAGCCGCTCGATAAACCACGTTGCCACTGGCACCTCGGGGATTTCACTGGAAATAAATGAACTGGTGCAAGGTACTGTCGACACAACGCAAGCTGTACACGAAGCTAAAGATGAAGTACTACAACTGAACCAGGTGGCGGGTAATCTACAGACAATGGTGGATAGCTTTACGCTGGATACCAAAGCCAAAAACACAACTTCACCGCGTAAAGCGGCTTGAGGTAGCGCAAAGCATATACAGTTTAGGAAACCTGTCTGAGGATAGGATCGTCAGTGCTGAAATTGTAGTGCTGTTCTATCCATTGCTGCAAAGCCTGCTCTGTTCCGGCAGGCGTATGCAATCCCTTCTTGCTGCGGCGCCATAGAATATCGGCAGCACTGCGGGCCCATTCATGGACTATCAGGTAGTCAACTTCGGCCTGATACAGAGGGCCACCAAAATGGTATCCAAGCTCCTCCATACCCGATGCTTTGCCTACCAGCGTGCTAATGCGAGTGCCGTAGTTTCTGCAATAGTCGTTAAGCACCACCGTATCCAGCCATGGATATCGTTGCGCACTTTGCTTTAAAAATCGGTCGTAGTTGGCATCCGGGATGTCTCCTCCGGGCAGTGCAACGGATGACGTCCAGGCACCGGCAGAGAATTTCAGTTCAGGCTTGAGCATATCCACTGCCTGCTCAGCCAACTTCCTGAACGTTGTAATCTTACCGCCGTACACAGACAGAACGGGAGCGCCCTTACGCGTATCCAGATCCAGCTTATAGTCGCGTGTTACTTTTGATGCGTTGTCGGAGGCATCGTCGTAAAGGGGCCTAACACCAGAGTATGTCCAGACAATCTGGTCTCTGGAGATTGGCGTCTTGAAGTACTCACTGGCATTGTCACAGATATAATCTATCTCACTATCTTCGATTTTTTCGCTGCCCGGCTCTGCCTGGATCTCGACGTCGGTGGTCCCGAGAAGGGTAAAGTCATTTTCATAGGGCACCGCAAACAATATGCGGTTATCAGCGTTTTGAAATATGTAGGTATAGGGGTGGTCGAATAGCTTGGGTACAACAATATGACTTCCCTTGACAAGCCGTACGCCGTGACGAGTGTCGTGCTCTTCATCAAGGTTGAGGGTCTTCTCCACCCACGGTCCGGAGGCGTTGACAATTGCACGCGCCGTGACCACAGAGGCCTGTCCTGACAGATGATCCTGCAGGTTGACAGTCCACTGTCCATCACCGCGAACAATATCGGTGCACTCGGTTCTGACTCTAACATCGCAACCGCGTTCGGCCGCATCCATGACGTTAAGCGTCACAAGTCGAGCATCCTGAACCCAGCAGTCCGAGTATTCGAATCCCTTGGTGAATTCATTTTTAAGTGCTGCGCCAGATACGTGCTGCGCAAGATCAACACCATGAGACGCTGGCAGAAGTTTTCGCCCTCCCAGGTGGTCATACAGAAACAAACCCAGCCTGATAAGCCATCGGGGGCGCAATGCCTTGTGATGCGGCAAGATGAATCGCAGCGGCCAGATGATGTGTGGCGCTGCCCGCAACAACACTTCCCGCTCACTGAGCGCATGACGCACCAGCATGAAATCATAATGCTCGAGATACCGCAGACCTCCGTGCACAAGCTTGGTACTGGCAGACGAGGTGTGCTGTGCCAAATCATCCTTTTCGCACAGCAAGACACTAAGGCCCCGGCCAGCCGCATCACGCGCAATACCTGCACCGTTGACGCCACCACCAATGACAACGAGATCGTAGGTACTCATGACTGAACCTCTTGTGTTGTGTGATTAACGGATAAAGCTAACTGCATGTTCTGAGCTGTGTAGTCGGCGTAATGCGGGTAAGTTCCAATGTGAAGTGCCCTGATTGATACGGACTTACTATGCTTTAACTTCACAACGGTTCTCTTAACGAAACCTGCCATCCCCGCGAAGACGGGAATGACAGGCAAAACCTTCTTTAATCAACGAAGCAAACCAGTACGTCCGAGCTGCCTTGATTGACAGCTACCGGAACGCACCGGTCTGTTTTCATCGATACGACGTGTTACTGATTCCAGCTCTCGACCAACTCATCGTAATTGATGGTCTCAGGCGTTGGCTTTTCATTGTCCAGCTTGGCCTTGGGGGCACCGGGCTGACTGAACCAGTACTCCGGATCCTGCTCTTCGTTCAGGACAGGACCGATATCACCCTGCACACCGGCACGCTCAAGTCGGGCCAAAACCTTTTCCTGTGCTTCGCACAAGGCGTCCATGGCTTCCTGAGCCGTCTTTGCCCCGGAAGACGCATCACCAATGTTCTGCCACCAGAGCTGAGCAAGCTTCGGGTAGTCAGGAACGTTGGTACCTGTAGGTGACCAGCGAACTCTAGCTGGCGAACGATAGAACTCGATCAAACCACCGAGCTTAGGCGCACGCTCTGTGAAGCTGTCGTGTTGAACTGTACTTTCACGAATGAACGTCAGTCCCACATGTGATTTTTTCACATCAACAGACTTTGATGTCACGAACTGAGCGTAAAGCCATGCCGCCTTGGCACGATCGACAGGCGTGGACTTCATAAGAGTCCAGGAGCCAGCATCCTGATAACCCAGCTTCTGGCCCTCTTCCCAGTATGCACCCTTGGGGCTAGGCGCCATACGCCACTTGGGATTGCCTTCCTCGTCAACAACAGGAATGCCTTCCTTGACCATGTCAGCGGTGAAAGCCGTATACCAGAACATCTGCTGGGCAATTGCGCCCTGCGCTGGTACAGGACCCGCCTCACCGAAGACCATACCGGCAGCCTCTGGCGGTGCATAGGCGTTCAGCCACTCAATATACTTGTTGATGGAGTAAACAGCAGCGGGACCATTAGTGTCACCACCGCGAGCGACGCATGAACCCACCGGCTGGCTGTTCTCGTTTACACGAATTCCCCATTCATCAACAGGCAGTCCGTTAGGCTCACCCTTGTCACCGTTCCCGGCCATGGAAAGCCAGGCATCCGTGAAACGCCATCCCAATGATGGATCCTTTTTACCGTAGTCCATGTGACCATACACAGTCTGGCCATCGATCTCGCGACCGGTGAAGAACTCAGCAATATCTTCGTAGGCTGACCAGTTGACCGGCACACCTAGCTCATAACCGTACTTCTCCTGGAAGTCGGCTTTGTTCTGCTCGTCATTGAACCAGTCATAACGGAACCAGTAAAGATTGGCAAACTGCTGATCAGGAAGCTGATATAGCTTGCCGTCTGGTCCTGTTGTGAAGTCCTTGCCGATGAAATCGTCGATATCGAGCGTAGGCAATGTGACATCTGCACCCTCACCTGCCATCCAGTCCGTCAGGTTGCGAGCTTGCTGATAACGCCAATGGGTACCGATAAGATCCGAGTCATTGATGTAGGCATCATAGATATTCTCACCTGATTGCATTTGGGTCTGCAGTTTCTCAACTACGTCACCCTCACCGATCAGATCGTGAGTAATGTTAATACCGGTGATTGCAGTAAAAGCCGGCGCCAGCACCTTGGACTCATACTCGTGTGTTGCGATGGTTTCAGAAACCACCTTGATGTCCATACCGGCAAACGGCTTGGCTGCATCGATGAACCACTGCATTTCTGCCTTGGCCTCATCGGCCGACAATCCCGTAAGATCGCCCACCTCGTTAGTTAAAAAGTCTTCGGCCGCTGCCATGTCTGCTTGCGCGACATGGGTGCCTCCAAGAAATAGGGCCACGGCTAACGCCGTTTTGGCCTGTCTGAATTGACGCATTTAATTCCTCCCGATGGATAGTTATGCGTAGTGTTTACCGTTGCGACTAATACAACGGGGTACTTCAACGTACTGAGAAAGCACGATACTGACAATAGTAATAAGCATCAGGTCACGGGCTTGCAAAGGCCCGCACCCGATACCAAAAAGCTGATGCCTATCCCTGTGTTATATGATGTTGTGTCATACGACAGTAAACACAAGCAGAGCATAAACCAGGGACACACCCAGCGCCTTCCACAGATCCGGGCCGATAAATCCCAGCCAGGCAAGGTTGATAAAGGCGCTACCCAGAAGAGACAGAAACAGGCGATCACCACGCGTCGTCTCAAAACGCAAGATCCCGGTGCGCGGACCACCACCCGGACTAAAAGCCTCCCACACAGACATTGCGACAAGCAGGCAGAGAATGGTTATAAAGAAAATGGCCGTCGGTCTGGTCCACGCCATCCAGGCAAGGTCAGGTGCAGATTCGCTCTGAAACCACAGAAAAAGACCCACAAGGACAACGATCAGAAACGATGCGCACCACCCCAGCACCCTGAGACCACCTGATGCCTTGGCGGGCGATCCAGCCACTTGTTCCACACGACTCATATCAAACCCGCCCCAGCGCGAAACCCTTCGCGATGTAGTTGCGCACAAAGTAGATAACCAATGCTCCCGGTATGATAGTGAGCACACCGGCAGCCGCCAGCACCCCCCAGTCCATTCCGGAGGCCGACACTGTCCGCGTCATGATGGCAGTTATCGGTTTTGCATCAGTGGCTGTCAGTGTTCTGGCCAGCAGAAGCTCCACCCAGGAAAACATGAAACAGAAAAATGCGGCGACACCAATACCCGACGCAATAAGCGGCATAAATATTTTTACAAAGAATTTGGGGAACGAGTAGCCATCGATATAGGCCGTCTCGTCGATCTCGCGCGGTACACCCGACATGAAGCCTTCAAGAATCCAGACCGCCAGTGGAACATTGAAAAGACAGTGTGCCAGTGCAACGGCAAAATGAGTATCAAAAAGACCGAAGGCTGAATAAAGCTGGAAGAAGGGCAAGGCAAAAACTGCCGGAGGCGCCATACGGTTGGTCAGCAGCCAGAAGAACATGTGCTTGTCACCCAGAAAACGATAACGACTGAACGCATACGCCGCGGGCAGGGCAACCGACACCGAGATGACCATGTTGATGAAAACATAGGTCATCGAGTTGATGTAGCCGTTGTACCAAGAAGGGTCACCAAAGATCACGGCATAGTTGGCAAGCGTCGGGTCGTTTGGCCATAGCGTAAACGTTGAGAGTATCTCCTGATTAGTCTTGAAACTCATGTTGACCAGCCAGTAGATCGGCAGCAACAGAAACACGATGTATAACGTGGGTGCAAACCACTTGCCACTCCCATCACCGGTTGACTTGATAGGCGCCCTGACGCCTTCAAGAGAGATGGTATTAGTGGCTCCTGCGCCTGCTGACTCAGAGGATGTGTTCACGGCTAGTCCACCTCCTTTCCCGGAGCATCTGCCCCGAAGTTAGTCATCACGGTATAGAACACCCAGGACAAAAGCAGAATTATCAGGAAGTAGATAATCGACATGGCAGCAGCAGGGCCCAGATCGAACTGCCCGATAGCCATTTTTACCAGATCGATCGACAGGAATGTCGTGCTGTTACCCGGACCACCACCCGTCAGCACAAACGGTTCGGTGTAGATCATGAAACTGTCCATGAAGCGAAGCAATACGGCAATAAGCAATACGCGCTGCATCTTGGGCAACTGAATGTATCGGAACACTTTCCACTTAGATGCGCCGTCAATTCTGGCCGCCTGATAATAAGGCTCAGGAATGGCGACAAGGCCTGAATAACAGAGCAATACAACCAGTGAAGTCCAATGCCAGACATCCATGATGATGATGGTTATCCAGGCATCGAGCCAGTTGGTCGCATAATTGTATTCAACACCAAGTGCCGCCAGAGTACGCCCCAGCAGCCCGATATCGGCCCGCCCGAACACTTGCCAGATGGTTCCGACCACGTTCCAGGGAATCAGCAACGGCAATGCCATCAGAATAAGGCAAACCGGCACCCAGAAACCTTTACGCGGCATTGATAGCGCTATGGCGATACCCAGGGGGATCTCTATCATCAGAATGATGCCGGAGAAAATCAGGTTTCTGATCAAGGCGTCATGAAAACGACTGGATGTAAGCACCTCCTCGTACCACTCTGTCCCTGCCCAGAAAAACTGATTGTTACCGAAGGTATCCTGAACCGAATAGTTCACCACCGTCATCAATGGAATAATGGCACTAATGGCTACCAGAAAAAATACGGGTAGAACAAAAAACCAGGCCTTGTTATTAAACGGCTTATCAATCATTGCACTGCCCTCACAAGATGCGAGTTCTCGTAAACAATAAACCGCGATTGATCGAACACTGCGTAAGCCTCTGCCGGCACGTTGGCATCTTCATCGACCAGTGCATCAATGCCATGACCGTTTATCGTTCCCCGGACAATCTTGTGACGTCCGATATTCTCCACCGATGTAATCTGCATGGGAACACCGTCAGCACCGGCACCAGACTTATCAGTCACCCTCACGAACTCGGGACGTATTCCGATCTCGAGATTGCCTAAGATCTGTCGGTAATGCCTGTTAAGGGCAAAGCGTGAATCTGCCATGCTCAACATGTTTTGATCAACGCTTCCGGGCAATATATTCATACCCGGTGAACCTATGAAATAGCCGACAAACGTGTGTGCAGGCTCATCGAATAATTCTTCGGGGGTACCGATCTGCACAACCTCCCCTTCATACATGACCACGACCTTATCCGCGAAAGTCAGCGCCTCTGTCTGATCATGGGTCACGTAAATCATGGTATGACTGAACTGTTCATGCAATTGCTTGAGTTTTGTTCTGAGTTGCCATTTCATGTGCGGATCTATAACCGTAAGTGGTTCATCAAACAGGATGGCATTGACATCGTAACGAACCAGGCCACGACCCAGCGATATCTTCTGTTTCTCATCAGCCGTCAAGCCATGTGCACGTCGCCTGGCCTTGTCCTTCAGGTCCAGCGTATCGAGCATATCGCCGACACGCTTGTCGATTTCGGACTTTGCCAATCCACGATTGACCAGCGGAAACGCCAGATTCTGCTCGACGGTCATGGTGTCGTAGATGACAGGAAACTGAAACACCTGAGCGATATTGCGTTGCTCGGGACTACGTTCGGTAACATCGTCACTATCAAAGCGTATATGCCCTTTAGAAGGCACCAGCAAACCGGAGATGATGTTTAGCAACGTTGTCTTGCCGCAGCCTGACGGACCCAACAGCGCGTAAGCGCCACCATCTTCCCAGACATAGTCTATTTGCTTGAGAGCAAAGTCGGCGTCGCTTTTCGGGTTGGCCATGTAGGAATGGGCAAGTTTGTCCAGTGTGATCTTTGCCATTGCCTCAGGCCGCCTTTGTCAATCGAGCCGGAGACTGTACCAATGATCCGTCTGAGGCGGAGAATAGATAGTAGCGAGCCGGGTCGAGGTATACCGTAATGGCATCTCCGGCATGCACCTTATGCACGCCGTGCGTTAACACCACCCAGTGAGACTGCTCGATATTCATGTGAATATACGTTTCAGAACCGGTTATTTCACTGGTACTGATCGTGCCATGAACGGCTATCTGGTAATTGCCAGTGGCACTCAGCGACGCGTGGTGCGACCGAAACGCTAATGTGTACTTGCCCTCGGGAACGCTGTGAGCATCAACAGGCGCCCCGAGGTTGATAGGCACCCCCGCATCCGCACCTTCGGCAATAAGCTTATCTGCGGTACAGTGCACGTCGAAGGTATTCAATGGCGGATCAGAGAACGTCTGTGCCGTGCTTAGATTGACAGGCTGATTGTAGACATCGATTGTCGGGCCGAACTGCGTGACCCGACCTTCATGCAAGGTTGCCGTGTAGCCGCCCAACAGCAGCGCTTCGTGCGGTTCGGTTGTGGCGTAGACAAACACGGCGCCTGTTTCAGCAAACAGCCGTGGTAACTCGACACGTAGCTCTTCGCGCAGCTTATAGTCAAGATTGGCAAGAGGCTCATCCAGCAATACAAGCTCAGCACCTTTAACGAGCGCTCTGGCCAGCGCCGTACGTTGTTGCTGGCCGCCTGACAGATTCAAAGGTGTTCTATCGAGAAATTCAGTCAACTTCAAAAGCTCAGCGGCTTTATGGACTTCGCTGTTGATGGTCGCAGCATCCGCACCCTGCAGGCGAAGCGGCGATGCGATGTTCTCGAAAACAGTCATCGCCGGATAGTTGATAAACTGTTGATAGACCATAGCGACATCCCGATTGCGCACGGACACACCGGTTACCTGCTTACCCTTGGAGTACACATCACCGGACGTCGGCCTGTCCAGGCCGGCCATCAAACGCATAAGGCTAGTTTTTCCAGACAGTGTTGGCCCAAGCAAGACGTTTACCGAGCCACTCTGTAGCTTCAGGCTGACATCACTGATGTGCTCGCTGGCACCGACCTGCTTGCTGACATGTTGAAGTTCGAGCATGGATTCTCGCTTTTCTGCACAAAGCATCCTGAAGATCAGCGCCGTGTTGCACGCCTGTCGAGAGTGCGCATTTACCGTGACACACCTGACGAACACTAATTGCCTGAAAAGCGAAAGTCAATCGAAACTAAAGCGCCAGCAAGCCCAGAGTCCTCGTACTTACCCGTTATTTCGCGTAGCACCGGTTTCGATCGTCCGAATTTCGAAACCACTCAACAGACGCCGGAACGACGGGCCTGGGCAATGATCCGTGACAAAGGAATGCACCTGTGATATGTGGCCGATACGCACTGGCGCTGTGCGCTCATGCTTGGTGGCATCGGCAACCAGAATTACATGTCTGGCATTGGAGAGAATGGCTTGTGACACTTGAACTTCCCGGTAGTCGAAATCAAGTAGCGCACCATCCTCATCGATGGCTGAGGCGCCTACGACAGCAAAATCCACCTTGAATTGCTTGATGAACTCGACGGCTGACTCACCAATGATGCCGCCGTCTGCACTGCGTACCTCACCCGATGCAATAATGACTTTGTTGTGAGTATAGGGCCGCATAAGGGAGGCGACGTTGATATTGTTAGTAATGACCATGAGTTGGTGATGATGGAGAAGTGCCTGAGCCACCGCTTCTGTCGTGGTGCCAATATTGACGAACAAGGACGCATTGTCCGGGATGATATCGGCCACTGCCCGCCCAATCGCCTGCTTCTGATCGTGTGCGAGCATGCGCCTGGCCTCATAGCTCATGTTCTCGACACTGGAGGCAAGCCGTGCACCACCGTGAGTACGGGTGAGCAGACGCTCTTCGCACAGGCGATTCAGGTCTTTGCGAATGGTTTGCGGCGTGACATCAAAGCGCTGAAGCAACTCGTCAACAGACACCGCCCCAAATTCGCGGACAATATCCAGAATCTGCTGGCGACGGTTATCTGACACAAACTGTATTCATTCGTAACCTCTGGAACAGGCGCTTAAAGAGCATAATGTGTTTCGTTTTAGCCGTTGCGCTGCAAAACGAAACTCTAAACGAAACTTCAAAATATCGCAAAATATTTTTTTGACCCAAACCGGGTACAACAACGCTCAAGTCACTCGTACAATGCTGGCTATCTTACTCAACCGGGCACTTCGATGATCAAACCGCTGCTGTTAAGCATTGACCAGGGAACTACCAGCTCACGCGCGATGCTGTTCGAGAAGGACGGCAGCACCTTTTCAATGGCGCAGCGTGAATTCCGGCAGTTCTTCCCACAATCAGGCTGGGTGGAGCACGATCCCGAGGAGATTTGGGAATCCACGCTGGATGTCTGCAAGCAGGCCCTGGCCAGAGCATCCGCCAGCAATCGACCGGTTGCGGCCATTGGTATAACCAATCAGCGTGAGACGACTCTGGTATGGGAGCGCAAGACCGGAAAACCCATTCACAAGGCAATCGTGTGGCAAGACCGACGAACCGCTGATACCTGTCGCAAACTGCAGGCTCAAGGACACGGCGACATTGTCACTACCAAGACTGGGTTGCTATTGGATCCGTACTTTTCCGGTACTAAAATCGGCTGGATCCTCGACAACGTTGACGGTGCGCGTGACAAGGCGGAGCGCGGAGAACTCGCATTCGGCACCGTAGACACCTTCCTAATATGGCGCCTCACCAGCGGCCGTGTACATGCTACTGACGCCACCAACGCTTGCAGGACATTACTTTTCAATATCAGAACGAATGACTGGGACAAAGAACTGTGCGACATGCTCGGTGTACCGATGTCGATGTTGCCTGAGGTCCATGACTGCGCGGCAGATTTTTGCACCACCGATAAAAGCGTGTTAGGCGTGGAACTGAAAGTCGCAGGTGTTGCGGGTGATCAGCATGCCGCCTCCATCGGGCAGGTGTGCTTTGCACCAGGGATGATCAAAAGCACCTACGGTACCGGTTGTTTCATGATGTTGAACACCGGCACCAGCCCCATCGCCTCAACCAACAAACTGCTGACCACTCTCGCCTATCGGCTCGATGGCACCACCACGTATGCCATAGAAGGGTCCATCTTCGTCGCTGGCGCTGCCGTTCAATGGCTGCGCGACGGACTTGGCATCATCGACTCCGCAGAGCAAACGCAGACCATGGCCGAGAGTATCGATGGGAATCAGGGCGTCTATCTGGTCCCTGCATTCACGGGCATGGGCGCACCCTATTGGGATGCCGACGCGCGCGGTGCATTGTACGGGCTGACTCGCGATTCCGGCCCCGCCGCCATCACTCGGGCAGCGCTGGAATCGGTGTGCTACCAGACGATGGACCTGCTCAATGCCATACGTTCTGATGGCGCAGCAATCAGCACCGTACGTGTCGACGGCGGCATGGTCAAGAACGACTGGCTAAGTCAGTATCTTGCCAATGTTCTGGATATCCCCGTTGAACGTCCCATGCAGACTGAAACAACAGCACTGGGTGCTGCCTATTTGGCAGGCTTGCAGGTCGGTGTTTATGACTCGCTGGACGATCTTGGAGCCAACTGGGTACAGGAAAAAGCATTCATACCCACCATGAGCGATGAGCAGCGTCAGCAAGTAACCGAAGGCTGGGCAGATGCGGTGCGTCGCACCAGAAGCATTTGAGAGCAGTGGCTGCATGCGCAGCGTTTTTATCGCGTTGCGCAAACCTTCCGCGGCTCACTAAAAATTGGCCGCTTTGGCTTCCAGTCGCTGGCTGGCCAGATACTCATCATAGGTACCGGAAAAGCTGATCAATCGCTGATCTTCTATTTCAATAATCTGTGTAGCCAGCGATGAGACGAACTCTCTGTCGTGGCTGACGAAGATAATGGTACCTTCATAGTTTTCCAACGCAAGGTTCAGTGATTCGATGGCCTCCATGTCCATGTGATTGGTTGGCTCATCAAGCACCATTACGTTGGGAGAGGTCATCATCAACTTGCCGAAGATCAAGCGGTTTTTCTCCCCACCGGAACAGACCTGAACGCGCTTTTCGAAGTCACCGGAGGAGAACAGCAACTGGCCAAGAATGGCCCGTACAATCTGATCGTTATGCGAAGGTTTTCGCCATTGGCTCATCCAGTCGAACAAAGTGAAGTTATTAGCAAACTCTTCTGTGTTGTCTTGCGGGCAATAGCCAATGGCAGCATTTTCCGACCACTGCATTTTTCCCTTGAGGGGCTGGAGCTCATCGAGCATACAGCGTAGAAGGGTTGTCTTTCCGACACCGTTTTCACCAATGATGGCCAGTCGTGAACCGGCTTCCAACATGAGATTGCCTTTTTCGAACAAAAGCTCATCGTCAAAACCCATCGACAGATTCTCTATGGTCAAGGCTTGCCGAAACAGTTTTTTCTCCTGCGCAAATCGAATATAAGGACTGATCCTGCTCGATCGCTTGATGTCAGCAAGCTGAATCTTGTCCAGCTTCCTGGCTCGTGACGTTGCCTGTTTTGCCTTTGATGCGTTGGCCGAGAAGCGACTGACAAATTGCTGAAGATCTGCGATTTCCGCTTTCTTCTTGTTGTTTTCCGAGTGCAGTAATTCTCTGGCAGCTGTTGATGCAATCATGAAGTCATCATAGTTGCCGGGGTACAGGCGCAGCTCGCCGTAGTCAATATCCGCTGTATGCGTACACACTGAATTAAGAAAGTGACGATCGTGAGAGATCATGATCATCGTGCTTTTCTGTTGGCGCAGTACGCCTTCAAGCCAGCGAATAGCGTTGATATCCAGGTTGTTGGTAGGCTCATCAAGCAACAGGATGTCAGGGGAGGAGAACAGGGCCTGAGCCAGCAACACTCTGAGTTTCCAGCCAGGAGCAACTTCGCTCATCAGGCCGGTATGCAATGATTCCTCGATACCTGCGCCACTCAGGAACTCACCAGCACGACTTTCAGCGGTATAGCCGTCCATTTCAGCGAACTCTACTTCAAGCTCTGCCACACGCATGCCATCATCTTCTGTCATCTCCGGAAGGGCATAAAGGCGATCGCGTTCCTGCTTCACCGTCCACAGCTCCTGATGTCCCATGATGACAGTGTCAATAACCGTGTATTGCTCGAAAGCAAACTGATCCTGATTAAGCTTGCCAATACGCTCATTTGGCGTCACCGATACATTCCCGGCTGTCGGCTCAAGCGTACCCGCCAGAATGTTCATGAACGTGGACTTACCACACCCGTTGGCACCGATAAGCCCGTAGCGATTGCCATCGCCGAATTTTACAGAAATGTTTTCGAACAGGGGCTTGGAGCCAAACTGAATAGTGACGTTTGCAGCAGAGATCAAGGGTATAACTCAACGTTGAGCACGCAGCTAAGTGCGGGCTGGTTGGACAACTCGTAAGTCTAGCATTTGCATACCTTTACCCTTGCCGCCCGTTGGCAAGAGTGCTGTGCTTGTCACAACACCAATAAGGAGATCGAGTGCTTATGACACGTAACAAGCGTGTAAAAGCGCTTAGAGCCAGATTTCTGCCGCGATAAGAGCCTGTAAGAACCCAACACAGACCGTGCAGGCGGCGCGCAGCCATTCAAACGAGGAACTACTGACGCTACTGCAGTATTCTTGCCCGAACTTTCTGGCGCTTTATTTTTCCGTTTGACAGGATGTCCAAAGCCACGTTGGCCTTGTCGAAAGACACAGCCACAAACGCCAGCTTGGCAAGCACCGTTATCTTCCCGATATCATCGTTGGTCAACGCAGACCCCGCTGTCAGAGCTCCCACAATATCGCCGGGGCGAATCTTGTCTTTCTTGCCAGCGTTGATATTCAGAGTCACCGTCGATGGCTGCACTGGCTTGGCATTGTCGTGGCTTGATGCTTTCAATTCACCAAATTTGATTTCAAGCTTCAAAAAGCGTTCCAACGCGCGAATATGATGGACTTCGTCAGGATCGACCAGAGTAATGGCAAGCCCTTCAAGACCGGCTCTGCCCGTGCGACCGATGCGATGTAGATGCGTCTCAGGGTCTGGGGAAGCATCGTAGTTAATCACCGCTGAAAGCGCACTGATGTCCAGACCTCGAGCCGCCACATCCGTTGCCACCAGAAACGACAGGCTCTTGTTAGCAAACAGTATCAGCGCCTCATCCCGCTCGCGTTGATCAAGATCACCATGCAATGATCGCGCGTGCATGCCACGCTGACGCAATGTGTCACACACCGCTTGCGCCTGATCCTTTCGGTTACAGAAAATAATGGCGTTTTCCGGTTGATATTTTCCGATTGCCCGAAAAAGACTTTCCATTTTTTGCGCTTTGGTGGCAAATACAAACATCTGCTCTATGTGAGCCGCGGTATTGGTTGCAGCAATGCGCACCTCTACCGGGTTAGTCTGAACGCTCCGACTGATGCTCGCGATTTCATCAGGATAAGTGGCCGAGAATAGAAGGGTTTGCCGACTATCATTAATACCATGCAATATCAGCATGATGTCATCGTAGAACCCCATATCCAGCATCCTGTCCGCTTCGTCCAGAACAAGGGTTTGCACGTTCGAAATATCCAGAGTGTGTTTCTCGAGGTGTTTCTTGAGGCGCCCGGGCGTGCCAACCACCACATGCGGACTACGTTTGAGCGAGGTCAGCTGATCATGTATGGGTTTGCCCCCGCACAGGGTCAATACTCTGGTATTGGCCAACGCGCTGGCAAGCCTGCGAATCTCTGCAGCCACCTGCTCGCTTAGTTCGCGTGTCGGGCATATGATCAGCGCCTGAGTTTCAAAAACCGAGATATCCAGTTTGTTCAGCAGGCCGATGGCAAAAGCCGCCGTTTTGCCACTACCCGTCTCAGCTTGTGCAATCAGGTCACGACCCTCAAGGATCGCCGCCGCAGATTGCGACTGGATAGGCGTCATCTGCACGTAGTTTACGGCACTTAAAGCCTGCAACAGCTCAGGCCTTATGGGGAGTGAGCTGAACGCATCCGGTGTTTCGATAGTCATCGGATTTACTAAGACGTTAGGGATAGCTGGCCACTGTACCAACGCTGGGCCACGACCGGGTGTAATAGCGGAACATTAGTTATCAAGTGCCAACACTCTCGCAACAGCAAGAAATTGTGCACCGTCCACTTGTGCCAATATTACAAAAGCAGGAACCTTATGCACTCAGCGTTACCGGCATTGCCGCGAAAGCGGAAATCCCGAGCGCCTTTGAGTTGCGCGACAGCTTGCACCAGATCAGCCATCGCCGAAGGGTATTGGACGTCGGCTGGATACACACGTTTTCCAGTGATTCGACCACTGCGCCTCAACCGATCATAACCAGCGAAGGAGGATCGGGTCCGCCGATTCCTGGTCTATCGATAGAGATTGACACTATTCTGCTAATTGCCCGCCAAAGAAAAAACCTGATCAGCGACGGCAATATGTGTCAGTACGTGCCTTCGCCACACACAACGCTCGGCTAGAAGTGATAGCGATACCCGATACCCAGTGACGTAAACGATCCCTTGCTCCGCGATACGCCCCGCGCATCGTGCCTGATAGAGAAACTCAGCTCGTCACCACCAAGCACACGAATTCCACCACCCCCCCCCAGTGACAGACCCAGCTCTTTCGATGGCCAGCTATGACCCAACCGGGCATCCAGAAAATATCGTGGCCGATTGATCTGCGGAAATCCGCCGTTAACCGTACCTCTGGAAAGTGATGCACCTACGGATAGTCGCCGGGCTCGCTTTTGAAGAACGGAATTAACGGTGCTGCCATCACTGAGGGACAACTCATCCGGTAAATCAACACTTCGTTGATATCTGACTTGTCCTGCCTGAACACTGGCAGACCAGTTGTTACTGGCAAACTGACCACGTACACCTAATTCTGCCTGTCCGCCCAATCCATCGGCAAATCGCTCTCCCGACATGCGCGTATTAATCTGTGCCGCATCGGCTTGCAAGCGCAGGAACGGCAAACGCCCCAGACTGGCATCCACCATAGCACTGGCACGGTTGCGTCTGGCACCAAGATAAAGCTCGGCGGAGTCGGTCAACTGTTCCCTGTAGGCAAGCTCTGTCGAGTACAGACGTTTTTCATCGCGACTCCTCGTGAACCATGAAGCACTGCCATAGACACGTTCATCCTCGCTCAACAATCCGGCAGTGATACGTCCGCCGCTGAGTCGGTTGCCGAAAAACAGCGACAGCGCCACCTCACCCAGCTCATCATCTTCATCATAGTTAAAGCTATCCGTGTTAAGCACCCGTTGCGACACATCAATTCCCAGACCCAAGGGGTATCGGATCAGGCTGTGTCGAACGCTGATGCCACGCACAGTTGTGGATACGCCGTCAATCTCACGCGTGTGCAATGATCCTGACACATAGCTGGGAAGCGTGTTGCGCAAGCTTGCATACTGTTCCGCAATAAGCTGAAACTCTGCCGGCGACACACGCGAATTCAAGGCATCGGGACGCAAGGCCTTCTGTGCCATGGCATAGGCTTCCCGATCGTTACCTAGCTGACGTAGCGCAAGAATATGATTGCCAATCGACAATGGTCCACTGTTTTGCAAAATGGCTTTTATCGTCTCTGTGTCCTTGTCGTTAAGTGCTAACGCAAGACGTTGCCACAGAGGAGCCTGAATACGCTGACTGTGCAGGTTGGTCATAACGACACGCGCTTGTTCGTGTCGCTGCGTCGACATTAACCAGGAAATGGACAGATCTTCTCGCCAGATGACATCGTTTGCATCGACCAGCTCACCCGATTGCAGCTCATCCATCAGTCGCTGTATCAACGCTTCGTTATGATTGGCACCGGAATAACGGGCTGCCAGTTGAGAGTACTGACGAAGCAAGAGCGATTGCTCCTCGGCGGCCCCCTCTGCTAACAGAGGCCTCAACTGAAACACCGTATATTCACGGACACTTCTGGCATCCGCAGCACGGCCGGCATATTCCAGTGCGTCGGCGTAGGTCAATAACATTCCATAATCGGTGTCAATCTGATCCAGCAACTTCTCAAACCAGGCGACACTGGTTGATGCTGCACCAAGTTCAAGGTAGCCAACGGCCATTGCCTGCCATAAACGCGGCTCATTCTCAGCCATCGCCTTGTGACGTTGCAAAGTGGCCTGCAACCGGGCAGGGGGTGCGTCAGCAATGTCCAGCCAGAGCACACCTAGAATGGCATTGACATTTCTGGCATCAAGCTTGAGAGCTTGATCATACGCCTCTCTCGCCGCTGACGAGTCACCATTTTGCAACCGTATGCTGGCTAAATTCAGCCAGTAATCAGGCTCTGTCAGCAGCGCCGATGATGCCTCCCTGGCAGGATCAAATTGGGCCAGCGTATCCTGATCGCCTCGTTTCAAGGCCAGCTGCATCGCTGACAAGGCAAAATACAATTGCCCGGTACCTTGCCACAAGTTCATGGCTTCCTTCAGGGCAACACGATCCTTACCTTGTGCTTCGAGGTCTTCCAGCGCGCGCCTGCCATACAACGAACGCATGTCCAGCTCTTCCAGTGTCTGGATACGCGGCTGCACCAATTGAGCAAGCCACGGCATATCGTATCGCCAGGCGATCTCCGCCAACAGTCGCAGCTGATAATCAGTGGCCTGAGATAACAGGGTGCTGCCTCGCAAATTTCTGGCGATGTCTGCCGCCTCATCGGGACGATCCATCCGCCACAGTAACTCCATGCGATAGACCGAAGCTTCACTGGATTTTCCATACACACTCGTGTAGAGATCCCATGCTTTCAAGCTATCTTCATAATATTTGTGCTTGTAGTTATGCATCGCCAATGTACGTTGCAGGAATGGCGACTGACCATGCACCAGCATAATTTCGTTGAGTGCCCTGGATCCCTGATACGGCAGTCCTTCAAGCTCATACAAGGCAATAAGCTTTAACACATCATCGTCGTCAGGGTTTTCAAGCAAGGTGAGTTCACGCAACGCTCGTGCGGCACGAGCGCTCTGGAAGTTCGAGCTCGATAGCCGCACCACCTCCCTGAGAGCTTGCAACCGCAGTGACTCGTTGCGCTGGTTGTCCGGATCTGACAACCACAGCCATTGTTCCGAAGCTTCTAACGGCTGACCATTCCATTCACTCACTCGCGCCAGTTGTTCACGCGCGTCAATATCTGCGGGAGACAAACGCACCGCCTCTCTGGCAGTTTCAAGTGCCAGAGGCAAATCCGCTGCGGCAAGAGCCAGCTCACCTTGCAAAGCCAGCAGATTCGTGTCACCGGGATTGAATGCCAGTCTCTGTGAATTCCATTCAAGTGCCGACTTTGTCTTTCCAAGCTGACGAGCCAGAATCACTCCACGGGCCAACTCCGGATCAAGAAGCTGGTCCTGAGCGGCCGTACGTGGTGACGCCAGTTGCTCAGTCAATTGTTGATGCACGCGATTGAATGCTTCCTGAGATTGACCTGCAGCTACAAGAACACTGATGATTTCGCGCAAGTAACGCTTACGCTCGTTACCCTGCGACCGACTAGCCAATGAGTCAAGAAATACTGCTGCATCGGCGGGCCTGTTGGACGCCTGAGCCCAGGTGGAAGCTTTCTGCAACCAGTCAATGACATTAGCGTCATCCAGCAGCGCAAGTCGTGCATAGACTCGGTAGGCAACATCCGGACGTTCAACCGCGAGCAAGGCCCGCGCCATACGCTCCAGTTCAACACTCGTCAGATCACGTTTATTGATTAGACTATCAATAAGTACCTGTTGCTCCCCGCTACCTAACGGTAACTGGTTTAGCAGCAATAGCTTGATGTCGAACACATCCATGCCGTCATTTGCTGTAGCAATAGCCTCCTGATAACAACGTGCTGCGCGCTCAGGCAGACCTCTTGCAGCCATGAACGTCCCGCACTGCACATAGATTACATCGGGCTGTACTTCTTCATGCGAAGCCAGAATACCGTATAGCTCAAACGTCAATGCAGGCTCTTGAACCCGTTGACTCAATGCCACAGCTCGTTCAAGCACCTCCATTGTGTACAGGTGCTTCTGAATAGCCACACGACGCAACACGGCAGTCAGCTCTTGTGGGGACTGCACTGCAGCCAACTCCAGATCGATGAGTGCCCGCGCATCCGTATCCATGTCAAGAGCCGGTAACTGGCTTAACATTAGCTGCGCCTCATGGCTTCGCTCAGCACGCAACAAGGCAAGGATAATCTTGACGACTTCGTTATCGCTGATATCCCCCGAGGCATTCTTGGCTTTGATATATGCCAGATCAAGCTCATCCAGTTCGAGTCCGGCTTCTTCAGATACCTCTGCCTTGTCCAGCCATTCGAGCACAGAGTTCCCCGGAATACTGGCAGGTCTTAGCCAGAAGAACGCAAGCGCGAAAGCACCGGCCAGCAAGACCAATCCGAGAGGTCCTACCAGTCGCTCACGCCGGACAGTTGAGGGTGACATTACCTGTGTCCTTTTCTGTAAAAGTAAAGCGTAGAGTGCCGGTAGGCTGTGGCTCACCACGCAGCACACCTGCATCGGTATTCAACGCACACGTGGATGCCAGAGAGCCGCCAAGTTCAATACTGACCGGCACCTCTCCGGCAATTCTGAAAGCCAGGCTCTCGCTGGAAACTGTCCAGTTTCTAACCTGACCATTGCTGGATACAAGGTGTGGAAAATCTCCCATTATGGTTGATGTCTTGAACATCAACTTGTCTGAACCGTCAGTGTGGAAGTAGACGCCATCATGGAGCTTGCGCGCACCGGTGACCCCCTGACTTCCCGGCAAGCGAGGATAGACACCCTCACCCAAAACACGCAGCGACCTTACATTACCCAGGCGTGTCATCTTCCAACGGCCATCCAGGTATCGGGCAACTCCTGCTTGTCGGAAGTCCGGAACCTTACTGGCATAGTCACTGACATATACCGGGAATATATCCTGTGCAATGGACCAGGCATAGACCTCACTCAAGGCTCGCATTGCCGACACTTTGGTCCCAGAGTAGAAGTGATAGTAGATATTGACAGGCTTGAGCCGGCGCGGCTGGTCCGTCAGTTGAAACGTATCAATAACCTTGCGGAAACCATCAAACGGACCACGCCAGTTATCGGTGTAGACATTTTCATTCATGATGGGTGCATACACTTGTAATTGAGCACCGACCGGCCTTGCCATCGCCGTTACTCGAGTCATTGTAGGTTGGTCGTTGGTTATTGCCGTGAAGCCACCATTCATATTGACCAGTCCAAGCCGATCAACTACGGCAAGGTCCTCCTCCCTTGGAAATGCATCGCCGCTCCACAGCATTACCTTCACCTTTTTACCTTTGGGTGCAAGGTTTCTGTTGATAAAATCGATAGAGCCTGCCACTTCCCGTTCGGCATTGAAGCGATAGCCGTCGATCGGCAAATTGAATCTGCCTGACTTTCGGTATTTACCGAGTTCTGCCCAGAAAAAGGGATGACTATAGGTATGTGATGCCAGTTCCACATGATCCAGCTCGAATGTACGTCTGGCGATATCGAACATCCTGTCACGTCGATCAGAGACTCTGTCATCCTCAGTCATCTCGCCTTCCACTACGGATACCGTATGAGGCAACTTATACTGACTTAGCAATTGGTCGTAGATAACGTCTGCGCCAAGGCGTCTACCCGGCATCTCAGCCCAGGAAGGCAGCGCATCTCCATCAATGTGGGCAAGCCACAAGCGTCGACCGTTTTCAGTGGTGACATCAGGCTGTGGCACACGCGGTAACTGCAATGCCGTTTCCAGAAACCGAAACGGATCCACAACCCAGTAAGCGCCGTAGTCAAGCTCGTCCTGAAAAACACCGGGGTTTAAAGCATAACCACCGAACTTGCCAGTCACGACGACGTCTGCCACAGTATCTCTGTCGTCGCGATAGCGCATGTGTACCTGACTATCGGACTGTTGGTTTTTCAACGCCACGCCAACGTTGTCTACACGCGCAGACAGACGTCTCTCTGGCTTTATCATGTCATCGGAGAAGGCCAGCTTCGCCGAACGAGCATCCAGCATGGCACCTACGGACACACCCATAAGCTTGGCCAGGGTGCTATCAACCGATACCGGTGGCGCTCCGAAAAAGGCAACAGGTACTCGATCTTTCATCTGCCGAATCAACCATGATCGTAACGCCGGTGCATCAACAGGCTCCTGAGTCCAGCTGACGATACCCGCATAGCGTCCCTTGAGCACGCCCTCGGGCAGAGACTCACCGGATACATCAAGGTATTCCGGAACATAGCCGAGATATTCGATCGGCATTGCTATATAGCGATGTACAAAACTGTCCTTCAGCTGCCCTTCATCGGCACCGTTGTACAGCATCAGTACTTTTCGCGGGATAACCTCCTGCGCACCAATTCCCAGATAATCAAGTTCAGGGTTGGCAACCCAGGGAACAAATCCATGCCTGGCGATTCGTCTGGCAACCTGTCTTGCGTTGTCGCGTTCGGCAGGTGCTACGTAGTCAATGACTATTACTTCAAGATCAAGATTGTTCTTTACATGTTCAAGTCTTGTGAGCAACCACCTCCGATCGTCTTCCGATATCTCTACGTAGTGCGCCTTCTCATTGTTCCAGCCCGCATACAAAGATTCCGCAACCACAGCATCAAGGTGTATGGCTATGTCATCCAGTACCTCAAATCCCCGATTGGCAATGATGCTCAGCTTCGGATAAGCACGGGCAAACTCAACAATCAGTTCAACGAGACCGGCACGCTGCTGTTTTTTTTGTTCAGGAGTATCCGCCACGATATTGAAACTATCCATCGTATCGAGAAAAACACCTTGATACCCTTGTCTGGCAAGTTCCCCCACACGATTTAGAAGAAAACTTCGTAACTCATGGTTGGCAAGATCAAGAACCGCACTTTGCCATGCAGGGTTCGATCCCATTATCCATTCAGGCTTCATCTGCCGCGCATAGGAACGATGCTTGCCCACCTCCCCGACACTCACATATGCATAGGCCTGAGCACCTTGAGCAGTGAGCGCTTTCAACTGCGTAGCGCTGATATTATCTGGCTCGAGAATGATACGATCAAATTGAGAGAGCTCATCAATAGCCGGGTCTGCACCATAGTAGAAAGCGGCACTGCGCCCTGCCAGTGAAGGAATACCCCGAACCGTTTCGAACAAGCCACCGGCAGGCTTTGCGCCACTGGCATTGCGTACCGCCAGTGAACCGTTAGCCATTACAGGCATATCGCCTATTGCACCCTGGAAACCGGTATCGGGCCGAGCGGTGAGCTGACCCGGTACAGCATCTGCCTGTATGTCCAACGGCAAGGCTTTGACATATGAGGCCAGCAATCTGTCCGCAAGCATGGTCAGGCTTTCCGATCGTGATCCTGTATCACTGATTCGGTCGGATCGGATAACGATGTTCTGGGCCATATCACGCACATCGATACGCATGTCAATTTGCGGACGAGAAGCGGCACCGTACTGATAGTGCCAGCTCTGTACCTCGCCCTCTATCTTCAAGCGATCGGTAAACTTCGCAGTCGTAACAGACTTGATCCCACGAGACTGTAGGTGTGTCTGTAACAGTGTCGTCACAGTTTGCGGCGCAGTAGCAGAACTGGTTGCGTTGTCCAGATCGGATAATTGCCATCTCTGATGCGCATAGACCGGGATAGCCTCAGTCGAGCCAGACACTCTTTCGATCTTGCGATCAGTAACACAGGCGCTCATCAGTGGAATGAGCAGAAAACACAGTACAGTGCGCAATGACAGACAAGTGCGCCGTGGAAATTCCTTACGACCGTAACCGTTGTTCACCAGCATTTTCCGGCACAAAGTATTCAGGATATTCATGGTGCGTTTTCCGATGCGGCAACTGGTTTCATGAACGTCTGAGACTCGATATTGTCTAGCTCGCGCGACAGAATCACCAAGCTGACAATGGCTGTAAGCGCCATCGACAAGCCAAATCCATCACCGTAATAACGCGGCCCCAACTCTAGCGATATCCAGGTAAACGCGGAATTACTGAACAAGAGGGTGGCTGTGATAATCAACGCTTCGCTGCGTTTGTCGAGATAGAAGAGCACATTCAGAACGGCAAGCATCAACACTTGTGCTCCTACCCCAACAAGATTGATGTAATACAGCTGAACGTACTGAGCAGAAATTCCTAGCCACGTGGTAATGGTCGGACCCATCAAATACAGAATCAGAATCGTAGCGCCTTGTATTCGCACAATCTGGAAGATTCCCTCGCGGACACTCAACACCATTTGGTTGCCAAGTGATTCAATCTCTGACAATCCAGCATTACCCTTTACTGCCGCAAAGAATCCATCGTATGCCTGCACGAAATCGGTTTCGATACGCAGCAAGAAAACCGCCATGCCCGGTATGATGCTCAAGTAGGCAAGAAATATCGGTACGTCATAAATGACAGAGTTGCTCAGAGGCCCGATGACATGTTCCGACGTTGCCGGTGCAAGCCAGAAAATCAACTTGTCCACCCATATCCCAAAATTATAGAAAAAACCCACTGCAATAAGGCCGGGGAATATCTGCGAACGTTTGAGAAAATCGAAGCGCACTGACAAGTGCACAGGATATTCAGGAATAACAGCTGACAGCATGAGAAACAGTAGCAGCGCGTGCCCGAGCAATAGGCCCATGAGTAGCCCGTTCAGACCATAAGGCATCAACCACACCGAAAATACCACGGTGCTGGTATACGCTATGGCGAACGCCATAAGAATGAGCTTAAAGCGTTTCATTCCAGCGACGAAGATCACCACAATCCAGACATTGGCCAGAGCAACAAAATTGCTGGCGAGTAGCATTTCATAGATAAACGATTCATCGAACAAAGTAATCGCCAGAACCAATCCGATGCCAGCGCTGAACGCTGTCGTGATCGTCAACGCCCCGAACAGATTGGCGTTGATCAGATCCAGACGTTTTTCATACAACCTGTCGGCGATAAATCGGGTGAACACCAGTTGCAACAATCCGGTCAACACCAGCGATGTCCCCATGATCCATGTCACTGACGTGGTGAACTGCCTTATCTGCAAGGTTCCCACATCATTCATCAGTGCGATAGTTCCAATCAGCATAACGCCGATAATGGACAACACCCACGGCCCTGCGCTTATCAGGCCAGCAAACCCGTAAGCTTTAAGCGTTCCCGAAAACGTATCCTGTTCGAGGTACTTTCTCAGTTCAAATCCAATTCCGGCCATGACTAGGCAGCCCGTCCATGATGCAGATCAATGGACTCATTGCTTGCCGCTATACCGGTAAGATAACGGGCATATACTTGCTCATAACGATGGATCATGCCCGTATCACTGTAGTAACGCTCGACACGCGCCATAGCGCACCGACTAGCCGATCGCCATGATTCTTCAGATACCAAAAGCTCCATGCAAGCCCTGGCAAGTGCCTCAGGATTGGCAATAGGCACAACCTCACCGGCTTTACCCAGAGCTTTGTCAGTCTCATCAATTCCATGCATAAGTTCTCGACAACTTCCGACATCTGTCGTCACCGCTGGTATTCCTGCGGCAAAACCTTCCAGCACAACTAGCGGCTGCCCTTCCGACACCGAGCTCAACACCGATAGCCCCACCTTGGGGAATATCAAGGCAGGATCTTCAAAGCCCTTGAACTTCACGACACCGGCAAGCCCAATGCTATTGATCAAATCACGACACTCTCGTGTATAGGCAGCATCCTCATCCTCAGGGCCATATAACCAGCCCTCCACTTCAGGCATGTTCTCGTGCACAATCTGCATCGTTCGTATGAAGGTTTTGATATCCTTGATCGGTACCACCCGTCCGATCAGAACGATAACCGGCGGCACCGGCGCCCCCGCAGGCCTCCGGGCTTTGGCATATCTGGCAATGTCTACGCCATTAGGAACAATATGCAATCGCGCCTCGTCCGCACCATCCGCGATCTGTCGTTTTCGATTACCTTCATACAGGGTAAACACCTCATTCGCTGACGCATAAGCCATGCGTCCCAATGAACCGAAAAACCGAATCCACAGCCCACGAAGGTAGTTCATATTGTCGTTAAGGCCCACTTTATACGGATCGTAGTCTTCGGGAATCCAGTCAACCTGAGCAAGGTCAAGTTCGCGTTCTTTGGTATAGATTCCGTGCTCGGATATAATGAACGGCGCACCTACCTGTTGTTTGATTAAAGACCCTAGATATCCGGCATACCCTGTTGATACAGAATGGTAGACCCCGGCTATCGGGGCTCGCCGAGCAATTTCAGCCAGCTTGAACATGGGGGCATGCATACTTCTGACACTCCAGAAGTAGTGATTGAAATCCAGGCCATCTGGCGCACGGGCGTAGTGTGTTCTGATACTTTCCCAGGCGGCGTCGTGTGTTTCCAGATCGTGTGAACTGATGGGATCATCACCGCACAGTAACTGAGCAAATCCACGTCCTACACATTCATCCAGCTTCCCATCCGCTTCGAACAACGATGCGTGACAACACTCACTCTGCTCAAAGCGCGTGCGATCCGAATGTTGTCGTTTTATGGCTTTTAGAAGGCTGGAGAACTTTTCACCAACTCGCTCCTTGAGTGAGCTTGTCGGCTGGGCAGATTTCTCTTCGAGTAAAAAATGCGTTTCCAGATGAACCAGATTCTCCGGTAAGGTGTACACAGGCTCATAATGAGTCTTACTGTCAGCACCAAGATACACGATGGAGAACCTGATATGAGGCATGCCTTCGATAAGCTGACGCACCCACGTAGACACCCCTCCTCTCACATAGGGAAAAGTGCCTTCCAGCAGCAAACACACATCTGCCGGTACATCCGGCCGGTATCGCGGTGAACGGTTCATGCCCAGTATCTCGCAACATGTGACAGTGGCGGGTAAGCAACGATGGAAGGATCAAGTCCTGCCAGTAGTCTCTGGACTCGAGACATATCCTTATCCAGATAGGCACATTCCGCCAAATATGGAAGCACCTTGTCTCCCGGCATGCCAAGTGCTTGTGCTCTTTCCAGTGCAACGTACGCGCGGCGCGTATCGCCTTGTGCCAACGAGATACGCCCCAGAACCAGATGCGCATTTCGGTTGCCCGGTAATTGAGCAACGGCTTTGATTGCTGCAGAGGCGGCCTTGGATAGAAGTTGCTTTCGCGCAACTACCTCTGCTCCTTCGAGAGTCACCAGCTCCCAGTAGTTGCTTGCTATCTGCAGCCATCTGTCCGAGGTGCTTCTATCTTCCGTTGTAGCAAGCTCCTTTTCAAGGCGCTGGATTTCTTTGTTCAGGGTAGTCACCTTTCTATCCAGTGTCTTGTACGCCGTTAATCGTACTTTTTCATCTCGATGCTGCATGGCCTGCTTGAGAGTATCGACAGCCAGGCTCGTTCTCACATTCGCCGAAGCAAGGACCTTATGGTAGATATCATTGTCATCCGTTGAGTACAGAAGGTGCTCGGTAAAACCCCGGCTGTCGACCAGTTGGATCTGTCGATCCAACGGCGCCACATAAGGCAGCGTAGCCACGGGTGTGGCTTGCCAGAAGTCTGGAGTGTATGTGCGCATCTGCGATGCACGCAGCCCAAAAAACAATACCAGCGAGATACCCGCTAATCCAACACCAGGCATCGATACACTGACAAGTGCAACAAAAAACTGTAGTGAACGTTTTGTGGTGAGTTCACCAGTACTCAAACCGTATCCAGAACCGATCGCTTCCGTGTCAGTCTGCTCACCTGACAATACGCAGTTCGATCGATTAACTAGCAACTGAGCTAACAGAACGGCACCAATAATACAAAGAAAAAGATGCAGCATGCCCCATAAAGCGACGGATTCGATGACCTGCAATCCTCTAACAAGCTCAACAACTAACAATGCGTCAAACAGGGACACAGCAACTAGACCAAAGGCTTTAGGCTGCACCCTGAGCTCCTGCTGCGTGTGTATTCGGTACCAGGGCTTCTCTGCTGGCATGCATAGTAAAGAATGACAAACAGGCATTAAGGTCATCTCTGTTTACAACAACCTTCATCTGGATATCCTGCATGACAAAATCGAGTGATATGCCAAAGCCTTTCCTTACACCTTCCTCAATTCTTGCCCTGAAACCATAGGCAGCCTGTTCGGACATAAGCGGCAGAATCAAGCCAATGGCATAGTGCTCTGAAGAGCTCTCAAGCACGACAGCCGAATCAAGACTTCTTATGCCCTCACTAATGAATTGGGCAATTTCCCGTCCTTGCGGGCTGGACTCGAACTGCAAGGAAAACAGCACGGACTGCACGCTACTTTGCCGTGCAAAGCGCACAACGGTTTCCAGATCAGAAACAAATCTGACCTGGGGTGATTGATCGAGTCCTCGTGATCGGGTAAGAAGGTTGCCAAGGTAACTACCCAGCAACGCAAGTAGATTCAGGTTTTCCTGCTGGAAAGCCATGAAGTGCATATCCTTTATTGCCAGCACCGCGTACACCTGGCCATTGACATCCACGAGCGGCAATACAGCCAGCAAGCTGTGCGCCTGATGCCTGTCGGCGATCATGTCGCGCTTGATGCTGACCAGCTGCCGTTTGTCTACAGCCAGACGCAGCAGTGGGTCGAACATGGGAAGATCCGACATCTCACCATGGGTTGCGATCGCTTTGGAATGAATTCGGCCCTCTGTATCGACGTAATGCAGACTCGCAATCTGTACGGAGCAGAACTGCGCAAACACCGCCATCAATTCCTGGCCGGATCGTGACCCCTCAGGGCCGGTGCTCAACGAAGGACGCAACCGTTGAAGCGCTTCCCGCAAACTCAGCCGCTGTCCAGCCATATATTCTTCAAGCTGCCCATGGGACACCTTGAGCACATGATAATCAGAACTGAAAACATCCAGTCGATGACGAAGATAGGCATTTTCAGCTTCAGACTTTGCACCACGCTTTTTCAGTGATGATGTGGCCTCACCGACGAACAGGCACACAACACACAGGCCAACACCCAACACCATGCTTTCGGAAGCTGATGACGTCGAAGCAAACAGCGGCAGGTTGACAAACGTGGCCGTAAGCAGCCCACAACTGATACCCCAGACACTACCGTAACGAGCAGCAAACACCAATGGCGCTGCAATAACCCAAGGGAATCCGGATGACAGACCGGTAGGATCCGATTTAAAGAAAATCAGCCCTGCAACCGGAATCAGCAAGGCGAAAATAACCAGTTCGGTCAGGCGAACCTTCATCCAGCCACCGCGCTCGTCTTCATTAATACTGCGATGAGACGCGTTGCCGGAGGTGCTGCTCAGCCAACGGCTGACATGATAGGACAGTTTATTCATTGGGGACTATTTATCACCCTTCATTACTGCGACTGTCCGATCGGAATTTGAAAACCTCACCTGTTTGAACAATTCCCCCACTACGCGATCTGCAGTGGATGACAGATTGGCCTGACCCCAACCGGATCTTGCCGCATTGGCCTGCCAGAGCACATCACCTGTCGTCAATTCGATTAACGATATTGTTATGCCCACCACAGGTTCTCTGTCAGCACCGCTTTTGTATTGCCACTCATGGACTGTACCGGTGAAGGCGTAATGGGCGCCCTGCACACTCGCCCATCGAGTTGCCTCATCCACACGTTTGCGTGAATTGAGCAAGGCCTTCAACGTATCTTGCTGTCCGGGCACATAGACAAGTACATCGTCAACCCCTGTCCGCCTGAGTCGCGTCTCAACAAGGCGTTGAAGACGCATATCGGCTTGCGGAGTTACCGACAGATTTTCGAACGGTAGAAGTGCAATGGGACGGCTGCCATCAACACTGATTGCCGGCGTAGAGCTCAGCGTACTGCAAGCGCCGAGTGATGCGGCAAGAACGGAGAACACAAACCAGCAGCGCAACGCGCGTCTCAACATCTGCATCATGCCTCTCCCCAGTTGTGCATCCGATGCACTCTTGTTGTCTGGATCTTTGATCAATTTACCCATCAACCCATCGAACCCCGCAAGAACGTTCCAGTCCTATATGGCGTCCGTTTATAGCAGTGCTTGAGACTATTCCATGCCAGAGGATTCTGACTGAAGTACCGAGAGGCGGAGTTAACACGCAGACCTCCTCGTGAGATGATGTACATCACACTTATCAACAGTGATCTTTCCATGAAAACCTTTGCCAGTGCCGCTCATCAATTGCATTTCCCGGATGGTGAACTTTCAGGTGGCGAACTCGTTCGACCCTTTGAATGTCCGGAACGTTGGCAGCACATCGTAGACGCGCTTGATGATCAGGGCTTCAGTGCTCCAGTGGAACCTGAAGCAGTCCCCCTACCGTTGTTGTCAGACGTACACGATAAGAGCTTTCTCACGTTTCTGGAAAACGCATGGCAATGGTGGTGTGATGCTGGTTACACAGCACCCGCTCTGGCAAGTGTCGTACCGGCGAGGCGCATGCAGCAACGTGAACCGGCTCACATAGACGGCAAGCTCGGTTATTTCGCCATGGCCATTGAAACCGCGATAACCCAAGGCACATGGCAGGCCGCGTTGAGCAGTGCATCTTGTGCCTATAGCGCAGCTTCACATGTTCAAGCCGGGCATTCTTCATCGTTCTCCCTTTGTCGCCCCCCAGGGCACCACGCAGCGTTTGACCTGTATGGCGGATATTGCTTCCTGAACAACGCCGCAATAGCTGCACAATATTTGCTGAATGAAGGGGCGTCTCGCATAGCGATTCTCGATGTTGACTTTCATCACGGCAACGGAACGCAGGACATTTTCTATCAGCGGGACGATGTTTTATTCCTGTCGTTACACGGTGATCCGGTCGATGCATTTCCGCACTTCCTAGGCTACGAAGACGAACGCGGTACCGGGCCCGGCGAGGGATTTACTATCAACTATGCATTGCCAGAGGGTTGTACATACGAGAAGTGGTCAGCAGCGCTGCTCGATAGCATGAAGCAGATCGACAGCTACTCACCGGATGTTCTGGTGGTGTCCCTCGGTGTTGATACCTTTGAGAACGATCCCATCAGTTTCTTTAAATTGAAATCCCATGATTTCCTGCACTACGGCGCACTGCTTTCAACATTGAAACTACCTACCGTATTCGTAATGGAAGGCGGCTACGCGGTGGCCGATATAGGCACCAATGCCGTTAACGTTCTGAGAGGATTTGAAAACGGATAATCGTGTTAGATAACAGCCTTCTCCACAAACGGATGTCCGCGTTCGATACGTTCGTAGCCCAATGGTGAAAGATCCAGTGAACGAAACGCATTGTAGGTAATGAGCTCACTCATTCCACGGCCCATGGCCGGGGACTGTTGAAATCCATGCCCGGAGAAACCATTCACAAACAAGAAATTGCTTACCGTTGTGTGTGGACCGATGATCGCATTCTGATCCAGCGTATTAAATGCATAGTGGCCCGCCCAGGAATTCTTCAGTTTAATGGCTTCAAACTGGGGGATACGGTTTGCAATGATTGGCCAGACCTTTTCTTCCCAGAGGCTGTAATCCTGTTCAAAATCATCAGGATCGACTGCCGGGTCTGACTCTGGCGGGCAGCCTGCCAAATAGAACTGACCATCTGTGCGCATGTGTACGCCTGAGGGATCAATCGTTAAAGGCAAGTCCCTGTCAAGTGGCTGTTCGGCGTCGAAGATAAACGTATAGCGTTTTCTTGGCTCTACCGGAATCTCGATACCTGCCATTCTTGCAGTCAGAGAAGCTCGCGGCCCGGAGGCATTCACCACTTTGCCGCAGCTTATCTTGTCGCCAGTGCTTAAGCTCACGCTATCAATCTGCGTACCAGCAGCGTTTTTCTGCATGGATATCACCTCGTTGGTAACGTACTCGACACCTTTTTCACGCGCAGATCGTTTCCACCAGTCAAATAGAGTATTTCCGTCGAAATAGCCTTCATCTATAACGTTGTGATTGGCACCGACAATGTCACTCAGATGATAAAAAGGGTAATCAAGCTGGATCTCTTCACGCGTCATATAACGCGTACCTGCACCCAAAGCTTGCTGTATTTGCTGATTTTCCCTGAGCGTTGAGGCGAACTCTTCACTTTCCGCCAGGTACATATACCCATAGCTTTGCAGTACAACATCCGGCACGCGTGCATCACCACCCATATACTGGCGAAAGTTCTTCACAAATTCGGCAGCAAACTGCGATATCTTGATATTGACTTCGTTTGAGAACTGTTGCCGCATACAACTATTGGTATGAGCGGTCGATGAATGTTGATAGCTTGGATCACGCTCCACAACCAGTACACTGCCATCAAAATCAGGGTTGTCCGACAGGAACCACGCTACCGATGACCCAACCATAGCGCCACCGACGATCACGACATCGTAGTGTCTGGATTGTGGTGCTGAAAACTGAATTGCATCCATGATATTGACCCTGAGATATAATGGTCTGTCGAAGTGTACTCCAGGATTTCAGGTGATGCATACCAAGGCGTGCCGAACCGCAGTTGTGCCTCTAGCGAAGTGCGTGTCGCCCCTTCAATCCCATGGTGATATTAGTTATTACAAAGAGCAACGCGGCCACACATACAATCGTCGGGCCGGTCGGCGTATCAAACTGATAAGACAAGGCCAGGCCTGCAAATGTTGCAATCAGCCCCAGTAACAATGCGATAACGGCCATCCGCTCTGGCGTACGGCTCAGCGGACGTGCTGATGCTGCAGGGATGATCAACATGGCGGTGATCAGGAGCACACCAACCACCTTGATGGCTACTGCAACTACCAGTGCCAGAGACACAGTCAACACCAACTGCTCGCGCTTGGGGTTGAGGCCACTGGCAACCGCCAGCTCACTACTCAGGGTCACCATGAGCAGGGGCGACCATCGCCACGCTAGCAGCAGCGAAACTGCAAACGCTCCAAGCCACATCGACGCAAGATCAATATCACTTACCGCCAGAATGTCACCGAACAGATAGGCATTCAGGTCTATACGATTATTGGCAATAAACGACACCGCAACCAAGCCGAATGCGAGTGACGAGTGGGCAAGCACACCAAGCAAGGTGTCCATTGCGTATCCGCGCCAGCTGAGACTTGAAACAATGTAAGCCATGGCAACGGCGACCAGTAAGGTACCAACAAAGACCGATTGCGAAAATGCCAACGATAAAGCGACCCCCAGAATTGCAGCATGTGCGGTGGCATCCCCAAAATAGGCCATACGCCGCCAAACGACGAGGCAGCCCATAGGCGCTGCGGCAATCGCCACCGCAGCACCTGCGAGCGCTGCACGTATGAAGAAATTATCAAGCAATGTCATCATGGTGGCGGCGCTCTGCGCTCGTGGTCGTGGTCGTGGTCGTGGTCGTGGTCGTCCATGTTGCCATGCGAATGATCATGGACATGTCGGTACAAGGCCAGGGTTCCCTGAGTTCCTGTACCGAACAATGCCCTGTATTCGGGCTGAGAGGACACGACATCCGGCGCACCTTCGCAACAGACATGCCCGTTGAGACAAATGACTCTGTCTGATGCACTCATGACGACATGCAGCTCGTGACTCACCATGAGAACCGCACAGCCCAACTCATTTCTCAACGCTTCGATTTGCCGGTAAAATTCGGCAGAGCCTTGTTGGTCCAACCCCTGAGTGGCCTCATCAAGCACCAGAATATCAGGCTTGTTCAGCACTGCGCGGGCAAGTAATACACGTTGCAACTGTCCGCCCGAGAGCTCAGTCATTTGACGATTCAGCAAGTGGGCAACAGCGACCTGCTGGCAGACTTCCTGTACCTGGTGATCAGACACTTTGAGAGGCAGATCAAAGAATCGACGCACGGTAATAGGCAAAGTACGTTCGAGATCAAGACGCTGAGGCACATAGCCAATCTGTAGCCCAGACGCTCTGACCAATGTGCCTGAACTGGGGATTAGAGCACCTATAAGTAAGCGCAACATGGTTGATTTACCCGAACCATTTGGCCCGACGATGGTGACTATCTCACCAGAGCTGATCGTGAAATCAACGTTTTGCAGAATACTGTTGTCACCGATGCTCAAATTCAGCGCATGGGTGTGTATGAGCTGACGGGCGTGTGTCACAGGCGTCAATGCTGACATTGTGGACACTGGCCTTCAGCCTCCATAATTGTGTTCGAAATCTGAAATCCACTTTTACGTGCCGTCTGCGCAAGCTTTCCGGTCGATGCAAGCACAGGAGCCTCAGCGACAGCACCGCAATCGTTACAGATCAAAAACGCAGGGTCATGATCAAAGCCAGGATGAGAACATGCAATGTAGGCATTGAGTTTCTCAACGCGGTGAACAAAACCATGATCGAGTAAAAATGCCAGTGCGCGATAAGCAATGGGCGGCTTTGAGCCCAGACCCTCATCATTCAAGCGCTCAAGCACCTCGTAGGCCCCCATAGCGCTATGATTTTCCAGCAGTATGCCAAGCGTACGACGACGAACCTTTGTAAACCTCAATTTGTTCTCATTGCAGTAGCGGTCCGCCTCGCCAAGCGCATCAGTGACGCACTGTCGATGATTATGTTGTGCAAAGCCTACTAGATCGTGCGAGTTTGAACCGACCATCCGATACCTCAGGTAAACACCCTGACAATTCGTCTATTGGTATAATATAACACTTCGCTCAAATAACACGTCACCTCAATGAAGCTTTTGAAATCAAACGCGAGTTCGCACCTGGACCAGCCAGTGCTACGCGCCTGGTTTATCTGCCTTCTGTTCGCTGGCAGCTGGAGCAACGCTTCAAATGCTGACAACCGGCCTGCCATCGTAGCCGATCTTCCCGTTACACACTCTCTGGTCAGCATGGTGACAGGCGACATCGAACGCCCTGTGTTGCTAATCAAAGGGGCGGCCTCACCCCACGACTATTCACTGCGTCCCTCTGAAGCACAGCGCCTTGCATCAGCTGATTTGGTTTTCTGGACAAGCCGGGAGCTGACTCCATGGCTGTCCCGTACATTGGACAACAATCGACAACCTGTTCAAGCCATTGAGCTCATGGCGGCCCCGCAAACTATTCGGCTCGGCTACCGCGAAGGCAGCCGATTCGACCACGGTCATGATCACGGATCACCTGACCATGACTCGGACCATAAACATGAAGACGGGCACGCCGCCCTCGTGGATCCGCATGGCTGGCTGGACCCTGTTAACGCGATTTACTGGCTTGGTGTGATCGCTGACGCACTGAGTGAACTTGATCCATCCAACGAATCGAAATACCAGCAGAATGCCAACACAGCCAAACGCAAACTGGAACAGCTAATCGAAAAGGTCAGCTTGCAGCTCAAGCCCGTCTCGGGCTCTCCGTTTGTCGTCTTCCATGACAGCTATCACTACTTTGAGCAACGGTTTGATATCCATGCTCAAGCTGCCATTGCATTGGGTGATGCGGAGTTACCCGGCATACGTCGTATGAACACGCTCAAACAACGACTGCGTCAATCCAAGGGAGTCTGCGTATTCACAGAACCACAATTTAGCGACAAAATTGTCAATTCGCTAACCCGGGGAATGCAGGTCTCTATGGGCTCATTGGACCCGCTGGGTGCCACTCTGCAGCCCGGGCCGGCGCTCTATATCGGCGTTATTCAGAATATTGCTGATGAGCTCAGCAATTGTCTTGCTGCCTGACGCAAAATCCCATGTAAAAACAACGTCGGATTATTGTAAGCTGGCATCAACATCACCCAGTTGGACGTACCGCCAAGGCAGTGCGTTTTCTTACTGATTGTCAAATTACAACAAGCGCGGTTACCCATGCTTTGCCCAGTGCCAGCCAACAGCCGATCGAAGACGCCTGTTTTAATTGTAGTGACAGCGGTCGCTTGCTTCCTTGCATCGATGGTTATCCCCGCATTCGGGCAGACTCCAGTCAATGCCGGACCCGACATAAGAGACCGTCTGCCAGAGATCGTTGACGTCAGGTTGTTCAAGCAGGCCCGTTACGCAGGCTCTGCCATCCTGATTCACCTTCCCACTAACAAAGCCCGAGCCCTGATCATGCCGGAGCCGGTCACCCTCAAGGGCGAGCAGGCACAGATGCCTGGTCTGGAATTAGCCTACGCGGGCGACGTGATCGGGTTCTTTGCTACACGCAACTTTACTCGCCGGCCGGTATCGTTCATCGGCGCGGACAGCGGGATTGAATACCGTCTGCAAATCCGTGCAAGCCAGGACGGTATCACAGAACCGCTGAAAATAGTTCGATAGATGTCAGACGACAATCGAACATGGGCTCACAGGCCTGTAAAAAACAAAACCAGCGTGATGAGGGCTAAGGGTAGCGCCTGACTAGGCGGTGGGACAACCTTCCACGTTTTCAATATCCTTCCAGTAAGGGGTATTAGTAGACATGGCACATGTCACAAGTTTTGCGGTTCCACCGATGCGGACACACTCCACTGTACCCAGATCACGCATAGCCCCCCCGGGAGCGCGGCATTTGCAATCAGGAGCTTTTTGCTGAGCAAAAAGTGAAAAACTGAAAAGAACACCCGAAAAGCACATTACCGCTACAAGACCAACACGAATATTAGCTTGAGTCATAAAAGCTCCTTTGGTCTCTCATACGTTCGAGATACCAAACGCACAGGAGACTAAAAACACTCTGGTTCATCACTGTATCCAGAATCGTGTGCTGACGCAAATATGAATGGGTCCATGACGGCTGTGGCCACCCGGTAGAACACCGTCATAAGGTATCCTGTTCCCATGAGTAACATACTTCCTTTTAAAAAGACGCCGGCAGTTCGACGAAGCACGTTATGCCAGAACAATCACCACAAATGGCAAACTGAAAAGCAGTCAAGATTCGATGTCAAGCAAGGTAAATTGGTTACTATTGATACCTGCAGTCGCTGCGGTAAAAAGCGTCATCGCTTATCATGATGATAAAAACAACTTATCCTCACCGACACTCTAGACACTACATTACGCACATGGCTGAACTCAGCTGACCTACCACTTACGGTTAAAGTACCTGTGCAGTGCGTAAGGCCAGAGAAAGACAGTAAACAAAGCTTCCCACGCGATATATTTGATCAATTGGCGGAGTGTCCGCGTCAACTCCTTCTGCTCCGGCGGCCGAAACATGAATACCAGCAATGCAGGTATCGTCCCCATAAGGTACATCACGACAAGCATGTGCAGAAAATCATCCATGCGACATTTTAGTGCCCGTACTTCTGCCTGCGGTGATGGAGCCGACTCATCGGCTTCGAGAGTGACAGCTGGGTGAACGCGGGCATGCACCGCTACGAGGACATATCATTCGCGCAGGTTTCTCGATACCTCTGTTCAACCACTCGATGTTCAGCAACTTTGCCGTCTGCTGTAACTCCTTGCGAATTGATGCCGGGATATCGACTGAACCGCGATTATCGATACAGGCTTTCTTCAGGCTACTGGCGATCGTTGCCGCATCAGCACCTTGTGCCTCCAAAGCAGGATTAACATCAATACCAGCACAAAGGACATGGTTGCTGCCGGACATGTCATTGACCCTGACCGACTCACAACAGAAAATTCTGGGTTCAGAGCCAACATCCATGACAGACACTTGAGAGCTGCTTTGTTCAAGATCAGCATCAATCATTCGGAACACAGCCCAATGCTGACAGGGATCCTGAACCATCCGCATATTGCCCCAGGGCAAAGGTATACCGTTACCTCGATAAACTGCCAGCAACTTGCCCGGTGGATAGGCATCAAAATAGTGCCAGTGAGGGTAAGACGACACGACGGTCATTCGCCGCATCACAACCGATGTTGTCACGCCCAGCATATCTCCAATGGTGACATCATGCGCACGTTGCTCAAGCAAACGCCTGAACGCCACCTTGGGACACAACAACGCCCCGGCAAAGAAGCTGCACTCGAAATCACGCCAGGCGTGTACGATATCTTGTGAATCGATGGCACTTGAAGTTTCCCAATCCAGTGCATCACGCGTATCCGGACTCACGACCGGTGCAGGTCCGGTGACAGCAACACTCTTTACACCATCACCGTCATGCAATACCTTGTGGCCGATGTACAGGGCCAAATCGTACTTTAACCGATCGGGCTGTGACTGCATAAGCTTGTTGACATGGATGGTTGACGGCGATTCAAAAAATGATCTGACGACTGATTGCTCACCGCGACTGACAGGCGCAAGGGCGTTTTTGGGTGGCTTGGTAAACCATTTTATCTGCAGGCCCATACTGGTACAGATATCCATCAAGGCATCCAGGCTCAATGGCATCTGCTTATGGCCCACACTTTCTGCTGCACGCTCAAGTTCCGGAAAATGGTTTTGATTGTTCTCCTGATGTGCGCGAATAAGCAAGTGCGCAAACTGTCGCCCCGACACACCGGTCTGAGACAACATCTCCGGGATTGCATTCTGCAGGATGTCTTTGGAAAACAGGAATCCCGGCTCGAGAGACATACCACGCATCCCCCCGCGACTGCCCTTGTCCGGAACAATGGCGGCCTCATCCGGAACATTGTCCAAAAACCAGCTCAGCTCCTTCTGGAAAACTTCGGCAATGACGGTCAGCATTTTCGAACTGGGATGTCGCTTACCTCGCTCGATCATCGACAAGTAAGACACTGACGGTGCTGATTCGGCATCCAGTTTCACGCATCGAGCCGACAGATCGTCCATCGTCAGGTTATTGCGCTTGCGCAAATTCCTGATCTTGGTGCCCAGAAAATGAGCATTTCGTATGACTGACGCAGTTGCCATGATGAATGTGCCCTATTGTGAAATCAGAAGTGTCAAATTCTAGCTGTAAAATTCTATTCTAATTTACATTGCTCTGTCGAAAGACCCGACAATCCCTCACAGGGTGAGTTGCCAGTCTCCGAATTTTTCGTATTGCGCACCACACGAGCTTTTTTACGGGTATAGCGAACCGGCCACGCGCTCTGGATGGTCTTGTCGACACAAGAATGCTCAGACAGGATGTATCTTTAATGTGACTTTGCCTTCACCAGCTTGAGAAACTCGGACCGGTATGCCCGCCGGTACAACACCAGAACGACCCACACCGTGGCCGACATGAATAACCAGGCATTGAGAAACCACGTAAAAGCGGCCAGCGCAAAGAAATAGGCATTCAGACCGGTGGTAAAATGCTTGGCTGCCAGCGAATGCAGTAACGACAATTTCTTTGCATAAAGTGCCAGTGCGGGATCATCAGCATCCAGTTGAGGCACCGCGCCCATCATGATAAGAAAGTAATTATACAAACGGTAGCTCCATGCAAACTTGAAGAACGCCATCACGAAAATGAATGCAATAAGAAGTATCTTGAGTTCCCACTGGACTGCATTGCTGGTTGCGGACAAAGGTAGCATCTGCAATATCTCTACACCCCGATCAGCAGCGCCTAATCCCGCGACCAAACCGCCAAGCAACAATACGGTGGTCGATGCAAAGAACAACACGCCCTGCTGCAATCCGTTCTGAATGATGGCATCGATGGGCGAATCACCTCGCACAACCACATTCATCATCCATCGTTCACGCATTTCAGTCATCGTCGCAGAAATGGTTAGCTTGCGCCAACGTGAGACGTAAGTGACATAGTAATGACCGATCCAGCAAGCACAAAAGAGTGCGAGCGCCAGTACATCGATCAATGTAAATCCGTAGGGAATGTGCATGAGCCGGCATATGCGAAATGGTGGAAAAAGAACGCCCCCTAGTCGGAACCGTTAAAGGCTGTACTGTACACCGATTCGAAAAAAACTGAGGATTGCAGCAGTATTGACAAGATGAACGATAGACTCTGAAAAGCGCTCAATGTAGTGAGCGTTAAAGCGAATTGACTGACTCCAACAGGCTATGGGCATAAGGTTTTGATACTACGACGGTAAGAGACAATACCAGCAGGCTTGGCCGAAACGTTACGAGAACATGTCAGCCCTGCCATAGAGCGGTCTTTTGTCAAAGACCTGACATCCGTATCTGTTTGAACACCCGTACAAGTATTCGGTAACGTTGAGCTGCTCGAATCCACCCACTCGTAGTCGTCCTGCCAATTGATAACATTACTTATAACCTGCGAGAAGCATGAGAAACAGGGTGACATCGCTTTTACACGTTACACTTGCTCGGCGGGTGCTATTCTGAAAGGATTAAAGGCGCTACCTTTGCAACCTTTTTGATTCGAACCTGAAAGTGCTCTCGAACTGATAAAAAGTTATGACATGTTCCAAATCCTTGTCTGCCTATTTCAAGAACACGGATCCGGTTACTTTGGACAACTGCGATCGTGAACAAATACATCTATCAGATGCAATACAACCGATCGGAGCGCTGCTGGTCGTAGAGCCGGAATCGAGCAGGGTGATTGCAGCATCCGAGAATGCGGCTAGCCTGTTGAACCTTGGGGCTCAGGACATTTTTTCATTAAGCATCGGCGATATCAGCGCAGATATCAAGGACCAGATTGCAGCACTAACCAATGAGGCCCTGGTTATTCACGAGGTCCTCGACTTTGAATATGATCATGATGGAATTCAATACGACGTTGTTACACACCTGCACAGTAATAAAAGGATTATAGAATTTCTGCCGAACAACAGTCCTTCAGCACAAAGCGCCCGACACAACATGCGCCTGTGCAACAAAACGTGTACTCGTATTTTCCAGTCACACAGCTTCGACGACGGCATGCAAATAGCGGTTGACGCGATCCGAGACCTAACCGGATTTAGCCGCGCGAAAATCTACAGGTTTCTACCCGACTGGTCAGGCGAGACAATCGCGGAAAGTGGCGATGGGCAACTCGAATCCTATCTGGGCTTGCACTTTCCGGCGACCGATATTCCACAGCAAGTACGACGTATAATGTCAATGGTTCCGTATCGGGCCATTGGTACCAACAGCGATGATGCGATACCCATTGTGGTGGCAAAAGAGCCAGAGGAGACACTTGACCTGACCTGGTCATTGCTCAGATCAGTGTCAACCATGCACACAGCGTACATACGCAATATGGGAGTTGGCGCGACGTTCTCCTGTTCTCTGATGCATCAGGACAATCTTTGGGGTCTGATTGCCTGTCACCACAATGAGGAACGACTGCTGCCATTTGATAGCTGGGGTCTGGTACAGGAAATCAGCACAGCCTTGATGCTTCGGTACGATCAACAGCAACGAACAGACGTATCAGACATGATTTACAAATTGCGCTTGATAGAAAATCAGTTTGCCTCTGAAGTTCGTAAACGTGGCGATGTGGAATCGGTGGTCGGCATGTTGATTCCTACACTGCAAAAATTTCTTGGCGCCGACGGCTTTGCGTTTCAATACGGTACAAACTTGCATATGTCAGGGTCAACGCCACCCAAAGAGTTTGTATCCGAGCTGATTAAATGGTCGATGTCACAGTCCAATCCTCAAGATCAGTTCCAGACCTGTGAGCTGCACAAACTCTGGGGGCCTGCCAAAGCACATCTCGACACTGCCTGTGGTGTTCTGATACAACCGATCACGGTTCACCGTGTCTGTCAACTCATCTGGTTTCGTGGGCCAATATCAAAGCACGTGGAATGGGCAGGAAATCCAACCAAAGAGCTGGTACAGAGCACGAACATCTCCGAACAGAACCTGCAACCTCGATCATCATTCAAGCGGTGGGTAGTCGAGCACAGTGAACAAAGTACGCCCTGGAAGGAGTCGGAACTGGAGAGTGCCCGTGAAATATTCAAGGAATTTCTGGATATTATCGCCTCCCAGGTACTACTGAAAGAAGAGAACGACTCGCTTCGAAGCTTTACCGCAAATGCGGCACACGATATTCGTGCACCGCTACGTGGCATTACCATGGCCCTGGAAGCGATGGATGACGACAATTTTGATGAACAGGCAGTTAGAGAGACTCATGAAATAGCACAAAAATCAGCTATGCGTCTTACTGAACTGACCGCCGCCCTTCTCGACCTTGCACTGATTACCGAACAAGAGCATGAGATTGTATCAACCGACATGAACTCGGTTATGAGGTCGGTAACTGAACTGCTGGTTCGAGACATTTCCGACTCCAACGCCATTGTTGAAATCGATCAGCTCCCGACAATCCACTCGAACGGTGGGCTGCTGACGCGCTTGTTTCTCAACATGGTATCCAATGCAATGAAGTACGCGCATCCTGACAGGACGCCAAACATCAGGATACGCCGCGAAACCGATGAGGATGATTGTGTGGTCATTTCAGTGTCTGACAACGGCATAGGCATTGATCACGACAAGGCCGAAACGATATTCAAACCCTTGCTGAGACTTCATACATCGGAGAAGATCGAAGGCACGGGTCTGGGGCTGACCATTTGTAAAAAAGTACTGGAAATACTGAAAGGATCAATTCGTCTGGACAAAGACTACAAGAACGGTTCGTGCTTTTTGATAACCTTATCTAAACAGATATGAGTTCGTGTCACACTAAACACAGATCGATCAGGCAAGCCTTGGCTGATCAAACGCGCGCGGCCCACGAAGAGCTCCACCACCATAGCTGGATTGGTTGCCTGATGAGCCCGACCTTGACGCCAGATCAATACCATCGTGTTTTAGGTGCCTACCTTCAGTTCTACAGGCATATAGAGTCAGAACGAGACAATCTCCGCGAATTCGACAATTTGAATTTAAGGCAAGCTATCAAGCATCTTGAATCTGACACCGCAGAGAGGGAGCATGTCATTGATCTCTCACTGACATGCAGCAGTGTAAAGTTGGACACGGCAAACACCGCACTGGGAGCACTCTATGTTTTACACGGTGCACGGTTTGGAGCTGCACTGATCAACAAACAGGTGTCAGTCACGTTGCCCGGAATATCCAGACAATTTTTGCAACATTCAACCCCCGTTGCGCAGTGGCGCGAGCTAATTTCAGCCATCGAATCCCTGGTGACAAACGATGTTGCGCAGCGCGACCTGTTTTCTGGTGCTGACCTGACATTTACTGCGTTTGGCAAGAGTGTTACCGAATATTGTGAGTCTACAAATAAGCATGTCGCCGAACAGGCAAGCTTCTAGCTCCTTAAAATCCGACAGCACTTCCATCACTTCGCGGATCAGCCGCAGCCTCAATCAGGCCGTTCGGGTGATGTACAAGCGCACCTGCATGCCCCATGATTTCCTCGTAGCTGCCAACAATTTCAACATCATGCCCCATGGCTTTCAGCTCTTCGTAAACTTCGGGGGCAAAACGATCCTCCATCCGCAGATTGGTAGACTCACTACCCCAGGTACGACCCAACAACCAGCGCGGTGAAGTTATCGAGTTTTGAAGCGATTGCTCTTGCATCACATGACGAGTGAATACCATAGCCTGAGTCTGTGGCTGTCCTTCTCCACCCATCGTGCCATAGGACATCACCCGTCCATCACTCAATACCGCAAGAGCAGGCTGGATCGTGTGGAAAGGGCGCCGGTGTGGCATTAACGCATTGTGATGATCTGTATCCAGTGAAAAACTGATTCCGCGATTCTGCCAGGTCACGCCAGTGGATGGAAGAATCACACCCGAACCAAACTCCCAGTAAACGCTCTGGATAAAACTGACCGCACGGCCTGCGCTATCTATCGCACCCAGCCAGACAGTATCACCACCAGTTGCAGCATCAGGCCAGGGAGCGGCCTGCTTAGGGTTGACCTGAGCTGCCAAGGCATCAAGGTGTGACGAATCCAGATAGTCGGTGGCAGGCGTTTTCATATAAGCGGGATCGGTGACGTATTTATCCCGAACCCGAAAGGCGCACTTGGTTGCCTCGACCAGTGAATGCACATAGGCGCTGGATTCAGCTTGAGCGACTTCAAGCCGATCGTGCACACCAAGAAGTAGCAGAGATGCCAGACCTTGCGTGGGAGGCGGCAAATTATAAAGTTCATGGCCACCCACATGTGCACGCAAGGGCTCAACCCACAAAGCCTTATGTCGGTTGAAATCGTCAATACGCAGCGGACTACCCGATGACTCAAGTTCTTGTGCCATCGCGTTCGCAAGGTCGCCGCGATAGAAGTCATCGAGGCCTGCGTGAACCAACTGTTGCAAGGTGTCCGCGACCTTTGTCTGACAAAGCCGGTCGTTTTCCTGTAAGGCCTGTCCACAAGGCAGATAACAATCTGCATAGCCTGGTTGCGCCTCCAGTTGTTCACGCTTGCCGGCAATGTTGTTTGCCAGAGTCTGGGTCACAGCAACACCCTCGCGCGCGTAGTGAATAGCGTCTTCAAGCAATCGCGCCAGTGGCAGGCGACCACCGAGTTGCTGCTGGCTGTATTCATGCGCAGCTTGCCAGCCGGATACCGCACCCGCCATGGTCAGCGCGGCCAACGGGCCTCGATCAGGGATCGCCGCATAGCCTTTCTCTCGATAGAACCCCTGAGTTGCCTGAGCGGCTGCTGCGCCGCAGGCATCAATACCGGTTACCGGTTTGCCGGGAGTGTGCAGCAACCAGAAATTGTCACCGCCCAGATTATTCATATGGGGATAGACAATCGCGATGGTGCTGGCAGCGGCAATCATCGCCTCTACCGCATTGCCACCTTCCTGTAACACCCGCAAGCCAGCTTGTGATGCCAGATGGTGAGGCGCTACCATCATCCCGTTGTAACTGCGTTTTGTTTGGAGCATCAGATTTTTTTCGGTAGATTTAAATTTTTTAAAAAAGACGTCATAGTGCACGCAGCACCAAACACATCCCTGCTAGCATATCCCAACCCGATGACGCCCCTATATTGTCCGACCGGGACTCGATATCAGCAGCAGCTGCCTGCACATCGTCGGCAGCGCTGACACAACTGCCGTTAAACACTCGTTCAAGCAGATCCAGCGCCGCAGCCGAACACTGACCACGTGCAGCCAGACGCAAATGCGCTGCGCTAATGGGGTTGGTTCGAGTGATTAACAGGGGTTCGAGCCATGCCCAGATCAACACGCTTAAATCTGCTCGATCCACACGGTGTAGCGCAAGCATAACACCTGCCAGCAAATCGTCTCCCGCGGGTGTCAACCCCGGACCCGCGCCAAGAAGCGCTGAAACGTCCAATGACTCACCGGAAATCGCACCTACTGAAGGTGTCGGCTGAACAACGTCATGTTCACTACAGCCTACCGATGTTCTCTGACTATACTCGTCATAGTTCGACAGTGATTTTTCGAGCCACAGGGACAAACCGAGAATTACTGATAAGCATTGTCGTCGGAGACTGGCATTCAGAGCATCGGAGCTGCCTGTGGACACATCGAACCATGCAGTGTGATCTTGCCATCTGGCACAATTCACAATCCAGCTAAATCCTTGCTGTTCACGCGACACCACACTCTGAATTACGTGTTGAACATTCTCAACTTCTAGCGTGGATAGTACATTGCTCACGACCTTTCCGCTATACAACGTCCTGTTATCTTCATCGGCCGAACGATGACATTGAGCGACAACATCACGAACGCATTCTGGCGCAACGACGCTTAGGTCAACTAAAAGACCTGTTGCAATCTGTGCAGGCAACTGATCTTTCGTCAAAGCCAGCAACATGTGCAACGGCCCCTCACCCAGTGATGACAGGCCGATACACAAAATGCCATCATCACACTGTACATAGAAACTGCGCTCGAAGGTGGCTAGCACACGACCAGCGTGGCTGTTTTGCAAAATACGGGCGGCTTCGCTACCGATACTGATAAATTGACACTGTAACAGTACGCGGCTACCACTGGCGAGTTGCAACCCGGTGCTCGACAGACGCAAGCCAATCGACTCAGCAACCTTACTTTTGTCCTGCGAGGCGTTTGTCTGCGATAAACCCACGTTAGTGATCGGCATTCGGCTCTGAGTCTGCCACAACATGCGTGCCCGTCTCACCACGCAACGCGGCCATGGCATCATCAATGTGAGCGATGATCACCCGCTGACCACCACCTTCAAGAAACCGGATGGCAGCACTCACTTTCGGCCCCATGCTGCCAGCGGGGAAGTGCCCCTCTTTCTGGTAGCGACGCAAATCGCGCAAGCTGACCGTGTCCAGCGCTTTGTGTTGTGGCGTTCCGAAGTGTATGGCAACCTGATGTACTGCGGTAAGAATCATCATGACCGGGATGCCTATTACATTGGCCATCAATGCTGAGGTGAGATCCTTGTCAATCACAGCTGATACGCCTTTCCTGATTCCCTTGTTACCCCGAATAACCGGAATCCCGCCACCACCTCCCGCAATCACTATGGTGCCGCGGCGCGCCATTATCTGTACCAGTGAGACATCACAGATATGCAATGGCCTGGGTGAAGGTACGACATGACGCCAGCCGCGCCCTGAATCCTCAGCCATGTGCCAACCGAGTTCGTCACCAATGACTCTGGCATCCTCCTCCGAATAAAATGCGCCGATGGGCTTGCTCGGATTGTCAAAAGCCGGATCATCCTCAGCCACCTCCACCTGTGTGAGAAGAGCGGCCACATGGCGCGGATTGTCAATTTCACGCAAGGCATTCTCGATCGCCTGCATCAATAAATACGCAATACCACCCTGACTATGTGCAACACAGATATCCAGCGGCATAGGCGCAATTCGATCCCGCGTCAGCACCTGTCGCATGAGTATCTTGCCAACAACCGGACCATTGCCATGAGTCAGCACAAGCTCGTTGTCGAGCGTGGTTAGCGGCAGCAAGGCCTTGGCGGTCTGAGCTGCAATGCTGGCCTGCTCTTGAGAGGTTCCAGCAATATCCTCTGGATGCGTGGCATTGCCACCAATGGCAACCAGAAGACGTTGTGGCAACTCAAATGGCGTGATCATATGAAACGGGAACGTATCATGTGTTTTGTTATCCTGAGTGAGTCTTAACCTGTGCTATTGCCAGCAATGCTGCATGTGCATTTGACATAGCCACGTGAATACCAACACCCTGTAATACAGCCACCTGCCGACTACGCCCTTGTGGATCGTGCTCTGTGCCCGTCACGGATGCAATCACCTGAACGCCCTTAGCAGCCCAGCCTTCGGGCAGGCTTTGCACAAGTTGTCCCGCAGGATCAGCATGCGCACCGTAACCCAGCACCACGTCCAGTAATATAACGGCAGTATCAGCATCCTGCAAAGCTTCAGTGAGCAGCTGATCACGCACGGTAGGGTCTATCATCGGATGTGGCTTGCCCTGGGTATATTCATCTGATCCCAGATCGAGCAAGGTATGAGCCTGTGATGAAATCTCTGCGGACACCTGTGGAATCGCTGCATTGGAAGAAACAGAAAGTCCAGCTTCCAGACAAATGACCTGTGCCTCCGCGCAGAGCGTACCTCCACAGAACAGACCGCGTATCAGTCGGCCCTTCGAAGAAGCCGATGCGGTTGTCACCGTCGTGTTCACATCGCTGTCAGTTTTTTGTCCGGAGCACGTGCCCTTGCCGACACCGCCGGCGTTTTCAGCAGCGGCGCTCAGGGTACTGGCCCAGTTTGCATTGGCAGGAAGCTCTGGCGACTGCCCACCAATAAAACACACGGTAAACGTCTTGGAACTGGCGGTAATTCGGCTCAGAACAAGCGCTGCCACTTCAGGTGCAGGCGGCTTGCAAATGACAATGATATGTCGAGTTGCTTCATCGGCGTTCAGCGCTTCAAGCGCCATCAAGGTTGAAATCCCTCCAACGGTAGCCCCCATATCACGACCGCCCACACCAATGGCGTGGGAGATCCCCTTGCCCATACTTGCCAGCAGGCAGCTCACTTCCTGAATGCCGGTGCCAGATGCACCAACAATACCGATATCGCCACGGGGCAATTGATTGGCAAAAGCCAACGGCACGCCGTTGATGACACAGGTGCCACAGTCGGGCCCCATCACCAGTACGCCAAGATCACGAGCCTCACGTTTCAATGCAAGTTCATCTTCAACAGGCACGTTGTCACTGAAAATCATCGCATGCAACCCACGACGTATCGCCTTGCGCGCCTCACTGATGGCAAATGCACCTGCCACCGAGATAAGGGCAAGATTTGCTTCAGGGTGCTCATCCATTGCGCTGCTAATACTGCGCGGTTGCCAGGTGCGACTCTTGCCCGATGCCTGTGGTTGCGCAAGCAGTTGTTCGGCCTGATCCAGCGCACTGACCGCGATTGCCTGACTGTCTGCCCGAACGGTCAGAATCAGGTCTCCCGGCCCAATACCTGAATCATCCAGATCGTCAAGGGCTGATTCGAGCAAGCCAGCATTACTCAATATTTCAAGATTGGCAGGCGTACCCATCATCATTGCAGCGTCCTGCACACCTTCCATAGTGGTCAATGATCTGGACATACGCATCAGGGCAACTGAATCGAGATAGAACTGCTGCCGGACACGTGTTTCCAGATGGTATGGCTGTTGATCGCTCATACCACTCCCTCCTTGAGCGCAAATGCCCGCAAGGCATCGGTAAAACAACGCATAGGAGCTTTAACGACTCCGGCACCGACTTGTCCAATACCGGGTTCCTTGTGCGCAATGCCGGTATTGATGGTCGGCTGAAGACTGGTTTCAACAACACGACGGATATCAATACCAGTAGGCACGCCAGTATAGTCCATTGCCGGAATGGTCCACTCGGGATTTTCGCCACAAGTGATTTCCCGCATGGAACGTGTGAACAGGGCCGCTTCAGAGGCTGCACCAGCACCAACAAACCCGGCCACCGCAGGCGAGGCGCCCATGGCAAAGCCACCAAGGCCGATAGTTTCCACAATCGTCGAGTCGCCCATGTCAGGGTTGGCATCAGCTTCTGAAAAGCCCGGAAAATACAAGCCTTCGGGCATCTCTACAGGCGCTGTGAACCATTGATCGCCAGTGCCACTGACGCGAATACCAAAGTCGGTACCATTTCTCGACATGGCGGTTACGATGCAGCAGTGATCAATATCACGCACAGGATCCATCATGGATTTGCCGCAGGCCATGGCGACGTTCAGGAAAAACTGATCATTGCCACCCATGAAGGCGAGTGCTTCGGCCAATAGATTAGTATCTGTACTGGCGCGTGCCAGCGAAGGCGATATGGCCCGCAGCAGCAAACCTGAACAGGCGACATTACGCTGGTGCATCTCGTCCCCCATGGTCAATCCGCGGGCAATCAGATTTTTAAGTGCAATACCATCACCGGACCGCAAAGCAGTACCCATCAAAGGTCCCAGTACATCACGTAACCAGGCAAGACGCGCCAGAACACTTGCGTCATTACCACCGAATCGCATGACCTTGCCAAGCCCTTCATTAATAGCACAAAAGGCGCGGTTACCATGACTGCGATTCTCGACCACCATCAGTGGTTGACTGCGCGTCGTCATACCCGTCATCGGGCCTACCGCATCAAAGTGATGATTAGGATGAAACTCGTATTCGCCACCGGCTGCTCGCTGCACAGCATCATCGAGATCCCTGGCCCAGCCTTCGAATACTGCAATACCTGCAACAGCCCCTTGCATGGGCCCACACATACGCTCCCAGGAAATGGGTGGTCCGGCATGCAGGATCTTTTTGCCTTCGCGCAGAGCGGGTATGGCCTCTTCGGCCGTCATGACGTCGACCAGCACCGGATCAGCCTTTAACATGATATCCAGTGCACGCTGGTTTGCTTCTACTATCCGCTGCATGTTCAGCAACCCAGCTTGGACAGCAAATCGGCAAGCTCTGCATCGCCACCTGCGGGAGGTCGCCAGTCCAGATGCACAACAGATACGTGCTGGCTCTCCAGCTCGTCTGCGAAACCTGCGAGCCCAACATTGATAACAAACGGCGTTTGCGTAAGCAGCTGCATTACCGGTTTTTGCTTGTCTTCAACGTTCATAGTGTTGTTGTCATCTTAGTATTAACCACTGTGTGTCAGCTTGCCGGTCTGGCTTGCGCCTGATCGGCATCGTAGATTGCATAAGCGGCATCGACGCCAGCACCTTGGGTAGTTTTAAAGCCCTGTCTGTGCAATGTCATCTCCAGCGCACTCAGACATCTCATTACATTGGCTTTCCGGCACACATAGCCCATGGTACCGATGCGCCAGATCTTGCCGTCCAGAGGACCAAACGATGTACCAATCTCTATTCCAAAGTCATGCAGCATTTCGCTTCTCAGTGCGGCACCATCACCACAGACCTTGGGAATGAAAACGCCGGTGACATTATCCATGCGGTTAAGCGGGTCGCCAAACAGTTCGAGTCCCATCGCCTCCAACCCGGCACGCATGGCCCGACTGGTCAACTGATGCCTGGCCTGACAAGCTGGAAGGCCCTCTTCGAGTAGCACTCTGGCACACTCTCGTGCCGCGTACAGCATACTGGCAGCTTCTGTGTGATGGTTTAAACGCATAGGGCTCCAGTAATCCATCAGCATGGCCAGATCAAAATAATTTGACTGAATCATAGGACCATCACCGTCAACCACGTTCGCAGGTCGAATTCCCGCTTCGGTGTGCTTGCGGTGCCGAATGCGCTCGGCAATCTCGTCACTGAAGGTAATCGGTGCAGAACCGGGAGGACCCGACAGACACTTTTGTAAGCCGATGCTGACAATGTCCAGACCCCATTTGTCAACGGGTAAGGCGTTGCCACCGGCACTTGCCGTTGCATCGATATAGACTAGCGTGCCATGACGATGACAGACCTCAGCCAGTGCTTGCAATGGCTGCTTCATTGTCGTTGAGGTGTCACCCTGGCTGATAGCCATGAATTTGGGTTTATGTGTTTCCACGGCCTGCTCGATCTGTTCTGGCGTGAACACGGTACCCCATTCCGTTTCAATGGTAATCACTTCAGCTCTGGCCCGCTGCGCAATCTCTTTGAGCAAATGACCAAAGCGGCCAAAAATGGGTACCAATACCTTGTCACCCGGCTCTATGACAGACACCAGACAGGCCTCGATCGCTGCGCGTGCAGTGCCATCAATCAGAAAGGTCTGCTCATTTCTAGTTTCGAATACTTGTCTGTAAAGTACCTGAACTTCATTCATGTACTGCGTGAACTGCGGATCGAACTGCCCTTGTAACGGAGTGGACATTGCACGCAGTACCCGAGGATAGACATCCACCGGACCGGGCCCCATGAGTAGGCGTGGGTCGGGATCGAGTTCTTTAAACAGCATTGGAGGATTAGGGTTCATGGATTGTCTTGAAAAAAGCAGGAAAGTGAGAATTACGCAGCAGCAGCGACGAATACTTTTGTATACGCACTTTTAACCCGGTACGTGTGAACGGGAACTCAAACAAGCTGTAGAGCTTGTCACGCCACGCATCACAACTATTACAGTAGATGAGCTGGTTGGTATTCAGGATGCCTGTCCCTCGGTAGCAGCGGAAAAATTCAACACCGATTGCAGCATGACCTCGGCGCCCAGCGCCGCGTCTTCCACTGTGATTGATTCTGCCGGGTTGTGGCTTATGCCCCCCGCGCAGCGGACGAATATAAGACCCGAAGCCGTCAGGTGAGTCATAACCATGGCATCGTGTCCAGCGCCACTGGACAATGTCAGCACGCGTGGCTGACAACTGGCAATGGCGGTACCGATGTGTTCGTTCAGAGCCGTGTCGCAAACCTCACTGGGCTCATCGTGCACCGTGTCTATCTGGATTTCCAGTTCACGCTGTTTACACACGTGTTGTAGATGGGCAACAACTGAATCAACCGCCACCTTGCGGCGGGCATCGTCTGCGGCTCTGATATCAATAGTGAATTCGACGCGACCCGGAATAACGTTTCCTGCGCCCGGATCTGCCTTGACTGAACCGACCGTACCGACAAGATCAGCAGGACCCGTACATATGTTCTCGATGCCGGTGATGCACTCTGCGGCCGCGACCAGTGCATCACGACGCGTGCTCATGGGGACCGTTCCGGCGTGGCCAGCCTCGCCCTTGATGGTTGTGACCATACGAGTGGCACCTGCTATTGCAGACACCACACCAACGCCGAGACCTTCGAGCTCGAGTACGGGACCTTGTTCTATGTGTACCTCCAGATAGGCGGCAATTTCCTCAGGCTTTCGGACGGCGTGCTTGATTTCTTCAGGATTTTTGCCAAAGGCAATCAGCGCATCACGCATGCTGATGCCATCCTTGTCCAGCCTGTCGAGCTGATCAAAATCAAATTCACCGGTGACCGCACGACTACCCAGAAACGTAGATTGATAGCGAACGCCTTCTTCATCGGCGAAGGCTATGACCTCTATGGCATGAGGGAGTCGTTTTGACTGTGCTGCCAGATATTCAACACAGGCCAAACCGCAGAGCACGCCGAGCATGCCATCGTACTTTCCCGCCATGACCACGGTATCCAGGTGTGAGCCAAGCATGATCGCTGGTGCATTAGGAGTGGTACCTTCGTAGCGTCCGATCACGTTGCCAATGGCATCCTCATGAACCGTCATACCAGCCTGCTTCATCCAGCCGGAGGCCATATCGTTGGCGAGCCTGTGCTCGGGCGTAGCAAATCGTCGGGTCAATCCGTGTTCGGACTCAGACAGGGTGGCTAGTTGCTCGATGCGTTGCATTAGAAGATCGCCGACATCCGAGGACAGCATAGACATACGATGTGAGGTTCCGGTACAGGTAGATCCCTAAGGTGCCATAAAACAAGGGAATTTGTCAGTGACTTGTCGCCAGTAGTCGGAAAAAGATCTGAACGTACTATCTCCGCCCGCGCATTGAAGCCACCATTGTCCCTGAACGAATGTGGACCCAGTCAAGGATACAGTCGCAGATTCACGCGGGGGTTCAGGCGGGGATGCCCGTGTTTTAGCGCACGCAAGGGAATTACAGGAGTCGGGTTTTGGCGATGAATGGCGGGTTAGAGCTCTGCGTTGGAGGTGGAATAGGGTGTAGTCTGAATACGGCGGATCACCGCGAACCCAGGCTTGTGCTTAATTGATCAATTTTTCGTGGTCTAATTTTCATGTAGCATTTCGACACCTATCATGCTGACTAAGCCAGGTACGCACTAGAGGGTTATGAACAAACGATACGATCCCGAACAACTACCATCCGTACTTGGCTGGTTGGTTGAGTCCGCAGCTGCCGAACAGAGCTACGATCGTGTGTTCGATGAGCTGTGTGAGAGATTAAGAGATATTGGTTTGCCATTGCTGCGAGGCAATCTGGGCATGAATACCTTGCATCCACTGGTTGAGTCTGTGGGAATAATGTGGGTCCATGGCAAAGGCTTAACGGTGGATGGCTATGCACACGGATCCAACGCGGGAGAAGTCTGGCGTCGCAGTCCTCTGTACTGGATGGTGTCAAACAATCTTGGTGAGTTGCGTCAGAATCTGACCGATGCAACGGTGAGAAGTCGGTTTCCGATATTTTCTGATCTGGTTGCGCTCGGTGGAACCGATTATCTGGCCCAGGCGACACGCTTTGGCAAGGAAGACAACGCAAACGGCATTCGAAATGGCATCGTTACATCCTGGCTTAGCGATAGTCAGGATGGCTTTGACGAAGAACACATTGAGGCACTAAGACTTTTACAGCCTTACCTCGCACTGGTGGCCAAATTGTCTCAGCAGCAAAATACGGCTGCCAATGTGGTGTCCGCTTTCCTTGGTAAAGAAGTTGGCAAGCGAGTACTCAAAGGTCAAATACAACTGGGAGATGTTGAATGCATACCTGCCGTTATCTGGCTTTGTGACTTGCGAAATTCTACTGCCATGGCTGAACAGTCAACGGCGACTGATTATCTGAAAACTCTAAATACCTACTTTTCATGCACCGCAGGAGCGGTCGTCGAACACGAAGGTCAGATCCTGCATTTTCTGGGCGATGCCGTATTAGCGATATTTCCGGTCACGCAGAATGTCACAGAAGCCGACGCCGCTAAGAAGGCGTTGATAGCATCACATGATGCACGAGCTCGCATGCATACGCTGAACGAAATGAGAGCAGCAGAAGGTCAGCAAGCGCTTGAATTTGGTTTAGCCCTGCATGTAGGGGACGTGCTCTACGGTAACATTGGCATATCAGATCGTATTGAATTTACAGTTATCGGCCGAGCCGTCAATGAGGTGAGCAGGTTAGAGAGCCTGACAAAGGAGGTAGGCGAACCGCTGCTGGTATCAAAAGCTTTCAAATGTCTGGTTGATCAACCCTGGCGTAGTCTGGGAACTTTTTCGGCAAAAGGTGTTAATGATGGATTGGAAGTCTACGCGCTGGATAAGCCATAGCAGGTGCTAAACCGAGTGTCAGCGCTAATCCGGAATATCACACCTGGGCAGCTTTCTGTTTCTCGAGTATCAACGTTGCCCTTGACAATGCGTTCGCCATTTTTTCCAACTTGAGTTCAATTTTTTTGCGCCTCATTCGCTCACGACTTGCCAGTTTTTCCGCCCTTTTCTGGGCGGCACGAGCATTCTTCATTATCGTGATTGCATCATTTGTCATAATGCGCGCCTGCCTGTACTCTTCTCGCTCGAAATCGAGCTGGGCTTGTTGCTCCAGGGCAAGTTTCTGAAGCTGATGTATGTCCAGACCATCGACCAACAGTCGAAAATCACTGTGTTCATCCACCTGCGGCAACGGCAACTCGGCTGCTGCCATTGATATCGAGCTGGTAACTTGTCGATCAGGTATTGAATCGCTTACTGATAATAATTGAGCTTTGGCAGGTGACTCGACCTTTGCACGTTCCTCAAGCGCATTCGCCCTTAAATCACGAGAATTAAACACAGGATTCCCACTGTTGGAATATCGTAAAGACGATACACAGTGCCAGAGAAAAACTGGAAGTATAAGCAGTGCAGCAGTCAGAGCACCCTGCAGCAGACTACTCATGTTTCCCAATGGCATAAAACCCAATGGCATAAAATAAGTGATCGGGGTTGCCACCAACAAAGACACCACCGCAGTCCGACCCAAAATAACGCATCTAAAACTTTTGCTTCTCCAGCTACTGGAAAGTGTTGAATGTTTCTTGAAAAGAGGAAACAGTATGGTCAACGCCAGTGCCAAAATTGGGAGTAAAACGATCTGGTATTCAGCCATTTTGCACAATTGATGAAACTAGAGTGAGCGGGCTTGTTGTGTGAATGCAGTTATCTGAATACTAGGGAAGTAGGGAAAAGCCTTTCGCTTGAAGCGTTCCACTGGAAAATCAACTACTTCCTAAATCTGGTTTCAACCTGTTTCAGCCGTACCAAAATTAGTGTGTGATAACTACGTAGATCGATATTCTACATTATGTGATATTCATCACAATTACAAACATGCAATATATTTATTCTGAAAAGGGCATGCGCCTCATTGGATCATTGTCAATCAGACGTCTACCCAGCCAACCGTTATATCGCTTTCCGATTGCATGGGAATATCGATTGACATGACGGGGCGATCCACTTTGCTACTGTTTGAAAAACCAGAGCGGTTTCAGCCATTATCCATTGCCAGATAGACTCCGGTGTCACGAAGCTACCATCAACTATCGCGACACATCCTAGCTTATTGATAGAGCGTCGGAGTAAACGCCACGCTCACTACCGTATATCAGATCGCTGTACGTTTTGTTATTTGATCATAGACGTATAGCTTCTCCGGCCAAGCAATGCGGTGATCATTTCAACAAATAGTATGGACGTAATAGCCCATCAATACAGCTGCCATAAAATATCAGTCACTGCCAAAATTGCCGGCACATTACGCCGGCAATAGATCAGATGTTGCGTGACAACCGATTACGGCGTAATAGTGTACGAATCCACGTCGCAAAGAATGGCAACGTCTGGAACAGCACTAATGATATTGTTTTCCAACAATGCATTGTCTACGGTGAAGGCTACACCAGCAGCACAGGGTGGTGGCACATTACCAAGACGTATTCCTGTACCAGAGCTGGAGGTTACCGTATTGACACCAATAAAAGCATCCAATCCTTCAATAAGGTGAATACCGACACCCGTATTAGTGCCCACAATATTACCCTCTATTGTGACATCATCACCACTGGACCTTACTCCTACGCCGGCGAAAAGAGTATTGTTCTGAATAGTATTCATGCTGCCCAGAACTGCAATACCGATTCCAGTAACATTCGTCGTATTGCTACTCAGCTCAACCTCATCACTATCGTTGATTGAAATCGCATCGCCATCAATCGTTATATTACTGGAGCTGACTCTTACAGCATCGCTATTTGACACTGTAATGCCAACTATATGCATCGGATTAGCTTGTGTATTTTCAACAATGTTCCCTACCAGCGAAATCTCTGGAGAATCTGTTACCGATATTCCCACGCCCATTGTAAATTGAGCACCAATATCAATGGTGTTGTGACTGACAGTCGATGTAGTAACACTGCCAGCAGTGTCTATGGAAATACCCAGTTCAAAAGCACTAATGGAATTTCCTGTTGCACTTTTAAAATCTGGCCCCGACAGGAAAACTCCAGTAGTGGCTTGAGACACACTGTTAGAAAAAATATGTAACAAATCTGATTTACTTTCAATCGATGAAATTCCAACATCCATAAAAAAGGGAAGATTGGCCCAGAGACTGTTTTCGTTAATTTGCGAATCCATGGCGCCTTCTTCAAGAATGCCAATGCCTATATCGGAAATATTGTTTCTGGAGAGAACAGCGGCAACAGTACTATCTAACTCAATTCCTATCTGCCCGACGGAAGCTGCACCCTCAATCGTATTTTCCAGCAGCTGCACATTTTCCGGAGACATCGACTCATTCGCCTCCACCAGTATTGCGGGGCTGTTTAGTCCGAACAGTGTTATATCATTATCTTTAACAACCGTTAACGGAGCGTTTCCATGTACGACAAGCGCCGTTTCACCAATACCTTCAAACTCGTTGTGCGAGATGTTGCTACCGTGAATTCCGATTTCACCTTCTGAGCTGTGAAGAAGGACACCTGTTTGCCAAAATCCACTGAAATTGTTGTAGTGAACAACGGTATCGTCACTAGAGGGAAGAATTTCAATACCCACAGAGCCCAGTACATTCGCCCCGCCACCAGCACTGATATTATTGTCCATAAGCTCTACGCCATCACCGTCAATAACAAAACCTCGCCTGGAACCACCGAGCATGTCGCCAATAGAATTTCCTGTCATGCGGTGACCGTTTCCGGAAAGAACCACACCTTTCTCAATGAAATCCAGATTATTATTCAAGACGACAGCGTTCGATACGATGCCGTTTGATTCAACGCCAGTATCAAATTCAGTGATATCACAGTTGGTAACAGACACATTGTTTGCGCTGATCAGGACGCCTGTTCCTAAGCCATTTCCAGTGACTGAGTAACCCCCACAGTTCAGCTCAGAATCATCCGCAACAATCTCTATCGCAGGGACTCCTGGACCACCGCTGGTACACTGTACGTCTCCGTTCAATGTGACGTTACCACTAACCACAATGGGACAAGGTGGTGTGAGCACCAGTGAAAACCACTGCGGTTCTACCAACGCGGACGCAGCAATTCTCGCTGTCCAGGTACCTGTCTCCAACGGATCACCGTTAGGCATTGTTACAACGACTTGCTCGACATTGTTTACGCTGTCTGGACCCATACCAGGGGTGGCTGGAATGGTATCGCCAGCAGGCAATGTCAAGTCCCATGGAAAATAGATATTATTGCCCGGGCTTATCAATGTAAGGTCCAGGTCATTCACCAGCGCCAATGAGGCAAAGGGACTGCCTTCGACATCGGTCCATACCAGAGTCGCTTTATATTGAAAAACACCTGGATCAATGTCAAATTCTATATCGATAAAATCACCTTCATTTAAAAGAACGTCATTGCGTCCCCATTGCGCCCATTCGCTGGCGATACGCACTGCAGGTGCCGCTTGCACCAGCCCATATCCATGGCGATAATCAGGGCCGGCAATCCCGACATCTTTCGCCGTGTGAATCATAACGGCTTTCACCTGATCAGCAGAAATATCAATAAGATCGACGGCGGGGTCAATCAGCAACTGCTCATACACCATCCCGGCAATGCCGGACGCAACTGGCGCGGCTGCTGATGTGCCAGCAAAATTGCTCGGTATCAAGTCGTCCTCCGTAGGTACACCATCATCGATATAATAAATTGTGGAAACATTGTTTCCCGGCGCAACAACGTCGGGCTTCAACCGACCATCAGTGGTTGGGCCGGCTGCGCTAGTTGAATTAATCACTGGAATTGGCAATGAGATATCCCAGTTTCCCACCATCAGGTCATTTTTTGCTTGTGAGTGCGGTAACGTACCGAGATCAAGCACGCCACAGCCTGCATCATTCAGGGAACCGACGAGTCCACGCGTATTTCCAGCGGCATCGACCAACAAGATACTGCTGTCATGAACGGCTTTGTCGCGCCATTTGCCACTTTGAGTATAGTCACCAATCTTATTGCAGTTTCCTTCGTGGCCCCAAGAGTTGTTGAACAGTACCGCATCATAATCCTCGCGAGCCTTAACAGCTTGTCTGTAATGTCTCCGCTTTGTCGTCATAAGACCGGTCACTCGATAGCTAATGAGATCCGCTTCCGGCAAGTAACCAACTGCATCTGGTACAGCAGTACCGTCGCTAACCATGATCGCGGCAACCTGATTGGCGTGTGACTGTTTTATTTTACCGGCAACCGGTGCATTGGCTTTGGTTACACGACCTGCCATCGCGGGGTGATCTTCTGGAACGTGGTCAAAATCACCCATTGCCACTACCAGGTTGTGACCGCGCAGGTTGGTGTCATTGACCACCTGTGTTACATCTGTTGTTGCCCAGGTGTTAGTACTGTAACTGGTACTACTCCTGTCGGATTCTTCAATCCACTTGATACCGTCAACCAGCGCAAGTCGCTGTATGTCATGCCATGACTGCACGTCCACGGTATAGTGTGTTTCATCCTGTACGCTAAACCTCAGACCTAGAGTAGACAAGATTTGAGCACTAATACCCGGTGGCACATCATTAAAGAACTCAACATCCAGTCTGGAGACTTGATTCGCGTTCCATGCGGGACCATAAACGCGTAAATAAGGCGCGACTCGATCGGCTGGATCCAAAGCGCTCAAACCCTGAACACCGTCGATGTTGACTATTTGATTCCACAATTGTTCATTGCGTGGAACTGACACCATAAATGTCCTGCGAGGAACATAACCGACAATACGCACACCCATCGAATTCAGCTGATCTTCAGAATTGGATACCGGACCAGACAGATGCAGCAGCGCATGTATTCGTACTAGATCAGGTGTCAATGATAACGCTGGATCCACGCCCCTCACAGATGTAAAGGTACGCGAGCGTAAGAATACATGCTTGTCGATGACTTCATTTGCCAATGAGCCGCACACTAATGGTTGAACATGACCTATTTTTGCATTAGGAATATTTGGACAGATATCTTCCTCATTCGGAACACCGTCCACATCACTATCAAACTGCGGCAATATCGAGACTGGCGTGGGTAACAGCCTGGATGGATTCGGTGTCGATATGGCGACATTATCAATATGTTCCAATGCGAGCGTTTTTTTAGCTGAAGGCTGGACAACAGCTTGATAGCTCAATTCGGCAGGTAGTTGTATGTCTTCTGCTTGAATCTCAAGGCTCGTTGATAACGTCAAAGCTAATAGAAGCACTGACGGTTTCCAATGATTATTTCCCCTGGTTTTCATATAAGTTTTCCTTTATGGTAAATCGTCGATCATGTGTGAATTATTCATGCGTCCGGTAACTATCAGTATCTGAAACACACAACACTGTGACGCCGGATAATTTTTTTCATGTCGATAGGAAAATCAACGGGAAACACATGGAAATTTCAAAGGAAAACTGGCTAATTGGCCCTCTCACTATTCTAAAGATTGGGATAACTACTCAGACGAATCGGAAGGCAATCTGAATCGACTACTGTTATAAGGTGTCGTCCTTGATAGACTTGACATCGAGCATCGATACTCTCGGATACGGGTGAAGCGACTCCACCTGATAATGAACATTCAGTATGATCAACATAGAGCAATTGACCATTGGAGAATACTTTGCATTAGCGGCGCAGCGCTATGCAGATAATTCCTTTTTGGTTGTTCCTGAACATAAGCAACGTCACTACTATCCAGACGGGCTTGAACTGAGCTACTCTCAAGCCGCACAACAGGTAAAGTCTTATCAGCTAACACTTAGTGATGCAGGCTACGGCCATGGCCATCGTATTGCTGTCTTGTTGGGAAACCAGCCGGAGATGCTGTTGGTAAAGCTGGCCCTGAACAGTCTCGGGATAGTCTGGGTACCATTGAACCCGGACTACCGCCCTTCTGAAGCCGCTTACATACTGCAGGATTCAAATGTAGATCTGGCAATCACCGTGCCGTCGATGATGCCTCAGCTTCGCACTGCGATATTAGCCTGTAACAACGATCTGGCCACAGGGCAACTTATTAACGATGCTTTGAATATCCCTATCGCCCGATCGGACGCACCCAATCAGAGGCGCATTACACCTGATTCAGAAGCGAGCATCTTGTACACCTCGGGCACTACCGGACGCCCCAAGGGCTGCATACTCGGGCATGAATATGAACTGATGCAAGGCTCTTGGTATTGCAGTAGAGGCGGCACGTTTTCACTACGAGAAGGTCGGGAGCGCGTCTATAATCCGCTGCCATTGTTTCATGTGAACGCAGCTATCGTGCATATGTTTGGCACCATTGTCGGTGGTAACTGTCAGATTATCCCCGAGCGCTTCAGCCGACGTCGCTGGTGGGCCGAAATAAGGGCAGCACAAGCAACCGGCATGCACTATCTGGGCGTCGTTATTCCAGCTTTGATGAACGATCCAGCGTCCGCCGACGATAAGAATCATACCTTACGTTGGGGTTTGGGTGCCGGCGTGGAACCCACATTGCATAAGGCATTTGAGGATCGATTTGGCATCCCATTAATCGAAGTGTGGGGAATGACAGAGATGTGCCGAATTCTGACTGATTGCCATGAACCGCGCCTGATCAACACACGCGCCATAGGCAAACCACAGCCTGGCTTGGAGGTACGTGTGGTCAATGCGGACGATGCTGATGTTCAGCCAGGTGAATCCGGTGAAATGGTTGTTCGCCACAGCGAAAACACGCCGCGACGCGGAGCATTCTCAGGCTATCTCAATCTACCGGAAGCAACAGAAGATGCCTGGCGAGGGGGTTGGTTCCATACCGGTGACGTTGTGCGGCAAGATCAAAATGGAATGCTGTATTTTGTAGATCGAAAAAAAAGCATCATTCGGCGAAGCGGAGAAAATATAGCAGCTGCAGAGGTAGAAGCCTGCCTGCAAGCCCACCCTAATGTCGATCAGGTGGCAGTAATTGCGGTAAAAGACGATATGAGGGATGAAGAGGTCATGGCTTGCATCACTGTCATCCAGGGCGAAAAAGATCTGCCACACGCTCGCCGGTTATTCGAGTTTGCCATGACCGAACTGACGTATTACAAAGCGCCCGGATGGATAGTTTTCCTGGATAGTATTCCTGTGACAGGCAGCCAGAAAATACAGAAGCACATTATTTTTTCCAAAAGAGAGGATCCAACAACACACCCGAACGCTTACGATTTTCGCCACTTTAAAAAGCGCTAGCACAGGGGTTTTTGTTGACGAATATCTGGCATGAAATCAATCTACGCCACACGGATACATCCCACAGAGCACCCGGCATCCCTACCCGCTCGTGGCACCTGCAAGCCACCAACACCAGCGAATCACGCGTTACGAATCAAGCTTTGTGAGGCTGGTGGTGACGTGGGTCAGGGTGGTCGTCAAACCCGACAATCTGCGATGTTGTCAGTGCGACAAGGTTGAGTCGCATCCAGACTGATAAGGGGTCGATCGTAGACATTTTTGCTTGGCATAATTACGTAAACTACCAGACGCAGTACCTATTGGATATCAGGCAAATTTCAGGAACAATCGCTTGCCGACCCTGGCCAGTCTGAAACAGACTGACTAATGCGTCTGAATTCATCTACCCAGCGGAAGTAGATCAATATGTTGCCACGTGATATCAAAACACTGCTCAGTGAGCATCAACCTGGCTATACATTGCCTCAGCGCTTCTATACAGATGAGTCTGTGTACGAACACGACCTCCAGAGAATTTTTTACAGTCAATGGCTGTTTGCCATACCAGCGTGTGAGATCCCGGATACCGGAGACTTCGTTACACATAAGGTAGGACGTTATTCGCTGGTTATTGTTCGTGATGCGGATCATAAAATCCGCGCGTTTCACAATGTCTGCCGGCATCGAGGAGCTACTTTATGCTCGGAAAACAAAGGGAGCGTACCTAAGCTTGTCTGTCCATACCACCAGTGGACTTACGAGCTGGACGGGCGACTACTGTTCGCCAGAGACATGGGGCCTGACTTTGATCTTGCCAGGCATGGACTCAAGGCAATACATTGCCGGATCGCCGGAGGACTGGTTTTTATTTGCCTGGCAGACTCCCCTCCTGATTTTTCATCGTTTGAATCGCATTCCTCGGAATACCTAGCGCCTCATATCCTGCATGAAGGCAAGGTAGCTTTCGAGAGCACGATCGTTGAAGCGGGTAACTGGAAGCTCGTTTTTGAAAACAACCGAGAGTGTTATCACTGTGCCGGCAATCATCCCTTGCTCTGCCGGACCTTTCTGGACGATCCTGCAGCAATCAACAACGGTATTGAAGAAGTCCAGCACCCTTTGTTCATTGCGCATAATGAGAAGTGTGAAACGGTTGGTGCTCCATCGCGCTATGTGATGCCAAAAGATGGCAGTTGGCGTTATGTTAGAACGCCTCTTATCGGTGATTCTGAGAGTTATACGGCCAATGGCAAGGTCGCTGTACAAAAACCACTCAGTACGTTTCCATTCAAGCAGGCCGGCGCATTGCTGCTGTTTCACTACCCGACCAGCTGGAATCATTTTCTGTCAGATCACTCGGTGCTATTCAGGATTACACCAATAGACGTAACACACACCCAGGTGACAACTAAATGGATTGTCCACAAGGATGCTCAAGAAGGACAAGACTATTCGCTGAAAGAGCTCACCGAAGTATGGGTCGAGACCAACTCTGAAGACCGAACTGTGGTAGAGATGTGTCAAAAGGGTATCAAATCGCCGGCCTACGAGCCTGGTCCGTATTCACCAGTTCACGAAACCGGTGTTGCACAATTTATCGATTGGTACACCGCCACAATTCGCAGTTATGGTTCAGAAATTCCACTCGTAAACGTCTCCTGATGAGCAACCTGGACAACAAACGCTACTTCTCGTCGTTCGATGAGTCTGCGCTTTGGCATGAGTCAGAGCCGCTGCTATGCACATCGGTGGTACCAGAGGCTCCAAACGTTGCGACGTTCAGTTTCTGCTCACCCTCTGGCGCATGGTTCAAGTTCAAGCCTGGGCAGTTCATACAACTGGATCTGCCGCTGGATCAAGGAACACAGCAAAGGGTATACACAATCTCATCTTCCCCATCTCGACCACTATCACTGTCAGTAACGGTGAAGGCTCAGAAAGATAGCGTGGGCGGACGATGGATGTTGGATCAACTCAAGCCCGGGATGTCACTATCAGCCAAAGGACCTAATGGTATTTTTGTTTTGCCGGACGACAAGCCACGCAAATACCTCTTCATATCGGCAGGTTCTGGTATTACACCATCACTGGCTATGACCACTTATCTGTTTGACATAGGCAAAGCACCGGATATTTGTTTTGTGCATTGCGCACAGCGTCCCTCAGATATTATCGCTCGGCGTCATGTCGAAAGCATGGTGTCACGTGAACCAAAGATAAAGTTACATTATCTCGTTGAAGAGGACGACCCGTATTCAGTCTGGGCAGGCTATCGCGGTCGTTTGACGCAACTCATGCTGGGTATCATGGCGCCCGATTATGTCGACAGGGAAGTATTCTGTTGTGGTCCCGAGCCTTTCATGCAATCTGTGCGAGACATGCTGAACGCCCTAGGCTTTGACATGGCCCACTATCAACAAGAGAGTTTCGGTCCTCTTGTATCGGAATCTGCCAATGAAGTCGAATTGAACGATACGATCCCCAATGAAGAATCAGCATCGAAAGTGGTGTTTTCCCGTTCAAACGTAGAAACAGAGTGTTTGCAAACGGATACCGTACTGGCGGTGGCCAAAGCGTCCGGACTGAATATTCCATCCGGGTGCACGATGGGTCTGTGCGGTACCTGCAAAGTCAAAAAAACCTCAGGTGTGGTTCACATGGTCCACAACGGAGGAATCAGCACGACAGATATCAAGAAGGGATTCATTCTAGCCTGCTGCTCTCATCCAATGGGCAGTGTGGAGATTGATATTTAGTGGACAACTGAGTGACACTTTCAATGATCTGACCAAACCAGGCTTCTGACAAATTTTCGAATATCCCTAATGAGAAGATCAGGCTCCTCCATCGCCGCAAAGTGACCGCCACGAGGCATCTCGGTCCACTGTGTGACATTGTAAATCCGTTCGGCGTAACTGCGTGGAGGCCATGCCAGCAATTCCGCAGGAAACAAGGCACAGCCAGTGGGAACCTCAACTCTCAAACCATCCGCTGATAACAGTCGCCCACCCTCTTCGCGGCGTCCGTAGTAAATCCAGGAGGCTGTATTGAAAGTCCGGGTTACGATGTAGACCATAATATTGGTCAGCAATTGATCTTTGGTATAAACGCTTTCTACATCGTCTCTCGTAGTATCAGACCAACCATGCATCTTCTCCAGTATCCAGGCCGCCACCCCGACCGGACTGTCCATCATCGCATAGCTCAGGGTTTGCGGTTTGGTTGCCTGCAGTGTGCGGTATCCATCCTGGATGATCTGGTCTTTTTCGAACTGGGTAGCCCAGGCGATTTCTTCTGCACCTTTGGGTTCGTCCTTGTGCCGCATGGTAAGAATATTGATATGAATGGCAGCACAGGCCGATGCGTGGTCAAATCCGAGCCAACTTGAAATCGCACCTCCCCAATCTCCCCCTTGCGCAATATATTTTTGATACCCCAGTACATCAGTCATCAACGTGTTGAACATGGTCGCCATTTTTCTTGGCCCGAAGGGTCTTGGAGGGCGGCCTGAGAATCCAAACCCAGGTAATGAGGGTGCAACGACATCAAAGGCATCTTCTACCAAACCACCATGATTTTCCGGATGTGCCAGCAAATCAATAAAATCCAGAAACTCAACAATAGTTCCCGGCCAACCATGACTTATAATCAGAGGCTTGGGATTTGGTCCGCTGCCCTTTTCATGAATAAAATGAATATCAATGCCATCAATGGGAACAGTGAACTGAGAAAACTGATTGATGCGCCCCTCCGCTTTGCGCCAATCGAACTCGTTAACCCAATAGTCACAGAATTCCTTCATGTAATCCAGGTTTGTACCGTATTCCCAGCCGCCATCATCAGGCATTTCGTGCCAGGGGTAATTACGCACACGCGCTTGAATGAACTTGAGCGTGTCGTCGGGTACTGCAATAGAGAAAGGTTGGCAGGTGCTCATGAGCAGACTATGACTATTCAATTCCTGTAAAAGGTAACCCAAAAAAGGCAAGCTCGTAAGAGACAGGTAAAAATATTTACAGGACGGTATTCATGCTGGACTCCCCCCTTGTGTTCCTTGCACCCTGACACTTCATATGACAATAAAAGAGCCACATTCAGCGGTTCATTGATCAGCCGTTATCCGTTGATATGGTCGGCGTTGAGGTAAAGACTTTTAAATAATATCGCACCCTCATTTCACGGTTCCGCTACGCTTTTGCACTTCGCGCTCGTTCATCTGTTGAGTGACCACATCACTTGACAACGGTTTTGAAAACAGGAAGCCCTGAATCTGATCGCACTTCCATTGTTTAAGCAGATCGAATTGATCAGTCTCCTCGACACCTTCGGCGATAACGTTAATGCCAAGCTTCTGGCCCAGAACAACAATAGTCCGGGTAATTTCAGCAGCCTTGTTGCTGGTACCCAGATTTCGAATGAAAGAGCGGTCGATCTTGATCGTACTCAGTGGAAACTGATTCAGGTAACGAAGTGAGGTCTGTCCGGTGCCAAAATCATCGACCGCTATCGCGACACCATAATCGCGCAGGTCACGTAAGATTCTGGATACGGACGTAAAATCATCGACCAGAACATCTTCGGTTACTTCAAGCTCCAGACGGCTGGGTTCTAGTTGGTAGCGGCTAAGAATATCAACCACCTTCGAAAAGAAGGTTTTGTCCTTGAACTGTTGCGGGGAGACGTTGACCGAGATGCTGGGCAGCTTACTACCCTCAGTACACGACCAGGTGGATGCGAATTCACAGGCATTGTCCAATACATACTCGCCTATTCTGTCCATCAGATTCAGCTTCTCTGCAACAGGGATGAAGTCTGCAGGCGAGATCTCGCCACGCACAGGGTGTGCCCAGCGTATCAAGGCTTCGTAGCCGATAACAGCCTCTGTCACTGTATCAATCTGCGGTTGATACATCAGGTAGAATTCCTTGTTATTGATCGCTCGCAGCAGATCCTGTTCAATCTGTCTTTGTTCGTCAGCGTCCTGGTCATGCAGTGGCTTGAAACTGACAACACAACCCTTGCCAGAATCTTTCGCCGCGTACAGTGCCAGGTCAGCCATGCGTAACAGGTTGTCAGGAGCGCAGTCATCCTGCGGGTATCTGGATAAACCAACACTGGCACCGATACGTAGGGTCAGAGTCTGTACATGGAATGGATCGGACAGTTTTTCAACAAGACGTATAGACACCGACTCACTCATCTTTGTAGCGATGTGTGACTCGATTGCCTGAAACACAACGACAAATTCATCGCCACCCGTACGGTAGGCGATATCCAGCGGGCGCAGAAAATGATGTAACCGGTCAGCGACCTGCACCAGTAGCTCATCACCTATAGTATGACCATAAGCGTCGTTTACTGCCTTGAAACCATCGAGATCGATACCAGCCACCACAACCGAATGTCCTGATACACCTGCTTTTTCAATGGCTCTGTCAAGATCTTGTGACAAGGCACGTCGGTTCGGCAATCCTGTCAGCTCATCATGCATCGACAAGTACAGCGCTTTATCCTCTGCAGATTTGCGAAGCGAAATGTCGGTTATGGTCCCTTTGTAACCTGTTGCATTTCCGTGAACGTCATGACTGGGAATGGCTCTTACCTCCACTGCAATGGCATCGCCAGATTGTCGGCCTATCCTCAACTGAGCTTCGAATACCGGAGTCCGATGTCCTTGTTCCAGACTACTGCGCAGCTGCCCAAGTTCCCGCTCGGAAAACTCCAGTACATCCAAAAGATTTTTACCGAGTAATTCGTCCTGACACCAACCCGCGATGTGAGTGTCGGTGTTAGCGTGAATAAAGCTCAGCTGCAGGTTCAGGTCAGATTCCCAAAGCCAGTCTGAAGCGGTTTCAGCAAACTGTTTGAAACGACGTTGAGCATCCTGGATCTGTTCGCTGGCTGATTCATACTTGTCGATAATCTGATTTAAGGTGCTTGCCAACTCTGAATGTTCATCGTCGTCGATGTTTAAGCCTTCGGCAAAGCTTGATTGGTCAGTGAGTTTATCGCTTAATGCATTTTGCAAACGATTGATACCTATGGATTCCCCGTGTTCTGTGTAATTAAGTCCGAGCAGTTCCGCGTCGGCAGATACACGTACGTCCATGAATCGCCTGAGCAGGCTGATGGTTATCCAGGTAGCCAGGCAGGTAAAGGCTGCTATCACGATGATTCCGATTGCTTGCACACTAAACTGTACCAACCGAGACTGCGACTGCATGGCCGACACGGGCATGACAAATGCCACACTCAACGTACCTAGAATGCCAGCAATACCGTGTGTGGCGACAACATCGAGGGGGTCATCCAGTTTATATCGATAAAGCAAGACATGTGCAGCATACGTGGAAATCGCACCGCCACTGGCACCGACGACCATCGCTTCATGCATACTGAGCACGTGTATGCTAGCGGTACAGGCAACCAGACCACCCAGCAAACCACTTATGACTCGCGCCGGATTAAATACGCCCTTGTCAATGAGCACACCGACAAGCATTCCCGCACAGCCACCAAAGACACCGGCTGTTATCGTGTTGAACAGAATTCTACTCAGCCGAGGATCCTCTGGCGATACGCTCCCACCATTGAAACCCAGCCATCCGACCAGCAATACGAACACACCGTACAGCGCTATCACTGCGTTATGCGCTGGCATGACCCTGGGCTTACCTTCGTCGTCAAAACGTCCTATGCGAGGTCCGACCATTATGATTGCAACCAGACCCACCCAGGCGCCAACACCATGCACAACTGTCGATCCGGCGAAATCGATGAAACCAAGATCATTAAGCCAGGCGCTAACCTCAGGGTTAAACTGGTTACCCCAAACCAATCTACCAGCGATCGGATAGATAAGCCCGGCAACAACGACAGTAATGGCAAGGTAGGCACGAAATGAGATTCTCTCCGCCACTGCGCCGGAGACAATGGTGGCAGCGGTACTACAGAATGCAACCTGAAAAATAAAATGTAACGGCGTAAGGCTACCGTACGAGTCGACTGTTTGCAGAGCGGTATCATCGACCAGAGAACTGATAGAGGCGCCAAACATTAAGAGGCTACCGCCACTGAAGAAAACTACCCAGACGACTATCAGATCTGAGACGTTTTTCTGAGCGACATTAATCGAGTTTTTGGATCGTACCCGACCGCCCTCAAGCATGAGGAACCCTGCCTGCATGGACAGCACCAAAATGCTGGCAATAATAAGCCACAGCAAGCCTAGTTCGCTGTCCGGGTCCATTGAACGCACTCATGTAAATACAACTGCTATCGGCTGAATACCTGTTGACTTGATCGGACTGGCTGACCTTTATTGAGACACAGGGGGAATATTCATCGCCAGTGTTGAGTTGGGCGTTACTTCTCTGGGATCTCAGTTACCGTCTTCAATCAATCTAGCACCAATGTTGTGCAGTACCGGTCTGTCAATTTCTTAGTGGCATCTACAGAGACTCTGGGCCAGGCATTTGGATCATGTGGGTTCACGCGAAAACGGAGATGCCTGTTACGACAGCAAACATACTTGTTTGATCACGTATGCCAGCAATGGGAAGTGTCATTCCGGTGTACTTATGAAGCGATCTGTTAAGCAGCATAGCTGTAATACAAGCTCTACTGCAACATTGGTGATTGATGCTTTGCGCTCTTAACTGTCTTAATGTTTTTACTATTGACAACGTAATTCCGCACATCTCGCTGGTTATTGATGACCGAAGCCACCGGAACGACCCTGTATTTTTAAAATACAGCTAGCGTGAGCTGAAATGACAGGCATATACTGGAGCTATCAATAGTGCTGTTCTTTAATTCATTATGGCTAAAGATACTATCTGCGTAGTACTCGCAGGCGGAAGGGGCTCGCGCCTTCATCCGCTGACTGCCGATAGGGCTAAGCCGAGTGTGCCGTTTGGCGGAAAGTATCGGGTGATTGACTTTGCGCTCAGTAATTGTTTGCACTCTGGACTTCGCCGCATATTGGTGCTGACACAATACAAGTCGCACTCACTGCAAAAACATCTGCGTGATGCATGGTCCGTTTTTAGTCCTGACCTGGGTGAATACATTACCGCGGTTCCACCGCAAATGCGTACGGGAGATTCCTGGTATTCAGGCACAGCGGATGCCATCTACCAGAACATGTATTTACTAGAACGTAGTGGTGCAAAGCGGGTACTTATTCTGTCGGGCGATCACGTCTATCGTATGGATTACGAGGCTATGGTGAACAACCACAATGAACTGAACGCTGATCTGTCGGTAGCATGTATGAAGGTACCTTTGGCTGACGCTACAGGGTTTGGTGTTACCAAGGTGGATGAAAAAAGTCGTATTATTCAGTTCGAAGAGAAACCAGAGAGTCCTTCTGCGTTACCTGATGATCCTGATCATGCACTGGCTTCAATGGGAATCTATATCTTCAATATTGATATCCTGCGTAAGGAGCTCGAAAAGGACTCCCGCAACGATAACTCCTCACATGATTTTGGCAACGATCTACTTCCTCAGCTAATTCAATCACAACGCGTATTTGGTTATAAGTTTGGTGGTGCGCAAGGCAGAGTAACCTCAGATCGGTATTGGCGTGATGTAGGTACTTTGGACACCTACTACAACGCTAATATGGATCTTCTATCAGCGAATCCACCGCTCGATCTTTATCAGGATTCGTGGCCAATAAGAACATTTCAGGGACAACATCCACCTGCCAAAGTCACGACGCGAAGCCCAGGCAAGATAAACAATTCAATGTTGTGTAATGGTTGCATCGTGACCGGAGGTGTTGTGACCAATTCCATCTTGTCTGCGCGGGTTCGGATCGAATCTGATGCTCTCGTGGATTCATGTATCCTTTTTGACAACGTGCGCGTCGGACGCGGCACCAGGCTTAGACGATGTATCGTCGACAAGGATGTCCGTATACCACCGGGCACTGAAATTGGTTTTGATCGGATTGCCGATATGACCCGTTTTCAGGTATCGAGTAACGGTGTTGTTGCCGTTTCAAAAGAGGCGTTCGCAGACGCCCCAATTTCGCTTGGCGATATGTCATTGCTCACCTGACGCTCACACTTATATGTGGATTCTCACCTTTGCGGGAACGACGGCATATGCAGGAATGACGTGGGACAGGGATGAAAGCACAAATCCGGTCCGCAGAACGACAAAAGGCCACCCCGGAGGATGGCCTGATGGCGCTCAGGGACTCTACCTATGTAGAGTGTGTGACAAATAAAAC
>JBGCEH010000059.1:0-240758 GCA_045106195.1 Granulosicoccus sp.
CCATCGCGGTTCGGTTTAGCGTTGAGACCCGCATAGAGACAATTTCAATTGTCGGTCTGATCGTTCATTCAGCGCGATCGATGCCAGACGCAATGACTCAATTGAATCGTTACGCAAAGCTGGTGGTCGAGGTGGACGTGATGGCGGCCGGTGAGCGGTTCTCGGTCGAGCCTGCCAACGAAAAGATCTGGATCGTTGACAATCGACCCAATCCCAATGAATTTCCCGCTCTTGGCGAAATGGCGTTTGGACGATTCATCGGTGAATTTAGACGGCATTTTCCAGAGATGGTGTTTGCGCTGTCAGTCGAAATGACCCATTCCGAGCCACCGTATGCCGCTACGCTAGCGGAGATCTTACGAGTGCCTGTGTCGTTTGGTTGCCGGCGCAATGCAATGCAGATTGCCCCTCAGGCGCTGGATGCTGACTTCGATGAGCCTAATGCGTATGTCTTTGGGTTGTTCGCTGAGCGGGCTGATGCACTGCTTGCAGAGCTAGAACGAAACCCGACGTTTCGAAGCCGGATTGAGGCCTATCTCATCAAGCATCTTCACCGGGGCGAGGTCACGATGCAGACGGTGGCAGTGGAATTGGCTATGAGCCGTCAAACCTTGTACCGGCGCTTGCGTCAAGAAGGTGTGACCTTCGCTCAGATTCATGACGACTTGAGGCGACAGATGGCTCTGGATTACCTGGGTGCGAAGAAGGCCTCCGTTAATGAGACTGCTTACCTGGTGGGGTTCTCAGAAGCATCTGCTTTTGTCAGGGCTTTTCGGCGTTGGACGGGCATGACGCCCCTCGCCTTTCGCCGCGAGCACTAGACAACGCTAGCTGCTAACGAGTTCAAATCCAATAATCGGGTCGACATGTCATTTACTTGATACCAATGGTCATGGCCAAAGAGGACTCAACACTGGAAACTGTCTGACTTAGCCGGTGCTCAGTCAATTTTAATTGAGTTTCTGATCCATCAAAAATCTCTCTCTGAGGCGATTCGTAACGCTGAATAAGATACTCGTTTTTCTGTATGTCGTTATGGCCATACTGGAGTTCGCAGCTGGACGCTGAGCTCGGTGAACTTTCGGAGGGTAGCTATGACCTGCGCACTGAAGTGACTGACAATTTGAGCGCGGTATAACGATGTGCAGTGTGGTAACGGTCCTGTGAACAGCACCGTTGACGAAGGGTTCTGCCCTGGTCAGATCAAGGTGGACGGCATTGACGAAGAGCGTCGGCAGGGTTGCAACAACATTGGGCCAACCTGGAGGTTCTAACCCGAGCAATTGATCTGGAAGATGTCGATCAAGGATCGATCGACCAGATCAAGCCAGCCGGGTGTTCACAGAGGCGTAGTATGCATGGTAATTGTTACTGTCGGATTGTTTTGCCTTTGACGTCACTGATGTTCGCTTCATAGCAGACTTTGTGTTAGAGCAATTACAGTACCCCACTTTCTTCGAAAGGCGGGGAGTCCAATTATCTTCTATACTTCTTGTATTACAGTCTCTAACGTGTGGGCCCGTGTTCAAGCTGCTTCAGAAAGCTGTTCATATTCAATTTCAGGCAACTGTATTATAAACGCAGCTCCCTTACCCGGTTCACTTTCCACCACTATCGTCCCGCCATGATCTGTGATGATACCGTAAGAGATTGACAATCCTAAACCTGTGCCTTCACCAACTGCCTTGGTTGTAAAGAAAGGGTCGAACAACTTGCTTAGGTGATCTTCCTCAATACCGCTGCCATTATCAGAGATGGATAGTTCAACAAGGCCATCATCGAAGCTCGTCTTGACAAAGATGTCTCCATGTTCATCCATAGCCTGTCCTGCATTAATTAATAGATTCATGATGACTTGGTTTAACTCACCACGATTGCCCAGAACGTCCGGAATAGGATTAAGCTCCAAATGTACTGTGCATCGGGACTTTAGTTCGGTATTGGCTATTCGAAGCGTAGACTCCGCGCATTCAACCAAATTGCAGGCATCTTTCGTATCAAAATTGGTGTGTGAAAATTCTCGTAACCCTTTGACAATCTCTTGTACCCTGATGCTGCCTTCAACTGTATCTTGAATAAGGGTAACAATATCCTCGTTAACAAACTCGATATCTTCGGCAGCTTCGAACTCGTGAATAGCCGATTTTATAGTTTCAAGTTCAGAAGGTTTAGCTGCGAGCGCATTGCTGTACATACCGATCAACTTTTGATAAACGGCAATGTACTCGGAAAGTGATTTGGCGTTACTGAGAACAAAAGAGATGGGATTGTTTATCTCATGAGCAATACCTGCGGAAAGTTGTCCAATTGATGCCAGTTTTTCTGATTGCAGTAATTTTGTTTGAGTGTCAGATAGCAATTGATGGGTATTACGAAGCTCTTCGAACTGAGCGTTAATTTTGGCAGTTCTTCTTACTACCCTCTGCTCAAGTGTCTTGTTAAGTTCTACCAGGTCCTGCTCGTATCTATCTCTGGCCTTCTGTGACTCATCTAGCACACGTGCCATTTGATCGAACGCCCGGGCCACATCACCAACCTCATCCATACTATCAACATCCAGGTCCAGAGCGTAGTCACCTTCTGAAACCTGCTTTGCGGCCCGACTCAAGACCAACAACTTCCTTGTTAGATAAGTGCCCAAAATAAAGGAAAATATCCCTACCAACGCCATTTCTATAGCCGCAATTAGCGTGGATAATTGTCTGATTTCCACCAGACTGGTCTCAATACTGTTGATGTCGAAGCCGATCTCAACACGTCCGTACTCAACTCCACCTTCTGATATCGTTGCAGATACATCGAACACACCATCTGTGACGGTGTCGAGTGTAGTATCCTCGATAAAATGCTTTGAGTCGCTTTCGGAAAGCCCCGCGTTAGCGAGCATCATTCCATCATGGGTGAGTGTACGCACATACAAAATATCCTGATTAAGAATTAGCTCATTACCGAATGCATCCAGTGAAGCCAAATCATAGGAAAGTACCGGGTCTTTCGCAGTAGACGCAAATAGTGTTGCGGTTGTTGTTGCTCTTTTTACCAGAGCATCTTCAAGTTTATCGTGCATATATGACATTGCTGTATAAATCAGCAATGCCAGTAGCACCCCTTCTATAAGTGCAACACCGAGAACGGTCTTTAATCGAAGAGACATGGAGATGCGCTAACAGCTGAAACTCTATTGAGTCTGCTCGGCAACGGTGTTAGTTTTGGTCGAGAGTTTTTGTATTTTAAGATCTCGCACGTCATCCCAGCTTGCATCATCTGCTCGCTGAATATCAGCGAAACCAAGCGCGCTCAGTAACTCACGACCCTTCTCGGTCTCTGCGATGCTTACAAGTGCACTGGCGAACGCTTCACGCTCAGCTGATGAAACAGCAGGGTGAGCCGCGAATGCGTGTGGTGTATAACCAGTTGATGTCCACAGAATTCTTAAAGTATCTCTGATAGTCGGATCAGTTTTATTGAAGGTTCTCACTATACCGCCACCTGCAGGTAATAGCCCTCGTGACACAGCCATATAAACGGAGTCGTGAGAGGAGACATACTTGGCATCGATATTAACATCCATCTTCGCTATACTTGCTTTGGGCAATATCGTAGCTGCGAATGCGGCCGGGGATGGAAAAGCCATGCGTTGTCCGTCTAGCGCTGCAAGATTTTGCGCCTTACTGTCCTTTCGTACTACAACGATACCCTTGATGCGTTTTTCACTTTGGTGCGCCATGGCTACATAGCCAGGCTGCTCATTGAATACCGTAAAATGATATGGGTTCATATACGCAAAATCGTATTCTCCCGCAGCGAGTCGCTTTTCGAAAGTGGGGATATCTTTTGCAGTGGCAAATTTTACCTCCATTCCCGAGACATCACTCAAATGCTGTAAAACGGGAGTCCAAAGTTTTGCAAGTTTATTCGCGGATTGCTGAGGAACAATGCCAAATGTATATTCCTTTGCAACCACGGCGGTATTAATGCCGAAAAGAATAACCAGTGTGATGAGAAATTGTATCTTCATAGTGATACCACATGTTGGATTGAAGTGATGTTTTGACATATGTACATCCAAGTTGAATTAGTGTCGCTATGCTTAATTGACAGATGACGAGTGCGCGATTGGGGTATGACTACCCAGAAAATCGCAAGATTGTCGAATAAACTCACTGGCGGCAACTGGCGGACTGAAGAAATAGCCTTGCGTTATCTCGTAACCGAGCTCCTTAAGAGCCACCAGTGGAACTTCTTCTACGCCTTCAGATGGTCGTTTAGCCATGCTTCTGCACCCGAGCCGGCCACTTGGTCATTTTATTCGGATGGTCTTAATAAGCGGTTTAAAGAAATCGATGTTGCACATTCATCTTTAAAAATACCCCGCGGTTGGTTTTTTCTGTGAAACATGCATTCATGTATGGATTACTCTGAATTTCTTACGAAGTATTATCTGTGTGACGCCTTTTTCCGAATCAAAAAAGGAGTCTGTATATCAAGCCGCGATTTCGTTTTTCTCTGTCCTTCTTTTTGTAGAATCTATTGGAAGCGTTACATAAAATGTTGTCCCGACACCTTGCTCAGTGTCGAAATGCAATTGACCACCATGGTTTTCAACGACGATCTTGTGGGATATTGAAAGGCCTTGTCCTGTGCCTTTTCCAATTTCTTTTGTAGTGAAGAAGGGGTCGAATATTCTGCTCTGAATCGGTTCGGGGATGCCCGATCCATTATCGGTCACAGAAACGACTACTTTTTCACCTTCCACCCAAGACTTGACTGTTATCATGCCATCGCTCACTGAAGATCCATGCTGATCGACAATGGCGTGTGTAGCGTTGATGATGAGATTCAACAATACTTGATTAATGTTACCAATATGACAATGTACTGGCGGAAGTTCTTGAAGCTCTGTATTTAGCGTGGCTGAGTATTTATACTCATTAGCCGCAACCACTAACGTACTTTCCACTGCGCTGTTAAGATCCGCAATACTCATCTCACGTTGATTGGGGTGCGAGAATTCGTTCATAGCCTTAACTATGTTTGACACTCTTTCCAAACCGTTTTTCGCACGATCTAATGCCTTTGGTACGCGATCAACAAGGTACTCAATGTCTGCGTTTTCAAGTGCTTCCTGAAGAGTCTCGTGGGTCTCCCGATCACCCTTTAATGATTCAAGACAATTATGACTGACAGATGCAACAGTCTTCAAATCTGCAAACGCATTATGTAGAAACACTAAGCTGTCTCCAACAAATTGAATTGGTGTATTTATTTCATGAGCAATCCCTGCTGCCATTTGTCCGACAGCTTCCAATTTCTGGGCGTGGCGCAGCTCCACCTCAAATCTTTGGCGTTCCGATATTTCGTGTTCAAGACTATTATTAGATTCAAGTAGTTTTTCTGCTTGTTCTCTAATCTCAGATTGCGCTGTTTCAATCTCTCTCGTTCGCAACGCTACTTTTTCTTCCAGACTTTCATTTAGTTCTAAGAGTTCTTCGTTTTGTTTCACAGTTAGCCGCTCAAGCCTCTCCTTTTCTTCCACCAGCCGTTTGTTCTGTAAAGCTTGCTCTACACAGATGACAATCTCGGAGTCGTCCCAAGGCTTAGTCAGATATCGAGAAATTTTTCCTTGATTAATTGCCTCAATAGCCGAGGACATTTCAGAGTAGCCGGTCAGCAGCATTCGTTCTGTGTTGGGCCAGCGCTTTGCAACGGTAGACAATAACGCGGCTCCATCCATCTCCGGCATGCGCATATCACTTACAACTAGATCAATATCATTTTTCTCCAGCAGCTCGATGGCTTCTGCTCCAGAGCAAGCGACATGGACATTGTAGTTTGAAGATCTGAACATGCGTCGTAGAGAGCTTAATATTGCACGTTCATCATCAACAAATAGAATCTGAGGCTGGCGGTCTTCCTGTAGAGCTTCGTTCATGTGTATAGCCTTTAGATACTGAGCAATGTGACATCAGCGTGAGCTGCCTTTTCTGGGGCTCGAGACGGACTATCGGATGATAGGCAGGTGAAATTAAGTGATGCTTTAGCAAAATGAAGGAACAATCCCATAGGTTTGGAAACCGGGTGCTTTTTCCGGCTGGCTAGGAAAGTCGATACGAATGCGTATTACTGGACGCATTACTCAGATTTTAATCCTTGATAAAAAGAGCAATGAGACCTCCGTGGCGTTTCGTGGTGTTGGTGCCGAGGCCACGAACCAAGCTGTCGGGGCCGCACAGGTAATGATGTGAGTATCTGCAGTATTTGTGGGCGCCCGGCCAAGTGTCAGTGCCGATGAAATACCGCGGCTATTTGCCGCGGTATTACACCGGCACTAACACCAGGGATGGTCGATCGCTACTGGAGAAGGAAGAGGCGGGAAGAGGCGGGAAGAGGCGGGTGGAGGCGCCAGAAATGGTGGCCTAGGAAGGGGTGCGTGTAAACGAGCGCTTGCGTTCGAGAACATCGGTTATCGCAGCTTCAGGACGATTTTTTGAGAAAGGTCTTTATCCGGTGGCCAATCCCGCCGGCGCTTTCGATCAATTGTGCGACACCTATAACGGCAAGTCGCGCTTCTGCCGCGGCACGCGTGACCTGTTCGATACGCACTAATTATCTCGACAAACGTCAGGAAACTCGTCGATACCAACCCATTATCAACATCACTAACGCTGCTGCCAGGGGCAGTGGCTTACACATAAAGGAAGGGAAAACTCATGACAACACCCCAATCACACACATCCTCAATCAACGTCCAAGCAGAGAGTATGTTAATGAGCGGCACACCAGTACAGAACCCCATGCCAGCACTGGCACCAGTACTTAAGCAAATTCGACTGAGTCTCCAGATCAGTACGAGGACCTCCTTAGCGACGACGAGATCCTCATTCATGGCGCGCGCCTACAGGCTGCCTTGGCTGTTAGTCGAGAAATGGTCATTCTCTACTGGCAAATAGGACGCGATATTCTCACCCGCCAACAGGCTGAAGGGTAGGGAGCCAAGGTCATCGACCACTTGGCTCAAGATCTACGCCACACGTTCCCCGACATGACCAGACTGTCGTCGCGCAACATCAAATACATGCGCGCCTTTGCCGAGGCCTGGCCAGACTCATCAATTGTGCAACAGCTCGTGGCACAATTGCCCTGCGGACACAATTTGCGACTTCTGGACCGCCTGAAGTCCCCAGAAGAGCGCTCCTGGTACGCCCGGCAAGCCATCGAACATGGCTGGAGCCGAGACGTGCTGGTTCACCAGATTGACACCGACTTGCTCACCAGACAAGGCTCAGCATTAACCAATTTCACGAACACGCTCCCTCCCATACAGTCCGAGCTTGCTCAGCAGATCATCAAGACCCGTATAGCTTTGAGTTTCTGCCGATGGGCGCAGAGCTACGCGAGCGTGATCTGGAAAAAGGGCTCATAGCACACCTTCAGTTCCTGATTCTGGAACTCGGCAAAGGGTTCGCGTTTGTCGGCACACAGTACCCACTGAACATCGGCGGACAGGACTACTACCTGGACCTCTTGTTTTATCACTTAAGACTGCGCTGTTTTGTCTTCGTGGAACTCTTATGTGCTCGAAAACATAATAGATCTTCTGTTGTATCCATGTAAATGTGCTGTCCAGCGAAAGCAGTCGCCAATAGTGTATTGAAAATGGGGGTATGGAGGCATGGAACGACACATAAGTGTTTTCACGCGGCTGACCACTCGAAAGTCTAGCGGCCCAGTGATATCAATGCCTGAAATCTTCGCTTAATGCCGAATTAGGAACCTGAACCGAAATTGAAGAGCATTCAAAGTCTGTCGAGAGCGGACGTTGTCCATGTTTCACGCTGAATGTCTCTGGAGTGCCCAATGAGGCCGTTCGAGAGACTCTCGCATTCTGAACTACAGACTCAATCGCTTACATATTTCCCACTGTAAAGATTTGCGTGTTGTTCAATTAATAAGCCGATTCTGTCGATCACTATGCGCACAGCAGGACGATTCCGCGTTTCACTGTGCATTACAAGCCACTGCGATTCAGTCAGCTCCTCAACGAGTGGCCCGATACGGAGCAAGCCCGGTAATCGGTCACCGACAAAGCACGGTAACATCGTAATGCCTGCACCGGCGACTGCAAGGTCTAACAATGTGTGTGACGATGTGACCTGTAGTACTGCTTGTGAGAGTTTATGCTCAACCATCCAGTGTGCACAGCGTGTTCGTGCGCAATCCGGAGCTACCAAAAGCCATGGCCAATGATCTTTGTTCCGGTATCGTTTTGCGATATCCATAGAAGCGTAGCTTGCGTAGCGTACTTCGCCAATGCGCCGCGTGACAAGGCTTGGGTCTTCAGGACGGATATTTCGTATTCCGATGTCAATCTCCCGATGCACGATGCTAAGCCGCTCTTCCGTTGAGACGAACACCAGCCCAAAGGGATCACTTTCCTGACGTAAGCATGCTATCTGTTCAACCAGAAAGTTGCCAGTCCACGTGCCAGCAGACAGACGCACCATCGGGAGGCGTGTAGGTTCTGCTAGCCAGTCGGCAAGTTCAGCTCGAACCGCATCAAGCTGCAGAACACGCTCACGCAGAGAGGCGCCGTCGGCTGTTAGTACGTAACCGCTCGAATGACGATGAAAAAGTATTCTACCTGTTTGCTGTTCTAGCTGATTTATGCGACGCGAGAGCGTGGCTGGGCTCGCGGATAGGTGCTTCGCCGCCGCATTCAGGCTGCCCTCGCAGGCCACTGCAAGAAACAAGCGGAGGTCATCCAGGGATGGCTCATTCATTTTTGGATGGGGGCCTCTAATTTTGAAGGGTATGCAACGGGCCTTCCAGCGACGACTATTGGTCGACAGGCTGAAAAAAAGACCGAATATGAATGCACTAATTGTAATACCACCGAGCTGCAAAAGCGACTTTGATCATCCTTTGCATCAAAGCCGCAGAGCAGTCAATCACGCCTCTATTGAGCAAGATTTCTACGAAGAGCACGGAAGCAAATCAGCACAACGAATCTTTCGGTTCATTACATGGGTCGAACAAAGACTAGCAGGTAATAAAGGCCGAAGAAGTAAACCAAGTGAACCAACTACTCAAGAATTCGCTTGCGACCACCAACATCGGACTGCGTAACTTATACACAAATTATAGATAATCATTTCGAATGAGCGATAAGGGCCGATCTACTCCGTGGTATTTTCCACAAATCTAGTTGATCTATCAGACATCCTTTATGACTAGGAGGTGTGATCCTGCCGTTTAGCAAGAAAAAGAGCGACTATGACACGACATATATTGTCGTATGCAATAGTTTGTTAAACACATATATTCTTGCCGCTCGAATCAAACTTCCAAACCACACCAACTGGATTTAATGTAGCGTTTATGTGAACTCCCGCATCCTCACTCAAAGCTAAAACAGGCGTGGATGTTTCGGCTGCGTACTTAAAAATATGTTCATCTTCCGATGAGTTATAGTGGGGCCAAACAGAGAAACCAGAGGTACTATTTAAACCAGATGTATTACTTATGTTGCCTTTATTCGTGTCCATTCTTGCAACTGTTCCGATGTCTTTTCCAAGTAATACTGCTCCGGCACTACCACCATAGATAGGTTTTCCAGACTCTGCAAATTGCTTTAAGTACTTTTCAACACCGGAATTCCTTACCTCTTGAAGCAAATCATAGGTGTTACCCCCACCAATGTACACAGCGTCAAAATTCATCAAATCACTTCTTTGCTCTGTAAGGTCGTCCAATACAGACAAGGTGAAATCTCCATTTTCGGACAGTAAATGCCTGAACCAGTTTGCGCAATCCTCAATCGAACGGCTGTGGCGCAATGCAATTGGGATATAGGCGATTCGGGAGCCACTTGGAATACTTCCAAAGTACAACTCATCCAAAGCTTTAGTTTGCTCGGTAGAGCCGCCTCCCGACAAATAGATATTCATATCGTTGCACCAAATTTGGAATGATATTTTGTAAGTCAGTGCATTCTGAAGATGCGCGGCCGATCTATTTATACAAGTATATCTATACAACGGACTCGGCGTTTCATGAATAGCCCAGACGGGGAACAACGAATGGCCGTTAGGGGCTGGGAGTCACGATTCTGTGTAGTTCAACTTCATAGCCAACGTAAGAAATGCACGAAGTAAATATATATTCATGTGAAATCGAACCACCGCTGTACGTCCTAAACTGATAGACCGATTTCCTCAATGAAAACAACTATTCACTGCTTGCAAGTGTGTTTGGAATTTTGTGTAAGACTGCAAACACATATTGGGCTGCAAGTAAAATCACACTTGAAACTAAATGCAGTATTTGACTATGACTAATTTTTCGATTTTGATACGAATCCCGCAATCATTCGTCCAGTAACGCCAAGCCCAAACATTGCTTGCACGCTGGAAGCAATATTTAAGGCTGAATAGTCTTCCGTATAATCTCCATATCCCAACGTCGTAAACATAACCATAGCGTTCCATCATTCCTGGCTAGAAGACATCGCTGCCTGGTGATCACCACATGCATGAACCGTAAGGCGTGCGCTTTTGCACTCGTCTCAAAACTGTCACTACAGGTTGGCCAAGCGCCGTGAACGTACTGATGCTGAATTTGCTATGCCTCTGCTGTGCTGAAAACAGACGACAAACCAGTTTATCAGTGAGGCCGTGATCTGTGTGAAGCCAGGCTATTCCTGCAGATCATTCTCTCGCGTTGCAAACTAATGAGCCAGTCGGGTAATTCGTCTGCTGGCTTTAATACAACTCAACATAGCCTGCAACTTTTCAGTACGGTGCATATCCACATGAGTAACAATCCAGCCGTGTACTGACCAGTCAGCGTTCGCCGGCAGAGCTGCCTGTAGCTTGCCACGCTGACGCGCCTCATGGTCACTCATGAAGCCAATGCCTATACCCGTCATAATTGCCTCTGTCGTTATCCAGATATTGCGCGAAGATAAGGCAATCATTTCCGGACTGATGTGCTCCCTGACCCATGCTTCGAACGGCAGGCGCCCTTCGGGTACTTGTGGCAGAACGAACTTATGATCCTTCAGAGAATGGGAATCCTTGAGTGTTCCATGACGTTCGATATAACTGTCATGAGCATACAGGTTGAAACTGACGTCCCCGAAACTGCTGACAATATAATCAGGATGAGTAGGTTTTGCCCCGGCACGCAGCGCGATATGCGCCTCACCGTATTCAAGGCGGGCAAGATCCTCACTCGTGTCGATGTCCACCAGACAAAGCGGGTGGTTTGACCGAAAATCCGCAATTGCACCCATTAACAGGCTGGCAAAGGGCGCAAGGATTGTCAGCTTGATCTGACCCTCAATCTGGGTTCTGCCTCCCTTGATGCGCCCCGCCAGATCATTGATCAGCTCCTCGGTTTTCTGCGCCACGCGAAGCACATCCTGACCTACCTCAGTCAGTGTATAGCCGCGTGCATGACGGATGAAAATGGTTGCGCCAATGTGCTGCTCAAGAATATCGATGTGTCGGTTTACAGTGGCGCGGTGCAATCCGAGGGTTTGTGCCGCTGCGCTCACTGTACCCAGCTTCGCAACCTGATAGGCAGTTCTGAGTTCTGTCCATTTTTCCATTGTTTTATATGCTCAATTTCCGCACACATGATGCCCTATTTCGCGCATTGATAATAAATATGCAGCAACTTATATTCCCTTGGTCGTATCAATCAAACTAAGGAATAAACACATGAAATACCTTTCAATTGGTCTTCGCACACTGCTGACAGTGGCCTTTGTTGGTGCGGGTCTCGCCAAACTGACAGGTGTCCAGATGATGGTTGACACCTTCGATGCAATCGGCGTTGGACAATGGTTCCGGTACCTGACCGGCATTATTGAAGTCGGTGGTGCAGCTCTTTTATGGCTTCCGGGTCGTCAGGTTCTTGGTGCTGCGCTACTTGGTGTCACGATGGTGGGAGCTGTTCTGGCGCATATTTTTGTACTTGGTGCTGCCGAAGGCGTTCCGGCTATCGTGCTTGGTCTGATCTGCACGGCTGTGATCTATCTGCACCGCGATCTAATCGATGCCACGCTGGGGCGTCAGGTTTAACCACATCCTGACAACCGCAAACTGAGGAATGTAGCATGGAAATCGGCGTTGACAGTTTTGTGGCCTTTTTACCGGCAGCCAAGCACGGCCTGCCGGTATCGGGTTCTGAACGGATGCAGGCTTTGCTTGCTGAGGTGGAAACTGCGGATCGTGTCGGGCTCGATGTTTTCGGAATCGGTGAGCACCATCGGGCCGAGTTCCTGGACTCCGCCCCTGCTATCATTTTGGCAGCGGCGGCAGCCCGCACCGAGAACGTCAGGCTGAATAGTGCCGTGACGGTACTCAGCGCGGCCGATCCGGTTAGAGTCTTCCAGGATTTCGCTACGATCGACCTGATCTCAAAAGGACGCGTTGAAATGGTTGCAGGGCGCGGGTCGTTTATCGAAGCTTTTCCGTTGTTCGGCTTCGCGCGAGAGGACTACGATGCGCTATTCGCTGAAAAACTGGATCTACTCCTGAAACTGCGGGATGCGACGCACATTACATGGCGCGGCAAGTTCCGACCCGCTCTGACCGGGCAGGGGGTATATCCACGCCCCATGCAGTCGAAGTTGCCTGTCTGGCTTGGCGTTGGGGGAACACCAGCCTCGTTCGAGCGTGCAGGCACGTTAGGTCTGCCATTGATGATTGCCATTATCGGTGGCGGCTTCGCACGATTCCGCCCGCTCGTAGACCGGTACTTCGAAGCGGGTCGACGTGCAGGACATGACACGGCGGAATTGAAAATCGCTATACATGCCATGGGCTTCGTCAGCGAGACCGATGAGATTGCCCGCGAAGCCTTTTATCCTGGCTGGGCTCGTGTGATGAACGACATTGGACGCGAGCGTGGATTTCCACCTGCCAACCGTGCGCAGTTTGAAAGGCTTTGTGACCCTGAGGGCGCTTTTCTGGTTGGTAGCCCGCAAACGGTGCGTGACAAAATCATCGCTGCCGACAAGACTCTGGGTGGTATCTCTCGAATTACCTTCCAGATGAGTACGGCCATGCTGGAAACTGAAAGGATGCAGCAGTCAATCGAATTGCTTGGAACGCAAGTATCGCCACAGGTCAAGGCAGCACTTGGTGATAAGTCGACACCGTAGCAGCCCATTTTCCAGAAACTCTTTCACCACCTGGACATCTTCCTAACCCTAAACCAGAGTTGATGAGTTTTTCTTTAACGAATTAACCTATGCCATCAAAATCCGGGTCATTTGCCTGCTTATTAAGCATCGGCCCACTGTGGCAACCAAAACAACCCGCACCACCAGCCTTGTCAGTGGCTGGGTTCATGCTCGCCTCCGGGTGAATTCTGATTGTCGAGATCAGTAGGTAAAATTGTACGAACGATAAAACAGATATCGCACGTTTAACTCGGACCATTTGATATGTGTATCAACCTCTTAGTCAGCTAAGAAGTTACCTCTACGTTGAGAGTGGAATTACTGCCGAACACGTGAGGGTAAGCAATCAAAACGAGCAAACTTCACTAACGCATTTATGAAACAACAAGTTTATGTAGAGCCCGGTTACCTGCCCTCGAGTTCGAGTGTCTTCGTCAGATAAAAGCGTTATGAAGAATTGAAATAAACGTAGGAAAGCAAAGTTGATCGACTTGGAGAACTCGAAACGGGTAGCTCTCTGAGGTCAGAATTAACCATGAAGAATCACGAATTTGGCTCTGGCCGAGATGGAACTCCACTTTGCGCAGATGATGCAGACAGACGTTAACGACTAACGGCTCTCGGCCTGTAATTACTTGCCGCGGACATAGAAAAAAATGAAAGCCATTCCAATTTTTTTACTAAACATCGAGTCTGCACACATCAAGCAAGATTTCAGAGGATTCCAATACTGGCATTGCCGTGTGGTCGCCCGTTTTTAATTATGCAACCAGAAGCTTCGCATACTCGGCACTGCTAAAAAACTCGCTGATGATAGTAGACACCGTTTCAATATCATCTCGCGATACATCCGCATGCGTCACGATACGACACTTTGTACCCGTTGCTGACAGCAACAAACCTTTGTCTCTGGCATGCATCTTGAGCGCCTCACCTACGGGATGGTCAAGATCCAGCCACACCATATTGGTCTGTGTCCATCCCTTGCGAACGACCACCCCATCCAGACCGTCAAGCCGCTGTGCAAGCCTTGCTGCGTTTTCATGATCCTCGTGCAAACGCGATAGACCCTCGGTCAACGCAAGCATGCCAGCAGCGGCGAGTACACCTGCCTGTCGCATACCTCCGCCCGTAACTTTGCGCCAACGTCTCGCCGCGCTGATGAAATCACACCCCCCCAGCAGCAACGAACCCACCGGCGCGCCCAGACCTTTGGACAGACACAGGGATAAGGTGTCGAAGCACTGCCCTATCGCCTTGAGCTCAACGCCAAGATAGACCGCCGCATTGGCCATACGGGCACCATCCAGATGTAATTGCAACCCGTGCTCTCTGGCAAATAGCGTTGCGTCTTGCATGCTTTGCAATGTCTGCACCCGCCCATGCTGAGAATTTTCCAGACATAAAAGGCGTGTACGAGCAAAGTGAACATCATCCTCCTTGATCAGGCTGGCAACGGTCGCCAGATCAAGACCGCCATTTTCATCAAAGGGCATTGTCTGTGGCTGTATGCCACCTAAGGCTGCCGCACCACCACCTTCGTACTTGTATGTATGCGCATCAGCTCCAACGATGTATTCGTCGCCACGCTGACAATGGGTCAACAACGCAACAAGGTTTGACTGCGTACCGGTGGGCATGAACAGGGCCGCTTCATGTCCAAGTAAATTGGCAGCGTAGTCCTGAAGCTCATTGACGCTGGGGTCGTCACCATAGACATCATCACCCACTGGGGCATCCATCATGGCCTTTCGCATGGTATCTGTCGGGCGTGTGACAGTGTCACTGCGTACATCGATCAGCTTGTCCATTGGTTCAACCACTAGCGTGTTATCGAGTCTGGCATCTTATCGGCGTTCACACGAAATGCAAGCAAGCGACCCTGACTTATCGATACGCCAATTGTTTTACCCGATGCCACATTACTCAGGCCCAGCGTGGTCCCCTTGGAAAGTTGCGCATCGTAAAGGGTATATTCCAGACCGATCGTGCAAACACCCGATGCTTCGGGCAGAGGCATCAAACTGACAGTCTGACCAATCCAGGCCGGTGCATCCAGCGGGTGCTCCGGTGTGACAACATGCGCGTGCACGGTGGCATCGATGATCTCGATAGCAAACTGCCAGCGTTCCTGTGAAGGCAGCATCCAGCTAATCATATGGTGATCACTACGCCCACCCGAGATGCCCAACAGCACGACACGCTCAACCTGCGTATCAGACAACCAGTCCAGTGCGAGCTCCAGATCGCTACTGTTCTTGCGAGCCGGATAGGTTTTTCTCTGTGTACCTGCCAGACGTGCATCGTCCAGCACGGATGCTTCAACGCTATCGAAATCACCCATCATGACATCGGGCACCAGTCCCGCATCCAGACAATGCGATATGCCGTGATCCACACCAACCACGATATCCCCTTCAGCCACCCAGGCGGGGTCAATACAATCGACATGGAAATCACCACCTGCGAATACCCAGGCACTGGAGGCATACCGGGAAGCAGCGCCGGTTGTGCTCGAGTCTGAGTGATTCTTGTCAGGCATTCGCAAAGTTAACGTGTCTTCCCGTCTGAGCGGGTGTCAGGTGAACGTCAGATAAATGCATGAGTTCCCCTCGGGACCCTGCCTGTAGTGGAGACTATTGTCCAGAGTCCCTGACAAAGTCATCCGCAAACACCAGTGATCTGGTCAAGCCGTTGAGCGTTGCAAAAAAGGCATCACCCTTTTCGTCATCAACCGAATTCAGGACATTGATAATGACTTCGCGTCCCATGATCATCATGGGCAATAACTTATCGTCCATAAACTCGCTTTCACTGATGAGCTGCCGAGCGCCTGCTTGATCCACCCGAATCTCAGAGTTGACAATATCACCAAAAAGTTCAGTGTCCACTCGCCATCTGATTAAGGAGGGAGAGTCAATTTCACGACCGGGAAACTCAAGCTCCATGAAGGTACTACGCCTTGGCAGTCGATTGAGAACCAGACGAGGACTGCTGGCTGTTACTTCACTTCGGCCATTGGGACCATTCTCTGTCAACGCCACTTCGAGCGAACAGGATTTTCTACCGGTAATCTCGACACAGTCCACTGTCCATGAACCAAAATAGGCTCGCAGCTGCTGCTCGGGCTCTTCCTGCTCAATCTGTTCATCATCCTGCACTTCGCGAGTCTGCTCTGTCACATCAACATCGGATGCACTGATATCGAGACTGAAGGGTCGGTTGGGTAATTGGCAATCCGACTCGGTCGGCGAACGCAGTTCGATAAGATTACTGAGCTCCAATACGCCCTGATGACCCTCTGGAGCCTGTAATTCCGTGTTCAGCTTACCGACAAGGATCGCATGCAGCAGCTGGCGCTCGTTAGTCGCTACGGACAGATAGCTTTGTTGAATGAGCCCGACCGCTCCCGGTTCGCCTTCTATCCAATAGCGCTCTTCGCTGTCGCACGGCTGAAAGGAGTTTCGTTCAGGCCCATAGACATAGAATCCAGCGATAGTCTGCCCTGATGGGTCGTCGGCTGTGACCAATGACTGAAGTTCCCGCAACCGGTCTTGGGACATGGTGGCAAGGCAGTTTTTGGCAATTTGCTCGGCCTCTACCCGCGGCGATGAAAAGTTCAGGTACCAAAGGCAGTTCTGTCGTCGATACTCTACAAATGCCTGTTGAGACCGGTTGAGGCCGGCCAGTAAATCACCGCTCAACTCCCCTGCAATGTAGTCAGTAATTGCGAGAATATTACCATCCATCACATCCAGATAGTCATCCAGACAAGCATGCACCTGATCCATATCCTGAGTTTGCGCACGGCATTGTGCCAGCACGTTACCCTCTTGCGCCACGGCATTGTGACCAATCGTTAAGGTCGGAAGTACTAGCATTGCTAGGATGAGTCGAGCTCGCAGAGTCATGTCTAGGGTATATCCTCGTTCGCAGTGGTTGATCGTACCGAATTAGTCAGGCACATCCAATGTGTCTGCAGTCAGTGACAAAAATTCAGCGCTATTTCGATATCAGCACTGGCGTATAATCTCGGCCCACTGGACATCCTCACCAACTCGCAGTCCCCAGTCAAATAATGAGGTCGCCAAACGGGCCAGCAACAACAACGTGATCATCCATAAGACCTACAAAAAAAATAACGGTTCTGCCCTGCTCTGGACAGTGATCTGGCTGGCGGGCGTAGCCGCGCTTTGCTGGGCTGCTGTCACTGTAGCCGTACCACGATTTGAGATAAAGCAGCGGTCAGCTGTGGTCAGAACCGTCACAAGCATCAGTAAAGCCCCGATTGGCATGGGAATCAAGGGTTTTACAGCTACGTTGTCGGGTGAAGTCGCGGATGAAGACAGCAAGAACGCGATCATTCAGTCACTCGGCTTCCAAACTGGCGTCTTCTCAATCAATGACCAGCTCAGTGTGGCTGAATTACCTGAGGAGTTACCGAGATTTGACTCGCAAATCCCGATGTTGGCCAAGCAAAGCGATACAGGTGAGGTCTTAGTCCCACTCCGGCGCGCCGAAGAAGACCAAATGGACTCTGAGCCCGGTTCATCAGCCATAAATGGATTGGAGATTGCAGAAAATACTGAAGCCGACAATAGCGATATCAACACGTTAGAGGCTTCCGGGGCCGGGGAACAGGACACCGACACATCCCTTCTGCCTTCGATTGACATCCGTGTCGCTGGGGACATACTTTCTGTCAGTGGAGTACTTGCCGCAGAAGACAATCCTTCAACATTAATACAACTTGCGATAGACAGCTTTGGTGTGGATGTCGTCAGCAACGGCATAGTTGTTGACGAGGCAATCTCCCAATCTGAATGGCTGAGCCCTCTTGAGGCACTTATTCCCATGATGGCATCGCTGCAGAATCCGAAACTGGAGATTGCTAAACGTCAGATCATGCTGTCAGGGGTAGCAGCAGATCGCCAGACTCATGACGCCATCATCAGCAAAGCGCTTTCCGCTCTGAGTGATTACGCACTTATAGAGAGAATCTCGGTTGACGAGTCCCTTCAGGTGGCAGCAAATACACAAACCGCTGAAGAGGCTCGCATCGCGGCTGAAGAAAAGGCCGCTGAGGAAGCACGCATCGCTGCAGAAGAAAAAGCCGCCAAAGAAGCAAGAATCGCCGCTGAAGAAAAAGCCGCCGAAGAAGCCCGCGTCGCGGCTGAAGAAAAGGCCGCTGAGGAAGCCCGCATCGCGGCTGAAGAAAAAGCCGCTGAAGAGGCAAGAATCGCCGCTGAAGAAAAAGCCGCCGAAGAAGCCCGCATCGAGGCTGAAGAAAAGGCCGCTGAGGAAGCACGCATCGCGGCTGAAGAAAAAGCCGCCGAAGAGGCAAGAATCGCCGCTGAAGAGAAGGCCGCCAAAGAAGCCCGCATCGCGGCTGAAGAAAAAGCCGCCGAAGAGGCGCGCATCGCTGCCGAAGAAACGGCAGCCGAAGAGGCCCGCATCGCGGCTGAAGAAAAAGCCGCTGAAGAGGCGCGCATCGCTGCCGAAGAAAAGGCAGCCGAAGAAGCCCGTATCGCGGCTGAAGAAAAAGCCGCCGAAGAAGCCCGTATCGCGACTGAAGAAAAGGCCGCTGAAGAGGCGCGCATCGCTGCCGAAGAAAAGGCCGCTGAGGAAGCACGCATCGCGGCTGAAGAAAAGGCCGCCGAAGACGCCCGCATCGCGGCTGAAGAAAAAGCCGCCGAAGAGGCCCGCATCGCTGCCGAAGAAAAAGCCGTTGAAGAGGCCAGAATCGCAGCTGAAGAAAAGGCCGCCGAAGAGGCCAGAATCGCTGCCGAAGAAAAGGCCGCCGAAGAGGCCAGATTCGCAGCTGAAGAAAAAGCCGCAGCAGAAGCAAAAGCCACCGCTGAGGCTCTGGCTGCCGAAGTCGCGAGAGCCTCAGCAGAGAAAGCGGCCAACATCGTTAACGCCGTCAATCAGCAATCAGATCCGCAAGTCAGCAAAGATCTTCAAAAAGCGCTTTCAGATCTTCCTACGCTACGAATACTGTTTCAATCAAGTAGCAGCGTGATAGCGGAAGAAAGCCTGTCGGTTCTGGACGAGATTGCAGATGTGCTAATAGCTTTTCCCGAGACGGTTGTAACCATCGAAGGACATACAGATTCCACCGGTAGTAACGAGATCAATCTTGAATTGAGCCTCTCACGTGCTACCAGTGTTCGTAGCTACCTTGTCGATCGTGGGGTGTCGGTGTTCATGCTCAGAGCCAAAGGCTTGGGTGAAGAAATCCCGATAGCCGACAACAACACCGCTTCAGGGCGGGCGATAAACCGCCGAATAGAGTTCAAATTCTAATGGATATGAAACAACTGGCAAGCCAGATCCTGAGTACCGCGACGCTTTATGCAGAGCTCCTTATCTGCATTGCTGTGGCTGCGTTGCTCGGATGGGTCGTCGGATTAATGATGCAGCGTTCGCGGCACAAACATCAGATGACAGAAAACAATACGAAGTGGGAGGAGCGCTACCTGACGCTGGAAGATTCTGCGCGTGATGACGCGGAAAACCTCGAAGAACAACTTCAGTCTCTAGCCAAGGAGATCAAAACCTTGCAAGCTAGCAATCGCGCCCTTACCGATACGCTAAAGAAAAACGACTCAAATATTCAAAAGGCCCGTGCAGAGGCGATAGAGTTGAATCGCCAACATGCAGAATCACATGAGCGCTTGCAAAGAATCATCCAGCAGAAGGATCGCGAATTAGTCGAGGTCGGCAATCGACTCAATCTGGATAGTAAAGCCATACACAAGCCCCAATCCAAACAGGCTACTCCATCAAACGGTCAACCGGCGAAGCTCTCTGAATTGGCTGACACGGATTTGAACGATGCAGATACTATCGCCATAGCGCCTGGCCAGATCACTGCAGAGGCTTTGGATGCAACAGTGCAAATGTCGGTCAGCCCTGTTGCTTCAAGCAAAATTACGCCAAAGATAGAAGCGACTGACTTTGATACTTCACTGGATGACACATCGGATTTAAGTGACATCGGGCTGGAAGAATCCACCATAGCCATGGACGAAGAAGCATTGGCTTTTGCGCAGCGATCCTATAAAGGCAACGGAGGCGACTAGCCCGAACATTGGATCAATCTATTCAGGGCCACGCGTACTTTCAGTATCAGGCCTCACTAAACGGTGAGTTTAGAACCCGGTAAGAGCCTGGGAGCGTATCTGCATCACAGTGTTCCCTTCACCTGGTTGATTGCATCACAGCACATGCATGATGTGCTTGCGAAATGCGTAACCCCTGCCGTTAAACCCCTTGTAGTCTCACGGTACAAAGGGTATGGCCATTCTTCGTTGTTTTCTAATCACGATCACCAGCATCTGGCTGTTTGCAGGCTGCGCGCCTGGCGATAGCACCATACCTCTAAGCAGTCAAGAGCCGGCCGTGGCTCAAGCACTGCCAGCGACCGAAGTTGCTAACGCGGCCCCAAACGATAAGCTCACGTCAACCGAGACGTTCCGCTTGATGGAGCAGGCAACGTTTGGTGCAAAGCTTGAAGATATCGAAAACGCCGGGCAGTTCGGACCCGAAGACTGGATCGATGCCCAGATGCAATTACCAGCCACTTTTCTTAGCGATGGACTTGCTGCGAGCAACTCGCAGCAATGGAACGAATACATTAACGTCTGGTGGCGACACGCAATCCAAGCCGATGATCAACTGCGCCAGCGCGTAGCTTTCGCATTAAGCCAGATTCTGGTCGTGTCAGCGGATGCGGGTCTGGGGGACGAACAGTTTGGTCTGGCCAACTATTACGACATTCTGTTACGCCATGCATTCGGCAATTACAAGGACCTGCTACACGAGGTAACGCTCAATCCGATCATGGGCGAATACCTCAGCATGAAAGGCAACCAGAAAGCCGACCCTGAGAGAAACATTCAACCAGATGAGAACTACGCTCGCGAGGTGCTGCAACTGTTCAGTATCGGACAGGTTCTACTCAATAACGATGGCACTCCCAAACTTGACCAGGGCGGCGTGCCACTGCCGGCCTATAACCAGACAACCATCGAAAATTTTGCGCGCGTGTTCACCGGCTGGCATTACGCCAACGCCGAACATTTCCTGTGGCCAAAAAACAGTGACTATATATCCCCGATGCAGCCTTGGGAGGAATATCACGACTCAGGTGCCAAGACATTGCTGAACAATCAGACAATTCCCGCAGGTCTGAGTGCAGCTGAAGGCATAAACGCCGCAATGGACAACATTTTCAATCATCCCAATGTTGCACCATTCATCGCCAGACAACTCATTCAGAGACTTGTCACCAGCAACCCCTCCGGTCAGTACGTAGCCGATGTGGCTAGTGTATTTAACAGCAACCATGCCGGAGAACGCGGATCACTAGGCAGTACCGTCAAAGCAATCCTGATGCACCGTGAAGCCAGGCAAGGGCATCTAGACCAACCGGATACGTTTGGAAAACTCAAAGAGCCCCTGATCAGAATGACACAACTATGGAGAGCTTTCGAACCAGCAACCATTCCGGCCGGCTTCAACTATTCGTGGGTGGAGAACGAATTGGCACAAGCTCCCTTGAACTCGCCATCGGTGTTCAATTTCTTTCGACCCACCTTTAGCCAGCCCGGTGAGATACGCGATAGAGGAATGGTATCGCCCGAATTTCAGATTATGGACGAGACATCGATCATTAAAGTCACCAGCCGGCTGCTGGCCAGTACGATATGGTCACACAATTTCAAGAACGATAGCGACGGTAAACGCATTGCCATCGATATTACCCAAGAAATGGATCTGGAGCCTGACCGCGACGCCCTGCTCGATCACCTCGATTTACTCATGCTAGGTGGCCGGATGTCGCCAGAACTGCGCTATGAAGTGAATGCACTGATGGATGCAAGAGACTACCCCGGCGCAGCGTCACAACGCGTTGTGGAAGCTATCTATCTGATCGCCTCATCACCGGAGGCCGCACTGCAACGTTAGTCGATCTACCTTGCCAGGACGCACTGGCCTGCTCTGTAAAAAAACAATAATAATAATAAAGTAAATTCTTATGAACAAATTCAGCCGCCGGCGATTTCTCAAAGTAGGCAGTCAGACAATGGCAAGTGCCGGCCTTGCACTAGCAGGCAATCCGTTTCAGACGCTAGCCTACGGTGCCGAGAATACACCCGGCGCTGGTAGCGATTATCGCGCATTAGTGTGCATCTACCTTGAAGGTGGATGCGATGGCTTCAGCCTCATGGTACCTTCCGGGTCCTACGAAAACCAGGTCTTTGCTGAGTCACGTGGTGATCTTGCGATAAGACATGATCAGTTAATCTTATTAAACGGCGGCGCATCCCCTGTTGGTCTTCATCACAGAGCAGCATCACTGCAACCGCTGTACGATGAAGGCAGGCTGGCCATGATTGCCAACGTCGGCACCCTGATTGAACCCACCACCGTCGAACAATACGAAAACAATGCGGTTGCATTGCCAGCGCAGTTGTTCTCGCACAGCGACCAGACTATTCAATGGCAGCAGCTACAGGGCCGAGGACGCGAAACTGACGGCTGGGGAGCAAAGACGGCTAACTATCTGGAAGACTACCAGGACAATGACTACCTGACGTCCATCTCACTTGCCGGTTCCAACTACTGGCAGACCGGGGCAACTCGACGACCTTTCGCCATGACGGAAGCCGGTGCGCTCCAGTATCGCGGCCTTGATCAATATGATAGCTGGGAACAGCCCCGTGCCGATGCCTTCAGCCGGATACTGGACCTGCCACGCCGCCACATCATCTCCAAAGCCTATGCAGATTTGCAGAAGCGTGCCATGTCGGTAACCACCGAACTGGGCATGGCCCTGGAAGGCAATGCCGCCATGTTCGATGATGCTCCAGCCGACAATTCGCTCGCTGAGCGACTCAGCATGGTAGCCCAGATTATTGCTGCTCGAGACGCTCTTGGACTCAGACGACAGATCTTTTACGTCACCATGAGCGGCTTCGATGTTCATGACAACCAAAGTAAGGACCAGCCCGAACTCTTTGCACAACTTGCTGATGCGATGAGCTATTTCCAGAATAAGATGGATTTGCTGGGGCAAAGCGGGAATGTGACCACCTTCACTGCATCAGATTTTGGCAGATCCTTGTTGTCCAACGGCGATGGCACCGACCACGGTTGGGGCAATCACCTGATGGCCATGGGAGGTGCGGTTGACGGTGGCAGAATCTACGGCACTCTGCCAACGCTGGACAGCAATGGCCCGGACTCTGTAAATCGGGGACGGATATTGCCAACATTATCGGCCACTCAGTACGCCGCCACGCTACTGGACTGGTTAGGTCTGCAGGAGCATCAGATCAACGAAGTACTTCCCACTTTGCAAAATTTCGGCGTCCGTAATCTGGACTTCATGATCTAGCGCATCTGGTTCGTCAGAAGTCCTTTTCCCAATTGACACGAAACGCCGGTAATGAGACTCTACGTCTCACTACCGACCCTTTCGGACTTGGTATACGCAGCCGTCAAGCATCACCCAGTGTGTGGCAGGGCGGTCGTGGTTATCGGATAGTTGTCAAAATTTAGGCAGCGTCCCCGTCACCCATTTGGAGAAAACTGCATGCGCAGCACACTGCTCAAGACGATTGGTGCCACAGTTGCACCAAAGCTATCGTCTTACTACCGGTCGATTCCGACAGGTGTCTGGTGGGGGGGTTAACACACCCGGTCAAACCGATAAGCGTTTCGACTAAACGAAACAATTCAATACCCCATAGAGGCAGCATAGAATGCGCGGTTGCCGAGCATAATAATCGCCTCTCCCACTAGATATATTCCCTGGAGGAACTATGAAATTTACACATCTTCTCGGAGCAACTGCTCTGAGTGTGGCAATCGCTGTTGGAACGTCGTACGCCGAAACCACGACTATTCGGGTGCAATCCGTTTTGCCAAACACGGCAGACGAAGTGATCATGCTGGAGGCGTTCGCGCAAGACGTCTCCGATCTGACAAGCGGCTCACTGCAGATTGAAGTACTGCCCGCCGGCGCCGTTGTCGGCCCTCGCGACATCATGGATGCAGTTGATGCAGGCCTCGTCGAGGCTGGTTTTGCATGGACACACTACTGGGGAGGCAAGCACGTTGCGGCAAACCTGTTCGGCGCACCTGTTGCGGGTGCCGGTGTTGGCATGGACAACATTGCGTTCCTGAGCTGGTTCCAGTTTGGTGGCGGTAAGGAGCTTTACGATCGTCTGTGGGGCGAAATGGGCGTGAATGTCAAAGGTTTCATGTTGCAGCCTGTAGGTCCTGAGGCATTGGGCTGGTTCCCTAAGCCGATCGAGTCTATGGAAGACTTTCGCAAAATGCGTTTCCGCGCGCCTCCGGGCATGGTTGGCGCAGCCTATGCTGACATCGGTGTACCAGCCGTTGCGATGGGCGGTGGTGACATCTTGCCAGCGCTGGAAAAAGGCACAATCGACGCAGCTGAATGGTGCTGCCCGAAGCCTGATTCAGTTTTCGGATTCCAGAAAGTTTTGAAGCACTACTACCTTCAAGGTTTGCACCAGGTTGTCGTGAACGCCGATATGTATTTGAATCTGGATGTATACAACGGCCTGTCAGATCTTGAGAAAAAGGCGTTGGAAGTTGCAGCAAATGCATCTCTGTCAAAGTCAATGTCTTACCGCATCTACGAAAACGGTAAAGCACTGAAAGATCTGACAGACAACCACGGTGTTATCCTGGAAGACACCCCAGCTGACTACTTCACCGAGTACATGGCCGCTGCAAAGAATGCGTTGCAGGAAGCTGCTGACGAAAACGAATTCTTCGCAGAAGTGTGGCAGTCTCAAAAAGAATTTGCGGACATCGCAGTTCCATTCTGGGCCGGTGCACAGGCTTCAAACGCAAGTTTGGGTAAAGCACATGCTGACACACTTAAATAATTTCAACCAGGAAAATACGGGCTTTTACACGGAGCCCGTCCTGTCTTCTGTTGATTCATTTAACGTATGATTCAGTTAATTACGGGCTCCCAATGGAGCCCGTAGTTTTTTGTTCTTCAGGTGCGATCTACTGACGTCTGAAGAGAAAGAAAACGGGATTCAATACCCACCCAACGAAGGACACACCAGCACATGGCCGAAGAACCCAATCCTGACGATCTGGAAATTGCGGACGAGCTAATCGCTGAAAGGCGCGCCGAGGCTCCCGGTGAAACACCAAAGGACATGACCGCCTGGCAGCGCCCGATCACAGCCGCCATTGACGTCGTGAACTATCGAGTCGGTCAGGTCATCGCGCTTCTTCTGGTGCCTTTGATTGCAGTAGTGGTCTTCGAAGTGTTCTCGCGAAACTCCTTCTCCATACTGCAAAACGCAGGGTTCGAAGACCTGGCACGGTCCCTCAACCTAGGACCCACACTTTGGGTCTACGACACAAGCCGCATGATTGCTGGCGTGCTTTTCATGGCGGCCGCCGGGTACGGGCTGATGCGCGGCGTGCATATCCGCGCAGACTTCCTCTATCGTTTCTGGTCGGACAAGACGCAGGCAACTGTGGATGCGACGCTATACCTGTTGCTATTCATCCCTTCAATGATCTTCTTCACCATTGTTTCGACAAAATTCTGGTGGCTGGCCTTTTCAACGGGCGAAACTATGCAAATCGATAGTGCCTGGGGGCCATTACTCTGGCCTGCGCGCCTGGCCATGCCGATCGGTGCTTTCCTGTTGACCCTGCAAGGTATTCCCGAGATTTTTCGCGCCTTTCATAAAATGGGTAAAGAACGCGAACGCTGGTTTGTGCGCTTCCTGCCACTCTATCTGATCTTCCTGCTCTGGTTGGTCCTGGCAGTCTTTACGCCCGATCTCGTACCCGGTGGGGAATGGTTTACTAACGTAATGAGTGCGCGGCCAAACCTTGATAAACCTACCATCGGGTTGATCATGCTGGGTGCAATGCTGTTTGTTATCTTCATCGGCTTTCCGATAGCCTTCACGCTGATCTTCCTGGGCTTTGTGTTCGGCATCTGGGGTGCGAATTTCAAACTCACCACACTGCTGCTGACGTTGAACACCAACTCGACCATGCTGAACGATCAGCTCATGGCCGTGCCACTGTTCGTGTTGATGGGCATCATTATGGAAGCGGCCGGATTGATGGAACGTCTGTTCGCGTCGATCCAGATGATCATGTCTCGGGTACGTGGCGCTCTGTTTATTGCTGTCCTGATTGTTTCCACCATTTTTGCTGCCGCCACCGGAATCGTTGGTGCGTCGGTGACTCTGCTTGGTATTATGGCGGGTGCGACGATGAGCCGATCTGGTTATGACGTAAAACTGGCTGCGGGTACGATCACCGCAGGTGGCACCCTGGGCATCCTGATACCACCGTCAATCATGTTGATTGTCATGGGCCCTGTGCTGGAAGTGTCTACTCTTGATCTGTTCCGTGGCGCGTTCATACCGGGCGCAATCCTAGCCTCGCTTTACCTGATTTATACCCTGGGCCGGTGTTGGCTTAATCCGTCTCTGGGGCCTATTCTTGCGGAAGAAGATCAACCGGATACGTCCAGGTTTTATGGGGCTGAAGTTTCCTTGATCTGCCTCGGCGTCCTGACCCTATGCCGTGTTTTTGGCCTCGGCGTAGGTGGCGCATTTGTCGGATTAATGCCGTTCGGAGGCCTGGTAGTTACGTTGGCGGCCCTCGCAGTAGCTTATGCCGCCTATCGAAAACTGAGCATATTGCGGATTGTTGTACCAATTGCCGTGCTTTTCCACTTATATATGATCTTCGCGAATATGGGCGATGGCGGCTTGCCAACCATGTCAATTGTGATGGGCGTTTTCACTGCTCTGTTGGCGTTTCTGGGCCGACCAATCTATGACAGAGAACACGGTAATGACTTCTACTTCTCGGACCTCTGGAACGAATTCTTCGCAGGCCTGATGCCGCCAACGATCCTGATATCATTCGCACTGGGCTCAATTCTTCTCGGCTTTGCGACACCGGCTGAAGCCGCCGCCATGGGAGCCTTTGGTTCGATACTGCTCTCAATTGGCTATCGCAAGTTCAGCATACCCAGCTTTTTTGACAGCCTGGTCAAAGCGCTGGAAATCACGGTGTTGATCATGTTTCTGGTCGCGGCCTCCAACTTTTTTGGTGCCGAATTCAGTGCTCTGGGAACACCGAAGATGATGACAGAGCTACTTCTGGGCCTTGATATGTCGCCCTATCTGATTCTGCTGCTGGTAATGGCGCTGATCTTTCTATTGGGCTGGCCTCTGGAATGGGTGCCAATCGTATTAATCGTTGTTCCGATATTACTGCCCACAGTCGAAGCGCTTTCGGTGCATGGCCTGGAACGCTACGACCTCATGGTCTGGTTCGGCATTCTGGTAGCGGTGAACTTGCAAACGGCCTGGCTCTCGCCACCAGTCGCGCTCTCCGCCTATTTCCTGAAGGGCGTAGTGCCGGATTGGGATTTAAAAGACATCTATCTTGGAATGATGCAGTTCATGCTGGTTCAGCTTGTGGGCTTGAGCCTGCTCTTCATATTCCCGCAGCTTGTACTGTGGCTACCCGAGGTAATGGGGGGTTAGAGAATATTCACTTTATGGCGCAACCTCCCCCTCATCTCAACGCCACATACTGAGACAGGTGGGGGAAGCCATCGGCGCAATCACGACTTTGCGCCTGCAACAAAAAAGGCGCCCGACGCATCAATGTGACCGAAACCCGCGCGCCTCGGCAAGGCCGTCTGAATTCGAAGAGTGATGTGTGCAATCACAAAGTTGACCCATTTGGCAAAGACACACCTTGTGATAATCACTTTGAGCTAGGTATCGCTGTCGCCAACAACGATGTCGCGCGCAGCGCTGACGGCACCTTTACTCGCACCGGTGGTGTAATGTCTCATTCCGGATCGCAAAACAACGGGCTTTGAGTCGACGCTAGCGGCTTGATGCGTAAGGAAATATCCATTTCGGAACACTACGCGTATAAAGACAATGTACTGAACGTGCCGCTGAAACTCCCCAACGGTTTGGCTATCGCAGCTCTCTCATGGGTCGGACTCCGACCTCTGAATGAAAGAGCTCGTGTATTCAAAGATGCACGCAGTGCCAGAACCGCGGCGCCAAAAATAGTAGTATTACGGTACGGAAGACGCTGTGCGTTTTTATTCGAGTTCGGGATTTTTTCACCAGGGAAGGGGTGGGGCGTTGACCGAGCTTGCTACACGGTAACAACAGAAACATATGAATCAAGCGCTCAACAGTCAGAATCTCGTTCGGATACCCGCCGCGGGACACCTGGTGAACATCGGTAACGCAAAAAAATCCGTGCTACACGCGATTTGCGCAAGTATTGCCTGGTTTGGGCTCACCCTCTCGCCTGCAGTCTCCGCAATTGAATTTCAGTGCGAAGCACCCGGTGACATTCGTTACCTTCGCGTCGACATTCCCGGGGAAGAATACCTATGTGAAGTGAGCGTAACCTATCAGGAAAGCGGGGTTCGTGAAGTCAAGTGGTACGCACGCAACGACACCCTTTTCTGCTCAGCTCGTGCGTACGAGCTTCGCGACAAGTATCAGGATCTCTGGAACTACACCTGCACTACCCAGCCCGACAGGGATGGAATAGACACTTTGTCTGCTACACAACGTGCGATTCTGGATCAGCGATTGAAGCTCATGATAGAAAAAGGGCGTGAATCGACACCTGCCGCATCTGTAACAGGCATCAAAGCCGTTGCCAGCACGCCACTCAACAACGAGTCGGGTAAAGTGGCCTTTCAGTTCTTCACTGATGATGGTGCCGACGTTACCGAGATCATTGATGACAAAGGCGATACCTGGGATATCACCACCTCCATCGACAACATGTCAGCGCAGGTGGTGAGCGAGGTGCCGGTCTCGGCTGCGGTAATTCATTCAATTTCCGCCGAAGGCACTCTGGAAGTTCACACACAACTCACCGACGAGCAGAATCTCGAGTGTTTCGGCACGCAGGACCTGACGCCCACCGGCAGCACTGGTACGGTCAAGGCACGCACCCCACATCGTTTCATCTGCAACACCAGTGATACCATCATTGAATCAATCAGCGAAGCTGCCTTGCTCGACAGTGAAACACAAACCCAGTAGTCACTGCCAGCAAGCACCTGATAAGCATTAAAAAAAATCTGGCTGGATATACTAACCGGAACACTACGACAGGCGCGTGCCATCCGGCACCGGTTCCAGCGGTGCCACCAGGACAATAGAACCATCATCACGTGCCATACCAGTGACCAGGCATTCGGACATAAAGGGTCCGATCTGTTTCTTTGGAAAATTAACCACAGCCATGATCTGCCTGCCAAGCAGGGACTCCTTATCGTAGAGGTCGGTAATTTGAGCACTTGATCGACGCTGACCAATCGTTTCACCGAAATCGATAGTGAGTTTCCAGGCAGGTTTGCGGGCTTCTGGAAATTCTTCAACGGCAACGATGGTGCCAGCGCACAGTTGTACGCGTGCAAAATCGTCCCATTCAATCATGTTCATTCTCTTGCTCCGCAATTGTCAGGTGTTATACCGAAATGAATGTCATCAGAATCAATCTTCCCGCAGGCAGTACCGTTCAAACTATAAAGGCCACGCCCACAAGATGGTGGGTATACTAATCGCAACAATGATGATCTCCAAAGGAAGACCCACCCGCCAGTAGTCACTAAATTTATAACCACCGGGGCCCATGACAAGCGTGTTGCACTGATGGCCAATCGGTGTCAGAAATGCACAGGAAGCCCCCACCGCTACAGACATCAGAAACGGATCGACACTAACCTGAAGCGCCTCTGCCATGGCAATCGCCAGTGGCGCCATCACCAGAGCAGTGGCGGCATTGTTGATAACATCCGATAACAACATGGTCACCACCAGAAGCAGCGTCAATATAATGGGAATGGACAAGCCTTCAGTGACTGATATAAGGCCCTCGGCAACCAACTGAGTGGTGCCGGTGGTGGTCAAAGCATTGCCCACGGGGATCATGGCTGCCAACAGGACGATAACCGGCCAGTCAATGTCATCGTATATTTTTCGCACTGTGAGGATACCCGTAAGCACGTAGGCACCCACTGCCAGTATGAACGCCACCGGTAAGCTGACGACACCGACAATGCCCAGAACAATGGCCACACCGAAAATACCACTGGCCAACGCAATCTTGCGCGTTCGATTCAAATTGATAGGGCGACGCATCAAGGGCCATAGGCCCAGTGAACCAAACTGCCCGTCTACAGAATCACTGTCACCATGCAACAACAAAACATCGCCTTCGCGAAACACCTGCTGCCGCAGTCGCTGGGTCACTGGCCTGCCCTGGCGTGCAAGCCCTACCAGCGCCAGTGTACGGCCCGTCTGCCGACGAATATATTCCACCCCTTTTCCAACCAACGGTGAGTTATTGCGAATAACACCTTCTGCCATGATTTCGTTATCGGCTGAAGGCTGGACAAAAGTGGGTGATGCCGTACTGCGCAACTCAAGACCATGCCTGTCGAGAAACGATTTCAGATCATCCGGATTGGCACGAAGAATAAGAATATCTTCTTCGGCTATCTGGTAGTCAGCACGTACGGCACGTGCAAAGCGCCGCTTACCGGCAACACCAATCAGCTCCACATTATCTTCGCCCAGACTGTCAAACTCTCCCAAAGTCTTACCAACCAACGATGATGAGACAGGCACAAAAGCCTCGGTCAGGTACACACCTGCGGCCAGAGCAGAACCGTCGTCCTTGAATTCAAGCCTTGCCCGCGGAATGAGTCGCCAACCCGCCAATGTAACAAACGCAAAGCCCACCAGCGCGATCGGTAACCCAACCGGTGCAAAATCAAACATGCCAAAGGGCACACCTGAATAGTCAGCGCGAATGCTGGCAATGATGATGTTAGGCGGTGTACCGATCAGGGTCATCATGCCACCCAGCAGACTACCAAAGGCCAGTGGCATGAGTATGAGGGCCGGCGAACGCTTGCGTTCCTGCGCTGTGGAGATGGCAATAGGTAACAATAAAGCCAGCGCACCGACATTGTTCATGAAGGCCGACGCTACAGTGACCACTGCAGTCAAAGAGGCGATATGCAATATGGGTGTGGTGGTCAGATGGCTTATTCTGCTGGCCACCTCATCAACCACACCGGCATCACGCAACGCGCTACTGATGATGAGCACTGCAGCAACAGTAACAACCGCAGGGTGGCCAAACCCCTCAAACGCCGCATCGGCAGGCACCAGACCCGCAAGCACGCAGGCCATCAGGGCAGACATCGCCACAAGATCATAGCGCCACCTGCCCCAAACGAAGAACAGCATGGTGAGCAGCAGTATTCCGCTGATCAGGATCTGGTACGTTGTCATGGCAGGGTTTGTCCGAAAGGGCTTTTCAACGAGAGCTCATCGATTACGGTCCAACAATGATACAGAATCAGGTTGCATGGGTTTTGCATCTTTTCCAGAGCCCTCGTCCAGCCTAGGCGACATAAACTGCTATCTTGGTTCTTCACACGATTCGTGCCTGCACACATCCTGCCCTACTCCTGACAATGAATAACATCCGCAGCACAGTCACAGCTGACATCGATCTGGATCTTGCCGACAGCCATGAGCCTGACTCAGGCACGTTACTGGGGGGCACTGGCGCACAGCTTACCGTAGACATTCATGTCGCTGGCAAACAACACGGCCACCTTAAAGTATCGGCGATGACACACACCAGGTCTCCATACCAGTTGCGACTACCAGTCTGTATCATCAAGGGGCAGGAATCGGGCCCGGTGATCACCCTCATTGCCGGTTTGCATGGTGATGAATACGAGGGCACACTAACCTTGCAAAAGATGGCCAGAGAACTCACGGAAAAAGATGTTCATGGTTGCCTGATACTACTCCCCAGTATCAACACTCACGGCATGAAGCACGGCATGCGGCAGAACCCTGCAGATGGACTGAATCTTGACTACGCATTCCCTGGCAATATTAACGGATCAGTCAGTGAACAGCTTGCTCATGAAATCACCCGTCACTTTATCGAACCCAGTGATCTTGTTGTCGATCTGAGATCAGGTGGACGTGGCCTTCAGTTCATCCCCAGTGCAGCGGTTCGCTTTAGCAGCGATCCCGAGCGACAGTCAAGTAGTGAAAACGCAATGATTGCATTCGGTGCTCCCAATAGTCTGCGCCTGCCAGCCAGTGCTTCAAACAGTTGCCTGCAAGGTACAGTCAGCGCATTGAACAAAGACTATGTCCAGACAGAACTGGGCGGTGGGGTAACCTACGGCGTTCAAGCGCTAGCCATTGCACATGCCGGGTGCTTGAACATTCTGCGACATAAAGGCATGTTGAGCGATGAACTACAACTAGCCTCGACACGACTTCTCGAGGTGCGTGATGACTCATACTATGTTTATGCACCGAGCACCGGTCTGTACGAGCCACTCGTGTATCTGGGCGAGAACGTGTGGGAGGAGGAGGCGATGGCAAATATTGTTTCTCTGAGTGATACCAGAAACAACAAGGTTGCGGTTCAACCCTTGCGTAGTGCCACAATGATTGCCTCACACCCTGGCGGCTTTGTTAATGAGGGCGACCTGATTGCCATTCTGGCTGAACAAGTACAAGGCTAACTCACTGTAGACTGCCAGCATGCCTACTGACGACGCCTCAGTGCCGTTCACCGTATCGGTCATAATTCCAACGCACAACCGACTAGCAGTTTTGCAACGGGCCGTAGACTCTGTACTCAATCAGACATTGACTGCGCATGAAATCATTGTTGTTGATGATGGCTCTACCGATGACACATCCGGTTGGCTTGCACAACAGGCAACACCGGTAAGCCACATTACGCAAACTAATCATGGTGTGTCTCACGCAAGAAACCGGGGCATAGAATGCGCAACGGGAACCTGGATTGCGTTACTTGATAGCGATGACTTCTGGCATCCGAATAAACTGGCAACACAGGAACAGGCGCTATTGTCACAACCTCACAGTCGTTTTTGTCATTGCGATGAAGTGTGGGTTCGAAATGGCAAGCGTATCAATCAGAAATTCAAGCACAGGAAACTAGGGGGCCACATCTTCGAACACTGCTTGCCGTTGTGTGCCATATCACCCTCGGCAGTACTTATGCATCGAGACATCTTCAAGCTCTACGGTGTGTTTGACGAATCCCTGCCCGCCTGTGAAGATTATGATCTGTGGCTAAGAATTACAGCACACGAACCCGTCACCTTTGTCGACAAGCCCTTACTAACCAAAACAGGCGGTCATGAAGATCAGTTGTCACGTCGGTACCCAATCATGGATACGTTCAGGCTACAGTCACTGGCCAGGCTTCTGCGCAGTCATGAACTGGATGAACATAAAAAGCAATTGGCGTATCAAATGTTCATATCAAAGCTTGAGATCGTGAAAAACGGTGCAACCAAACATGCCAATCACGCACTTCTCCAACGTCTTGCCACTGAATATTCAGATCTGGTACCAGTCCATCAGTAGTTAGAGGATAATGGAGGTACATTACTGTGCCCGATGACTACCATGTCCGCATTGATTTTCAGACTTCGCAACGTTCCCAACGAGGAAGCCGAGGCCATACGCAGCCTGCTCGATGAGCATGATATCGACTGGTATGAGACCAGCGCGGGTAACTGGGGTATTGCCATGCCGGGCCTGTGGGCCGCAAATCCTGAACAAGTCGAGCATGCCATTCAGCTGATTGACAAATACCAGCAAGAACTGTCAGCAGAACAACGTGAGCTGCATGAGCTGCAACGACAGCAGGGTCAGAATACAACCTTGCTGGAACGTTTGATAGAACATCCACTTCGCTCAGCAGGCATAATCCTCTTCTGTGTTTTCATTCTGTACGTGTCAATTAATCCATTTATTCAGATGATTGGCTATTCGAAGCAGTAAGACAGCAAATCCCAATCGAATCATCAAAACAATGCAGGCCCGACAAGCGCTATTCGGCAAAATTATCGTTGAATCATTAAAAAGCGTAAACAGTGCCCAATGAACCGGATTTCCACCCCTTAATTCAGAGATAGCGCAAGCTTTGAGCGCCAATCGCTGTCAGAAAAACTCAGGCTACGGTACTGTAAGCCAATCCGATCCTTCACAGGTTTGCCTGTCAATGAACTGTCAATGAATCCCGTTACCATCCCTCGTTCCGGGCAGGCCGGCAACAGCATCACATTGCCTGATCTACTTCTGCGGACAGCCGTTGCCTTTTCTGTCATTGTGTTGAGCGCCTGTCAGTCGACAGCTGTACACACCGCACCTGCGCTGGTAGAGGCGCATGTTCGCAACACCTCGGAAGCAACTCTACCGCTCAGCGACATACCAGCGTCAAACACGGTTCTACCAGCTTCGCTTGCACACGCTGAGTCAGTCCCCTGGCTGTCAACGATCGATGCCGATTTTGCACTGGCAAGATATCTCGTCGAGAAAGAACTCGACGTTGATCTGAGTGGTATCGCATTAAAACTGGTCGATGACACACCCATCAACGCTGAAGTTGCCCATGAAACACAACGGCTGGTCAATTATCAGTTCGGACAGTCCGATTTTGCCGATCATTTTCTCCATCAGGTCATGGAGCCCTTGACGGGCACCTATGCGGCTGTTTACAGCTCGCGACTGAGCGCAGTGCTGATCAGCCGCTCGATGCTGGCAGGCTACGAACAAAGTCTGCTGCCGGAAAAACCTGAGTCAACAAAACGCTCGGCGCTACTCACGCTGTTAATCCACGAGCTGGTGCACGCAGCCGACGATCTCCGCTATAACATCCATGAAAACAGGGCTCTGAATTTCCGGGCCTCTTTTGCCCAATCAGCCACTTTTGAAGGTCATGCTCAATGGGCGACCCGGCGTATCTGCGAAAAAGCCGGATGTAGCGACGGACTGCAGGCCCTGGACAATTTCATGTTCAGTACCAATGAGGAAAGCGCACAGCTAACGCAACCTGTTGAAGCCATAAGCCGAAGCGTACTGGAATATTCCTACATCGAAGGCGAACGCTTTGTGACAGGACTTGCCATGCGAGACAATGGCGCACAGCTCATCGACGATTTACTAAGCTCGCCACCACTGGATCCGATCCAGATACTGGCCCCTGAAACGTATCCTGATCTTGCACGGGAGGATCGCAACCAGCGATTGATCCAGGCCAGTCGCAATGTAAATCATGCTCTGGCTCAGCCACCTTGGATAGGTGTCGACACCTCGCCACTGAAAGGTGTGGATCTACGCGCTGACCCGGCTCGACGACAAGCAGCGGTTGATGGCTTTACGCGACTCATCCAGAGCATGGTCTCCATGCAGTTCTATGATCAGCGAGCCCCTAGCGCCATGCCGATCGAGGCAACCGTTCTCACGGCAGAGTCTGCCCATACCGCTCGCCTGTTTGCCACAATGCTTCATGGCAATACCCAGCAGTCAGGTGCGCGCATCGACAATGAACTACTGAGTGTCAGCCACGATTCAAGTTCGGCTAATGATCACGTTGAAATGCACATCTACCGCACCGCTATTGATACCGATACCAGCTACCGCACATCGATAGTCGTGGCCGGAGAACATGTGGTACAGGTATCGGGCAATACAACCGAACAACGATTTCTCGATGATTTCGCGATTCGCGTCGTCCTCGATCTCAGCGATTCCTGAACCGCCCAGACCAATAGCAAAGCAGTGCCTGGCTGAACCTTTACCTGACGCTGCCTAAGCGAATACGCGACCGTTGGACGAAAATCGCGTTTTGAGAAATTCCATCTGATCTGCCAACACATCGCGGTTAGAAAGATAGAAAAATTCGTAACGATTGGGAACAAAGGGCACAGCCAGCAATTGCATATTGGCCTGCTCAGGGGTCAGATTGCCCTTGCGATTGTTGCATCGTCGACAAGCGGTCACACAGTTCGTCCAGACATCCCGGCCGCCGCGTGACGTGGGAATTACATGATCCCGTGACAGCTCCGACATTGGAAAATCCAGGCCGCAATACAGGCACAGTTGCTGGTCACGGGCAAACAACAGGGAATTGCTAAGAGCCGGGGTAAATTGGTGGTTATCCACTTTACCGTCGCAGGCAATGATGCTGGGCAATTCAAGCTCCGAGCGGACGCCCTGCTTGTTGTAGCCACCGCGCACTCGCACCACGGTTTCGCCAATACTCCAGATAACCTGCTCTTTGACTAGCAGGGTAGCCGTCTCTTGCCAACTGAGCCAGGCGATAGGCGTCCCGGCCTTGTTCAAGCGTAATACTTTGGTGTTCATGGTTAGATCAGATAATGTATGACTAGTCCACGGACCCTTTGTATATCATATTGAGACGGTGTGGTTAAGTCACCAGTATGACCAGAAGCGGGTTATAGAGCTCTTTTGACGGGTAAATGCGTCACCCCAGCCCTAGAAACCCTCCCGATTGTCGTTCCCATAAACGGGCATATAAACCACCTGATGCAATAAGCTGCTGGTGAGTACCTTGTTCCACAATGCGTCCCTCATCCAGCACAATCAGTCGATCAAGCGCGGCAATGGTCGACAGTCGATGCGCTACGGCAAGTACCGTCTTGTCACTCATGAGACGCGTCAACTGTTCCTGAATTGCCGCCTCGACTTCAGAGTCCAGCGCAGAGGTCGCCTCATCGAGTATGAGTATGGGTGCATCCTTCAGAATGACTCTGGATATGGCAATTCTCTGCCGTTGACCACCGGACAGTTTCACACCGCGCTCACCGACGAAGGCCTCAAGACCGGTGCGTCCCTGGGGGTCCGTCAGCTGAGGAATAAACGTCATGGCCTCTGCCTGTCTGGCAGCCTCCACTATCTGCTCGTCAGTGGCATCAGCACGACCATAGCGGATGTTCTCGCGAATGGAGCGATGCAGCAGCGAGGTGTCCTGTGTTACGACCGCAATGGCCGATCGCAGACTGTCCTGCGTGATAGAGGAAATATCCTGCCGATCAATGCGGATGGCACCGTTATCAAGATCATGAAAACGCATCAGCAAATTCACCAGCGTGGACTTGCCCGCTCCGGAACGCCCGACCAGACCGATTTTCTCACCAGCGTCTATGTGGAAGCTGCAGTCGGTAACTACAGCCGCTGAATTCAATCGCTTGTCGTTTGCCGCGTCGTAGGAGAACCCCACGGCGTCGAATTCTATTCTTCCCTTGCCCACGTCCAGCACGCTTGCATCGTTTTTATCCGTAATAGCCAATGGCTGGGCAATGGTTTCTATTCCGTTTTGTACCGTACCGATATTCTCGAAGAGCGAGGTGATGGTTCTGAGGACCCAGCTGGACATCTGGTTGAGACGAAAAACCAACCCGTTTACCACGGCAATCTCACCCACACTCACCGCACCGTTGAGCCATAGTTTGATTGATATAGCAGCGGTTGCGGCAATCAACAAGGTATTAAGTACGGTCAGCGAGATCGTCATATCCAGAATCGCGCGCATCAACGATCTGAACGCCTTTACGTGCTGGCGTATGCCTTCTTTGGCAAAATCCTCTTCAAGAGAATGATGGGCAAATAGCTTGACCGACTGAATGTTGGTGTAGCTATCCACCACTCGACCCATCACACCAGAGCGGGTTTCTGACAAATGCGCAGACTTAAGGCGTACCGGCGGCACCATGAAAATAATGACCGCAATATAGCCTGCTACCCACAGCAGAACAGGCCATAGCAACTGGGGATCGGCCTGAGAGAAGAATATCGTTATGCCCACCACATAGATGATGAGCATCCAGGCACCGTCGATGATGTTAAGCACTGCATCGCAGGCAGACGCTCCGGTTTGCATCACTTTCTGTGCAATGCGACCAGCAAAGTCGTTCTGGAAAAACAACATGCTCTGGCGAAGTACGTACCGATGATTCTGCCACCTTGTCGCGTTCGCTATCCCCGGCGACAACGCAAGATTGATGAGCGCTCGGCTGCAAAGTACGGCCACTGGCCGAATGATAACGATAACAACGAACATCCAGACCAATTCCAAACCGTGGGAGGCAAGGAATGCGGTGCGTTCGTCGGCAGCCATCCAGTCAAGTATGCGTCCCAGATAAATGTAGACGTACAATTCGCTAACGGAGGCAATACCAGCCAATAGTAAGGTCACGACAAGCACACGCCGGACGGGATAGAGGTAGAAGAGGAAAAATGCCAGTGTGCCCGTCGGAGGCTGCTCAGCTGATTGATCTCTCAGTGGATCGATCAGTGATTCAAAGTAGCGATACACAGTTTGACTATCACGGTGGGCTCCCTAGGGTAACGCATTGAACGTCCCAGCCCGTCACATCATCAAACGTTGAAGGTTACTGGCTAGAGACGATGGTGGATCTCGTCATGCCCGTAAACAACTGACGCTTTCAGGCTTGAGTAGGCGCTTGAACCCCTCGTTCTCACAAAAACCTTAAGCCTACTGGCTGGAAAGGGTGCGCACCCCTTCGGTTTCGCGAAAGCGGGAATCCATGTACGAGGGTACTGGATTCACGCCCTCACGAGAATGACAAGGAGCTTTTTCCGGCATATCAAGCCCCACGCAGCTTTGGCGACGAGGATGCTAGCTGGTCGGCCCAGTATTTACGCCGCTTTGTCAGCAGTGGTTGACACGGGCTGTTTTTTGTTCGTTACTGCATTGGCAAGACTGCCCATCATCTCTGTGGGCAGCTTAAACAGTCGATTTATCATTGAAGCTAGCACCTCTGCTCGCAGGACTTTTGCTTGTGTGATATAGCTATCTGCTTCAATTTGTGGATGTAGTTGGCGTTCTTGTGTCATGTTGATGAGCTGTCTCTAGTATGCTATTGGCTGCATCAATAGTATTACCTAGTTTTGAGAGTACAATCATCGTCTAGTTACCAGCAATCATGACTGAAAAGCATAGATAGACATGGATAAATACACAGAAATGTTGGTGTTCTCAAAAGCTGCCGATATGGGTAGTTTTTCAGCAGCAGCCAGAGAACTCGATCTGACACCCTCAGCCGTCAGTAAACTGATCACGCGTCTTGAGGATCGTCTTGGTGCACGGCTATTTCAGCGCACCACCCGAAAACTGAGCATGACGGCCGAAGGCCATGCCTTCAATGACCGTTGCGGCTCGATACTGGACGAGATCAGACAGGCAGAAGACGCCGTGATGGCGCTGCATGACAGGGTTAGTGGCACATTAAGAGTCACCACCGTATCAGCCTTTGCTCGTCTGCAAATGATCAAGCTGATGCCAGAATTCATGGCCCTGTATCCTGAACTGCGTGTCGAACTCGAATTAAGTGAGCGCGAAGTGGATCTGGTCGGCGAAAGTGTCGATGTTGCCATCCTCATGAGCGACGGCCTGACCGATGAGTCGCTGGTTGCACGACGTCTTGCTGTGAACAAACGCGTGATTTGTGCATCGCCTGATTATCTGGCGAAGTACGGAACGCCACGTACACCGGAAGACCTGTTGAATCATAACTGCCTGACGCACTCAGCCATCAGTCACTTCAATGACTGGGAGTTTTCCACATCAGACGGTATTCGGGTTCAGCGTGTCAAAGGTAACTTCCACACCAACAGCGCCTCGGCGTTGCACGAAGCAGTCAAGGCCGGTATCGGTATCGCGCGTCTGGCAACTTACGTGGTGCAGCCATCACTGAAATCCGGTGCAGCTATACCGCTACTGCAAGAACACTCCGCTGACTCTTCGAGCATCCAGCTTGTCTATCCTCATCGTCGACATCTGAGCAACAAGGTACGCGTCTTCACAGATTTCATGGTCGGCAAATTTACGCCGATGCCACCGTGGGAACAGAAAGAGTAACCGGTATGTAAAAGCCAGCGACATGCACGTCGCAAAGGGACGCGGCAGCCAGATTTTTACGTCCCTTTGTCAGTTCGATTTATGTTTCAGCAAAAATCGTTCAAGTGTATGAAACAGTGACAGCAGCTGATCCACTTGTTGATCAATAGATTCCAGAGCCTCGTCAAGACTCTGAGATGACGAATCATCATCAAGTAAATCCAAAAATGCGAGTCCGCCTTCGTGCACTCTTCTCAAGGGTTGCTCTATATCGCTGAATTGATGATGATCAGCAAGCTTTTGGCCGATGCCGAAATACCACAGACCCAATCGTGATTCGGCGACCTGCTCAGGCATGGAAAAATCGGATAACGACGCCAGCGCTGTTCCGTCATTCAGCCGACGACAGAAAGCGACATCCAGCAAGCTCTTGCGAAAGCGCATCAGGTTCAACGATGCCTGATGTACGCGACCTAGTTGCGAGCCACCAAAGTCATGGTCCTGATCAATGAATTTTTTGAAATCGTGCAAGGTCATGGGTCTGGCGATGAAAAACCCCTGTGCCTCATCACAACCATGAGCGATTAGAAAATTATAAACCTCTACTGTCTCAATACCTTCCGCCACCGACGTCATTCCAAGCTCACGGGCCATTGAAATGGCAGAGCGCACCACATCAAGATTCTGCACTGAAGAACCCATGCGCTTAACAACCCCCTGATCAAGCTTCAATGCATCGAACGGTAATTGACTCAATCGATCTATAGACGAATACCCGGTACCAAAATCATCCATGAGTATCTTGATACCCCGGCTCTTGAGCCTGACAAGATCATCGTAAACCTTGTCGACATTGCCGATGACAGCGCTCTCGGTAATCTCTACCTGTAAGTCCGAGGCTACTATTCGACCCTCATCCAGCGCCTTGCCGATCAACTGACTGATTGCATTGGACGCCAGATCATCCGGTGCTACATTGATCGATAAAGACAGGGCCGGCTGATGATGATCCGGTAGCTGGGCACTGGCATCGATGACCTGATCCAGCAACTGCAACGTCAAATCATGCAGCAGCCCGCTCCGTTCAGCCAATGGCAGAAACTCGCTGGGAGAGACGATGCCATTTGCACCATCAGACCAGCGAACCAGTGCTTCAGCACCTATGATGTCACCGCTGAGCAAACTTACTTTGGGTTGGTAATACAATACAAGCTCATCGTTGAGCATCGCTTTTTGTAAAACCGCTTCGGTTAACTCATCACCCACAATGAACAACCTGAGTATGTGTTTTCAACAGCCCAAGCTGTCCCAGAGAATAAAGAATACGACAAGGTATCGCTAACACTAAAGCGATACCTATCGACGATAAGCCTTAAGAAAACGCGAATTCAGAGCATCTCTGATAGCAGACTTGACCGGGCCTGCGGCAATCCATTGTTGCTCAAGTTTTGCTAACGTCTGTTTGGCATCATCAATACCTGCAGAGGTCATCCCCTGTTGCAGATTTTCCAGCTGATACTGCATGCGTCGCGCCTTGTCTTCAGCTGGTGTATCGACGCCTGCAGCGACTTCCATTCGGATAAGCAGATCGCGACGTAAGGTCTCATTAGCCTCGTAGTCTGGCTGAGAGCCGGCCTTGATGTGGCTCAGAGCCTGATCACGTCGCTTTTGCAGCGCGGCGTCAAGCTCTGGCGGTACCTTGACCTCACTGGCATCCCAGGCATGCGTTACGTCATCAACCAGCGTGTCGGCAACAGCAGTGGGGTCCTCGACGGCGGCTTCCAGCTGCTCACACAAGCCTATCAGGCGACGAGACTCTTCATGGCCTGCCTGCATACGACGCTTTGAGGCATTTTCCTGAACCCGGGAGCAGGCATCTATCGCCTGACGATAATCACGCAGAAGAAATTTCTTGTCTCGCTCGGGAAATTCGGCCAAAGCCTGAAATTCAGCAGAAAGCGTCTGTACTTCACCTTCGTCCAGTGTGTTGCCGCGCGACAGGGTTTTCAGCCGTTTGATGATGTCCTTTGCTCGAAACACGTGTTCTAGACCTGCACGCTGCTTGTCTCGCTCAACTTTGTGCTGGTGCTTAAAAATGGTTCCCAGATGCCCGTTGAACACTTCCCAAAGAGCCTGGTCTTCCTTGCGACGCATGACCCCAACGAGTTTCCATGCGCTCAGCAGACTTTTGGCCTGGTTAGCAGCATGTTGTGTTATTTCGCCTTCGGCGAGCGTCTGTACTTTAACCACCAACTCTTTTTTCGCAGCTGCATTGGCATCGTATTGTTCCGCCAAGGCGGTTTCAAATGGTTTTAGCGCTGCGGAGAAACGGGCCTCCAACGCTTTATCGGGCTTTCGGTCTGGCACACGATTGCGCGACCATTCACGCTTGGCATTGTTGATTCGCTTGAATATGGCCCGCCAGTCAGGTTCGCCGGTCAACGTTTCCTGTTCCGACTCCAGTGCATCGCACAAAGCGGCCTTTGCATCGAGTTTCTGTTGACGTTCTTTCTGTTTGTTGTCAAACCATGCCTTGCACGGCTCATAGGCAGTATCTCCAGCTGTCTTGAATCGCGACCACAAGTCGTTGGATGCACGACTGACACCCAGGTTTTTCCAAGCACTTTGCAGCTCACGAACTTTCTTGGCAAGCTCCTCCGGACCAAGCTCCAGAGCAGGCAGAGCCTCCATTGAGTCACACAGGGCTTCAAGCTTGGGTCTGGCTGCAAAATCCTGCCAGTCTGCCATCTCCGAGAGCTGCTTTTCCGCGCGCTCAAGCTTCTCATTCAGTGATACTCGCTCTGCGGCTTCCATGGCGTCGATCTTTTTCTTCAGCCGCCGCATCATGCTGTTGGCCGGGCCCCACTTACCCTCCTTGATAATGGCTGACAGGGCCGCAAACTGACGATGCGTGGTCTTGATCCGGTCGGCGGACTCCTGCCTCGCCTTGCCAAGACGGTCTTCCAGCACGCTGGCATGATCGGCCAGCTCTTTAACATAGGCATGCGGTGATACGTCGATGCCTGGCAGCACCTTGTTGACATCCAGCAGCGCTGTCACTCGTTTGATGCGTTGTTGCAAGGCACCGGGTCGCGCTTTGTGAAGATCATACGGTGGATCAAACAGTACAGCCACGGCCTGGCCATAGGCCAACAGCTGCTGTACATGTTCAGAGACGGGCTCAACCCCTTTGCTGCCGGCATCTCCCAGCGCGCTCACACGCTCCGCCAGCTGCGCTATGGTGCTGTCAGCAAGGGCTTGCATGACGGGGACCAAAGCCGGATCGTCAATCATGACAGGCGCTGGTGGCTCTTTTGCCTCGTTATTGCCAGGCTCGTCTTTATCTGGGACGCCTTTATCCGACGATACCGGGCCGGCTTCCTGCTCGGTGTCGGCTTGCGCTTTTTCAGCCGCTGCGTGTTCCAGATTGTAGGCTTGCAGCTTTTGCTCCGCCTGATCGATCGCCCGGGCAAAGCGCGCTTCGTGTTCTTCGCGATCTTCAGGCGTCAGGCTTGCCCACCGCTCCCGAAGGGCTTGCAACTTGCCAGCATGCTGAGGTGTCCATACGCCCTCACTAAGACACTCAGTTGACTGTAGTGTGGTGTTGACGGCATGACGTCTGGCAATTAATGCGGCCTCGGCGGCAGCTGCCGCATCGAGACGCTGCTGCAGCTGCTTGGCAACAACCTTGTCTTTTGATCGCACCGCACTCAAGGCTGATCGTAACGCATCGTGATGCGTTAGTCGCAGGGCTGCTGCCAGGCGGGTGTCATGAAATCGTGACTGCTGGACCACGGTGACCAGCGATGATTCGTCTTCCAGAGCCGCGAGTGCCATTTCGCGCTGCCCGACAACCGAGCAACGCGCAGCTACGGGCACCGCCAGGCGCGCTGCATGTGTGCTGAGCAGAGCACGCACGGCAACATCACTGACTTGACCTTCTGTGAGTTTGGATACCAGACGCTCCTCTGCCGCATCTCGCAACTGATTGGCATCATCAGAACTGACGTCGAGAAGTTCACGTAAAACACTGAGATCGTTTATCTTGGCAATTGCCGCAAGGCGGACAACGAGGTCGGAATCCTCCCGAGCAATGGAGCAAAGCGTCAGCTGAGCATCATCGCTTTCGGCTTCGACATCGTTGATGTACCCCAGTCGTACCTGCGGATCCTTGTGCTGGTGTGCAGCAGTCTTGAGAAAATTTTTCACGCCGGGATCATGCAATCACTCGAGGAACTTGACAGCAGTATAACAACTTGACCATCACGGTCTTGCGCTTTCTACCTCTGACAGCCTTCCGACTCCTGATCAGAGGCCGCCAGATCACTAGTCAGTCATCTTTTAAATGATTTTGAGAGCCGTTACACAGAACGAATAAAGCCACATATTAACCCCCTCACCGACCTCGGCAGCACCGCAGGGATACCGGTGACTTGCCGATACTCACTACTAAACTGATCATAATAAACAACGTCATCATGACCCTTTCGGCCCAATGTAAAGTCAGCGAACTCTTGCAAGAACCCTGCATATCGCAGGTGACAGACCAACTGGAGCGTGTTCTGCTGGGCAAGCCGAAGCAGACGACCCTGGCTCTTGCCTGCCTGCTGGCGCGTGGACACCTCCTGATTGAAGACATTCCAGGTGTTGGAAAAACGACTCTGGCACATGCTCTGGGCGCCACCCTCGGTCTGGACTGGAAGCGCGTCCAGTTCACCAGCGATCTGTTGCCTGCTGACGTCATCGGCGTATCGATTTTCAACAGCGATACCCAGACATTCAATTTCAAGCCCGGCCCGGTATTCACCTCGATACTTTTGGCCGATGAAATAAACCGGGCGCCACCCAAGGCCCAGAGTGCTTTGCTCGAAGCCATGGAAGAAAAGCAGGTCAGCGTCGATGGGGTTACACACCCGCTGAACGACGATTTTTTTGTTATCGCTACTCAGAACCCGAGCGATCAGCTTGGTGCATTCCCGCTACCTGAGTCACAGCTTGATCGTTTTCTGGTGGGCATCGAGATTGGCTATCCGGATGCTGCCACCGAGCGTGAACTTCTCGAGCACGGTGACCGACGAAACAGCTCGGCACATTTGCAGGCATTACTCTCTTCGCAAACGCTGCGGCAATGGAGTGACAAATCACAACAGGGGCATGTTGCCGCGCCAGTATTTGACTACATACAGGCGCTTATTCATGCGAGCAGAGAAGCAGGCACGGGGCTAAGCCCTCGCGCAGGATTGAGCCTTGTGCGATTGAGCCGAAGCTATGCGTTTATTCAGGGCCGAGATCATGTTCTGCCAGATGATGTGTGTGAAGTGTTTCCAGCCCTGGCAGGCCATCGCATGACAGGCCGCGTCAGTACCGGACGTCGCTGTGCCCTGAATATTCTCGAACAGGTGGCCATGCCGTAATCTGGATTACTCATGAGGCCAGGTATCCCGAGACTTCAACAGAGCGCTCTGTGGCAGCGCGTGTTTCGCTCGCGAGCTGAAGATACGCTGCCACACAAGATCACCCATAAGCGCGTTTATATTGTACCAAGCGGACGTGGCTGTGCCTTCATCGTCACGCTGCTACTCATGCTCGTTGCATCGATCAACTATTCCCTGTCGCTTGGCTATGCGTTGTGTTTTCTGCTTACGGGTCTGTTTGCCAGCACCCTGTTGCAGACCTATCGTAATCTGGCTGGCCTGAATGTCAGCGCCATCGTCAGTTACGATGCCTTCGCTGGCGATGAGGTGGCATTCCATATAAGCCTCGCCAATCAACAGACACACCCGCGCCATGGCATCCGGGTAAGTGCTGGCAACAACAGTACCCGGGTGAGAATTGCACCCACTGACCAGACTGATGCCTGCATCAACATCAAAACTGAATCACGTGGCATCTGTCGACTGGGTCGACTCACGTTGCAAAGCGACTGGCCACTGGGCCTGTGGACTTGCTGGAGCTATTTGCATGTGGCTACGCAGTCACTGGTGTTTCCAAAACCTGAAGAGGATGTCCCACCACTGCCGGTTGCATCAGGCGCTGATGATGGAAAGCCCACTCAAAGCCGTGTAACCGGCGATGTTTCCGGCATACGCGACTATCAGCCGGGTGATTCAATCGGATCCATTGCATGGAAGAGTGCCGCCCGGGGCCTGGGTTTACAATCACGAACATTCGACATGGAAGCTGCCAATGCCGCAACGGTGCTCGATTTGCAACATGCCACGATCCCGGGACTCGAGGCACAGCTATCACGTCTGTGCGCGTGGGTTCTACAGGCAGAGCGAACGCAGACCGACTACACGTTTCATTTACCTGAATTTACTCTCGACAAGAGCCGCGGCAAAGAACAACAAGCACAGGCACTTCGCGCACTTGCGTTATTTGGTGTTGCCGCAGACAACACTGCATGAACATCGCCATCAATTCATCATGGCGCAGACTGATACCCAGCGTCGGCAGCCTGCATGCTAACCATATGCAAGCCAAAACGCTGTATGCGCTAGCGGCCTTGTTGTTACTCGTCAAAGTTCCTCATCTGCCTCATCTACCGCTCTGGGTGAGTGCCGCAGGTTTCTCACTGGTTGCGATCAGGCTGGCATTACTCACAAAACCATCAAACCGAATATTACGCGCTGTGCTGTCTCCGCTGTGCGTGACATTGATGGCTGCGGCCAGTGCTTTCATTATTAAATGGCATTATGGATACTTTATTGGTCGCGATCCTTGCGTGGCGTTTTTATTCATTCTTGTCGCTGCCAAGTTTGCAGAAGTACGACGTGCCAGTGATGCCACGCTACTGCTGTGTCTTTGCGCCTTCCTGTTGCTGACCCAGTACTTCTATTCGCAATCCATCATCGCAGCTACGCTCACTCTCCCAGCGGTGGTGGCACTCGCCTTCAGCCTGTCAGTGCTTCGTGATGTGAACAATCCAGAGAGCATCGCCAGTCAGATCAGATTGATAGGCGTACTGCTGGTACAGGGGTTACCGCTCGCCGCTCTACTGTTCATTGTTTTTCCAAGACTGCCGGGGCCGCTGTGGTCTTTGCCCGAAGATACGATGGCCACCACCGGCTTGTCGGACTCCATGTCGCCGGGTTCGATCGGTGAGCTTTCTCAATCAGACGCTGTCGCGTTCAGAGTGGAGTTCGATGGTGCCGCGCCTGATCCTGAACAACTGTACTGGCGAGGCCCGGTACTCACTGAATTTGACGGACGCAAATGGGGCGTCGGCCGTGCCGGATTTGAAGCAACGCCAACCTACAGCGGCCCCTCCAGCGGCATAGTCAATTACGTGGTAACCCTCCAAGCCCATCGCCAGCGATGGCTGTTTGCCCTGGAAAGCGCGGCCGCCTTGCCGGTTTCATACAACGCTGCTGAAAACAGCGAAAGGCGGTACAGCCGGATCATTGGCAGGATGTATAACGATGGGCAAATCCTCGCAGAGGACACCGTGACCCAAACCCTCAGATATCGTCAGAGCTCGGTTCTGAGCAGGACTTTTCCGGCAGTCGAGAGACCTCGACAAGACACAATCTACCTGCCGGGCAAGAATATGCGCGCCATCCGCTTTGCCCGGCAACTACGATCCGTGCACAGCAGTGACCGTGCCTTTGCCCTTGCTGTGATGGAGCATTTCAGCAACGCACCGTTTCGGTACACGCTTCAGCCACAGCTTCTCGGTGATGCACCGGTCGATGAGTTTCTCTTTGATAGCCGCGAGGGATTCTGCGAACACTATGCAGCAGCCTTCGTTGTCTTGATGCGAGCGGCCGGCGTACCTGCACGAGTGGTCACAGGTTATCAAGGCGGCGAAATGAACAAAGACTACATGATCGTGCGCCAGTCTAATGCACACGCATGGACTGAAGCCTATATAGATGGCGCATGGCAACGCTTTGACCCGACCAGTGCAGTTGCCCCGTCAAGAGTGGAACGCGGTCTTGCGGCTGCGCTGCCCAACGATTCTTCTGTACCTCGACTTTCACGACAAGCACCAGGCTTCATCAGAGACATGCAACTACGCTGGGATGCTATCAATCACAACTGGCAGCGACTGGTCATTGACTTTGACAACGACTCGCAAGCCAGTTTCTGGGAGCGTACGGGCCTCGGGACACCGGCACTTTGGCACATCGCACTTTTGGTTATTGTGGTCGCTGGCTTGTGGAGCGCGCTATTACTGGGAATGCCAGGTCGAAGCTTACGCAGCATGAGCCCACAGGAACATTGTTGGCAACAGTTAAGTCGATTGCTTCACTCTCGTATGACAGCTCGTCGGCAGACCGAAACGCCCAGAGAGTATCTGCAACGAGCCGCCAGACAGTGGCCGTCGCATCAGGAACGCTTTGAACGACTGGAAACCGGCTTTACGCGCCTTCGGTTCATGAAGTTGGATGACGGTGAGCAAAAAGTACTGATGAAAAAGATGAAGAAAGATGTTTTATATCTGCAATTCATGTTGCCATTGAGTCGCAGGCTGCAGCCGGCATAACCATCTGTAGATCGTCATCCCCCATCACACAACAGCATTCCCGAACACAACGTTATTCCCGCGAAGGCGAGAATCCATCCGTGCCCCGAAATGCCTCTCACCTGCGCGACGACAAAGGTCGACGTCCTCCTCCAGGCAAATCTAAACGATCGGATCTTCCTGCATTTCCAGATGCAACTTGTCTCCTGCATAAGGATGCGCCCGCGCAACACCTTCATCCAGTTCCACACCAATCCCAGGAGTCGTTGGAGGAATGACATACCCCGCCTCCCAACGCACAGGACTTTTCAGGATCGTGGAATGAAACCCGCCCCAGTCTTCAATACTCTCCAGAATAAGAAAGTTAGGCGTACACGTGGCCAGCTGCACGTTAGCCGCACCTTCAACCGGCCCACAATATAAGTGTGGTGCTATCTGCGCATAGTAGGTCTCCGCCATACTGGCAATCTTCTTGGCCTCCAACAAACCACCGACCCTGCCCAGGGCCATTTGCACAATAGAGGCAGCCTGCTCCTCTAGCACCCGGGCAAATTCATACTTGGTGGTCAGCCGCTCACCGGTGGCTATTGGAATGCAAGTCTGACGAGCGACGCGCGCCATCTCTTTGGGATTCTCGGGCGGAGTAGGCTCTTCAAACCACAAGGGGTCACTGGATTCCAGGCGTTTTGCCAGGCGTATAGCGCCGGCTGCGGTGAATTGCCCATGCGTACCAAAGAGAAGATCCGCCCGATTGCCTACCGCCTTTCGCAGGGTCTTGACAAACAACTCACAGCGATCAAGGGCTTCGAGTGACGGCTGACGTCCATCGAATACAGAGTAGCCCCCGGCCGGATCGAACTTCAGGGCAGTGAATCCCATTGCCACATATTCCAACGCACGCTCGGCGGCTAACTCGGGATCGCTGTACACCGAATCATCTTCACCCACGCGAGGATAGATGTACGTATAGGTACGCAAACGCTCGTGTACACGCCCACCCAGTAATTCGTAAACAGGCTTTTCAACCGCCTTTCCGACAATGTCCCAGCATGCGGTTTCAAGGCCACTGAGTACGCTCATCAGCGATACATCGGGCCTCAGTGTGTATCCACGCCCGTAAACCCGACGCCACAGACGCTCGATGTGAAACGGGTCTGAGCCGATCATGTGGTGTTCAAAGACATCGCGCACCATCGCCTCGACCACGTGAGGGGCGAAGGTGGCGGTGTAGACCTCGCCGATGCCAATGATTCCGTTGTCGGTAGTCAGTTTTACAAAGATGAAGTAGCGCCCGCCATAGTGCGGGGGTGGATTGGCTACGACGAAGGTTTCCAGTTCCTGAATCTGCAACTTAGACCTCGGCAAGTGAGTGGATGGGTGAGTGTTGTCAATCTGGCATTGACGAAAAAGCCACGAGGAGAGTCGCCGCGCCTTGCTATCATCCACACATGCACATGAAACATCAATATCCTGAAGTCGTGAGAGAGTCACATCGATGTACACCGTGATAATTCTGATCGCAGCACTGCTCATCGTTATGACGGTGACGCCGTTGTCCATTAGGCGTGAATGGTACATTCGCGCACTGGATTTTCCCCGGGTACAGATTGCCTGCCTGTGCACGCTTTGGCTGGCTGTTCTGTTTTACAGCGATTTACCCGACGATGCGCTCATGACAAGCTGCGCGGTGGGCGTAATCGCCGCGCTCGTCTATCAATGCTACTGGATCATACCCAACACCCAGCTGCATGATGTGGAAGTGCAACACCACGTGCCCGAGCGGCAAATCTCACTAGGCAATATCAGCATCCTCAGCAGCAATGTGCTCACTGACAATCGTAATTCGCAGGCCCTGCTGGACCTGGTAAATGAGCATACACCCGATATTCTGATAACTCTTGAATCGGATCAGTGGTGGCAGGACCAGCTGGATACGCTTGAGCACTACCCGCATCGGATTCAATGCCCGCTAGACAACCTCTATGGTATGCACGTCTATTCACGGTTGGAACTCGCAAACGCGAGTATCGAGTACCTGGTTGAGCCTGACAAACCCTCCATGAACATGGACGTGAAGATCAATGATCAGCAAACGGTAAAACTGTTTGTGGCGCATCCGGCACCACCCGCCCCCTATGAGAATAGCGAATCCACCGAGCGCGATGTAGAACTTATCCTTATTGCCAGGAACGTGGAAAAGCTGACCGCCCCTGTTATCGTGGCAGGCGATTTGAACGATGTTGCCTGGTCGGCAACCGCCCGACTGTTTCGACAGATTAGCGGTTTGAAGGATCCGCGTGTGGGACGAGGAATGTTCAACACCTTCAATGCCCGTCACTGGTTCGTGCGCTGGCCACTGGATCATGTCTTTGTATCGACACACTTTGAACTGAGAAAACTGCAGCGACTTCCTGACATGGGCTCTGACCACTTCCCGCTACTGGTGGAATTTGCGTTGACCAAGACCCATATTAACAGTGGATCCGAGACGCAATCACCGACTGATCCCAAGCTACTGGAAGACGCTCTTGACACGGATGTTGCACGGCAGGCGTCTGCGCCATCTTAGGTGGTTCGCATCAGCGCTATACGCTGTGATGGCTGATCCAGGAGCCTGTTGCGCAATCCTAGTTGTCGTTACTACTGCCCATCTCCATAACATTCACCATCGTCTTGCTGGTTTTTATCGTCCAGGCAACACCCAGGGCAAAGCGTGTCTGCTCGGTAACATCGAATAGGGGACTTCCTTCATTGGCGGTACCGTCAAAAAAGCCCTGAATGACGCCGGCAAAAATACTTACCTGCGGCACCGGCTTCATGAAGAAGCCAACTACCAGTGTTGTTTCCAGATATCCACCCGTTGCGTCATACAAGGGACGCATATCGGTCACGAATTCCTGATCTACTTCGTAGAAATAGTCATGCAATCGTTCGGATGCAAAGCTGACATCCAGACCCGTGATCAAGCTGATACCCGTGTCTGCAATGTTCACAAGGTCAACACCCACACCCGCATCAGCAACAACACCTTGCGTGCCAACACCTCGAAAGTCAGTCGAGAATACCGCCCGCAGCTCCGAACTAAACCACCCTTTCAGACGCGCACCCGATGCCAGAGGACGATCAAACAATTCCACTTGCAGCTGCGGACCCACCTCAAAGAGGAAATCAAGATCTGGCATACCTTGCCTGGCACTATTCCCTTCCGAACTGGCATTGAGTGACCCGCCAATCGACAAATCCAGTTTGTAGCGCGGATTCTGTATCGCCACCGCGCTGAGGCCACCGTCACCCAGTTTGAGAAGCGGCGTCCGATAAACAAAGAAAGGCAGCGCAATAGCGCGTTCATTGGCATCGCTGGAGGCCGGATAATCGAACCCCGAGAAATAACCACCGGCGATACCAAGCTCCCATCGCGGCTTCTGGGTGATATTGGAGGACAGGGCAAGCACGTCCGGGGCTTCAACGGCGACAGGTGCTTCTGTTTCTTCAGCTAACAAGGGCTGAACGAATAGCGCAATAAAGAAAAAAGCAACAAACCACCGGTTGGATTCAGGCGATCTTGATGGCCGCGTGGTTATACGACAAGGGCATTCGAAATTGTGTGCGACAAGTTTATTCAAGACGGTATATCCGCAGACCTGACAAATGGAAATTCTTAACGGCTGAACCAGCACGAACAGTACCGGAAACGACAAAGCGCACCGGACGCTTTCCTGCGACGCTCCTGTTTGATGAAATTCAGGCTCGGTATTCAATCCTCAATTTACAGGAAAACCCACTAAGGGTTATATGCGAAATCATCCCTGAAAAACAACTGGCAGTGGTAAGTGAAATATTTCCAATAGTAACCACGGGCATTCTTTGTATAAATCACGAACTTCCAGAAGTCATATGATCACAACACTCAAGGTGATTGAGAATAGCGCTGCCACAGCCGACGAACGAATCTGCCACTCATGCGCTATCACCCTGACTTATCTACCTCAAATACAACTCATCCTTAAATGTCTGATACAACGAAACATATATTGATATAGAAAGAAACTAGTGCGATGTGTTACTTTCAAAGGTGAATCTTAACCAGCACAGCTTTTCAACGGTGTTTTTTCATCAGGTACATTTTATGAATGGTCACTTCGTACTACGCACGATTCTATCAATTTGGCTGATTTCAAGTTCACTACCAACAATCGCCGCAGAATTCATCGGTATTGATGCCAGAAATACAGGCAATGTTGTCGCTCCTGATATGTTCGGGGCCAACTACGTATTCACGTGGAACACTTTGACGCAACTGGATAATACACTTGCTCATTTAAAACAAAAGTCGGTGCGATACCCTGGTGGTTCTGTTGCTGAAAACGACTTCAATCTGGTTAATCCATTTGAGTACCTCAGCGGCAATACGGTGCCCGCTGACAAAAATATTCGCCGTTATATCGAGATGGTGAACAGGCACAATTGGCGTGCCGTTTTTGTGCTACCCACAGAGCGCTATAAAAACAACACAGCTCGAGGCAAACGAGAGGTGTCTGATTTTGTGCGTTTGCTGCTACAGGGAAACTTCGGGCACATTGAATCTGGTAGAACCATTCATTTTGAGGTAGGGAACGAGTTCTATTTCAATCGCCAGGATATAACGCCGACAGAATACGGCATTGTTGCCAAGGCACTTGTTGAAGCTATAGACAGCGGTGTTAATCTTTCCAACAGAAAGCGTTCCTATGATATCGAGGTATCCGTCCAATCAGGCATAACAGTCGATGATGCAGCGGCTGTCGCGGCACAGCTGAAATCGCGGGGCCACCTTATCGACTATCTGACTTTCCACTGGTATCCCGCCAGAGCCGAAATTCAGTTGGGGTTTTGGCGAATGTATGGTGTCACCCAAACATTCGGCGACAGGTTGAAAAGTATATCCGCACAGTGGCGCAAGCACGGCGGGTTTTCCAAACCGTATTTTTTATCAGAGTTTAATATCAGCTCAAAAAGAGGAGTAGATTTTGGTCTGCGCAATCCTCTCGGTGTTATGTCAATTTTTTCTGAAGCTGTCAGAGGGGACGCCAGACTCGCGACTATATGGCCTCTGGTTGCCAAAGGTAACAACTTACCTGCAAAATTGTTTCGTTCAAGTGGCAATCAGGTAACGCCAACAACCAACGGAATTTTCTATGATTGGCTGTATGACACGGTGCGAGGCTCCCGAATAATAGAAGGAATCACGAACACCAGTTACAGTAATAAGAACAATTTCAGAAAGGGCATTTACACCCAGGCATTCCGCAAAGGCCGCGACACCCTGGTGGTATACGCTTTCGGCACTGAAGATGTCCGCGAGAGTGTCGCACTGACATTCGGGAACTTCGTAATAAGCAGTGCTTCAGCACAACGTCTATATACCGGCAGGGGACAAGAAAACGATCCTAATGTGGTGGCATCCATAACCGGCGTTACACCTCGTGTATGGGGTAATAATACTAAAGCCACTTTCACCATGAATAGATTTAGCAACTATGAGGTTGTAAAACTCGTGTTTAGAGGTCAATTCAGGTAATTTCCAGCCATTTCCATAATCCCGGCTAATCATCAGTTTGTATTTTAAGGCCAATTACTGCAGCTCATCTAGCATTCTGGCTTTGTACGAATGGCACTAACGTATGCTCGATATACCGCTCAAAGGCGGGTATCAATCTCCGCCAAGACATAGATTCCTGCCTTCGCGGGAATGACTTTTTTCGTTGGCTGGCTATTTTGTTAGTGCCATTCGGCTTTGTACCTTAATTTATACAACTTGCCCGAGTAGTGAGTAGTGAGTTTCTCGAATTCAGAGTACCGGGATTGCCGATTGCGCGGGCAAGTAATGCGACGGCACCGGCGTATCAAGATTACTGATTGATCGGCACCATCCAGTTCGACAATCAATCGTTTTGCGCGGTCTAGCGGGCGTGCACATCCACACCTGTCAGCAAGCCACGTATACTCCACCCAAATCTCCACACCACCAGCCCTGCCATGTTCTACAGCCAAAGCAATATCGATCGCTCCGATCACCTGAGAAAGGATGCGAGTACCATGCAAGCACTACGAGAGCGGGATAACGCTCGTCTTGTTCCGGTATGTGACGGAAAATCTCTGGTGGCCGAAGACTCAATCACACCCCTCGCCCTCACGCTACCGGGCCAACCCACCGAAGACCTCACGGAAATCTTCCTCGGCATTGACGACAAACACAGCTATTTCGCCATAGACATCAGCCCATTGGACGACAGCGCTCGTAACACTATCATCTCAGGCGCAACAGACACCCAGGGCACTAAGTACAAGGGTGTATTTCAGGACCTCAGAAGTGTAGGACCTTTACTGGCCCGGCACGAAGGCTCATTGCTCGCTTATGCGCGAGGCCTTGTGTACTGGAACAACCACACGCGTCATTGTATTCAGTGTGGCAACACCCTTGTCTCAAGTAACGGCGGGCATGTGCGTACCTGCCATCAGTGCAACCACGTGGTGTTCCCCCGTACTGACCCTGCGGTCATCATGCTGGTGACCTACGCTGGCGAAAACGAGGAGCCTGACCTTTGCCTGCTGGGTAGAAGCCCCGCTTGGCCTGAAGGCGTTTTCTCAACGCTTGCAGGCTTTGTAGAACCCGGTGAATCTCTGGAAATGGCGGTGCAACGCGAGGTGCTTGAAGAGGCCTCCATTCACACTGAGGATGTACGCTATGTGGCCTCACAACCCTGGCCGTTTCCCCGGTCTATCATGCTGGGCTTTGAAGCCCGTGCTACGACAACGCAAATAACGTGTGATCCAACGGAGCTTGCCGATGCACAGTGGTTTACCCGTGAGCAGATTCGCAGCTTCGGCAACTGGGGTGACGAGAGCGACAACTACAAGCTGCCCAGACCTGATTCGATTGCCAGGCATTTGATCGATCGTTGGGTTAGTGAAGGTGTTTGAAGCCTGGATACTTCAGCACGTCATTCCTGCAAGGTCAGGAATCTTCATGTGCATTCCAGCATGGATCCCGCCGGCGCAAGGATGACGATGGTATCCGGGATGACTGCGGAGCGGGGATGACAGTGATCACGAGCGTACCATTCAGGTAAGCACTACAACCAGTTTTTAAATCCATCAGGCAAAGGCGTCAAATCGCCCTGCAGCGACCATCCCTCGCTGTCAGCGCGCCGGATTACTTCATCTATGCGGTCCTGATCACGCGGGTGTGTACTGAGAAAACGCTCCAGTGCTTCGGGGGTATTGGTCGTTGAATCCCGCGCACCGCTGAACATGCCAAACAGGGCAGTAGCACCGTTTACGTGTCCGTACATATCGTTAAGAGCTGCGAGCGCTGACTCATCGGAGGCTTCTTCCATACCTCTTGAGAATTGCATACCCGTGATTACACCGGCGCTGCCCAGTACCGATCCTGCCAGATCCGGCCCAAAACCCCCTGTCAGTGCCAATATGGCAAGCGTACTGGCAACACCACCACCAAGAGAGGCAACCGGGTCCCGATGAAGCACATGAGCTATCTCGTGAGCCATGACCATGGCCAGCGTGTTCTCGTCTGGCATATCTTCAAGCAGACCTTGGTAAAACATAAGATTGCCACCGACTGTGGCGAAGGCATTGAACACATTCTGAGGGTTGTAATGCACCGTAATCTGCATACCTTCCGGCAGATCCATATGGGCAGCGACGCGCCCCGACAAATCATTCAGATACTCAGCCATCTGCGGATAATCGGCATTGCTGCCAAGCTCCACATCGAGCTCTTGCATCACCGTAAGTTCAAAACTGAACGGTATGCGCTTGGCCAACCAGCCACCAGAAATTTGCAGCAAGGCTACCAACGCAGCCACCATCACCAAGGCCCCGACAAGCAGTTGACCGAATTGCTTTAAGGGATGTACCTGCGTGACATTAATACCTTCTTCGGGCTGTCGGTTTTCGTATTGCATGAGCCGTCTTTCTAGTCAGGATGCTTCATCAACAACACTTGCTCAGCGTCACCCGCGTTCTGAGGAATCATGGCAGTGCCATAAGCAAGTACTTCCATCGCCGCCAAACGTCCGGACGCCACCCGCGTGGTATCGAACTTGATGTTGAAGACATAGCGGGCACCCATCCCTTTAGCCTGCTCTTTCATGCGTAATACCGACTCGCGCCGAGCCCGGTCAAGCATCGATTCATAGGGTGTTACCCGACCACCGAATATATTGAACAGCCCTGCCAGAAAACCCTTGAAGTAATCCGAGGCTACAACAACACTGCCGCTAACAAGTTGCTGGCCATAGGGTTGATCCTCTGGCGGGTATCGGCTGGCAATGACAGGCAGGCCTGCACTTTGTGCCTCGCGCATGAGAATTCTCTTGTAGTGACGCTTTTCTGCAACGGTGCCAAAAAGATATCCGAGCACCAGCAGCGAAACAACTAACCCTGCCTGGAACAGGAAACTAGTCATGCGTTACATCTTCCTCAGCCAACTCTACCGCTGTTCCATAGACAAAAATCTCAGCAGCCCCTGAGGCTATACTCGACGTGCTGTACCTGATATTGAGAACAGCATTGGCGCCAATGCTGCTCGCCTGCTCCAGCATTCGTTGCGTAGCCTCTTCACGCGAATCCGACAAAAGCTCGGTATATCCACGAAGCTCACCCCCAAAAATATTCTTTAGAGACGCAGCAATATCGCGTCCAACGTGCTTTGAACGCACCGAACTGCCCTGCACCAGCCCAAGATGCTTGTTGACCTTGCGACCGGGTAGAAATTCAAGATTGGATACCAGCATGTGTTTTCCTGTTCATTTCACGAGGCGTTGTGGCTATATAACGTATGTCCTCCTGGCACGGCAGCCAGGCATCAGACACGCTAACCGTAATAGTCGGCGAGTCAGGAGGCAGTACCCAACGGAGCCTTAAGCGCCTATCATTGTACCGCCATCGCCAACCCTCAGTTAATCTCAATGTCCCGTCTGTGTATCGTAACCGCCCTGCCAGCCGAGACGCGCCCGCTACTCGACGTATTGAAATTGCGCCAGAGCAAGGCCAGACACCTGAGACTATATGACTCGGACGAGTATCTGCTGCTCGAGACCGGTATGGGCAAACTCAACGCCTCAGCAGCAGTAGGTGCCGTCCTGCAGGCACATCCGGACATCAGCATGATGGTCAATCTCGGGGTTGCAGGCGGGATCTTCAACTACGGTGAAGTTCTCGCGGCCCATCATGTGCTGGATCAGGCAAGCGGTGCCCAATGGTTTCCTCATCTGCCGGATAACAGAGCCTTCAGGGATATCCAGACAGCAAGTGTCATCACAGTCGATGCACCAGACACACATTATCGCGCTGGCGTACTGTTTGATATGGAAGCCACCGGTATTTTCAATGCAGCCAGTCGGTTCTTGTCCACTAGTCAGATTCAGAGTATCAAGGTAGTGTCTGACAATCCCGACTGTGACATTCAGTACATCAACAAGGACGCAGTAGTGGCGCTCATCAGGCAGGCACTGCCCAATATCTTGTCCATGCTTGACGTACTACAACATCTTGCCCTGTCGCTGAACATTCAACATACGAAAGCCATAGATAAACTCGTTGCCAGTACAGTAGATGGCATACGCCACAGTGTTAACGATGAGCAATTGCTACGACAACTGGTTCAGCAGCACATCACGATAAGTGGTGAACTACCCCGCATCGATACGCAAGCCAGAAGTGCAAAAGATATCAGAAAAGGCCTACAGGCTTCTCTAGCCATGAAACCCTTCGTGTACGGCGCGCATTGAGCATGGACACACTGTACATCGAGAATGCTGTGCGAGAACATCCGCGCACCCAAACAATTACCCAGCGTTTTCCGCGGGCACGTATTATCCCCATCGAACGCTACGGAGATGTCTTTAACGCAACGTCACAAAACTTCAGACACCAGAAAAACAACCCGTCACTGATTCTGGCCAGCAAACCCGGTAGACGTGTTCTGCCTACGCCGCCGGGTTACCACATCGGTGGAAAGCATAACTATTATTTTTCACACATGCTCAACTGCGTCTATGACTGTCGTTACTGCTTTCTGCAAGGCATGTATCAGTCTGCCAACTATGTTGTGTTCATCAATGAAGAAGACTTCTTCACTGACATGGATGACATCACCCACCAGCATGGTGACGATGTCTGGTTTTTTTCCGGCTATGACTGTGACTCACTGGCACTGGACCCCATCACGGGCTTTGCTGACTCCTGTCTTGAATACGTAAAGCAAAACCCGCATGCCCATCTGGAACTTCGAACCAAAAGCACACAGATTCGCCCATTACTCAAGCAGGCAGCACTGCCCAATGTCGTTGTGGCCTACAGCCTTTCCCCAGAACCTGTTGTAAAAGCTGAAGAGCACGGCACCCCTTCACTTGTTAAACGCCTTGATGCACTAAAACGCTTACAGGACACCGGCTGGAAAATAGGACTGCGCTTTGATCCCCTGCTCTACGCCGATGACTTCGAGAGACTCTATGGCGATATGTTTGATCAGGTCTTTGACCTACTGGATATGAGTGCCGTGCATTCCGTGAGTCTCGGTGTATTCAGATTACCCAAGGGATTTCACAAGAAGCTGGTACGGCTATACCCGGATGCCAAGCTGCTTGCCGCGCCGATAACCGCGCGCGATGGCATGATGAGCTATCCCGAGGAGACTGAACAGACCATGCGCTCGTTCTGCCAGCAGAAACTTGAACAAACGATCCGCCCCGATCAGTTCTTTCCCTGCAGTTAACGTACTGAGCGACATGAAACCTGACACCCTCACACCTTACGATTCATTACTACCAGCCAGGACCCAGACTTCATAGATGAACACACCTGACTGCATATTGGTTACCGGGGCAAGCAGGGGAATCGGACGTGCGTGCTGCGATCTATTGGCTGAACAGAAAATCCATGCAGTGTCACTGTCACGAACCACACCGGTAAGCATTCCTGAAACTGAAACGCACTACCCTATAGACCTTAGTGACTTGGCTACCAGCATCGATCTTGTTCGAAAACTAATAAAGATACATCCTATCGATGGCGTTGTGTGCAACGCGGGGCGCGGCGACATAGGCTCTCTTGAGAATTTTTCCGCACAGCAGATTCAGCAGAGCATCCTTTTCAACCTTGTCAGCCCACTGGCACTTGTCAGAGAGTGCCTGCCGCATCTACGCAAACGCTCACGCAGCAATATTGTTTTCATTGGCTCCACCAGCGCGTTGCAAGGTGGGCGATATGGCAGCGTCTACAGCGCGGCAAAATTCGGACTTAGAGGCGTCGCTCAGGCACTCAACTATGAGGTAGCCGGTGCAAACTGTCACGTAGGAATCGTCAACCCCGGCAGCGTCAGGACCAGTTTCTTCGATACGCTTGATTTCGAGCCCGGCCCTGAGCCTGCCCATAGTCTGCTGGCCACCGATGTGGCGTCCACCGTCCTGCAGCTGCTGCGCTCACCGGATAACGCGGTGGTCAGCGAGATCACAGTGCAACCCCGGCAACATGTGCTCAGAAAACGCACTGGCCGCAGCTGAATTGGGCCATTGGTCAGGCTGACAGATTTTTGCGAACGTTAAAGTAGCGTTCGCCCCTGTTAAAGGCTGATGACAGATCTGTTTGACTACAAAATCGTAACTTACCGGGTAGTATCGCTATGTAATTGAATTTACATGCTTTATTTCTGAACAGCATAAATTACATGCTGTCAGGGACGACTACTTTTCCAATCTATCATCGTTCTCATCGAGTAAAAAGCGCAACGTAATGCGTAATACGGTCCAAAAGGACCATAACTCTACCCAGCCCGCAGCTCTGAAAGAGTACGAGATGCAGAGAGCATCCCTCGGAGACAGCGGCAAACCTAGTAGGTACTCGTGTTTAAAATAGACCGTGCATCATGGATTATTATCGGACTTGTAGGCACTCTTTTATTGTCTACGTGGGCGGTGTTCAACCGTCCTGACTACGTTCCGGAGTGGCCAGAAACGATCAAGGGCGTCTCCTTTTCGCCTTTCCGAGCGGGCCAGACCCCGCAGGAAGCCACCGCATACCCCAGTGAGGAGCAGATAGACCGTGACCTTGCACTGCTCGCAGACAAGGTTGATCGGGTCCGCACCTACTCGGTGGAAGGTACGCTGGGCAGCGTACCCAGGCTTGCCGCAGGCCACGGTTTGAATGTCATGGTCGGCGTCTGGATTTCCGATGACATTGAACGCAATTGGGAAGAGATAGGTCAACTCAGGCGAATCGTGGCTGAAAACCCCGGAAATATTATCGGTATCGTGGTGGGGAACGAGGTGCTGTTGAGGGGTGAGATCACCACTGACCAGCTAGCTAAATATGTGGATGTTGTTAAAAGCATTGTTGGCTCAATCCCGGTTACCGTGGCCGAAACCTGGGACATGTGGTTAAAGAACCGCTCTCTTGCAAAGCATGTGGACTACGTTACAGCGCACGTTCTGCCTTATTGGGAGGGTGTGCCTGCGCAGCGAGCTCCAGAATATGTCTTCGAGCGCTACGATCAGCTTCAACGGGAATTCATCACTAAAACAGTCGTACTTGGCGAGGTGGGCTGGCCCAGCGAAGGTCGACAGCGCTTTGGTGCACAGCCATCGCTGCAGAATCAGGCGAAATTCCTGCGGCAGTTTCTTGCCATTGCTGATGCACGCGACGCTAACTACTTCGTTCTGGAAGCCTTCGACCAGATCTGGAAAACTGACGAAGGCGCCGTAGGCCGTTACTGGGGTATTTTCAACGCCGATCGCGAACCCAAGTTTCCATTTGCCGCACCGGTCACCCCCGTACCTGAATGGCGCGCCATTGCCGGCTTTTCCCTGGCCTTTGCCGTGCTTCTGCTGGCCCTGTTGCTTCGCGACAGCCGAGGATTGGTGCATGGGGGACGGGGCTTTCTGGTACTGGTTTCCTATGCGATTTCTACCGCCGTGGTATGGATGGTTTACGACTACTCACAAAAGTACATGACCTGGGAGCAGGTCATACTGGGAGTGGGCTTGCTCGCTGCAGCCTTCTGTATAACCATCATCCTGCTAACTGAGGCACACGAATGGGCGGAGGCTATCTGGAATCACCGGCAGTCCGACAAACTGGATCAGATCGGCGCTATACGCGGCAGAAAGCGTGCAAAAGTATCGATTCATGTGCCTATTCACAAGGAACCGCCGGAGATGGTTATCGAGACTCTGGCGGCACTGCGGAAGCTCCATTACCAGAACTTTGAAGTCGTGGTTGTTGACAACAATACCGACGACCCCGCCTTGTGGATTCCAGTGCAGCAATGGTGCAACCGTCAGGACGATCGCTTCAATTTTCATCATGTCATCCCGCTCAAGGGCTTCAAGGCAGGCGCGCTAAACTACGCTCTGGAGCATACCGCTGATGACGCCGAGCTCATTGCGGTTATCGACAGTGATTACGTGGTCGATCCAGACTGGCTGGATGATTGCACCGCGGCATTTGATGACGAAAACATCGCCATCGTGCAAGCGCCTCAGGATTATCGGGATGCGGACGGCAGCCTGTTCAAGTCCATGATCTATGCCGAATATGCCGGATTTTTTGGTATTGGCATGGTCAACCGCGATGTACGCAACGCTATTATCCAGCACGGCACCATGACGATTGTGCGTCGCTCTGTTCTACAGGACGTTGATGGCTGGTCGACGTGGTGCATCACAGAAGACGCCGAGCTTGGTTTACGCATTCTTGAGGAAGGATACCGAGCCTCCTACGTTCCCAAGTCCTATGGTCGGGGTTTGATGCCTGACAATTTTCTGGACTACAAGAAGCAGCGCTTTCGTTGGGCATACGGTTCAGTGTTGATACTGCGCCACCACATGCGCTACTTCCTGAAGCTCAATCGCTCAAAGCTGAACCCCGGCCAACGCTACCATTTTCTGGCAGGCTGGCTTCCGTGGATGGCTGATGGGCTTTGCCTGATGTTCAACTGCGTGGCACTGATGTACTGCGTACTGATGGTGATGTTTCCACATACCTACGATCCACCAGAGATCATGCTCAGTCTCCTTCCGATTGGCTTCTTTGTGTTCAAACTGTCAAAGATGCTAGTGCTATACCGATGGAAAATGAAAGCAAACCTAATGCAGAGTATTGGTGCGGGCATTGCAGGCCTGGCGGTATCACACACGATAGCGCGGGCCATGCTGTCAGGTTTGCATACGACCAGTATCGGTTTTTTCCGCACACCCAAGATGGGTGAGGCCCATACCTGGCGCCAGGCTTTGTCAGATGCACGTGAAGAGGCGTTGATTGCTGCCGGTTTGTTGATTGCAGCCATTGCCATCGGTATGCGGGACGATGCCTACCTGACCGATACTCGCCTGTGGATCACGCTGCTAGTCGTTCAGAGCACTCCGTATCTTGCTGCAGTTTGCCTGTCGCTGGTGAGCACCTTCGAGCGACTACCCACTGGTCTGTTCAATGGTGGACGCGCCAAGAGCTTGTTAGGCCAATTGACAGAGTCGCTGGTTAAGGCAGAAAGATAAGTGGTTTCTACATGACGTGGTCGAATTATTCAGCAACCTCTTGTTGCATGTTATCTACAGTAGATTCATAGTCAGCGACTTTTTTAGCCATTTAGTTTATTCGGTAAAGAAGCCATGCTCAGAATGATCAAGGCCGGTACGCTATTCGTCGTATCTGTCCTGCTCTTGACGTTCCTGTGCAGGGCCGTCATTGCCCATGGTTTCGATGTCACGCTTGCCGCCGAGTATTGGTATAGAGACTTTCTGGGCAATCTTGCAGTAACGCTGATTGTCGCCGTGCTGGTACAGTCGCTGCCCAGGACGCTAATACTCGCTAGCGTCGTTATCGTTATGTTTCAGCTGAGCAATGCGGCCAAACTGTCGATACTGGGAACACCGGCAAGTCCTGATGATCTGTTAAACGTCCAGAACGTCTTTTTCCTGACAGACGGATGGCGACGCATCGCCATGTTCATGGTGGCCAGCCTGCCGTTAATACTCGCAATCGCGTTTATACCCTGGAAACGCATTAGCCTCTGGATCGCCATTCTGGCGTTGGGACTTGCAAGTTTTGCCATCAACGTTCATAGCGATACCTTGCGTGTTGCGTTGGACAAGCAATTTGGAAACTCAGTATGGAACCAGCCTGCCAACTATCGCCACCGCGGTCTGGCACTGCATCTTGCACAAGAGGTGGTTCGCACTATCAGCAAGGTAGAGAAGCCGCCCGAGTTTCCGGCGGTTAACCAGGCGCTAGAACAACTGGCTTTCGAAAGAGCGCTTGAAAAAGGCCCCCGTATTCTTGAACACGGCATTGAGAATGCACTGGGCACGAGCAATATTGCAGCCGATAGAAACGTACATGTGTTTGTTCTGGAATCCTTCTTCGATCCGGTATCGCTCGGCGAGCAATGGGTTCCTGAGGATCCATTACCTGAAGATTTTCGCAAGCTCTGGGGGCAGACAGGCAATACAACGACGATGTCTCCGGTATTCGGCGGCTACACGGCTAATGCTGAGTTCGAAGTTTTATGTGGCTTCCCCGTCACACGCAATGCAGTATTTTTTGAAGGCTGGCTACGCAATTCATCACCTTGTCTGCCGCGCTTACTGGGACAAGCCGGTTACCACACACTGGCATCGCACCCCAATGTGCCCGGCTTCTGGAACAGAACCAATGCCTATCAACTGGTTGGTTTTGATGAATACCTGAGTAAAGCGCAGTTTGATATGACCGACTCGGTAGGCACGCTGTTGCTCGATCACAGCATGTATGCACAAGTATTCGAACATATCAATCAATTGAAACTAGCAGGACCGGTGTTCAACTATATGCTGACCTACCACGGACACCTGCCCTATCCGGGTAACGACGCCTATCCCGATCAAGTCAAACCCGGCAAAGAATCTGAGTTACTCAACGGTTATATAAACCAGATCTGGTACAAGTCACGGGATTTGATGGAACGTCTGGCGATACTGCGCAAAGAGGACCCTGATTCGCTCATTGTCATCTTTGGCGATCACCTACCCTTTCTGGGACCCAACTACGGTGTTTATACAGAGGCCTGGAACCTGCCCGAGATTAGATCTGATTTCACGGGCGATCATCTGCAAAAACTCACCAGCACTCCGCTGATTGTCATTGATGGCCGACGAGGACCACTGAACCTTGGCAAAATGCCACTCTATCGCCTGCCTTCCCTGATGATGTCACTACTTGAGAAGGAACCACGACAGCTATTCGACGCCACACGCAATCCTGACGGTATAACGGTGAGACCCGTGTACGGCATGCATTTCGCAATAGACGGGCAGGACGTGACGGCCTGCACAGAGAAGACAATAAACAAACCACCATGCAGTGTCACCGAACCGTGGCTGGATGATGTCAAAGTGCTTATCGGTGATGTGTTTACAGGAAAGCAATTCAGTTTGCAGTACGATTGATGTTCACTGTCTGGTAGAGGAGATAGATTGACATGCGGTGGATTCTGGTAATGCTGGCTACGGTAACTGTATTGGGATGTAGTACCTACAAAGGAAGTGAAATATGGCGGCGTAGCATCTGTGAAAAAATTGTTGATGTTGACGAACGGGCTAAATGCCTGCAAGACGCAACTCGTCCGGAAAATGAATACAAACAAGACATAGAAGGGGTCACAGGAGAGAGAAACATCATCTGAGTCGTTGTTCCTGTGTTTTCACAGTCACACAAGACATTACCATTCAGTGTCATGGATCGGCTTAGTGTCAAGCCACCCCACAGGGTATTTTCGTGAGTATGTTTCAACTCAGGTGTGTGACTCCGAAAAAACCCGTCAACATTCAATCTGCGTGAAACTTGGTGTGAAACCCCAGCCCAGAGCTCGACGCTTTCACTCCTGTTTTCATTAGCTCTATAGGTTACTGCGCTCTCTTCAAATAGACCTTGTAATATTGCGTTATAGAGGCTGCGGCTACTATTTTCTCCTAGGTAAAAGAACAGATCTTTACCATATTGGCCATTGCTGTTTTTTGCCATGGGTGAACCTTGGCTGACGTATTCGGATCGACATTCCCGTTTTCAGCGACTCCTGCTGACCGAAGAATTACTGAGCATGCCGCGGTTCGCCATACTCTGTAACCGGGGAATACCGACTAATTCCAGTCGTTTGGAAGGTTAGATCAACAAGGTGACAGCACTCACGGCTAGCACTACCTGAATCCCTTTTTCAAAGTGCACCGAACTCACAACGTGAAGTATTTTTCGGCCAATCAAAACGGCTGCAATAGCTCCCAGAACGAGCCCAACGATTGGTGCTGTTTGGTTGGCACTCAACAGGCCGGATGCAAAGTAGGTACATAGTTTTGTTGCATTCGACAATACCGAGGTTGCCGCCATAGCTCCGACAAATGCTTGTTTCGTGATATTCATTTCACGGAAAATGATCGCCTTGATCAAGTTTCCGCTGCCCATAAAACCGGAAATAAATCCGTAAGCAGCTGATCCTCCAATGAGCCCAATTGTTCCGATCTTGAATCTGGGCACCAGGTTGAGAACCGTCAGTACGATGTATAACAATATCATTGCACCAAGCAGTCGCTTAAGTAGTTCTGCTGGCACTTCGGATAGCAGTGAAGCGCCTAGATAGGCAAAAGGCAAACTTGCGATTGCCATTGTTCCTGCTACTTTCCAGTCAATGTGCTTTTTGTACAATGCTGTTTTTATCACTGTTGAAGCGGCAAAAAGAACGGTGCCGAGTACGATCGCCTCTTTGACAGGAAGGATATGCGACCCTACGGCCAGTACAATAAGCGCTGTTCCAAAACCGAAGACTGCAGATACGATAGAAGCCGCGAAACCAAGTAGAACAAAGAGGAGGTGCTCTAATTCCATGATTTTCGCTGATCCGAATCAATTGCGTTATGAGGTGGCAGTCATTGTATCAAATCACAATCGGCCCACTGGCAGCTTCGGGTACCCTCCATCTATTCGCTATTCTCCCGGATAACCGGCAACTATCAGTCATTCAGAGACGATTGGCGAGCATCGTGGACAGCGGCAGCTCTGATAGTCGAGCTGCCCTTTATCATATTGGCCACGGAAGGTTCAAAACCAACACTCCCGGCGACGATCCTCAGGTCGTTTGCTTAACGTTTACGTCATCTGCACCAAGGCGGAGATTCATCTCAGCCAGAGCAAAAGCCGTAATTCTTTATTGGCAACTCGAAATCACACGATCACTTGAATCCGCGACAGTATTGTATCTCACCTTCAGGCATATCACTTTTGAACGACAACCACTGAACCAGTCGAACGGGAACATCGCGGTACGATATTTTACCGCCTCCTGTAAAACCGAATTTTCCGTAGTAATCCGGATTACCAATCAGAACAATTCCGTTTGCGCCCCGTTCTTCAAGTTGCCGGCACCCTTCATTAATTAATAGAGTGCCAATGCCTTTTTTCTGTAGCTCTGGAAGCACAGATAGCGGTCCAAGGCCAAACCAGCTGTCATCAACACCGTTGATCCTTACCGGCGAAAAAGCAATATGACCAACGATATGGCTGTGGTCCACAGCGACTAGCGACAACGTTAGTTCGCCATCGCTGCGTAAAGCGTCAATGATTTGTGGCTCTGAGCCATCACTGAAGGATACGGGGCTGAATGCTTCGGTGGTCAGTCGAAAAATTGCCTCTATATCTTCAACAGTCTCGCGTCTAATAATCATGGCGCTGCGTATTCATTAAGCCTTGATACAGTCGTATGCTAACACTCACTATTTCAATGGGAAAAATGCATTGTTTAAATGCAAAAACTGGAATCGACAAAACCGACGAGTGACGGCATTTGAGAACTGCAAGCAATACAAGTTGCCACAACTATTCATTGATAATACAGAATCCGTTTCCAAACGGATCAACACAGTGGGCGATCGCACCCCAGTCACCACATTGCCCACCTTCATGCTTACCGCCCGATGATATTACCTTGGCAACCACCTCGTTCACATCGCTACGCAGAAAATCCAGATGAACCGGCGTCCAGTGACGCTCGTAGGTTCGAACAATCTCGCCCTCTTTGACCGCCACTGAGCCCGTCGCTCTTTCTTGCAGGTAAATTTCTGCATTATCAGTGGACAACACCACCATACTGTCACCTTGATTACGCACTTTCTTACAACCTAGCGCTTCCACATAAAAGGACTCGCCCTTTGCAAGGTCTGGCACATCAATACTTACTGATAATTTGATCAATGAATCCCTCGGAACGTCGTTCAATTTTGCTGTTATATTATACAGTATATAGACTATGGGTCAATGTTCAGCGTCGGCCAGAAATAAGGCTACAGAGCATTACACGCCATACACCAAAACTATTGCTACACAGGCAGCCATACAGCGCTTACTGTCAGAATGACTAGCGCGTTGACGTTGATGTTTTTTTCAACGATTGGTAGCCTGCACATGGAACACATATCACGCCATTAACCCATTCAGGCAAACACCTATGACACGGATCAATTCAATCACAATCGGCGAAATTGAAATCATCGCACTGACAGATGGTGCCACCCAATTCGGCGCAGAACTGTTCCCGGATACCGAAGAGAGCGTCATAACCGACATTCTGAACAATGCAGGCGCAAAAGCAATCGATACCAATTTCAACGCATTCCTCGTAAAATCCGATGGCAATACGATGCTTGTGGATGCCGGTCCACGCGACCTTTTCGGAGATACTTGCGGCTTTCTTGGCGAGGCACTGGCTGAGGCAGGCGTTGCTCATCACGATATTACACACCTGTATTTCACCCACCTGCATCCTGACCACATCGCAGGTGCATTGACTCCGCAAGGCCAGGCAGTCTTTACCAATGCGCAGATGTTTGTCTCACAAGCTGATTACGCTTTCTGGTCAAAGCAAGTGTTCACCGATGACACACTGTCACAATGGCAAGCACTGGCGCAAGCCTGCATTGCCGCCTATGCAGGATGCACAGATCTGGTGGAAGAGGGCGACAGGTTGATCCGCGGTGTTACCGCGCTGGATCTTGCCGGCCATACACCAGGTCATATGGGCTTTCGTGCCGATGATGGGAGCGATAGCTTTATTCATGCGGGTGATATTGTCCACGCACCTGCCTTGCAACTGATTAACCCAGAGATCAGTATCGTCTTCGATATCGATAGAGACACCGCGCGCAACACTCGAAAACGAACCCTCGACATGGTTGCAACAGATGGCATAAAACTATCCGGCGGCCATTTTCTGCAACCCAACATAGGCACGCTCTCACGAACAGGTAAAGGCTTCGTATTCAGTTAAAGGCGGCTGAGTCTGGTAAAACCATACCGAGTCAGCTTAATCTCTCGAATGATCCAGCGCAGTGCTTTGAGTCTCTGCATCCAGCAACGCGCGCTTACGCTCTATGCTCCAACGATAGCCGGACAAACTGCCGTCCCCCCTGACAACACGATGACACGGGACAAGCACAGCCACCGGGTTTGCGGCACACGCCTTTGCTACGGCTCGTGCAGCCTTGGGTTGTCCTATGGATTGTGCCACTTCCGCATAGCTTGCAGTCTGCCCGGGAACGATGTTACCAAGCGCCTGCCAGACCTTCTCCTGAAATACAGTGCCTTGTATGTCCAGAGGAATCTGCAAAGAAGACGCTGGCATACGGATTTTATCAACCACGGCTGCAAGCCGTGCCTGCACGTCGTGTTCATCATGTTGCAACATCGCCTTCGGGAATCTGGTTGACAGCTCCTGCTCAAGCTCCTTGCGTGTATCACCGAACAACACGGCACAAACACCCTTGTCAGTCTGTGCAACAACAATAAGCCCAAAACGAGAATCAGCAAATCCATAGCGAATGCTCAACTTAAATGATCCGTTGCGCAAGCTGGTCGCTTTCATTCCCAACCGTTTCTGTACATCCGCATAAAAACTTCCAATGCTATCGTAGCCTGCGTCCAGCAAGGATTGTGTAATCGACTGATCGACACTGAGGTTATCTCGCAATTTTTGCGCTCTGATCGCTTGTGCATAGACCTTGGGACTCAAACCGATATGCTGTTTGAATAGCTTAACCAGATGAAATCGGCTGATACCCAGTGAGTCAGCGATGGAATCTATACGTACGGCATCGTGCGAATCATTCATACGCTGGCAGGCCTGTACCACCAATTGCCGATTCCGCGTCGCCAGCGGAGGCAAGTCAGTGCGACAACGTTTGCAAACCCGGTAGCCGGCAGCCAGCGCTTCTGCCACATCGCGGTAATAACGCATGTTCTCAGGTAACGCAGTACGTGATGGACACGAGGGGTAGCACACGATACCTGTGGATAGGACGGCATAGACGAATTGCCCGTCAGCCTGTGCATCGCGTGATTGAACGGCCTGCAAGCGCTGTGTGTCGGATTGATAGCTATTCACATGAGTACTCGCTCAGTAGCGGTTAATGAAGCTTACGCTTTCCGGAATGATGAGGTCCACTGTAGGCGACATACTGCAACGACACTTTTGCAAATGTGTTTTCAAACGCGTTTTTTGGAAGTACTCGGGGCTAGAAAATCTCGACAGACAGATTAATACTCAAGGCGGCTTCCAACTCGTCGTCGAAGGTATTCAACGGGTCCACAACGGTGCTGTTAAAGCGGGCTTCGTATTTCAGTTTCAGGGACACCGGATCACGTAGCTTCCACGTGAGTGAGGTTTCTGCCTCAGAATAGCGATTCTCACTGCCAAAATCCGAATTCAGGTCGAATCCGACCGTCACCACATCATTGATTTTGCGTTTGTAGCGCAAACCCAGATAAGCAATTGCCCCCTCTTCGATGACACCGGATACGTCGACACGCTTTTTTCTGCCCACACCCACAGCAGCACCCACAAGATCATTCTTGCCACGATATAGCTTGTAGCCGACACCCGTAATCTGTCGAGTCGATTCGTCCAGATTGGCGGGGGTGTTGGTATCCAGATCCGCTATCGCGAACACATAATGCTTGGAGGTGAAAAACCAGCGCGTCTGCCCACTGAAAAAACGACGGTTATTGGTGGTGTTACTCACCAGATCCTTGATTTCCTTGTTGTTAACGTCACGCATTATCTCGCCATCTGCATCACGCCGTGATACCAGTGCCTCACTGGCGCTGTGGTACCACTTGGCGTCCAGCTCATGCTCCCAGCGGTTACTGCGGTAAGTGACCGTTGATCGTGCAGAGACAGCACTCGAATCGGTAAGCCCATACGTCGCCAATGCGCCTAGCTGTACGTCGCCATCCCAACCTTGTTTCAGATTCCGAGGCATGTCCTCATAGGCATGCAAGGGCTCCGACAACATCAGCCCCAGGAGGACAACCACCACGAGCAGTTTGTCGCAGAGGAAGGTACGCAAGCATTCTGTTCTTACTTGAGAACTGCATACCAGACTCATGACATACCTGCTTTCTCTTATAGCGTCTCCAGTGCCTGGCTAATATCGTGAATGATGTCATCGACATGCTCGATGCCGACAGACAATCTGATCAGATCCGGCCCTACCCCCGCGGCAATCTGCTGCTCTTCGCTCAGCTGCCGATGCGTCGTTGACGCAGGGTGTATAACCAGTGTCTTGGCATCGCCGATATTGGCCAGGTGACTCAGAAACTCCAGTTTTTCGATAAATTGGATACCGGATTGCAGCCCACCTGCAATACCGAAGCTCATCAGGGAACTACATCCTCTAGGCAGGTATTTATCGGCCAATTCACGATATCGGTTATCCACAAGACCCGGATAGTTGACCCAGCGCACTTTTTCATGATTCTGCAGAAATGTCGCTACTGACATAGCGTTCTCACAATGCCGCTCCATACGCACATGCAAGGTCTCAAGTCCCTGAAGAAACGTGAACGCATTAAACGGACTCATGGAGGGTCCCATGGTTCGCAGATATTCCATCCGCGCTTTCATGATGTAGGCAAAATCACCAAACGTTTCATAGAAGCGGACCCCGTGATACCCCTCTGAGGCATCAACCATGTCAGGAAAATTGCCATTGTCGTAGGGAAACTTTCCGGACTCGATAATCAACCCACCAATGGATGTTCCGTGACCACCAATGTATTTGGTCGCCGAATGAATGACGATATCAGCACCGTGCCTGAACGGTTGACACAGAAAAGGCGATGGCACCGTGTTGTCCACCATCAAGGGAATACCGTTTTCATGCGCGATGTCCGCCACCGCCTGAATATCCAGCACATTCAAACCGGGATTACCCAGCGTCTCGGCATACAGCATTTTCGTCTTCGGCGTTACAGCGTTACGAAAATTTTCAGGATCATCCGGATCGACAAAGTGCGTTGTGATACCCAGCCTGCGAAAATTGACATCCAGTAGAGAGTAACTGCCTCCATACAAAGTGCTGGCAGCAACAATCTCATCACCCGCCTTGCACAAGGTCAGAGTTGCAATTGTCTGCGCAGACATTCCTGACGCTACCGCCAACGCCGCCCTGCCCCCTTCCAGCGCGGCGACTCGCTCTTCAAGCACCGCATTGGTTGGATTGGACAGACGAGAATAGACGTTACCGAAGGTTTCCAGATTAAACAGACTGGCCGCATGATCTGGACTATCGAACACGTAAGAGCTTGTTTGGTAGATCGGCGGCGCACGGGCACCGGTCAGTGGATCGGGTATCTGTCCGGCATGCAGACAGAGTGTTTCCGGTGCATATTCTCGATCAGTCATGGCAAGAAATTTCCATCGTTAATGCGTTATACCAGCGATAAAACGTGTTGCAAGCCTCTGCAGATAACATAGCGCTGCAGCGCTTCACAGATTGATCTTGCGCGGCCGGCGCGCGCTGATAATGCCGGTATTCACACCAGCCCAGTTGAGTCCTCCAAACAGTCTGGCATGCTCTATCTTGGTACAGCGGTCCATTACCACATCCAAACCTGCATTCTCGGCCAACGCCTTCGCTTCATCGTTTGCAACACCCAGCTGCATCCACAGACACGACGCCCCGATTGCAATAGCCTCTTGCGCAAGCCCAACCATCTGATCAGAGCGCCTGAAGCAATCAACGGCATCCACCTTGACTGGAATATCCGCAAGCGTTGCATAACTTTTCTGTCCCAGCACCTCATCAATGGTGGGGTTCACCGGTATTACCCGGTAACCATGATCAAGCAGGTACTTCCCCACGAAATAGCTGGGGCGATGCACCTTGTCAGACAGGCCGATGACGGCAATCGTCTCAGCGCTCTCCAGCAAGCGTCTTAGCGTTGATGAATCTGTCATGTCTTGACATCCTTTTGGCGGTCTATAGCCGATTGCTGCTGTAGCGCAGCAGTTGCACGCTTGCCAACGAACCAGGCAACCAGCGCTGTTGCAGCAAGCCCTGCCAGGCCAAGAACCCATTGCAGCGTACTGGCATGGCCTATGGCCTGCCCCAGTGAACCAATATAAACATATAACGCTGTCGCCGGCATGATGCCAATGAAAGTGGCCAGAAAAAACGGGACAAAGCCGACGTGCGTGACCGAAAACAGATAGTTCTGCAACCCATAGGGAATGATGGGACTCAGCCGCATCAAACCCACCACACGCCAGCCTTCCTCACTCACGGCGCGGTTCAATGCAAGCAGCTTGGGCTTGTTTTCGATCCAGCGATTGACACGCTCATGTGCTACATAACGTCCCAGTAAAAAAGCCACGGCAGCTGCAAGGGTTGCCGAGACTACCACCAGAGGAAACCCCCAGAACCCATAAGCCAGTCCTGCCATCAAGGTCAGGCCGGATGCTGGCCCGAGAACAACAGTAACCACCACATACAAAGACATGAAGGCTGCAACACCTACGCTCCCCAGAGACAGTATCCACAGCCGCAGTTGTTCGATCCAATCGACCAACGGCACCAACGTCCAGACCCAGACAAGCAGACCCAGCATCACGGCAAAAGCCAGAAAGCGCCAGGAACGTTTCATGGATGGTTTCTGCACCCGCTTGCTAGCCTTGTCGGTTCACGGATACGGCGGCAGGTCTGCTGTAACACGGTAACGGCGTCATTAAGAGATCTTCGCTAAGCGGGTCGTTTAATACTGATGACATCACCGGCCAGTGCGTACTCACCCCCTCCCAGACGTCCTATCGGATCAAGCTTGTCAGCCAGCACCTTCAAACGGCCTTTGGCATCGCTACCAACTACCGTTTCAGCCAGATGCAGATGTGTCAGTTCGAGAAACCCAAGCCAGTTGTAACCAATGGTCTTAGTGTCACGCAATGTCGCGGCATAGGCAACCCGGCAATCAGCAAGACGCGGCAGGTCTGTACCTGGCATGTCTGTGAGCGCTAGATCCAGTTCGTTAATCTCCGAGGTATTGCGTGGCAAGGTCGCAGCAGACGCGGTCATGCTCTCTGCCATTTCCCGATGCGCGATGTGAATGACGCAATCAGAGCGTTGCTCCAGGTTGTAGCGCGTATCCTTGGCCGAACCGTCAGGCTTCATGCCGGCGGAGAACATGACCATCGGCGGCTTGCTGCTTACCGCATTGAAATAGGAATACGGTGCCAGATTGTAGTCTTCTGTATCGTTACGGGTAAGAATCCATGCCACAGGGCGGGGTACAACGGTCTGCGTCATGGTGGCGTACGCTTCTACGGCAGAAAGCGAGGACATATCAACATGCATGGAATATCGGTTTTCCTGAAGGTTAACGGGACATGAAACATGCCGGCGGCAATGGTTGTCGGCGCATGTTCAAGCAGGTGAGATAATTTGAACACGATTTATGAACGCTGCGCCGCTTGCTGACACTATACTTAATCCATGCATGACAAACTCACCCAGGTTCACAAGCCCGATGATGATGCACTGCATCAAAATGCGGACTCACCTGCATTGAAAGCCATGCGCCGAGCTGCGGTGCTCATCCCACTGGTAAGACAGAATGATCAATGGAAACTATTGTTTATCCGCCGAGCCCACAATGATCGGGACCGTCACAGCGGCCAGGTGGCCTTTCCCGGCGGACGTATCGAACCGATTGATGAAAATGCCGTGGCCGCAGCGCTACGTGAGACCCATGAGGAAATTGGCGTCCAGGCCGATCAAATCAAGGTCGTGGGAACCATCGATGCCTATGTCACTGTCAGTCGTTATGAGGTTACACCTGTTGTCGGCATTGTCGACTGGCCAACCAGACTTTGCTTGCAAAGCTCCGAGGTTGCGCGCGCTTTCCTGATTCCCCTGAGCTGGCTGCGTGATCGCAATAATTTCACATTCCGTGCTCGCCAGAATATGGACCCACAAAGCGCTCGCCGGCACCCCATTATCGTCTACGAGCCATTTGACGAGGAAACGCTCTGGGGGGCCACAGCCCGCATGACGCTCAATTTCATCAAAGCTGTGGACGATGGCAAAATTGCCCTGCCGGGATCAGCCGCGCGTGGACCTACGATTTAAGTGAAGCCACCGCGGCCCGCATGCGCCGGAGACCCTCTTCCAGCGTTGAGCGTGGACACGCAAAATTCATTCTCACGTACTGCGGTTGCCCGAATTGCTCACCGCTGGACAGACCAACGCCGTGCTGTTCGAAAAAGCCTTTGGTGTCGTCCAGGCCCAGGCCCGTTGCATCGATCCACGCAAGATACGTTGCCTGTATGGGCTCCACCACAAGTCCTTCCGTATTACCCAGCACTTCGTTAATGAGCTGGAAATTACCGGCAAGATAGTCCAGCAATTCCTGCCTCCAGGGCTGAGCATCACGATACGCAGCCAGCGTTGCCGTATAAGCCAACGGTGGCACCATGGGCACAATAGACTGCGCGCTTTGCCTGAATTTCTCCCTCAGCTCTTTATTCTCGATAATGGCAAATGAGCAATTGAGGCCGGCGATATTCCAGGTTTTGCTACCACTCATCAACGTGACCATTCGATCAGCCATATCGGGAACCGCTACTGCCGTTGGATAATGTCTGGCGCTACGATCAATCACAAGGTCACAGTGAATCTCATCGGAGACCATGATCACATCGTGCTCCTTGCATAACTGCGCCAGGGCTTCCAGTTCAGAAGGCTTGAACACGGTACCCGTCGGGTTATGCGGCGAACACATCATCATCAGTGAGGTCTTGTCGTTAAACGCTGCCCGCATGGCATCCATGTTGTAGGTCCACCGATTATTCTCGCGCGCCAGCGGCACACGAACCACCTTTTGTCGGGCCAGCTCGTGAGCATCATAAAAATGATGGTAGATAGGCGGGTTAACCACCAGCTGGTGCCCGTCGGGACAAAAGGCGCGACAGCTGACCGCAAGTCCTGTGACAACCCCTGGTAGCCAGACGATCCATGCAGGGTCCACATGCCACTCATACTCGGATTGCAGATGCGAAATTACCGCCTCGCTCATCCCCTCAGGCGGCACGGTGTAACCGTAAATGCCGTGCGCAATGCGTGCCTCCAGCGCTTTCTGAATGGGCTCGGCGACCTGAAAATCCATGTCGGCAACCCAGAAAGGCAGGATATCCTGACCCTTGTACAGATCCCATTTGAGGCTCGCCGTGTCGGCACGAGAAACTACGGTGTCAAAATTGGTCATGTTACCTGAGTTGTCTGTTTTGAGAGAAGTACTGCCCAATGCCGGACAGCCGTGCCAAGAGCAAGCGATACGACAAGTCTGAACCACCTTCTGGAGGGTTTCAAGGTACAGACCATCCCGGACCACACCCGTTGGTGCACCCGATGGATGTCTGAACAGGAGCAGATTGTGCTCGGGGCTGTCATCCTTGCGTGGTTAGTGCACAAAAAAGATACAATAGGTCGTTTAGCCTTCCCCCGAAAATATCCCAAGTGATCTCGACTGCAAACCTTACTATCCAGTTTGGCGCAAAGCCACTGTTCGACAACGTCTCCATAAAGTTCGGCGAAGGTAACCGCTATGGATTGATCGGCGCTAACGGCAGCGGAAAATCAACCTTCATGAAAATTCTGGGGGGTGATCTCGAGCCTACCTCCGGTAACGTCACGCTTGTGCCGGGCGTGCGTATGGCCACCCTCAAGCAGAATCAGTTCGGCTATGAGGAATTCACCGTCATTGATACGGTCATCATGGGCCATAAAGAGCTATGGGCTGTCAAAGAGCAGCGCGACAAGATCTACGCAATGCCGGAGATGAGCGAAGATGACGGCATGCGCGTGGCAGAACTGGAGGTGGAATTTGCCGAGATGGACGGCTACTCTGCCGAAGCCCGAGCCGGCGAGCTGCTACTCGGGGCCTCTATTCCGCTGGAACAACACAACGTACTGATGAGCGAAGTTGCCCCCGGTGACAAGCTGCGGGTCTTGCTGGTGCAGGCCCTTTTTGCAGATCCCGACTTACTGCTGCTCGACGAGCCTACCAACAACCTCGATATCAATACTATCCGCTGGCTGGAGTCTGTGCTTAACGAACGCAACAGCACCATGATCATCATCTCTCACGATCGCCATTTCCTGAATAGCGTGTGCACGCACATGGCCGATCTGGACTACGGTGCCATCCAGATCTATCCGGGCAATTACGACGACTTTATGCTGGCCTCCACGCAGGCACGGGAACGTCAGTACGCCGACAACGCCAAAAAGAAAGCGCAAATAGCCGATCTGCAGGCCTTTGTAGAACGATTCAAGGCCAATAAATCGAAGGCTCGACAGGCAACCTCACGCCAAAAGCAGATAGACAAGCTTGCGGTCATCAAGATGAAACCCTCAAGCCGTCAGAATCCCTACATCCGGTTTGACCTGGAAAAGAAACTATTTCGTAACGCCGCTGAACTGGAAAACCTCAAGGCAGGATACGACGACCACATCGTGATTGAAAAGATGGGTCTCATGATCGAGGCGGGTGAGAAAGTGGCTGTCATTGGCCCCAACGGTATCGGCAAATCCACTTTTGTTAAATTGCTGGCCGGGGACCTGTCACCGATTGCCGGCAAACTCAAATGGGCAGAGAACGCAAGTCTTGGCTACTATGCACAAGATCACGAAGAGGAATTTGAACAGAACATCACCATCCTTGAATGGATGAGTCAGTGGGGCAACAAGGAGAATCACGACGAGCAGGAGATTCGCGGCATTCTGGGCAGGCTTCTGTTTGGCAAGGATGACATCACCAAACCTATTAATGTGCTCTCAGGTGGTGAGAAAGGACGCTTGTTGTTTGGCAAACTGATGTTGCAGTCACCCAACGTCATGATTCTGGACGAGCCAACCAATCATCTTGATATGGAGTCTATTGAATCGTTGAACCTTGCAGTCGATCTCTACCCCGGCACGGTGATTTTTGTCAGCCACGATCGTGAATTTGTCAGTTCTCTGGCAACCCGTGTCATTGAGCTGCAGGAAGACAAGTACACTGACTATCGTGGTAACTACGAAGAGTATCTTGAAAGCCAGGGTATCAGTTAGCGAACACGTACGACGAACTCGGATCAATGCCACCGGGCCAAAACAAGGTCTACCAGCAATCGTTCCTGGTACCGCCCGTATTAGCCTTGAGGCCTGTCGAATCTAGCGTAAAAGCCTGACACTCCGAATCGCTCGCCTGCCTGCCACCGGCAACAGGTGTAGCGGTGAGCGTGTAGGTCGTGCCACTGGCCGGCCTGTTGATACTGATGGTGTAATGACCTTCGGGGCTGACCTGGGTATCTTCAGTTCCATAACCTAACTCAGACATCTTGCCGGCATACACATTGTTTTCAGAAAAGTAGCGCTGCTGCTCGCCTGCGACCTCAGAGAGAAAACTTATTGCATCGGTCTGGTTCGCCCTGGTGATGTAGGCTGAATACGCGGGTATGGCGATAGCCGAAATTATGCCAATGATCACGACCACGATGAGAACTTCGATCAAGGTGAATCCAGAATGGTGCTTGCTGTTATAACGTCGGTTCATAAATTGGTACTGTCAGGTTTGACGATTGAAGAGCCTTCTTCGCCGTAAACAGTCGATGGGCACGGCAAGTACACTGCGATTTCAGACATACCCCACTAAAGTTGTGGACAATTACCTGTACGTCCGGTCTGCGGTACCTGAAACTGAACGCGGCGAATGTGATCGGCCCTTGCACCGGAGTTTGCAATGCTTACCACGCTATTGATGTCCACAAGTACAGCCGTCATCTGACCGCTATCCAGCGCTGCATTAAGACTGGTACCTATCGGCTGCATCTCACCACAAAACTGGACAGTCAGAGCGCCTTCGATATCTATACCCTTGCCCTCATTGTCGAGCATGTCGTACCCCTGTCCCAACTTCGACTTGGTATCAGCCAATGTCACAACGGGTGGATTAGCGGCTGTAGTCTGGGTGTCAGAGGTGATCGCCGCGTACAAATCGTTGTAGTTGAACACAGACTCGATGGCTGATTCAGCCGCTTCAAACGCTATGGACTTCTGCTGAGTATTACTCGCGATTTGCTCATTGAGACGTGTGCCCGACAGTGTCGCGACTCCAAGAATCGTCATGGCAGCAAGCAAGATCAGACTGGTAACAAGTGCAATGCCTTGCTGAAAGGTCCGGGGCGCATACACTGGATTACCTGTTAAATGGCGCACGCTCAATGTCTCCACACTATTCACAGACTAATACACGAGCTATTATTGCGCAGTAGCACTGTGCTACTGAACACCTCACGCACCAGACGATCATTGGGGCTGGTGTAAGGCGCATCCAAAATCATGAACGTCTCGGAAACACCACGTGTGCGAATAGGCTTTCCGGAATTTACCAGCAATGCAAATCGTAGCGAGACGATTTGTGAAGATTGCAAAGTATCGGCATAAGGTACGTACCGCTTCGGCTGGCACGTCGATGGATCATCGTCATCATCAATACCATACAGTACGCGGAATTGCTCGACACCTTCGACAATTGGCATACTCGAGTTATCATCCTGGTTACCCTTACACGTAAGTTCTTTGGTCGTTGTGTTTAACGTGTAAGTATTCACCGCGAGCCCGTCAGTTGGTGTGGTCGCCTGACCGTTACAATCATAAGGCTGACGTGTCTGAATAGTGAGCTTATCCTCATCACTGTTCTCAAAGTCGAACGCTTCGATCTCACCTGCAATCCCCCTTACAGCTGAGAAGCCTGCCAGACGAAAATCGCGTTGCAAGACCGATATGCCATAGCGTCCATTCTCCTGAATAGCTTGCAAGCCTTCGGTAAAGCGTGCAGAGCGTGAGTTGCCCATATACATATTGAACGCGGCGGCGATGAGTATCAGTCCCACCACAAGACTTATCATCAGCTCTACAAGGGATAATCCTTGCTGGCGACCCTGAGAGCCCATGGCGCACTGTACGTTGACCATAGACTTGTGCACTGAAGGTTTCATGGTCGCAACCTCATCTGTACGCGGCTGGACTTCACTGGCTCATTCGACGAGGCATTCGGGCTCTCAGGCCAGGTGACGTTCAGTGTGTAACTGGATTCTGCAGTACATGTTGCATCGTTGCACTGAACCTGAAGCCTGGTATCAGCGGGCATGAGTCCGGCGACACCACCAATGGCCGCTTGTCCATTCCACTCGCCACAAGCGACGGAGTACTTGTCGAAAGCGGCAAGCTGTGCAGCATCGCAATCCTGCGCATCGTTGTTGCCATAAGCCTGACAATAGGGGCTTGGCAGAACGCTACAGGTCTCCTGCAACGAATCAAAATGGTTGTAGTGTCCGTCGACGACACCGATACGATTAATACGCATCCGGGTGGTCATGCTTTCAGCAAGCATCACAGCCTTGGCACGATTGAATCCATTACTGCTTTGCTTCATACCCGTCAGCTGCAGACCGGCCATACCCAACACCCCAAGTGAGATAACCACCAAAGCAACCAGCACCTCAACCAGACCAATGCCCTGTTGCGATTGACGGGTAAAGCTCATTGCAATCGACCTGGGATTAGCATGTCTCACGAATCATCATCCGAGGAGGCGGTATCGTCGTCCGTAGGCGTATTTGCAGGTACATCAAACGATGAAGAATTGATTCGACCACTGGCGGCGATCCGAATACGGCGACTGTCTTTTTTGCCATCATGACTGATCACGATGTCACCACCGATTGGCACGCCAGCCGCATTGGTGCTGACACCCGAGATGTCGAACGTCACGCCACTACTGAAACGATCGTTGGGCGATATGGTAAACGCTGGCGACAAGGCCTCACTGCGCAGGATGATCACGTCAGTAGTAGCGTTGACAACGCCATTGGCATTGGCATCAACAAATACTATCCAGCCTTGGCTATACGTTCCGCCACAGGTCGGGGTTGCGATATCCGGGGCCGGGCTGGGACATAGACTGACCGGCGTTATCCGTTTGATGGCTTCCGAACGTGCACTTTGCAGGCTGTAAGCCAGTTGATTGCTGGTTGCGGTGAGCTCTGACTCACCCAGGATGCTTCGCATTGATGGTATAGCAAAGACTGCCACAATGGCAACTATTGCCAGGGTCGTGATAACCTCCAGCAGAGTAAATCCGCGTTGTCTCAAACTCGAGCTGAACATGGGCGAAGTCGATACCTTGAAAGTTGCGCAAATGACGAATGTACTTCGTCACCAAGCCTCTGCTATAGGTATCTAGCGACCAGTTTTCCTGAGGGTTAAACCTCAACCGAACAGCTTGATAGTCATGCCTATCGGAGTGTGACAAGCTCCTCACTGCTGGTAGGGTGGATGGCCACTGTATCGTCGAAGTCACGTTTTGTTGCACCCATTCTCATGGCTACAGCAAACCCCTGCAGCATCTCGTCAGCTGCCAGACCGATCATGTGGATGCCCACCACCTTCTCGTTTTCTCCGGCACAGATAAGCTTCATTGCCGTCTTGCTCTTGTGACTGGTAAACGAGTTGTACATGGCCGTGAAGGCTGTCTGGTAGACGCTGATGTCATCGCCGTACTCGGCGCGGGCCTGCACCTCGGTCAGTCCCACTGTTGCCATGGGCGGATGTGAGAACACAACAGTGGGGATCAAATCGTAATTCAAGTGACGTCCTTCCTGATTGTCATACAAGCGATCAGCCAGACGGCGACCGGCCGCAATGGCAATCGGCGTCAGCTCGGCCTGACCGGTTACATCACCGATTGCAAAGATGCTGGGTACGCTGGTCTGTTGGTATTTATCCACAGGTATGTACCCCCGCTCATTCACTTCTATGCCAACAGCCGCCAGGCCCAGATCGTCGGTAGCAGGTAGCCGGCCAATGGCAAAAACAACCGCATCGAAACCGTCAAGTATCTCGCCTTGCTGACCGGTTACCTCAATACCGTTGTCTTTCTCAATCAGTTTGGCTGCACTGAACTGTTTGGCAATGGTGACACCATCAGCAAGCATCTCCCGAGTAAGCGTCTCCTGCAGCATCAGATCAAATTCACGCAAGAATGAATCCTTGCGAATGCCCAGCGTCACATCTGAACCCATTGCCTGCATCATGCCGGCGAGTTCTACCGCTATATAACCCGCTCCAAGCACCAGCACCCTCTTGGGCTGTGACGTGAAGTGAAAAAAGCCGTCTGAGGTGACAGCCAACTCCTTACCGGGAATATCAGGTACCCGAGGATATCCGCCGGGTGCCAGCACGATACGCTCGGATGAGTGTTGTTTGCCATCAACTTCCACGGTATGCGCATCTACCAGCCGCGCGCGGCCATGCACTATTTTAACGTTGTTCTTACCCAGATAGCTGGCATAGGCATTGTTGATGTTACTGATGTAGCTTTCACGTTTTTCAACAAGATGCTCCCAGCTGAAACCATTAACAGTGACATCAAAGCCATAACCTTCAGCATCGCGCAGGGAATGCGCCATTGCCCCGCCGTACCACATTACTTTCTTTGGAACACAGCCACGATTGACGCAGGTGCCACCCAGGACCGGGTCGCTTTCGATGACCAGCGTTTTCGCACCGTAGGAGCCTGCACGATTACAGGTGGCGATACCACCGCTGCCACCGCCAATGGCGATCAGATCGAATTCATAGGGGTGTGACATAGCAAACTCCGTTGACATAATTGACGTTTGAGCAACGTTATGATCTAGCAGTCGCTGCCGATACCCCGCTTCAGCATCGTGATTCGGGCGTTGTCGGGCGGCAATCGCGATACTATACCCGCCACACAGCCAGAATTCCTAATCCAGACCCGCCAGCGTGAATAGCATTGATCTTGGACAAAAATTACCCGCGTTTGTTTCACTGACGCGGCTGGACAGGCCCATCGGTATCTTTTTGCTGATGTGGCCCATGCTGTGGGCATTCTGGTTTGCAGCCGACGGGGTACCTCACCTGCCAACCTTGTTTATTTTCATAATGGGCACAGTACTTACCCGCTCTGCAGGCTGCGCAATCAACGATTACGCCGACAGGGACTTTGACGGTCACGTAACACGTACCCGTAGCCGCCCATTAGCCACCGGGGCGCTTAGTGGCAAGGACGCCTTAATGGCCACGGCAGTTCTGATGGCGCTGGCCTTCGGCCTGGTGTTGCTCACTAATCCACTAACCATCAAGCTGTCGTTTATTGCGCTGTTTCTGGCCACGCTATACCCCTTTACCAAACGCTATACCCATTTTCCTCAAGTGGCCCTCGGAGCTGCCTTCGCCTGGGCGGTACCGATGGCTTTTTCCGCGCAGACAAACAGCCTGCCGGGGGTCGGATGGTTGTTGTTTGCCGCTGCCGTAATCTGGGCTATGGCATACGACACACTGTATGCCATGGTCGACAGAGAAGATGATCTGAAAATCGGGATTAAATCTACCGCCGTTCTCTTCGGGCGTTTTGACCTGCACATCGTCGCAGCGCTGCAAGGGGCAGTACTTGGCATTCTGGTGTTCGTCGGACTTCTGCAAGGACGAGGTGGAATCTATCTTGCAGGTCTGGTCTGCGCTGCAGGCTTTGTCATCTATCAATTATGGATATGCCGCCATCGCGAGCCGGCTCCCTGTCTGAGAGCATTCTTGAATAACAACTGGATGGGGATGACTGTGTTCGTGGCTCTGGTGATCGACTACATGATCTATCCATGAGAACGCTTGCAGGTTTTACATGGGTATCTCAACTCGCCTGCCGATATGAACAGGCACTTGGTGTCAACGGCAATACACAGACTGCTCTTGTCGGGCTATTACCAACGCTTCAGATTGCCAGTGCAGCCTTGCAGAAGATTGAACTGGATAATCAGTATCCCAACCACATAAATCACATAGCAGTACTCGGCCCAACCCAGTCCGGTAAAAGTTCCATGGTCAATGTACTGCTGGGCAGCCGCGCCGCATCTGTCAGCGCTCTGGCTGGCTTTACGGTTCATACGCAGGGCTATGCCCACAGTATAGAGGAACCCGATATGGCCTATGTGGACTGTATGATGGCTCCATTGAACAAAACTTCCGCAAGCGCACTGACTGGCGATCAGCTTGATTGCTATGTGCTCGAACAGGTCACAGTCGGTACTGAGGCCATGGTTAGCGACACCGTGGTCTGGGACACCCCCGATTTCGATTCCATTTCTGCAAGCAGTTATAGCCTTGCGGTTCTGAAAACTGCGGCACTTGCCGACATCGCAATCATTGTGGTCAGCAAGGATAAGTACGGTGACAAGCGTGTCTGGGACATGCTTGCATTGTTAATCGCACTGGGCAAGCCATTACTGATATGCATAAACAAACTCGATGATGCTGACAGAGCGGTCGTGGAGAGTGCCTTTTGTACGCGCTTTGTTGAACGGTTTGGCGAACCACTACCTGCGCTTGTCCTGCTACCCTTTGTACAGCATGAGGGCAGCACACAATCGCTGGATCTGGATTCGACCACAAAACGTGCGTTACATGAGGCAATTCAAACCGTACATGCAAGTGCCGACGGCTCCAATTTTCTGTCGCATTGCGAGAGCTTCATAAACCAGCATGAAGCCCAATGGCTGGAACCACTTGTAACAGAAGTCGATGCCCAAGAGCACTGGATGAACCTGGTACACGCAGCTATCGATGAAGCTGAAGAATATTATGCGGAAAATTACCTGGACAATCCTGACAAGTACGAAACTTTCAATCGTGCTCTGGCCGAACTGCTGACCTTGCTTGAAATTCCCGGCGTCGCCCCTGCGTTAGCTCAGGCCAGAAAGCTTATTACCTGGCCTGCCAGACGACTACTGGGGGCTGGTCGCAGTGCGCTTGGCAAGACACCGGAAGTCAAACGAGATGCCAATGGACAGGCGATGGATCAGGAGGCGCTCGTACTCGAGCAGATTCTTGATACGACGCTGGTACGCCTGCAGCGCGAGCTACTGGAGGCATCTGGAGAGCCGTGGTGGCAAGCGCTGAACAAGCATCTACGCACAGAACTGCCTGATATAAGAGTACGCTTTAATGAGGCCAGCGAAAAGGCACGACGCGAGTTTGCACCAGAGATAGAGAAGACAGCCGCCAAATTATACGGACAGTTGCAAAAGCAGCCTGCCCTTCTCAACACCTTGCGAGCCGCCAGAGCCAGCGCTGATGCAGCAGGTGTTGCACTGGCCGTAAAATCCGGCGGCCTTGCCCCCACCGATCTCATCCTGGCACCGGCCATGCTATCGGTAACCACACTGCTGACAGAGAGCGCGCTGGGCCGCTATCTTGACTCTGTGAAACGCGAATTGAAACAGCGCCAAAGAGAACACATCAGAGAAAAATTGTTGGAACAAACCTTCGCATCAGACTTGTGTGCCATGGCAAATCTGTTAAACAGGCCCGATTTACTGTCGCCCGGTATCGAGCCTGAGTTAAAGTTGCGACTGGATCAATTCCGCAGAAGCAGCTAACAAAATATTCAGGCAGAAGCCGCTTATATCGTCTCGCAGTTGCTCAGCTTTTGACAACATTCATGCCTGCCAACTTCTGCAAGTTTAAACGCTTGTCAGGATTCGGCGTTACGGTTTGTTCAACATCGATCTCACCATCAATAATCACCCGGTTGCGTCCGCTACGCTTTGCCGAATATAGCCTGTCATCACTTCGTCGCGCCCAGCTTTCCCGATTGTCCGTTGCCCGCAAACTTGCAACACCAATACTCACCGTGATCGGGTGCCCCTGGAGGATAACGGCCTCTGCAATGGTCACTCTCAATGACTCTGCAAACTGATGCGCAGCGAGCGCATCACTGTTTGTCAAAAGAATCAGGAATTCCTCACCACCGAGGCGAAACACAGATCCATTACCAGACACTTGCTGCTTGAGTAAACGCGACACTTCACACAGTACAAGATCCCCTGCATCATGACCAAAGCGATCGTTAACGAGTTTGAAATGATCAAGATCCATCGCCAGTAATGTGGAGGGTTTGACGCCGTCTTTAAAGGTTGAAATGGCTTTCTGAAGCCGTCGTTTCAAAGAAGTACGATTCAGCAATCCTGTGAGCGGATCGTGATCAATCTGGTATTTGAGCCTTTGTTGCTGGGCATCGATCTCTCGCACCAGAATGCTGGCAAACAGACTGACGGCAACAAGGCTTGCAGTAAATCTGGCCGACACAACCAGTTCGAGAGTAGACCACATCATGGGCACAGCGACAGCTAGAATCATCGCATTGGCAACCATGGCCTTGCATCTGCTCAACATGCAATAACAGGCAAGAATTGACGGGTAACACCAGATGCTCGCCATATATCCATCAATCTGGAAGGCAAGCGCCATACATACGATGCCGCCGGGCACAAGAGCGTAAAACGTCATGGGCTCGTGGTTACGGCCGCGGGTAACCAGTTGTGCATTGATGACCAGCACGGCCGTGATATAGGTTCCACCAAACGCCACGATGTAGCTTTCGCCAATCAGCGCATAGATTGTGAATGGCAGCATCAACATCACAGCCGCAAGCGCCACCCCTTTGGTCGCCTTCGCCCGATAGTCGCCGTGCCCTTCCCAGATGCGCGTACCGCCGCTCATGTGAAATATGCTCTAGCCTTGTGCGTCGGTCGACTGCTCTGGCGAACTTGCGCTCAAGGCCAATCGTCAGTCGAGCGTTCTATGTCCACGAAACTGCAAAATGCATTCCACAAATTACATTATTACGGCCCGTGAAAACGCGAAAATAACCTCAGGAAGTGCCCGTAATTGGACCGCTGCCGGACATACCCTGATCTGTTTGAAAGACGACAGGGTACTCTATTCGGAGATCTTCCGCAGCACCCTGATGCGTTCAGCGATGGTCCGTAAAGATGACTTCGCTCATGGGGCAATTTTGATGAGACACCCAATACGTCTGTCTCCATGAGAACCGGGCTCAGCTCTTACGGAGCGCCCTTACAATAGTCTCTCTTACACATCGCCTGATTTGCACACGCGCGAGTAACCCCTATACCGTTTTGCAGCAAGAGCCCTCCAGTCTCCATAACGCCTGACGGCTCACTGAGATCGGGCAGATTGTGAGCGCAACACAAACTGATAGTTCCAATGCTGTTGATGCTATCAGCGATATGGACACAATCGTAGAACAGATCAACGACATTCAGGAATTGATCGTCATTGCAGTACAGCAGCAAAGCGATACGACAGATGATATTTCACGAACCATCACCAGTACTGCAAACGGAAGTAGTGATATTGCAGAGAATATTAGTCAAGTGGCAAAAGGTACTCAACTCACAATTGAAGGAGCGGCAATCACCAAGAGTACAACAGACGAGCTATCACGCACATCGGTTGAGTTACATAAAATGGTCAATCGCTTTAAAATCGATTCGCTGGGATGATCTAAGACCTTAAAAAAAACCACAAGGCAAGACACCAGAAAAAAGACCGCAAGCGGACCCGTGCAAACCGAGAGTAGAAACTCGGACTTTAGCTTACGCACATTGGCAGATCAGGTGAAGATCTGTTGTTTCGGTGTCGCCAATACCGGCCCACTCGCTATTGAAAATACAAAAAACCTATCATCTTCTGCGAAGGCGGAGATCCATGTATGGCGTACATAGATTCATGATCGCACGGGGTTTATGCTAACCCGACATACTGGTTCAAGAGAACACGGTCCCCCCGTTGACATCCAGATTGGTCCCTGTCATGAAAGACGATTCATCAGAGGCAAGAAAACACACAAGATTCGCGACCTCCTCTGACGTACCTTCCCGTTTCAATGGCGTACCCTTCGCAACGTTGGCGCGAACTTCGTCTTTGGTAAAGATGTTATGAAAATCGGTATCTATCATACCGGGACATATGGCATTTACTCTGATATCAGGCCCCAGCTCCTTGGCCATTCCCCGGGTCATGGTGAGCACAGCACCTTTGGAGGCCGCATAGGCGATTGCACCAGGTCCACCGCCATCTCGGGCAGCTTGCGAGGCCAACGGAATAATTGAACCACCCTTGGACATATGCGGTAACGCTGCGCGCACCAGATGAAGCAATGAGGTAGCGTTCAGATCCATAACAGCCTGCCAGTGCTCAATAGTCAACTCAGGCAATGGCTTGCGTGCCACCAGCCCACCGGTGACATGTACAAGTGCATCGACACTACCGTATCGATCGACAGCACCTTTTACCAGTGCGTTAACCGCATCTGGCTTGGTCATATCCCCTTGAAGGCAGAAAGCAGAGCCGCCGCGAGCTTCTATTTCCTTGACAGCCGATTCGGCACCCGTGCTACTGCTGTGGTAGTTGATAGCTACGTTAGCGCCCTCTTCGGCAAGGCGTAACACGCAGGCCCGCCCAATATCGCGTCCACCACCCGTGACAATTGCCGTTTTACCTTTGAGCTTCATAATGACTCCTGTGTGTAGTAGTTTCTATTAGAACAGTGTTAATAACTTATTGACCGCAACAGTGCCATACTATTTAAAAGTTGCAGGCATCAATGTCTTGGGGAGCCAAAGAGCAACCTCCGGAAACAAGATTATGAGCAACAAGATAAGCAACATGGGTATAAGAACAATCACCACATCTCGTAATACCTGAACAACATTCAAGCCGGCAATGGATGCCGAGATAAGCAGACAAAGACCATAGGGTGGCGTCACAAGGCCAAACGCCAGAGATATGATGCCAATGATGGCAAAAGCCACAGGGTGAATGTCTGCGGCTTGCGCTACGGGTAGCAGGACAGTGCCGAGAATAATAATGGCGGGTATGGCATCGATGAATAAACCAAACAGCAGAAACAAGGCTGCAATGATCAATGCTGTACCAAAGCTGCCAAACTGAAGCGCAGTAAGCATCCCGACAATCAATCGTGGCACGTTATAGAATGAGAGCATCCAGCCAAAAGCAGACGCGGTACCAATAGCGAAAAGAGAAATTGATGAAAAGCGCCCGGTTTCATAAAGAATACTGACTACATCGCGCGAGCTGATAGTACGGTAAATAAAGAACCCCAGAAAGAACGAGTAGAACGCAGCAATAATGGCAGACTCGGTAGGTGTCACAATGCCACCTACAATTCCGCCTATGACAAAGACAGGCGTCAGTAACGCAAGCCCTGCCCCCTTGAGTGCACCAACAAATTCTGCAAGCGATGGCTTGCCGGCCGTGGGGTAGTCATACACCTTGGCATATCCATACACCGTGCCCATCAGAGCGACCGCTATTAACAGGCCGGGGATGGCACCTGCGAGAAACAGGGCACCAACAGAGATTGACATCACTCCGCCCCATACCACCATCAGGATACTAGGCGGGATGATCACACCCATAACTGAAGAACAGGCTGTTATGGCGACAGCAAACCGTGGTGAATAACCCTTCTTGATCATTGCTGGAATCAGGATCTTGCCACAACCTGCAGCATCGGCCGTTGAAGAACCGGAGATACCAGCGAATAACATGGACACTGCGACATTCACCTGCCCTAGACCACCCGGCATCCAACCCGTGAGCACGCGTGCAAACTCAATGAGCCGATCAGTCATTCGACCAGCGTTCATCAGATTGGCCGCCAGCAGAAAAAACGGCACCGCCAGCAGAATGAAGGAATTGTAGGACTGGAACATACGGTCCAGAATCAGAAACGGCGTTAACCGTAAATCAAGTGCCACGACCGGAATCGTGGCGATCCCCAATGCAAAGGCTACCGGTACACGTAGCAATACCAATGTGATAAATCCGCCAACCATGATAAGGCACGCTACACCTGCGGAGAGAATCATGATGTCAGCCTGTCACGGCTACGATAAGTATCGATGACTTGCCACAAGCGGAAAAGAGCAAAAACGGCCCAGACAAAGCCTGCCAGAGGTACAGTGATATAGATCCACAGCATATTGATTTGCATCATGACAGAGGTTTGTATCGAGCCGAATTTTGCGTAATCGATACCGTAACGGGCAAACAACAGAGCGAATACGGCCACCATCACCAGGACGAAACTCTGCTGTATCAATTTACCGAACGGTGAGCTTGCATTTGGCATCACATGAACATCAAAGTGAGTCCCTTCCCAGACGGCGATCATTGATCCGATCATCACCACCCAGATAAAAATGAATTTGGCGAGCTCTTCTGTCCAAAGATAGGTGGGGATAATGCCCGTGTAACGAGCGAGTACCTGCATAAGGACAGGTACTATCAGAGCAGCTATCAGAAGACCTATCAGCACTCGCAAAAAATTGCAGAAATTTTCTAGTAATCGCTCGATCATAATGTCTGGTATGCGTGGATTCGCGCCTGTTTTCGAATCGCAGGACGGGCGCCGTGTCAATGAACGTATGCACAAGCTTGACAAGGCCGGGAGTACTGCTCAACTGGCAGGCGTCGACCTTGGACTAATATCAGTAAGCTGGACGCTTGCGTTGACAAGGTCAACGCAAGCCCCCTCACCTTTTCAATGGTTTTCTCTTACTTTGAGCGGATGGCTTCAAGAAGTTCTTCTGCACCCAGCTCCGCAGCATAGGCATCCTGTACGGGAACAACAAGGTCCAGTAACATTTCACGATCGGCAAAATCTGTAATCTGGATCTGGCCTGCATCAGCCATCTGCTGCAACTTAAGACCGTCTTCTTCAGATTCTATTGCACGACCATAGTCACCCGCCTCCTTACCTGCTTTCAGAATGACAGCTTGCAGATCTTCGGGTAGTTTAGAAAACGACTTGTTACTGAAAATGATCGGCCGAACAGTAATTGAATGTTGCGTCAGCGTGATGTTTGGTGCTACCTCAAAAAACTTGTATTGCAGCAAGCTGGCGGCTTCATTCTCGAGGCCATCGACAACTCCCGTCTGGATGGCGTTATACACTTCAGAGTAGGCAATGGCTGCGGGCGCAGCAGTAGCAGCTTCAAACACGCGTGCCTGAATGGGTGCTCCCATGACGCGCATCTTGTGACCCTCAAGCTCGGCAAGGTTGGAGATAACCTTGTTGGAAATCAGATTGCGAGTACCGCCACCTGCATAACCGATGACTCTTACATCTGCCTTGTCCAGCAATACCTCTTCAAGAGGCGCAAGTACATCGCTTGAAAGCACCGCATTCCAGTGCTCTAGATCGCGGAAAACAAACGGCATGTCCATCAATGGTACAGAAGGTGCAAAACGTGCAAGATTCGATGGCGCTATGATGGCGTAATCGATCGCCACGCCTTGAGTAAGAAAGTTAACGTAATCGGGCTCTATGCCCAGTTCGCTGTTACCACGTAAATCAAACGTAACCTCACCATCATAGTATTCATTGACCAGCTCAGAAAATTTGATCAGCGTTTTGCTGTACGCATGATCGTTGTCGAACAGACTGGCACCGCGCAAGGTGATGTCTGCCGCTTGCACACTGCCGGCACTCAAGGTGACCGCGCCCGCCATTGCAGCAATACAACTTAGTTTTTTGAAACGATTGAACATGGGTTGAAATCCTCCGGTGGTTTATCGAGCCGGCCGGCCAAAGCATCTCAAAGTGATTAGGCCGACTAGTATACCAGTAAAGCACAAATTCAGAATGGGATCAATCTTTAATGCAGCAGAGAATCAACCGGAACAGGGATGTGATCGGGTTGCACAAGAATCAGACAATGAAAAAAACCCATAGCACAACGCACAGCACCCTTATGGTGAGTGGACTGTTGTCTGGATGGGTTCGGAGGGGGCGATCTCGTTGATCGACTAGCTTGCAAGTCGGCAAGCTTTGGGTCTCGACAATCGCCACAACACAGCTGGCAGCGTCGACAGATTATCGAGACAAGCGCGGAACATAAGCCAGGGCAGCACGCCCATTTTGTACCGATCACCTGCCCGCACAAGCACAGGTAATCGTCTCAATCAAAAAAAGTCTTAAACAACAGGTGCTTACAACTTTTCCAGCACAGCCTCTGCCGCACTCACCGTTGCTTCACTCGGATTACTTTCCATAGCCAGATGCGTAATGACACCATCGTCAAGCACCATGACATAGCGTTGTGATCTTTCGCCCAGGCCGTGCGCGCTGAGATCCAGCGTCATGCCCGCAGCGCGCGTGAATTCAGAATTTCCGTCTGCCAGCATATCGACATGTTCGCCCGTTCCCATGCTCTTGCCCCAGGCATTCATGACGAAAAAATCGGCGGTAGACACGCACGCAACAGCAGCGACGCCCTTATCCCTGAGAGCCTGAGCCTGATCGATGTAGCTGGGTACATGAGACTCGGAACATGTTGGCGTGAACGCCCCTGGCAGTGCAAAAATAACGACTTTGCGCCCGGCGCAGTAGTCAGCCAATGCCACATCGGTAGGACCTGCGGGGGTCATCTGCTTGAGTGTGACAGCTGGTATTTTATCGCCTTCTTTCAACATAGTTATAAACCTTTATTTATCGGTTGGTGAACGGGAAACTGGATCGTTAGCTGGGCATACACTGTGTCGATATCAATAGCGTCATCACAACGACCTCACAGCATTTGAGCTCATCGATGCGAAAGCCCTGACTGGACTATATCTTAACGTAATACTCAGGCTGCCTTGCGTAACAACGACTCCAGCTTATTGAGCATGGCAGGTCCAAGCTGCCTGGCATCGAATATGCTCAACGCTTGCGAATAATAGCGCGATACATCATGCCCAATTCCGATTGCCAGCAACTCAACCACCCCTGCGCGTTCAATATCCGTAATCACGGTTCGCAGATGGCTGGACAGATAATCGCCCGGGTTGGCACCCAGCGTGCTGGTATCCACCGGCGCGCCATCAGAAATCATCATCAGGATACGCCGCTGTTCGGGACGTTTTAACAATCTCTGGTTTGCCCACAGCAAGGCCTCGCCATCAATGTTCTGCTTGAGAATATTCCTGTCCAGCATCAGTCCTAACTGTCGGCGCGAGCTGCGATAGGAAGAATCAGCAGACTTGTACACAATGTGCCGAAGATCGTTCAACCTTCCCGGGTTATTCGGTTTGCCACTCGATTCCCAGAGCTCAGTTGAACTGCCGCCGTGCAGATGTACGGTGGTAAAGCCCAGAATCTCGACACTGACACCGCAGCGCTCCAGCGTTCTGGCGAGAATATCAGTAGCGGCCGCTGCAATCATGATGGGTCGTCCAAGCATGGAGCGTGAGTTATCAATCAGCAGCGTTATAGCCGTATCCCGCAAGGGGGCTTCGCTTTCGGATTTAAAACTCAGCGGCACCAAAGGGTCTGACACTATTCTCGACAGGCGAGCCGTATCCAGATGCCCCTCCTCCATATCGAACTGCCAGTGTCTGCGCTGGCGAGCCAACAGAACACGTTGCAGCTTGGACGCCAGCCGCCTCACCAGACGTGAATGCACATCGATGTGTTCGTCCAGTTGCGCTCTCCAAATGGCCAAAGCCTCCTTGTCTGCAAACTCTGAGGCATGACAAATCTCATCATATTCAGTGGTATAGGCTTTGTAGGCGGCCGCTTGCCCATAGAGGTGAATGACGGGATCGCGCCCTGCACCCGGCGCCTCATCGACCTGCTTGTCAGCCATGGCATCACCATCTTGCGACTCACCTTCAGCCTCGGCGCTGGTTTGCTCCCCTTCCCTTGCCGAATCGTCCTCTTCAGCGGATTGATCGGCAGACTCCTGATCCGTGTCGGCGTTGTCCATGTCTCGCTCCTCGCCCGCCGACGGTGCATCCTGAACATCATCACCCTCTTCTGCCTTGCCCTGAAGTGCCTGACCGGATATATCCTCGCCGGTATTGGCCTCCAGCCATCGATCTAGCAGTGGAAGAACTTTTGATGCAAAACCTGCCTGATCGTTTGACACGGCTGTCAGCTCATCGGCATACGCACCGAAAACAGACCAGAGAGAGGAATATTCTGCGCTGTTGAGAGAGTTTGGGAATTCTGTGATTGGCCGCCGCAGCATCGTTCGACACATCATATGGGCGGCAAACAAAAGTCGATTTACAGCCGTATCATCTGACAGTTTATCTGCTGCCAGGGGCGCATTATTCAGCAATTCATTAGCCAGACTGGCTCGAGCGTCCAGATTCAACCGGACTCCGGCAAACTCATTACACCCGATGGATTCGTAACGTTCCTGCTCAAACACATTGAAGATGGCACATTCAAGCCCACCCTTTGGTAGCAGCCTCTGATGCAGAGCCCGGTCATGATGCGCATGCTGAAGCGCCAGAGCATCCAACTCACCTCTATGGGCACTCAACACATCAGGAGATAACACGTCAGAGGTCTGTTGTTGTTGAATATCTGTCACGCTATCAACATTAACGTTAACATCGTCCGCAAGCGATCTGACGCATGCCTGCGCAACGGGTGCGCTTTGATGCAAGGCATGTTCGGGCAGACGCTCGACACCTGGCTCAGCAGCCGGTCTGTAGGTTTTATCCGGCATGATCGTCAAATTTGTCCACATTGCTGGTACTAATATCCTGATATCGTTGTTTGATTCTTGCAAAACCCCTATGCGCAGAGTAACTGCCTTCTAATCCCTGGCCATGCGGCCTTTACCTAAACGACCGATTCCACCGTTTCCACTCATGTCAGAGCTACCAGCGGCACAAACCAAAAGGCTTGAATCATGGGTCGACCAGGCCATATCCCAAGGCTGGTTGTCCAACGATGCAAGACTTGCGCTTGAACCGGCAAGCAGTGCAAATCCCGGCCAGCTTTTCGAGCAAACAAATCGCCCTCTGGTTGCAGGACTCTTCGGCGGCACGGGTGTGGGCAAGAGTAGTCTGCTTAACCGTCTGGCCGGAGAGCCCGTTGCGAGAGCCAGTGCTGAGCGCCCAACCTCGCGAGATATTACCGTATACGTACACCGATCAATATCGGTCGATCGCCTGCCAGACAGCTTTCCTATGCAACGCATGCGCACCGCTTTGCACAACAACGATGACTACCGGCAAGTCATGTTCATCGACATGCCCGATTTCGACAGTGTTGAAGAGTCCAACCGAGACCTTGTCGATGTGTGGCTGCCGCATCTGGATGTAGTGATGTATGTGGTCAGTCCGGAGCGCTATCGCGATGATCAAGGTTGGCAGCTATTGAAACGCCATGCTCGCGAACACGCCTGGCTGTTTGTCATCAATCAATGGGATCGGGGTAGTGCTGCTCAACGGGACGATTTTGTCGCGCAACTGTCGGCTCAAGGCCTGACCGAACCGCTGGTGTTCTGTACCGACTGTGCCAGCCCACAACACGCGCCAGGCTCTGACATTTCGCGGGCCACTGATGAATTCCCCGCTCTGCGACAAAGCCTGCTTTCCCTTTCAGACGAGCAGATAGTCAGTCACCTGCAGAAATACGGTATTTTGGCGCGTCTGCAAAAACTCAAGGAGTTGAGTGACCCGTGGCTGATTCCCTTGAGTAATGAGGGGAAACTGGCGAGCCTTGGCTCCGAGTGGACAGCATTCTGTGACAAGCAGCATCCTGAGCTTCTCAATGCCTTGCAACTGCCAATGCGGCAGGTCGCCCAGGCTCATATCGACGATACGCCATTCTGGCGCCGGCTGCTGGGATGGTCAAGCAAGCGCGAACAGGTGGATAAAAACTCACTGGAAGCATTGGGCAACTCTCTAAACGATCGCCTCGACACGCTGTTTGATCAGTTTCTCAATCAGCAGGCCTATGAACTCACCTTGCCACTTGCCGCCATTCGTCAGGCAGCTCTGCCCGCCTACCAGCGCACGCTGGCTTTCACAGGACAAACGCTGGAAGACACCCTTAACCAGTCACTGCTTAATCCGGGTACCCCCTGGCAACGCAAACTTTACTCGCTGATGGGAATTCTGTGCCTGCTACTGCCGCTGGGAGCCCTTGGATGGATCAGCTTCCGGGTTATCGCAGCATTTGCCAGTGGCAGCACTGATCCGTCGGCGTATCTCAGTAGCAACTTCGCCATTAACGGTGCTCTGTTGCTGGGCGTAAGCTGGCTGCTGCCGGCACTGGCCCACACCAGACTCAAACCTTCTCAACAACAGGCCGCTTTGCTCGGGCTTGATCGTGGCAGCAGACATGTTCTGGACCAATGTCATACACAGGTTCAGGAGTCGCTGGACTCATTGACCGAGCAGGCGAGTCAGCTACGGCAAGACTATCAGCAGCTTTGGTCCAACCTGCCGGATGATAACAACGTGGCCTTGCCAGAGACCGTCAGGCGAATGCTCAGTGCTCAGATCTCGGATGCTCCTTCACGAGTGCTGGATGTACGCGCCAACACCCACAACTCAACCGACGCAGCGCCACTATCGTAGATTTCACGCGCTAACTCGCGGGCGCTAGAGCCGGTGGTTAGCACATCGTCGACAATGGCGACTCTCTTGCCTGCCAGAGCGTCCGCTGCCCGAAAGGCACCGAGTATTCGAAGTTGTCGTTCGTGTCGATTCAAACCTGCCAGTGAACCGGTATCAACGATGCGGCTGACCTGGTTTGCAGCAACGGGCAAGCCGAGGCGCTTACCACACCAGTGGGCAATATCGTTCGCCTGGTTAAAGCCTCTGTGTCGGAGCCGACTCGAATGCATCGGCATGGGTAATAACACCTGCGGAAGCATATCTGAGTTATGCAACTCAACAGTATCAGCGAGCAAGCTACCCAGAACACGAGTCAGTTGTCGGTCTTCCCGATATTTGATTCGCTTAATCAGACGGTCGACTGGGTAGGCATATCGAAATGGCACAACAATGCGGTGAAGAAATTTCCCGGCACCCTCGAAACAAACGGCGCAGTAGTTGCTTGAGGTTATCGAGGTTTCCAATGCGATCACATCAGGATCGGGTTGAGCCGGGATCGACGACAAACAAAACCTGGCGCTGATACCGGCCGATACACGGTGTTCAACTCCGCAACCCGGGCATAACGTGGTTGTAACCTCATTACGATTTGTGTACCTGCATGCTTTGAAAGACGCCATGCAGCTGGTACAGAGGTCGAGATGCGGAAGGGCTGCTCTGGCGCACAGAGTGCAGTGGGTGCCAATAGTCAGGCACTTTGACAGGCATTGCACCCAGTTTGCCCAATCGATGTGAGAAATGTGCATTGGCAAGCTCCTTTTGCCTATGGTTTGTGTCGTATAGCCTACACTCCTTTTGTGTTTGTGGCGGTAGCGGCCACCGGGTTGTTGTTTTTTTCACACATAAACAACGTGTATTAAGTTTACAATCAGGGAAATAACGGCTATACAACACAAAAATACAACAAAGTTGCAGGCAATCTGGGCCGTCTCACTGACAACAACCTGTCTTGATGGCTTACCAATAACTCTGTTGGAGTTTCAAACTCATCGTGCTTGCTTTGCAGACGCGGAAGATCAATCGGTTAACAGTTTTACTTGAATCAATGTCAACTAGTGGGAGCTAGCATGAATAGAAAAATCTGCACACTCAGTTCAATCGCGGGCTTGCTAATGGGCGGCAGCATGATCGTCAATGCCCATGATGTGGCCCTTCCCGGCACTATCGAAATTCCTGCCGGCACCGCTGGATATGTGAATGTTGGCGGCAACGCCCTGCGCACAGGTGGTGGCGAATGCCTGAAGCTGGGTAGTTTCAGCGAAGAGAACCAGGTCAACGCCTGCGAAGGTATTGAAGAAACCGCTGAAGTTGCGGCAGAAACAGAAACAGAAACAGAAACAGAAGAAGCGCCTGCGGCAGAGCCTGCCCCGGCACCAGAACCTGTTGCCAAAGAGCCTATTGTCACAACGGCCACGCTGGGCGGTGAAGCACTTTTCGATTCCAATTCAGCCGAATTGAACGCTGCGAGCGAACAGGCACTGGACAACCTTGTCGCGGAACTTAGAAATTTTCAGGAAATCACGGCTATCGAAGTCACTGGACACTCTGATTCTTCTGGCGATGAGACCTACAATAAGCAGCTGTCTGAGCAACGCGCAGCAGCTGTAGACGAGTACCTGATGAAAGCGTTTCCTAACGCATCTGTAACCAGTCGCGGCCTAGGTGAATCAAGTCCGATTGCCACGAACTCTACGGTAGAAGGTCGGAAACAAAACCGGCGCGTCGAGGTACAGGTCACTGCCAAGAGCATTACCGAGTAAGCAACCCGATACTCCTCTGGACAGACCAGACATCCATTGGGTGTTTCACCAATACAGTCTGTTCTGTCCTTCGCTCGTACAAAGGTGCTTCACGGCATCAACGCCCAAGCCCGACCCTCACAACACGAAAAACCACTTCTAATTAGGAGAAAATCTATGAATACTCGTACAGCTATTGCCATGGGTGCCTGTCTGACACTAGCCTCACTCAGCGTGTCTGCCCAACCTGTTGAAGGTGACGTTGAAGCATCTGGCGACGGATACATCGCCACTGGCGGTATGGTTCTGAAAACCGGCATGGGTGACTGCCTGCAGACGGGATCCTATAGCGAAGACAACATGATCAACAAATGTGCCGGCATCGAAGATGAAGAAGTAGCCGATGCAGCAGCTGACACTGATGCCGCAGCAGAAGAAGAAGCCGTCGCAGCGGTAGAAGAAGAAGCGCCGGCAGCGCCTGTGCAAACCGCCACTATCGATACGCGTGAATTCAGTGAAATGGCGCTATTTGACACCAACTCTGCAGAACTCAATGCCGATGGCAGCAATGTCATGAGCAGCCTGTTTGATGCATTGTCAGAGTACAAGGGAATCACTGCCATCAGCGTTGTTGGCCACACAGACAGTCGGGGAGCCGAAGACTACAACATGGCACTGTCCGAGCAGAGAGCCGCTACCGTTGCAGCTGAAATCGGCACACAATACCCAGGCGCCAACATCAACGTATCCGGTATGGGCGAAGCTTCACCCATCGCCAGCAACGACACCGCTGAAGGTCGTCAGCAAAACCGCCGCGTAGAGATTGAAATCACGGCAACTCGCATGACGTTTAACTAATCGGTCGTATCGATTTGTTTCAAATCCACAGGTAACACGCAACGCCGCCAGATTGAAAAAACCAACGGTTTTACCCATTCGACGGATATAAAAAAGGCCAGCAATCTCTTGCTGGCCTTTTTTTTTGCACCCTTCCTGACGAGGAAAAGCTGGATCATCGAGCCCCTTTCGCAGCGGAAAATTCCGCACCGCGCTATTTCATCTTGCAGGATCAGGCAATCTGACCACGAGAAGATTACCCGCCTTATCGACAACAACACCCTGATCAGTGATCGCAGAGAGCCGGGTCTGTTCATCAATCGGGTCACCAATATCGATGCGCCGATCATCGTCGGTCACGACATATAAAGGCTCAGAGGCCGATACAAACACCAGCCGCCCGCCAAAGACGTCTTCCATTTTCAGATCGCCGGCAGAATCTTCCTGAACCTCGGATACAGCCGACTGACCCTCTACCTGCGATTGTTCCTCAACCTCCACCTCTTGTATCACTTCCACTATCTGCGGCATATCATCTGCGCGAAACATGTCAACCAGCCTGTCGGCAATGATAGATCCAAAAGCCAGAACGCCAACGCCAATAAGGACTTTATTCAGCTTGCGCGGCCAGACTTCCGGCTCTACCGGTTTGTTATCTGGTGAGATGTTTTCATCGTTCATGGCATGCTCTCGCATTGACTATGGATTTAACCAACCAGAACTATTTGCATAGCGTCAGGGCTGGAAAATGTGAAGGAGCGTTGTCTCTAGAACGTCTCGTAACCGGGTATATCTGTCACCCAGCGTATCTCTGTGGTGGTTGTCTCCGCTACTACCGATGCCGTCGTTGTATCGGCCGGCTTGGCGTCCTCGACTTCCTGCGCAGCTTCATCCAGAATCATCTGCGCCGCCTTGCCTATAGTTGCCTTGCCTACAACAGGCTCTGATACTTTCGGATCAGCGACAGCCGCATTTTCCTCGACCACAGATGCAGCTGTTGTCGTCGAAATTGCTGCAATAGCTTTGGTATCCGAACGGGCGACTGCGGATAACAGCACTTTCGCTACGCGGCCCACGTAGGCTGGGTGCCCACTGATGATCACCTCCGCGGGTCGAATCTGCAACTCGTTCCCGGGCAGCACATCGTCAAGCAACGCCGCTTCCATTTCGTCACCCAGAGCTATGTCGCCCAGAGCAATCGTAGCACTACTGCGATTCGAATCTGCTACAGCACCCAGAACGCCGTCATCCAGATCGAACAGAACCGGAAACTGTTTACCAACCGCACCCAGCGTATCGATCATCGAGCCGTTGAAGCGTCCGGAAACCTGCCCGGACAACTCGCCATCAATCGACACATCACGATCGGTTATCAGCGCAAGCTGAGAAATGAAAAGCTCAAGAGGTGCATTGTCAACCCAGACATTGATCTGATCATCGCTCTGGTCTTTGGATGGAACAACATCCTCGGCATAGACCAGGCCATTGCTACCTGCACAGCAGGCTAGTGCGAATAACAGGGTTCTGACAGTATCTACTGATGCTTTTGGTGTTTTCACGGTATCCGGTGTCCTGACTGTTTGATAAGTTGGCACTTAAGACGGCTTGCGTCGCTTGAGTGTCAGTACCACGCCTCGGTTAGGCAGATCACCATCGAAGGTTTGCGGCGCCCAGCAACCTTCCTCCATCACCGCATCATGCTCAATGCCGGAAAAAAGAAACGCCTCCTTGACTCGATTGGCACGACCAATTGCCAGCAGTGAATTACCGTTGTTGATCTTCGTCGCCCCATGGCTGCAACCAATCACCGAAAGCACATCGGTGGAGGTATCCATCATCTCTACGTACTGTTCTATGATCTGCTTGTTAGTCTCACCCAGACGCAGTGAATCGTTGGGAAACACCAGAATTCTTTGCTCCACGTCTTCGTAATCTGTGTAGATGCCACTGAAATTCGACGTCATGGTGTCGTAGATATTTCGTTTTACAACAACAGCTTCGTCAGCACTTTCAACGATACCTCGCATTTTTTCAGCAGAAGGTCTCAGTACATCGGCAATCGTCGGTCCCTCATTGGGTTTGAACGCCACCGTACTGTAAGCCGCGTCGATATCCCCGAACAGTTTGGGGTCGTTGAGTGTGACCTTCCGTTCATCGCCACCTCGTAAAACCAATTCGCTCGAGGGCATGGTATTACCGTCAATAATGTCAAATCTTCTTTCTGCAGAAATGTCACCGATGGACAAGACATACAAGGGCGCTTGATCCGTGTCATCGTTGTGATTGCCATGGATGGCGGCGCGGACGCCGTTGGCGGCTTGCCCCGTTTTATGCGGCTCCAGCTTGAATCCGCGTTCGGTCATCTCTTCATGAATCTGGCGTTCAAAAGGATTCTGAGGTTTTGAGACCTGTACAGTTGCCAATAATGGACTAAGCTTTGGATACTGAGAGATTGCGTCTACCAGGTTGATGGATATAAGGGAGTAATCCACTGGATCTGGATCGGTAGAGCGCCAGGGCATTCTTTCACCCAGGGAGCTGAGGGTGCCACAGGCTGAAAGTGTGATCGCTGAGGCTGCAAGCACAAGGCTTTTCGCAAGTTTAGGAAGTACCTTATTCGAGGTGTTTACGCGATAGTTCATTCAATGCTTCCCTTGACAGATAACGACTCGCAAACGCGGCTGTAAAGCAACACGCGTTGCCTGATGATTCCACCCCGTAGTTTTTTACAAACTCGGGCCGATCACAATAGCGTGTTCTGTAGCACAATGGACGAATCGTGCGTACCTATGAATATTGTCGCCCGCGTAGCTTTCTGGTTTGTAATGTTGGTGAGCATAGAATGACAAAATAACGTCGCACATGGGTAGTCAAATAACCCTGTTAGCTGAATAACGGTACTGCCCCATCGGCAACGTACTGGACCGCCAATGCCGCCAGCAAAACACCTAACAATCTTGTGAGGACAAGGCGCCCAGTATCACCAAGATACTTGTCAACGTACTCGGCACTGAACAACACCAGATACGTCAATGACAAAAGTGTGAACAGCACCACAATCATCACTCCGACACCTAACCAGTAGTCACAAACAAGGTAACGAAGGCGTTGAGCAAAACATCAAAGCTTGGCATGTACTGATTCATACGCAATGGTTGAACAACAAAAAAGAATACAGCTCATCGGCATCGCAGCTGAACACACATGGGGCGACGTCGCCCACTCAGTCCATGTTATCGACAATACAATACCGGATAACGTGCAAGGACTCCTCCTCCGGATTGAATCCAAAACCAATAGTGCCATAGTGGTCTAGCGAAACCGATGCTCTTCTGACGAATTCGGGCGCAGCCCCGTGTTTGAGAAGGTAGGTGCCGTTGGTGCTTGAATCACTCAGGACATAACGTCCACGAATAAGCTCGATGGCGGCATGGTTGCGCGAAGCCGATTCGCATTCAATAACAACATCGTTCTCGTCAGCACGTCCAACTCTTATTGTTGGCTGATGAGCATCAACGATATGTTTTTTCCCGTTTTCAATAATCTGCAAAACCGAATGAGCGATGTTACGTTGCTCGCCGGGCGTTTCTTGAATGATAACCGTATGGGCAGTATCGGATTGCCAGTGCACCCGGTATACCGGCATCGACTGGGCCACTCCCTTGAACTCGACGTTGTCGAGATAGTGGGTATTGGTCCGGTGCTCAAGCGATAACCGGGCAACTGCCTTCTCCGTGGTACAGATTTCGTTGGCTTCAGCGAATGCGGCAACTCTGGCAGCAAGGTTGACGGTATTACCGTACACATCACCGGAATCGGCGATAACCTCACCGACATGGAAACCCACCCGCACCGACAAGCCCAACGCAGAATGACCGCGTTGAATCTCGATGGCGGCGGTACATGCGGTATTCGGGTCATCGAAACTGGCGAGTGCTGCATCGCCGACCGTCCGCAACACTTTGCCATCGTGCCGTTCAATCGCAGATTTCATGCACAACAGGGATTGACTGACTGCCTTGTGCGCTTTGACGTCCCCATGAGTCTGATACAAACGGGTGCTGTCGGTAAGATCTGCAAACAGGACAGTTAGGGATTGAGGGGCCATCAAACACTCAAGACAAGGGCTGCGCGCGCCAAGGGTAACCTTGCACGCTCGGCAATGCCAGCACCACGGCATTACCGGACGATATCCATCACCCGAATTTTACTCCGAATTCGCATTCGATTGCCCTCCCGAATTGCACAGGAAACGGCAGACCCTTCAGCGGCAGCCAGGGTGTTAGCTGCCGGCGGTATCAACTAGTGCAAGCGTCGGATGTGATCAAACTTGGCTCTACCTGACAAACGATAGAAGCGGGCAAGCTCCTGGTGAAGCGAGGCCTGATCGCCGTCTTCGATGAACCGGGCATCAAGCCAGTGACAGTACTGTGATGCCAGCTTACTCGCGGTTCTGTATCGCTCGTGCAGCACCGAACCCTCGGCCGGGATCAGCTGGCTGTTATCAAATAGACGACGATGCACATCACGACGCTCCACAGTGCACGAACGCCCATCAGTCAGAATCATGAATTTGTCGATCTCCGCTTGCAATTCCAGATCCACAGGCCGAACCTGACGTTCATGATGTGCGTGCCATAGCAGACAGACCGCATGACTGGCGCCCTCAACAACGGTACACAGTCCATCAAGATCAGATTGGGATTCGTCTACCGCTGACAACAGCCCTTCATCCACATACACAGTGAACTCCAGTGAACCTTCGTGTTGATGGATGAAGACCACCTCCTCATCAACATCGGGTCTGGGCTGACCTTCATCTGCCTGCTCATCCGCCAGCCTGTCCGCTAAGGCTCTGTCACAAGAGACGAAGTGTTCAATGCGATAAGGAATATCCAGGTCGTAGCGAGACTCGATACTGCTTTGCAATTGCGCCAATAGCATGCTCATCATCTATTGGAAGCTCTTGGGAACCGACGCAATAACGCGTGTTTTCATGGCTTGTCCGTGTAGCGTTCAATGATGCAGAGGTGAACCATCACTTGCGTATTGCTCAAGCAGCACAACACCCTGTGTACGCAACTTGCGCGCAGTAGCAGGATGCCTGTTCGCATGCCAGTCGTCGATGAGCGTCATAAGATCCTTGGGCTCATCAGGCTTTATCGGGACTTCTGATATCGCGACAACATAATCACTGAAGTCATTGGCCAGTGCTTCGAATATCCCTTGAAGCGAACGATCCCTAGAGGAGCGCGATGATTCATCAGCGAGCGTGGAATAGGCAGTCTCGCCCATGGAAATGTAATAGTCCACACCGATGGCCTTACGATTCAGAGCGCCCGAGAAAAGACCCGAAACAACGATGGCAACATCGCCCATACGTTGCAACAACTGACGACGTTCATGCATCGAACTGGATTCGATCGCTTGCCGGTAATACTCCGCCAATGGCGTAAGCGCCGCGCGTGTCCCGTTGTTGTCGAGAAACGCATGGGTCCTCGAGTAATTACACAGAAGTTGAGTCAGATACCAGAGCGTATCCTCGTGACCGTTGATACTGTGCTTCTCGACGGCGCTCTCTATTCTTTCCTTAAAAAAGCTTTGCAAGCTGGTGGTTGGCTCTATAAGGGTTTCAACAGAGTTGTCCAGCATGATGCTATCTCCTGTATATCTCGACCACTTAACACCCTAGCGACCTGTTTACCCGTCGCTTTACAGTTAACGAGTATGCTTTGCTATTTTCCTAAGGTGTTGTTAGCACTGTATGCCAGCGAGTGACAGAGACGATGCAAACAGTGGCAGCAGCACTCTTCAACGATACTGCCTGACAGGTTGGTACCGGTTGTGCCTTACATCGCTTGTCATGTGATCGCACTGTTATCATAGCGCTTCCCTCACCAGAGGGATGTCTTGAAAACCAATGAGCCCGTCCTGTCATGAATGAGTCTGCAGTTGCAGTCAATGAAGAGCAAATTGAGCTTTTCAGTGCCAAAACCAGACTGATAGGCACTCTGACATTGCCCAGCGAAAAAGCGCACCCTGAACTCGTGGACGACAAACCGGTCGCAACGGTATTGCTGTTAGCAGACAGTGGCCCACTGGACAGAAACCAGAATTCAATGCAGGTTCAACTCAACATCTTCAATGATATCGCCAACTACCTCGCCGACCAGGGCATTGCTAGCGTGCGATATGACAAGCGTGGCTGCGGCTTGAGCAAAGGCGACTTCAACGCTGCTGGCCATTCAGATCTTGTCGCCGATGCACAAGCCTGGCTGAAGCACCTTGAAGAACATCCAGCGGTTGTCGGCACTCCATTGTTTGTGCTTGGGCATGGGGAGGGCAGTGTTATGGCACCTCAGCTGGTGGCGGCCAATGACGGAATTCAGGGACAGATATTGCTGACGCCGTTTGTCGAGGATTATGAAAACATCATCCGACGTCAGGCAGAAAACGCCTTACGCGATATCGCAGCGCTGGAAGGTTTCAAAGGCACGCTGATACGCTTCTTTCTAAGGCTCAGCGGCAACCAGCTTGCGAAACAGAAAAAACTGGTTCAGAAAATTCGCAAGACACGAAGAAACACCTTGAAAATCAGAAAACAGGTCATCAACGCGAAGTGGATTCGCGAAATGGTCAACCTGGATGCACAGGCAATTCATAGCAAGGTAAAGGCACCCACCCTGATTATTGGCGGGCAAAAGGATCTGCAATGTCTGCCAGAGGATGTCGAGAAAGTGGAAGCACTGATCGAAGGTCCGGTACAAAGCCATATACTGGACGACCTGACGCACATTTTGCGTTCAGATGCCGACAACCCGTCAGTACAGCATTATCTGATGCTGTCTCTGGAGGATATCGACAGACGCATGCTGGACATCATCAGTCGCTGGCTGCACGAACATGCGCGACAGACATCAACTGGACCGACGCTCTCCAAAGCATGACGCTCTTCGATTTCAGCGACGCGGATACCCTGAAATCCTGGCACGCCATTGATGACCGGGTGATGGGCGGTATCTCTCAAAGTGAAATGGTGAGAGGCGGATCACCTCAGCCGCGCATGGCCATTTTCCAAGGGATAGTATCCGATAGCAACAACGGTGGGTTCTGCTCCGTAAGAGCAACGCTTGACAAGCCGATAGACGCAGGCACCAAACACCTATGGATAGGCAGCCAGAACACCAGGCAATGGGGAAGCAAACGCTATTACCTTAACCTGCGGACCCACGCCGGTTTCGACGGAATGAGCTACCGGGCCGCCTTTACCCCCCACGATAGCCTGACGCGACATGAATTCACCGCAAGCGAGTTTGCGCCAGTGTTCCGCGGCCGATCAGTGCCAGATGCGCCACCGCTACAGTTCACCGAGGTGCGGCAGCTTGGCCTTATGATTGCCGACGCGCAGCTTGGAGCCTTCGCGCTCCTGATCCAGGATATAGGCGTTTTTTAGCCTTAAAAAGTCGCGGAAAACCGGTCACTGGGAACTGATTGGTGTTTCAAAAGGCCATCCGGATAGCAAATTTGTCCATAAGTGTTAAAAATTTCGTTGCGGTACGTTAACCTATCTGACGGCAACTTCGTATCAGGCATAACCCGTCTGAATGAACGCCAACCGCCCACATAAGGGCTGACTTTGATGAAGAGAGATCTACACTTAACAAAATGAAGATCGTACCCGCCAAGATTTTGTGTCTACTTGTACTTCTATTACCGTGTGGCGCGGTGTGGGCGGAGCAAGCACGCCTGGCGCTGGTCATCGGCAATAGCGACTACGAAGAATCACCGTTGAAAAACCCGATCAACGATGCAAATGACATGGCCGTTGTTCTGGAAGAGCTGGGGTTTGACGTTATTCTGAGCACGAACGCCAACAGACGGGAGATGGGCCGTGCCATACGACAATTTGGACGAAAGCTGAAGGCGGATCGCGGTGTCGGTCTGTTCTACTACGCGGGGCACGGAATACAGATAGAAAACCGCAATTTCCTCATACCTATCGACACACCTCTGGAAGAGGAAGACGAGGTCCCGTATGAGTCCATTGATGTCGGTAGCGTGCTGTCCAAGATGGAATCTGCCGGTAATGCATTAAACCTGATTATTCTGGATGCCTGCCGTAACAACCCTTTTCCACAGAGTTTTCGCAGTACCAACCGAGGCCTGGCCAGAGTGGAGGCTCCTATCGGTTCTCTCGTTGTCTATGCCACCGCTCCCGGCGCTGTTGCAGCCGATGGAGATGGCAGAAATGGTGTGTTCACCGGTGCTTTGCTCAATGAACTGCGTACCGATGGCCTGAGCCTGACCCAGATCGTACGCCGCACGAGGGCGGCTGTTGTAAAGGCCTCCAATGGTCAACAAGTCCCATGGGAGAGCAGCTCACTACTCAAGGATTTCTACTTTAGAAACGAAGCCGAAAAACCTGCACAACAGGCGGCCTCGAATCCCACCAGTGGCGCAAGCAACACACAGGCAGAACCTGAGCCAGACACGGCGGCCAATCTACCCGCCAAGGAAAATGAGGTCTCTGCCGAGCTGGTGCATAGCGAAAAGACGTCTGAAAAACCCGATGTCAAACCGCTTCCCGACAACCAAACAGCACCTGGCGTGGCTGATGATGTACCCATAGCACCAGAGCCACCGGAAAAACCGGTTGCTGAAAACAGCTCAGAGGCAGAACCCATTACACTGGCGAGTCTGGACGAGTCGCAGCAGATCAAGACAAAGCCGCCAGCCGCCAAAACGACGACCGTCACTACACCGATTATCGAAGCTGCACCTGAACCACGCAAAACCAAAAAACCCGGGCAGAGCGCCCAAGCGACACTGACAGTAGAGGTGGATCCACCCGACGCTCGCATCCGGATCATGAACATTGTGGATAAATACACACCCGGCATATTGCTGGACAAGTCCCGATCCTATGATATTTATGTGACTCACAGCGGCTATACATCCTTCCGCGAAAGCATCTCCCTGACAGATGATGCAACATCATTGAACATCAGACTGAACAAGAAAGGTATCACCGAACCCGAGATGGTTGCCATTGCCGGCGGCTCGTTCACCATGGGATGCACCAAGGGTGACAAGCAGTGTGAATCGTATGAGAAGCCTGCGCGCTCCGTACGCCTCAGTCCGTATTACATCTCTGCTACCGAGATAACAGTAGGCCAGTTTCAGGATTTCGTAGACAGTACCGGATACAAGACGGATGCCGAGAAAAACAGCGATGGTAACCAGGGCTGTTTCATGTGGTCTGACAGTGGCGGCATCAGTCGTTCAGAAGCCAAATGGGAATGGAACAAGAAGCACAACTGGCTTAATCCTGGGTTCCAGCAAACGGCATCACATCCTGTCACTTGCGTCAGCTGGAATGATGCCAATAACTACGCACAATGGTTGGCAATACGAACGGGGCGCCCCTATGCACTGCCAAGTGAGTCCGAATGGGAGTTTGCAGCGCGCGCCGTATCACAGGGGAAATTCGGTGAAGCCAGTTCGGCTCGCGGACTATGCGCAATAGCCAATGTGGCCGATAACACTCAGTCGCCTTCTGGCTCAAAATGGGGCCGACGAATCAACTGCACTGACTATCACTGGTATAGCGCACCGGTGGCCTCATATCAGGCTAACGGCTTTGGGCTCTACGATATGCAAGGCAATGTGTGGGAATGGGTTGCCGATGCATGGTCAGACAACCTGTCCGACATACCCGGCAACGGTAACCCCAACATCAGTGCATCAGATAACGATGCACGAGTGCTGAGAGGTGGTGGCTGGGATAGCGATGACAAACGAACACGAATGAGCAGCAGAAGTAGAGGCAATAGTGCCAGCCGTGCTTCAATGACAGGATTCCGTGTCGTTATCAGACGCAATGATCGCTAAAAAAACGCAACGCCTGAACTCTCATGGGTCTGCGGCTTCATTGAAAAAGCGTGCCCCCGACTGAGGATAATATATGTCGAGGGCTCCAAACCGGACCTCTCTACCAGGTATAACGCAAGCCGATTCCGAACTGGTCTCCATCCCCGATCTCGTTGATTGCCAATGCCACATCAACTTTATCGAAAGCTCGGTAAACAAGCTTTGCATCACCCGTTATTACCGTCGTAACGGTATCCAATGTCAACTCGTCTTGCCTGCGAAAGTTCAACAAAGCCTCAACTTCCAGTTTGGATGCCAAGGTCCGTCGTATGCCAGCGTAGAGTTCCTGAAAATCATATTCCAAAGTTCCGTTGAATCTCTGCGTTGGTAGCTCGATATTCACTTCGCCGCGGCCCAGCATGAATCCGGCAATCCAGTCTAATTGCTTCATTCTTGAAAACGGTTGGTGATAGAGACCTCCAATGGAAAGCTCCTGTACATCCTGGTTGGACTCCGGCCGGTTTATTTCAGGGTTAGCACCGACGAAATAATCCTGATTCAGGTATTCCGCCCTGACTGACAATCGGCTGGATACATCAAGTAAAAGTGCTGCCAACAACGGCGGCGAGGCATCCGAGTCCACAAGATACTGTACTTCCACATAGCTATAACTGTGGACGGTCGTGTTCGTGGAACGGAAAAGATCCTGTGAGAGTGCGGGCGTACCCAACACTGTGCCGGCAATCGCCAGCATCAATTTGCTTTTGTAAAGATTACGCATGTGATTTTTTTCTTCCCTAAATTGGATTGTTCCCGAGGGCGTGTGCAACGGGATACCCGTCAATCAATAATACACGTTGATCATCAAATCACCAGCGTAATTACATAGGGAGAAACGATTCATCACTATTTGTCAAGAAAAAAGCAGCCGTTCGTTATCAAGGTAGAGGCTATCAATACCGGGCCTGTACTTTAGTATTGTCAAAGGGACGTCACATGAAAAATTCAACCACGGTGGATACCTTTAGTTATTTGACCCTGAGGCTATGCACCCATATAGCCACCTTGCGTCGGTCACATTTCAAGCGTCTGAAAACTCGCGATGCCAGAGAGCTCCAAAATTGCCGTAGACTCGTCATACCGGCCTAGAGATACTCTCAACTCGCAACACACATCCCCCACCCGGTTGACGGAACGGCTTTAAGACAATGAACATACTGCGAAGCAACACCACCCTTCCTGGCCTTGCGCTATCGCTTGCGCTGTCGTTTGTTCTTGCTCCATCGGTTTCAAACGCAGGCCAGCACGCACTGCTGGTCGGCGTGTCTGATTACACCGATTCGCGTATTCCCGACCTTGAAGGGCCGGTCCATGATGTTCGTGCGCTACGCGAAGTACTGATCAGAAACTGGCAATTCGACGATACCGACATAACGGTATTGCTCAATGCGCAAGCGACAGAGGCGGCCATACTGAATGCCATTGACAACCTCAGAGACAAAACTCTCCCCGGTGATGACATCATCATCTACTACTCGGGTCACGGCACCAGCGCCGCCGACCCGGAGCTGGGCGCACGACTCAACTTGCCCGATGGATCTGGCGCCATCGTCGGCAGCGATTTCAGTCCGGAAAAACTCAGCCAGAATACATTTTCCACACCGTCCGCAGACGGATTGCTGGTGGGCCGGTTCGAGATCAGACCCAGGCTGCAAGCACTTGACAAGGATCGTAACGTGCTGGTGATATTTGATGCCTGTTTTTCAGGCAATGCAACTCGTGAAGTTGCCTCGGCATACAAACCCGCACGCAAGCGACAGCTTGATCTCAGTGCATACTTTCGAACGCCGAAAACAACAGCCTTGCCAGCAACAATGAACAGACAGGCATCAACACAGAAAACACGTTCGATCACGCTGAGCGATTTTGAAAAATTTTCCTACGACAACACGGTGTATTTTGGCGCCGCCGCCGAAAATCAGTTTGCAGTTGATCTTTCCATGGCAGAAATCAAGGCAGGCCTGGTGTCCACAGTTGATGGCATGCCTCATGGTGGATTCACAGATTCACTGCTGCGCGCATTATCAACGGTACCGGGCACAGCAAACTCGTTAAGCTTTATTCAGCTATTCAATCGTACTGTTAATATGTTCAACACCTGGTGCAAGACGTGTGGCCATACACCGGTATCACTACCCACAGCCGGCACACCGGATAATGAACTGCTGGGTCGCACCATTCTCATGCCCTCCCTGCTCCTGGCCAGCAACTCACACTCAGACAATGCACCAGAACCAGCATTTCAGGAAACGCTGCTCGTTGATACGGTACTGCCCAACGGTACAGAGCTGGCGATGCGCAGCCTCACATCACGGGGCATCAAGAGAATGAAGGCTGTCACCGAGACCATTAGCCCTGACTTGTACTTTACCCGGACCGAGAGTCAGCTGAGTGCCTATTCTGCTGACGGTCAATTGATTACGCATCTGCCTGTCGACATGCCTGAAGAGTCAATGTCCCGCTGGCTTGAAGGGCGAGAATGGTTAAAGCGCCGGATGATGCGAGACCTGAAAAAAGAACGTGGAGACTTGCAGGTAAGCTTTCGTGAACCACTGGCCAGTAATCGCGTCAGTGACGGTGAGTTCATACATTTCAATGTACTCAGTGACACCGAGGCCAATCTGGTAGTACTGCTACTTGATGCAAACAGCGAACTCTCACTACTGTATCCGGCCAGTGACAGCGAACGACGCAATGTACTACCTGCCCTGAAATCACAGCGAATTCCCCGGATTGACGAACAGGCGATACAGGTCACCCCACCATGGGGCACCGATATCGTGATGTTCTACACATTGCCGGCAAATCACTCATTAACACCAACCCTTACGCAACTGGCCTCACTGGCTACGATACCTGTGAACCATCCGACATTGAAAGATTTTGAAAAAACGCTGGACGACCCGAGCATTCAATATAGCGCGATGACCATACGTATCGTCTCATCCGCAACACCATGATCCGTGACATGCCAGCCAGGATTGTTAGCGTGGTTCACAACACAGCAGGAATGTAGATCTTGATCGACCCCGACAAATCAATTGAAGAAAATGTCATTGCCTACACCGCAATAACGTTGTGTGGAAATCCTCCTGTGGGCGCAGCACCTCAATGGCACGAGCTTACCGCGTGGCGCGAAGGTACCCTGAGCACTCAGCGTTCGGCTGAAGTGCTGAGCCATGTTGCCAACGATCCCGTCTACTTTCAGCAGTGGCTTGACATTGCCGAAGCCGAAAGCTTTGTGGCAGAGGAAGCTCATTCGCAGAATGCGTCGCGCGTAAACGACGCACGCACAACACAGGCTGCGCAGAGCGAGGCGCATCAGTCATCGCCAGCGAGTAAGCTCCTGTCAAAATTCGTTCGATCGTTCCGCGGACTTTTCCAACAGCCCTTGCCTGTCTATGGCGGTGCATTCGCTGCCGTGATCCTTGCTGTCGTGGTCGCACCTATGCTGCGTACAGGTCCCGTTCTGTCTTTGCAACAGCAACTTACCCAGAGCACCGATGCGTATATTGAGGCCGGCAATGGACTTACAGGACAGCCGCCAGTTGCGCGAGCAATACGCAGCCTGGGAGGCTTGTTCGATGATCTATCGGTCAGTGAAGTGGAACAGATACATTTACAGACAGGGCAAAAGCGTTTTTACGAACAGCTGCTGTCAGCGACAGGGTCGCAACAGCTGGTGTCCAGTGCATGGCAGGAATGGCTTGAAGAGCTATCCGCAACGGCAGTAGATTGCACGCAAGCCGCAGACCCCGAGCATTGTCTGGCGGTTGCCGATGATTTTCAGCTACTGGGCCAGTGGTCTCTGATGAACTCGGCAGCGTGCGATACACTTACCACAGACGGCTCAGACGTCATGGAGCCGGATTTCTGGACAGAGCAATACGTCATGTACGAGAACCTACAATCCTTACCCGGTGTCGCTCAGAGTGCACGTTTTGCATCGCTGCTACCGTCCCTTGGTACACAGGCGCCTGAATCCCTGTGTACCATAGCCAACTCTGTTCTGGCGGCCAGCCAGTAACCTGCAATCGAATCTGGAAATAACCGTCTTGTCTGCAAAAGCATTGCGAGAGAACCGCCTCAAGAAGCTTTACTCCGAGCGCTGGATGACAAGACTCCGGTCGTTCGTAGCCCGTCGCTATCATGATTTTGGCGATTGGGAAGGCTGGTTTGAAGAGGCGCATCAGAATCTGGCCTTGAAAATCAACGCCTTGCCTGACGATCAGGATATCAACGATGCGCTGGTATTTGCCGTGTTCAAGAATGAACTGATAACCGTCAAACGCAATCGTCTGGGTTATCCACGTCCCAGAGCATGGCTACAACAGTTCAGTGAGCTGGGCCAGGATCTGTTTGAGTGGATGTGTTTGCAACGACTGCCTCGTGATCAGATTATTGCTCTGGCAGTAAAGAAATCAAAGGATAAGGCGTACACGAATACCCTGCCGGAAGAGAAAGAAAATTCAGAAGCCAAACACGAGCAACTTCTGGTTGAGTTGACAGATACCATGATTCAAAAAAAAGAATGTGATGGCACACGTCCCAGTACAACCACTAACATTGACGATGAGTCTGTGGTACAGATTGCAGCTGATACTCCCAGTGTTGAGGAAACAGCCGATCATGCACAACTCGAGTTGATACTGGCCTTGATTCTGGGGGCCGCCAATGTCACCGACAAAATCCGGACCGAGGCCTCTGAGCGTCTGATTGACATGAAGGCAAACCTAAACGAAAAGCCTTTGCTCGATGACATGGACGTGCTGATCCTGCGCTGCTACTACTTTCAGGGCATGTCGCAGAATGAGGTAGCAAAACTTGTCAAACAACCGCTGCAGCGAGTCGTCCGGCGACGCGAGGCGGCTATTCGGCGAATCAGGGAGTTCATGGAGTTCCACGGACTTACGCGCGAATCGTTCGAGCTGTAGCGGCTCGCTCAGAGTAGTTGCGGCCAGCCAGCCCCGTATATCGCACTCGAGCTGCAATGTATCGGTTTCAAAAAAGCGACGCTTTCTACGATGTTTGCCCCTGCCCGAGCCAGACGCGAGAATACTTGCTTCGCTTTTGCATCTACTGACCCCGACGGGTGTCAACTCTGGCGCTTTTACTCATCGATAGAGATGAATGATTGCAAAGCACAGTCCTCCGGTGGTACAACTTACCGGTCACTAACGCACACGATATCCAATTTAGACACCACAGGAGCAATTCATGCACATAAAGTCTCACCTTCTTACCGCCGCTTTACTAGTGGGCCTGACAACCACAGTCGCAAACGCTCAGGATAATGCGGGCGGCACCCTTGCCAAGATTGCCGAGAGCGGTGAGATTGTCATCGGCCACCGTGAATCATCCGTACCCTTCGCCTACCTTGATGACAATCAGCTGCCCATCGGATATTCCATCGATCTGTGCATGAAAATCGTTGATGCGGTATCTGAAGAACTGGGTAAAGACATTGCGGTTAAATACGTACCGGTCAATCCTAAAACCCGTATTGCATTGATGGCCAATGGCACAATCGATCTGGAATGTGGATCCACTACCAACAATCTCACACGTCAGGAGCAAGTCGAGTATCTACCGACAACATTTATTACTGGTACAAAAATCCTGACGCGCAAAGACAGTGGTATTCAATCTGTTGCAGATCTGGATGGCAAAGCCGTTGCTCTGGCACAAGGCACAACTAACGAACGCGCAGTCAAGGCAGCTATTGAAGCGGCCGGTCTGGATGTAAAAATTCTGCCGGTCAGAGACCATGCCGAAGGCATGCTGTCACTGGAGACCGATCGTGTCGATGCTTATTCCACCGACCACATCCTGTTGTTTGGTCTTATTTCAAAGTCAAAGTCACCCGACGACTATGCTGTGGTTGGTGATTTTCTATCGTTTGATCCGTATGCCATTATGGTACGGCGCGATGACAGCGCATTCGAACTCGTGGGTAAGAAAGCCATTGCATCTATCATGCGTTCAGGAGAGATTCTTGACATATACAGCAAGTGGTTTGATCCATTAGGTGTACCTGCTGATGACACGCTCAAAACAGCATTCATGATTGGTGGCCTGCCCGAATAAGTAACGTGCCATTCAGTTCATATCCAAAGCGCACACCAGTTGATACTGGTGTGCGGCATTTTCCTCACGTCGCATCTGGCACGTGCCTGCCATGAACTACAACTGGGACTGGAGTGTACTGTTCGAAGAAGAGTATCTGCAATGGCTCATCAGCGGTTTGGGCTGGACCGTATCCGTGGCCTTGTGTGCCTGGGTGATTGCCATGATCATCGGATGTATTGTCGGCGTTGGCAGAACTTTACCCAATCGATTCATCAGTCTCATATGCACCGCCTACGTCGAGCTTTTTCGTAACATCCCATTGTTGGTACAAATGTTCATCTGGTATTTTGCTGTACCGGAAATGGTCTCCGATGATCTGGGACGCTGGATGAAACGAGACATGCCGAACCCCGAATTCGTAACGGCTGTTGTAGCATTAGGCCTATACACGGCATCACGTGTCGCCGAACAAGTACGGGCCGGTATCGAGACGGTACCCGTTGGAATAAAAGCTGCCGCAAGGGCATCCGGTCTCAATACCTTTCAATCCTATCAATATATCCAGCTACCGATTTCGTTCCGACTCATCGTGCCACCGATGACGTCTGAATTCCTGACTGTCTTCAAGAACTCATCACTTGCCCTGACCATTGGACTACTTGAGCTGACTGCTCAGAGCCAGCAAATTGCGGAATACACATTCCATGGATTTGAAGCCTTCACGGCAGCTACTGTTATCTATGTTTTTATCGCACTCATCGTTACAACATTGATGCATTTTCTAGAGCGACGCACCGCCATACCCGGCTTTGTTGGCAAGGATGCATAAGATGATTGCACAGTCATGAGCGATTTTGATTTTTCGGTCATTATTTCGTCACTACCATTTCTTGCCCAGGGCCTGGGACTCAGTTTGTGGCTAACGTTTCTTGCCATCGTTGGCGGTATATTACTGGGAACACTGCTGGCACTTGCCCGCTTGTCTGGCTTCGCCCCGTTGTCATTGACGGCTGCAGCGTACGTAAACCTTATTCGATCGGTACCATTGATACTGGTGATTTTCTGGTTTTACTTTCTGGTGCCACTGGCGCTTGGACGGCCCATAGGCAGTTTCTACTCAGCACTGATCGCTTTTGTTTTATTCGAAGCCGCCTACTACTCAGAGATCATGCGGGCAGGAATTCAGAGTGTTCGAAAAGGCCAGGTGTATGCAGGTCAATCCACGGGGCTGAACTACTGGCAAATTCAACGCTACATCGTGTTGCCACAGGCATTTCGTAACATGATTCCCATCCTTGTCACTCAGGGAATCATCCTCTTTCAGGATACCTCTCTCGTATTCGTTGTCAGCTTGCGCGATTTCATGACAGCCTCTTCGATCGTTGCCCGTACAGAAGGGCGACTTGTGGAGATGTATCTATTTGCTGCCCTCGTCTATTTTGTGATCTGCTTTGCTGGGTCGCTTTACGTCAGACGCCTTAACGCTCGGATGGCCACGTGATAGAACTACAAAAAGTCAGTAAATGGTATGGCGAGTTTCAAGTACTGAATGACTGCAGCGCGACAGTAGATAAAGGTCAGGTAGTGGTAGTCTGCGGCCCATCCGGCTCCGGTAAATCCACGTTGATCAAATGTGTCAACGGGCTGGAATCTGTCCAGTCCGGACAAATTCATGTCGATGGCAAGGAGGTGACTGCAAAAAAGACCAACCTCACCGAACTACGTTCTCGCATCGGCATGGTCTTCCAGCATTTTGAGCTCTACCCGCATATGTCGGTACTTGAAAATCTGTGTCTGGCTCAGGAAAAGGTGCTCAAGCGCAGCCGTGATGAAGCAGTGTCCCGTGCAGAAAAATTGATCGAGCGCGTCGGCCTGAACGATCACATCAACAAGTACCCGAGTCAGTTATCCGGTGGACAGCAACAACGCGTGGCCATCGCACGTTCGCTTGCCATGGATCCGATTGCCATGCTGTTCGATGAGCCAACCTCGGCGCTTGACCCGGAAATGATCAACGAAGTTCTGGACGTCATGGTTGGTCTTGCACACGAGGGCATGACAATGATGGTCGTAACCCACGAAATGGGCTTTGCCAGAAAAGTGGCTGACCGCGTTGTGTTCATGGATGAAGGAACAATTGTCGAAAATCGTCCAACCAACGAATTTTTCAGCAACCCCGAAAGTAATCGTGCAAAGGACTTTCTGTCAAAAATACTTAATCATTGATTGAGTATCAAATAAACTCGTCGGACCACCCTCTCGGGAGCGAGCGAATCGCGAAGTCTCACTCAGTCAGCATTCAAAAAGTATCGTTGAACGACAACAACAAAAAAGGGCTCATCCATGAGCCCTCACCTTACTCGAACAACACGTCTACCCAGTGCTTACAGATCACCACGCTGACATTCCATACCCGGTATATCCATCCCCAGGTAGCTGACTGTATCAACCTGAAAAAAATCGTCACCACTGAACATCAGAGGACTGAGTGTTATCTGATTACTGTCTTCCAGCGTAATACGGGCGCCCTCTACATCGGCAACCCAGTTCATCAATATTCCAGCGGGATACTCGTTACTCAACATTCCACCTTGACCTGCTTCAATAAAAAAGAAAACGATGGGTGATTCGTCAGCAAGCTCACACCGCCAACCGGTCTGCAATTCATCGTCAACTATCGCATTAAGCAATATCGAAGATGGGCTGGAATCATCCGAGCCATCATCATTGACAGGGCGATCTGGCCGGGTTACCGGTGCGTTGTCAACATCCATCAGATCACATGCCAGCGAGCCGCTCTCACCATCGGTCAAAGTGAACAGAAAGCTCAAGGTGCCTGCAGACTCGCTGACAACCACATTGTCAAGGCGACCCAGGTACTGCTCGACCACGCTCAGTTCCAGATACGGTCCGTTACTTGTCCAGTTCAGCACCAAAGTCTCGTCTGCTTCTGCGATAGTCATATCACCATCCGCAAAGAAGGCTATGTCTGTAGTTTGGTTGTCAGTACTCGATCCCTGTGCAGAGCAGGCCCAGAGCGTTGTGGCTGTGGCTACTGAGCTGCCATTGATAATGCTATTGACGTCAATGTTACTTGAACTTTCAGAGGGAACTGTTGCAGGCTCGCCGCGAGGAACGTCAGGTTCTTGTTTCGCCGGGGGATCAACGACGAGGATATCGTCAAGTACGGCAGGATCTTTGTCAGAGGCAGGCGCAGATTCTGTCCCGAAAGGATTGGGCATCGTGCCCTGTTGAGCAGGCTGATTACCAGATGTGCTCGTACTCGAACCATCTTCGGAACAAGCCGTCAAAGCCAGCGCTGACAGCACAAATAATGTTGTGGCATTTTTCATGGAAACCTCCGTCACAAGCAGGTTTGAATTCATTATTGAATCAAACGCGATTACAGAAAATAACGGACACGCGCGTTTTCTTTGACAAAGTATCAGCAGTTTTTCTTTTGTGGAAAAAATCAAGGATCAAATCATAGAGGTGGATCTCAGCGGCGTGCCCCCTTGAATTCACAGCATCTGTTGGAAGTACCTGCCTGGTTTTTTAAAAAACAACGATTGCGCTGAAGCTCCTGATATCTCGGTAATTCAGTTAGACTTAAGCAAGTGCCGCAACCTTGCGACAATACAGGGCGCAGGGTTTGTGCTGCATGAGTTCGTCAATACTCACGTGCCAGATCAGAACTATTCATAGAGCGCTAATCTACAGTGTGCAAAGAATGGCATTAATGTGTTTCCCTGTTCATTTAGGTTCCAACTATCGTGAAACCAATTGCAATCATCGGGGCCGGTATCACCGGAATCACTACCGCCTACGCATTATTGAATCGTGGTTACAAGGTTACGGTGTACGACCGTGACAGATATGCTGCCATGCAAACCTCGTTTGCGAACGGTGGGCAATTATCCGCCTCAAACGCTGAAGTGTGGACACAGATGTCGACTGTGCTTAAAGGACTGAAGTGGATGTTCAAGAAGGATGCTCCCCTGCTGATTAACCCTCGACCCGATTGGCACAAGTTAAGCTGGATGGCAGAGTTTGTCCGTAATATTCCGCATTACGAAGAAAACACCATTGAAACGGTGCGGCTGGCCATGGCTGCACGGGAGCATTTATTCGCCTGGGCGGAAAAAGAGAATATTGATTTTGATCTCGAGAACCGCGGCATTATGCATATCTACACCAATCAAAAAGGTTATGACCACGCAACCCGCGTCAATGAATTACTGACACGTGGCGGTCTGGAGAGGAAGGCACTCACACCCGATCAGATGAAAGAGATCGAGCCTTCTCTAACCGGTGATTTTATCGGTGGTTATCTGACGCCTAGCGATTCAACCGGTGACATCCACAAGTACACACGTGGCCTGGCTGACGCCTGCTCTCACATGGGAGCAACCTTTGTATACGACGCCCAGGTGGAAGAACTCGAACAGGACAGACACGGTGTGCATGTCCATTTTCGACCCAGCGCCGGTCGCACCTCCCCTGTTGTCAGAGTCGCAGAGGGTCGTGAATTACGCGAACGTTGTACGCACTCTGCTGTAGTTGTGTGTGCCGGTACCCATAGCAGACAGTTTGCAGCTCAATTGGGTGATCGGGTTAATATCTATCCAATCAAAGGCTATTCTGTAACGTTGCCACTAAAGGATGAGGCCAGCCAGGCAATGGCCCCATGGGTCAGCTTACTTGATGACGATGCAAAAGTTGTCAGCAGCCGCCTGGGGGCCGATCGGCTTCGGATTGCAGGTACCGCAGAATTCAACGGCTACAACCTGGATATCAGAAGTGATCGCGTCGACCCGTTGATTGCCTGGTGTCGAACCTACTTCCCCGGCATTGATACCGAGCATGTGGTTGCATGGGCAGGACTTCGCCCCATGATGCCAAATATGCTCCCGCGTGTAGGTGCTGGCAAACGCGCCGGTGTTTTCTACAATACGGGGCACGGGCATCTGGGCTGGACATTGGCCCCGGCAACGGCAGAAATGGTGGGTGATGCGATACTGGGCGCTCAACCTCCCGGTAGTCACTGAAAACCTCTAAGGATTGATCAGATAGCCTGATCGCATTCACCAGAATATGACCATAGTGTCCTGATTTACGGGGACTCTACCGAGTTGAGGTGCGAATCCAGACACCCTGACACGATGGACACAAAACCTTCAACTTTGAATAGGCGCTAAGTCGGGGAAAAAGCGCAAATAAACAAATACTAATGGCTATCTATCGATTCAAATCGATGAAATACAAACGTTATTTCGCGAAACTCTGGACAAAAACAGGAAACTTCGAATACGGTGTGGGCAATTCTGACGCGTACGGTTTTCTGTGATTATGCTTATCCGGCAGGAATTTCTTCAATGCATCCAAACCGATGAAATGATGACTTGTAATTGCCGTGTTCGAGGCAGCCCGAATATTCTCGAGCGAATCGTCGATATACAGAACGTGCTCAGCGTCTGAATCGGCAATTTGAAGGGCAGCTCGCTAGAAGGACGATTCGGATTTAATGAACCTCAGGGCACTCGAATTGGCGACCCCATTGAATAATTTAGCTATTCCAAGCTTCTCAAGATCAGCTTGTAGACGAGACGTTGCATTGGTTGCAAGAATAAGTTTCATATTTTTGCTAAACACTTTAAGAACATGTAATACGTCTAGATCCAGCCCACCCACCGATTCGGACCAACGCATTACAGCCCTCTTCGCTTCAGATTGGGGATATTGGCGGTATAACTCTTCAACAATTAATGCCCGCCACTGCTCATCAGTCAGTAATCCACGGATAGCGGGTTGAAGCTGTGAATCTGCAAACGCAACCCTCATGATAGCGCCGCACGGCAAACCGAAGGTATCCTCGTTGAGTTCTACAACGGATGGCCAATGCCGTAATACACCATCAAAATCAACCGGTACAGCTTCTATGGAGTCTTTTGCATAATCCAATCTGGTTGGTACAAGACGCCATAACGTTATCTTACCGAATTTTCTTCTCTACACTTGATGAAGGCACATTGAATAATCTTAGACCACTTGATATTCCATAGAAGAAACCAGACGCCTCATTAAATACTGTTTCAACGACCGTTATATTCATTTCAGTCATTTAGACTTTATCTATCCGTTCGCTTTATAAAGAACGGAAACAAGCGCAAGCACCCGCGATATGAGAAAATGCGCCCGGCTTTGATTACCCTTTGGGTTTCATCCAACAGCTGAGGTTAATTGTTTCCGCTACCTCATGCGTAAAAAATAAACGTTTTCGTATTTTAATCAACTAGAGATATACAGATATGCCTCGTACGGCAAAAAAATTGGACTTTGACGATGTCACAGCCCTTGTTGCAATTTTGGGAGCCATTGGCGCCCAGGCAAAAAAAACACCTTTGACCAAACCACAGGTTGTTGAATTAACCGGTTTGCCGACTGTTAAAGTAACGGCATCCTACAAAACTCTGCTCAAAATGGGTCTGGCAGAGCAAATTGAACCACCAAAAGGTATGCCGCTCAAAGGCGTTTACCTGAAGAGAGTTGCCAAAGGAAAAGCGTACTGCAAAGCCTATGATTTATTGTTTGCCTAAGTAATTCGCATGCCGCCATGATTGGGAACCAGCTTGGCGGCACTTTGAAAAAACCACAAAAACCATTAAAACACGACATCACCGAAAACAGATTGCACGATTCTGGCAATGGCATTTTTCGAGGCACCATTGAATCCGTCCTGATCACTCAAGGGCTTTTTTTGCGTTTACTTCCATTCGGCGTAGCAGGTCAAAGGACTGTTCGCGCTCTTCCGCACTGAAATCAGTAAAAAGCGCATCATTAATCATTTCGTAGAAGCTTGCAAGGTGCTCAAGCTCACGCGCTTTTTCAGTCACCTTGATAAGGGTCACCCGACCATCCGATTCATCCTGCCGACGTCTGACCAGACCACGAGCCACCATACGGTCGATAATCCGGGAAGTCGCCGGAAGCCCGGAGCCGACAAGCTCAGAAATGACACCGACAGTCAGTTCACCACCGCGCCACAAACACGACAAAACCACCCACTGCTGCAAGGAAAGATCATACGGTTCAAGCACTTGCTGACAAAGCGCATTCATTCGACCCGTCGTAAAATTAAGCTGACGACCAATCGATTCAGGCGTTTCAGGGATTTTAGTTGTCATGTAAACTATTAATTGTTAATGTGTACTCAAGTAATGCAAAGCCGCGGCGCGCAGTAATGATAAGTATCACCCCCGACGCGACCTTCGGATCATCATATGGCGAAACCAGGGAGTGCATGATTATGTCAAAAAAAGTTCTCATGGTCGGTTGGCACCCGACGGTCGTCGACTACTCGAAATACCCCGGACTCACTGCCGAGAAGCTGGAAGGGGCGCTAAAAGCCGACGAGAAAAGGCTCAATGAGCTTGGCTACGACGCATCTATCGGATTCATAGTCAACACAGACAGCGCTACAGACCAGTTGGTTGACACATTAAAGGAGACGCAATTTGATGTGGTCATGATCGGTGCTGGGGTCAGAAAGGATGATGAGCACTTCCTGGTCTTCGAAAAGCTTGTCAATGTTGTCCATGAATTCGCCCCCCAGGCCCGCATTGCTTTCAACACCGGGCCCACCGACTCAGATTCTGCTGTTCAGCGCTGGGCATAAAACCGCGTCATTGGAGCCTGAAAAAGGATTTTCCTTAATCGGCCGGAGCACAATGGTTTATAACGCTATTCACTCTATAGAGAATACCGATTGAATAATAGGCACTTCCTTGTGCCCTTACTTCCTTGTCTTCGGCTTGTCTGACTAAAAACCTGACGACAAGTCGATACGCCTTGCTGGGTATATCCCTACATGGGTAGTGACTCAGCGTTTACAAAAGGGCATTTCCTTATACCCCCTGACATCCCTGTCTCGGAAAACGAGTCTGGCTCGTCGTTGCACTCCTAGGAGCAGATAGTTCAACGACTCACTTTCCCGATAATTCACGACATAAGCCATGTTCAGGCGTCCAGCCCAACACGACTATCAGGAATAACGAACGGCTAATTATTTTTTTACACGCACAGGCAAATAAATTTCAAATATTTACCGATTACACGAAAACCGATCTGTTTCTGTCGGGTTGTTGACTACCTCAGCGGATCACTCATACAAGCGTTAGCAACAGTCGTCGATGCACTGTGTTAAAGTGCGAATCTGTTGCCCATCAGCATAAAAATTCTCTTTGGCAAGCCATTCCTCATAGCCTTTACGCAACGTTGGCCAATCGCTATCGAGTATGGCAAACCAGGCAGTATCCCGATTACGCTGTTTATATACCAAAGCTTGTCGGAAGATACCTTCAAACTTAAAACCGAAGCGCTGAGCTGCGCCACAGGAAGGGGCATTCAATGCATCGCATTTCCACTCATAGCGACGGTAGCCCAGTTCATCGAATACTCTGCACATCATCAGAAACATGGCTTCGGTTGCCAATCTTGTTCGCTGAATGATGGGAGAAAAGTGAATATGCCCGACCTCTATTGAGCCAACATCAGGGGATATGCGTAAGTAGCTGGCCATACCTGTGATTCGATCATCCGATTGATCTACTACCGTATGGAACAGCGGATCTTCCCCAACACAGCTTTCGCTGCACCAATCAACGAATTGGTGTTTGTGCTCAAACGGTCCGTAAGGAAGATATGTCCAGTTGCGAGCATGAGTATCTAACGAAAAAGCTTTGAATAGACCATCGCTGTGTAACTTTATGTCAAACGGTTCAAGTCTGCAATACTGCCCGGACATCACATTCGATGGCGGACTTCTACAAGGTTGCCAATTTTCGACTGGCACGCCGACCTCTTGTGAATGCTCATTGAGTTTGCGTGGAAGTACGGGAAATTGCCACTTGAAGTCAAACGTCATCGTTACTTACTCATCTGGAGGTTCTGGCTTGCCGAGCTCTGAAAGAAATTGCTCTACCCAGAATATGTTGGTTTTATCTGCCAATTTCGTAAACTGCAATTCGATATTATGCGCAAGTATTTGACCCACGCCAAGCTCAGTGAGCATTCCCGCAAACTCACCATGAGACTAGTTTGGAAGCGCATCATAGCTTATCTGTAGGAGTAACAACATTGGTTTATTAATACAATGGCAGAACAAAAGCCAGCCACCACGGAGACCCTGAAGATTTTATGTCGCGCGGATAACATCGTGCTAGCGGCAGTATTGAACACTGCGTCTTACCACGGGTGTAATTCGACACATAAGGATATTCAGTGTTCTACCAGGTCAAACTTGTCTTGTTCAGAGTAAGCTCTATATGAGATCAGAAAATACGTTTAGCGGCTCGGAGCTGAATGATTCAACCTTCGAAAGGTCCAGCATGGTCAACACGAAGTTTGACAGTGTTGATTTAAGCAACGCAGCATTCTATGCGGTACTCTGCAAATCCAGATATACGTATTGCAGCATGGAAATTGTGAAGTTCGATGATAGTAATCATCAAGAATTCCAATTTTCACACTACCAACCAATCGGGCACAAAATTCAGATATGCAGATTGCACCAATTTTGAGGTTGATACCGCCAATGCCAACCCTGAAGGCATGAAAATTATCGGTATTCTGGCATCTGATCTTTTGAAGCATTATGCGTCGAAGTAGATGGCAGCAACATCTGGACTCAATCATATGCAACACAATGTACTCGTTTTCACTCAGACAACAACGAGAGTAGTTCAGCAAATGATTCGTCCACGGATTTACCAGACGTATCCAAAGTAGTTCGTGGAAACGTCCAGGGCTCGTACACCCTACCCACCACATTATCCCAAACCGGCACTTCCAGGCCGGGTATGTCACTAACTCTTGCGTCCACACGTTGACGATGTTCAGCTTTGTTGCTGCATACAATTTCTATGTTTACTGCTGAAGATCGTTGCCTCTGGGCAACGTCAAGCCATTGATATCGAGAGATTTCAACCGAATTACAGGAATCGGCAACGACGCTAAGTCCAACAGCCAGATTGTCAGCTGCCAATCGATAAGCCATCAAATAACCGGCTTCCTCGACATCCATGGAGCACCAGTCTCGCATAGCCTGTTCAATCAAATCTATTCGCAGATAAATCGCCCCTTTTTCGGCTGATAATTTCTTTGCCAGCGTTGTTTTCCCGGTGCCGGGTAGTCCTGCGAATATATAGAGAACAGGTTGCTTCATAACAAAATGTTTGTTGTTGATCATCTGATTTTCAGACCATACCTTATTTGTGTAGAACTTCCCTGATATCCGTAGCCTGACTGAGACAGTCTGACGCTCGTCCGAAGATCCGGAAATCTTCGTAAGACCTATCTTCGCTCAGCCAAGATGCACTGAAAATCAAAAAATACGTTACTCTCAAGGCGTCAATACACGGTATTCTGAATACATGAAAATACACAGATCGACAGTGTTGCTTTTGTTTCTGACGTTTCTCAGTGGCTGTGCCTCAATGACAGGGCGCGACGCACCCAACGTGCGCGTCGCCGGTCTCGAGCCATTGCAAAGCGAGGGACTGGAGTTACGTTTTGCCCTGAAGCTTCGGGTACAAAATCCCAATGAAACACCCTTGGCCTATGACGGCATGTCGGTCAGCCTGGATATCGATGGACGGGGTCTGGCAAGCGGGGTCAGTGATGTATCCGGTGAGATTCCACGCTTTAGTGACACCGTGTTAACGGTACCTGTCAGCATTTCTGCATTCAGCGCAATCCGCCAGTTGTTGGCAACAATCAACCATACACAGGGTGAAGGGATAGCCCTCAATCAACCCGTTACCTACTCACTCAAGGGGAAATTGGGGGCACCGGGCGGAGCCATAGCTGCGCGATTTACAGACCACGGTGAAATGAATCTTTTATCCGGCGGGAACAACAAGGACGAAGAAAACACTCCTGAAAGGTAGTAGGTCTTTATCAGTGAATGGAACTTGGCAGCTCACGTTTGATTTCGCCGATGGCAACGTGTAGTTGCGTAATTATAAGTATTGTCACTGATATCAACGCACAAGCCCCTGCATCCTCGTGCCTTTATTCGCGAAACATATATTGAACCCTTTAATATCTGCGTTCGCTTGCTGGCAAACTGCCTTTGAGTATCAATATCAACACCGAATTAGGTTATCAACCATCAAAGTGCATCAGTCCTTCGATCACTTTGCGATTGTCAAAAGCACTTGGAACGCTGCCTAAAAGTCGGATAACGGTGTATTACAACGTTGATTTGTGGAAAGTGAGGGATTCAACAGATCTCACAACAGTGCAGAAAATAGATTTCAAAGCAGCTTATGTGTTCACCTTACGCTGTATTTGGAAATTCAATTTAAATGCATGGGGTCATCGGCGCCCGCATATAATACAACTGCAATGAGAATCAATACTAGTATGACGGCTTGGTATCGAGCAAACAGAACACCCAAAACCCACAGGGTTTGTACCTGAATACCGCTTACTGCAGAGCAATTCAAATTTAGTCGTTTTCTAGTATTCTGCTACACAGGAGAGAACAATGCCAAAACTCGACGTATCAAAAGTGAAAGTTCGCACAGGTAGCGGATATCCTGCGCCATTCGACGAGCCATGTGTTGCAAGGAAAAGCGAACGACTTTCTGACGCGGGGGGCCTAACTCAATTCGGGGTGCATCGGGTTGTCCTCTCACCTGGCGCGTGGTCGTCACAGCGCCATTGGCATACTCATGAGGACGAATTAGTTTACATTCTAGCAGGCAGACCCATATTGGTTGACGATAGTGGAGAAACACAACTTGAACCCGGCGACGTAACCACACATATTGCAGGTGATCCGAATGGCCATCATATGATCAATCGCACCGAAGAAGATGTCTTGTATCTGATTGTCGGGACCCGCGCCCCAAAAGAGGATACTGGGCATTATCCGGATATTGATTTGAGAATCCCTGCAAATGGAACTGCTCACCGCCAATTTACCAATAAACAGGGTAAACCTTACAAATAGCGAAAAAAGTCCAGCCCGGGATTGACTATGACCAAACAACGAATCGCCATTGGTGGCATGCAGCATGAAACCAATACGTTTGCACCATTACGTACTGAACTAGAACATTTCACGACCGCCAGTGCCTGGCCTGGCTTGATTCAAGGTAACGATATTTTGTCCATCATGTCAGGGCGGAATATCCCTATATCCGGATTTATTGAGGCAGTGGGCGACTGGGAATTGGTACCACTACTTTGGACTTTTGCTGAGCCGGCAGGGTACGTTACCGACAAGGCATTCAATCAAATAACACAAATGCTTATTGATGCACTTCAGAATGCACATGAGCTGGACGGAGTGTACCTGGATTTACACGGCGCCATGGTCAGTGAAAGTCATGAAGACGGCGAAGCAGAAATTCTAAGATTAGTGCGCGAAGTGGTAGGGGAGGATTTACCGGTGGTAGTCAGTCTGGACTTACATGGCAATTTATCCCCGGAATTTTTTGAGCGTGCGTCTGCTGTAACGATTTATCGCACCTACCCTCATCTTGATATGGCAGAAACCGGTGCGCGCGCCCAACTATTACTCAGCAAATTGTTGGACAAAAAAATGCATTTCCACAAAGCATGGCGTCAGCTGGATTACATTATTCCAATCACCTCACAGTCAACCATGCTGGACCCGGCAAGAGCCCTCTACTCTCATCTTCAAGAGCTCACCGTAGACGGGGTAGCATCCATTGATATGGCGCTAGGCTTTCCACCTGCTGATATCGCTCACACAGGTGCATCAGTATTTGCCTACGGTCCCGATGAACAGGCAGTCGAACACGCTGCAGACTCCATGCTTGAAGCACTCTCACAGGCTGAAGGTGATTTTGACAACCCACTTATTCCGTCCGCAGATGCCGTAAAAAAAGCCATAGTTATATCACGCATCTCCACAAAACCTGTGGTCATTGCTGATCCTCAGGACAACCCGGGGGCTGGTGGCATGGGAGACACAACGGGCCTTCTGCACGCCCTGCTGGATGAAGGAGCACAAGGCGCAGCGCTCTCACTACTATGGGATGAACAAGCCGCAGCGCTGGCGCATTCAGCGGGCGTAGGCTCAAGAATTTTGTTTTCATTGGGCTGTAAATATCCAGAATATGGCAATCCACCCGTGCAGATTCACGCAACTGTCGAATCCGTCTCTAATGGTATATTTGAGTTTACAGGACCTATGTATGCTGGCTCAAAAGCCAACTTCGGCCCTTGTGCCTGCCTGCTTCTTGATCATGACATAGCCGAAGTCAGAGTCATTGTTGGAACCATACGTAGTCAAAATGCAGATCAATCCATGTTTCGCGCTTTAGGTGTGGAACCGACAGAGCAAAAAATTCTGGTTGTCAAAAGTGCAGTTCATTTTTTGAATGACTACGCATCTATAGCAGCTCAGGTCATCTTTGCAGAAGCAACAGGCGCCAACCCATGTAACTTAAACACACTAAAATATACTCGCCTGCGCGAAGGTGTAAAAATTGGTCCTTGCGGTAAAATATTTAGTAAGATATTGAGCTAATACTATCAACACAGATCTTGTTATTTTCCAAATTTTTCACGTCTGTAGCATCCCACTATCGATTTGCCATTGTGTGGGATAACCATGATAATTCGTAGCTCACTGAACTATCGTTTGCTGTCCCGTTTTTTTTTAAACCTTGTCTGACAGTTGGTCCTGTAAAACATCTTTGAGGTCTTCGAGTTGTTGCTGAGATTCGGAATTGGCCCCGCGCCCTTCGATTGATTTTTCTGCATAAACCACTGGTATTTGCGTGGCTATACACAAAACAAGCAATGAGAGCGTGAAGTTTATAGCTCGGCGGATATCACAGGTGCAACTCGGTGTTGAATGGGTGCATGCGGAAACTGGCCGCGTGATCCGCATGACCAGGTAGTGTATGTGGACCGGCATGCTGCAGCCAAGGCCTATTAAGCCCTTGTTGAAAGAGGCGCTGGTGTCTGCCCGTGTTTAAAGACAATCGGTTTTCCGTCTGGTACTGGACCGGTCTTTCGCAATGGGAATTCGAATGTGCTGAGCAACACCTGTGTAGTTGTACGCACGATAAGCATATCAATGTTGCAATAGGCGACATCACTTCATAGACTGATTGGAACAATGATCTCTCGAATAAAGATGTTGCCAACGATTGGAGCGAGAGTTGATCACTTATAGTTATCTACCCTTGCTTAGGGTCCGAGTAACCCCTTTCTAACGGCAACGATCAGATTGAAGCGGCCGATCACCACTTGCACTTAATACAGATTATGACGCTGGTATTTACCCACAGATAGACAATAGCCATAAATTAAAGGCGGAGAGTTTGTGTGCCCCCGAATGGATGTTAGGTACTCTGTATTACTTGTCTACCAGGCTAATTAAGTGACTACCCCTTCTTTTTACTGCTTCACGATCGGCAATTCTAGAAAAAGGAACTATCAGACAACAATGCCAATGCTACACCCAAGACCAGAATGCCACCAAGAACGGAAAACACGATTGGTATGTTGTAGTACAAACACACTATTGCACCAGCGCCTGTACCCAAGAGAAATGCAATGAAAAATCGAAATGCAAATTTCGTTAGCGACATAAGTATCTCGGCTAGAAAGCCGCGAGCAGGGTTTGTCATAGTAGCTCCTTTCTGTTCAGTTGATGGGTGCGCCGACGCTGTTTGCGGAAACCACGGGTAAATTTTCTATACCAATCCATGTTGTAGCCAAGAATACATATTGGAAAATAGGTGCCCAACCACGCTACCGACTCCTGCGATCAGGATTGTATCCAAATCCGTACTAGCAACAATGTGACCAACTGATGGTGGTTACCACCAGAAAAAATGTAGCAAGCAACAGATGTCATTGAATTGGAGCGAAGTGTATCTTTACATCCGACCACTGTGCTTGATAAGAAGTACGCCAATGATTTTAGGTGCAACACCGGACGCAGAGCAGCTAAATTCGGTGTGTTTTAGTGACTGGCCCCCTCGTAGTGCCAGAACCATTCGCACAAAATCGGACTGATGCGCTGGTCCCAGGATTTTTGGTGACTAAGTTTTTAGCAATCAACGGATAGATAATGACTCCTGCTTCTAAGGATTGCACGTAAGTCTCTGACCCGTTTTTCCAGGGGAAGCTTCAAGAAACAATCATCGATGCCATGCTTTCCCTCGGGGTTGGTCAATGAGATATCAAACTACTGGTTTTCAACCCGCTGTTTCGTTAGAAGGCCCAACATAGGTATAAGTCTTGGTAGACAGGCTTATAAAATCTCAACGCTCGTTCGCGACAGCATAAAAATCCCACTGAACGATGACGTTACATCTTCCCATTGCCCTAACACGCTGGAAGCTACATCAACCCCCGCTCTGCCAACGATGTCTGCACCCCCTGCCCAATGATCAAATGATCCAGCACCCGAACATCGATCAACGCTAACGCATCTACCAGCTTGCGCGTTAACCGCAAATCCGTATCACTCGGCTCCGCAACCCCACTGGGATGTTAGGTACTCTGTATCACTTGTCCACCATGCTAATCAAATGAGCACATCCCCTCGATGATGGTGTTTTGAGCGTCAGCTATAGTCGGCTGTCGCCCAATCCGACCTACAGTCAGCAGCGCCGCAATTGATAATACGAGTAATTGCCAATGCGGCTTATTTTCCCTGAGCATCCCTTTTGGTTCGGTGAGCCAGTCTGTCTAATCTAATTGCTTCCGCGACTGAAACTTACCTCAGAAAAGCGCCCGCCTAATTTGATGTTGACATATGCCTATATGGGAATATAATAATCGAATGCCTAGATTAAAAACAACACATGATGTGTTCAGCGCCATTGGAGAGCCAAAGCGTAGAATTTTAATAGAGCAACTAGTTATAAGGGAAATGACGGTTAATGAGTTAGTGGAAATTGTTGATTGGCCCCAGCCGATGGTGTCCAAGCATTTAGGCGTTCTAAGAAAGGTCAAAATTGTTTCAGAACGCAAAGAGGGTCGATTTAAATATTATCGAATTCAACCAGCCGAACTACGGCCAATTCAAGAATGGTTACATCAGTTTGAGAAATACTGGGGTGGAACGATGGATCAATTAGACGAATACCTAGGGAAAATACAAAAAAAGTGATTTGACGATGAAAAATAAAGCGGTGGTTCCTTCAGAAATAGTTAGGGAGTTCAATGCACCAAGACAGCTCGTGTTTGATGCCTGGACTCAAGTTAAGCATCTTAATAATTGGATGTTTCCGATGCCCGGTTGCAAATGCGATTTCGTGTCTGCGAGCATTGTTGATGGCGGTAAATCACTGCATAAAATTACTATGCCAGACGGCAATCAAATGTGGTTGCTAACAAAGTATGAGGAAGTTGTATCTCCTGAACGATTGGTTTTTTTACAGTATTTATCTAACGAGCAAGGAGACGAGTTACCAATGCCACATATACCAAATTGGCCGAAACACATGTTGGCGACGCTACATTTTGAATCAATTTCGGCAAATCGAACAAAACTGACTTTTCTTTGGGAACCAAGAGACGCAACAGCGCAAGAGGTTAGCGCATTCGAATCGACTCGGTCTGATCATGATAAAGGATGGGGTGCCGGTATGGAGCAGCTACATAGCTATCTCGAATCCATTAATAGCTAAACATAATAGGGCTAAGCAAATGAAAAGATTGTTCCAAGTACTCGGTTTGTTGTTGTTACTGGGAATCGTTTATTTGTCAATATCTGGAAGAAAAATGCAAACAGTCAAAACCGAAATCGAAATTCAGGCACGTCCCGATAAAGTATGGAGCATAATTACTGACATTGATAAGTGGCAAGAATGGAGTCCAACAATCAACGCATCGGCAGGTCAGGCTGACGTGGGTTCGGTTGTAACTATTACTATGATGAGTAAAGTTGCAGGTAAAGACGGACCGAAATACACTCCTACGATTATTCAGATGGATGAGCCAAAATATTTTCATTGGCGTGCCCATGTGATGTCCGAGTTCATTTTTACCAACGATAAAATTATAGAACTCGAAGAAACGGAGACGGGCACCAAAGTAACGCATAAGGAAACCTTCAAAGGTTTAATGGCAGCTTTGATGAAAGGGCAGATGGAAAAAGGTGTACCTCCAATGTTGTCAATGATGAACGATGCGCTGAAGCAATTAGCTGAAAAATAAATCTAAATGATCAACCGAGTCGACAGGCAGCATCACGCACCGACCTGCCAGTCAAAAGGCCGCAGACAGAATACTCATAATCGATACTCCCGACCAGGAGCTGTCATGACTACATGTTTCGACAAGCTTCAGCACGATGATCTCCCACAACAACAAAGACTCCCGAGGGAGTGTCTTATAACTTCACGCCGCTGGCTCTGGGCACTGTCTTTGGAATTCAACCCGTTTCAACGCCATGACGCTACACGTATAGAGTGGAGAGTGTGACGCTTACCCATGAGTCTACACGTGTAGACTCATGGGTAAGCCAAATCACCACAATCCGGCTAGTCAATAAGTTTCCGGCAGTGAGCTGAAAATCGACACCCCAGCCCCAAGCGGTCATTGGACTCTTCTAGCCGGTGCCATCTCACGTTTTGTTTGATTCACTCTAAAATGTCATACACATGTTTCTCTTGAACGCTCTAATGGGGTCGGCGAATGGATAGTCTGGTAATTTGGCAGCGTGTGGAAGGGGCGGTTGTGTTTCTGTCGTCGATTGCAATTCTTGTCTCTTTGGGCGCCGAGTGGTCTTGGTGGCTCGTTGTTTTAGTATTTTTCGCACCTGACATCAGTTTTGGTGCATATCTTCTAGGACCTAAAGTCGGTTCAATCGGATATAACATCGCTCATGTTTATGCTTTGGGAGCCACGCTACTGGCACTAGGTTTGTCCATGGATCTGATTACAGCTTCATTGCTGGGAGCGCTGTGGCTAGCGCATTCTGGATTCGATCGCATGCTTGGATATGGACTCAAGGCCCCCGAGGGTTTTACTAAAACTCACTTGGGAATAATAGGTCGCGCTACTGCAAAGTAGCGATGGCTCGTAATTGATCTGATGTCAGCCTCACTTCAAAGACGATTAGCATTAATCATCGACAACGTCAGCACTGAAGTCCGACTTGGAGTTCGCTTTACTGCCGTGTAACCAGTGAGGTTCGGCCAATAGCGGTCGTAATCCATTTGTCGAGGCAACACAATAGACATGTCTTTCGACGGTCTGTTGCCTACAGGTGGACGAACGCGTTTGCATTCTGTATATCAACTAATCGCCAGTTTAGGCTCAATAATTCACGACCGTGAACCTAATCTGCACAGACTGTACCCATCAATGTTGTTTACAAGTAGTCCCAACCATGCTTGCCTGGATATTGTTTCTGGCAAGTTTCAGAAATTCACCAACTAGGTTTGTGCTTCTTGCTTTTGGTACTGCGTTAGGCCACGAATCTGCATCACTGCAAAGATCAGCACAATGATCGCTACAAGATCGACCAAAACCACGGCGGTTGGTGTGATCGTTCTGTAGAAGAGAACGAGAAGAACGACGCTCGCGACGACCCATGCAATGTCGCCAACGATAATCATGGTTACTTCCCAGGTACGAATAATTCCTGTGCGTGCGATGTTAGTGAGTAGGAATGCGAACACGGCCAAGACACTCGCAATCAAATAGATAGGTATGTTGCTACGCAGTGAAAACTGCGCGGCCAACCAAGTGCCGGTGATGAACATGCACAGGGCTGAAAAGCCAGAAAAAATGGCGTTAAGTTTCAATGCTCGAAGCAACAGCTTGTTATCGTAAGTCATCATTAACTCGCTTTAATAATATATAGTACTTTAAAATAATATAGTAATATGATAACGTCGTCAATCATGACTAAACGCAGCTACAAACAGAACTGCGCTCTTGCCCAGGCGAATGATGTAATCGGTGAGCGCTGGTCGCTGCTGCTCGTTCGCGACCTGCTAGTCGGCCCCAAACGTTTTGGCGAACTGCAGCAATCGCTTCGTGGCATCGGCAGCAACCTCCTGGTCTCGCGATTGCGTGAGCTTGAGTCCGCCGGGATCGTCGAGCGCCTGGAAGAAGCGGAAAATCGACACCGTTATGGGCTGACTGACGCTGGCATTGCCTTGGAACCTACGCTGCTCTCTCTTGTGCGTTGGGGCCTTACGTATGGCCCCAGAAATCAGAGGGGATATCATCATCAGGACGATTGGGATCTGCTGGCAATGAAGGCACTGTTTCAGGCGAACCGGGCCGGTGATTTATCAGTATGCGTGCAGTTCGAGACGCGCGATTTTGCTGGATGGGTGGCGATTAAAAATCACAATGTCAAAGTCGGGCTTGGCCAAGCCGATTCGGCTGACTTGATTGTTTATGGCACCATCAAAGATTTATTTTTTGATTCGCGAGGGGATAAACTATGTTCATCCAGATCAAAGAAAACATTGAAGCGGTTTATGTCCGTCTTTACCCTACCCGGATAGTCCGAGAAAAAATAGTCTGTTGCGAACCTATCGTGTTATCGATCCAGACTGCTTAAATGGAGTCACAAGTGCAGTTACTGTCAATGTCTCCTTTGGGCACTTCAGCTATCTAACCTTATCAAGCACTCAGTCTATTGAGCGACGGTTCGTTGCTTTACTCGTCACGCGTGTCTACCTTTATCTCATGTAGCAGCCAATCCCTGAGAGCTTTGATGTTTGCCCTATGCGAATGGGATTCCGGATAAACCAGGTAGAAGCTTGACCCAAGCGGTAGGGTGAGCTCGAAGGGCTCCACGACACGCCCTTCTGCAATCATTTTTCTTGACAAGAAGCGCCAACCGAGAACGATCCCTTCTCCGTCCATGCTAGCTTGCAAGCCGTGATCAGGCAAGCCAAAATGTGTGCCTCTCGAAGCTTCCACCTTGCTTGCGCCTGCCGCATCCAGCCATGTCTTCCAAGTAGGCGCAACAGTACTATGATCCATAGAATGGTTGTGCAGAAGTACATGCTGGCTTAGATCATCGGGAGACTTAAGAGCGCCAGGACCTTCGAGCAGACGCGGGCTGCACATGGGGGTCACTGACTCTTCAGCTAACTTGATACTTTCTAGTCCGAACCACTGCCCATCGCCAAGCCTGATTGCTGCATCACAATCATCGCGTTGAAAGTCGACCAACTCTAGACTGGTCGAGATCCTCAATTCGATATCGGGATGCAGAGCGTTGAATTTGTGCAATCGTGGAATGAGCCACATGACAGCGAAGGTTGGGGCAACGGTTAAGCTCAATGTTCCGAGCGAGTCGCTGTCTACGACACGTTCCATCGCAGTATCTAGGCGCAAAAAAACGTCACGCAAGTCGGTTGCCAGTAAAAGCCCCGACTCTGCTAGTTCCAGACCACTTCGACGACGTTGGAATAGCTGCAGTCCCAAGTACTCTTCAAGCTTTTTCACTTGGTGACTCAGAGCAGCTGGCGTTACAGAGAGCTCCTCAGCAGCCTTGACGAAGCTCAAATGCCGCGCGGACGCCTCAAAGGCGCGCAAGGCATTTAATGGATAAAGTCGGCGGGACATAGACCTCCAATTACTTTTTCTAAGGCAGGGCGAGAAAGACTCGTTTGTCTAGCGTCGGGGCAAGGCATATAACGTTACTCAAGGTTCTGGCACTTATTGATTTAGACCCGATTCACCGACAACTGAAACAGTAGGTTGCATTCAAGTTATCGATCAGTGAGCAGCACCTATTTTCACGAAAATAAAATCCATAAAAGGAGATAACCATGTTTGTTAAAACTATACATCGGCCTATACGCTTCGCGTTGGTACCTTTACTAGCTCTTACGCTCTTGAACAGTCCCTTGCAGTATGCCTTTGCTGATGAAGAAAAACCGGCTACGGCTGATAACCGTATCACGGATACGCGCTATCGCTCGGAATCAATTCAGGGAATAGACATAGCTTATCGTGAAGCCGGTGATCCAGCGAACCCAGCGATAGTGCTACTACATGGATTTCCGACATCTAGTCATATGTATAGGGAGCTCATCCCTCAACTGGCAAACAAATACCACGTTATCGCTCCCGATTATCCAGGGTTTGGTGCTAGTGATGCACCGCCAATTGATGAGTTTGACTATTCATTCGAAAACGCTGCCAACATCGTTGAGGAACTACTTGAGAAAAAAGCAATTGATCGCTATGCCATGTATTTGATGGACTACGGTGCGCCTGTTGGCTTTCGGCTTTTCTCCAAGCACCCCGAGCGCGTAAGTAGCTTTGTCATTCAAAACGGAAATGCGTATGAGGAAGGGTTAGAAGAATTCTGGGATCCCATCAAAGCCTATTGGGCAGATCCGACAGCGGATAATCGTGAAGCACTGCGCGACGCACTATTGACTATTGAGGCAACAAAATGGCAGTGGACACACGGTATCCCAGCACATCAGTTAGAGCTGGTCAGTCCGGATAACTGGCATCACGATCAATACCTTTTGGATCGCCCAGGAAACAAGGATATCCAACTGCAAATGTTCCTGAGCTACGGCACCAACGTCGAACTCTATCCAGCCTGGCAGTCACTTTTTCGCGAACACCAACCACCCGCATTAATTGTGTGGGGTAAAGGCGACTATATATTCCCTGCCTCCGGTGCTCACCCTTACGAGCGAGATCTCAACGTAGTTGAAAAACACATTCTGGATACAGGACATTTTGCCCTGGAAACACATTTGGAATTCATCGCCGCACGCATGGATACTTTCATGCAGCGTAATGCAGCTAATAGCATCACTCGCAACTAAATCATCAGCAACCTATTGGGAGACTCCAATGAACACTATCACTAAAATAGCCATTGCCACAATTTTTAGTGTGAGCACACTATCTATCACCTATGCAGATCTGCCTGACCCTGGTATGGAAATAGTAGAAGGTCGAACAGCACTATTGATCACTGATCCACAAAACGATTTTCTTAGTCCTGACGGAGTAGCTTGGGGCGTAGTGGGTAAGAATGTGATGGAAAACAACACGGTAGACAATATCGAAACACTACTCAAGGCTGCCAAGGCAAATGACATACCGGTGTTTGTTTCGCCTCACTACTACTATCCGCACGATCACGGTTGGAAGTTTGAAGGAGCACTGGAAAAACTTATGCACACCATCGGTATGTTTGATCGAGAGAACACTTTGAATGTGGATGGATTGGAGGGATCAGGCGCTGACTGGTTAGCGCAATACAAGCCCTATATTCAGGATGGCCAGACCGTTGTATCAAGCCCACATAAAGTCTACGGCCCTGAAAACAATGATCTTGTATTGCAGTTGCGCAAGAGGGGAATCGACAAAGTTATATTGGCGGGCATGTCTGCCAACCTATGCGTCGAGTCACACATGCGTGAATTACTGGAACAGGGATTCGAAGTGGCCGTTGTGGCAGATGCTACGGCAGGTGCACAGGTCGAAGAAGGTGATGGATTTGCCGCAGCGATGGTCAACTATCGGTTTATCGCCAACACAGTCTGGACTACACAGGAGGCTGACATCTTGATTCATAGAAAAACCAGCAGTAGATAACAGCAGCGAGGTCGAGCTGATAAAACATCGGCTAGGCCTCAATTCATAAAATACACAGATTGTTATCAGAAAGCGGGAGCACATGATGGGACACAAATTCGCAGAAATAGCGTTCACGAATTCAGTCAAATTGGTTCAGGAGTCCCAAGGCAGCCGTGACGGTTATGCATCATGGGACCAAGGTGTGGACGTCAATCGACAAATGGGTGATCGCGAAATTGACTTTATTTCAGAGCGTGACAGTTTCTACCTGGCCAGTGTAAGCGAGACAGGCTGGCCGTACGTGCAACATCGTGGGGGTCCTGCCGGATTTGTTCGTGTGCTGGACAATCAAACCATTGGCTATTCTGATTTTGCAGGTAATCGGCAATACGTAAGCTTTGGAAATGTTTGTAATAACGACCGTGTGTCATTGATTTTCATGGACTATCGCAATCGTCAACGTCTCAAGGTGTTGGGTCGTATAAGGCTTATTGCTGAGGGAGACTCTGAATTATTGGACCAACTCAGAGTGCAAGACTATAGAGTAAGAATCGAACGTAGTTTTCAAATTGCTATTGAAGCGTTTGATTGGAATTGTCCAAAGTACATCACGAAGCGGTACACAGAGTTCGAGATGACACAACTGACAAACGATTTAAAGGATGAAAATGCAGCGTTAAGGAACAAGTATCAGGTGGATGCAGCAAGAGAACAGTTATGAGCACTGTAGAAGAAAAACGCATGCCGCTACCACCGTTCACACTTGATGAGGCGATTGAGAAAGTTCACTTGGCTGAAGATGGATGGAACAGTCAGGAACCGGAAAAAATTGCTTTGGCGTACAGTCCCGATAGCCAGTGGCGCAATAGATCAGAATTTCTTAGTGGGCGTGCACAAATTGTTTCGTTCTTGACGCGCAAATGGCAAATTGAATTCGAATACCGATTGATAAAAGAGTTATGGTCACATAGTGAAAATCGTATAGCCGTCCGATTCGCGTACGAGTGGCAAGATGGTAACGCCAACTGGACACGATCGTACGGAAATGAAAACTGGGCGTTCAATCACCGCGGTTTGATGTTATATCGATTTGCTAGCATCAATGATCTTGAGATAGCCGAATCCGAGCGAAAGTTTCACTGGCCATTGGGTCGTAGGCCAGATCGTCATCCGAGCCTGAGTGAGTTGGCACTGTAGGGTCATTATCCGGTTCATACAGACAATAAACAGGCTATTAAGAACTACAGGTGCAAGGTATGCAAATCGTATTTCTACTCTACACGAATTTATAGAACGCTCTTAAACACAAATACCAGACATTAAAAGAGAAATATATGCAAATTGCTATAGTGCCTTACCAAGGAATGACCGCACTGGATGCTGTTGGTCCGTATGAGGTATTTCGACTCATTCCCGATGCTGAACTATGATTTGTAAGTAATATTCCCCAACCAATCTTCACGTGGCTGCTGCAATAATCCGTTATTTAGTCATTCTTCGAAAGAATAATTGGGGGAGGTGGAAACAGATTATGCCGTATACCCGTCAATGTTCCCTTCACTTAACGTCATCACGTACACATGCCCAACAGGTTGAATGAATGACGATCCCTAGATCACGGGCGTGGCATTTCAGTCTCTGATACAAGCAAAAGCCAATGATGCACACGCTTGAGAACAACCGATCGAAAATGCCTAAAGTTCCACGTTAAGATTTGTGCTTTGTGATGATGTGCCATTGCCATGACGATCAAATCGGGCAGACCAGTTCCACTGTCGCTATAACGCTTGCCCAGCTTCAAGGCTAATTCAAGATCAGCAGCAGCAGTTGGAGACTCGAGACGATGAACGTCAGTTGCCATGCTTTCGCCAAATATAATGGCTGCTGACGGAAAGTCTCGTGATCTGAGCAAAAGGTCGGTTTCGACCAACACTGGCCAAGGTACTATTACCTTTCTCACAAGTCGGACCAATAGTTCAGCCGCAAACAAGTTACGGCGTTTCTCACTTTTGTTAATGGCCGATACGATCGGACCCGTATCACAAACAATCAACTGCCTACGCGCGCAAGGATGTGCTCGATATGCTGTGACATCAGCTCGTCGTCATCAATCAAACCGGCATAAGGTAACTTGACAGGTTGCTGCTGCACCAGCTCTGTCACTATCGCTGATACAGAAGTCTTCCGCCGCTTGGCTTCCTTGTCAAGTCGCTTGGCAATTTGCTCAGGAAGTGAAATTATTTTTCGTACTGTGCCCATACCAATAGTATGAACATGCAAGCTCGACAGGCAGGTATGGGCCTTACTTGTCAGTCATTTGCAGTATTCCGGATGGTAGCGACAGGCAAGTCCCGACCCTTTGCAGACAGTCGTGCTGCACATAACCTATGTCATTCCGCGTAGGCGGAGATCCATTAATGCAGAGCGAACCGTCAGCTTTTCATCGACATATTTCGTCCCAGAGATCTACCCATTTAGGATTCTTCGTTTCGATCAAATTCACCTTCCACTGTCTGTACCATTTCTTCAGGCGCTTTTCCCTGAGAATCGCTTCAGCCATTTCGCTGTGAATTTCGTCGTAAACGAGCCTATGAATGTGGTATTTCTGAGTAAAGCACTTTTGTGCTTTGGTTGCGGTGTTGCCAGATTCGTTGGATAAGATTGCTTGTCACTCCCACATAGAGTGTACCGTTACGCTTACTGGCTAATAGATAAACTGCTGGTTGAATTGCCATCCTTGGCTCCTCGATACAATTGACTCACCAGTAGAAGTTTACAAGATTCCCACCTGCGTGGGAATGACAATGTCGAGCCTTTCTGATGACAGCAATGGGCACTTTCCAGCGGTTCAGTATATTGCCATGTAACCGGGAACTACTGGCCACAACCGGACATTCAGGTTTGAAATATTTCGAAAGCGCCATGCTCGTTGATCCATTTTCTCATCTTTAGCGCGAACGAATTCATATCGACTTCAGAAACTCTGCAATTTTTGTCGTCACCCAGATAGTCATACACTTTACGGCCTTAGCGATCGGCAGGAATATCAGAATCTCGTGGAACCATATGAAAATGTATATGTTCATGGCCCGGTTGCTCCGAGTACTGCATTTGGTATATTTTCACACACTGAAGTTCTTTTTTCAGCCCCAGCGATATCAATGGAATAAACTCCCCAAGTTCTCTAGCTTCATCTGCTGATAACTCATGTGTTGAGCTTATATGACGCCGTGTGACAAGCACTAACCAACCTAGCAGCGACGAGTTATAGGAGTGAACCAAGTCCCAGTGATCGGTGCGAAATATGTTATCCCACTGTGGAACCTTATGAGCGTCTCGAGTGGCAATTCGTTCACATACGTGGCAGTTCCTCATCTTGATGTCCTTCTAGTTGTCCATGTGCTTATACATAAGAATACATCCGCTTTGGAGACTATCCAGCGGTCCGCTATACTGCTATGTATCCGTTAAATTTCCGTCAATAGCGGTTATTGAATATGGTACGTACGGATTATTACGTTGGTACAGAGACACATTGAGTTCTTTTAACTATGAAATGAGATCATGCAGATGAAATTCGACACTATTGTTTTTGATTTGGGCGGGGTACTAATCGAGGCCGGAGATTTTCCGATAAAAATGGAATGGCAAAGGGATCCTAACGATGTTAAGCTTAATCTTGCATATTGGGTCGCGTCTGAAACCGGCAGGGACTATGAAAAAGGCCTTTTATCAACGTCAGATTTCGCCAATAAATTTATTAGGGAAGCCAATCTCAATGTCTCGAGCGAAGAATTTATTGACGCTTTCCGGAAATGGCCCATAGGGCCCTTTCCTGGCGTGCACCATTTTTTGCGCGATCTACGGCAGAACTATACTGTGGCACTTTTTTCTAATGTTAACGAACTTCATTGGGACAGAATCATGAATGAAATGGATATGAAGAATAGATTTGATCACTACTTCGCCTCACATATCATTCAACGTGCCAAACCAGATGTAACTTCTTTTGATTTTGTAGCCAATGAAATGAATGTTGCTAACGAGAGAATAATTTTTCTTGACGACAATGCTGCAAATGTTGCTGGTGCGAAACTAGCTGGGTTTTCGGCCCATCAAGTCAAAGGATTCGATGAAGCAAAGGCGAAGCTTGAAAATCTGGGTATCAATTAGAGACAGACATAGTGTTTGACGCATTGACTTCCGAATTGGGCACTCCAAGTTCGATTGGGAAACATTGTGGACAACATCAGCTCTAGGTATCGGGGTACCTGATAGTAAGATCGAAGCAGACGACTAAGAACCGACACTCCTGGCAATAAAGGGCAACCCTCGAAAGGTGTGGATCCGATGGGAAAACAACGAAACTATTAGCGATAGAACAGGCAGTAGTCGTTCGCTGCCACCAAGATTAGTGTTCCATCTAGTGGTGGTCCGGATGACATTAATATCTGAATATTGGCGTTATCACCTAGATTCCTTTTAGTATGATTGGTGCATTCAATTCGCTGGTAGTCTTTCTGTTTTAACATGGAGATTCTCTTGATTTGAGTATCCAAAACATAATATTCGATTGGGACGGAACATTAGCCAGAACGTTAGAGCTATGGTTGAACGGTTACCAATTGTCTTTTGCAAGACGTGACTTAAAGTTTCAACCTAAAGAAATTGTCGCTGAGTTCTTCCACAACCATGACGATGTTCCAGAAAAACATCCTGACATCGATTTTCCAGCGATTGCTGAGGAAACTCGCGATCATGTATTTCACTCAGCGAATACTGTGAATTTGTACGATGGAGCAGTAGAAACCCTCGCTATATTAAAGGGCAACAAAATATTGCTCAGCGTTGTCAGTTCAAGCTCTCGGAGTTTGCTGAATAAAGGTGTCGATGCACATCAATTAGATAGTTATTTCATGTCAACTGTTGCTGGTGATGACGGCTATGGACACAAGCCAGATACATTGCCTTTTAAAGAAACGCTCAACAGAATGGGCGTTAGTGCGGCTGATACATTGATTATTGGAGACTCTCACGTAGACATTTTGGCTGGAATGGCAATTGGATGCCAAACTTGCTTATTTACACCTCCACAGAACAGTCTATTTCATAACCTTGAAAACCTGAAGTCCATGAATGCAGATCATGAAATAGACAACTTACCCGGCTTGCTCCAACTAGTCTGAAGCAATATGGACTAAGGCAACATTGGTCAATTTGGAATCATTCGCGGTAAGGGCACATTTGTTAGAATCAGGAGGCCGAATCGGAGCCGTCAAAAGGAGCTATCATAACGCCCCACACCTTCGCATCACTGGACGAGAAAATAGAAAATTCTCACACCACACGAAGGCGCTTTTCCAATCATCAACTACATCAGTCCACGCTCGGCTAACGAGGTCTGAACCCCCTTCCCAATAATCAAATGATCCAACACCCTTACATCAATCAACGCCAACGCATCCACCAACTTCCTCGTTAACCTCACATCTGTATCCGAAGGCTCCGCAGCCCCACTCGGGTGTTAGGTACTCTGTGTCAACTGTCCACCACGCTTGTCATGTGCACGCATCTCCTACGGAAGGGAGGATGTCAAAAACCGACTAACAATGATGTAGCAAGCATATAGCGCCATAAATCCGACTTTTTGTCAGTCAATTGCAAAATAGTCTTGACTTTTTGTCAGCTGACTGCAAAATAGTCAAATAAAAGCCACATCAAACCTCCATGCTCTCAAGATACCTCAGGACCGCGCTCGAGAAGGACTTGGGTAAGAAGATATTGCTGGTCACGGGACCACGCCAATGCGGCAAAACGACGTTGTCGAGGATGCTCAATCCAGACTATCAATATCTAAGCTACGATCTATCAGAACATCGCTCTATACTCACTGAGAAATCATGGGATAGACAAAAGCAGGTCATCATCTTTGATGAGCTGCACAAAATGGATTCGTGGAAGGCCTGGTTGAAAGGCATCGTGGACGTAGAAGGCATGCCTCCCGCTCTTGTGGTCACAGGTAGCGCTCGCCTTTCGGCATTTCGGAAAGTGGGTGACTCTCTGGCTGGCCGCCATTTTGAGTTCAGATTACACCCGTTTGACCTGAAGGAGATTCTCAGCCAGTCCGACTTGGCAGCTGGCGATAGTTTTGCGAAACTGTTAGCCGTTGGTGGATTCGCAGAACCCTTTCTCGATGGGACAAAAACATTTCATAATCGATGGAAGCGATCTCATATTGACTTAATACTTAAAGAGGATTTGATCACGCTCACCGCAGTCAGGGATATACAGTCTATTGAAACACTAATTGAGCTGCTGCGTTCGCGAGTAGGTAGCCCGGTGTCTGCCAACTCACTGGCTCGTGATCTGGCAAAAAGCCCAAACACAATAAAGAACTGGCTTTCGTTGCTTGAGGATTTATATGTAATCTTCAAGATCGTGCCATGGCACAAGAACGTCGCAAGGGCGTTGCTGAAAGAGCCTAAGTATTATTTTTACGACAACGGTATTGTGGACGGTAATGAGGGAGTAAAGCTTGAAAATCTAGTGGCCTGCGCATTACTAAAGGACATCCATCATAAACTCGATACCAGAGGCGAAGAGTTCTCATTGCATTATGTTCGAAACAAGGAGGGCAAGGAAATTGACTTCGTGATAGTCAGAGACGCCCGCCCCACTGTTCTCATAGAAGTTAAATGGAGCGATTCAGAATTCAGTAAGAGCTTACGTGATTTTTTCAAAACGCCAGACAATTCGATATCAACTATCAAGCGACTGCAGGTTGTGGGAACACTGAAAATTGCACGCTCCTGGCCCAATGGTGACCGTGTAGAGCCTGCCATCGATTTTCTTTCGAAGCTAGATGTCAATTCTCTTTCTGGCATTGATTAACTATCTTCGATGAATTCACTACATCCGTCCCTGTTAACCCCCACCCAGCCAACGACGTCTGCCCCCCCTACCCAACAATCAATCGCACCATTAACTACATCAACCCTCGCTCTGCCAACGAGGTCTGAACCCCCTGCCCAATAATCAAATGATCCAACACCCTTACATCAATCAACGCCAACGCATCTACCAACTTGCGCGTTAACCGCACATCAGTATCACTCGGTTCAGCCACGCCACTCGGGTGGTTGTGCGCAAAGATAACCGCCGCCGCATTACTGGAAAGACAATGCTTCACAATCTCCCGCGGATAAACTGCCGCACTGTCAATCGTTCCGGTAAAAAGCTCGCGATACTCAATGACCCTGTGTCGGTTGTCCAGAAACAATCCGCTGAAAACCTCGTGCTCCAAACCCGTAAGATGCATTGATATGTAGTGTCGTACATGCTCAGGAGAGCTCAGCACATCGCCTTGCATTACTGTCTCGAACACATGACGTCGAGATAACTCTAGCGCTGCCTGCAGCATGGCATAACGAGCCCGCCCCAGACCCGGGCTTTGGCAGAACACGGATTGTTCAGCATTCAATAGTGTACCCAGAGAGCCAAACTGCCGAATGGAATCGCGTGCCACCTCTACAGCTGATTTTCCCACGATGCCGGTTTGAAGAAAGATAGCGAGTAATTCTGCATCGCTAAGTGCCGCAGCACCAAAACGCAAGAGCTTCTCGCGTGGGCGCTCGGCCTGTGGCCAATCCTTGATAGTCATGATCAACATCCTTGTGACCGATTTCAGAAGCAGCAGTAAAACATGGAAAGTGATTCACGGGGCCGGCCTGCAACCGTGACTTTGTCTGTCTGTGAACTTAACCACAGCATACATAACCAGTGTTTGATCATTAGCTTCAAATGTGACAATACTTGTCACCGCTGACAAACTGTTAACATGACGCCATGTCAGCTTTTAAAAACCAGAAAATACTGCTGGGCGTAACCGGAGGCATTGCAGCCTACAAAAGCGCTGTCCTGGCTCGTAGACTTATCGATGCAGGTGCGCAAGTGCGTGTTGTGATGACATCCGGTGCCCAAGCCTTCATTCAGCCCATGACCTTTCAGGCACTCACAGGCAACCCGGTGCACACCAGCCTGCTGGATGCCGAGGCAGAGGCTGCCATGGGCCATATAGAGCTTGCGCGTTGGGCAGATGTAATACTGATCGCACCGGCCAGTGCCAACACCCTGGCACGGCTGGCCCACGGCATGGCTGATGACTTGCTGAGCACCTTGTGCCTTGCCTCAGAAGCACCCATTTATGTAGCGCCTGCAATGAATCGTCTGATGTGGGCCAATGCAGCCACGGCTCACAACTGCCAGATGCTCAGTGAGCGCGGAGTTGGCTTTATCGGACCTGCAGATGGCGCCCAGGCGTGTGGTGAGACGGGCGCCGGGCGCTTGCTGGAACCAGAGGCTATTCGTGACCAGCTCGCTGGCATACTCGGTGCCGACACCACAAGCTCAGCACAATCGTCTAAAGCATCGAATGCTCTATCCGGCAAGCGCGTTCTCATAACGGCAGGTCCCACCGTTGAAGCTATCGACCCGGTGAGATACATCAGTAATCGCAGCTCGGGGAAAATGGGCTTTGCCCTGGCCGAAACCGCCTTGGCGATGGGTGCGGACGTTACGCTGGTTGCAGGCCCTGTGTCCCTGAGTTGCAGTAGTGCTATCAAGCGAGTGGATGTGGAGTCTGCCACGCAGATGCTGGACGCTGTCATGCAGGTCGCAGCGCAAAGCGACGTCTTTATTTCTGTAGCTGCTGTCTCTGACTATCGGCTGGAAGAGATCCGCGAACAGAAAATCAAGAAATCCGACAAGCAAATGACACTGACTCTTATAAAGAATTCCGATATCCTCAAGCAGGTGGCCGCCATGGACAAGCGCCCGTTCTGTGTCGGCTTCGCTGCAGAAACCGAGCAGGTGGAAACTCATGCACGTGCCAAGCTCAAGAACAAGAAACTGGACATGATTGCCGCCAATCATGTTGCCCAACCCGGTAATCTCGTCTTTGGCAGTGATACTAACGCGCTGGACGTTTATTGGCCTGCCGATAATGGTCATCAAGCCATCGCTGCTGCCAGCAAGACCAGCATTGCCCGCTCGCTTCTCGACCTCATCGCAAAGCAACTCGCCAAACACCACAAAACAGCATGAAAAGTATCAATTACACCGTGGTAGACCCTCGCATCGGCGACAGCATTAACTTGCCACACTATGCCAGCGAAGGTTCGGCGGGTCTTGATCTTCGCGCCTGCGTAGACAACACACTCACCCTGCATCCCGGCGATACCAGCCTCATCCCTACCGGCATCTGTATTCACATCGCCGACTCCGGCTATGCCGGCATGATCCTGCCGCGCTCGGGTTTGGGACACAAACATGGAATAGTACTGGGAAATCTAGTGGGGCTCATCGATTCGGACTATCAGGGTCAACTGTTTGTCTCCTGCTGGAACCGGGGCCATGAAGCCTTTGATATCGAGGTTGGAACCCGCATTGCCCAGCTGGTGATCGTGCCAGTGGCACAAGTGGCGTTTAATCGGGTTGAGAGCTTTGCACAGAGCAATCGCGGTGAAGGTGGATTTGGCTCTACCGGTCAATCGTGAGACGGTAAATCGTTATTCTCCGGCGGTGGATATGACGTCTATCAATGCATTAATCGGTAGCCTCTGTGGCCCTGACAATGGCTAAATACTGCGCAGAGCGTGATTAGTGGCATCCGGCTGCGGTACAGTATCGCCCTACAACCCTCAAGCACCTTCACAGGACTACGATGAACATAACACCTGATATCTTTCGCGCCTACGACATCCGTGGAGTTGTCACAGATCAACTCACGCCTGCTGCAGTCGAACAGATTGGCCGATCCTTCGGTACAGAGTGTGTCGAAAGGAATATTCCTACAGTTGTCGTCGCACGCGACGGCCGCCTCTCAGGTCCCGATCTCATTGCGGCACTGAGCCATGGAATCCAGAGCACAGGAACGAGTGTCATCAGTATCGGCATGGTACCCACACCGGTTCTGTACTTTGCCACCTATCATCTGGGCACAGGCACGGGCATCATGGTCACAGGATCTCACAACCCGCCTGAGTACAACGGCCTGAAGATGGTACTTGCCACTGATGCACTGTTTGGCGAGGGCATCACAGCACTTTACACACGACTGGTTGAAAACAATCTGGCCAACAATAGTCCCGGCAGCTTTGTGGAACAGGACATCCTGCAGGAGTATCTGGATCGCATAACAGGCGACATCAAACTCGCACGCCCCATGAGTATTGCCTATGACTGTGGAAACGGCGTTGCCGGTGCCGCGGCACCTCAACTGTTCGACGCTCTTGGCTGCAAGAGCGATTCTCTGTTTACCGAAGTGGATGGCAACTTCCCAAATCATCATCCCGACCCTGCCAAGCTTGAAAACCTGAAAGACCTGATCGCCATGGTCAAGGACAAGGGCCATGAAGTTGGCCTGGCATTCGACGGTGACGGCGACAGGGTTGGTGTGGTGGATGATAAAGGGAATGTCATCTGGCCAGATCGACAGATGGTACTGTTTGCCCGGGATGTACTAGAGCGCAATCCGGGCGCCCGCATCATCTATGATGTCAAATGCTCCAAGGTGCTGCCCGCCGCCATCACGGCAGCAGGCGGTGTACCGGATATGTGGAAAACCGGACATTCCTTCATCAAGGCACGCATCAAGGAGACTGGTGCACAACTGGGTGGCGAGATGAGTGGGCACATGTTTTTCAAAGAGCGATGGTATGGTTTTGATGATGCACTGTATGCCGCCGCCAGGTTACTTGAGATCCTATCCAAGACTGACCGCTCTGCCAGCGAGATATTTGGTGAGATTCCCAACAGCATCAACACACCCGAACTGAATATTCTTCTCGCCGAAGACGGCGCTCAGCATGCGTTTATCAAGAAATTTGTCGCCAGCAGTGCTTTTGATGGAGCAGAACTAACCACCATTGATGGCGTGCGTGCAGACTATCCAGATGGCTGGGGGTTGGTACGTGCATCCAACACCACACCGTCGCTTGTCATCCGCTTCGAAGCCGACAGCAACGAAGCAATGGAACGCATCCAGTCGCAGTTTCGCAAGAACATGCAAGCTGTTGACAGCAAAATCGATGTACCGTTCTGACCTTTGATCCATCGACCTCCATACATCGCAACAAGCACCTGGCATGACTGATTCTTCGAACAATGACGCCCGACAGACGGCCAGAGTTCTTAACGAAGCCCTGCCCTATCTCCAGCGTTACAGCGGGCAAACTGTCGTCATAAAATATGGCGGTAATGCCATGACAGACGAGACGCTGAAGCGCTCATTTGCGCAGAACGTTGTCATGATGAAACAGGTTGGCATCAACCCCGTCGTGGTTCATGGTGGCGGTCCTCAGATTGGAAGCATGCTGGAGCGTCTGTCCATCAAGAGCGAATTTATCGATGGCATGCGCGTCACCGGTGCTGACACCATGGAAGTGGTGGAGATGGTGCTGGGAGGCCTGGTCAACAAGAGCGTGGTATCACTACTTAATCAGGTCGGCGGCAAAGCAATCGGGCTCACTGGCAAGGATGCCAGGCTCATCGAAGCATCGCCCATGACGCTACCCGACAAACCTGATGTGTCACTGGGGTACGTGGGCGAGGTATCAAAAATCAACACCTGTGTGCTCAATGAGCTGCTGTCGAGCAATTTCATTCCTGTTATCGCCCCTATCGGTACTGACGCCAAAGGTGCCAGCTACAACATCAATGCTGACCTGGTTGCCAGCAGTATTGCCATTGCCCTGAATGCATCCCGCCTGCTATTGCTGACCAATACACCGGGTATTCTCGATGAGAAAGGTGAATTGCTTACTGGCTTGACACCTACCGACATCTCGGCGCTGATCAACAACGGTACTCTGTACGGCGGCATGCTGCCAAAGGTGCATTGCTCACTGGACGCGGTAGCGGCAGGTGTCAGCAGCGTAGTCATCATTGACGGTCGCGTGGAGCATGCCCTGCTGCTCGAATTGTTCACCGACCAGGGAATGGGCACCTTGATTCACGACACCAACAAGCACTAGCCAGTCACCAAGGCTTGCGGGATATCAGTCATCCAGCAAGCAATTGCGTAGTTCGCTCAAGACGCTACACAACAGCCTGGTAGACCGCCGTACGCAGCTCGGTTCGCAGCGGATAACTCGACGAGGGATACAACTGCGTCAGCAGAATTACATACATGTCTTCGGCTGGATCTATCCAGAAAAACGTGCTGGCGGCCCCACCCCAGTGATGCTCTCCGCGAGAGCCAATCATGCCGACCTTGACGGGATCAAGTACCACCGCGAAGCCAAGTCCAAAGCCTACTCCCTGATAACTGGTTTCACTCCAGACAGCCTGCCCCATCGCTGCCATGTCACGATTATCCGGCAGTTGATTCTGACGCATAAATTCAACCGTCTTGCGCCCCAGAAGCCTGGCGCCCGCTAACTCACCTCCGTTGAGCAGGCACTGGCAAAAGCGTGCATAGTCATCTATCGAGCCGACGAGACCCCCGCCACCAGAATACAAGGATGGCTTTTTAAGAAAACCGGTAGTCGCGAGCACATCGAGCGCGACCGGCGGCTCAAGATTCGTCTCAGGCGGGGTGGGCACGACATTTTTTTCACCTGAGGCATTGCCGCCAATACTACCCAGATCACCACCAGCGGCGGGACCATAGAGGTCCGCAAAGCGAGAAGCATCTGCCGCATTAACGTGAAAACCTGTGCACGACATACCCAAGGGGCGAAATATCTGTGTCTGAAAATAATCGTCGAGCGATTGACCCGACCAGATCTCTACCAGTCGACCCAGCACATCGGTTGCCACGCTGTAATTCCATTGCGTTCCGGGCTGACACAATAACGGGGCCTGTGCCAAACGATCAACAAGCACGTCCAGCGTCTCGGTCGAACCGGGAAACACCAACCCTTCATCACGATAATAGCCATCCACCGGCGTTGCATTCATGAATCCGTAGGTAAAGCCTGCAGTGTGATTCATTAACTGACGAACCGTAATCGGGGATTGTGCAGCCACAGTAGATTGGTAGACATCGTCGTTGGCGAATGACTGACCTTCACCGTCCCATACCCTGACATCAGCAAACGCCGGAAGATACCAGGCGATCGGGTCATCAAGCTGGAATCTGCCTTGCTCGAACAACATGAGTGCAGCTACCGTCGTCACAGGCTTGGTCATCGAGTAAAGCCGGACCACAGTATCGCGTTGAAACAACCGGGATTCGGGCGATGAGGACTCGCTCCTGTTTCCCGGCAAATCCTGCCCGGCCATACCGCTGGCATGAAAATAAGCTTGCTCGCCCGCCTTGCCTATCAGCACGCTTGCACCAGCCAGTCGGTGAGAACTTATCTGCTTGTCCAACCAGTGACCCACACGCTCAAGGCGTGACTGATCCAGACTGGTGGCTCGACGGGAGGGGCTGCTGGCGCTCATACGAAACCAAGGATTGCAAGTATGTGTGCTATACGATACAGAAGTCAGATCGCTTCTGGCGATGCTATACCTGAAATTTCATTGATCGAATGAGTCTAACAGCGACACACACCTCTGCCACCTACCGGGCGTTACTGGCTCGTTGAGTGAAAACTCCTCGACAAGAACCGAATACCGGCAATTGCAATTAGCGCGACTGCTTCAGTTCCCGATAGCGAAGAAGATCATTATCGAACTTGGTGGCAGCTTCATGGCGCTCAGCGGCTTTGGAATCAATCAATGACCAGGCGTTTTCGATGTTCCGCTGGAGACTGCGCTGCTCAGCATAGAGAGATTCCTGCGCTTTGTTTGGTCCCATGGATTTTTCCTGCATTTGCACCCGCTTATCAACAACAGCGAGACGCTCGGATAAAATTCGAATTCTGTCGTCGAGTCGACTGATTAAGCCGTCAATCATGCCGATGCGATCATCTCGCGTTCGAATCAGATCATCCTCGGTGGTGAAAGTAGCCAGCAGTGCCCGATCACGAATCTTAGCCAACTCTTTCTGCCGCGCAACCTTTCGTGCTTCACGCCGCTCTTCTCGACTGAGAATTTCCTGCAGGACAACACCCTGGTTATTTAGAATGCTGTGGCCGTTGTCCTGCTTGGAATCAGGTGCTCTGTCTTGATAGGTAACCAGGCCACGATCCTCGTACTTGTAGACCGGATCGGCGTACACAGTAGGACTGGCGACAACGATCCCCAGCAGCATAAGGACGAGCCTGGTGGAAAAGCCGTTCGTCGCAGTCTGGTTCTTCTGATACGCGTTTTTTGGCATGAATATGCAAATCCTTAATCCCAACCCATCAACGTGTATGTCGATACCGTCTCTCAGATACACGTGGCACCCCGTCAAAGGTTCTGGCAAATTTCTTACGTGCTATCCATAACGACCGAAAATAAACCATCGTGAGCCATGGCATTCATTTCTGTGAATATGATCGCGGAGTAAAGGATCGTTTAAACCGAATGAAACCAGAGGATGGGCAAGGCAGACATGTACAATCAATGCCCATGAAAATCATTACAGCCAACTTGAATGGCGTACGCTCGGCGGCCTCCAAAGGCTTTTTTACCTGGGTGTTGCGTCAGCGTGCCGATGTTATCTGCGTTCAGGAGACCAAAGCGCAAGAGTGGCAACTCACCGATCCGGTGTTCCATCCCAAAAGCCTGCACGCCTACTACCACGATGCAGAAAAGAAAGGGTATAGCGGTACCGCGCTGTATTGTCGTGAAAAACCTGAACAAATCATCCAAGGCCTGGGCGTAGACTGGATAGATCGCGAAGGGCGCTATCTGGAGGCACGCTTCAAGAACATCACCGTCATATCGCTTTACCTGCCATCGGGCAGCAGTGGCGAGATACGGCAAGACTATAAATATAAAATGATGGATGTATTTCTTCCGCATCTGAAAAAACTGCGCGCCAGTGGTATACCCGTCATTATCTGTGGGGACTGGAATATCGCTCACACCAACGCTGATATTCGTAACTGGAAAGGTAACAGGAAGAATTCAGGCTTCTTGCCGGAAGAACGGGCATGGCTGGGAGCGTTATTTGACCAGCACGGTTTTGCCGATGCCTTTCGCCAAATACCACAGAAAGAACACGAATATACCTGGTGGTCACAGCGTGGCCAGGCGCGCGCCAATAACGTGGGATGGCGTATCGATTATCAGATTGTCAGCGACGAGCTTGCCCCCTTGGTCAAACGCACTCGCATCTACCGCGACAAGATGTTCTCAGATCATGCACCACTGATCATTGACTACGACTTTGAATTGCAATCCTGAGCCAACGCGGCTCTCAGCTTACCAACAGCCTGAATACTGAGGGCTATATTTAATCAATATTTACGTGTTGAGGCCAGTGTCACAATCTGTGACCAACTGACTCCGTCGCAAGTACTTTGTGCCGTTAGCATATCTTAGGCTTTTGAGCTACCAGAGCCGTCGAGCTCAGATGAATCTACAATGATACTCCTATTGATATGAGCGATATAGAAGCAGGCCCGACAATATCTGATCCACAGATAGTCGACCAAGTCAGGCTGCTACTGATCGATGACGATGCGATTTTCAGAGCGCTTTGCACGCGTTATCTCAAGCGCACGCCATCAATGAATAACGTCGTTATCGAACTGGCAGGAACTGCCAGCGAGGCGTTGGCAATTTACCGCCAACACGATTTCGACTGTCTCATCGTGGACTATCACCTGCCAGATTCGACCGGCACCGAGATATTGATAACGCTCGGAAAGGAATATGGAGACGAGACGCCTGCGAGCATCATCCTGACCGCTGGAAACGGCGAAGAAGCGGCGATTAACGCCATCAAGGCCGATGCGGCCGACTTCATGCCAAAGTCAGAGGTTACACGAACGTCATTGGACCGTGCCATCACCAACGCCATCGTCAAGTCCGATTTAAAACGTTCGCTATCAAAACAACACAAAGAGCTGCAGCTGGCCTACTCAACGCTTCAAAAAAATAGTGAAGAAATCAAGCAGTTCTACCACAACGTATCCCATGAGGTGAAAACACCGCTGACCGCTATTCGCGAATTCCAACAGCTTCTTCATGATGAGATCTGTGGCAGTTTATCTACAGAACAACGTTCGCTCGTGAATTACTCACTGGAATCCTGCAATCAGATCACATTGCTTTTTAATGACCTTCTGGACATGACCCGACTGGAATCTGGCAAGTTAGACGTACAGCGCTCGATCCAGTCACCTGGACCTCTCATCAAACAGTGCGTTACCGCGATAGAGCCGCAGGCGAAAAGGGCGGGAATAACCGTCGTGAACCGGGTGCAGAAAACCGTGGAAGATGTGTATCTGGATAAACTTCGGTATACCCAGATACTGGCTAATCTGTTATCCAACGCTTTGAAGTTTACCGATAGCGGAGGCTCGATTACCATAGAGACGTACTTCGATGATGATCAATTTCATTTATCCGTACAGGACACCGGGCGTGGCATCGATGAAAGCTCATCCAGCCTAATATTTGATCGCCTTTACCAGGCACCGCTTGGCAAGGATCTTGAAGCATCAAGCGCCGGCCTTGGTCTTGGTCTGGCCATAGCGCGTGACATCGCACGAAAGCACGGGGGCGATATTACCGTTAACAGTGAACTGGGTGTCGGTAGCCGGTTCACTGTATCCATCCCACAGCTCTCACCTGGACAGCTCAAACATGCAGCGTGAATTTAGCCTAAGCACTGAACAACTCTCGAAGCTTTTGCATGATATACGTGCTCCGGTGTCAAACGCCAGGGGATTCAAAAATGAACTGAACGACTCCATAAAGTTGCTTTCAGAGTTGATTGACAACATCGGGTCTGAATTATCCGATGAGAATCGAAAACGGTTGAACGATGTCATCACGGATGACATTATCGTGTGTTCTGAATTACTGGCAACCTCGGTAGATCATCTTCAGGAACGAGTGCTCGAATTTGATCAGTTGTTACGTCAGAAGCATAACTAGCCGTATTGCTTCTCCCTAGATAACGTGGGCTTACATGATGTTGTGCGACATCTGCAATTGTCGAGAAATACTAGTGTATTCAGTCAATGGGAGTCATTTCGAAGCTGGAGTCAAAATTTATCATCACAAGCATCAAGATATACATTCCTCATCACCATACGGACATTTTCTGTCCCCACTGAGTCTTAATGGCGACAGAAAACATGACTACGAACATTCCAAACAGCAGCTCGACAAACTTCGATATTGGTAACCTGCTCAAACAACAGAGTTCGTTACGACATCAGGGAAAATTACACTGGTTACATTGGTCGATTCTCGGTCTTTCCTTTGTCATGACGTTCCTTGGATGGCACATAACCAGCTCCCTGCTGCACAGATACGAAAACGAGAGATTTACAATCGAAGCCAACCGCATTGTAGATCGAATGAAAGAGAGAATGTCACACTATGAACAGGCGCTAATCTCCGGCGTGGCAACCCTGCGCTCTCATCAGAACATATTGACCCGCGCTCAATGGAAAGATTACGCAAGAACTCTGGATCTGACGAATCGTTATCCGGGCATCAGTGGCATTGGTTTGATACGCGAAGTTTCCCATAGCAAACTTGAATCATTCGAGACTGCTCAAAAGCTCAGCTGGCCCGACTTCAAGGTATTTCCAGAACACGACTTTCCTTTTCAGCTGCCGATCGTTTACATCGAGCCTGAAGAAAATAACACAGCTGTTATCGGCCTCGATGTTGCGTTTGAAGAAAATCGTCGTTCAGCAGCGCTGCTGGCACGCGATCTGAACGCCCTTCAGATCTCAGGCCCCATTTCGTTGGTACAAGACGATAGCAAGACACCGGGTTTTCTGTTTTATGCGCCTTTTTTCAGCGATGACACCAGCTTTGAAGGTCTGGTGTACGCACCGCTGGTGGTAAAAAACCTGGTTAACGGAATTCTTGGAGATCAGGAAGATAAAGTTTTCTTCTCCATCAGCGATGCAGGCACTGTGCTTTTTGATGCTCGGGACAACTATGACAACGCCATCGAAGAGGCATCCTACACTCAGCAGATCGAGCAACAATTCTACGGCCGGACCTGGCACTTTCGCATCTATAGCGCACCAGGGTTTGCAAGCAGCTATGGACTGACACAACCCGCCATTACGCTGATCTGTGGCCTGACTATAGAGGCGATGTTGCTGATACTTTTTCTGCTAATGGCCCGCGCTAACGGCCGCGTACTGAAGCTTGCAGAATCCATGACAAATCAGCTTGCAAAACAAGCAAGAATTCTAACCGCCAAAAACAACGAACTGGAAAGTTTTGCTCACATCGTGTCACACGACCTCAAGACACCCTTGAGAGCAATACAGAACCTGACCTTGTTCATCCAGGAAGATCTTCAAGACTTGCAGGCGTCAACGGCGGTCAAGTCAACGGTTGCAGACCATGTCACTCGGATAAACGAACAATCCGAGCGAGGCCACTCGCTCATCAAGGGTCTTCTGGATTTTTCACTGGTGGGTCACGAAACCGACGACCTGGAACCGACTGATACTCACAAGCTTGTTGAAGACGTGGGCAAATCCCTGGGCCTTGCCGAACATCAATTAAGTATTGGTCAAGGGATGCCAACCCTGCTTACATACTCGGTCAGGCTTACACAGATATTTGATAATCTACTTGGCAATGCCTACAAGCATCACCCTTCACCGGATAACGCAAACATCGTCGTCACTGTTCACGCACACGCACAGTTTTATCGTTTCAGTGTTGCCGATAATGGCAAAGGCATCGACAAAAAGTACCATGAACGTGTATTCAAGCCTTTTACCATGTTGCAAAAGCATGTAGGCGTAGAAAGCAGTGGCATTGGATTGTCGATCGTCAAAAAAATAGTGGAAGGCATGGGCGGTGAAGTCGGAATCGTAGCAGATACCAGAATCGGGACAGAATTCTATTTCGACTGGCCTTTCAGCCATCAAAATACAACTGGGGAACTACGCCATGCAGCCTGAAGAACGCCCACCCAAACTACTGTTGGTGGAAGACAACGATATCGATGTGGAACTCGTCAGACGAATAGCCAAACGCTACTCGCTTGATGTCCCCATCGTACGGGCCTCCAACGGCGTGGAAGCGCTGGAAATGCTGCAACGTCCCGATGAATGCGGACTTGAACAGCCATACATTATCCTTCTAGATAACAATATGCCAATGATGAACGGCATTGAACTACTGGAGCATATGGCCGAATACGGCCCTGCACTGGAGACGCCTTTGTATGTCCTGTCTACATCCGATTCACAGATAGACATGGATAAATTCGAAAAGTACAAGATCTCGGGTTACCTGATCAAGCCTCTGACAAAATCAGTTTTCGCCGAAATTGTCGAAACTCAAAATGCTGCCTATGCAGCTAAGTTGATATCGCAAACGGTAGCGTGATGGAAAGTTCGATCCAGGATAATCGACTACCTATACCTTTCAGTCAATCAAAACCCGTTGACAACAGGATGTGTAGGCAATCCACAAACTATAACTGACAAGACCAATGTTGGTGCTGTCTATGTTTCAGATTGGTAGTCCAGAATCGTCTGCCTCAGACCCTGAGGCGTAGTCTCACCTTTCACTATGTAGTTTGCCACCGTGGAGAACTGTTTTGCTTTTTCCTTTTCATAGGCGGCGTCAGATGTGGAGTACATTATTATAACCGTACGCTTCAACACGATGTCCTCATGTCGCTTTTCCAGCTCTGACAGAAATTCCCAGCCGTTCATCACCGGCATATTGATATCGAGAAAAATTGTCACCGGTTCATTGATATCCGGATGCAGCGCTTGCAATTCTTCACGTGGCTTGACGAGTAGATCAATAGCCTCCTGACCGTTACCAGCCTCCAGGATGACGAGTGACAGCTCCGTTTTCTTGAGAAAACGCTTGAGAAGATACCGGTCCTCCCTGCTATCGTCGACGATGGCAACAGTGTGAGTACGATCATTTTCAATAGTCAAATCTGTACCCTTCTAATGAAAAACGCTTTGCGTACCATCAACACTACACCCGAGCTTGCACTCGCGCTAACCCTTATCATAGGCCTTATCGGACGTCAGTGTGTAGAAATTCAGCCACGAACATGATTGGCAACCCATCATACCAATAAACTCATCAGAACGACTTCACAGCCGCTGCGCTCCGCTTGGCCACGCCTGCCGCACTTGTCTTTCGCGCGACGTGACATACAATCCAGAGGCTATGATTAAAAGAGAGCCACCAGCGACGCAACGATCAGCGGGGACGCGGTATGAGCAGATGACACCAATCCTGCGTTGAGTTTGATGAACACATCGGCGATGGCAAAAGCCGCCATGGCCAGAACCATCAAGATAATGCCACGGGAACGAATCTGGGAATCTCGCCCAAACGTTACGCCGAATGGGACAAGCGACGTGCAATCGCCGATGCGATTAATTCAGTATGCCCTCCCGAACTGCCTCTGTGCCAATCCATGGCGCGTGTAATGGCATCATGCAGCAGTTTTGCCTCATCCTCTTTTTTCAGGCCAATCTGAGCCTGACTACCGTCAGTCAGTGAAATAGTGATGCAATATTGTGGTGGCTTTGCCAGCGCCAGCCAGGAAGACACCGTAAATAACACCAGGGAACAGAGCAGAACCGGCCAGGCAATCAGCGCAGGAAGCGTCTTCATGGTGAGGTGTAAAACACTGAAATACAACAAGACGAGCGAGACAAAGAAAAGCGCGTACTTGGCAGCGCGTGGAATACGTAGTTTCCGGTATTCGAGTTTCATGATTGACTGCACGGTGTAGCTGGTTTTACCCAGACGCACCCAGGATGGCGACACAGAGGCCTTTCTGGTCACATACAGATATTCTGGCGGCAGGGGCTTTCGCATGAAGTAGATCTAGTGCAGAACCGGCGGCCTGATAGGCTTTTCCCATTCATCCAGATCATCTTCCAGATCATCGTAGCCTGCACCATCATAGCTTTGATAATCTTCCAGCTCATCGTTGAAAGCGGTGTCAGGCTCGGGAGATGCATGGTGCAGAAGCATCCGCCATCCGCCGTCTTCCATCTGGAATATATTGGTAGACACCATGACACTCACCACCTGCCCATCCAGTGCAATCTCTTCTCGCACGAGATGGATAGCCAGAGACTCGTTTCCGGTGTACAAGGTGTCGACAATGGAAAAATCCAGTATCGGCGCTTCTGAGAACATTTGCTCGAAGCTTTCCATAACCGCTAAACGGCCCTCGATGCGTGATGCACCAGGATGGACGCAGACTATGTTCTCGTCTTGCGACCAGACGGCGTCCAGAGCGCTCAGGTCCGCCCGTTCTATGGCATCGTAGAAGGCGGCTTCGGCCTCTTCCGGGGTACTGAATAGTTTACTCACGTAGGCCTTGGGAAAATCGCTGGTCTCGGCGATAGTCTAAAGCGCTTCTGGCGGCAGATGTTGCGTCCAGTCAATCTGATCATCACCAAACACGAGAAACGCAGGATTTATCAACGATTCACGCCGATTATAGGTTAGATCCTGGTTGTTAACGTCCTGAATGTAACCTCCCGCCTCTTCGACGATGCATTGTGCAGCTGCCGTGTCCCATTCACCCGTAGGGCCAAGCCTTGCGTAAATATCAGCAGCACCTTCGGCCACCAGACACGATTTCAGGGCCGAACCCATGGGAATTTCGTTGTGCTCACCCAGATCGTCCAGGAAATGCCGCATACGCGGGCCAACTTTGGGGCTTCGACTTTTCGCCACCGTGACTTGATTTGGCGCTGTACGGACATGGATCCTTACAGGCTCATCATCGCCCACTTGTTTATGTGAGCCGGAACCGCTGGTCGCAAAGTACGCGACATCCAGCACGGGGGCGACGATTACACCGGAAATCGGCTTATTGTCGTGGATCAATGCAATATTCACCGAAAACTCACCATTCCGTCGCAGGAACTCACGCGTACCATCTAGAGGATCGACCAGCCAGTAACTGACCCATCCATTACGCTCTTCAAAAGGCACACCGTCTGATTCTTCAGAGAGTACCGGCAAACTTGGACTGAGCTTGTGTAACGCGTCGATGATAATGTTATGCGCAGCAAGATCGGCAGTCGTGACCGGCGTATTATCGCTTTTGTAGTCCACCTCATAGCTTCCGCCATAGACCTCCACGATGCGTCGTCCTGCATCACGGGCGATCGACAGGGCCTCGCGAGTCAATCGTTGGGCGGTAGGAAGGTCGAAACTCATACGTTGAGCATCGTGTGAACTTAAGCAACTATCGGCAGCTAAAGGAAATCATTCATGGCACGCTGTCGCATTTTTACTTTGTGCTTCTCTGCAACAACCACTCAACGTGATCATGATGTCCCTCTCCTTGTTCGTGGTTCCCTGTAGAGCGTAGCAAGCTTTTTGATAATTACCATGGTGCAATGGATCAAGGTGAACCGGCGTTTGCCATCTTTTCCTCGCAGGGAAGAACAACCTCATGACTCTTGATTTGCTGTTCGAGCGGGAATGACTGAGTGCGGATCATTCTCACGAAGGCTCAGACCCATGGTTCGATCCACAATGATTTCCCTTCATGCAAGACCGAAGAAGACAGGCCAAACCAGTCACATCAGACGATTCACATTTCCCTGACGAACAAAACGCACTCGCCCTTCAGCATCTGCACGCCCCATCTGACGTAGACTATTCACGACATCAGGCGGTGCATTGGCTGAAGGCGAAAACAGTATATCAGCTGAAAAATCACCCGATAATGTCATTGTCACCGAACCTTCCATCGCAACATCACCACCAATGGCATTGAGAGAGATAAGATGGGTTTTTTCACCATCCGGGGTTATCTGTACTCGCACATCACCCAACGAGGTTGGCACAGGAGACTCCAATTGTGCATCTGCCCAAGTCAGCGTACCGTCAAATTCTGTGAGTAGCTGGTTTGCCAGGGTGATGCGACGGATATCACCCGCCAGTTGTCCGTTAAAGCTGGCAATGGGAACTGGCAGTAAAGGTTCAAGCGCCTTGGCCTGCGCATTAAACCTGAAGTCAGTGATACTAATATCCCCATTCCACTTGCGCGCAGCCAGGCCCTGACCTTGACCACCGTAACCATCGAATCGAAACGAGGCCCCGGCACCGCCGCTGATCAGCGTCTTCGGTGATAGCGTCCAGCCCACGTTGCTGAACTCAAGTGGCAAGAGGTCATCAGTAGAGCGCACGCTATTGATCACGCCGTTGTAGATCTTGCCGTGAACACCCTCCAGCGCAACAGGTCCGAGCTGGGGTTTTATCCGCTCAATGACAGGAGCTGCAGGAAAAAAGGCGATCACGCCGATGAGGTAGGCGACCAGTCCGACAATGACAAGCCAGACGATCCGCATCAACTACGCTCCATATTGAACCGCGCACTAACGGTACCCTGATTTTTCCGACTGATAGTCAGTGTCGATACTTTCAAGCCATACAGCTCCAGCTCTGCAAGCACCCCCACGAGCTTGTCGAACTCTACCTCACTGAACTGAACCCGCGCGCCATCGGCACCACTGGGCTCAACACGCTCAGGTGGATTCATGGACGCCTCTCGGATAACCTGATCAATCAGCAGATACGGCGCTTTGTCCGAAGTCTTTCTGGCAGAGGTCGCATTACCCGATGCACCGCGTAGCTGCACAGCCGCCTCCTGAATGAACTGCAGCGTCTCCTGCTTGCCGATAATCGTCTGCTGCGTTTGCGCAAGCCGACTGGTAAGCGGAAACCAGATAACCGCATACAGCAGCACGGCCCCCGTCAACGCAGCCACGGCAATGACAATGTATCGGTCGCGGGGTGATTGGCGTAGGAACCAGTCTTTCATCGCAATACTTCCCGTGTTTGTGCTGACAATATCATTCGATGCGCACCCTACCGCGTACGGTGTTGTTTTCCCGATTGGCGGACTGTACGCTCATGTCCAGAGAACCGCGCTTGCCAAGCTCGGATTTCAAGGCATCGAGCGTGGGTACATCGTCGGTATTCAGATCAAGATCGAATCGACCATTACGATAACCAATGGTGCGCAACTCGGTCTGTGGCTGGGTAGACAGACTAGCGGCGATCTGTGCCATGCGACTTGTAAACCCATCATTATTGACTGCCCCGATATTCTCCAGCGCCGACTGTACCTGCCGCCTCGGACGCTGCATGCGCGCATCAGGCAATGCCTGTTTGAAAGCACTGGCAATTTGTGTGTCCAATGCCGCCTCCTGCTCCTGCAACTGGCGCAACTCCAGCCATTTGCCGGCTACCAGCACCACACAGACGCATGCTGCCAGAACCAAGGTGGAACGCCATGGCTTCCAGGTCTTGTCGAAATCCTTCTTGGGACTGTACGCACCTTGCAACAGATTGACGTGCGGTGTCGAGGCCAGACCACTGGCATAGAGCGCCAACGGATGATCACAACGTCGGATCTCGACCTCCAGTGTGTCAGGCAGCTCAAGCGGGGTGGCTGAAACCGTACTGAATGCCACCAGCGATGTTTGCCCCTCATCCTCTTTGCCAGACAAGGCCCCTTCTATCATCATGCTCGCCATGCCTGAATCCGTAACAAACCCCTGATATTCTCCCAGCCGCACCACAGCACGGCCCTGATCCAGAAGTGCACTCCAGACGGTGACCCCGGGTGTGGCGGCACTGAGCACGGGCAACGCAAGTGTCTCAGGAACGATTTCTGTGGCTCTGAGCCCGGCCTCTGCACAACGTTCGGTAATCATGTCCATAGCAGCAAGGCCGACGACCGCTACCGGGTATTCATCGTTACGGTTTTTGGTACCGAGCGCAAAATGCAGGTCATCGACGTCATCGGCAACCTGTTCCTCGAGTGCGAAAGGTACGGCCTGCTGCGCACGTGCCAGCGAGTTACCCGGTATCACCGTTTGTGCCAGCAGCACATCGTCAGCCGGTAGTATCAGCGTGACTCTCCTGCCCTCCACACTGTCGGCGGCTTCTTGCAACGGGCCTTCGCGCACAGCGGTGGTGAGCGCTCCCTTCTCGTCGGACAAGGCCCACTGGACATTGTCCTCGCCCACCAGGGGCATGTAAATGATGACGTGTTTGGACACGGTGTTTCCTGAAATTTAGTTAAAGCGTATCGCGTGAGCGGTAGATGATTCTGGTGCGACCAGACCCATCGCGCTCCAGCAAGGCGAACTGGGAGAGTCGGATACCTTCAGCTTCCACATCGATGCGAACCTGAAAGTAATTTGATCTGACGTCAAGGGCAAGACCTTCGGCCGCTTGTTCGTTTTCCTCCAGTGGGACGTCACCGATAAAGTCATCCACCGTCTCCCATGGTGTAACGTCACGGTCGGCATCTGCCAGCGTCTGTGGTTCATTGTCTGATTCCAGATCAAAGATGTTTTCGCATTCCGGGTAGTCCTCGTAGTTGCCGGTATCCCATCGGGATAACACATCGGCCGCAAATTTAACCGGTTCGGAGAGCGATGCCAGCACCTCTGGAGGAGCAGTATTCACGTTCATCGGTGTAGGACCGTTGGCAGTCGGTAAAGCGGCAATATGCGGCAACAGAAGCTCGAAATTCTCTGCCTCCTCTTCAATAGCGCTGCTGAACCCTTTGACTAATTGTAATTCGGTGACACTCACGAAAGGCGCATTGGCAGCAAGATAGCCCACATCAAGCCCAGTATAGTAGTCATCCTCAGCCCCATCAGGGTTGGTAAAATTAATGTCACTGTCGATCCAGTCTACAACCGCATCAGCCTTGGTCTGATCTATATTGACCTCGGCCAGCAATCGACGAAATTGTTGAACATAAGCCGGTTGCACTACCCCATCGGCATTTACAAGGTTATTGAGGTTGAAACGGCCCTGCATGTCGACGATGCAACCCTGAATAGAGGCATTGTCGATGGGCACCGGCGGTATGGTCTGCGCCCAGTCGTCGTCCAGAGAATCACTGTTACCACGCTGATCCGCCTGAACATCGCGATACAGCAACGCAGCAGCAAAACGCTCACCACTGATCCCGAGTGCACGCGCCTGCTGAATCAAACCTTCGTTACGTTCACGCTGCATGTCCAGCTGCTGACTGGAACTGATTGCGACCATGGTAATCGTGCCAAGTGCAATCACCAGCAGAGCCGTAATAATGGCCACACCACGTTGTTTGGCAGGCAACGTCGATCCGTAGAAAGCGCCGCCTGGCCTGTAGAGTGTCAGTTGCCTGCTGTAACCGATCGCCAAGGGCTTGCCCGTGTGTTGGTGTTGAGTCTTCATCCCGGTAATGCAAAAACCCTGACAACGTTGCCATAGTCCTGTAACTCAAGGGTAAATTCTACCGCTGCGGGCAAACCGGGTGTGTCTGTATCGGTTGGTGGCCAACTGTCCTTCCAGTCACCCGCTGTGTCCAAAAATCTGAACGTCATGGCGTCTACACCTGTGAGCATCTGCCGTCGACGCGAGGGCTGCTCGTCCATGGAGTCCAGATGGTACCAGTATTGCCTGATGAGCTTGTCACCCTCCAGTGCGTAGGCGACACGTTGCAGGTTCGATCGCACCGGCGAGACGTCTGCGGCCGGATTGTCCCACCCTGCCCGCGTGAATTCGAAGAGGTTTTCGCCCTGAATATTGAACTGCAAGGGCTCAAGTGTGGATCCCAGAGCGGAACGGACCGGGCGGTTTACGACTTGTGTGACATCTTCAGCCATCCAGTAAAAGGTTCGCTGCAATTCGCTCAAGCGCGCTGATTGCTCCTCGATACGATCACGCGTAGCGGTGATCTGGAACAGCATCTGAAAACCTGCCGTACCGAGTATTGCCAACAGGAACATGGCGACAAGCAACTCGATAAGCGTAAAGCCACAATGCTGACTGGCGCGACGAACGCCACGCCCGGCGGCATCTCGGCAGTTGTTCGCGGCAATCGATATCAAGGCTGCGCACCTTGACGGGTTTCCGGGTTACCAACAAAACCGGTAACCAGGTACACATAGTTCTCGGCATCCTTTTCACGTCTGACCTGCACATCCACCCGACGTAGATCCGGATCGGCTACAGCTTGCGTCTGCGTGCGGACATACCATCGAAACAGACCCATCTCCACCTCCTTGTTGGTCGTGCCGATATCCGGCCAGGCTGGCAGTGTCTGCAACTCGGTCAGCGCATTGCTGGCTACCCAACGGCCGAATTCACGCTCGCGCAGGTAATCCGCACGCCATGCACTGGCCCCGGCAGAGCTCACCAACGCGGAAACACCTACCGCTATTATGGTCATCGCCACCAGGATTTCTATCAGGGTAAAACCTGACTGAGCCGATGAACTCCCCAGTCTGCGACCCCGGATCTTCCTGGCGCATCGGTGGGTTGAACCCCGGGATCTGGTAGGGGCTACGCTCATGATCCGGCCAGCTGCTCGACCACGACAGGTAAAATCTCACCGGTGGCAACCTCGTACTGGTACTCGCCATCCAGATCGGTGATCAATACTCTGAAATCGGGCATGATTTCCCCGTTTGACAGAAAGATGATGTGCGGCTTGATAGGATCTTCATCGGTGGCGTCCTTAAGTTCGTCCACCAGATCCTCAAGCACGATAGGCAATCCCGAGATATCCACCTGAAACTCAAGCTCAACCTTCGGTGTGCGAAAACTCAACTGCTCGTCTTCGAACATCTCCCAGACCTGTTTGCCCTTCTCATCGGTCGTCAATATGTAGAATCCGTAAGAGTCCGGATGAAAGCGCATACCGAACTGCTGTCGCGAATAAACCGCCTGATCGGAGGCAAGCTGCATCAGCAGACTGGTCCGCTGTGCGGTATCACTCATGCTTTTACCCACGTTTCTGAACTCAATGTTGATCACGACAACACCCACAAGGATGGCAATAATGGCCACGGTCACCAGTAGCTCTATAAGCGTGAAACCGCGTGCCTTGTGTTGGGGTCCTCTCATCATGTTGTCTGCGAATGACGGATGCTTTACAAGCCTTCGCTTTTACTGAATATCCAGCGAGCTGATATCGGCATCGAAGCCTTCGCCACCCTCAACGCCATCGTTACCCAGGGATATGATCTCGAATCGGCCATCTTCCTGCAGGTAGAGGTAGTCCCGTCCCCACGGGTCTTTGTTGAGCTTCTGCACATAACCACCTGACTTCCAGTTACCCGGCTCAGGATCACCACTGGGCTTTTCGACTAATGCCTCCAACCCCTGATCAGTTGACGGATAGTTGAAATTATCCAGTTTGTATAACCCTAGTGCTGCGGTGTAGCTGCTGATATCGGTCTTGGCACGGACTACGCGCGCCTCGTTAGGCCGATCCATGATCAATGGCACCACGGTTGCACCCAGTATCGCTATGATGGCAACCACCACCATGATTTCAATCAGGGTAAAGCCACCTTGCGCGCGCCTCATTCCTGTCAAGCCCGTTCGTACTTGTCTACTGCCCATATGGACCGCTCTCCCGTTATGTTCAAAGGGTGAATAATATCTATCTGCGAAAGGATAGCACCGCCAATATGACCTGATGCCTGCCAAATGATTCCTGAACTTTACCGTCTGTGTCGATCGACGGCCTACCCGTTGGTGCTGGCACTGGTGCTTGTATGTATTGCCCTGCAATACATGGGCCTTAGCGATGCACTGGATTACCAGCGTAGCCTGATCGCAAACGGCCACTGGTGGCTATTACTGAGCGGAAACTTCGTGCACCTCGGGCCCAGCCATCTGTGGATGAATCTGGCAGGTCTGGTTCTGGTCGTCATGCTGGTCTGGCAACATTTCAATACGCTGCAGTGGCTAACCCTGATTATCGTCTGTAGTTGGGGTGTGGGGATAGGATTGTGGTTCTTCAACCCCGAGGTGGAAGGTTATGTTGGTTTTTCGGGCACACTACACGGTCTGATCATCGCCGGTACGCTGGCAGATCTGCGCAGGTTTCCCCGATCCGCAGCCTTTCTGCTGGTGGTAGTGGTCGGAAAACTGCTCTGGGAGCAGTTCGCTGGCGCTCTTCCGGGCAGTGAATCCGTGGCAGGCGGACAAGTGCTTGTCGATGCGCATTTGTATGGTGCTATCGGCGGAGCCGTGTTGGCCCCCCTGTTGTTACGGGTAAAAAGCCCGTCAGAGGCCCAGCCCAATGAACATCACTGAATCAGTAACCTGGAAGGTCTGCGGCTTCGAGCAGCTAACCCTGCGAGAGCTCTATCTGCTGGCAAAGCTCAGAGTGGATGTGTTTGTGGTGGAACAATCCTGCCCTTATCCCGAACTCGATGGCCAGGATCTACTGGACGACACCATACACATCATTGGCGCTTTGAACGGCTCACCAGTGGCCTATGCACGCATACTGGCACCAGCACCCACGGATGCCACCAGCGTCAATACCCGGAAGCCGACAGTGTACATCGGACGCGTTGTTATCGAGAGCAATCATCGTGGATACGGATTGGCAAGCATCCTGATGCGTCTGGCACTGGCGCAGTGCGAACATCACTACCCCAGCCACAATCAAGCACTCGCCGCACAGGTTGAGGTACAGATGCTTTACACAAAGCTGGGATTCACAGCGTGTAGCGCTCACTACCTGGAGGATGGTATTGCGCATGTCGACATGGTGCGAGCCGTCCACAAGCCGTGAACCGTGTTACGCCTGCGCGTTATCAGCCCTTCAGTGCGGCAAGCTCTGCCAACAGAATATCAGACACCTCGACACCGCTCTTCCTACTCCGGATACGCTTGTCATAACGTCGCTGTGATGGCAGGCGTGTACCTGGCTGACCCAGAACCTGCTCGAAAAGGTGTTCGCCGCGCTCAAGGTAACTGCCTGAGTCGAAATGCGAAGGATCGATCGCCATTAACAACTCACCACCCAGCGGCGCACCCACACCTTGCGTATCATGCTCGCTGGATTCAAAACTGAAATTTTCACCAATAAGTGCACCCGCCAACAGCTCAACCATGAGCGCAAGCGCAGCCCCCTTGTAGCCACCGAAGGGCAGTTGTGCACCAGCAAGCGCCGACGCAGGATCGTTGGTCGGTATGCCGTCGCGGTCAATCGCCCACCCATCGGGTAACGATTTGCCCTCACGCAGATGCAATTGAATTTCACCACGAGCACTGGCACTGGATGCCTGATCGAACACGAGGGGTGGTTTATCCTTGCGCGGAAACCCAAACGCCATAGGGTTGGTCCCGTACACCGGAGCCTGTCCTCCCGCGGGTGCTACGTAGGCATTAGAGGTCGTAAAGGCAAACGCCACTAGACCCTCTTCTGCCAGCAGTTCCACCTCTGGCCAGAGTGCTGCTATGTTGTAGGTGTTGTGAATGGCGAGCGCCGCAGTTCCGTGCTTTCGTGCCTTTTCCATCAAAGCAGGCAGGCCGGTGCGCAATGCCAGAGGACAGAATCCGTGCAAGGCATCAACATGCACCACTGAGGAGTCGCTGACACGTAATATCGGCTCTGCTCGGGCATTGGCTGTCGGGTTTTTCAAAGCGGCAACGTAGAAGGCAATTCTGAACAAACCGTGCGACAGACATCCGTCGCGTTCTGCCGCTGTTACCGTTTCCGCAATGCTGCCTGCCTGATCGTCGGAAAATCCCCGGGATATTAGAACCTGCAGGGCCAACTGCCGTATTTCATCAAGTGTCAGAGTTGTATTGTTACTCATATTCAATTGTGACCTGTCTTAGTTTACGCAAGAGTTGCCCGACTATCTGAGCTGAGCCCGACGATTCACCATGCCCTGTCTGAAACAATAACATCATGCACACGCTGACAAGACGCAATCGAGGCGCAATCCGTCACGGGGCCTGCCTACGTAGCAGTAGGGGTACGTGTAAGGGAATCAGCCGCCCCTTACTGCCTGTTGCTCGCCATGGGCCTCAGACAATCAACCAGACAACGGCCGCCATCACCGGTCATCAGGAACCCCAATGAGCAGAGCTGTCATCGACGCTGTCATGGAGAAAACCGTTTTACCCAGCTTCAGTCGTCTGGGTACCTGCATCCGCTCCCGGCTATTCAAATGGCAGGCGCTTGACAGCTACTCGCTGAAGGGGCGCGTTGTGGTCATTACAGGGGCGACCTCGGGCATTGGTGAGGCCGGTGCACACCAGTATGCAAAGATGGGAGCGACGCTTGTGGTTGTTGCCCGTAACGCCCAAAAGAGCGATACCTTGATCGCGAACCTTGTAAAAACCACAGGCAATACGGACATTCACGCCGTTACTGCCGACCTGGGTAGCCAGGAGCAGACGCGTAAGGCTGCCGATGAGATCGCGACCCGCTGGCCCATCATCGATGTTCTGGCTCACAACGCCGGCGCTCTGTTCAACCAGCGCAAGCAGGCAGCCAATGGCACCGATCTGTCGGTTGAGCTGATGGTGGCAACGCCGTTTTTACTCACGGGCCTGCTAATGAACAATCTGAAAGCCGCTGCCGATAACCCGCAAAGCCGGACGCCGTCAAACTCGCCCTCGCCTGCCCGGGTTTTGACTATGAGTTCAGGTGGCATGTACACCGAGGGATTAAATGTGGAGCATCTGCAAATGCGTGATGCCAACTATCAAGGTGCCAGACAATACGCGCGCGCCAAACGGGCTCAGGTGGTACTTAACGAGGTATGGGCCGATAAAATTTCTGCTGACAACGTGGTTTTTCACGCCATGCATCCGGGCTGGGTAAACACACCAGGCATCAACGATGCGCTTCCGGGGTTCTCAAGAATATTGAATCCACTGGGACTACTCCGCACAGCTGACGAAGGTGCTGACACGCTGGTCTGGCTCAGTGCAGACGAAACACCTTTGCGCAAGAGCGGCCTCTTCTGGCACGACCGGCAAGAGCGCGATATCGATATGACAAACAAAACCCGGCAAGCCGATACACCGGCGTTGCGTGATGAGCTTTGGCGCTGGTGCGAGACCCATACAGGCTGGCGCATGAACACCTGACAGACACAGAGCTAATTGAGCGACACGCTGCTGGTAGGTATAGTGATCAGAAATGTGGATCCGTGATTCAGCTCAGAGCCGACATCAAGGTGCCATCCATGTGATTCACAGACTTTTTTGCAGATAGCTAAACCCAGACCGGTTCCCGGTACGTCGATTCCGTGTAAGCGCTCAAACGGAAAAAATATCCTTTGCAGATACTTGGAGGGTATGCCGATGCCATTGTCAGTAACACGAATATACACAAGCTCACTTACCTCGACAGCAGCAGCTTCAACACTGATATCGATTTTTGCCGGACTGCCGGGCTTGCTGTACTTCAGACCATTGAGCAGCAAATTACGAAACAATTGCGCCATTCCCAGCTTGTTGGCAAACACTATGGGCAATTTATCGCTAGTAATTTCGCCCTTTTTATCCCGAACCGCTAGGTCCATTTCGTCCCAAAGCTGCTCAAGCAGTTCCGACAAATCCACACGCTCAATCTTTTGCTTACTGCTTCCCGAACGCGAATAAGCCAGCGTCTCCTTGATAAGCAGGCCCATTCGTTCTGCGGACTTGTGAATGGTATTGATAAAGTACACCGCATCACCATCAAGTTTGTCACCGAAGTCCTCTTTCAGTAACGCGCTGAACTGTTGCAGTTTGCGTAACGGTTCCTGTAGATCATGTGAGGCGATATGTGCAAACTGCTGTAACTCATCGTTAGCCCTTAGCAGGTCCCGATTGATTTGCTGTAACTGAAAATCCTTGACCAGCATGTTCTTTTGCGCAAGGTCCAGCTGCATCATCGCTGACGACAGAGCATTCATCTCCTGAAAATAACATTCGGGGATTTTGGAGGGGAAAAAATCGCTACCAACATCATCAAGGTGACTCGTAAGTTCAATAAGCGGCACAACCGTTCTTCGATAGAACAACCAGTAACTCATGGCTGCTAGCAAGATCAGGGCAATGATATTCAGAAACACTGGCAACAGTCGTGACACATCAATACCCTTGAGAGTCTTCTGAGCCGATGTACTGACCCTGGCTATCGTCTCGTTACGTATCACATTGGCTTGATCCAGAATTGCGTTCGTCTGTTCTTTTAGCAATGCATGCATGGTGTCTTGCACCGACTCATGAACGATCACGCTCTTCTGTAAGTCAAACAGACTCTCCTTGCCTTGCATCGCAGCGCGAAGAGTGCGCAGGTGTGTCAACATGGCTTCACCGTATTCGCTGCTTGACATATAGATGCTGCGACTGGCCAGAGCGTTGACCGCCAGATCACGACTCTGCAGCGCCAGAACCACATTTTTTTCATCCGGCAAAAGCGGTACTTTTTCCACCACCGCGATAAGCGATACAACATCCTGACTCAACACAAGATGATCCTGTATCGACAAACTCATTCTCTCGTAGTCAAGGATTTTTTCATTGAAAACATCCGAACCCACAACATTTTGATGGTATTCGACATCAAGCTCAAGCAGTTCCTCATTGAGTTCAAGCAGCTGATCGGTGAGCTCTACTACCCGCTGTTGAATCTTTTTATTCAGCTCCTCCAGCACACCTACTCGTTCAGGCAACTCATCAACGATCTGCGCCTGTACATCGATTTGCTGCTCTCTGACATGAGCCAAACCAATGGCGGTTCCAGTGACGTAATCAACTGTTTGCCTCAGACTGGCGAGTGAATCAGGCGAAACGGTTGTCATCGTGCCCAGCGTTTCGAGTATTTGTTCCACAGTGCCGTCCAGATTTTCACGGCGGCGTTTCAGCTCGGCCTGACTGTCAGATGAACGAAGGAAAAATCCCTGTGATTGTAATCCTGCGGCAGCGGCCGTAAGCTCGTAGGCTGCATCAAGCTCCGGAAGCAATTCATTGATAAGTTGTTGTTCGCGTGTCGCTACCTCACCGGTAGATAACCAGATGAAAAGCACCATCAGACTGAACAGAACACCCACACCTGCCGTGAATAGCAAAAAAGCTCGCAGCAGCGAAGGTTTTCCCCTGAAATTGGAAGCCGGCATGGGTCTATTGATCTAATATAATCTTGTTATGCAGTGGAAAGAGATATTGCGCGGAACTCGCTCTATGTTACCCAAAGTTGGCTACCACCGTCGTTCATTCAGAGTTCTTATTCATGAGTATTTCCAGAAGACAATTCGTTGGAACGTTAATAGCCAGTGCCGTGCTACGCGAGCAGAGTCACGCTGCAGATATCACGCCATGGCATGAAGAAATCGCAAGACAGGCCAGATCCATCGCCAGTACGCAAGCCCTGCAGTTGCTGATACCGCATGGTTCTGAAACCAATGTCAAAGCGGCGATCCGCGAATTTACTCGCCTCAGCGGGGTTGAATGCGATATTCACGAGATTGCCGTCGATCAGATGAACGTGGAGCTTATCCTTCAAGCCAACACCAAATCCATTGACGTTGTCTTGCCTGCTACCTTTGGCCTCATAGATCTTGTTCAGTCAAACGTTATTCTCGCTCTGGATGAGTTTGCCCGGAAGTACGAGCCGCCGGGTTTTTCGCAGGACTATCTGTACCGGAAGGGCGATTACTATAAAGGAAAGCTATACGGCTATCAGACAGACGGCGATGCCTACCTACTGTTCTACAACAAGGCCATGATCGAGGACCCTGCTGAGAAAAAAGCCTACGCAGAGGCAACCGGCAAAGTATTGGCACCGGCGACAAGCTGGGAAGACCTGGACAGCATGATGGCATTCTTCCAGCGTCCTGAGCAAAATCAATATGGCGGCTGCCTGTTTCGTAACCCCGGTTATCTGGTATGGGAATGGTGGGCAAGGCTCCACGCCAAAGGATATCTGCCCTTTGATGCAGACATGCACACCAATGTCAACAATGACGCTGGCGTGCAGGCGCTGGAAGAACTCATCGAGGCCACCCGCCATCAGACACCTAACGCCGAGTCAAACAATCTGTTTGAAAACTGGGCCGAGTTTGCCAACGGCAACATATTTTGCAATATCGGCTGGGGCGGAACTCAGAAATTCCTGATGGCGCAGGCTGACATGCGGGACAACCTCATTCACAGCGCCTTGCCTGGCCCCATTATCGCCGGTAAGGGCACCACGATGGGCTACTTCAACTGGGGCTGGAACTACGCGGTAAGCGCAGGATCTTCACAGCCAGAACTGGCTTATCTGCTGGCACTGTTTTGTGCATGCCCTGAGATATCGACGCTTGCCGTGCGCGAGCAAGGCGGCTACTTCGATCCATTTCGACAAAGCCATTACGAAGACAACACCATCAGGCAAGTGTACGGCGACTCGTTTCTTCAAGCTCATCGCAGCAGCATGCTCAATAGCATTCCTGATTTGTACATCAAGGGGCAGAGTAATTATCTGGATGTACTAAGGCAGCAAATCATGGCTACTGTACACGGTGAACAAACAGCGAAGCAGGCACTGGATTTCTGTGCCCAGAAATGGTCTCACATCACCCGCAGGCTCGGTAGAGAATCGCAACGCAAGGAATGGGAAGAGCTGTTGGCACACTATCCCGCCACCCTGCTGAACAATTTGCAGTACAGGCGCTGACAACTAACTCCCAGCTAACCGTTATTTCAAGCACCAATCCTAAAGGGCGCACAAATTTTGAATTGCAATTAATCAACAGATAATCAATTCCAATATCGACATTCATGACGCACGTGCACACAAATTCACCGAACCATCGCTTCGCATGGCTAACCCCACTACAGGGACAGAAATCCAGCACCGGCCCCTGGGTACTGTGCGATAACCGAACACAGCATCTGGAAAACAATGACACCCCGTGCGTCAGTATTACGGTCAACGCGTTGCTACACCTTATGGCCGCCTGTTTTCATCCGGAAGAACTCGAGGAACGCGTGGATTACCCCGGCCTTGACCATCACGCATCGGAGTGCGGACGCTTTGAAATTCGAAAGAGTCGGCAGGACAGCTGCACATCGAGGTTGTTCGTTCAACAACGAACAGATTATTTTCAGCGTCTGGAACTTTATGTAGACAAGCAGCTGGTCGCAGCCTATCACGAACCGGTATGGCCACATCTACAACATCCACATCAAACGGCAAGTTTGAGACTGACCGTTCCAGTGGCCTGTGTCGACTTCTTCGAAAATCTGGAGCAAACCCAAAACGCGCCCTACGACATGCAGAACAGCGCAAACCAGGCTCAACGTGATGACAAGACAGACGGCGACAAGATAGTAGCCGCGTGAGCGGCCCCTACCTTCTGAGCCTCCCGGTATCCGGCAGCGGCAGATAATATCAGTCAGATGACGTAAAACAACGTTTATCGTGGCTTAAGCATTTTCGTCACTGGGCTCTGCAATTCCGAGGTGTTCAGCAAACGCAGAGGTCGACAAAGCGCTACTGGAGTTGATCGCATGGCGCACACTGAGCTCGAGCAGTAGTGGTGACAAATCTGCCTTGTTGAGAAAGTACATCAACAATCTGTCCGGAATCTGCGCTTCCAGCTCGGTACGGCTGTACCCGGACATGACAATCAATGGAAGCTTGTCGTTGTACTTGCGAATCGCTTTTGCCAGGTCGTCTGCGGTTTCTGCGCCCAGTCGGAAATCCACCAGACAAACATCGATATCATTGTTGCGCAATGATTCAATAGCCTCATCTACGTTCGAGGCATCAAACGTTTCTATGGTAAGCAATTTTATCTTGTCCAGATGCCGACAGATGACCCTTCGATCACTGGCACTGTCATCAACAATCAGCATTCTGATTTTTGAAGGACCCTGAACAAGTTCGTCTCCATAGCGGTGGCGAGTGAGCGTGCTCGTCACCCGGGCATCTTCGTAGGCATCCAGGCGAGGCGACAGATCAGCAATGGTGATGGTTACGGCCGAGCTTTGTGCATTGTCGACCGTGGACGAGGCATAAGGCAGCAACTTGATCTGTACAGGCACCCCTTTGACCGTGAAGATTTCACGATACACGCTGTGGTGTGTACGACGAACCGTTTCTATGTCCTCATACAGATGCCCATACTCCAGCTCGTTGGAAATATGATGTAACGGCCGACCTACATCACTCAATAACAGATTGAAGTATTTGGAAGCCACTGCCGTGTATTTGCGGATAAGCGTCTTTTCATCCAGAAAGATGATACCCACCGATGTAGCAACCAGGATATTGTCCATATCATCGTTCATGGTCATGAGCTCCTCGATCTTTTCCTGATGCTCGCAATTGACCGTGTAGAGTTCTTCATTGACCGACTGCAGCTCTTCGTTAGTGCTTTGCAGCTCTTCGTTGGAAGACATCAATTCTTCATTGGCAGCCTGTAGTTCCTCGTTGGTTGTTTCCAGCTCCTCGTTGCTGATCTGCAAGTGCTCTTGCTTGTGTAGCAACTCGTTCTCAAGGTCCCGGATCCGCTGTTGCGTCTCCTCCTTGTAGTCGTAATTTTCGGATACTTTCCTGGTAACCTGACTGGCGTGTGAATCGGTCAGTACCACAGAAAAATACGCATCATCACCGTTTTTCTCGGGGAAATACTCGACCTGCATATTCACCAGTGCAGACTTGTCGTTCACCGTTGTGTTGATATTGGAATAAGTCACAGGCTTAACCTCAGCCTGAGAGCGTGACAGCGCCGTATCCAGCGCCACGGAAAGCTCCGTGACGATGATTTCATGAATGTTGGTAGATACGCGTCCAACAGGAAACCTCACCAGATACTTGTTGGCGTCGCCATATATATGCATCGCCTGATGCTCGGAGTTGAGAATGAGACAGGCGGGTACAAAATCGTTGATCAGATGATCCTTGACATGCTCAAACCGGTTTGGACTGGATGAATGGGACCGGTAGCTGCGCAGGAGATTGGAGACCGGACGCATGCCAAGCTTGGGTTTGTCTGAACCTGCGGTATTGACGCTTGCAATCGGCAAACGCGTATTGTTGATTTTCTCGTAGATCCTGAAACGCTCATGCAGCACCTTGAAGTGCGTTTTTAGATCGCCGACCGATTCCGATGAACCAAAAAATACACGCGCGTTGTCACGCAACGAAAAGTGAAAGGACGACATAACCACTTTCTGGACAGCCTGCTGAAAGTAGATAAGCACATTACGACAGGTGATCAGGTCGATATTGGAAAACGGCGGATCGTTAATCATGTTGTGCGAAGCAAATACCACCGATTTTCTGATATCAGGTCTGATCTCATATTCGACGCCCACCTTGACAAAGTAACGTGCCAATCGCTCCTTGGACATATCGTGAACAATCTCTTCGCGATAACGCGCGGCTGATGCCGTGGCAATGGCACCACTATCTGCATCCGTCGCAAAGATCTTGAAACGTAGCGACTTGTCCAGACGCCTCAGAGATTCATCGACGATAATAGCCAGCGAGTACGCCTCTTCCCCTGTAGAACAGCCGGCGACCCAGAACCTGAGTTCGCTATTTTCATCGGCCTCTGTTACCAGCGGGTCAATGACATACTTGATCAGATATTCCCAGGCGCTCTCGTCACGAAAGAAACTGGTGACATTGATGAGCAGCTCTTGTCCCAGAGTATCGATTTCACTCTGTGATGTCTGCAAGAGATTCAAATAGTCGAACTGGCTTTGCACCTGGTTGATACCCATACGCCGTTCAATACGACGGGCGACTGTGGATGCCTTGTATTGACTGAAGTCGATGCCGCAACTGTTCTTGAGCAAGGTGAATATCAACGACAGGACACTCTCCTCGTTATTATCGTTTGCACGTAATACCGAACTGATACCACGTACCATACTATTCTTCAGAAACGTGGACAGATACACGGCAAGCTCACCCGGAGGCAGAACAAAATCTGCTGTACCCGTCTGCGCAGCGTTGTAGGGCATACCGTCGAATTTTGCAGATTCGCGATCCTGCACGAGAATAAGGCCACCAGCCTCCTTGATCGACTTGATACCTCGACTACCATCACTCCCGGTCCCAGACAACACAATACCCACTGCACGGTGTTTTGCACTGGCTGCCAACGATCTGAAAAAATGATCAATGGGCAGATTGACACCACCTTTGCGTTCCTGCTCACTAAGGTAGAGACATCCATCGACCAGTGTTATGTTCTTTCTGGGCGGTATAAGGTAGATCGTATTGGCGAGTACAGCGACTCCGTGAATAACGTTTTCTACCTCCATGCTGGTGTTACGTGACAGCAGCTCATCCATAAGGCTGTCAAAATCCGGCGACAGATGCTGAACCACGATAAAAGCAGCATCGCTATCAGCACTCATGTGATCGAAGAAGTCACGAAGTGCTTCCAATCCCCCTGCCGAGGCACCGATCCCAACATACATGATGGATGTCGTGCGTGTATCAGCTTTCTGGAGATCAGCTCCATCATCTGCGTAAACGTCTCGCACTTGGTTGGTTACCAAAGGCCTGTCAGTCCGTAAGACAGTGCTGGCTTCCTCGGCTCCTGTCAGCTTTTGACCATGAGCATTATCGTGGCCTTCGCTGGTTTGTTCGTCTTGGTCGTTTTCTACACTCATCCAGATGGTTCCGGCATGTCTACGTTATACGAATGATGCTTCATGTAAGTGCTACGGCAACAACAACGAGCGTAATACAACCATCGCACTGTGCCAGTATATTGGCATTTTTACAGCAATCGCTCGGCCACTCCAACGTCTAACCCCGACGTCATGTCAGTTCAATCAACTCATGTTTAGAGTAGCTATTCTGTATAAGCAACGTCTCCAGCGCATCAGAAGTTCCAGGCCTACACAGAAAATAGCCTTGTGCGTATTTGCAACTGGTACCACGCAATACCTCAAGTGTACTACGGTTTTCTATTCCTTCGGCGACCACATCGATGTCCAGGGTAGCTGCCATGGCAAGCACCGACATGACGATAGCCTTGCTCGGCTCATCAGAGTCCATGGCAACAATGAAGGACTTGTCGATTTTCAAATAATCGATAGGCAGCCGTGTCAGGTAACTCAAGGAGGCGTAACCTGTTCCAAAATCGTCCAGCGATACGCTGACACCCAACGCCTTGGCTTGTTCGATAACACGAATGCAACTGCTGTTTTTTTCAATAAGCGCCGATTCTGTGATCTCAAGGTTAAGGAGCGATGCTGACATATTGCAACGCTCGAGAATAACCTCCAGACGAGGTACAAAATTGGCTAGGCTCAGCTGCGCTGGTGAAACGTTGACAGACATCGTACAGTTATCAGGTAACAGGCCCATGTGCTCCCACCTGGCATATTGCTGACAGGCGGTTTCCAGAACCCATTGACCAACCTCGTTAATCAACCCACTATCTTCCAGACTGTCAACTAGAGTCTGAGTATCAGGCACTGTGATGTCAGAAGGCGCCCATCGAAGCAGCGCTTCAAAACCCACAATAGTCGTGTTATCAAGGCGATATTGCGGCTGATAGACCAATGAAAATTCCTGTCGTTCGGTAGCGCGACGTACCCGAGCCTGTAACACCGATCGCTGAAGATCCTCATTCTGGAATTCTTTGGTATACACCACCCATCGTGAGCGACCGGACGACTTGGCCTTGTAGAGCGCTGTGTCGGCCTGTTTGATGAATTCGTCACTGCTGGTTGAGTTTACGCCAGCCAAGGCAATACCGATACTTGTTGACAAGTGAAGCTCGTTGTCAAACACATGAAACGTCTCGTTGAAGTTTCTGACGATACGCTCAGCCAGATTGCACACCTCCTCCTGGGTGCTGACACTTGAAACGATGATGGTGAATTCATCACCTCCCAGACGTGCACACAAATCCTCAGAGGGAACAGAATTTACCAGACGGTCCGCAACTTCACGTAGTAATTCATCACCACAATCATGACCAAGGGTATCGTTGATGGATTTGAAGCCATCCAGATCCAGATACAGCAATGCTGTCTCGGTACGTTTTTGAGCGCTATTCAATCGCTCCTGCAATTGATCCAGAAACGCCGAACGGTTAGCAAGCCCGGTAAGCACGTCATGACTTGCCGCAAAGCGCAGTTTTTCACTGGCAAGATGGGTATCGGTGACATCCAGCAATACCAGCAGACAGCCACTGAAATGTCCGGTCTCGCTGATGGTAATTGTCGCTGACAGGGTCACCCAGCTGATTTTCCCAGTTGGTTTCTGTAGGCGAATATTTCTTGAGAATATCTGGCTGTTACTCAAGCTCTCGCGAAGCTCCACCAGTGCATCCACCACATCCTCAGCGTGAATGGCATCGACCCAGCCTTCGCCCAGGGTTTCATCCATACTCAAACCACTGAGTTGACACCACATATCGTTGGCGTAGTCACACGTCCAATCCGCGCCGAGTTGTACGATACCCACCGGCGCTACATTCGTCAGCGCCTTGAATTGCTGGTGGCTGGTACTGTTATCCTGAATCGGTGCCGATTCGTTTTCATGTTCGAAGACAAAGGTGGTGTAAACCGATCCCGCAACCCGTGTGTAGTAGGCTGAACATCGCAGATGAACCGTGTTACCACTTTCGATAACAGCAGAGACTGAGCGTTGGCGTATCGGCAGAATCTCGCCGGCAGATGAAGGCGTATCAAAGTTCACAGCATGCTTGAGAATCGGCATCAGAAACTCTTGCGGCAGATATCGATCGAACGCAGTTCCGAGCGCTCTTGCGCTCGCGCGTCCAAAGAGATTTTCAGCAGCCGGATTAAAAGCCGTAATCGTCGCGTTAGTATCCGTGATAACCACCGCATTGATTGAAGCACTCATGAGCTGCACATAGTGGCGTGCACCCGAGTCCTCTCCGCCGGAATTTACATTGGGCACAGGCGATGCGAAAAATGCGCTGCGTTGTCGAGCTGTCAGAGTCTTGACAAGCGTTGTCAGCGTCTCCATCAGCCCGCCTTCGCCATTGACCCTTTCCGGCCTGGACGGATTGGCAATAAACAAAACCGATGTACATGAAACGCCTGCCTCGATTGGCAGCATAATAAAATAGCGGATGGGTGGGTGAGATCCGGGCAAACAGGACGGTAGCCCAATATCTGTTGGCTTACCACTAACCCCACGACGCAACCGCATAATGGACAGTATCATGGGATCAGGACGCCGGCTTGCCAGAGAGTCATGGCATATTTGCACTTGCCCGTCAGGGTTACGCTCGGCAGCAGCGGCCAACTTGACGAACTGCTCTGCATAAGCACCGCGTCCGGCGGGATTCAGAACAAACGCATAATTTGAATCTGTTGCTTTTAGAGCATGGAGCAGCAACAGCTCATATTGTCTTCGCTCCGGCCCGGAATCGTTTGCCGCATCTTCACTCTCATTCTCCGCCGCCAGAGCGTCCAGCTCATCAGCCAGACTGGCCGGCGCTGCAGCTGTTCTTTTGGCTTTTGGAGATTGAGCAGGATGTGTTATGGACATAGAACCCAATGAAGGATGGCACAGGAAACTCTACGCCGCTACTTCTGATCATAGAGCATACACTCCCAACAGATTAGACAAGTAGCCGTAACACGTTGTCTCATGTCAAATTCTTGGAGGTTACATAACGTATCCCGACAGTTTGTTAAACCCCGCCATAGTCTTTTTTTCCATCACCAATCCAGCGTCGTACCAATCCCTCTACTGCAACAGGCCTGTGCGCCAGTAAATCGTCGGCTATCCGCGTCACCTCATCCAGAAGATCATCATCGCGACCCAAACTCGCAATACGAAACTCGGCTAGCCCTGTCTGGCGCGTACCAAGAACCTCACCAGCACCTCGCAACTCCAGATCTTTCTGCGCTATAACAAATCCGTCGTTGGTTTCCCGCATAATCCCCAGTCGCTCACGCGCGTTGTTCGACAGGGGAGGCTGGTATAAAAGGATACAACTACTTTGTGCACTTCCGCGCCCCACTCTTCCTCGTAACTGGTGCAGTTGTGACAATCCGAGTCGCTCTGCATTCTCAATAATCATCAGCGAGGCATTAGGCACATCCACTCCGACTTCGATGACCGTGGTTGCTACCAGCAGATTCACCTCCTGCTGCTTGAAGGATTGCATGATGGCCTCCTTCTCTCGACCTTTGAGTCGTCCGTGAACCATCGCTACCCGGCAATCAGGCAATAGCTCCCGCAGAACCTGCAAGGTATCCTCTGCCGCTTCGGCCTGTAACGAGTCAGATTCTTCGATCAAGGTGCATACCCAATACACCTGCCGCCCTTCTCTAATCGCAGCACCGACACGTTCGATAACCTCTGTACGCCTTGCATTATCCAACGCAACGGTTTTGACCGGCTTGCGTCCCGGCGGCAACTCATCAATTACAGAGACATCCAGATCAGCGTACGCTGTCATGGCAAGCGTTCTGGGAATGGGTGTCGCCGTCATAATCAACTGATGCGGCAGGCTTTGTTGTGTTGCTCCCTTGTTACGCAGCGCCATGCGCTGATGCACACCGAAGCGATGTTGCTCGTCAATAATGGCAAGCCCCAGATTAGCAAACTCGACATCGTTTTGAAACAGGGCATGGGTTCCAACCACAATCTTGTGATGGCCCATCGCAATAGCCTCGATACTGGCGCGCCGTGCCGCTGCCCGAAGCTTGCCTGTCAGCCACACCACACCGATGCCCAGCGATTCAAACCAGGCAGAAAAATTAAGCATGTGCTGTTCGGCCAGTATCTCAGTGGGTGCCATCATCGCTACCTGATAACCACTTTCAACCGCTTGTGCTGCGGCCAGCGCTGCCACGATCGTCTTTCCCGAACCCACATCTCCCTGCACCAGTCTGAGCATGGGTTCAGCGGTACCCATATCATCAATGACCTCTTTCAGCACTCGACTCTGCGCACTTGTAAGTTGAAAATCCAGTGATGATTTCAGTTGCGCCATGAGCTCGCCACCTGGCCTGATCAGGGGAGCCTGGAACGTTTGTGCCTGGACGCGCAGCAGACGCAGCCCCAACCGGTGAGCGACAAGCTCCTCGAGTGCCAACCGCCTGTGTGCAGGATGCAGGCCCTCTATCAAGGCCACCACATCGGCATCTGGTGGCGGACGATGCACAATACGCAACGCGGCACCTAGCTCAGGCAGCTGCATGGCAGACAAATGCTGATCGCTCAGGTAATCACTCAGTGCCTGTTGATCCAGAACGACAAGCGCTTGGTCTGTAAGCTTTCTGAATGTGCCTTGCTGTACACCTTCTGTGGTGTGATAAAACGGCGTCAGAGTATCGTTGAGCGATACCTGCATTGACGCATCATCTGACAACAGACGATATTCAGGATGCACGATCTCCAGCATCCCGGGGCCTCGACGAATCTCGCCAAAGCACTGTACCCGCTTGCCGACGGAAAACTGAGCTACCTGCGATTGCGAGAAATGAAAGAATCGCAATGTGATCGTGCCACTGCCATCGTTGATGCGTACCAGCAACGACCGGCGTTGGCGGATGAGTACCTCAGCGAGCAGCACCTCGCCACACACCAGCGCCTCCTGGCCGGGTCGCAGCGCACCAATGCGTGAAAGCCGGGTTCTATCCTGGTATCTGAACGGCAGATGGAACAGGACGTCCTGAAGGGTGTGAATACCAATGCCACTGAGTTTTGTGGCCATCACGGCACCAACACCCTTGAGCGTTTCGACGCTGATGGCATCCAGCGATGACGGCATTACGCAGCGGCTACCGATGAACCACAGAGGCAGACCAGAACTCCGCACATAGGCTTAACCCAGGTGCATCACACCTTCAACTTCAACGGCCACATTACGAGGTAATGAGGCAACGCCAATGGCAGCCCGCGCAGGAAAAGGCTTGCTGAACCGTTCTTCCATTACCTCGTTGACCAGCGGGAAATCTGCAAGATCAGTGAGAAATACGGTCAGTTTCACCACGTGATCGAATGAGCCACCAGCGCTTTTGCAGACCGCTTCCAGATTATCGAACACCTGCACCACCTGAGTTCGTACATCATCACTGACAAGCTCCATCGTGCCCGGAACCAGTGGAATGGCGCCGGATAAATAAACGGTGTCACCGGCGCGTACCGCCTGGGAATACGCACCGATGGCAGCAGGGGCGTCTTCAGTATGAAAGGTATGGCGAGGCATGGCGTACTCATTATCAGTGTATAGGGGAGGTGACAGTATAAACCGACACACCTGTGAACACGCTGTTCAGTTCACTTGTGCTGCAAACCTGACATCAATCTTCGTAAACAGCGGCTTGTTCAGCTCTCACGCTTGACACTCCGGACAACCGTCAGATTGCGCAAGCGCCTGACAATGCGGGCCAGCTGCACACGGCTTTCCACAGAGAGCACGATGCGGATGCTGATATCATCCTGACCACGGTTATTGAAGTCCATGTTCTCGATATTGACGTTCATCAAAGACATCGTATTGGTGACCCTGGCCAACGCTCCGGGCTGGTTGACCAAGTGACAGATGATCACCACCTCGAACTGGCCTTTGATCTCAGCCGCCCAGTCCACGGCTACCCACTCTTTCGGGCGTCGCCGGAATCGTCTTACATTGCGACATCCCGAGCGATGGACAGCGACTCCCTTTCCCGGCGTGAAGAATCCCTGTACGTTATCTCCGGGGATCGGGCGACAGCACTGAGCCATGTATAGCGTGGGACTGCTGGCAGAATCGATCACCACCGGCGCGACCTCCTTTACGGGCGAAGGCTCTCCACCATCGACCGATTCATTGCCGTGCTCCAGGTCGACCAGACGCTGGGCAATCTGGCTGGGCAGATGATTGCCGAGCCCGATGTCGGCAAACAAATCCTCCCGATCAACCAGACGACGCTCCGACAACAACGCACTGACAGATTTTTGCGACATGGTCTCCAATGATATGGCATGACGGCCCAGCGCGCGACGTAGCAGCCGCTCTCCGAACTGGATGGCTTCGGATCGATCCATTGCCCGCAAATGTTGCCGGATGGCCGTACGTGCCTTGGCAGTTACCACGGAATTGAGCCACATTGGACTGATCGCGATATTAGGCCCGGTAATGATCTCAACCGTCTCGCCATTACGTAGTGGTGTGCTCAATGACACCAGACGTTTGTCGACCATCGCGGAAACACTTTTATTACCGACTTCTGAATGCACTGCGTAGGCAAAATCTACCGGGGTTGCATCCTTTGGTAACTGAATGATGCGCCCTTTCGGGGTAAAGACATAAATCTCTCCGGGGTAAATATCGATTTTGACGCTCTCGACAAACTCTATCGAGTCAGTTGCGCTATGGTGCAAATCGACGAGCTTTTCCAGCCAACCCGGCGTGGAGACAGGCATTGTATTATCAAGGCTGTTCTTGTATTCCCAGTGTGCAGCAATTCCGGACTCCGCCATGGTATGCATCTGACGGGTGCGTATCTGCACCTCAAGCGGTGTATTCTCGGCGCCATGCTTTAGCACAGTGTGCAAGGACTGATAGCCGTTTTGTTTGGGCAAGGCAATGAAATCCTTGAAACGAGAAAATATCGGCGGGTACATGTGATGCACGATACCCAGCACCTGATAGCACTCATCAACATTACTGACGATTATGCGCAATGCAAGCATGTCGAACACGCGTTCGAAATTCACCTGCTTTTTCAGCATTTTCTTGTAGAGGCTGTATAAATGCTTTTCCCGTCCGCTGACTTTTGCCTCGATACCCTTCTCGCTCAGGCTACCCTCGATACGCTCAATGACACGATCGAGGATCTGATTGCGATGTGTCAACTGCTCAACCGTTGCTTCCAGAATACGACTGCGCATCGGGTAGCAGGCGTTGAAGCCAAGATCTTCCAGTTCGTTCTTGACGGTGAACATACCCAGCCGTGAGGCGATGGGAGCGTACACCTCCAGCGTCTCCTTGCCAATACGTCGGCGTTTGTCCGGGCGCAGTGAGCCTATCGTTCTCATATTGTGCAATCGATCGCCCAACTTGATCATGATGACGCGTAAATCAGTGACCATCGCCAACAGCATCTTCATGAAGCTTTCGGCTTGCGCCTCCGCCTTGCTCCTGAAACTTAAATGGTTCAGCTTGCTGACCCCATCGACGATGTGGGTCACCTCTTCACCGAATACCTCGACCAGATGATCCCGACTTACAGGCGTGTCTTCCAGCACATCGTGCATCAGCGCTGCCATGACACTCATGTGATCGAGCCCCATGTCGAACACAAGACCTGCAACCGCAACCGGATGGGTAATGTAAGGCTCGCCTGAACTCCGGGTCTGACCGGTGTGCGCCTCGCGAGCCAGCACAAAAGCGCGCGATACATCAGCCATTTGCTGACTGTTATAGCGGGTCTTGATCTTCTCCTGCAATTCAGAATAGGCTTGCAACTCGATTGGCATGACCGAAGTCTGCTCGGGAGTCGTCATCACTGGCGGTACTGGATCAGTGGCCATCGTTTTCGAGGCTTTGGATGACCGACGAGTGGTAGCAGGCTTTTTCGCGCGGCGTTGAGAAGCTGCACCGGGAGCTTTCTTGCCCCGTGATTTTGTTGTCGGAGTGGGAACGTCGACTTTCACGCGTCACGTTCGCGGGTGCCGGTTTCAGATACCAAACCGGAGCAGCGCCGTGGACAGCTCCACAGCGCGCCGTGTTCTTTTGAGGCGGGCCACCGGGATTGTGGCCTGTTTCTAGAATTCTTCGCGCAGGTCTTTGTCATACATTACGGGCTCTACGGGGGTCGGAGCCGGAGCTTCCTGCAGGATGTCTTCGCCGATTAGTCCGTCTGCTATTTCGCGCAAGGCAATGACGGTGGGTTTGTCATCGTCTTCGGGTACCAACGCTTCTGCGCCCATCGAAATGTTGCGTGCGCGCTTGGAAGCGATCAATACCAGATCGAACCGGTTATTGACCATTGACAGACTGTCTTCAACAGTTACTCGTGCCATGAAACTTTCATCCTACTCTCGACGGAACCTTGCAGTATAGTGAACTCACAGTACAAAGGCCACACTGATATATAGCCTATTTGTTATACAACTACGATAATTGCGCAAAAAAATGCCCGTTCAGAGCGTTAAATTACGGTAACTCACGGACAAGGTTCTGTGAACAGCTCGATAGTGCGGTTAAATTGCGCTGAGAAGGCCAGCTTATGGATCGACTAACAGGTCACTGACCGCCCCGATGCAACCGCACAGTCATTCCAGCGCTGCTAAGAGTATGAACTAGTCGTGGGTCAGGCTGGTTATCAATCCTGCATGGCGTAGTGCCTGATTGGATTTGAGCACGCGGTGACTCAGAACAACCGCTTTCAGCTCAGCCAGTGCCTGGTCAAAGTCATCATTGATGATCAGGTAATCTGCCCGATGATACTGACGCATTTCAAGCACTGCTTCTGCCGTGCGTTGCTCGATGACCTCATCAGAATCCTGGCCACGGCCCCGTAACCGTTCAATCAGCGTGTTACGTGAGGGAGGCAGAATGAAAATTGAAATCACGTCAGAGAGTTTCTGCCTGACCTGAGCCGCACCTTGCCAGTCTATTTCAAGAATGACATCGGTACCATTGGAGAGGGCAGTGTTCACACCCTGCATGCTGGTGCCGTAATAATTTCCAAACACCTCGGCGTATTCCAGAAACTGGTCTGAATCTATCATCGACTCAAATTCTTCGCGGCTCACGTAGCAGTAGTGCTCGCCTTCTTTCTCCCCGGGACGCTGCGCCCGCGTTGTGTGAGACACAGCAACGGTCAACTCAGTCAGCTCGGCGATTGCCCGCCGCACCAGCGATGTCTTTCCAGCGCCGGAAGGAGCCGATACGATGAACATCTGGGCCTGATTACTTTGCATGATTCGTATGTCGAAAATCGTGGAATGAAATAAGCTTCGGGTGCTGACTGTGATTAATCAGCGGTGGTAACCCAGCGACGACCAGACCAACAAAACGCACGCGCCGTAAGCATCATCCGAGAGCAGGACGAGACGCAAGCACAAGCACCCACACACAGCTACTATAACGGCCTGACCCCACTTCAGATACACCTTATGGTACTTCTTCAATCCACAATGCTTGAAACCGGTAGCCCCGCCAGCCCGTTTACCCTGCCTGACACACGCAATGCCCAGACGGTATCGCTCAGCATGTTCGAAGGTCAGCCGGTTCTGATCGCCTTTATCTGCAACCATTGCCCGTACGTTGTTCATCTGCTGGATGCCTTTACGCAAGTGGCTCACGACGCCGCAGACAAAGGCGTTACAACCATTGCCATCAGTGCCAATGATGCCACACAATATCCTGCCGACAGCCCCGAGAAGATGGGCCAGCTGGCGCTCGACAAAGGCTTTGAATTCCCGTACTGCCATGACGAGTCCCAGGATGTAGCGCGTGCCTATTCCGCTGTGTGTACGCCAGATATCTATCTCTTCGATGCGCAACACAAGCTGTACTACCGCGGTCAGTTTGACGACAGTCGTCCTGGTCAGGGGCAGGCAACCGGCAATGATCTTATCCGGGCCGTAGCCGGTCTGTTAAACCACCAGCCGCCACCACAGAATGTGCAGCCCAGTGTGGGCTGCAGCATTAAGTGGTGCCGATAGCTGAACTTGTCAGCGTCATTCTGCCGATACGGCAATGGCGCGATGAAACCCTCCTTGCCATACAGAGTATCCTGCTGCAGAGCCATCATAATATCGAGCTACTCCTGATCGGTCAGGCCAGCCTTCAGGATTTGATCGCAGGGCTTGAGCAATCAGGCGTTAATGACGATCGGATTCGACTGCTCAGCCGGAAACTGCCGGGTATCGTCGGCGCACTCAATACGGGACTGTACGCGGCACGTGGCAAATTCATTGCACGTATGGATGATGATGACATCGCCTACCCAGAAAGATTGGAAAAGCAGTTGCACTATCTGCGCCTGCACCCAACCGTGAAGTTGTGTGCAGGCGCTGTTCGCTTTATCGACAAACAAGGCAACACCTGCAAGGTTGGTGCAGGCTATCAACGCTATGCAAAGTGGCTTAACCAACTGACCGATTCACACGCTATCGCGCTGGCATGCTACGCCGAGAACCCCATGCCTCACCCGACACTACTAGCGCACCGCGATGTCTGGATGCAGTTGGGCGGCTATCGCGACGTAGATGGTCCTGAGGATCATGATCTGATATTGCGCGCCATGCTGGCCGGTATTCGCATGGGCAAACCCGACACAGTCGTTCTCGACTGGCGAGAACATGATGCGAGACTGACCCGTACCGATAAACGCTATAGGCGTGATGCATTTGTTGCACTCTCTGCACAGGCACTGATCAATAAAAATGGTGCATTAGCCGGTGATACCGAGCGGCCGGTATGGATCGCGGGTACCGGCAAACAGGCAAGGCACTGGCACGATGAACTCACGGCGTTGAATGTCATCGTTCGCGGATTCGTCGACATGGCACGCCCGGGCCCGTCCCGCGAAAAACGCAAACTCACTGTCATCACCTACGATCAGCTGGCAGAACAACGTACCGATGAACTGGTGTTAAGCGCCATTACCCAGTCTACTGGGCGAGTAGCCATCAAACGATTCTGTCACGAGCAATCGTGGATAGAAGGAACTGATTTTATTATTGGAAGTTAATGAGAATCAATTAGGACCTGCACATGAACATGACACAAGGGATTCGGCTGTGATCAAACCACTCTTTGATGGCAAGCGTTTTCGCTATCCGGACAACTCGGATCAGGGTTCACGCTGGGATGTCCTACGCTGGGCGATTACACGCAAGCCTGCCAAATGGCCACGTAAGCTAACAAATCCTGCACCATCGCCTGTCATCGAGCAGATAGAGGGTGGTGCTTTGCGACTGACCTTCATCAATCATGCAACGGTGCTGATTCAATGTGATGGACTCAATATCATCACCGATCCCGTATTCTTCAAACGGGTAAGCCCTGTCAGTTTTGCAGGACCGAGGCGTTACCGAGCTGCAGGCCTGACGCTGGATGCCCTGCCGAAGATCGACGCCATACTGATCAGTCATACTCACTACGATCATCTGTGTTTGCGCTCCATCAAGCGGCTTTGTGATCGTGATAATCCCGTTATCCTTGCACCATTGAAAAACGGTGCGATTATCAATCCCGTCGCAAGCCAGGCAACAACCGAACTCTCCTGGTGGCAATCGCATCTGGTCAACGACACACCCATATCGCTGGTACCCGCCAGACACTGGACATCCCGAAAGCCCGGTGATGAAAATCAGTGTTTATGGGGTGGTTTTGTTATCAGCTTTACTTCGGGTGCGCTCTACTTTGCAGGTGATACCGGCTATGGCGATGGCGAGCACTTTCGCCAGGCTCAAACTCATCTCGGCCCCTTTCGATGCGCACTTATACCCATTGGCGCTTATGAGCCACGCTGGTTCATGAAACCTCAGCACATGAACCCGGACGAAGCTGTCATGGCATTCAAGGATCTGGAAACACAGCACGCACTGGGTATCCATCACGGTACCTTCCAGCTAACGGATGAAGCCCACGACGCACCGGTAAAAGATCTGGAAAATGCCTTGAAAGAACACGATGTGAATGCAGAGATTTTTATCACCTTGCCCAATGGCGGCGCATGGGATGTGCCACCCATGCTGCTTTAGCTGGCTAGAAAAGATTGGTCAATGCGACACCCAGCCCCAGACGCTGCTGGTAGTGATCATAATCGATCAGAGAATCACCGTACCCACTGAAGTACTGAACAAAGCCTCTGAACTTGGCAAACAATGGAAACGTCACACCGATCTTGACAGCCCCTTTTCCGGTCTCGGGATTACCCCGAAACATCGCAGCATATTCATACTTGTCATCACGCCATGACAGATTGAACTCTCCGTAGCCCATAAAGTCGATAATATCGGGATTATCATCGCCTTCAGCATCACCAGGTGCGTCCTTTGATTTTTCCGGTAGCCGGTACCATGGCCGGATGCTGCCGACAAAATTACCTTTCTCGTAGATAAACATGGTGTACAAACGATTCCAGCTTCGCGACAGGCCTTGCACCTGACCATTGGACTGATGCTCAAGGCCAGCTACAAACGCTGTATTACCTCCAAATGGTCCCCACAGCAAAGGCACCAGATAGAACCCTTCCGGCTGATAATTGGTTTCACGAAACGGGCTGGACAGATCACTGGAATACAACTGCCACCAGGCTTCAAGGGTTATGGCCAAAGACAGGGCATCGTTGGCAAAAAACAGATCGTTTTCATTAAGTTGTGTTTTCAGACTGATCTGAAATTTCACCTCGGCAGGCTGCAGCCCTTCACGCAGGGGAACATCGTTCTGTTGATAAATTTGTTCATTGATGCCCGTTGTATAACTTACCGGTAAAACAAAATTGTGTTTATGCGCCGTCAGCACGTAAGGGTTGAACGCGGTTTCACGCTCTACCAGCACACGTTCGGTCAACGCCCCTACAGTATCTTCGGCAACAGGCTGCACGGTCTCATCATCGATTTCTCCACCAAGAGCGGCCCCGGCAGGCACTTTCACATCATCAATTCCGAACCCGGGAGGTTTGTTGTTAATCCGGAATTGCTGTTCGTCAACGTTGCTCTGTGCTGGTTTTGACGATAGCGGTGGAGTTACATCACGAAGAGAAGTTGATACCCCCGCGCACGCACCCAGAAAGAAAGGCAGCAAACACAGCAACACCCTTGCATTGATATTGGCGACTTCAGACATCGACTATTGATGCTTCCTGTTTTGTTACGTGAATGGAGTGAACTCAAAAGTGGTACTGCAAACAACTATTGGCTGTCTGTGTAAAACGCTAGCCAGGTGCATCCTCCAGGACAAGGTCACCGGCTCGTTCTCCCACCATCATGCTGGGCGCGTTGGTGTTACCGGTGGGAATTGTGGGAAAAACAGAAGCATCTGCGATACGCAATCCTTGCAGTCCGTGCACTCGCAGGCGCGAGTCGACCACCGATGTTTTCGTGTCACTGCCCATTCTGCATGTACAGCAGGGATGAAATACAGTCCACGCATTCGCCTTGATAAAGTCGAACAACTGCTCATCACTTGCGCAAAGGCGGCCAGGATAAATCTCATCAGTGACGACCTGACTGAAATGACTTGTCGAGATAAACCGGCGCATCAGCTTAATCCCTGCAAGCATAAGATCACGATCGTGCTCGGTACTGAGATAATCCGGCTGAATCGAGGGTGCAACGGCCGGGTCAGCACTGACAATACGTACGTGTCCAACACTGGTTGGCTTGCAAGGATTAAAACCGATCAGAAATCCGGGGAAAGCATCCGGGTTGATCAAAGGGCGAGTACCCGGTGGTGCACGGGTATAGCTCACTGGTGAAAAATACAGTTGAAGATCCGGTCGTGAACCAGCGGCTACCGTACTGATAAAACCACCCGCCTGATTCAGGCTCAGACTCAGCGGCCCCTTCCTGTATAGCGCAAACTGCAATGCCGCTTTCACCTTTCCGTACCATGGCCGCAAGGCCTGATTCAGCGTGTCAACATTCGACTTGCAAACTAGATCAGCGCCCAGATGATCGCTCAGGTGCTCACCCACAGCTGCAAGCTCAAGCCTCTGTTCAACGCCTGCCGCTTTCAACACCTGTGCAGGACCGATTCCAGAGACCTGCAGGAGTTGGGGTGAATTGACAGCGCCTGCGCACAAAATGATCTCGACCCGTGCACTTGCCAATTGCTGCTGACCCCGATGACGAAATCTGAGCGAGGAGATACGGGAACCCGAAAGATTCAGTTTCTCCACATGCGCATGGGTCAGTACCGTCAGATTAGATCGTCGCATGGCAGGCTTCAGGTACGCTTTCGCAGCCGAGGCCCGGAAACCGTTGTCTGTGGTTATCTGGTAACACCCAACACCTTCCATCGTTCTGGCGTTATAGTCACTGGTACGCGGCATGCCGAGCTCTTCTGCGGCATCCATAAAGACCTCACACAAGGGATGGGCTTGTGAACCGATATCGGTCACTGGCAGTGGTCCACCAGTACCCCTGAGCTCACAGGGTGCACCTTTCCAGTTTTCCATACGACGGTAGAGCGGCTCTATGTTATCCCAACCCCAACCGTGTGCTACCGATTCCCACTCGTCAAAATCTGCCCGATGACCACGCACATAAACCATCGCATTTATGGAACTGGACCCACCCAGCACCTTGCCTCGCGGCCAGTAGCTGTGCCGTTCATCAAGACCTGCCACCGGCTGCGTCAAATACTTCCAATTGACCGAAGAGTCGTAGTAGGTCTTACCGTAACCAATGGGTAGCTGTACGTAGGGGCGCTGATCGTGGCCCCCTGCTTCAAGCAGCAAAACACTGTGACGGCCGCAGGCACTGAGGCGATTTGCCATAACGCAGCCCGCTGATCCGGCACCCACAATAATGTAATCGTATCGCATATGAGGGATTCTGGCGGGATCGGTCTGGCGCTTGCAAGTGAAGTCTGCATTCTACGCGTTACCCGCGAGCCTTCGGCTTTTTCCCGTGCATATTGTTGCAAGCTCGATCACCACATCGTTACGAAACAGGCACCATCTGTTGGCATTGTCGGCATTTATAGCGCTGTTCGTCGTCTTGTGTGGCTATGCCCTGATTGTCGATGATTACACCCAGTGGGATGCAACGGTAAGCTACTGGGTTCAGTTACATCGCAGCACACAGGCTGATCAGTGGATGCTGGCGATCACCCTGTTAGCCGACCTGCCCCTCAGTACGGTACTGTTTCTGGGGCTGGTGATCTTGTTACTGGTAAACCGGCACTGGTGGCTATCGTGCTATTTGTCATGCACCTTTTTAATCACAGTTCTAGGGGTCGCCATCCTTAAATCGCTAACGCAACGAAGCCGACCGGAACTGACCGAATCTGTACTGTCGCTGATGAGCTTTCCCAGTGGTCACGCAGCCCGGGCTGTTCTGGTATTTGGCGCTTTTGCGTTGCTCCTCAGCTGCGGGCGAAACTCACAGGCACGTACTATTGCACTGCTGCTAGCGGGTTTTTTGAGTGTGTCTGTGGCGGCGTCACGGGTATATCTGGGCGTTCACTGGACAAGCGATGTACTGGCAGGCGCAACGCTGGCGATGGTAATGCTGACAGGTTTGGACTGGCAACTGCGGTTACACGAGGAAGAGCTTGCCTGCTTACCGGTCAAAACCGTTCTGTTAGCCAGTACCGCTGGGTATCTGGTCTATGGTTTCCATGCCATGACGACACAATCGCTGGTCTACGGAGTCGGCGTGGGCGGTTAGTACTCAAAAGCCTTACTGGGAGATTTACACGGATGAGGCACGATATTAATCCGCAGAACAACATCGCTGTGCCAGACTCCGTAAAAGTACAAACTGTATCCAGTAGCATCACCAAACCATCTTCACCATTATGAGAACATCGTTTGAGTTCGGCGGCATATCGATAAAAGCCGGCAGCCGTACAGTTGTGGATCTGGAGCTCCCGAAACTCAGCTCTCAAGCGCCAATGAGCCTGCCGGTTCACGTCATTCACGGTCGTCGAGAAGGACCCGTGGTATTCATCAGCGCTGCCATCCACGGCGACGAGCTAAACGGGGTTGAGGTCATACGCAGGGTATTGACCACCAAACTACTCAATCGCATCTCCGGAACCGTCCTGGCAATCCCCGTTGTCAACGCCTATGGACTTGCGCAACAAAGCCGTTACCTGCCAGACAGACGTGATCTGAACCGATCATTTCCCGGCAGTGATTCCGGTTCTCTGGCCTCACGTCTGGCGCACCTGTTCATGGACCAGATTGTGTCACGTTGCTCGGTAGGTATTGATTTTCATACAGGCTCGGGACACCGGACCAATCTTCCCCAGATACGTGCTGACCTTACCGATGAACAAACCCTCTTGCTGGCACGCAACTTCGGTGTACCGGTAATTCTTAATTCGTCACTCAGGGATGGCTCACTTCGCGCCAGTGCCTGCGATCTGGGCACACGTGTTCTGCTCTATGAGGCGGGTGAAGCACTTCGATTTGACGAGTTGGCTATTCGCGCCGGCGTGTCCGGTGTATTCAGTGTGTTGAGAGCCCTGAACATGTTGCGTCCCTCAGCGCGCAAGACCGCTAACTACCGAGAACCGTACGTGGCGTTAAACAGCCGTTGGGAACGCGCTCCAGAGAGCGGTATTCTAAGAACGCGTGCAACCATGGGTAGCAGTGTTGCACGCGATGATGTGCTGGGGTACATTCACGACCCTGCCAGCAATGATCAAACACCCATAATGGCACGCAGTGCCGGAATCATCATTGGCAGGCTGGAACTACCGGTAGTGCATGAAGGCGATGCCGTCTATCACATCGCCCGCTTCGAAGATGACATCGCCGATGTTGAGGAAAACGTTGACATCTTCCAACTCGATCATGGTGAAGATGCTTTGCTTGACTAGAACGAACGATACGCCAGATGTCAGGCAAACTCCTAACCTGGCACCCCCTCCCTATTTCGCTTCTTACTGGATGTAGCAGCGGGCGTCGAGTTATTGGCTTGCCTGGGTGTTTTGATCAAATCACGGTCACTGGCGCGTCTGGATGGCCGTAATGCACGTCCTGTCAGACCATCCCCATAGCGCGTATCCGAGCTGGGCAAATCATCCTCGGAATAGGGTTCTGACGGGCCAGTCAGCATTACAAAGATACTGACCACCGCCGTCAGTAATACAAGTCCGACGAGGATTAGCCCTAACAGATCATTCATGATTTATTCTCTATCCTTAATAATAACCTATGCAGTTGGCTCGGTAATCCGATCGCGAGCAGGTTGGTTACTGTCGTGAGTGGCTTTAATCACATCTGCCATCTCGGCTTCGACTTGCTCATCGATATGCAGGGATTCTTCGGTATCGACAAGGCCGGCGTCAGGATTCTTGAAAACAGCCTCGTCCAGTTTACCTTCGCTTTTGGCAACGATACACGAGACGGTTGCATCACCAGAGACATTAACCGCAGTCCTGATCATATCCATGAGTCTGTCTACACCGAGTATGAGACCAATGCCTTCAATGGGTAACCCGACCTGGGCAAACACCATGGACAACATAATGAGACCCACTCCCGGTACGCCTGCAGTACCAATGGACGCCAGAACCGACATCAGGATGACTGTTAAATAGCCAACAATTCCAAGCTCAACACCATAGACGTTGGCAATGAACACGGTAGCCACCCCTTGCATAATGGCCGTTCCATCCATGTTAATGGTGGCTCCAAAGGGCACCGTAAAAGAGGCCACTGAATTGTTGACACCGAATCGCTCGGTCACCGTTCGCATTGTGACTGGGATCGTCGCATTCGAGCTGGCTGTACTAAAGGCGAAAACCTGCACATTACGAATCTTGGGCAGGAACATCGCAGGGCTCAGACCTGAAAAAACCTTGAGCACGATCATCAAGGTAACAAACAGATGGAACATCAGCGCCGCTACCAGCACACCCACATAGCCTGCCAGCGATGCCAGCAGATCGATACCGAGCTCTGATACTGCTTTGGCGATAAGCGCAAATACCGCATACGGTGCAACCGACATAACGATGTTGACCATCTTCATCATGATCTCGTTTGCCACTTCTACACCTTCAACAAAGCCTTTTGCCTTGCGGCCCACCAGCAGCATGCTGACACCGATGAGAATGGAGAAAAAGATGACGGGAAGCATGTCACCACTGGCCATCGATTGAATCGGATTGCTTGGGATGATATCGATTAACACTTGCGACAACGGCGGAGCCTCTTTGCCGGTGAACGTGGCTTCACTGACCTGGTTCATGCCCTTGCCAATACCAAAGCTGCTGGCGATGACAATCGCCGTCGCTATCGCCACGGCAGTGGTCAGCATGTAGAGCGCGAATGACTTGCCACCGACACGCCCCAAAACGCGGATGTCGCCGATACCGCATACTCCGCAGATTAGCGAGAAGATGACCAGCGGCACCACGAGCATCTTCAGTGCATTGACAAACATCTTACCAATGACAAGGAACAGGCCGTTAACGATGTATTCGTTAATGAATGAACCCGGCGCGTTTAAACCAAGTAGGTTGATAGCCAGACCAACGGCCATTCCCAAGGCCATACCTGCCAACACCTTAGTTGTCAGGCTCATTTTCTTTGCTTCGCTCATCGTGAAGGTCCTCTACGGGTTGGAAAACAGATTAATCAGGACAGTGGCGCTTATTTCCTTGGATTTGAAAGATTGATACGATATGAACAATTACCTTACTTGACGCACAAACACCGGTCACGCAGGCGTTGGATGGGTCCCTGTCGGCACCTCGGTTACAAGCTGTTTGGCAGCAGGGCGACGACGTCTGCGCGTCTTGACTGGCACCATCCCGCGCATCGCCTCAAGCTTGCCGTAACACAGCAACTTGTCTTCGGCCTCAAGTATGCGATTGGCTCGCGGGTTGGGAATAACTTTATTGCCTCGATACAAGGTCAGTACATTGATGTCATTTTCATACAGTTTAGTATCGGTAATGCTGATACCAACATAGTTGGAACCTTCCGGGACATAAATCTCACTCACACCATAGCCTTTACTGATCGTCAATCGCTGCCTGATATCGATTTCCGGAAAATCGACCTGAGCCGATATATAGTCAATGACGGTACCCGCAATATCAAGCCCGGTGCAGGTTTCAATGCCCTCCAGTCCGGGCGAGGAATTAACCTCCATGATCTGTGGCCCGGTTCTGCCTTCAAGCATATCGACACCGGCTACCCTTAACCCAAGAATCTGGGCGGCACGTACGGCTGTTTCCCGATATTCATCGGATAACTCGACTACTTCGGCAATGCCGCCGCGGTGGACATTACTACGGAACTCCTGCCCCTGGGCAACACGGCGCATGGCAGCCACAACGCGATCACCCACCACAAAAGCGCGAATATCGCGGCCTTTGCTTTCGGCAACGAATTTCTGGATCAATACGTTCTGTTTCTGGCTTTGCAACAGTTCGATAATCGCTTCTGCCGACTTAATGGTATCAGCAAGCAAAACACCAATCCCCTGTGTGCCTTCGATCAGTTTGATCACCACCGGCGCACCGCCAACACGTTCTATCGCTAGCAAGACATCTTTCTTGTCACGCACAAACGTTGTTTTCGGAATCCCGACATGATGTCTGCTGAGAATCTGCAAACTTCTGAGCTTGTCCCGAGAGTTGGTAATACCCGCCGATGTATTGGCGCAAAAGATATCCATCTCCTGACATTGCCTGACCACCGCAGTTCCGTAGTAGGTAATGGATGCACCAATACGCGGCAACACCGCATCATAGTTACTTAGTACCTTCTGCCGGTAGTAGAGATCCGGCTTGCCCTTGTCCAGATCTATAGCAAACTTGAGCGTGTTGAGCACGCGCACAGTGTGCCCGCGTTGCTGTGCGGCTTCGACGAAACGACGCGTACTGTAGGAATTCGGGCCACAGGACAAAATGCCTAATTTCATGGTTTTGCGTTAAATCTGAAATAAAAGGGCGCACAACATCAGCATCTTGCGATGCAACATTGTTTCTTGAATTCGGCCAACAGGCGACAACACGGCAAACGGTTGGATCATCAGGGTGACGATTAGGTATCAAACCCGCCTGTTCCATCGCACCGGCAGCTGCAAATCCCGAATAACTGTGATTACCCTAACACCGACTGGGTTGCCAATACAAACACTGTAAGAAATGCATGTGGAAGTTACCGCTTGATGTAACACCCCATACAACAGAGTTCCACAGTGCTATCAGGCACCACAGGGCACGACCAACGCTGATAATGATAATTTGCGTTTCAAACAGATAAGCTGGCCGTCGACTACCAACCCGTTGCAGACTTAACCGCCAGCCCCAATTCAGCGGGTGAGCGGGTCGTTGTAACACCCGCATCTTCAAGGGCTTTGAACTTGCTATCGGCCGTGCCTTTTCCGCCAGCAATGATGGCATCTGCATGACACATGCGCTTGCCCGCTGGTGCTGTGACACCGGCAATGTAGGCAGACACCGGCTTACTGACGTGGCTCTTGATAAACTCGGCAGCCTCTTCCTCTGCCGTGCCTCCAATCTCTCCAACCATGAGAATAGCCTGGGTTTCCGGGTCGTTCTGAAACAAGGCCAGCACATCAACAAAACTCAAGCCGGGTATCGAATCACCACCAATACCAATACACGTGCTTTGACCATATCCCAGATCTGATGTCTGCTTGACGCACTCATAGCTCAAGGTTCCCGAGCGCGACACGATACCCACCTTGCCCTTGCGGTGAATAGCGCCTGGCATTATGCCAATCTTGCACTCCTCAGGTGTGATGATTCCCGGGCAGTTGGGGCCAATCAACCGTGCACCATTCTGTGCAACCGCAATACGCGCCTCCAGCATATCCAGCGAAGGTATCCCTTCAGTGATACACACGATAAGTGCGATACCGCTATCGGCTGCCTCGATAATCGAATCCTTGCAAAACGGCGCTGGAACATAAATAACTGAAGCAGTAGCACTCGTTGTATCCACAGCACCTCGCACTGTATTGAAAACCGGCAGTTCCAAGTGAGTGCTGCCGCCCTTGCCGGGCGTGACCCCACCAACCATATTCGTACCGTAGGCTACAGCCTGCTTAGTGTGAAACGTACCCTGACGTCCTGTAATACCCTGACAGATGACTTTGGTTTTCTTGTCGACCAGCACGCTCATGAAGATACACCGACCGTATCCACAATCTTCTGTGCAGCATCATCCAGACCCTCCGCTGATTGCAGGTTCAATCCGCTTTTATCCAGCAAAGCCCGACCTTCTGCAGCCATGGTGCCTTCAAATCGAACCACGACAGGTACCTCAATACCCACCTGAGAAACCGCTGCGATAACACCCTCTGCAATCAGATCGCAGCGTACGATGCCGCCGAATATATTAACCAGAATTCCCTTGACGTCCGGGTTCGACACGATGATCTTAAGCGCCTCTGTGACCTGTTCTTTGGTCGCACTACCGCCAACGTCCAGGAAATTGGCAGGCTGCCCACCTTTGAGTTTGATGATATCCATTGTCGCCATCGCAAGCCCGGTACCATTGACCATGCAGCCGATGTTGCCCTCCAGTGTCATGTAGTCAAGATCCGATTCGGATGCGCGAAGTTCACGCTCATCCTCCTGAGACTTGTCGCGCATCTGTTCCAGATCCTTGTGGCGATACAGAGCGTTAGCATCAATATTGATCTTGCCATCGAGACACACTAGATCACCAGAGCGGGTAATGACCAACGGATTGATCTCGACCAGCGCCATGTCCTTATCCACGAACAAAGTGCACAGGCCCGTCAGCAGTTGCGTAAACTGCCTTAGCTGCTCACCGCTCAACCCAAGCCCAAAGGCCAACTCACGACACTGATAAGGCTGCACACCCATCAGCGGGTTCAGCGTCACCTTGAGGATCTTCTCTGGCGTATCGTGAGCAACCTGCTCAATCTCCACCCCACCTTCTGTAGAGGCCATAACGACAACACGCTGACTGGTCCGATCAATGATTATTCCCAGATAGAGTTCGGTATCGATATCGCAGGTCTCTTCCACCAGAATCCTGTTAATGGGCTGACCAGTCACACCTGTCTGTGCAGTGACCAGATGCATACCCAGCATGGACTTGGCATAGTCTTCAGCCTCGCGCGGTGTATCAACCAGTTTGACACCACCGGCCTTACCACGCCCACCGGCATGAATCTGTGCTTTGACGACCACCTGGTCCGTGCCTAACTTTTCCGCAGCCAGACGTGCCTCTTCACCGGAACTTGCCACGATATTGTTAGGCACAGGCATACCGTACGCTTTGAACAAGGCCTTGGCCTGATACTCATGTAGGTTCATGAATTTTCCTGTTACGACACGACATCGCTATCGCTTCTGTATCAGCCTTTCAAGGCTGCCCACAACAGCGGTTCAATAAACACGGATGGCTTCTCTGCAAGAGAGCTGACGCGGTGCGTACCACCCGGATTGTAAGATTTTTTATCAGGAAGCAAGAATGCCGACCATGCATCGTCATGCATAAATCTCAGGCAGCTAACGCCATCGAGCCTATGCAAATCATGTCGCGAGTTGCAACGTCGCTACGCGTTCCACGCCGGACGATCCAGTTAACACAAACTACCTTGATGCTACTCCCTGCACTAACAGCCCACCGACAAAAACACTCTAACGACAAACATGGTGTCTGTTACGTCAGGTCGGTACGGACTGCCTTCCTTAGCGTCCTGAATACTCCTGAGCAAATCAGGCGCGCTTGCGATTAGCGATATGAATAGCGCGCCCATCAGCACTTAATGCTGCCTCATGCATGGCTTCAGAGAGCGTTGGATGTGCATGTATTGTATGTGCAATATCTTCAATAGTAGCGTCGAACTCCATTGCCAGGACTGACTGGGCCAGCAACTCAGAGGCACTGGGACCAATCAGATGCGCACCCAACATGCGATCACTTTCCTTATCGCGCAGGATCTTGACAAGCCCTGTGGTGTCACCCTTGGCTTTTGCACGACCGCTGGCAGCAAACGGAAAACTGCCCACCTGATAATCTACACCTTCGCTTTTCAATTGCTCTTCGGTTTTGCCCACCCACGCCACTTCCGGATGTGTGTAGATAACGTTAGGCATGACATCATAATTTACCGAACCGTTCTCACCGGCTATACGCTCGGCAACCATAACGCCTTCTTCAGAGCCCTTGTGTGCCAGCATCGGGCCACGCACGACATCGCCAATAGCGTAAACACCCGGCACATTGGTTTCACAATAGTCATTCACATGGAACAGGCCTCTCTCATCCTGCTGGACATCGGCCTCAGAGGCGCACACGTTATCGGTGAATGCACGTCTGCCAACGGCAACGATCAGCTTGTCAAACGTTTGTTTGTGCTCACCATCTGCATCCTGGAACTTCACCACGACGCGACCCTTGCTCACACTGCTTCCCAGAACCCGGGTACTGAGTCTGATATCCAGACCTTGCTTGGAAAAGGTGCGTTGTGCCTCTTTGGCAATGGCATTATCGACCATGGGTAGAAACGTATCCTGAGCCTCGAGCAGTACCACCTCTGAGCCCATGCGGCGCCAGACACTACCCAGTTCAAGACCGATTACCCCAGCGCCTATAACGCACACACTACCCGGTACTTCCTCCCAGTCCAGCGCACCTGCCGAATCGACAACCAGATTGCCTTTCAGAGGTGTCGCGGACAGATCAATGGGCACCGAACCTGTGGCAATAATGACGTTCTCAGCATCAAACACGGTATCCTTTGCCTTGTGGTCAGTCACCTTGACTTGCTTGTCAGCCAATAGCTGACCACTGCCCTGCAGCCAGTCAATGCCATTCTGCTTGAACAGCATCTGGATACCACCGGTAAGCTCCTGTACGACTTTGTCCTTGCGACCAATCATCTTGGGAACATCAAGTGTGACTTCGCCTGTGTTGATACCCAGATCGAAAAAACTATGTCTGGCCGTCTCGTAGAGTTCAGTACTTTCGAGCAGCGCTTTTGAAGGAATACAACCCACGTTCAGGCAGGTTCCACCGAGGGCGGGTTTATCCTGCTTGTTTATCCATTTTTCAACACATGCCGTCTTCAAACCCAGCTGAGCTGCGCGGATGGCGGCAACATAACCAGCGGGGCCACCACCAATCACTATTACATCGTAGACTTCGGCCATGTCATGTCCTGAGGGTTGCTTGTAAACAAATTGGCATAGTATATCGCGCCAGAGAGGCTAGTCCGGACTATTCATGCAGGCAGAACAATTATGCGGGTTCATGAATAACACCGACGTGGCACGACGATCATGTTGGGGCAAACGCATTCCAACACGCAGATACTCGGCCAGAGGACCCGCAAAGTGAAGGTTACAGGCGTTAGATCAACCGCCTTAGAGCGTATTTCATCGCCAATGTTCCCCAGACAGCTGCTAAAGTCAGGATCCAGATTGTGCGCGACATAAATGTGCCGGTATCACGCATCCCGGCCTGAGCACCCTGGCAATAGCCGAGACGGCCTCAATCCAGACCCCAGCAAAGGATCCACTATTTGAGCCATTACGATTCCTCATCGATTCAGGACGCCAAACGCTGCGTACTGCGACTTTGTCAAGAGCTTGACGATGCCCGTGGTGACGAGTTGGCAGCAATCCTTGAGAAACACACTGCGCAGGACTACCTGTGGCGCGGACTGCATCCTTTCAACGAACAACGATCAGCCAGCGACGTTGCAGATGTTTTCTGGACTCCCCTGCACCACTCTTTCACCGCAATGCAAAGGCAAGTCAGCGTTTTTTTTGCTAATCATAATTGCTTACCTGTAGTACAGATTACAGATTCGGCGTCTTCAAATGACGAGCAACTCCGCTCAGTCTGGACCTGCCAGATGGGGCATTTCATGGGTCTGATGGACAAGCCTTGGCTAGACATCCCACCCACGGGGCGAATGGTTTTTATTCGTTTCGCCGAGTTCCACCGGGTACTCGACGGTGTCATTCAGGAATCATCACTGTTTATCGACCTTATCGGCGTCATGCGACAGGCGGGCCACTATCCTTTGCCGCCCAGTACTGGTGCCTCGTTCATCTACCCCGGTCCGGCAAGCTCAGATGGTTTTTTGCATAGCGGGCATCCGCCTGAGCAGGGTCAAGCAACACTCGAGCTTATCAATCGCATGATCGCCGACCTGAGCGAGGCCAACGAACTTGCTTTACGCAACAACGATAATCGGGTGCCCCGTGAGGTTCTGGCCAGATGCTGGGACGAGAAGATGATCTGGTATGGTCCTGAAGGCATCGGCGCAACCTACACCATTGATCGTTACCAACAGCAACACCAGTATCCGTTTCGTTACAACCTGTCGGGCAAGACGTTCAACGGCCACATCGCACGCTTTGCCGAAGGGCACTACGGGGGATTTTTTGGCTGGCCCAATCTGACAAACATGGCGCAAGGGGGGTTCATGGGGCTACCCGGCAGCAATATTCCTGCGGATATGCGCGTCATGGACATTTACCGGCGCAAAGACGACAAGCTGGTCGAGAACTGGGTGATTATTGATCTACCCCACTGGCTTGCCATGCAGGGCCTTGATGTTCTCGCACGTATGCGGCAACTGTTGGGACTGGAGAAGCTCGGCGAGTAGGAGTAGTGAAGTCCGTGTAGACACAGGCACACCAGAGCTTGGGCGACGGCGATAACGGCTCCAGATGAATAGCACTAACGCAAGCTCGATGTACCGCTCGAAGGCAGGTATCAATGTTCGCAAAGACATAGATTCCCGCCTTCGCGGCAATGACGTTTTCTGTTGGTCGACCGTTATGTGAATGCTATTCGTCTACAGATCAAATACGATGCGGGCAGGGTCTTCGACCAGCTCCTTGATCGTCTTCAGAAAACCGACAGCCCCCTTGCCATCCACTATGCGGTGATCGTAACTGAGTGCGATGTACATCATCGGGCGAATGACGACTTCACCGTTGACGGCAACAGGTCGGTCCTGTGTGGCATGCATCCCCAGAATCGCACTTTGTGGTGGGTTGAGAATAGGTGTGGATAGTAACGAGCCAAACACACCCCCGTTGGAGACGGTAAATGTTCCACCTGTCATCTCATCCATCGATAGTTTTCCATCACGGGCCTTCTCTGCATAAGCACCAATGGTCTTCTCAACATCCGCCAGTGACATGAACTCAGTATTACGCAGCACCGGCACCACCAGCCCACGTTCAGACGAGACGGCAACACCGATATCACAATAGCCGTGATAAACGACATCGTCTCCATCAATCGAGGCGTTGATATCAGGATAGCGCTTGAGCGACTCCGTAGCTGCCTTGAGAAAGATCGACATGAAACCAAGTTTCACACCGTGTGATTTCTCAAACTGTGCCTTGTATTGATTGCGAAGCGCGATGAAGGCACTCATGTCTACTTCATTGAAGGTTGTCAGCATTGCCGTCGTCTGTGTTGCTGTCAGTAAACGCTCAGCAATGCGTGCGCGCAATCTTGTCATGGGTACGCGCTTCTCGACACGCTCACCCACAGGCATGACCGGAACATCGGCAGAGGCGACCGCCGTGACGGCAGCAGCAACAGGCGCGGCGGCAGCGGCAGCAGGCGCAGCGGCAGCAGCTCCCTTGACATGCGCTTCAACATCAGACTTGGTGATACGCCCGTTCTTGCCAGTACCCTTAATATCAGCGGCGTTCAGACCGTGTTTTTCGAGCAGCTTTCGAACTGACGGACTGGTCTGACCCGTTGTGCCGGAGCTGGCAGCCGCGGCGTCGTTTGAGGCCGACGTATCTGCGGATTGGACGGTCGCCGTTGTTGCAGCGGAAGGTTCAGCGGCCACTGCAGACCCCGCCTCGATGGAGCCGATCACCTGATGAGCTGCCACCGTCGTGCCTTCAGGTTCGATAATCGCACCCAACACGCCGTCTTCAGCAGCTGGCACTTCAAGGACCACCTTATCGGTCTCGATATCTACCAGCACCTCGTCACGTTTGACGGGGTCGCCTTCCTTCTTATGCCAAGTCACGATCAGTGCATCAGCAATTGATTCAGGCAACGTTGGCACTTTGATCTCGGAGGTCATCTGGTCAGGCCCTTTTGAATTGGTAACTTGGAGGTTGTGTTAATTGTAGAACTTATAAAGCCTGGCTGTTGGGAATCACGCCCAGCGCCTCTTCCACAAGGCGTTTCTGCTCTATTAAATGCTGGTTCATGTAACCACTGGCAGGAGAAGCCGACGGCGCCCGCCCAGCAAATTCCACGTCGGACACAGCATCCGGCAACACCCTTTCAATACGGTGTCGGTTAGAGCGCCATGCTCCTTGATTACGTGGCTCTTCCTGGCACCAGACAATACTGCTTGCATTGGCGTAACTCTTAACGGCTGCCGTCATGGCATCGTAGGGGAAAGGATACAACTGTTCCAGACGTATCAGAGCAACATTATGTATCTCTGCCGCACGGCGAGACTCCAGCAGATCGTAGTAGACCTTGCCACTGCAGAACACCAGACGGTCAATCCCTGACGGGTCCAGTTCGTCAAGCTCGCCGATCACGGGCTGGAAAACGCCTTCAGCAAGATCCTCCAGAGTCGATACGGCAAGACGATGACGCAACAGACTTTTAGGTGACATCACAATCAGTGGTCTACGCATGGGACGAATCATTTGCCGGCGCAGCATGTGATAGGCCTGCGCTGGTGTACTGGGCACAATCACCTGCATATTGTCTTCGGCACACAGTTGCAAAAACCGCTCGATTCGCGCCGAAGAATGCTCAGGACCCTGACCTTCATAACCGTGGGGTAACAACATGACCAGACCACACAAGCGGCCCCATTTGGTTTCACCGGAGCTGATGAACTGATCGATGACCACCTGCGCACCATTGGCAAAGTCGCCAAACTGACCTTCCCAGATAACCAGTGTGTTGGGGTCGGCCGTGGCGTAGCCGTACTCGAAACCCAACACCGCTTCCTCAGACAGGACTGAATCGATAACCAGGAAGTTGGCCTTGTCCGTCAATTCACGCAACGGTACATGAGCGCCCATAGCCACCTGATTGTGCAGTACTGCGTGTCTATGTGCGAAGGTTCCACGTCCACAATCCTGACCTGACAACCTCACAGAGTATCCCTGATCAAGCAGCGTGGCATATGCCATGGTTTCGGCATAACCCCAGTCCAGCGGCAGCGCACCTGCTGTCATCTTGCGTCGATCTTCAACAATCTTTTTAACCCGGGAATGCAGGGCCAGCCCATCAGGCAAGGTGGTTAACTGCGTTGCCAGTGATCTTATGGTTGCCAGTGGCACGGTTGAATCATAGGGAATCTGCCAGTCCGATCCTGCATACCGGCTCCAGTCGACGACCAGTTCAGGCGCCTCCATTATGCCTTCGATAACATCTGGAGCTACATTCATGCCTGCATCGAGTGCCTTGCGATAGTTCTCTATCAGGCTGTCGGCATCACCGGCGCTGACAACGCCTGCCTTGATCAGGCTCTCGGCATACAGCGCACGCGTGGTGGGCAGCGCTTTGATCGACTTGTACATGATGGGCTGCGTCACCGATGGCTCATCAGTTTCGTTATGCCCATGGCGGCGATAGCAGACCATGTCAATGACAACATCCTTCTTGAACGCCATCCGAAAATCCAGAGCCAGCTGTGTCACGAAGTACACCGCCTCCGGGTCATCACCATTGACATGAAAAATGGGCGCATTGATCATTTTTGCCACATCGGTGGCGTACAGTGTGGAACGTGCATCGGCAACGTTACTGGTGGTAAACCCGATCTGGTTATTGACGATGATGTGCACTGTGCCCTTGGTAGAGAATCCACGCGAGTCAGCCATGTTGAACGTCTCCATGACAACACCCTGACCGGCAAAGGCTGCATCACCGTGTATAGCGATCGGGATAACTTTGTCACCATCCTTGTCGCCATAGCGATCCTGACGTGAGCGCACCGAGCCTTCAACCACCGGCGATACGATTTCCAGATGCGAGGGATTGAACGCCAGTGACAAATGCATGTGGCCATGAGCGGTGCGAATGTCCGAGCTGAATCCCTGATGGTATTTAACATCACCTGAAGAGAGGCTTTCGTTGTGCTTACCTTCGAACTCTGAGAACAGCTCAGCCGGGTTCTTGCCCAGAATGTTCACCAGAACATTGAGTCTGCCTCGATGCGCCATACCGATAACAATGTCCTTTACACCAGCGGCACCTGCACGACGCACCAGTTCACTCATGACAACGATAAGACTCTCGCCCCCCTCCAGTGAGAAGCGTTTCTGGCCCACATAACGTGAGCCAAGATGCCGTTCCATGCTCTCGGCGGCGGTGACACGCTGCAGCACCCACTTACGGGTTTCTTCATTGAGCGACGGTGCCGAGGCGACACTCTCGATACGTTGCTGCAACCAATCCTTTTGCGGCGTGTAATCGATGTACATGAATTCATAACCGATAGAGCCGCAATAGCACTTCTCAAGATGAGCGATGATATCTTTGAGCGGTGCCTGATCAATACCTTCAAGGGAAGGTGTCTGGAAAACAGTGTCAAGGTCTGCCTCCGACAATCCGTTTTCATGCAAGCGAACCTCACGCACCATGGCATCGGTCTGCACGCCCAGTGGATCGGTTTTAGCGAGCTGATGACCTCGGACCCGATAGGCGTTAATTAGTTGGGTTACGTAAATCTGTTTGAGTTCCGCCTCGGTGCTGGAACTTGCCGCCGTAGGCGATGCTGAGCTACCGCCTGCGCGAACACTGGACATCTGACGAAATTGAGCACGCACCTCAGAGTGGGCAACCTCACGGGCATTCTCCGCCACCATCGGCAAATTGCCAAAGAAGTCGCGCCAGGTTTCATCTACGGAATTGGGGTCCTTGAGATATTGCTCGTACTGGGTTTCGAGCCATGGCGAGTTGGCGCCACCAAGCATGGAATTATCCCATTGCTCTTGCATGGATGCCTTGGAGTCCATCGATTTAGGTATTGCGCTCATTGAATGATCCTGACCTTGGCCAGCCGCGAACTGGTCGTTGTAACGGTTGATGGGGTGTTGTTATCAGTGGGTTTAACAAGAGACGCTGACATCAGGTAGATCGCCATGGCCGCTCTTGATGGCGGGTGTGTTGCAAGCGCGAATGAACACGCTGAGCTCTTGGTGAGTGATTCACAGATGCGCCGGTATATTGTCTATTACTGCTCGAGTAAATTCATCAGTGTTCAATTTACCGCCAAGGTCCCGCGTGCTGTGCCCGCCTTCGATGCAGCCCAGCAGGCTCAACCGTAAAGCGTGGCCAAGGTCGTATCGGTCTACGTGGTCTAGAAGCATACCGAATGCCAATAATGCAGCCGCGGGGTTAGCCACGTTCTTGCCAGCGATATCAGGGGCTGTGCCACCGGCTGGATCAAACATGGCAATATCGACGTTGTCGTTGTCATCGAACGAATAATTTCCCGATGCACCGGTACCCAGACTGCCAACCAGCCCAGATGCCATATCCGATAGAAAATCGCCGTATTCATTGAGGACCAGCACGACTTCGAAAGCGGAAGGATCGATGATAATCTTGGCCAGTAACGCATCAAAAAGCTCGACATGATGTTCAACATCCTGATACTCCTGATGCACCCCAGCAACCACGGATTCGAAGAGGCCATCCGTTACGCGCTGGATCGTGTGCTTGGATGAGCTGGTCATAGAATAATGACTATTGCCATACATCATGCCTTTGGAGCGAGCCAGCTGAAAGGCGAATTTTGCCGCCTGTTCACACGGCTTTCTTTCGACCATGCGTAACGATACTGCTGCATCCTTGCCAACAAGCTGGCCCGGATCGTCATAGGTACCGCCAGTGGCGATACGCACGATATGCAGATTGACGTTTTCCTTGAAGTTGCTGTGAATACCCTTGATCGAAATAGCCGGCCGATAGATAACGCTGAAATCGCAGCGACGCCGTATCAGTGCGTTAGGGCTGCTCTTATTAGTAATCGTCGGATATTTGACAGCCAGCCGAGTAGCACGCATCGATGCTTCGGCTTCATCAATAACATCATCGCCACGCTTTTCCCGAGTAGCCAGACTCCAGTCTACGGGCCGAAACTCTATGTCCAGCGGCAGCGCTTCAGCAACAGCGTGCACCGATTCGGCAAGCTCCGGCCCAATACCGTCGCCCTGCAACTCGGTTACCTGAATACTCTGTACGCGGCTCAATGTGCTCTCCTGTGAAGGCCGGGCGTGGGGTTACTCACACAGACGTTCAGCCGTCATGCCTGCCGACAGTTTACCAACCCCGTCGGGGTCGTTAAGCGCATAGCTTAGACGCTTCGGGCTTGCAGGTATACCGATACCGAAATCATGCTGACGTCCATCGATTTTTTTAGTGACAAACCTGTGATTGCAGACAGCGATATCATTCTTCCTCGTCATAATAATCATCGCTGTCGTCATCGATATCATATCGCTCGGGATTGGCCCAGAATTGTGCATTCAACCAATCCGGTGCAGGCTTGTATTGACTTAGTCGGTATTCAAACCACTTGGTCGTGGTATGCGCGCGTCCAGCGTCCTGCACGACGGGAAGTTTACGAAAGCCAAACGCAAAGAATTCCTCGTCAGCACGTCCAGGATTGGCTTTTGTGGTGGCGCAGTGCAAAAGCACCCGGTGGGGGCATGCCCTGACCGCACGGCCGAGACGGCGCTCAAACTGCGCCTCGCAAGGGTCCAGCTGCATAATCAGCACAGGTACGATAGGGTCGGATTGACGTTGTTCTGCTGCTGAAGTCACGACTAGTTTCTCCGCTGCAGCCAGCGAATCGAGCCGGTGAATTGACGTCCCGGTTGTAGCGCTGTCAAGCAGGGATTGCGGGAGTGTTCCAACAATCAGCAACTGAACCGACGGTTCAGCACACAGGTATTCGCCCAGGGAGCCCGCTTGTATTGATCGGGTTTTATCGTCCATCTGCTGGCTCTCTGTTCTCTGTACGCTCGCTTATAGTCAAAACATTCAGCCGTGTGTGGCTTTGTAGGCTGCTTGCTGCTCGGCAGTTGCCTCCAGCTGGTGTTCGGCTTTCCATTGCGCATAAGGCATACCGTACACATGCGTACGGGCTTGCTCGTAGCCAATCTCGATATCGCGCTCCGCGGCGGCTGCTACGTAGTACTTTGACAGGCAGTTGCGACAGAATCCCGCCAGGTTCATCAGATCGATATTCTGGACGTCGGTTCTGTCCTGCAGATGAGCGACCAGTGTTCGGAACGCCGCAGCCTCTAGCTCTGTACGGGTTTGCTGATCAAGTGTTTCGATACTGGATTCGGTACTGGACATGGTTAACGACTCGTGGGATGTTGATAATCCATTATAGGAACCGCATGATTGCGTGTGGGAAAAAATCCATGCGGCTCACCGCTAACCAACACGTTACATCCGGACTTTTCGGGTTCATACAGAATACGAAGGATTCAAACGCAGGTATTTTCAGGCCTCAATGAAAAAAACTCACGACTCCCGATGACTGGCAATGCGCTCTACGACCTGTTGATTTTTGCAATACCCATACTTCTGGTACGGTTATGGTGGACGGGGTCACGTGCGCACGAACTGGCAGTAGAGCATGCCAGGCTTGCATGTCGGCAGCAGCGGTTGCAATTGCTTGACCAGACCGTTGCCCTGTCCAGTATGAAGCTGAGTCGAAACAGCGCGGGTTCGCACTGTCTGGAACGCCTCTATGCCTTCGAGTTTACCGATCAGGGCGAATATCGCGACACAGCCTCGGTTACGATGCAGGGGCATATTCTGAAGAAAATACATTTTCCCTACACCCGCGATGTCGATGGACACCGTATCTACGTGCATTGAGTGCCTGCGAGTACGGTAAACTCGACACCTTCTGTAATAAGTCAACAACGAACCAAGCAATGAGTGAATGTCCCTGCGGCTCCGGCCAACCCCTGAAAGAATGCTGTCAACCCATTATTGCGGGAGACACCCGGGCGCAAAGCGCAGAGGCGCTTATCCGCGCGCGTTACACAGCACATACCACCGGAGAAATGGACTTCATTCTGGCCACTCATCACCCATCTACTCGTGCTGATATTGACGAGGCAGCCACGCGGCGCTGGGCCAGCGAGTCTACCTGGTTGGGGCTACAGATTATCAAGGTGGATGGCGGCGAGGCCGATGACACCTCAGCGCGCATTGAATTTATGGCGCGTTATCGTGACTCTGCGAGACGACGGCATACTCACCACGAGCGTGGTGTGTTCGAGAAATATCACGGACAATGGTATTTTCGTGACGCTGAAGTTCCCGACGTCGATCAGTTCAAACGTGATCAGCCAAAGCAGGGTCGTAATGAGCCATGCGCTTGTGGCAGTGGAAAAAAATATAAAAAATGTTGCGCTGCTGTGTAAAACCAACGTAGTAACAAGAATTATCAGAAAAACTTACTTCATAACGTATTCCTGCCATCGGACATAGACGTCCAGCGCACACCATGATGGCGTCTTCCAAACACCATGAGGACACACAATGGATAAGCCTTGGTTAAAGTCCTACCCAAGCGCGGTACCAGCAGAGATCAATCTCGACAAATACTCGTCTGTGGTTGATATTTTCACGGAAAGCACATCACGCTTCGCCGATCGCCCTGCCTTTCATAACCTGGGCACGACCATTACCTATCAGCAGCTTGAAGACCAGACCCAGGCTTTTGCATCCTGGTGCCAGCATGAAGCCGGCCTGGTCAAAGGTGATCGCATTGCGATCATGATGCCCAACCTCCTGCAATACCCAATCATTGTCTTCGGCGCTCTCAGAGCAGGCCTTGTGGTTGTCAACACCAACCCGCTGTATACCGATCGCGAACTCCAGCATCAACTCAGCGATTCCGGTGCCAAGGCTATCGTTGTCGTTGAGGCGTTTGCTCACACCCTGGCTGATGTCATAGACAAGACTGACGTCAAAATCGTCGTGACCACACGCTTTGGAGACATGTTGAGCTTTCCCAAATCACTGCTGATCAACTTCGTCCTGAAATACGTCAAGAAAATGGTGCCACCCTTCTCCCTGCCTGGTGCTCACACCATGAAGGAGGTACTGGCGAAAGGTGCTCAACTCCCGGCAGCCAGCGCGCAGCTGACACATGATGACCTTGCCTTTCTACAGTACACAGGAGGCACGACTGGCGTTGCAAAGGGCGCGATGCTGACGCATAGAAACATGGTTGCCAACATTGAACAGGCCTGGAGCTGGATTGGTGCCGTCGATCAATCGGAAGGCGATGAATTGATCGTTACAGCGCTACCGCTCTACCATATTTTTGCGCTTACAGCCAATTGTCTGACCTATATGAAGCTGGGTGCGTTAAACCTTCTCATTACCAACCCACGTGATATGCCCGGTTTCGTCAAGGAGCTTGGAAAATTCCAGTTCACCGCCTTCACCGGGGTAAATACCCTGTTCAATGCGCTGATGAATACGCCAGGCTTCGAGCAACTGGATTTTTCGAAACTGAAACTGACGCTGGGCGGCGGAATGGCTGTGCAGAAACCGGTAGCTGACCGCTGGAAGGCTATTACAGGCAATACGCTCATCGAAGCCTATGGCCTGACGGAGACAAGCCCCGCAGCCTGTATCAATCCCATGGACCTGCCTGATTATAATGAGTCTATCGGTTTACCCATATCATCGACCGAAGGCTCCATTCGCGATGCGGATAACAATCCATTACCCGTAGGCGAAGCAGGTGAACTTTGCATTCGTGGACCACAGGTCATGAAGGGTTACTGGAAACGACCGGAAGACACAGCGGATACCATAGATAGCGAAGGCTGGCTTCACACCGGTGACGTCGCCATCATGAACGAGAAAGGCTTTTTCAAAATCGTCGACCGGATCAAGGACATGATTCTGGTGTCTGGTTTCAATGTGTATCCCAACGAGATAGAAAGCGTTATTGCAACTATGCCAGGCGTTCTCGAAGTGGGTGCCATCGGCGTTCCCGACAGTCACTCAGGTGAGGCTGTCAAGGTTGTGGTCGTCAAGAAAGATCCGACGCTAACCGAAGCTGACATCAAGGCGCACTGCAAGGAAGAATTGACGGGCTACAAACGCCCCAAAGTGATCCAGTTTGTCGATGAACTGCCCAAGACCAACGTGGGTAAGATACTTCGGCGCGAACTTCGCGAACTATAGAACCCTGCCAGGGTATACGGACGCTTCCTGCGTTCGGCTACCCCGAATTGGACTAGCTGTGGCGCACGATTTCCAGAGGCTGTCCGGGCCGACTGTGGATATCAGCATGGTGGACCCGACGGTCTGTGTGTTCGTGTTGCTCGAAAAATCGGGTGAGTGATTCGGTCACAACCGGGAAGGCCAATTGGTCCCAGGGAATTTCTGTCTCGTCAAACAAGCCCACCTCCAGCGTCTCTTGACTGGCCTTTGCATACCCATCACATAGCTGCCCCTGAAACATCAGGTACACCTGGCTGATGCGGGGCAGGTTATAAACCGAAAACAGACGCAAGTTGTCGCACCTGGCGGTGGCCTCCTCATACGCTTCCCGGGCAGCACCTTCCACCGTGGACTCCTCGTTCTCCATAAAACCTGCCGGCAAGGTCCAGAATCCGTAACGCGGTTCGATGGCACGCTTGCATAACAATACCTTGCCTTGCCATTCAAGCAGACAACCAACCACGTTTTTAGGATTCTCGTAATGAATGACATGGCAGCACGTGCATACGCGCCGCAGGCGGTTATCACCCTCGGGAATCTGACGGCTACAGGCCTCTCCGCATTCGATGCAAAAACCATCTGACATAAGCACGTGCTCTCGTAAGGGGTGAGGTAGTCAGGAAACCAATGCACGAACCGAATCGGGCAAAGGTATCGATTTTCCGGCAACTGTATCAATCCATACCACTTTGGCGCTACCACGCGTGTAGAGCTCATCATTCACAGTCAGGGTATAACTGGTGATAAACGAGCTTCTACCCGGTGAATGCCCACCCATACGCACGGTGATGTCGGCCGGATAAACCACAGGCTTAAGATACTGTGCATGATTATCCACAATAACCATTCCCTCACTGGTGCTGGCCAACGGCTGGAACCCCGCACGCTCATACCATTGAAGGCGGACAATTTCGAAATACTGAAAGTAGACGATATTGTTGATGTGACCCAAAGCATCCATATCGCCCCAGCGAACGGGAAGTTGAACTTGATGAAGAAAACGGCCTTCTGGGTTTACCATGAGTCAATCAGTGTCGTTGTGTCAGTGAAAAGTGTGCCAGTCTACTCCATGCATGCTGGCTCATGATGAATCGACCCACTAGAGACGATCACCACGCAACTGCTCCACACGCTCTTGCAATGCACCAAGCGAAACCTTATCAGGCGCTATCGATTCACCAACATTCATCGTTATGCGGGCAAACAATCGTCTGGGTAATTTGAAAAAGGCAGGTCCACCCTTACGACTGAACAGGCTACCCCACAGTCCTTGCAATGCCACAGGAATGACCGGCACCGGTGTCTTGTTGAGCACTCGAATAATACCGGAGCGAAATTCGTTCAACTGTCCATCGTCTGTGATCTGCCCTTCAGGGAAAATACACAGTAGCTCTCCTGCCTGTAACGCTGCATCCATTTGCTCGAAAGCCTGCGTGTAAAGCGTCTCATCCTCTTTCTGGGCTGCAATGGGGATAGCTCTCGCGGTCCTGAATATGAAGTTCAGGACCGGTATCTGATAGATCTTGTAATACATGACAAAACGCACGGGACGCTTTATGCAGCCACCGAGTATCAGTGCGTCAACAAAACTCACATGATTGGGCGCAACAATCGCAGCACCTTGCTCAGGAATGTTATCCAGACCATGCTTGTTCACACGATACAAGGTGTGGATCAGTAACCAGATCAGAAAGCGCATGAAGAACTCAGGAACTTGTCTGAAGATGTAGAACGCCACCAGTGCATTGGCTATTGCCATGCAAAGAAACAACTGCACGATGGATAGACCCAGTCCCAGTAGAACCAGCGCGGCGACAGCGGATAACACCATAAACAACGCGTTAATGATGTTGTTGCAGGCAATTGCCCTGGACAGGCGATCAGGTGCACTCGTCTTCTGGATCAGCGCATACAAAGGTACGATATAAAAACCACCGAACATGCCGATGAGAAAAATGTCCAGCAGGATGCGCCAGGCATCGGCGGTAGTTACAAATTCCAATACACCAGTCGCCTCAGCAGCAACACCCGCTTGCGTGAATGATGCTGTGGCAAATACAAGATCAAGCCCAAATAATGTCAGGCCGATTGCACCGAAAGGGACCAGTCCAATCTCGACACGACCATGGGACATTCTCTCGCAGAGAACAGAACCTGCAGCAATGCCAATGGAAAACGTGGCAAGCAATGTCGTAAAGACATCCACACTACCGCCGAGTACATCACGCGCAAAAACCGGAAACTGTGCAAGATAGGTTGCACCCATGAACCAGAACCATGAAATCGCCAGAATGGACTGAAAGATAACGCGATGTCTGGAGGTACTGCGCACAAGCTTCCACGTCTCGGTCATCGGGTTGAAGGAGAGCTTGATAGCCGGATCACCCGCTGCGGCCTCGGGGATTGAACGACTGGCCAGATAGCCAGCGACCGCAATAAGCATAAGCACGACACTGACCGGTAGAACGCTGCCATCAGGCGCTCTGGCAATCAGCTGAGTACCGGCAATGGTTCCCACCAGAATGGCCAGAAAAGTACCTAGCTCGACCATACCGTTGCCACCGGTAAGTTCTGACTCTTTCAGATGCTGGGGAAGTATGGCAAATTTAACCGGACCAAAAAATGCCGACTGGGTGCCCATCAGGAACAGCACACCAATCATCAAAGGAAGACTGTCCAGGGTGAGCGCAATGACACCACAGGCCATAATGCCGATTTCAGCAATCTTGATTCTGCGAATCAGACGCGATTTTTCAACCTTGTCCGCAATCTGACCACACAGGGCCGAAAACAGAAAAAACGGCAGGATAAACAAACCTGCGCACAGATTGATCAGCAAAGCGTCGTTCATTGCGTCCGTACGCATGGCAGCAAATGCGATCAGCGCCACCAGGGCATTCTTGTAGACGTTATCGTTGAATGCGCCGAGTAACTGAGTGCTGAAAAACGGCAGAAACCGTCGTATGCGCAATAAACCAAACTGGCTCGTCGTTAATGCGGAGTCGGTACTGGAGCTCATGGCCTGCTGTCAGCTAGGCAGGATCAGATCATCTGGGGAAAAGGCCAGCCATCGGCTGTCAGCGACCCATCCTGCAAGAAGTGGGACCCCTATGTTATCAAGAACAGTGCCATCAAGTTCCTGAGAGGCTCACGCCGTTGTGTGCGTAACGACGGCGTAATTTCCGGAAATTATGTCAGGCAGCGGTCTCAGTCAAGACAACAGAGGCCTGCCAGCCTTTGTCACTCTGCGTCGCTTCGTACTCCACGACCTGGCCTTCACTCAAGGAACGATAACCTTCGCCCTCTATCACACGATAATGAACAAATACATCCTCACCACCCGGGCTTACGATGAATCCGTACCCTTTGGCATTATCAAACCACTTCACTGTACCTTGTTGTCTATCGCCCATTAAAACCTCCACCTGAAAATCGTTACTGCACCCCGCATAGCGTACGAGGCGTCGGAGGTTGGAAACTATCACGCAACGCGAATCATTAAACGACTGCTGAACAGGTTGCAACTGTTGTTCACAGTTGCCGCACTAATATTCACAAATCAGGTAGAAAACATGACATATATAAGGTTCGCGAGTACGCCTGGGGGCCTTGCAAGACACAGTTGGTCACAATCGTGACTGACCTGCAGCTTATTGTTCCAGCGACTTACTGACCAACTCAAAGACATCTGGCGATAGTGAACCACTAGACATGATTCTGCGCAGTTGCTCCAGCATCATGCCTTGCTGTCTTTCCATCAGCCGCGCCCAGCGGGTAAGCGGAGTAACAAGACGGGAGGCAACTTGCGGATTGAGCTTGTCCAGCTCGATGACCCGATCTGCCACGAAGGCATACCCGGCTCCATCATGAGCGTGAAACGCCATCGGATTATTCATGGCAAAAGTGGCAACCAGAGAGCGTGCCCGGTTGGGATTACGCATGTCAAAATCCGGATGCCCGTAGAGTCCAACGACATCATCCAGAACCTCAGCGCGTCTTGAGGCGGCCTGCACCGCAAACCATTTGTCCAGTACCAGTTTATGCGGACGCGCTGTGACGTAGAACTCGGCCAGAGATTGTCTGCGCTCGTCGCTGTGCCCATGACACAGACAGGTAAGCGCTGCAAGTCTATCCGTCATGTTATCGGCTTTCACAAATTGCTCTCGCGCAAGCTGCGGCCAGTCGTGATCAGCAATATGTGTCAGTAGCAACAATGCAACATTGGTCAGTGCTCGCATACCCATGGATTGGTCGTCAAGCAAGTCAAGCTTCGGGTTGCGTCCATGACAGACAAGTTTACGCAAGACAGGCTCCTGATGCATCGCAACGGCTCGCTGAACGTGATCACAAGCAGCACCCAGAGCAATGTAGTCAACCTTGTCGACAGACTCGGCAAGTGTGTCGACAGAAGGCAACTGCAATGCCTCGGCCTTGAAGGCGTTCTGCAGATCATTGTCAGCCAACAAGGCTTCAAGCGCCGTGTTCAATACCTGCATGGAAGCACGCGTATCCCGGCCATGCAGCTGCGCCATGATCACACGCTCGCCCAGACGTTGCACCGCCTCCCAGCGATTGAAGTCATCAGAATCATGGGCAATTAACAGAGCAAGCTGAGTATCACTGAGCGACTGCTCAAGCTTTACAGGTGCAGAAAAGCCACGCAGCAGGGAGGCCGTTGGCAGGCTGTCGATATTATCGAAATCAAAGCTCTGGCTGATTTGAGAGCACTCAAGAATGACATTGCCTGAGCCATTGTCCATCACCCTTCCGGGAACGCCTGTGCTGCTGTCGAGCGGTATGGAATTTCCCTGTTCATCAAGAAGGCCCATCACCACTGGAATGAACAACGGCGGTTTGTTGCTCTGACCGGGTGTATCCGGGGTATGTTGAGTGATAGTCAGACGGTAACAAGAGGCAGTTTTATCGTAATCTTCGCTGACCACAAGCCTCGGTGTACCTGCCACTTCGTACCAACGCCGGAATTGCGCAAGATCCGTATCCGTCGCACTTTGCATGGCATCTACGAAGGCATCGCAAGTGGTGGCGCTGCCATCATGTCTTCGCACATACTCATCCATACCAGCGCGAAAGGCTTTTGCACCCAACAGCGTGTGCAACATACGTATCACTTCTGCCCCTTTCTCGTAGACTGTCAGGGTGTAGAAATTATTGATCTCGATATAACTGTCCGGACGAATCGGATGCGCCATGGGACTGGCATCTTCCGCAAACTGTCGAGCGCGGAGCAGGCGCACATCCTCGATTCGCTTGACCGTTGCCGCGTGCATATCACTGGAAAAACACTGGTCACGAAATACGGTAAGCCCCTCCTTCAGACTCAACTGAAACCAGTCACGACACGTTATGCGATTACCCGTCCAGTTATGAAAATACTCGTGTGCAATCACCGCCTCGACACCCATGAAGTCCTTGTCCGTGGCTGTTTCCACATCGGCCAGCACGAAACGCGAGTTGAAGACGTTGAGGCCCTTGTTCTCCATGGCGCCCATATTGAAATCATCAACTGCCACGATCATGAAACGCTCCAGATCGTATTCGAAACCGTAGACCTGCTCGTCCCAGCGCATTGATCGCTTCAGAGCCTGCATGGCGTAGTCACAATAATCAACGTTATGTTCCTGCACGTAGATCTGAAGCAGCACAGGGCGTCCACTCGCAGTAACAAACTGATCTTCGACAACCGCCAGAGAACCTGCCACCAGAGCAAACAGATAACACGGCTTGGGGTGAGGATCGTGCCAGCTGATCCGATGCCTGCCATCGTCCAGCCGGATTTGTTCACCCAGATTTCCGTTACTGAGCAATACTGGGTAGTCACTCTCGTCGGCCTCGATTGACACATCAAAAACAGACAACACATCAGGGCGATCGAGATAGTAGGTGATCTTACGAAACCCTTCAGCTTCACACTGCGTACAGAAATTTCCACTGGAGCGGTACAGGCCTTCCAGAGCAGTATTGGCCTCGGGATTGATCAGCGTATCGATGCTGAGTACACACTGTGCTGGCAAATTCGACAGAATCAATGAACCGCGCTCTACCTGGTACTGGTCAGTTGATAAGGCAATGCCATCTACCGAGACGCCCTGTAGCGTCAGATCAAGCCCATCCAGAGTCAAAGGCAATGGGCTCGATGATCCCCCGTCCACAGGCGTGTACTGCATGGTCAACTCACTGTGAACCTGCGTTGCATCGGGCTCGAGCTGGAAGTGTAAGCGTGTATGGCTTATCTGCCAGGGCGATACCTGATAGTCAAGTCGCTGGATGGTGACGGGATTTCGTGTGTCCATGGAATACCTGCTGCGCCGTGGTTGATTAATTCATCTTGCGAAACAGTGCCTATTACCACAGAAGAACACAAGACCCGATGTGCCGCAGTCCACACCGACACTCAAGCCTTGCGACGCTAGCCCGACATTACAGTTACCTTGCCTTGCCGATCCTGACCAATGCCCTTGCCCCGACCTTCCACCGTGCGGGTTTCCCTGCTACTAACCGTACTGGCTATTGTCGGATTCATCAGCCTGCACCAGAGCGTCTATACCCGTAGCTGGACCAAGACTCTTCAGGTCACCGTGTTTCCGATTAATGGTGATGGTCATCAGTCCACTGATAACTATGTCAAGGCACTGACTGATGAAAGCTTCAGCGCCATAAATCATTGGGGAATACGCGAAGCCAAACGACACGATCTGGATCTGCAGACACCTTTCGAGGTCACCCTCGGTGAGCAGATCATGACAATGCCTCCGTTTTTTCCGGACAACACCCAAGCCTTGGCGGTGGTTCTCTGGGGTTTACGTTTTCGGTACTGGGCCTGGAAGAACACCCCTGATGGCCATGAAGGGCTAACACGTGTGCGCATGTTCGTGGTGTACCAGGGTAATGATGAAACGCCCTTACAACACTCGCTAGGCATGCAAAAGGGTTTGATGGGGCTTGTGCATGCCTACGCACTTGAGACACAAACCGCACAAAACAATATCGTCATTGCTCACGAAATGTTGCACACCGTGGGCGCTACTGACAAGTATGGATCCCACGGCGCCCCCTTGTATCCTCAAGGCTACGCCAACATACTCCACAAACCTCTTCACCCACAACGACGTGCCGAAATCATGGCTGGACGTATTCCTACATCATCAAATAGCTCGTATATGGCATACAGCCTGCGCAGTGTGGTTATCAACGAAACTACCGCAAGCGAAATCAACTGGCTGCCATAGCTTGACGGTACTATGGGCAAGCACCAGCAATGTTTGGTGCGACGCCTGACATCCCATGATAACGATGCTTACCGACTGGCTTGGCCAGAATACTTTATTGCTGGGCGTGATAGCAGCGGGCTCCACCCTGTTGTTGCTGGCCAGCATTGTGGCAACGCCATGGATTGTCGCACGCATGCCCAGTGACTATCTTTTGCAGCACGACAACCGGCAACCCAGACATCCCCTTGTCAGATTGTCCATAGACACATTGAGAACGGTTATCGGGGTGGCATTGATTCTTCTGGGTTTGCTTATGATCGTTATCCCTGGGCCCGGAGTCATCACCTTGCTGATAGGTTTGTCCATTGCCCGTTTTCCCGGTAAACGTCGCTTATTGCGCTATATCGCCAGCCGCGACTCCGTGTTCAACTCACTGAACTGGATGCGTTCCAGACAAGGTAAACCGCGACTGCTGCATCCTCATCAGGAGGAGCTTTGAAGACGATTATTGTTACAGCAAAGAACTGACCCTGCCCGCATCACTCGTTACCCAGTCAAAGCACAGTGTTGAGCTTGGGACTTTCCGGCAGCGTCGATGCTCGCCACTACTCAGCAACCGCCGACCCGATCCCGATAGCAGGACCCGGCCCGTTAAAAAACATCTTCTCACCAGCTACAATCTGTGGATGGGCTTATCAACAAGACATAAATTGAGTATCGGCCTGCTTACGCTGCTTTGCGCAAGCTTGACATCGTCACTGCAGGCCGAGAACGCGAAGAATATTGATGAGCTCGCTCAACAGATTCAGCAAACTGATGAGCAACTCAAGGCGCTAAAGCAGACTATCGATCGCAACATTATCCTGAAAAGGGATCTACAAGCAGCCTTCAAGGCCGCCAGTGAAAAACGCGGTGAGCGTGAGCAGCGATTGGCAGAGCTCGACGGTCGGATCACAGAATTCAACAAGCGGCTAGAAGAGCTGGAAAAAGGCGTTGCCAGCGCTGCCAATGATATCGAGAATCGCAAGAATGAATTGGCAAAATCGCTCCGCAGTTCACAGAATATTGGCGCGGCGAGCGAGTTGAAAACGCTGTTGCAACATGACAACCCTGCACAGGCCCAGCGCCTCGATGTCTATCGAAGCTATTTCTTCGAAGCACAGCAACGACAGGTACGCTCGGCGACGGAGTTTCTTTACGGTGTCGAACAAGCTCGCCTGACAACGCTCAAGGATCGCAACTGGCTGAATCATATCCGTGAAAAAGCCACCTCCCAACGAGAAACCTTTGCTCGCGACGCCCAGGCAAAACGTCATGAAATTGACAGCATCGAACAGATACTGCAAGACAGCACGCGCACGGTTGCCCAGCTGCAGCAAGACCAGCAAAGACTGCAAAGCCTCATGGAGGAACTGGAGAGCTTGCAACGCGGAGGATCTGGCTATTTCGCAGCACTTAAGGGGCAGTATGCGCTCCCAGTAGCCGGTAAAATTACCGCACGTTTCGGCGAAACGAAATCCGTTGGCAAGGTTCGCTGGAACGGTCTTTATATTAGTGCCAGAGAAGGCGACACCGTGCGTGCGGTCGCCGATGGCGAAGTTGTCTATAGCGATTGGTTGCAAGGCTTTGGCATGCTGGTCATTCTGGATCATGGTGACGGATACATGACGCTGTACGGAGGTAACCGCTCGGTCATGCCATTAACCGGCAGCTGGGTAGAGTCCGGTTCGACTATTGCAAAGGTAGGTGACTCTGGAGGCCAGAATACAAGCGGTCTGTATTTCGAGATCCGTCACAACGCCACGGCGCTGGATCCGCAAGACTGGTTAAAGCCGGCATCCAGCTTGTAGTCAGAGCGTTTGCCGATATTTGACTAGCGCTCTTGGCTGAAATTCATTGCGCCTAACAGCGGAACAGTACGTTGTAGTAGTGGTCTCAATTCCAATTAGTCGGTATTGTTGAGTACTGCGTATGAGTAATACTGGCACTTACACTCGGTGGCACCCTGAGGGTTGTCAGCCAAGTCGTCTTAAACCGGAGTAGAACTGCATGAAGTTAAACACACGCTCGGTAGGCCTTGTTCTGGCTGGCGCTATCGTCGGAGGTTCACTGACGCTGACACAGCACGTCATGGGTGCCCGCGACGCAAACGAACTACCGCTGGAACAGATGCGCACGTTCACTGATGTATTCAGTCGCATCAAGAATGATTACGTGGAAGAGGTGTCTGACGAGGAGCTTCTTGAATACGCGATCCGTGGCATGCTCAACGGTCTCGACCCGCATTCAGCATACCTGAATACCGAAGAGTTCAACGAGCTGCGGATTGGCACCACGGGAGAATTTGGCGGTCTCGGCATCGAGGTCGGCATGGAAGACGGTTTCGTCAAGGTGGTCTCTCCCATTGACGATACCCCCGCGGCCCGCGCCGGCATTGAATCTGGTGACCTTATCATCCGACTCGACGACACCCCGACAAAGGGTTTGTCTTTGAATGATGCAGTCAAGTTAATGCGCGGCAAGCCCGGCAGCATTCTGGCGCTGACGATCATTCGCGAAGGTGAAGACAAGCCGCTTACTATTGATATCAAGCGCGATATCATCAAAGTCACCAGTGTCAGAAATCGCATACTGGAACAGGACTTCGGATATCTGCGTATTTCCAACTTCCAGACCAAGACGACCGCCGATATGCTTAAGGCGATCAAGAAAATGAATTCAGAAGCTGACAACGGCAAACTCAGGGGTTTGGTGCTTGACCTACGTAACAATCCGGGTGGCGTTCTTTCAGGCGCTGTCGGGGTATCCGACGCCTTTCTCAATGATGGCATGATCGTCTACACCGATGGTCGTGAAAGCGACTCAAAGCTGCGTTACGATGCTACTGATGGCGATGTGCTCAACGGCGCCCCTCTGGTGGTACTCGTTAACGGTGGCTCGGCCTCTGCGTCAGAGATCGTTGCAGGTGCCATGCAGGATCATGGCCGCGGCGTGGTGCTGGGCAGCAAGACCTTCGGTAAGGGCTCTGTGCAGACCATCCAGGATTTGCCTGCCGGTGGCGCTGTCAAACTGACCACCTCCCGTTATTACACACCGAACGGTCGCTCCATACAGGCGCTGGGCATCGAACCTGATATCCAGACAAAGCCGGGATCATGGGTGCGACCCGACGAAGAGAGTAACTTTACACCGCTTACAGAATCCAGTCTGCGCGGATCGCTGGTGAATGAAGGCGACGAAGAGGCAGGCGAACCTGGTGAAGTCCCCGAAGACAATCTGGTGTATGACGACTACCAGCTTTTCGAAGCACTCAACCTGCTCAAGGGCTTGACCATCCTGAGTAAGAAAACCAGCTGATGATATAAAGTCAACGATAATTTTCACAACGTTCAGTACAAGGCGCGGGCTAGCAACCGCGCCTTTTTTGTGTCTGCACTGAAAAAGCGCATCTGCTCGTCACGAAGACGCCACGGCGAGCAGCCTCGGAGAGCATAGAAGGCACCGTTCATTACGCTACACTAGCGCTTCTCAGAGCGCATCCAGTAAGGTGACGCTCAGGACCATGTATTTACTGGAGCAGGACGATGGGTTGTCAGTACTTCGCGCCGACAGAAAATGGGGCAGATTCATTTACCGTAGCCATGCCGCGCCTGACCGTTGGTCGTGGCACTTTGGCCGAAGTGGGTCCAAGAGCGGCAGCACTGGGTGCTAAACGTGTTGCCTTGTTCACCGATCCTTACTTGCTGGACGGCCCACTGGTGGCAACCGTCAGGCAATCGCTGGGAAAAGCCGGCATCGACGTCGCGCTCTTTTCCGATATTCGCGTAGAACCTGACGATGATTCCGTGACACGGGGTGCAAGCTTTCTGAAGGATGCAGGTGTGGATACCATGGTCTCTGTCGGTGGTGGCTCGGTGATTGATACCGCCAAAGCTGCGCTGGTTCTATATGCGCAGGGGGGCGAACCGATTGACTACTTTGCGCAACCGGTGGGACGGGGCAAGCCCATCACCGGCCCGTTGCTGCCGCACATTGCCTGCCCGACCACATCGGGCACAGGGTCCGAATGCACCTCAATTTCTGTGTTGCGCATTAATGAACTGAATACCAAGTTCGTGATTGCAAGTCCATGCATGCTGCCAACCATTGCCATCGTCGACCCGCAGGTCTGCGACAGCCTGCCCGCCAATGCCGTAGCCTCCACGGGTTTTGATCTATGCTGCCACGCACTGGAATGCTACACGGCACGCGCCTATACGCAACATCGCAAAGTTGCAGAGCCCAATACCCGTCAATATATACAAGGTGCCAACCCCTTTAGCGATCTGATTGCGCGAGAAGCGATGGAAATCGTGGGCCAATACCTTGAGCGCGGTGTCAACGATGCCTCCGACACAGAGGCCCGCGACAAGCTGATGTGGGGTGCGACCCTGGCTGGCATCGCATTCGGCAATTCAGGAACGCACCTGCCGCATGCCATGTCCTATGGCATCACCCACCTGATGAAAGACATCACCACCGAGGGCTATCCGGTACAGACACCGTTTGTACCCCATGGCATCAGTGTCATTGTCAACGCACCTTCTATATTTCGTTACACCGCACAGGCAACCCCTGAACGTCACATGCAAGGCGCACGTTTTCTGTTAGCCGATGATAAAGGCGCATCCCCGGAGGATGCGGGAGAGGTACTAGCCAATCGTCTGATTCAACTGATGCGTACCACCAACATGCCGAACGGCCTCAATGGCGTCGGCTTTGATGAATCCCACGTCAAGGCACTGGCCAACTCATCCGTCCGTCAGGGCCGGGCAATCGCCAATGCGCCGCGAGACTCCAATCTTGTTGATCTGGAAAACATGTATACCAATGCACTGAGCTATTGGTAGAACGTGTTCGCCTTCATTGCCAGACGACTGCTGCAGTCAGTCGTCGTCATGCTGGCAGTGAGTCTGATTGCATTCACACTGTTTCGTTTTGTCGGCGATCCGGTTGCACAGATGGTTGGACAGGAGACCTCCATCAGCGATCAGGTGCGCCTGCGCGATTCGCTGGGGCTGAACGATCCGATAAGTACGCAGTTTTCACGGTTCGTCAGCAAACTTGCCACCGGAGACTTCGGCTTTTCATATCGTACCCGTCAACCCATCAGCGAGATGATTCTTGCGCGTATGCCGGCAACGCTTGAACTTGGCATTGTCTCCTTACTGATCTCACTGATTGTCGGTATACCCGCCGGCATCTATACGGCTTTGCACCGCGGTGGAGTCGTCGCCAATGCCATACTGGTAAGCACTCTGGTGGGCGTGTCCATACCGACATTTGTCATCGGGATCTTTCTTATATTTGTCTTCGGAGTACAACTTGGCTGGCTACCGACATTCGGGCGCGGCGACACGGTCGCTATAGGCTGGTGGAAAACGAATTTTCTAACACTGGATGGCTGGCGCTCCTTACTGCTACCCGCGTTGACACTTGGGGTCTATCAACTCACGCTCACCATGCGCCTGGTACGATCCGAGATGCAGGAAGTCATGAAAACAGACTTCATCAAGTTTGCCAGGGCACGGGGTATCAACCGACGATCCATTCACTATCACCACGCCTTGCGCAACACCATGGTACCTGTCATCACCATCATAGGTTTGCAGTTCGGCGGCATCATCGCCTTCTCCATAGTGACTGAATCTGTTTTCCAGTGGCCCGGGATGGGGCTACTGTTTCTGGATTCCATACGCTATGTCGATATTCCCGTCATGTCGGTGTATCTTGTTCTGATCGCGCTTATGTTCGTGATCATCAACCTGATTGTTGATCTGTTGTATGCCGTTATAGATCCGCGCGTACGAACCGGAACGGTGCGCTGATGCCGACAAGGCTTCTGACTCGACTCAAGGGTGCGACCGTAGAGAACGAGTTGCTCTATCTTTTTCTGCATAGCCGAGTTGCACTTATTGCGGCTTTGATCAGTGTCGTGATGATAGGGGCAGCGGCGGCAGCAGCGTTCATCGCACCCAGCGATCCCTACGATCTGGCAAGCTATGACCTGCTGGACTCGATGCTGCCCCCAAGTTTCAGTGACGGTGGAGATACACGATTCATCTTGGGCACCGATGACCAGGGCCGCGACCTGTTGTCAGCCATCCTCTATGGCACTCGACTGTCGCTGACCATTGGTTTGCTGTCCATTACCTTTGCCAGTGTACTAGGGGTCACCCTTGGATTAATAGCTGGCTATCTCGGTGGCCGTCTCGATGCGCTTGTCATGCGCATAGCCGATGTACAGCTAAGCCTTCCCGCCATTCTTACAGCATTGCTGATCGATGGCATTGCCCGCGGCATTTTGCCACAGCAACGACACGATGATCTGATGCTTGTCGTGTTAACCGTCGCTATCGGTCTTTCGCTGTGGGTCAACTTTGCCCGTACTGCACGGGCCTCTACCTTTGTTGAAAAAAACAAGGAGTATGTGCAGGCAACACAGATCATGGGCATGCATCCGATACGCATCATGTTCGTGCAGATACTGCCCAACATACTCGGCCCCATCATGGTGATTCTCACCGTGGATCTGGCAGTTGCCATCCTGCTCGAGGCCACATTGTCTTTTCTGGGTGTGGGCGTGCCGCCTAATCAGCCCTCGCTGGGCACACTCATTCGCATCGGCACCGAGTATATGTTCTCAGGCGAATGGTGGATCGTCGTATTTCCAAGCCTGACACTTATCGTTCTCATTGTTTCCGTCAATGTGCTGGGTGATTTCCTGCGCGATGCGTTCAACCCGAAGCTGCGTTAGACATGAGCAAGCTGTTGAGTGTGCGTAATCTGAGCGTTTGTATAAGCTCTCGTTTTGGCGATTTCATGGCCGTTGATTCAGTCAACCTTGAGCTCGATGCCGGCCAGATACATGGTCTTGTTGGCGAATCAGGTGCTGGCAAATCCACTATCGGTGCGGCCATTATCGGGTTGTTGGAAACACCTGCACAGATATCAGCAGGCACCATAGAGCTTAGCGGTGAGCCGCTGCAACAACTCGACGAACACAACTACCATCGACTGCGCGGCAAGCGTATCAGCATGATATTCCAGGACCCGCAAACCTCGCTGAATCCGTTGCTGAGCATCAGTGATCAGCTGGTGGAGACCATCCGTCAACATCGTGAAATCTGTTTTGATGATGCCCGTCGCGTCGCTATCGATCTTCTACAGGAAACTGGAATCGAGAACGCTGAACAGAGAATGGATGACTACCCTCACCAGTTCTCCGGAGGTATGCGCCAACGTGTAGTTATTGCTCTGGCGCTATGTACAGAGCCTGAGCTTATTATCGCTGATGAACCCACCACGGCGCTGGATGTGTCCATTCAGAAACAGATTCTGCAACTGATTCGTGACCTGGCAAAGCAGCGTAACGTCGGTGTTATTCTCATCACCCACGACATCGGTGTTATCGCAGAGGTGACTGACAAGGTGACCGTGCTTCGCTATGGGCGAGTCGTGGAGCATGGCAATACATCCAAGGTACTTGGCGACCCGGATCAAACCTATACACAACAGCTCATGTCTGCTGTACCACGTATCGACCAACGCGCCGAGCGCTTTGTCAATATAGCGGCCGACGATCATCGTATCGATGGACACAATACGTGGCAAATTGCAGGCGCTGGTTCAAGTTATGCCTCAACGTGGTTACTGGACGAACGAGCGATCAGCACAGCGAGGCCCGTTAACACTGAGAAGGGGAATGAGACAGGCAGTCACACTGTAAAAACTTCGGCACCCTTGGTGGAGATTCGGAATCTATCTGTTGTGTTTGGTACACGTGGAGGCTGGTTCAGAAAAAAATCGGGAGTGAGCGCCTTGGATCATATTGCGCTTTCAATTCGGCAAGGCGAAGTGCTGGGAGTTGTCGGGGAAAGTGGCAGTGGCAAGTCCACCTTAGCCAAGGCCATCGTCGGACTGGTTCCGATATCCACAGGGTCGATGCATTTCAATGCTCAGGCACTGCCCCCAGCGGGCAAGCGCTCACGTACGCATCCCAGCAGGCGGCAGATACAGATGGTGTTTCAGGACCCCTATTCTTCGCTTAACAATCGTCGTACTGTGGAAGCGACGTTAACGGAAAGCCTGCTTTTCTATGGTCTGGCAAGCAAGGGGGTTGAATCGCGACGACTCATCGCCTCGGTGTTGGAACTTGTCGGTATGCCACAGCGCGCCATGCTCAAATACCCCCATCAGTTTTCAGGGGGTCAACGCCAACGCATTGCCATCGCTCGTGCGCTGATGGCGCGGCCAGACTTCCTGATCTGTGATGAGCCGACATCGGCACTGGACGTCTCCATTCAGGCCCAGATACTCAACCTGCTCAAGGATCTGCAGCAGTCACTCGGTTTGACCATTATGTTCATCAGTCACAACCTGGCGGTTGTACGGCAGATGGCCGACACAGTAATGGTACTACGGGGGGGAAAGCTGATCGAGACTGCGCCCAGTGAGCGTTTTTTCAGCACACCCGTTGACGAATACAGCCAACAACTATTGCGCGAATCACCTTCGCTGGCCTTACTTGATTAACTATTCAGAAACGGGCTTCGAACCTTTACCTGTGAATTCAAAGCCCGTTGCAAAAGGCTTACTTGAACAGATTCTTGGCAATGTCCAGAGGATTGCCGGATGTTACCGACTCAAGCAGGTTACCGCCGGAACTCAACTTGTCCATCAGCGAGGGCATGGCCTGTGACAATGTTTCTGCAGCAGAGCCTGCATCAACACCCAGCTTGGATGCCATTTCACCAATCTTTTCAGCGCCAAAGGCATTAGTGATCTGGTCAGCGGATATGGGGGCATTCTCCCCATCACCGAGCCATGAAGAGACTTGATCGCCCAAACCGCCCTCTTTGAGTTTTTCAGCGATTCCGCCAATGTCCAGACCTTCACCACTGGTCAGTCCTGAAAGCGCTTCCATGATGCCACCCGCATCGCCCAGCTTGTCGCCCAGTAGATCCTGGCCCATTTTCAGTAAATCCATGTCAGTTCCTCACGATATAATTCATTAAAGTGTATGCACAGGCCTGTAAACTCAGGCGCTATGCCTGTTAAGACCCAACAAGGATACACAAAGACGCAAAGGGCCGGTGCGATAGCGGTCGTGGCAGGCTCGTCTTTGTGGGGGCTATTCTGGATTCCACTGCGTTATATGGAAACGCTTGGCATCAATGCACTATGGGCCTTAGCGTTTGTCATGACAGCCGCGTTGCTGCCTTCTGTCGTGATGATGGTTTTGCGAGGTGACAGGACAGATCTTATGCGATGGGAGACATTGCGTGCAGGAACCGTTCTCGGTCTGGCCACAACGCTGTACTTTATTGCGCTGATGTACACCGATGTCATCCGTGTTGTCTTTCTTTTCTACCTATTGCCGCTGTGGACCACGCTGTCGGCACGACTTATCTATGGAGAACCCATCAGCGCTGCAAGAACCGCAGTAATGTTTGTGGCGCTAGCAGGCTTGTGGTTGTTACTAAGCGAAGGAGACGGGTTTCCGATCCCCCACTCAGTGGGTGACTGGTGCGCCATCGCCTCCGGATTTTTCTGGGGCGTAAGCCTTAGCCTACTTCGTGCAGAGGTACACAGTTGCGCCTATTCAAGAACCCTTGTCACCATCGGCAGCGCCATAATGTTGTCGCTAGTGGCCATCGTGTTTTTTAATTTTAGCGACAAACTCCTGCCCTCGGAAACACTGGCGCTAAACCTGACTGACACCTCCCGGCAAAAAGTAACACTGTTTGTTGTCATCATTACCGTTGTATTTGGGGTACTGGCTCTCTACCCCGCCATGATTGCCCAGATATGGGGAGCCGCGCAGCTGCCAGCGCCCACCTCCGCATTGCTGACCATGTCGGAGATCATAGTGGCCATCGGCTCTGCAGCGATACTTATCGGTACCGACATGCCAACATTGGCCATCCTTGGCGGCTGTATTATCATCCTTGCCTTGTGTCTGGATATCATCATGCAACTACGCGGCGATAACATCCCGCACAGCCAGTAGCGATGAAGTTGCTGTTCTGCCGCCTTTCAGTGCAAGACGGGTCTGCCTTGCGTTCCGTAGCCATGACTAGTTAACGCTTACCCAGCGAAGAATAAAAAAGTTATCGCTACGCTGCGTCAGGTCGATGTTCTCGGTAGAAGCCCAGATCAGCGGTTGCACGTACATGGGTATGTAGGCACGTTCATCCTGAAGCAGTGCATGCACCTCGTCTAGCATGGCCTGACGACTGGCTTCGTCGATCTCGGTCTGAATCATAGGTAACAACTCGTCTATGCGCTCATTGGAGTATCCACCGAAATTCCAGCTACCCAGTTTCTTATCCGCATTGGGCGTTGAGGCGAGGAAACGAATGGGATGCTCTGCATCAAAGGTTCCGGGTGACCAGCCAAGCAGATACATATCAAACTTGTCTTCACGCAGTTCTGGCCAATAGTTACGTACAGGCATGCTCGTCAGCTTTGCGTTAAGGCCCACCTTGGCCATCATCGATGCTGCAGCCTTGCAAATGGATTCATCGTTGATGTAACGATCGTTGGGACATTGAAGTCCAAAGCTGAATCCATCCGGATATCCTGCCTCTGCGAGCAAGGCCTTTGCAGCTTCCGGATCATAGGGCAGTCGTTCACCCAGGGAATCACTGTATCCGTTCATAGTATCGGACACAAGCTGCGCTGCCGGCTGGGCGTTACCCCGCATGATTTTGTCGATCAGCGTATCCACATCAATTGACTGGTAGGCAGCAGTACGAACGCGCACATCCTGAAACGGGTTCTTGCCTGAAACATCATCAGAGAACATCAGTTCGTCACCATCGTGCTTGAAGCCGAACATGATGATCCGTGCTTCGATACCCTCATGCACGGTAAATCCCTCCCGCTCTTTCATGCGCGGAACATCCTGCAGAGGAATCGGTGAAATAAAGTCGATTTCACCCGAGAGTAATGCAGCCATGCCAGTGGCACTTTGCCCGATGGGTGTGAATACCGCTCTGGTGATGTTGGACTCGTTCGTATCCCACCAGTCTGCGTGTGGCGTCAGCTCGGTACGGACACCCGGGTCGCGGGCATTGACAACATAAGCCCCGGTACCGTTAGCGTTACGTGTGGCAAAGTTTTCGGCTTCCTTGGAAGGCAACTGGGCTGCATTGTCCACGCTCCAGTCACGATCCATGATCATGAAATTGGCAATGGAGCTTGGGAACAGCGGGTTGGGCGCTGTGGTCAGGAAATCAATGGTGTAGTCGTCCACCACCCGTACCTCACTAACTGGCGAGAACCATGAGCGTGTGTCGGCAGCTTCTGATGAGGCACGCTCGTACGAGAACAGTACATCATCAGCATCGAAGGCGCTGCCGTCATGAAAGCTTACGCCTTCTCGAAGCGTGAACCGCCAACCGGCACCTTCGGGCAAGGGCTCCCACGCGGTGGCCAATGCCGGCTCCACCTGCATCTGCTTGTCACGCCTGACCAGACCTTCATAGACGTTATTGAGAAACCCGAGTACCGGTGCTGTATTGACTGCATGTGGATCAAGTGTCTGAGGGTCAGTAGTGCCCGCCCAGGAAAACGTTTCCGCTGATGTTGTGCCGGGTAATATCGCGCTAAACGCGGCGGCGATTAACAACGTTGACGAAGACCTTGTAAGTTTGTTTGGCATTGAATTCCTCCAGAGTGAGGTGGTGTGAGGTGTGTTGATCTGATGCTAGAGTGATGGAACTTGTTGTAGATGCAGAGTCAGCCCAGCAGGGCTCTTTCGAGAAAATCCAGCCGATCCTGTCCCCAGAAAATGTCACCATCATGGACATAAGTGGGCGAACCGAAGATGTCATTGTCGTGGGCCTGTTCTGATACGCCGATGAACTGCTTCTGAATGGCTGGTTCAGCCGCGGCAGAAAGCAAAACCTTCGCATCGCAGCCACAGTCGTTTGCAATAGCACAAAGCGTTTGCTCATCGGCAATGTTGCGCTCGTCACGCCAAACTGCCGTCAACATGGCATCACTCAGAGCTGCACGTTGCTCCGGTAACGCGGCGTAGACCATACAGGCGGCCAGACTCTGGTCAGCCGGAAAAAACGCAGGCGTCAGGTTCATGGGTATATCCAGGTAGGTGGACCAGCGTTTGAGCTCATCCATCCTCAGGCGCTGACGCGAAGGGTGGCGTTTGGCAGGCGGCAATCCACCCATTTTGGCAAACGTGCTGCCGACATCGATAGGCAGGTAATTTACCGATATTCCGGTGCTCAGCTTCAGCTCGTTGAAACGCCCGATAGCCAGATAGCTCCATGGCGAGATCAGAAAGTGATAGTAGTCAACGTGTTTACTCATCCGGGCTCGTCATCCTCTTGGCGGGCTGCCTGCATTGCCACCAGGCAACACCCTCGTAGCCCAGTATACCTACCGGAATGTTCAAGCCGCGACACTAGATTCTGAATTACGTCTTGCTTGTGGTGTCGCGACCCTTGTCATGCGTACAATCCGCTCGCTCAAACGCCAGATCAACCGTCATGCTGTCAGTACTGAAACAAACCTGGGCCCTGATGCTAGGCATGCTGTTGCTGATGCTCGGCAATGGCCTGCAAGGCACCTTGCTTGGCGTGCGTGGCTCACTGGAGCAGATTGATTCAGGGACCATGGGCTACATCATGGCTGGCTACTTTGTCGGCTTCCTGGGCGGCTCACGGATCACCCCGCTGCTGCTACAACGGGTTGGCCATGTGCGTGTATTTGCAGCATTCGGTTCTCTGATCTCAGCGGCCTTCATTTTGTACGCCGCCATTGTCGATCCCTATGCGTGGTGGCTACTTCGCGTGTTGGTGGGTTTTTGTTTTTCCGGTATTTACGTGGTGGCCGAGAGCTGGCTGAACCACTCTGCTTCAAACAATTCACGTGGCAGCGCTCTGTCGTTGTATATGATCGTTCAGATGCTCGGCATGTTCCTTGGCCAGCTACTGCTCAACCTCGGCGATCCGGCTGATTACACACTGTTTGTTCTTATCACCGTGCTGGTGTCGGTTTCAATCGCCCCCATTCTGCTATCTGCCTCTAATTCGGCACCGGTGGAAAGCTCGGCCAGAGCGATGTCCCTCAAAGAGTTGATCAGAACCTCGCCACTGGCATGCTTCGGCATGTTGATGCTGGGGGGCATCTACGCTGTGTTGTACGCGATGTCGCCGGTCTATGCAACTGAACGCGGTTTGAGTGTGGCGCAGACGTCCTATTTCATCATGGCGATCTTTGCCGGTGCAATGTTGTTCCAGATACCCACCGGCTGGCTTTCTGACAAGCTGGACCGGCGTATTCTCATTATCGGCAACACAGGAACAGGCGCAGTCACTGCCATGCTGTGCATGCACTACAGTGACAACTATTACGTTCTACTGGCAGGCGCGTTAATGCTGGGCGGTACCGCCAATCCTTTGTATTCACTGCTGGTGGCGTATTGCAACGATTACCTTGAGCTGGACCAGATGGCATCTGCTGCCGGCGGTCTACTTTTTATCAATGGTTTTGGGGCCATGCTGGGCCCGGTACTGGTCGGCTATACCATGTCAAAACTGGGTATTGACTGGTATTTCATCATTCTGGTTCTCTTGATGAGCGCCATATGCCTTTACGGTGTTTACCGCATGAGCCGGCGGCAACGCACCATGATCAATGAGAACTCCCCGTACCTGCCCATTTCATCCAACACCTCAGGCCTTGCGACGGCCTACGCTATTAACGCCGCCGAAGAAGAGTTGCTTGATGAGCTGGAAGAGGCAGAAGAGACGTTCGAGCGGCGACCGTATGATGAGGATGTTCTTAACCGGTTAAACGATAAGCCCTGAATCGCACATTAATGATGGTGACAGAACCTGCGCAGGAATAATCCTAAGAGCTACTCATGGTGCCAGCTGAACCCATGCCATAAAGTATTTCCCACCGCTGCATTCACGCGGCGCTTCGAGGTATTAGGTTCTTGCGTACCGCGTCTCGATCATGTCTGATCTTTCCGGTATTGATCAAGACAATTCTCGATTACTTCTATGATGTCGCTCGTCGCTTTAATTATTTCGGACCTTGTAGTTTTAGCTTCACCGACAAATTCTACATCAGGATTCTGGGACCAGTGATCGGGCTTGATAGCTGTGATCAAGGATTTTCGGCGTTTTGAAGTTAAAATGTTCCTACTATTCACATTAAATCAATAGTGCATTCAAATTTTGGCTCATTGTTAAATATTCGCATCACTTGTATAGTTTTTTCAAGCCGTGAACTAAAACGGCTTTAGGACATCTCAATAAGGCACATTCATTTCAAGGACAGCGGACAAACTACGATGACCATAAGAATCAAGACCCAACAATTGACACACACTAACAAGCGCACACGATTCGAGCGCTGCGCGATCGCAGGCCTCCTGGCGGCAGCGTATTGTTTCAGCCCGATGTTGGCGGTAGCGGCAGAGCCTGTCTCTCCAATGATCGACCGGAGCGAATGGACTGTATCGGCATCGCACAATGACTGGAATGCGAATCTGGCGATCGACAACTCCATCAGTTCGCGCTGGACGTCCACGCAGCCGCAACAGCCCGGACAGACATTCACGATTAACATGAACGACAGCAAGCTGATCGATCACGTGCGGATGACAACCAACAATTTCGACCCTTTTAATCTGGATTATCCAAGAGGCTACGAAATTCACCTGTCTGACGATGGCATCAATTGGGGCGACGCTGTCGCTAGCGGAGAAGGCTCAGACGACGGCAACACCGACATTTTCTTCACCAGACAACCGGCGCAGTTCATCCGAGTCACCCAGACTGGCGGTGACGCTTTCTACTGGTGGACAATCCATGAACTGACGGCGTTCGGTATTGACAATGAAAACACAGACAATGCAGCGCCGACAGCAAGTTTCACGCTGCCAACGCCCCCTGCTGGCAATACCATTGCCTTAAATTCCAACATCAGTGTATCGGTCGTTGCCGACGACAGTGATGGCTACGTTGAGACGGTCACACTGTTTCTCAATGGACAAAGCGTTGGTGCAAATGAGCTGCCTCCGTATCGCTGGAGTTCGGAACTGGACACAGAGCTCAGTGAGCTTTCAGAAGGCAGCTATGACCTGCGCGCTGAGGTGGTTGACAATCTGGGAGCGGTGACAACCATTTCCTCCTCATTCGTTGTCAGCTCGTCGGAAATCCTGCCTGGCATACGGCACCGCGATATTGTCAATATGCTGAACATTCGGGTCAGCAATATTCCGTATGGCCCGGACGCAGAGTGGTGGGGTGATAGTTATTCTGTTGGTGACCAGTGTTTTTGTGACACCACATTCGATCATGAAATTGATCTGGTCGATGTTGAAACACCGCTAGGTACCATGACTGTGCGGGACGCCTGTAACACGATTGGAAAAGGCCCTGGCAGTGAAGGACGCCCAAGATACAACGACGTTCAATGTGGCAACGGCCCGGTGAACGGTCAGCCTGACGAAGATTTCTGCCCAGGTCAGATTAATGCCCTCGGCACAACGGACCAGAAACGTCTGGCGTGCAACAACATCGGACCTAAATGGAACTTTGACAAAATTCCTCAGCAGAGCATTGAAGAGCCCACGCTTCACTCTGATATCGTGACAGTACTGGATACACCCTTGGAAGACATCCTGTATGCTCCGGATCCAGTATGGTGGGGAGACAGCTACTCAGCTGATGGACAATGCTATTGCGACACCACATTTGATCATGAGATCGGCGACGTATTAGTTGAAACTCCAGCTGGCACTATGGATGTCAAACAAGCGTGCGCACTGGCGGGCAAGGGACCTGGCATAACCGAAGATACACCGCGATACAACGATGTGCAGTGTGGTAACGGCCCCGTAAACGGAACCGTTGACGAAGGGTTCTGCCCCGGCCAGATCAACGTGGAAGGCACTGACGAAGAGCGTCGACTGGGCTGCAACAACATCGGTCCCAAGTGGAAATTTGAAACAGCACAAGCGCCTGCACCTTTAGAATCAGCAGAGCTTCACCCGGATATTGTCACCGTACTGAATACCCCCCTCAGCGATATTCCTTATGCTCCAGATGCGCTATGGTGGGGAGACAGCTACTCGGTCGATGGACAGTGTTACTGCGATACCACGTTTGATCATGATATTGGGGTTGTACAAGTTGAGACTCCGCTTGGCATGATGGATGTCGAACGAGCTTGTGAACTGGTGGGTCCGGGACCTGGTATTGCCGAGGGTACACCGCGATATAACGATGTACAGTGCGGTAACGGCCCTGTGAACGGCACCGTAGACGAAGGGTTCTGCCCCGGCCAAATCAATGTTGAAGGTACCGATGAACAGCGTCGACTCGGTTGCAACAACATTGGACCAACCTGGAAGTTCTAACCAGACCAATGAGTTTGGGAGATGTCGATCAAGGATGATCGACCGGGTCCCAGCCATGTGCGAAAAAGAATCACGCAATTACTATCCACTGCGACTCGGCTCCCACTTCCGGATGAAACCTGTCGTTGCTCAACATCGTCAGTAGAAGACAATATGGTGCGGGTAGACACGTGGGCAGAGCCGGACCTGATACCGAGTTCATCGTCTCTGATTGCCCTGATTAACGCAATATCACCATCAAGTGCGACCGACTCACCGAAGTTGTCATCCTCAGCCGCATCCGGAGCCAGAATTTTTTGCTCCAGCCTCCACACGCCACCATTGCGCGTGTAGATGTAGGCGGCGCCAGACTTTGGCCAGCCTCACTGTCATCGCTATCTCCGATCAGCACCTGAATTCGAGATATGTCAGCTTTTTTGATGATCACAAACGGATCATCGATGCTAAGGTCTAACTTTCGGCAATAATCCAGGACGCTTCGTCTTCGTGGGGACATCCTGGTCGGGCTGCAACAAGCACTGCAAATACCTATATCGATATCTATGAGTAACCACCTGCGCGGCCGGTCAGATTGATCTATGGCCTCACTACCAACGCTGCCAGCTTCATCGCGGCCAAGGTAATGAATAAGTCTTGATGTTGGTAAAGAACTTCATAGCTTCCAACGCGCCCTCCTTAATCCCATTGTCAGAGTCCTTGATACCACCAAAGGGAGACTGGTGGCAGCAAAGCACCCTGCCTTTCCGGGTTGTACAGGAAATTAGCACCCTGACTTTCCGCTTCATGCACGCGTGACTCGAAGGTTTGTGCCGCCTGTGCGTGTACAACGCAACCCAGTTGCGTCTCTGGAATCATCGGATCACCATACTTAATGGCTTTCGCCCGTTCCAATATTCACACTACCAGCCTATCAGCTATGGACTCCTGTGCGAGTATGCGCTTCACAGCCGTGCATCGCTGACCAGAATTTCCTGTTGGCCCAGCGATGGCTAGTGCGTCGGCCTTGTCAAGATCGTCATCATTCAGATCGTTCAAAACAATTAATCGACAATGGCCAGTTGTCCAGCGAGCATGAATACATCGTATGAGCGCCCCGTTTCATACAAGGCGTGCTTATGAGAGATACCCAGCTCAAGCGTCAGCCAATGGGCAATCTCTTCACGTCGTTTACCGATCAGCTCTGCGGTGTTGAATAAAATTTACTGGCGATCATAGCGCGTCAGTTTTGGTCGGTGGTTAGCAGTGATTTCAAACGCGCGCATTGCATGCTCCGCAGTGTCCGCTGGCACCGTGCCAATCACTTCATCGGTGAATGGATAGCGTACCTCAATCACGTCTTGCGTCTTGACTTTTTCACCACCGATACGCATGGCTTCATGGCGGATTGTATGTGCTGACTTGTTCATGATGGATTCGCCTGTAGAGCCTGGCAGACTAGGCTGATAACGTAGACGCGTCTTAATTCGGATTACACCTGTCTTGGCATTTGCGACAGTGCTCTAGCAAACCACCAACTGGCAGCTGTCATCGTCGCTGCCGTTGCAAGACACAGCGCCAGCCCGCCAAACTGATAGCTCAATCCTGAGAGCAAGGTGCCCAGTAGTCGGCCCGCGGCGTTCGACATATAGTAAAAACCGACATCCATTGTTGAGCGCTTGTGCGTTGTCAGTGCCAAAATCAGATAGCTGTGCAGTGAAGAAACCATGGCGAAGACAACGCCGAAAATCAGCAACCCCGTTATGACGACAAATACCAACTGAGAGGTACTTTCGCCAATCAAATAAGTGGAAGATGACAGCACCAGCATTACCACAAACAAAGCAGCAGACCAGAGTTTCACAGCCTTGACGGCACCAACGGATGATTGCCTTGCCGAAGAAAGCCATTGAGGTGTTTTTGCCTGAACGAATCCATAACCCATGACCCAAACAGACAGAAATGCCCCCACCATAAAAAAGGCTTGCTGCGCGTTCAGTGAAAAGGTTTGGGTGAACACTGTATGCAGATAGACAGGAATTGCTACTACAAACCATGTGTCACGCGCCCCGAACAGAAAAACACGGGCACTGGAGAGCGTTCTTACTGATTGGCTGGTGAACCAGACTTCGCGCAACCTGACTTTGGAATCGGTTGCGCCGAGTTCTAGCTTGCCTATCACGCAAACAACGATAAACACCATACCCAGACACCCGGCCATAATAAGAACGGCCTGTTTGAATCCGCTAAGCGCCAACAGCAAACCACCCAAGAAAAAGCCCAGACCTTTGACGGCATTTTTCGAACCCGTCAGAACAGCTACCCAACGAAACAACGTGCCACTTTGACGGTTGGATGCAAGCTGCTTCACTGCACTTTTGGCACTAGTTTTGGTCAGATCCTTGGCAACACCCGATAACGCCTGCACTAGCATCACAAACACCACAGAGGCTGAAACCGACCAGTTGGTGTCAAGCGCAGAGAGCAAAAGCAGCGATGCTATCTGTAAGGCCAAGCCAGCTATCAAAGTGAGACGCAGTCCGTACCTTGTGCCGAGCCAACCGGCCAGAATATTGGTGACCATGCCCATGATCTCGTAGAGCACAAACAGATAGGCAAGCAGGATGGGTGAAAAACCCAGAGTATGAAAGTGCAACAGAACGAGCATGCGCAACGCGCCATCTGTGAGCATGAATGACCAATAGGCGACAGTGACAACAGCGTACCCGCGCAATTCCTGTTGCTGGGGTATATCTTTCATGGTGCTTTAAAACGTGCCACCATCCGCGCTATGTCACCCAGCCTGCAAGCATACCCCCACTCGTTATCGTACCAGGCGTATACCTTGACTTGCGTATCATTGACAACCAGGGTCGACATCGCATCGATGATGGTGGATCTGGGGTCGTTGACGTAGTCTGCTGATACCAGGGGACGCGTTTCGTACCCTAAAATACCCGCCAGATCACCCGTGGCCGCTTTTTCAAACAGGGCATTTACCTCAATGACGGTAGTGGGTTTCTGCATTTCGAAAACACAATCGGTAAGAGAGGCATTGAGTAGTGGCACTCTGACAGCGTGACCATTGAGGCGTCCCGTAAGTTCGGGATAGATGAGCGTTATTGCCGTCGCGGAACCAGTGGTTGTAGGTATCAGGCTATTGAGTGCCGAGCGTGCACGTCGAAGATCTTTCGCTGGACGATCGACAATTGTTTGTGTATTCGTGACGTCGTGCAACGTTGTAATAGAGCCGTGTGAAATGCCAATTGCCTCGTGCAGAACCTTGACTATAGGAGCTAAACAATTGGTGGTACAACTGGCTGCAGTAATTATGCGATGCTTCTTTGCATTGTAGAGGTCATGGTTGATACCGAATACGATGTTAGCGGCCTCTGACTCTTTGACGGGACAAGAAACCAAGACCTTTTTTACATTAGCATCAAAGTATCTCTGCAAACTTTTCTGATTGCGAAACGCCCCGCTACAGTCGATAACGAAATCGATTTGATACTCTTGTAGCGGAATTTTCGCTATTTTACTGTGTTGAGAGACTTTGATCTTTTGTTTTCCTATGATCACATGCTCATCATCATGCCCGAGGTCTGCCTGCCAGCGCCCATGTACCGTGTCGAACTCTAGCAGGTGAGCCAATTGAGCAGGATCACCAACGGGTTCATTCACGAGAACCACACGGTTCAGCAGTCCGCGTTGCGCCAGATCGCGCAGCAGCAGTTTGCCGATGCGCCCCATGCCGTTGATGGCAATGCGTTTCATTGATTTTCCTTGTCGTCTATAAACAGATTACGTGGATGCCTGGATCCTGCGAATACGGATTGTCCGCTCAGAGCCGAAAGACTAGCGCGGCACGCTGAGTATATTACTGCTCAACCTGACATCGAGGACATTGACCCGAACGCACGGCAACAGCTCGTCGAAAGTTTCGACTCTGCGGCGCTACGCGTTTCCATAGACACCGGCCATGCGCACTATGCACACAGTTCCAATGGTGCACCGCCGTTGACTATTTTGTCCAGCCTGCAGGCTCTCTGCTTGAGCATGTTCACCTGCAGGACGCCGATAGATACGCCGACAGACACTAGGAGGCTCCGGGTGAAGGCAATGTTGGCTGGCATGCCGTGTTCCGTGCCCTTGGCGAGCTGGCACACAAGCCACGCCTGGTGCTTGAACTTCGTGACAAGGTGGGTATACCGGCATCAATGCGCATGCTGTAGGCGGCTGGACTGGCGCAGTGAGCTTTGAGGCTGCACGTCGATCTTTGGACATAGAGATGATCTTAGTGACATGTTGATCGGCTTCGCAGCGCGTTCTTGAGGTGGAATTGCTGCTAAAATCAAGTCATGACATCGCCTTCTTCCATCGATTTACTCAAACAGGCTACATTGGCAGATAAGCGAATTGCAGCTGCGATTGTGTTCGGCTCACAAGCTCGTGGCACAGCTCGATTGGATAGCGATATTGATCTGGCAGTGTTGATGGATCACCCTTTCAAGCTATCGGAAAACTATCTGGATACGCTTGGTACGCTCTGTATCAAGGCGCAACGAGATGTGCATCTGGTTGATCTTGAAGCCACAAGCCTGGAACTACAACGCGCTATCTTTACCCATGGGCTTACACTGTTCGATCGCAGTGCAGGGCAACTGAATCGTGTTCGCAAGCAATCTGCAATTAACTATGTCGATGCAGAGTATATTCGACGAATTTTGGATGAACACCTGGGACGAAGATTGGAGAAGTCCCTTGGTTGATCCGGATATCCTGCGCAGCAAGACCCAACAGATCCTGCACCACACTGATCGGTTGAGTGCGAAGCACAATTTGAAATCTGATGATCTTGAGAAGAATGAGGACTTGGCAAATATCGTTCTTATGGATCTGCAACAGGCGATTCAAGGCTGCATTGATCTTGCTATCCACGCTTGCGTTGATGAAGAACTGGGCGCGCCGTCGACTGCCGCGCAGGCGTTTTTGTTGTTAGCAAACCATGGCCGCCTGGACTCGGTGCTCGCCGATAGACTAACTCGCGCTGCAGGATTGAG
>JBGCEH010000060.1:0-8890 GCA_045106195.1 Granulosicoccus sp.
CGTTTATATTGGCGTGTTTGTATGGCTACAAGGCGAATACACCCTGTCCGTTAATGAGCGCCTACTGGAACCAGGCGGTGGCACCGTCATTGGGGAACGAGGTGGTCGCATAGAGTGGAATGGTTGGACCCTTGACTACGATACCTTTGCTCTGAGCGATGGTCTGACATTGCACGATGTCAGTTACGAGGGCACACCCATCCTGAGTCAGGCCAGTTTCCCGGTAATGTCGGTTTACTACGACGATGATGCCTGCGGGCCTTACGCCGACCGACTCAACGTTCAAAGTCTCCTGTTGAGTGGGCAAACACTGCAAGGCTGGTTGCACGAGAATATACCCAGGACGGAGAGCAGTTTTTTGAACTGGGCATACGTGAATTTATCGGTTCCTACGATATCTATCAGGTGTGGTATCTCGGTGCTGACGGAACACTGGACGGGCATGTTTTCAGTCGTGGCCTTCAATGCGATGTTAGCCACATTCACTACCCCATGTGGCGCTTTGACTTCGATATCGATGGCGAAGGGGATGATCGAATCCTGCGTGAGACCGCTAACGGCAGCTTCGTGAACTATACAACTGAGTTTGAAACGAGCGCGGAAGATGCCTTTGAGCATGGTTGGTTTGTCGAAGATGCATTGTCAGGCTATCGTGTGCGTATCGATTTTGACGACGGTGCCAGGAACGTACCCGGTGTTGTCGTACCTGCGACAGCCTATGCAAACAATCGCATCGGAGGCATGCTGTATCGAGATACCGAGAAAGGCTGGGTGGGCGGCCCTTCGACCAATTTTCTATATAATGATGGTGAAAGCATCGATGGTGCCGATATCGTGATGTGGTACAGCGGGTATTTGCCACACTCTCCCGATGAAGGCAGCGAACTCTGGCATTCCACGGGCGTCCGCCTCAGGACCAATGTTCCGCCCATCATTGACACCGATGGAGATGGTCTGCCCGATGATATAGATCCCGATGACGACAACGATGGCATCCCGGATGAAATCGACCCCAACCCTCTCGTTCCCAATGATGACAATGCCGGGGTCGTCTCATTCGAAACGGTTATTGCGGCTGGAAAAGATGATGTAGAGCAGCGAGGCGGTGGTCGCGTTGACTTTGACAGCAGTGACTTAGAGCTTATCTTTGATGCTAATGTCGATCAGGTCGTGGGGCTACGCTTCGACTCGATTGATGTTCCACAAGGTGTCAATATCGTCCAGGCCTACCTGCAATTTCAGACAGACGAAAACAGCTCAGGGCCCACATCACTGGAAATCCAAGGTGTCGCAAGCGATGATGCCAGCCCCTGGAGAACTACACGATATGACGTTAGCCGCAGGTCGCGTACAAACGCTTCTGTCTCATGGACACCCGGTGCATGGCGTCAAATCGGGCAGTCTGCAGATGAGCAGAGGACACCAGACCTTTCTGCTCTGGTCGAAGAAATTGTTGGTCGTCGTGGCTGGCAACAAGGAAACGCGCTTTCATTCGTTATCGAAGGCGCCGGCGAACGTGTTGCTGAGGCATTTGAAGGTAGTCGCATGGGTGCAGCCAGATTATTTATCGACTATGAGAGAGTAAACGGAAATACACCACCGAATGTCGATGCAGGGCCAGATAAGTCAATCTCGATTGCAGCGTCAGCAACACTTGTCGGCACAGTGTTTGATGATGGCCTTCCAGTCCCTCCCGGTGAAGTGTCCATACGCTGGACTAAAGTGTCCGGCCCCGGGGATGTAGACTTCGACGATGCAACTAGCGATACGACCGATGCACTTTTTTCAGCTCCTGGTACTTACATCCTGAGACTAAGTGCTGACGATGGACAATTTGTCGGTGATGACTCACTAACGGTTACTGTCCAGGGCGAAAGTGGCAGCACGGTTATCGAAAGTCGGATTGTTTCCCGAAACGATGACGCAGAAGAAGATACTGTCGGTGCGATCGAACTACGGAGTTCAGACCTTGAGCTCGGAGTCGAATCCACCGCGCAGACTGTTGGCCTGCGGTTCACCGGTGTTGACATACCAGCAGGTGCCACAATCACAGCGGCTTCCATACAGTTCACTGTCGACGAACCCAATCGCGCCGCCTCCTCACTCACATTCTATGGCGAAGCCATTGGCAACGCGGCCGCATTCACTGCCTCTAACGGCAATGTGTCCAGCCGACCTCGAACAGTGGCGTCAGTGGACTGGTCCCCTGCCCCCTGGACAATAGTTGGAGCGTCCGGCAATGATCAGCGCACACCGGACCTCTCGGCCATCATTCAGGAAATAGTCAATCAAGGCGGATGGAGCGACAACAACGCTCTAGTGGTATTGATCGTAGGAAGTGGTCAGAGAACAGCTGAGTCCTTCGATGGCGACAATTCGAGGGTGCCGGTATTGCGTGTGGAGTTTCAATAGGGGTGTCAGTTGGGGAGTGGGCGACAGCAGATCTTGATACAGGCAACACTGAAGGTTGATTTACAAGAAACTCAGCTTGTATCGGATGGACGTCGACATTGATTATTTCGACGTCCGCGAGTTACATTTGCCCACTCCCACATGACTGTACAGCGCGTTTTCGATTGGCTTTACCAGTCATAATGTGCCGATACTGTTTTTTCGATGAGATCGGCATGTTTTGAAGGCACATGCTGAATAAGGCATGGACGAAGTCCTTCTTCAACGATCAGAAAACGCTGCCCTTAGAGTTAGAGACGCGATTAACTGCCTAAGAGCAGCATGGGTAAAATGTAGCTGCGCAACGTGCCAGGCAGGCGTGGACAGCTGCGGGATTTTGCACATTCAGGAGATATTACCGATGACTCAATGCGCAACAAAATCCACCCGTTCAATTCGATACACTCGCAGGAAGATTTAACAGAGCGGCAATATCTAGACCGCGATGGACATTGTTTGAACTTTTGGGGATAAGAACCTTTCACAATAACAATAGCTTACTCACAAAAGTGAGTAAATCTACTGTGAAATATCAGTTCAGGGAAGAAGCCATACATTTGATAAAAGATTCACTTGTGAGTGATTCCAGTTCTCTGCAAAGTACTTCAATTTCTTCCTCTACCTGACGACTGCGTTCCCGTACCTCCTGAAGCTCAGCACGAACTGCTTGTGCTTGTGCGGCCGTGGCCTCACGATTACGGATCGCTTCTTGCAGAGAAATTTTCTGCTCAACCACCAGCATCTCGAGCTCCTCGGCTGTCAGGTTTTCCTGAGCCACAGCCAAACCTGAGAGCAGAACCAAACCCGCTAAAATGCCGATATTTCGACACCGCTGCGATCGAATGGGTCGTGTAAGAGAAAGGACTTTCATTGTCTAGGCAATCCTGCGTTGTCAGAGTTGTCAAAGTTGTCAATACGTGAAGTGGTACCACACAAGGCCTTCAAAACACCTCGCATCTACCGAAGAAGTTCGCCATAGGCATGTATCGACAATCACAGTTCACAGTTTAATATTCTCGCATGACGCCATGCCTGATGGTCAGCAACAACAGTATTTATTATCAAATGGACCCTACAAAAATCTCCGCCTTTATGGAGACGCAGTACCAAATGGAACCAGCGTAAGCTCTTTAATACCTGCGAAAGCGGGTATCAATCTCCGCCAAGACGTAGATTCCCGCCTTCGCGGGTATAACGTTTTTCGGTGATCGGTCGTTCAGTCAGGGCCATTCGATACAGTAACTACTTTCGGCTCTTGAATCCAAACTGATTTAACTGACGGCTGCAAGCCCATCGACTTTGCGTCAATGGGCCATGGAGTGGTCTGGACTCAGCCCAGCGTAGGCATAACGAATTCAGCATCTGTACGTACGCCACTACTTGGCCAGCGAGTGGTTACAGTCTTGAGTCGTGTATAGAAACGCACACCTTCAGGACCATGCATGTGATGATCGCCGAACAATGAGGCTTTCCAGCCACCGAATGAATGAAACGCCATCGGCACAGGGATAGGCACGTTCACGCCAACCATGCCCACTTCAATATCCTGTGCAAAGCGTCTCGCCGCGTCGCCGTCACGCGTGAAGATGGCAACACCATTAGCGTATTCGTGAGCGTGGATAAGATCTACCGCGTCATCGTAGCTCTGGCGACGCACAATCGACAGCACAGGTCCAAAGATCTCCTCTTTCCAGATCGACATCTCCGGGCTTACGCCGTCGATTAAGGTCGGGCCAACAAAGTAGCCGTTTTCATAACCTTGTTTCTTGAGCTTTAACTCCCTTCCATCGACGACAATTTTAGCGCCCTCAGTTTCTCCTGCATTAATGTATCCGAGTACTTTGTCGCGATGCTGTTCAGTAACCAGTGGACCCATATCTGAATCAGAATCGACGGCCGGACCTACTTGCAAAGCGGCGATCTTCGGTACTAGCTTATCAATCAGCGCATCGGCGACCTTGTCGGTAACCGGTACAGCGACCGAGATAGCCATGCAGCGTTCACCTGCAGAACCGTAGGCAGCTCCCATGAGCGCATTCGCCGCCATGTCTAGATCAGCATCGGGCATGATCACCATGTGATTTTTTGCTCCACCCAGTGCCTGTACACGTTTGCCTTGCGCCGTACCAGTCTCGTAAATATAACGGGCGATCGGTGTTGAACCAACAAAGCTGATCGCTTTGACTTCAGGGTGAGTCAACAGTGCGTCTACCGCTTCCTTGTCGCCCTGTACAACATTAAATACACCCTCCGGCAAGCCGGCTTCGGTCAGCCACTCAGCAATCAAGAGCGCTGTCGATGGGTCACGCTCAGAGGGCTTAAGAATAAAACAGTTGCCGCAGGCGAGTGCAACCGGAAACATCCACATGGGTACCATGGCTGGAAAGTTGAAGGGTGTTATACCTGCGACGACGCCAAGTGGCTGACGGATTGAATGACTATCAACGTCAGTACCCACATTTTCTGAGATTTCACCTTTTAGCAGATTGGGAGCACCTACGGCGAATTCGACAACTTCAAGACCGCGCGTTACCTCGCCAAGCGCATCTTCGTGTGTCTTGCCATGCTCAGAGGATATGGATTCGGCCATGATACTGGCACGTTCCCAGAGGATTGTCTTAAACCGGTCCAGGATTCTCGCACGACGTAGTGCTGGCGTTTTGGCCCATGCCCGCCATGCAGCGGATGCAGCAGCTACCGCCTGGTTCACTTCACTTGCCGAGGCGAGGGCAACCCGTCCCTGGACTTCGCCCGTTGCCGGGTCGTAGACCGATTGCCAGCGATCAGAACTACCGTCGACGTATTCATTGGCGATGTAATGTGCAATCTCTTTCATGACTCTCTCCTGACGTGTGTGATGTAAAGTTCCACCACAGTATGTTATGTTCATATTAGAATTGAAATAGATGAAAAAGGAGATCGGTTATGCAAATATGGTTATATGGATTGGGATAATACGCGGTACTTTCTCGCGATAGCACGCGACGGTACGATGCTCGGTGCGGCACGCAAACTGGGCGTTAGCCAGGCACTTCTGAGTCGCCGGCTGGCGGCGCTGGAAGAATCGCTGAGCACCCGTCTGCTGGATCGAAGTACAAGAGGTTGCGTTCTCACCGAAAATGGGGAGCAGATCTTTGCTGCTGCAGAGCGTGCAGAAGCGGCATTATCGGATGGGGTTGCGAGTCTCGGTGGACGGGATGACGATGTGACTGGCACGGTCAGGATTGGGTCGCCCGACGGTTTCGGCAGCGCCTTCCTGGCACCCAGACTGGAACGTTTTGCCATCGCGTATCCTGCACTTCGGGTTCAACTCGTCCCTGTCTCGCGCAGCTTCTCACTGTCTCAGCGAGAAGCCGATATCGCTGTCATGGTAGGGCGACCTGAACGAGGCCGGTTGCGCGTGCGACGCCTCACGCCCTACTCGCTGGGCATCTACACCAGTGCATCTTATCTTGCCCGTGCCGGAAAACCACTCAGCGTGGATGAACTCCATGAGCACACTCTTATCGGGTATGTCGAGGATCTGCTGCCAACGCCAGAACTCAGCTATGCACGTGAGCTACTGGGTGAGCATAAGCCCCATATCGAGATCTCGACCGCCATCGGACAACTCGAAGCCGTCCGTTCGGGTGCTGGAATCGGTATTCTGCACGACTTCATGGTGGCAGGCCATTCCGAACTTGTGCGTCTTTTTCCGGAACGCACCGTTTCTCGCACTTACTGGAGCGTGTGGCACGAGAACATGCACGCAGCTCGACGTGTCAGGGCCGCGATCCAGATGCTGGATACGCTAGTGCGTGAGGAGGAAGGCTTATTCAACGGCTAAGGTAAATACAGCGATAACCGACGCAATGTTCGATGTTGCCGTTGTGGCATTAACGCAATTAAATAAATCGACGTCCACATCCTTCGATCAAGCGCTTTCGCGGACAACCAGTCGTCCTAAGAACCGACTGAGTGAGTCCACGTCGGCACCGCCTTGCAAAACACTGACAATACCTTCTGCCATAGCCGTTATAGGTTGACGATAAGTGGTCAGCCGGTAATTGGGATTGGCGGCCACCGGCGCATCATCAAAACCAGTCACCGCTATATCATCCGGCACCTTAAGACCGAATTCATAGCGTACAGCGTCCATCGCACCCATGGCCAGTGCGTCGTTTTCACACACCAGAATGTCAGGCCACTCTCCGGACTTAAGCCCGGACAAATAGGTGGTGACTCGTTGATAGGCAAGCTGTGGGTCGTAAGTCTCAACCGCTGTGAAAACTGCAGGCTCTCCCCTGGCCTCCAGCCATCGTTTCAGGAACGTCTCCTTACGCATTAAATGAGCACTGCGCGTTTGTGGGCCAGCAACAAATACCGGCCGGCGGTAACCTCGGCTTATAACGTGATCTGCTATGCTCTGCATGGCCGACTGATCATCACAGCAAACCGAGATAGTTCCTGGATTGGGCGAATAGCGCGCAAACAAAATCAGTTTTTTTACCTTCTGCGCACCACCCGCAGCATCAAGAATCGATTCATTGAATTGGCTGCCAATCAACACAGCAGCATCGACACGATGTTGTCGTGCATTCACTAGAGCAAGCGCAGCATCGTCTTCATTCAAGGTATTGACCAGCATTGTGCCCCAACCGCTGTGCCTGAGAATACGCGTAAGGCGTTCCATCATGACCAGCTTGTGCGGGTTTGAAAAGTCATCGATGAGCAGCGACACCATATTACTTCGATCGGACGCCAGGCTAGCTGCGATCAAATCGGGGGAATAGCCCAGGGTATTGGCTGCATCCAGCACCTTCTCACGACTTTTCGCAGAAATGGACGCATCTGTCTTGAACGCCCTATTGACTGTCCAGCGGGACACACCAGCCAGTGAAGCGACGTCATCGGCGGTTATTGACTCGCGAAGTCCTTCTGGTTTCTTGCTCTTCACAGTGTTGCTCCGGGTCAAATGCTTAAGGATTCCATCCTTGCCTAAGGTTAGTTGACCACATTTTGCACGCGAGAGCAAAAAACACTTGCACGCGCGTGCAAAAATGTTCATTATCCACTTCACACTTCGGATATCACCCGTCGGGCAGAGAAAACAATGTTGAAAGTGGGTCTTCTCGGAGCTGGTCGTATCGGCACCGTACACGCAAAAATCATTGATGGACATCGCAACAGCAGTCTGTGTGCGGTAGCAGATGCTTTCACAGAGAGCGCTGAAAAACTGGCCACTGAATACGATGCCACGGTTTGCAACGTTGATCAGATCATTGCCGATCCTGCTATCGATGCCGTTCTCATTGCTACCGCCACCGACACCCATTCTGACCTGATAGAGGCCGCCACCTCAGCTGGCAAGGCGGTGCTCTGTGAAAAGCCAGTTGATTTGAATCTTGAGCGTGCCAGAGCCTGCCTTCAAGTCGCCAATGCGAATGGCAAACCCGTCATGATCGGTTTCAACCGACGATTTGACAAGAACTTTGCCGCGCTCAAAGCAGCGTCGTTGGCTGGTGACATCGGTAAAAGCGAGTTACTCAGCATCACCTCTTTTGATCCAACACCCCCGCCCGTCAGCTACGTTAAGGTATCCGGTGGATTGTTTAGAGATATGACGATTCACGATTTCGACATGGCCAACTTCATCATGGGAGACTTGCCGGAAACTGTTACGGCAATAGGTTCATCACTTGTCGATCCAGACATTGGCCTCGCAGGAGATGTTGACACAGCGGTAGCAACATTGCGCTATGCTGATGGGCGTATCGCCGTTATCAACAACTCTCGACGTGCAGTCTATGGTTATGACCAACGAGTCGAGCTACTTGGCGCCAATGGCATGCTTCAGGTCCTTAACGTGCCGGAAAACACACTTGTCCGATCCACCAATGCAGGTGTGAACAACGCCAAACCTACCTACTTCTTTCTAGAACGCTACATGCAGGCCTATGAAGCTGAATGGGCGGCATTTGTCCAGGCTGTACGGAGCAAGCAAACACCACCGGTTACCCTGGAAGATGGTGTTGCCGCGCTGACAATCGCCGAGGCTGCCACCCTGTCTTTACAATCGGGTCTGCCAACAAGATTGGCAGATGTTTGACCAAAAAATCCACCGGAATACCCGCGGAGACCTGATATGAAAAAACTCGATCTTATAACCATAGGTCGTTCTTCCGTCGATCTCTACGGCGCGCAAGTGGGCGGTCACCTTGAGGACATGCGCTCATTCGATAAGTACATCGGTGGAAGCCCCACCAATATTGCTTGTGGTACCGCCCGGCTTGGGATGAAATCAGCTGTTATCACCGGCGTTGGTGATGAACACATGGGCCGCTTCATTCGCCAGGAACTGGAACGCGAAGGCGTCGACACACGAGGCGTCAAGGTAGATCCAGAACGTCTAACCGCACTTGTATTATTAGGCATACGTGATCAGGAACAGTTTCCATTG
>JBGCEH010000061.1:0-39434 GCA_045106195.1 Granulosicoccus sp.
CCGGCCAGCGAACGTGGTCGCATGATAGTTGATCTGGAACATGCGCCTGTTGGCGAGGATGGGCTGGTTAGATATTCCACCGAGGTCTTCATTCTTCGTCCCATCGATGAGAGCAAGGGGAATGGGGTGTTACTCTATGACGTTCCGAATCGAGGCCGAGTGCTCAGTTTCATCTTGATGGAGCAGGCCGAGGGAACTACGCCACCCGACACGGCAGAGAGAGCTGGTGATGGCTTCTTGATGGAAAGCGGCTACACCATCGTCTGGAGTGGTTGGCAAACGGGCTTGTCCGACGAAGGGATTGAACTCAACGTACCAACGCTTGAAGGTGTCACCGGCCCAAGCCGTGAGGAGATCGTCTTTGACAAGCCCGGCACCACAGGAACATTAAAACTCACCTATCCTGCGGCCAACACAGATCAGGCCAATGCTTCCTTATCAGTACGTCAGTTTACTGACGATTCCCGATCAACCGCGCCAGGACTAGGGTTTCGCTATGTCAACGAGAGCGAGATCGAGATAGCGCGGCCTGAAGGACTCGATGCAGGCGCTATTTACGAATTTATCTATCCTGCCAAGAATGCTCTGCCAACGGGTCTTGGCTTCACGGCGACCAGCGATCTTGTCTCGTTTCTCCGCGGCACAGAAGGGCACGATGCAGAAAGCCCGCTATCCGATGTCGACGCAACGATAGCACTAGGCATTTCGCAGTCGGGACGCTACCTGCGCGACTTTGTGTATCAAGGATTCAATGCTGATGAGACAAACATGCGCGTATTCGATGCGGTCATGCCCTATATCGCGGGATCCAGGAAGACATTTGTCAACTATCGCTTCGCACAGCAGGGACGCTACTCGCGTCAGCATGAGGATCATGACTTTCCAGGAGACCAGTTCCCGTTTTCGTATGCTGACGCCTACGACCCGATCAGCGGCCGGACGGAAAGTGTGCTGAGCCTATGTCAGAAGACTGACACGTGCCCAAAAGTCATGCATACCGACACGTCAACCGAGTTCTGGCAAGCACGTGCTGCGTTAGTTTCTACCGCGCCTGACGGTACCGCCCTTGAAATGCCTGCCACTGTCAGGCTATATTTTCTAGCAGGATTACAGCACTTTGCCCCATTCTCTGCGCAAAGCTCAGTCGGAGACACGTGTCGGTTTGGAACTAATCCTGTGGCAGCCATGCCTGTCCTTCGTGCTCTCGTGACGTCTATGGCAGAGTGGGCCCGTGATGACATTGAACCGCCTGCGTCGCGCTTCCCCAGCGTTGCAGACGGCACTCTGGTTACTCTGAGCGAATTGGAGCTCCCGGACATGCCTGAAGATAACCTCATTCCGGTCTACAACGAGCTACGTTTTCGCGATCACAGCACGATACCACCCATCGGTGGCCGTGCCTATCCGGTTCTGGTGCCTCAGGTGAACGAAGATGGCAACCCGACAGGCGGCTTGCAGTTGCCACGTATCGCTGCACCACTTGGTACCTATTGGGGTTGGAATATTCGTAACGAAGGCTTTGCCGGTGGCGCATTGTGTGGATTGACAGGCAGCTCCATTGCCTTCGCACCCTCATCTGCCGAAGGAGACAGCAGGATTGGCATCGCCGAACGCTATGCCAATGAAGACGCTTACGTCGCAGCCGTCATCGAGGCCGCTGAAAGCCTTGCTAAAGACGGGTATATGCCAATTGATGATCTGGAACTCGTTGCGACCCGCGCGGCTGAGGACTACCAGGCTATTACGAAATAAAACGACCCGACTCACTCAGCTGCTTGAGAGATTCAAACCAATACTGCTCTACCAGTTGATACAACAGTGTCTGTTCAGGCTCATACCGTAATTGGGCAGGCGCTACACCAGGCAGTCGTCACCCTAAGATTGCCTTGCTGGACTGGTAGGGCTTTTTGTTTCTTTGTGCACCCTACTTTCTTTCGTATCTTGCATAAGGTCATTCATTAATTCGACAGAATGCTCTTGCTTAGAAGCCATGATAGTGACTTGATACGCGCGGGTTGTTTACCGATGAGGTTCACGTACTGGCCGTCGTTTAAAGCTGATTGCTTTTTCTTCGGAGCACCTTGCTTAAGTACTCTCATTTATTGCAACGACTCAAAATAATATTGGCAACTGCTGTTATAAGGACCTTCCCATCCCGTATATATTTAACGGCTGACAAATTCAAGGTATCGCATTGACTATCGCTGTATTTATCTTTTAATTATCGAACCTCTTAGCGCGTATTTCTCCATTAGCATACAAACTCTCCTCAGGGCGAACCGACATATCTTCCTCAATGGGGAATTTGATAGAGTTTGGGTATGTGCAAAGAGAACCAAAGAACATGGGCATCCACTTCGACCCGCATTTCAACTCATTTTGAGTATTCACTTCACAGAGAACCGTTGGAGTAATCTGTAAATGCGTCTGTAAATATCGATGCTTGATTTGACAGGCAGAGCATGACTTCATCTGAACCTGTACTTCATACGACGGGCTTTGCTTTTTCAGTACGATCGAATTTCTTTCGGTAAATTCTCCAGGGTCACTACCTGAACAGTAGAGGTTGGAACCTCCACCTGCCCGGTTGAAAGTCGATGATAAGCAAGGAATGCGTTGAAAGCGTTTCTGATATCTGACCGCAAATCGTGATGCAGGATAAAATCCAACTTCTGATCCGAAATCAGATTTCGATTTTCCTGATCGAGATCGTGTGCCACAAACACCTTGGGCCTAAGCCCATTTCGTTCAAGCGTATCCAGAATTGATCGATTGCCACCGCCCATCGAATACACCGCACATAAATCAGGGATGTCTTGCATGACATCCGACAGGACTCTGGACGTGGCAAAACCTACTCCACTACCGCCTTGTACGTTGACAATTCGCAACTGCGGACACCGCTCTGCCATTAACTCGACAAATGCGCTTTCACGCTCCTCTTCTGCCAGAAAGCGCTCATGGCTGCGCGTTGCCAGGACCGTTCCAGAAACATCTCCACTCGTCCTGGAAACAAGGTAGGCAGCGGTGCGTCCAGCGCCCGCGTTGTCCAAACCCACATAGGCAAGCCGATGGGTGCCGGCAATATCCGTCACGAGTGTCACCACGGGAATCATCGCCTCAGAAAGCGTGTTCACAGCAGCTCTGATCTTTGGAGTGTCCCGCGCCTTGAGACACACGCCATGACTGCCAGTTCTCAAGATCCGCCTCAAGGCGCTGACAACCTCGATCTCTTCCATGATTTCCTGCTGTACAAAGCGCGCTCTGCATACGGCCGTTCCGATCTGGGGCAAGACGGCCTCTGCCGCCGCCTTAACTTCCCGACTGAAGCGATCTGGAGCCTCTACCAGGAAATCAAAGAACAGGCGTCTGCCTCGGGCGGCGAGCTGGGCCTCCTGTGCCATCAACTCTTCAATGGCAGCAGTCACACGCTGCTTTGTCTGTGGGCTCACCTGATCTCGGTTGTTGAGAACCCGATCAACAGTAGCTGTTCCCAACCCGGCCTGACGGGCAATTTCCTTGATCGGAAAGCGATGCGTCATTTGATGTGTTTCTGATGTGTTTTAAAGCCCCGTGCAAAGTCTATCCCGATATCCTTTGTCGCAGTCGCTGAATAGAGAAAAGTCGCCATGAACAATAGCATCGAGAGTGCAATCGCATATTATGATGCCGATGCGTGTGATCTGCAGGAATTCTCCGCACTCATTAGACGAGCCACGCAAACTGACGACGTGCCTCACGCCTCAGCGATCGAAAAGAACATTCCCATCTACGATATGAAGGTCCTGAGACCAGCTCTCGAAGATGACCAGTTGCGCAGACGGATTATGGCGGAGTGGGCAACAGTTCTGCGTAATGGTGCTGGAGTTGTCGCTCTTAAAAGCACTTATGCCGACACGTCAGTGCTGGATGACGCGACCAGGATCTACGAACGTATTATCGCCAGCGAAAAGCAGGGAATCGGCGGTGCCAGCGATCATTTTGCGGCATCAGGCGCCAACGACCGAATCTGGAACTCACTGCAAAAGCTGTGCGAAGCCTCGCCTGAGGTTTTCCTGAACTACTTTGCCAATACCGCCATCGCCGCTGCCTGCGAAGCATGGCTGGGACCAAACTACCAAATGACGGCACAGGTTAACCTCGTACATCCAGGTGGCGCGGCTCAACAGGCACATCGAGACTATCACCTGGGTTTTCAAACCGCAGACGTCAGTGCAATCTACCCGGCACATGTCCACGATATATCGCCTGTTCTAACGCTTCAAGGCGCCGTTGCACATTGCGACATGCCGCTGGAAAGCGGCCCCACGAAACTACTCCCATTTTCGCAAGCCTATCGCCCAGGATATGCGGCATGGCGCAGGGACGATTTCAGGGTGCTGTTTGAAGAGCGCCATGTGCAGTTGCCACTTGCCAAGGGAGATGCCGTCTTTTTCAACCCGGCACTGTTTCATGCAGCTGGCGCGAACACTAGCCAAGACATTCACCGGCTTGCCAATCTGTTGCAGGTATCTTCAGCTTTCGGCCGCGCCATGGAGACGATCGATCGGGACAAGATGTGCAGACTGTTATTCCCTCACGCCGTTCGAGCCAGAAACGCAAACAGGTTGAATGCGATGGAGCTATCCGCCGCAATTGCAGCTACTGCTGAAGGGTACTCATTCCCGACCAACCTTGATCTGGATCCTCCTAGAAACGGCCTGGCTCCAGAAACTCAATTTGCGTTCTTCCTGCGAGCCTTGTCTGAAGGCATGAGTGAAGACGATTTCGGAAAGCAACTGGCTCGTATGTACAATGCAAGGGTGGCGTAGTGTTCAGAACCATCTTTGAAGCTTCTAGCAAAGCGGGCTCCCATATTACTGAAAGACTGACCCGAACGGCTTTGCAGAAAATCTTCACTTTAGGCTCGCCACAAATATTGCCTTTGTAGCGCACCACAAATCGCACAATGAGTTCCAAGGGGACTTGTCCGGCCGCAAGCAGTTGTCCCCAATGGGGAAACAAGACAGATTGCTGGCAAAATTCATTACCTGAGATTTTAAGACATGAATCTGAAACCTCATTTTTCTTCCACCACTTGCTATCAGCATCGCAGAGTTGATGTGGACGAACAGCCGGGATTCATCACCGGTCGAGATCACCAAAGCGGCAAACCGAATGGGGCGTATCGATACAATCCCTGTTGGGGAAAACGGTTTGGACTGCGGCAAGTCCAGCTATCCAATTAGCCGAATCAAAATTAGAATCTCTGGGTTGGTGGGAAACTATGTATCCAGAACCGGTCAGTGTAGAGCTGAACGAATACGATAGCGGTTTTCTTCCGATTGTTCCTGGGCGTATGTTGTGGGAGCGTGTGTGGCTTGCAGATGGTCGACCAGCGAGGCTCTGTACATTGCGGCGACAGAGCAGGCCGATGTAGCGCAACGACAGAGTGTACTACCCACCAACTCGGTGATTTGAGTTTTAGGTTACGCATATTTTATGCATGGAGAGATACCGCTCCATGCGTCACAATACCGCATGCGTAGTTTTACATCTATTTTCGTCACCTTGGCACTGTGGGTCGCAGGGCTTTGTGCGGCTGCACAATTTGCAAAAATGGGGCTGTTTCTGCCTGAGCTACAGCAGCTTTACCCTGAGGCAGGAGTAGCTACCGGATTCTTAATTACTCTCATCAGCCTTGTCGGTGCGCTGCTCGGACTTATTGCAGGCATATTAGTGGGGCAAATCGGTGCTCGAAGCGTTCTTCTTAGTGGCTTGTTAATCGGCGCAGTGGTTTCTTTAGTACAGTCAATCTACCTTCCGCTCAGCCTTTTGCTTGCCTCCAGAATTGTAGAAGGGTTTTCGCACTTGGCTATCGTTGTCGCCGCTCCAACGCTCATGGCACGCTTTTGCAGCGATCGCCTACGCGCTGCAGCAATGACATTATGGGGAACGTTTTTTGGTGTCTCCTTCGCGCTGACCGCGTCGCTGGGCCTGCCATTGGTGGAGACCCAAGGTATACACGCATTGTTTTTTGCTCATGCACTAATCCTCGGTGTAACAACGGCATTAATAGTGTTGCTCATTCCAAAAATGGAGGCGGTCTCGAATGACAAAACACGCACTCATCAACCGTACTCTTTTGCAAACCTCTTCCAGCGACACAAACAGGCTTGGCTCTCACCCTATATTGCAGCGCCAGCCGCAGGCTGGCTGTTCTACACCATTACTTTTGTCGCACTGCTTGCGATATTGCCAAGCCTAATGCCGTTAGACCAACGCACATTCGTGGCTTCAGCAATGCCTTTGGCCAGCATCTTTTCGTCTATGACAATAGGGGTTGCCCTACTGCGGCGTTTCTCGGCCGTTCATGTTGGATATATCGGATTCAGCGCGGCGCTAGGCCTAGCGCTCCTCTTCCTCGTCGGAACGTACGAAGCACTAATCTGTGTTTTACTTTTTTCAGCGTTGGGACTAGTGCAAGGTGCAAGCTTTGCCGCAATTCCACAGCTGAATAAGACCGCCTCCAACCAAGCCTTAGCCTACGGGGCACTAGCGCAAGCTGGCAATATCGGCAACCTGTGCGGTACGCCATTGCTCCTCTTACTAATAAACTACGGTGGTACAAAAGCAATGATTGCACTCGTAGTGACTTGCTATGCGATGGCAATCTGTGCCCACTTTAGCTTCGATAGACGACGAAAATGTAGAAATTGACTGATGGCAACAACGTCAACGAATCTGGGAACACCGCAACGAAAGCACACAAGATGTCACGCAAATAATACCGTTTACTCAGGGTCGTTTACTATGAAATTCACAATGAGATGAAAGAGGCAATTCTCGAAGAGAAGCGTCCGGAAAAGTGGAATAGACGTTGGAAAGTAAATTTGATTGAAGCGAAGAGCTCGAAATAGATAAATCTCTGGGATCAGAATTGCCAATGTAGAATCAAGGCTTTGTTCTGGTCGAGATCTATCTCCGCCTTAGCGCAGATGACACAAACTGAAGCAATCTGTAGCAAAAGACTGACTGATCGTGGCGAAGCCGGAATCAAACCTCAACCTGATCTGACATTGTCCGAACGATAAAACCCGTGATTCTACAAGTGATTCTGTTGACCTTTACCCCGTGTGTGATGCCATGGATCGCCACCTGCTTTCCATCCCCATCCCATTCAAGCCGCCTTTGTTTTCAAGGCAAAGCTTTCACGCAAATGATCAGCCGCTGCCTGCGCGGGAGGTGACAATTGTTCGGCGAGCACCATGCCCAGTGCATAGTCTTGCAGGGCAGGCAGGCCCTCCTGCTCGGACAGTTCAACCACGCCGTTAATACAGGCGGACACCGGAATAGGTGCAACAGCGAGATCGGCCAGCATGGCCGCACGCTGGCCGGAGATATTAGCGCTCATAAAAGCCACCCGGAAATTGCGATTGGCATCTTGCAGACTTTGTAAACCGGCGTTTCGCCAGGCGCAACCTTCCTCCCATACGGAGACCGGCAAAGGGTCTTTTTCGTAGGCTACGCCATGTCTGGCACCTGCCCAGACCAGCCGTTCCTGAAACAGCACTTCCACATTATCGGGTTCCACATTGCGAGGATCACAGGTGATCACGGCGAGATCGAGCTCCTTGTTACGAACCATTTTCAACAGCCTGACTGTGCTGTCCACAACAACGTCAATCGTGACGCAGCAGTGAGTCTGAGAGAATCGCCGCAACAAGTCTGGCAGAGCGCGCTCAGCCATATCGTCGGGAGCACCTAGCCGAACCACGCCAGAGACTTCCGATGCGACCAGCTGAGCCATCATTTCCCGATTGAGGGCTAGCATGCGCCTTCCATGTTGCAGTAGTCTTTCGCCGTCAACAGTTAACGTGACTGAACGTGAGTCACGGTTAAACAGGGGTCTGCCGATGAGCGCCTCGGCCTTTTTGACCTGCATGGATACCGCGGAAGGTGTGCGGAACACCACTTCTGCGGCTGCTGAAAAATTACCTGTCTCAGCGATAGCCACCAGCGTTCTCAACATGTCCAGCTCCAGCAGAGGCACTTGTGGTGTTTTGGGTGAAGACATCTTCGCTAGCCTATCTGTCAAAATATCTGATAGATGCTATCACAACTATTCGTTTGATTGAATGATGAAGTAGCCGCAAAGTAGCTGACAGAGGCCGTTATCGCGGTTTCATCGTTACCTACCGGAGAATTTGTATGTCTGCCTGTTTCCCAACGCAAAATACACCGCTTGTCCGAACCCTGCCACAGCCAGCGATACAAGGCCGATCAGTAGTCAGTACGCCGGAGCTAACGCAAGATACGCCAGCACCATCAGTAATCTTCCGATGGTGGCGGCAATTGGCACATCGGTACTGTGTCAGACGGCAACAGAAGATCGACCGTGATGCGTTTTTAACGATGCTGTCTCTTGATGACAGCCTGCTCAATGATATTGGTGTGACTCGCAGCGAGGTGCGATGGGCGGCAAACTTACCACTGTCAGAAGACGCAGCCGTTGCTCTTCGAGAATCGGCTTGCGGGGCGCGTCGCTGACTACAGCAGCCATTTGAGTTTTCGAAAGACGAGCATCTGCATCATGACGATGACAACCATGAGCATGGTGGCAATCCAGAATGCATAGGGGTTATCAACCCCTGGCATTCGCCCACATTAATGCCTAGTAGGCCGGTCAGGAAACCCAGGGTAAGAAAAATCGCTGAAGCTATCGACAGCACATACAAAGTACGGTTGCTGGATTCAGATAGCTGGTTTGATATATCGTCCTGGATGACCATTGAGCGTTCTCGCGCTGTGTCGATGATTTCAAGGTAGCGCAGAAGTCGATCGACTGTTTCTCGCAGATGGATGCGGAGGAGATCAGCCGTGACTCGGTAGCCTACTCCATTACAGGTTCCCCACCTGATCAATCGCCACTGCACAGCCCTTGCCCTGGCCGGGCGCCCCCGACGCTCCAAATACCGGGCTACGCGTGCACTGATCGCAGCTACTAATGCGTTGAGCTCTTTGCTCGTAGGGCATTGACCCGGTGAAATCTCAGCTGACCATTGCCCTTAAGCGAAAAGACGCCATCAATAAAACCATTGTGGGCAACGCTATGTCGAAAAATCTCCTACCGGCTGATATCAGAACAATCTTCGCAGACCTATAACTGCGGATGATTAGCCAACACAAACCAAGAGGATGGCTCATTTGCGAAAGACGCCTTGCAGGCAGGGCTACTGACCGTCGCACCACTACACGATGTGCGTAAATTGTGGGAGACCAACGTGTTTGGTGTCATCGCAGTGACACAGGCAATGCTGCCACTCCTGCATGAGGCACCGGCCGCGCGCATTGTAAACATTGGTAGCGCCGGCGGCTCACTCGCATGGAATTCGGAACCGGAAAACCCGCACCGAGCCATGTTTGGAAATTATTCCGCTTCAAAGTCCGCAGCTCATGCTTTGTCGCTCGCCTTTGCCTTTGCCCTTGAGTCGACAGACATCAAGGTCAATATTGCATGCCCGCGTCACACCGCCACTGCTCTTGACGCATTCTCGGGAGCGAGAACCGTCGAACAGGGGGTCGCAGAGGCGGTTCGACTGTCGCTCATCGATAAAACGCTCCCACAGGCACCTTCTCGGATGAAAATGGCCTGTTTGCGTGGTGATCTTTTTCTGCGTGCATTGAAAAAACGAAATTATGACTCACAACTTCCGGCAAGTTTTGAGCTTGCGGTAGACTACCTGTATAACCACGCATTATCGTGTCCACAGATTCAACGTATCCCTATGCAAATACTACTCGCTAACCCCCGTGGCTTCTGCGCCGGTGTTGACCGCGCCATCGAGATCGTTGAACGGGCCATCGAGATTCACGGTGCTCCTATCTACGTACGGCACGAAGTGGTACACAACAAATACGTCGTCGACGGGCTAAGGGAAAAGGGCGCAATCTTCGTTGAAGAACTGGACGAGGTGCCGGACGATGCCACCGTGATTTTCAGCGCGCACGGCGTATCTGAGGCGGTGGAGGTGGCGGCTAATGATCGTGGCCTACAGGTATTCGATGCAACCTGTCCGCTGGTCACAAAAGTGCATCTGGAAGTCGTCAAATACGCTAGAGCCGGTAAAGAGGTCATTCTCATTGGCCATGCAGGGCACCCTGAAGTCGAAGGCACCATGGGCCGCTACGACACGAAGATGGGCGGTCGTATCATACTGGTGGAATCACCCGAGGACGTTGCCAAACTGGACATCAAAAACCCGGACGAGCTCGCCTTTGTCTCCCAGACCACGCTGTCAGTGGACGACACGCAGGAAATTATCGACACCTTGCGTCAGCGCTTCCCGAGTATCGCAGCACCGAATCGGGATGATATCTGCTACGCCACACAAAACCGTCAGGATGCCGTAAAAAAACTATGTCAAGAAGTTGATCTTCTACTCGTCGTTGGCGCCAGTAACAGCTCCAATTCCAACCGTCTGGCAGAACTTGGTGTACGGGCAGGCGTGGAATCGCGGCTCATCACGCGCGCTGTCGATATTCAATCCGAGTGGCTCACGGGCAAAACCAAGATAGGTGTTACCGCTGGCGCGTCAGCTCCGGAGATTCTGGTCAATGAAGTCGTCGAACGGCTGCGCTCGGAAGGCGGAGAGACCGCCACAGAATATGAAGGCATCAAGGAGACCGTAACGTTTTCCATTCCCAAGGCACTGAAGCGAATGAATATCCCAGGCAATGCCTAACACTGAATGCCGTGCACTTTCAGTGATTCCATACAGTTGGAGGAGCTTGCGCGGTAAAAACTTCCAAGCCAGAGCTGTTACATTTCCAGTGGTTCTTTTTACTTCAGAAGTTTAGTGGGCTAATTGACGAGAATGCGCGAAGACAACGGCCGAAAGGATGCGGCTCGTCGCCGGAATTTCTTCGGCCGCGCAATCGCCTAGCTCGCCCTTAACAACGACTGCACGTTAACAAGTCTCGAGCTGGCAGCCTTCAGGATGTCTCCGGGAGATGTCAGATCGATTCCTGATTGCTGCAGGCGTCGAGCCAGCAGCAGGTTATTTGCGCTGGGGATTGCGCTATGCTCGGAATCGGGTGTTTCAGACTGAATGATAAGTAGCGCCGCAGTCACAAGATCGGTGTAGGTTATCTCGCCATTATGCGGTCGGTACCAGTCACGTGACTTGTGTGCTGCATCAATAAACTCAACCGGATAGTCCCACGCGTTGACAAGCCAACTGCTGACAACCACTCGCAAGTTCTCGATAACAGCCGCCAGACTTTGCTCATCGGGGAAACGATCGGGGTATTTGTTGGCGTATGTCAGCACCGCAAGCTCACCGATATCCGCCGACAAAGCAACCAGCATGGCCACTTCAGGCTTCAAATGCTGCACCTCTTTGGATAGCACCTGAACAATTGAAGCCGATAACGTTGTTCTATGAACGAATCGCGTCAGTCGCTTCTTGATGGCACCACAACTTGGCTTAATGGTGTTTGACTGCAACAGTGTTGCAATACTTCTCTGGGTCTCCCTTACCCCCAATCGTGTAATTGCTCCACGGATGCTCGAGATGGATTCATTGGTGGCTGCATCCACTTTGTTGGCTGCGTTAACAATATGAGCGGCAAGTCCGGCATCACTCTGGATGACATCTGACAGCTCAGGAATTCCTGCAACACCCTGGTAGGAGTTAAGAATCTTGGTGGCACAATCCGGAGAAATCGCCAATGAGACAGAATGATTTTGCATCGCCGCCACAATGTCATCAAACACCAGGTTATCCAGCTCACCCACCTGAACATCCAGCACACTAACCGCATTTTTTTGTTGTTCCTTGAGCAAAATATCAAGCTGCTCTCGACCAAAGCGCACGATTTTGGCCATCGCGCTAGTGCGTGCACTCTGATAGGCACCCTTATCCAGAAATAACGGCTGAAGCGCCTCTGGGGTTCGTGCGTTTATCACGCCAACCTCTTCCTTGCCCGAATACAAGGAAAGGGAGCCTTCTACCAGATACATTAGCCAGCGATGTGAGTTTTCAGGCTTTATCTGATCGTTGCGCTGCACATGCACAACGGTTGCGCTTTTGCAAATGGCTACCCGGTTTATTGCATTGAGCTCATTGACGGGGGAAACAGCACCTGCTGAAGCCAGCACCAGAGTGCTGTTTTCATCAGTCGAGGTTGTTAACGGTTTTGAGTCGCTATTAAAAGCCATAGTACCTGTATCTTCCCGTAAGCCGCCTTGCCACATGGCACGACGGACAACTCACATCTAGTTTGTGTGGCGGCCGAATTTGCCAAAAGTTGAGTAATTCAACCGGTTTTCCTCACCAAACGCGTTAGTACGTCGTGGTGCAGCCGGAGAAAACGTTAGATGTTATTCCGTCCACAGATGTCACCTGACCCACAATAAAGGGACTAACATCCTGCCCATAAGGACTGTTTGCATTGTCTGGCAAGAGATCCAGATTCTGAATCTCTTCAGCTCGCATCAACAGCTGGACACGAAAACTGTCGGTTGCCTCAGAACCCAGAGCCTCAGCACGTGCCGTGATTTCAACACGAGCCCAACCGGCGTAACTGGCTGGGTACAAGAGTTCGAAAAATCCCGAACCGTTGGCATCAGTGCGCAAGGAACCACCGGACAATGTTGCATAGTCACCCTCCACCGCTGCAAGCGATGCAGGATCCTGCGGATCCAGTGAGCCGTTGTTATTGATATCTTCACCGGGCTCGCTGGTGGTATCCAGAAAACGATCCCCATCCAGATCCTCAGCGGGACAATCGATATATCCGTTAGCAAAGTCCCAGATCTCTGCATCGAACTCCTCGCCAGCGTTGAGCGCTTCGAGGCGGTTGAGACCATTTTCATCAACTTGCTCTAACCAACCTTTTCGATAGTTCAAGGGGCGGATGCTGACACTCACTGTCGCGTTTTCGAGTGGCGAACCTGAACCATCCGCGACCTGAACAACCAGTGGCATTGCATATTGGGTAGACAAGGGTTTGACGTTGATATCATTGGACGAACCCAGAGTAATATTCAACGCTCGCCTGAACACTGTGAGCTCCAGACTATCTTCGATTTCCATGCCCTTGACCTTCGCACGAATGACAATTTCATCGGTTTGAGATGCTCTGGCGCCAGCGGTAAATGTGACGCTTGCAATACCGGCACTGTTGGTAACAGCGGAGGCAGGATTCAGCTGCCCGCCTTTCAGGTCAAGACCTGCAAAATTCACTTCGCTGTTCTTGACAGGATTTCCAAGATGATCCTTAACCAAGGCGGTAACAGTACTTGTCTCATTGATATTGACCAACGAAGATGACGCATCGATAGTCACCGTCGCAGGGGTGGTTGCAACAAACTCGACATCTATATCGGTTTTCGGTGAACCACCATTCGTGGCCTCAACAGTTATCTTGGCGGGGCCGGCGCTATCCGAACTGACTCTTACGGTCACATTACCTTCGTTGTCTGTCATTACCGTGGACGGCGTCTCGACTCTTCCCGCCGTGATTGAAAAAGTCAACGACTGGTTAACCACTGGCAAACCTTGGCTGATCCACCGAACACTGACCAGAGTCTCGCGTCCTACCAGCATTTCGGCGCCCTCAACGGTATTGACAAAACTCAGTAAATCCTCGACAACATCAAAACTGTGAGAGGCATTGACAGAGTTGTTCAAAGCAGAAACCTGCACAGTGTCGCTTGAGTTCTCGCTGCCTACGCTAATACCTACTTGTCCGTCGGAATCCGTAGTGAGTTCAGCGGGCGTAATCGTGTTACCCGCGGCAGATGAAGCGGTAACTATCTGATTGGCAATCGGCTCACCGTTTCCGGCGGTTAACCGTGCAACAAGCTCTGCAGTATCACCAGCCACCAGATTGTCCGGCCCCGTGACCTCCAGGGTACTGCCTGCAGCAGTCACCTTCACACTGGACTCGAAATCACCCGCAACAACGGAAACGAGAATGTTCTGGTTCTGAAAATCCTGCGGCAACTTCAGTGTTGCTGTCGCTTCACCGTTCTCGTCGGTCATTGGCGAGATGTTCTGCAACACGCCACCGGTTGACTTGAACGTCACGATGGTGTCAGCAACGGCATTGTTGTTAAGATTAGTAACCAGCGCGGTGATGGTGGCGATATCCGTACCACCGGTAGCAATACTGTTAACGTCACTGATAACAGTCAGTTTCAGTTCGTTCAGTGGATTGGCTTCCCCTAACACCGGTATTGAGCCGTCTCCACCACTAATAAGTTCACCGTTGGCATTGAATACCGGTTGACCACCCGTAACATCGCCTTCGGTGCGCGCGCCACAGGCGTTTAGCAGCAAAGCGCTAACCACCAGTAGTACGGTGAGATGCGTGTTTTTCATGACTGTTTTAGCTGTAACTCGCATATGATTCTCCTAGCGGAAGCCACCAAAGTAATATTGAAAACCAATGGTGGCTGTGGTGAATGCACCGTCATCGATGTTCAGAACATTAAAGTTCAGGGACGTCGTCTCGTTGCCAAACAGGTTGATACCAAAACCGATGGCATTTCCGGCGTCACTATTGTTGAACTGGGAATCGACATCCAGACGTGCCTGGCCACCAAGAATGTAGATACCGGCACGGTCCCAACGATAACCAAGGCGTAGCAAGACAGCCTGGTAGGTCACCAGGGGCTCACTGAGAATACTGCCGGTCTGGTCAGAGCCTGCACCTACGGCAAGCTCTACTCCCACAAAATCAGCCAGCTGAAGTCCAAGCACCGCTGAGACGGTACCCAGAGTCTTATCGTCGCCGTTCGCGATGTCTACACTACCGTCAGTAAATCCGGCACCGTAATACAGCTTTGCAATACCACCTTGGGCGTGTGCAGTTCCAACCGCCAAAGCAAGGCTCAGCATCAGACAACCAAGTAGTTTTCTCATCAGACAAATCTCCGTTATGACAGCGGGTATGGACCCCGCAGCGCTCAGCGCTTTGCAATATTCACGTAGCAAGACAACGTGTCAGCACTTACTCAGCGCATTCGTCTCGTTGTCAGGAGATGTCGGCCGAAACACTCGATCCCTTAGCAATCCGCACCAATAGACTGACGACTGGGTATGATATGGGGATATTTATGGAAACCGCCCCTAAACGTGAAATCCGGCACCCGCACCATCATTCCCGATCAGTGCCTTCTCCGCTCGGGACAGCATACAAGCACATCAGGCCTGTCCCTTGTGCTTGCACTCCTGACCTGCCTGCTCCTCAGTGCATGCAACACGCAAGACTCGCTGCCTGAAGCAGTACAGGATCTGACATTTAAAACACTAACCGGTACAGAGCTGGTTCTGGCTGAGGCAACCGGGCCATTGCTGATTAATTTCTGGGCGACCGATTGCGTCATCTGCCTGCGTGAAATGCCCGATCTGGTCGAGCTCTACAACGACTATAAACTGGCAGGATTTCAGATGGTCGCAGTGGCGATGCCCTACGACCCGCCCAACAGGGTGCTGGAGATGGCCGAACGGGAACAATGGCCCTTCCCCGTGGCTCTGGATATCAGCGGCGAGGCTGTGAATTCCTTTACAACGGTGAAAGGCACACCCACCAGTTACTTACTGGACAAGGATGGAAAACTGATAGAACGCTATGTGGGCGCAATCCCTTTCGACAAGCTGCAGTCGCAGCTCAATAAGCTACTCGGTTCAAGTTAAATGCTCTGGATAAAAGCACTGCACGTTATTTTCATGGTGACCTGGTTTGCAGGCCTGTTCTACCTGCCTCGGATTTTCGTATATCACTCCTCGATGGATGCCAGTAACACAGTTCAGAATGACACGTTCAAGGTCATGGAGCGCAAGCTGCTGGCTATAACCAACATTGGTGCGCTGCTGACACTTTTGTTCGGCACACTTCTGCTCGTTATCTGGTTACCTGGATTAATGACATTCACGTGGATGAAAATCAAATTGCTTCTGGTACTCGGACTGCTTGCCTACCATTTCTACTGCGCAAAACTTGTCAAAGTCTTTCGTGATGATGCCAATACACGATCACACGTATGGTATCGCTGGTTTAACGAGGTTCCAGTGGCAGGATTATTCGGGGTCGTCATCATGGTGATCGTGCGGCCGTTAGGTTAGTAGGCTAGAAGCTAACGGTGCGGGAAGGCACCTGGGCTTGTCACATCGCTCACAAAACGGATGAGGCCGGCCATTCACACGCAACCGCCTCGTCCACACCACGCACGGTACTCCTGAGCAACCACTTTGATAGATAATCCCTGGATCGCGTTTACTGTACTGGCAGCACTGATGCAGGCAGTACGAACTGCCGGGCAAAAACAGCTTGCCAACAGCGTGTCTGCAATGAGCTCGACGTTGATCCGTTATGTCTTCGGCCTGCCGTTCGCCGTGCTCTACCTGTTCTATGTCTGCGATGTACAGACGCAAACCTTGTTCACGAAGGCCCTGGGCGATACACGATTTCTCTTATACGCCTCGGCGGCTGGGGTTGCACAAATCGTCGCCACCTTTTTGCTGATAAGGGCATTCAGTTATAGAAACTTTACCGTAGGTACAAGCTTTGCCAAAACCGAAGCTGTGCAGACAGCCGTACTGGGCATGCTGGTTTTCGGGTCCAGCTTGTCGGCTACCGGGTGGCTCGCGATAGCCATGGGTTTTCTGGGCGTTTTCATTATCAGCATACCAACCGCCAGCCAGAAGTGGGAACCCGCCGCGGTTCTGTTCGGAACACTGTCGGGTACCGCTTTTAGCATCACCTCCCTGAGCCTTAGGGAAGCCAGTCTCAGCCTTCAACTACCGGTGTTGCAAAGCGCCGCCATTACCCTTGTGTACATGGTAATCCTGCAGTCCTGCCTGTGCCTTGCATATACCTTTGTCCGGGAACCCGAGCAGTTTGCAGCGATTCGACAACAGCTACCCTTAAGCCTGTTTGTCGGTGTTACCAGTGCAGCAGGATCGGTTGGCTGGTTTACGGCCATGACGTATCAAAACCCGGCACTGGTTAAGTCACTGGGTCAGATCGAATTCATATTCACGTTGTTCCTGACCACCTTGTTTTTCAAGGAAAAGGTGTCGCCAAGAGAGCTGATCGGTGTGAGCGCGATTGTCGGGAGCGTCGTGCTGATTGTGTGGCACCACTAAGCTGGATAGCTAGCGAGGTTATTCCGGAAACCGGGCAAATACCGGAACCTCACCGGCTAGCCGTCAATCAGCAATGGCTCCAGTTCGGCCAATGCCTTTTTGTAAACTTTGCGCTTGAAAAATATCACGCGTCGCGAAGGTTCCCAGTAATCTACCCATCGCCAATGATCAAACTCGGGCTTGGGACTGTTGGCCAGATCAACCGATTCTTCATTGCCAAGCATACGCAGCATGTACCAGATCTGCTTCTGGCCAATGCATAGCGGTGTCTGGTTCTTGCGCACGTAACGCTTTGGCAGCCGATACCGCAGCCACTCACGCGTACAACCCAATACGTCAACATCATCCGGATTCAAGCCGGTTTCTTCCTTGAGCTCGCGATACATCGCCTGCTCCGGCGATTCTGACGTGTCAATGCCTCCCTGCGGAAACTGCCACGCGTCCTGCCCAATACGCCTTGCCCAGAAGACCTGCCCTTCCGTATTGCTAAGGATGATGCCGACATTGGCTCTATAGCCATCGTTATCAATCATGTCGGAATCCATCATTCATTTCTCGTACCTGATTCTTCCAAAAAAAACCGGGCTATGCAAACTTCATTGTGAAACTAACCACGTTTTCAATCATCGTGATGGCACATTGCCCACAGAGTTCCTGAAAATCTCACGATATCGGAGCACACTACTTGCAGACCACAGATTTTCGTGACGCTAGGTCACGTCCGTGGAAGCGTAACCCCGCGTTGACCCTGGTATTTGCCACCACGATCGGCATAAGAGGTTTCGCAGACCTCATCACTCTCGAAAAACAACATCTGCGCGATACCTTCGTTGGCGTAGATCTTCGCTGGCAGTGGCGTCGTGTTCGAAAATTCCAGCGTTACGTGACCCTCCCACTCAGGCTCTAAAGGCGTAACGTTCACTATGATTCCGCAACGTGCGTAAGTGCTTTTTCCCAGGCAAACCGTCAAAACACTGCGCGGAATACGGAAGTATTCAACCGTTCGCGCCAACGCAAACGAGTTGGGTGGAATGATGCAGACATCGGACTTCAAGTCCACAAAACTGGCAGGGTCGAAAGCCTTAGGGTCGACAATAGCGTGGTTGATATTGGTGAAAATTTTAAATTCATCGGCACAGCGAACGTCGTAGCCATAGCTGGACGTGCCGTACGAGACAATTTTTTCGTTGTCGCTATCCATACGCACCTGATCGGCCTCGAAAGGCTCGATCATGCCGTGCTCCTCGGACATTCGCCGGATCCACTTATCTGATTTTATGGACATGGTAAAGCCGGCCTCAGGTATTCTGGATGACGATATTCGGAAACTTCGACGAATAGTCCTTTGCCTGAGTCGATAGGCGGGCAGCGGCTCGGCGTGCGATATCCCGGTAGATATCCGCCGTGCGACCATTGGGCTCTGACACAACTGTAGGCTTTCCAGTATCCGCCTGCAGCCGGATGTTCATTTCCAGAGGCAGACATCCAAGTAGTTCGATGCCGGCTTCCGAAGCCATGGTCTGGCCACCACCTTGTCCGAAAATATGCTCTTCGTGGCCGCACTCACTGCAAATATGGGTGGACATGTTCTCCACGATACCCAGAATCGGCACCTCGACCTTTTCGAACATCTTCAGGCCCTTGCGCGCATCCAGCAGCGCAATGTCCTGAGGTGTTGTGACAATGACAGCACCACTGACCGGCACTTTCTGGGCAAGTGTCAGCTGGGTATCGCCCGTTCCCGGCGGCAAATCGATAATAAGATAGTCCAGATCGCGCCATTTGGTGTCGTTGAGCAACTGTTCCAGCGCCTGGGTAACCATGGGACCGCGCCAGATCATGGGTGTCTCCTCGTCGATGAGGAAGCCGATAGACATGGTCTGCACGCCATAGTTTTCCATAGGCTCCAGGCTCTTGCCGTCGATGGATTCAGGCTGCCCTGAAAGACCCATCATGCGGGGCTGGCTGGGACCATAGATATCAGCGTCGAGTAATCCGACCGTAGCGCCTTCAGAGGCCAGTGCAAGCGCCAGATTGACAGACGTTGTGGACTTGCCGACCCCTCCCTTGCCCGACGCAATGGCGATGATGTTTTTCACATTTTCCAGCCGCTTGACACCGTGCTGGACTGAATGGGCAATGATCTTGTGCGATACGTTAATCGTTGCGCTACTTACTCCTGCATGCGCGGCCAGGGATTCGTTGACCATAGCCTTGAGGGTGTCGGCCCAGCGTGTGCTGGGATAACTCATGACCAGATCAATACTGACTGACTCGCCTTCTATGCGTATATCCTGCACCACCTTGGTAGCGATCAAGGATTGATCAAAGTGCGGGTCTATCACTTGGTCAAGGGCTGATTCTATTTTTTCGCGTGAAACTTCAGACATCCGACGACAAGACTCCCACTGAATTGTTGGACTGTTAAACTAGGGGCGTAAGCTTTCCATGATCGAAAACCGCGCAACCCACGACTATACACGTAGCGGCAGTAATCCTGCGACCCCTGATATCGTCTGACATGCTTCAATCGATCTCATGACATATCCCTTGCAACCTACGTTTCAACGACTCTAGAGAAAAACGACAATCCCACGATGAACCGTCAGATTCTGGTAACCAGCGCCCTCCCCTACGCCAACGGCGCTTTGCACCTCGGGCACATGCTCGAATTCATCCAGACTGATATCTGGGTTCGCTATCAGCGCATGGCAGGTAATCGTGTCCAGTGGGTCTGGGCAGACGATGGCCATGGCACGCCCATTATGCTCAAGGCCGAGGCCGAGGGCATCACGCCACTGGAGCTCATTACCCGTTTCAAGGCCGAGCACGAGCGCGATATCGCAGGCTTTCTGCTCTCCCCGGATAATTTTCACACCACCCATTCGGACGAGAACCGCGAGCTGGCCGAACTTGTCTACACCCGATTGCGAGATGCCGGCCATATCGTCAAACGCACTATCAAGCAGCTTTACGATGCCGAGAAGGCCATGTTCCTGCCTGACAGATATGTGAAGGGCATTTGTCCCAACTGCGGAACGGCCGATCAGTACGGAGACAATTGCGAAAGCTGCAGTGCAACTTACGCCGCCACGGAACTCAAAGAACCTGTCTCGCAAGTGTCCGGCACAACGCCTGAACTTCGCGATTCGGAGCAGCACTTCTTTGCCCTGAGTCAGTTTGGCGACATGCTGAAAGAGTGGACCGCCAGCGGCACCCTGCAACCGGAAGTCGCCAACAAGCTGAAAGAGTGGCTGGATAGCGGCCTGCAGGACTGGGATATTTCAAGGAACCCACCGTATTGGGGATTCGAGATTCCCGATGCGCCCGGCAAGTATTTCTATGTCTGGCTTGATGCGCCCATCGGTTACATGGCCAGCCATAAGAACCTCAGTGCAAGAACCGGTGAAGACTGGGAAGCAAGCTGGAAGCCGGGCTCGGAGGTCGAGCTCTATCATTTCATTGGCAAGGACATTACCAATTTTCATTGCCTGTTCTGGCCTGCCATGTTGCAAGGCGCCGGATTTAGAAAACCCACAGGGGTGTTCTGCCATGGATTCCTGACGATCGACAACCTGAAGATGTCCAAGTCCCGGGGTACATCCATCAAGATTGAAACCTGGCTGAAACATCTGCAACCTGAATACCTGAGGTACTACTTTGCCTCCAAGCTCAGTGGCAGCGTTGTGGATCTGAACATGAATTTCGATGATTTCACCACTCGTTGCAATGCCGATCTTGTGGGCAAGGTTGTGAACATTGCCAGTCGGTGCGCAGGCTTCATCACCAAGAAATTCGATGGCAAGCTATCAGCAACGTATCCCGACGAGGCGCTACCAAACTACGAGCTGTTTACATCAGCCCGGCAAATCATCGGTGAGTACTACGAGCAACGCGAGTACGGCAAAGCCATGCGCGAAATCATGATTCTTGCTGAACACGCCAACACCTACATCAATGATGCCGAGCCATGGGTGAAGATCAAGGACCCCGAGAAAGCGGACGAAGTCCAGACGATCTGCACTATCGGATTAAACTATTTTCGTGTCATTGTCACCTACCTCAGTCCGGTGCTGCCGGACATTGCCAGGAAAACCGAAGCATTCCTAAACACAACGCTATCACTCGAATCCATCGAAGAGCCACTTCTCGATCACACCATCAATACTTACAAGCCGATGATGACCCGAGTGGAAACTGCTCAGATTGACAAGATACTGGATGAAACCATGCCAGAAACACTGGCGCAAACCGTTGCAAGCAGCAAATTTGAGGCGCTCAAACCAGAGATCGAGATAGACGACTTCAACAAGGTTGATCTGCGTGTGGCGGTTATCGTCGATGCACAAGCTGTAGAAGGTGCAGACAAGCTTGTACAATTGACACTGGATATTGGCCTGGAACAACGCACTGTGTTTGCCGGTATCAAGGCTGCCTACAAGCCCGAGGATCTGATCGGCCGGCAGACAGTGATGGTGGCCAATCTCAAACCTCGCAAGATGCGCTTCGGCCTGTCCAGCGGTATGGTTCTGGCAGCGGGCCCGGGCGGTTCCGACCTGTTTATCCTGGCACCGGACGAAGGCGCAACAGCCGGCATGCGCGTCAAGTAAGCGGATGCTTGAGCTTGCGCTCATCCTGTTAAGTACAGTACTGGTTAATAACTTTGTACTGGTGCAGTTCCTTGGATTATGCCCGTTCATGGGTGTGTCCAGGCGTGTGGATTCTGCCATCGGGATGGGGGTGGCAACAACGTTTGTGCTCACCCTCGCAACCAGCCTCAGCTTTCTGGTCAATCGCTGGCTACTGGTACCGTTTGAGCTGGAGTACTTGCGTACGCTAAGCTTTATCGTGGTTATTGCGGTGGTGGTGCAGTTCACTGAAATTGTCATTCGCAGGCAAAGCCCGTTATTGCATCGGGTACTGGGCCTGTACCTGCCACTCATCACGACCAACTGCGCTGTTCTGGGTGTCGCATTGTTAAGCATCCAGCAACAGCATTCTCTGCTGGAAGCCATGCTCTATGGGTTTGGTGCCGCACTGGGGTTTACGCTGGTTCTGGTTCTGTTTTCAGTCATGCGGGAAAGACTGGAACTTGCCGATGTGCCTGCTCCGTTCAAAGGCAGTGCAATTGCACTAATGAGCGCCGGTATCATGTCATTGGCTTTCATGGGATTCTCGGGCCTGGGATCATGACGGGCACTGCCGTAGCCATCTTGTTGATGGTTGTTATCATGGCGTTCGTCGGTTATGCGTTGTCGCGGCTTGCACAACCAAACTATCCACTAGCGCAAACAGATACTGACCGATCATCAGATACTCAAACGGTTGAGCTACCCGATGATCAATTGATCGAAGAAGTTAACCGTAGACTTCCACAGACGCAATGCGCGCAATGCGGACACCCCGGCTGCAGACCCTATGCAACGGCCATCATCAACGAAAACGCACCGATCAATCAGTGCCCACCCGGGGGTGATTCGCTTATCGAGGAACTTGCCACCTTGCTGGGCACCGATGTCCTGCCAATGGATAGTGAAAAAGGACAGACAAAGCCTGCGCAACTTGCCATGATCATTGAACCGGACTGTATCGGTTGCACACTCTGTATAGCTGCATGCCCGGTTGATGCGATCGTCGGCGCCTCCAGACTCATGCACACGGTGATCGCAGACCAATGTACGGGCTGTGAACTCTGCCTGCCTCCCTGCCCCGTGGATTGTATCGAACTGCACCGCGTTGAATTGCCGCTGCATCGGTGGCAATGGCCAAAACCTGCATGAACTGGCACAAACACCTCGTGTCCACGATGACACACAGCTTTGGCACGCGACACACTGGCCACCAAGAGCCTGATGGTGGTCTGGCACTGGCGCGTAACAAACCAGGGCTAGATCCTGTCGGAACAGCAATAACCGAATTGCCTTTGCCGCAACAGCTTGTCTATCCCCTCCTGAATTATTCAAAGCGAGCAGTTAAACCACAGGTGAGCGTTGGCGCCTCAGTCGCTCTGGGAGATCATATTGCCGATGGCATTCTGGCCACAGCCAGTGGGGTGGTCACAGCTATCGAACAAAGACAGATTATTCACCCGTCTTATAGGGAAGCACTAAGTGTGATACTGGACGTCGATGTTATCGCTACCGAAAACAGACAATCACTGCCCGCAATCGATGTGCTGAACATCGACAGGATTGAACGCGCCTGTATCTCTGGACTGGGTGGTGCCGGATTCTCCACCGCCAGTAAACTTGAACGCGCAGCCAACCATACTTATGGCATTCACACTTTGCTGGTCAATGCCGTAGAGTGCGAACCGTTGATAAGCTGTGATGAGGCGTTAATCCTCAGCAGCGCCGACGATGTGGTCAACGCCATTGTTTCAATGGCGGAGCTCTGTGCTTGCCAGCGTTGCATCCTTGCTATCGAGGAAGACAAGGTCGAAGCCATTGCGGCGCTTTTTGCCGCTATAGAAACCGTGCGGGCAAATCCAGTGCATCACCGTCAAGCGTTGAAAATCGAGCTGGTTCGACTATCAGCCATCTACCCATCCGGTGCTGAAAAGGTTCTTGTACAACGCGTTATCGGCAAGCCGGTGGACGCTGGATCGCGGGCCAGTGACACAGGCGTATTGTGTCTGAACGTTGCTACCATCGTCGCTGCCTGGCATGCGCAGGCAGGCTACCCCATGATCTCTCGCATTGTTACCATCGGTGGCGGCCTGGCCGCCAAACCCGCCAATTTGCGCGTACGCATCGGAACAAGCGTTGCAGATGTGCTCCGACTCACCGGCAATATTCCTGATGCTGGCAGGGCACGTGTACGAGCCGGTGGGCCACTCAGTGGTTTTGACTTACAAGATTGGTCAGTTCCGATTACCGCCACCACCAACTGCATTGGTATCGAAGCGGCTCATCACAAACCAGAGGCGCTTGCCTGTATTCGATGCAGCCAGTGCAGTGACATCTGCCCGGTTAACCTCGTTCCGCAGCAATTGTTCTGGCATGCAAGTGGTAATGATCTTGATGGCGCTGTGCGTTTTGGTCTTGAGCGCTGTATAGAGTGCGGTTGCTGCGACATAGTTTGCCCATCGCATATAGAGCTGACATCCACGTTTCGCCATTCACGCTCAGCATGGCGCGAGCAGGAACACCAGAAGCACGAAGCCGAGCTTGCCAGAGAGCGTTATGAGCAACGCGAAAAGCGGCTGGCGATAAGCCAGCTTGAGGCACAGCGCCTGCGCGAAGAAAAAAAATCGCAACTGGGTGCCAGCAAGGACCCGATCGCTGCCGCACTGGCACGTTCCCGTGCCCGCAAGAACAAATCATGAACGGGGTCGCGCTGGATACCAGCACCATCGCTCACAAACGACGCTCAGTGAGCTCGATCATGCTGCACGTGTTAGTTGCCTTGCTCCCGGGCATAGCGCTTTATGCCTTGCTTGTCGACAGCCGCATACTGATCAATCTACTGCTTGCCATTTTTTGCGCTCTTGTGTTCGAGTCAGTGCTTGTCATGCTCAGAAAACGGGCGGTACTGCCTGCTCTGAAAGATGCCAGTATCGTATTGGCAGCAGTGCTTTTGGTACTCAGTGTTCCTCAGTCCCTGCCAACCTGGCAACTGGTGTTTGGCATTTTCATTCTCTGTACATTGGGCAAGCATGTGTTCGGCGGTCTTGGACACAACCCGTTCAATCCTGCCATGGTGGCCTACGCTGTCTTGATTGTCTCCTTTCCGCTAACGATGACTCAGTGGAGTACTCATCATGGTCTACTGGATTCTGCGATAGTATCTGCGAACGTTGAGGCCCCTTATTTAACGGAAGAGGGGCAAGGTGTACTCTGGGATAGCCTGACCGGTGCCACACCACTGGACAGAATTGATGCCATACAACGAGACGCTGGCAATGCAGATGCTTCGAGCGATCGCGATTCGATGTATGCCATATCTACAACGCAGCTTGTTTTAACATCAGATTGGGTGTGGTTAAGTGTTGCCTGGCTGTTCGGTGGAGTCTACCTGTTGTTCAAGCGTATTATCAGTTGGCAGATACCTGTGACTGTTCTATCCTCACTCTGGTGGCTCTATCTAATCTACGAAAACATGGCCACCGTACCGGTGCTGCCTGCAACAGCGGCTCTGTTTTCCGGTGCCATCATGCTTGGTGCATTTTTCATAGCCACAGATCCTGTGAGTGCCGCGACCAGCGAAACAGGCAAGCTTGTCTATGGCGCTGGTATCGGCATCCTGTGTTTTTTTATCAGGGAGTTCAGCGCCTATCCTGAAGGTATGGCGTTTGCGGTATTGCTGATGAACATGTGTGTACCGCTCATAGATCATGCGATAACGCGTAACCGGCTTTCGCCGGGCAGCACCAGTAGCAATAAACCTGACAAGCCGCACCCATGAGTTCGCCGCGTCGTGCAGCTCTGGTACTGGCAAGTTGTGTCGCCATCGCACTCATGGTACTAAGCGTGATTGATGCACTGACGCAAGAACGCATCACAAAGGCACGGAACGCCTGGATGCTGGACAACCTCTCAGCGGTTCTACCCGATGGGCCGTTTGATCAAAACCCTGTCGAATCACAACGCCAACATCTCGCCCCTGAACTGGGTAGCACAGAACTCTTGCAGCTGTATACAGCTTTCCAGCAGGGAGAGCCTGTAGCCGTGGTACTTGAGGTGGTGACGAATGAAGGATACAGCGGGCCGATCAGACTATTGCTGGGTCTGCATGCCGATGGCTCTATCATCGCTGCCAGAGTGATTGAGCACAGGGAGACGCCGGGGCTGGGAGACGCCATTGAGCACCGAAAATCTAACTGGATAAATCAGTTTGAATCCCGTTCCATTGCATCCGCTGAGCCGCATCACTGGCAACTGAAAACAAACGGTGGACAATACGATGGCCTGACTGGAGCCACGATTACCTCACGCGCTGTTTTGCAAGCGATACACCGGGCCGTCAACTGGTACGATGCCCATCGCGATCAGGTATTCGGTACAGGAGTCATCTATGACTGATGCAATAGACATTCCGGACCCGCTCCCCACTGCAGCGCCATCCGCCGCACAGCAACTATGGAAACAGGGGTTGTGGCAGGACAATCCTGCCTTGGTAAAACTGTTGGGACTTTGCCCGTTACTGGCGGTGAGCAATACCGCCACCAATGCGCTGGCACTAGGCGTTGCCACAACACTGACGCTGCTGGTTACCAATGTGTCAGTATCCCTGTTGCGCGGGTATCTGATGCACGCCATTCGACTGCCTATCTATGTGCTGATAATCGCAAGTTCTGTGACAAGCATTGAGCTCCTCATGCAGGCCTGGCTACCGGCACTGCACGCCTCCCTCGGCATATTCTTGCCTCTGATCGTTACCAACTGTCTGATTATAGGCAGAGCCGAGGCATTCGCGTCCCGACAGACCAGCGTTATCGCCGCCATTGACGCGCTTGCCATGGGCGTCGGTTTTACCTGGGTGCTGATCTGTCTGGGTGCTGTTCGCGAAATGATAGGACACGGGACCGTGTTTAACGATGCTCAATTATTGCTCGGTGACTTCGCCAGCAACTGGACGATGAGATTACTCGCGACGGAACACACCGTGTTGCTTGCTTTGCTACCACCGGGGGCCTTCCTGATTCTTGGCCTTCTTCTGGCAGTGAAAAACGCCATCGATCAATCGCAACCAAACGAACAATAAACCGGAAGCCAACCTACTATGCTGTTTACCCAGGATCGGACGCGTACCCGTCAACTGTTCAGAACGACGTGGCAAAAACACAAGAGTGGCCAGGATCTTGAGCCGCTGGAAAAACAGATTGCCAGCCTGCTGGATGAGCATCCGGAATATCACGCGCTCGTTAGTGGTGATGAAGATGTACTCGATCGGGATTTCAAGGCTGAAGATGGACGTGAAAATCCGTTTCTGCATCTTAGTCTGCACCTTGCCCTGCGCGAACAAGTGGGCACTGACAGACCTGTTGGTATCGCCTCGATAACTCGATCCTTACTACTCAAGCATGGTGATGGGCACACCGTTGAGCATATGATGATTGAAAAACTCGGTCTCTACCTGTGGGATGCCCAACGACAGGGGCGCGCTCCAGACGAGACCGCCTATCTGAATAGTCTGCGCGAACTCCTTTAGAACACGTTTATCCAAACCGTGTACTCGCAGTTTATGGGGAACAGTTCGACAGTCAAATGTTGCGCAGATCGCAAATGTGTATTGTGCGCCGGGCATGGCCTGAGTTTGACTTCAGAGAACTGACACCACGTCGATTCAGTGGGTAGGCTGGAAGCAATGGGGAAAGACATTTTGTGAAGAAGCAGGCTTCAGCCGCCGGCTCTTCAACTCAGACACAAATTGTCATTATGAACTACGCTGCAAACCACACTTTCATTTTTGGCTTGATCGTTGTGATGTCGACTGCCAACGTTGCGCAGGCTGAATCCAGCGAAAGTACGTTCCGGTTCTATGAACATCCGGGGACGAGTATCCATTCCGGACGAACACGTGCACCGCAACTAGGGGCTGCTCATGCTATCAGCCTCAGCAGCGAGCTACACACCGAATTCAGCGAAGCCGAGATAGCCAGAATACGCAAACTTGGCCCCTGGTTGACCGACGATGGTATCTCTCACAATGCGCAGGTACTGATTAGAACCATTCAGGATGCACGAGTTCATGGGCTGAATCCTGAAACCTATGGACTTTCCAGCATTCTGTTAATGGTTGACGCCTTGGCACACCTTGACAATACACGGCCAACAGATGCCAGCAACGATCAACAATATGGCGTGGACGAACCTGAACGCTTGCGCTTCAAGCTGGGGGCGCTCCTGGATACAAATTTCATAAAGCTGGCCGAGCATCTAGGCCAAGGTGTTATCAACGGGCGGGAGATACAACGCCGTCTGTATCGTGATGCCCCACGCATCAATGCCTTCAACCTTCTCGTCTCCATCAGCAGTGCCGAGATTAGTGTGAAGGAAGCCTTGAGTCAAGTGATGCCTTCTCACCCGGGCTACGCAAGGCTTACCAGCGTGATGCGTGACCTGCTCACCGAACGATCAACAGGTGGACTGCGCACAAAGGTTGCCAACAGCAATGATGCAAGACTGATTTCTGAAGCGGCTGACAAGCAGATTATTCGTGAGCGACTGCTGGAGACGGGGGACTTGACATTCGATGCCTACATGGCTACGAATGCTGACGCCGAGTTACTCAGAGCACTGCGTGCCTTTCAGACACGTCATGGTCTGGAGGCAAGTAGTTTTGCAAACGACAGAACACGCACCGCTCTCAATGCCACCGTGGAACACGATATACAATCCGTAGCATTGAGCCTGGAGCGCTGGCGCTGGTTACCTCGCGACTTTGGTGAGCGTTATATTTTCGTGAATATTCCTGACTATCGAGTGAAACTGATTGAACACGGAAACACCACGTTATCCATGGCAGCCGTAGTAGGTAAATATGAACATCAGACTCCCTCTTTCACTCGTGATATGAGCTATATGGAATTCAACCCGACATGGACGGTCCCCGCAAAGATTTCCAACAAAGAACTCATTCCTAGAGAACGTAGAAAACCCGGATACCTGGCATCAAGAAATTTTGATTTTCTCAAGCGCGTGGGTAATCGACTGGTAAAGGTGCCTGCCGCATCGATAGCACGAGAAGAATTTAACAAGGCTCGTTTCCCTTATATTCTACGACAGCGAGGTGGTCCGATTAACGCCCTGGGCAGAATGAAGTTCATGATGCCCAATCAATATGCGATCTATCTGCACGATACTCAGGCAAAAAAACATTTCACGCTCAACGATCGTGCCTTTAGTCACGGCTGTATAAGACTGGGAGATCCTGATGCACTCGCGCAACAACTCATGGCGGGTGATGGCTATAGCCAAGCCAAAATAGATGAATCCATGAGTTCCACAGCGACACACAGAGTTCGTTTCAAGGAGCCGTTGCCGACGCACCTTGTTTATCTGACAACATGGATCGATGAGGACAACACGCTGCATAAGAGACCTGACATCTATCGCAACGATAGAGCTCTTCTGGATGCACTACGCGACGCTGGGACACTGCTCAGTGAGGTGGCTGATTTCTCAGCGTCAAGGGTGAATGCCGCTGGCGTGAATTGACCCACTGGCATCTGGCAGCGTGTGAGTCAGGGTATTTCAAGATCGACTCGATTAACTCTATGATGCAGAATCCGTATTCCTGACTGGCATAGCGCTGTTTTTCAGCAGTGATACCCGTAACGGGCATCATGGGCGCACACAGGCAAGCATACACAGCTCGATACACTAGAGATCTTTGACACGTAGCCCATCTGCACCCGCACGCTTTGCCACTTAAAGACGTCACGACCCTTGCAACAGATGCACTCCCGAAAAAACCTGCTTAACCGTCTGGTCTGCTGTAATCGGGTACGTTATTCTGGCTTGAGCTTGATTTTGTATACTATTCGAACTCCGCGAATGTAATACAGACTGGAACAATCCCATGACAGACAGCAATCCCAGCATTATCTCCCACGTCTCCCTGGGCACCCGCGACCTGCCTCGCGCACTGGTGTTCTACGATGCCGTCATGGCAACGATAGGCGCACGACGCCATGAAGAAATCAGGAATGAAGACAAAGAACTGGTCGCCGTTGCCTATGGCAAGCAGTTTCCTGAATTCTGGATACAGGTACCTGACAATAAAAAGCCAGCCGACGTGGGCAATGGCATTCACGTTGGATTCATCGCCAGTGACAAGACCTGTGTACATCAATTCCATGAGGTAGCCCTGAAGCAGGGCGGCACCGACAATGGAGCGCCTGGCCCACGGCCACACTATGGCGAACCTTATTATGGGTGTTTCGTTCTTGATCTGGACGGCAACAGGATAGAAGCCAGCTTCTGGGACTTCAGCATGGCAAACTGAAGTAGCAGGCATTTGAACTACTGTCTGTCAGCCTTGTAATAAATCCTATTGGAGGAAAAATGATGGATGATGTATTCAAAGAACTCAAGGCCATCATGCAACCTTTTACCAGCTCGTTAGACGTAACGCGTGACGAATCCGGCGATTTTGATGTTAACACCTTTCATGTCATGAAGAATAAAAAGTGCCAGTGGTTCGGTGGCATCAAGATCAAGAAAAACTACGTCAGTTACTATCTTATGCCCGTGTACGAAAACCCAGCCCTTGTGGCGGGCATATCAACTGAATTAAAGAAGCGGATGCAGGGCAAATCCTGTTTCAATTTTAAGGTAGTGGATGAGTCACTATTCAGTGAACTATCACAACTCACCTGGAGCTCGTTTGACGACTATGTAAAGAAAGGATATATCACAGTGACATAGGAATTGAATGGACCTATGATATTTACAGACGGTTAATGTGGCTTGCGGTAACATGCGCACTATTGCAAGCCGCGCCTCTGGCCGACCGCGCGGCTTGATGTCACTCGGGATCGGTGAATATTATTGGGATGCAACACCACGTGTATGTAAGCAATTACGCCACTCTATAGTAGGCCACTAGATCCTTTAACTCAGCGGCCATATTATTCAAATCATCGATAGATTTTCGAGACTGATCAAAAGAGCTGCGTGCCTCTTCCGCAGTTGTTGCCGTAAGCGTCACATGATCCACGACCTCACCACAACCCGTAGCCGCTGATTGAACAGATCGAGTTATGTTCTGGGTGGTACTTATCTGCTGCCCGACCGCCTCCGAGATTGTTGATTGTATGGTATCTATTTGATCCACGGTTTTGACGATCTCCGAGATCGCACTCACTGACGTGTTGGTATCTGTCTGAATTGAGACAACCATACGCTGGATGTTCTCGGTTGCCTTGGCAGTCTCTTTTGCCAACTCCTTCACCTCATTCGCCACCACGGCAAATCCCTTGCCCGCCTCTCCTGCTCTTGCCGCCTCGATTGTTGCATTCAGCGCTAATAAATTAGTTTGCTCTGTGATACCGGTAATAGCCTTGATAACCTGACCTATCTCTGTTGATGATGCTGCCAATTTGCGAATTGTATGGTCAGTTGACGAGGCCAATTGCACCGCCGATTTCGCAATGCTTGCAGCCGATGAAGCCTGGGTAGCAATATCTTTGATGGAGGCGCTCATCAGTTCGGTTGCAGAAGCCACAGAATCCACCGATATCCTGATGTTTTCAGCACTACCAGAGGCTGTTCGTGCTTGCGTTGAGGTTGTTGTCGCACTGGCCCCAAGCTCTTCGCTCATGGTGGAAAGTGATCCCACTGCGTCATTCATGGACGTTGCATGCCCACCAATAGTCGATAGACTAGCCCGAAGCCGATCAAGAAAATGTGCGAGGGAGGATGCCATCAAGCCGACCTCATCATCACCGGTTACTGAAATCCGCTTGCTCAGATCTCCCGAAGATGCAGCATCGACCGCTGAGAGCACGGAATCCATTCTCTTTTTTAACGCAACCACGTTTTTGCGTTCTGCTTCAGCTTCAGCTTGAATGCGTACCTCATTGTCATGCTGTTCAGTTACCTCTTGCAATTCCATGACAACACCCAGGCAGACCCCCGCGTCTTTATGGTCGTATGCTTTGGTCGTAACCACTCTTAACCAGCGATCGTCCAGCTGTAGCAGCTTCTCAAGAATTTTTTCCCGACCAGCCAGAAAGTCATGAAACCTGTGCGGCTCTGGATAAATTTTATCAAGGGTCATACCTACCAGATTCTCACTCTTCAGATTTGAATTCAACGTAGACAGATAGTTGTCGAACGATTCAAACAACGCAATTGCAGAGCTATTAACATAATTAATTTTTAATTTTGCATCGGCAACAATGAAAGGTGAACTGGCGATGTCCAGCGCCTGCTTTATGCGAGCCATTTCTTCATGGCGAGCGTCCATACGCTTTACTAACGAATCCTGTGCCTTCACTAACGCTGTGAAAATATCACCAAGTTCATTTCTTTGGGTTACCTCATCCAGTACGACTGACTCAACGAGCTGGTCGCTTTCGATAATTTGAACACGGTCAATAATATTGCTGGTACCTTGCCTAATGTTTTTAATTAGCTTCATTGATAAAAAGCCCATGAGCAATAGTGTGCAAACCAGAACGCCCCCTGAGAGCATCAGCCTCTGGTGAAAAACAGCATCAATATCATCCATATACATTCCAGAGGATACTATCCAGGCCCAGGGTTTGTAAGCCTTTGAATACGACATCTTGCGTTCGGCCTCATCACTTCCCGGCTTGGGCCAATAGTAATTGACGAAGCCGGATTGTTGATCTGCAACAAGCTCAATAATGTCCTTTATAAAGTATTTGCCATTAGCATCTTTAATCGTTTGGGAGTTATTCTTTCCAATAACCTTCGTATTGAAAGGATGCATGAGAAGTGTACCGTCCGAACTGTTTATCCAGAAATACTCAGAATTTTCATCGCCGAAGCGTAATCGCTTTACTTGTTCAACTGCGATGGATTGTGCGGTTTCCTTATCCACTCCATCACGCTGTGCACCATCAGCGACAGAGGCAATGGTTCCATGAGCAAGTTCTACAGCACTGCTGGTCAAAGCCTTACGCTCTGCAATCAGTGATTGTTTCAGCGCCAGCGCATTGACTGCAGTGATAGCCACCATCGATAGCAATGCAACAGTGCTTAGAACGATGAGCTGCGTAGAAAATCTGGAGTTCTTTAACACCCCCATTTCAAAGTGCACGCTCGGTTAAACCATTGCTTGCCATAAAATAACCCCCAAGATAACGACTAGTGAGTGTGCTATCGGCACACTGACTCAAGCTGAATATGGAGCTATGTTAGGTTCTGTCTCAAAAGCATAAGAACGTGAAGCCAGTCACGAAAATAAAAAATCAAAAAATACGGAAATCTAACACCTATTATCCAACGCGATCCTGTGGACAATTCGATGAGTATGCGCTAGTCCTTTCCCGATGGGTCCTGAGTTTTTGCTCGATCCCACAGATCATCCAACCCGGCCAGATCCATATCACCCAGCTGCTTGCCATCGGCGACGGCATAGGCTTCCACATGCCGAAAGCGCTTTTCGAATTTTGCGCTCGCGCCTCGCAAAGCAGCTTCTGAATCTACTCCGGCATGTCGAGCCAGATTAACGACAGTAAAAAGCAAATCGCCTATTTCATCATTAACAGCATTTGCATCGTTGTCATCGATAGCTTCACGCACCTCACAGATTTCCTCGGCAAGCTTGTCCCATACCGGTGAGATATCAGGCCAGTCAAAACCAACGCGTGCAGCACGCTTCTGGATTTTGTCCGCACGTTTAAGCGCCGGCAAGTTTGACGCTACGCCGTCAAGGGCCGATTTTTCTCGACGGATCTCAGTGCCAACGCTTTCTAAACCTTCCCTGCCAATCTGCCTCAAACCTCGCTCCGCAGCCTTGATTGTCTCCCACGAGGCTTTTAGCTCCGCCTCAGAGGAAAACGTAACATCACCAAACACATGAGGATGCCGACGTAACATCTTGTCATTGATCGCTTGTGCGACATCATCAAAATTAAAGAGATTCTGCTCACTAGCCATCTGCGCATGAAATACCACCTGCAGTAACAGGTCACCCAGTTCATCTTTCAGATCATCGAAATCACCACGCTCGATCGCATCAACTACCTCATAAGCTTCCTCTATCGTAAACGCGGCAATGCTGGCGAAGTCCTGCCTGATATCCCAGGCACAACCGGAATCGGGGTCGCGTAGCTGGCGCATAATGTCGCGAAGCTGATCAATAGGTGTATTCATGAAAGCGCAGGCATTGTTGGTACGCGCAACGAGAAGCCCAAGCGAGCGACTGACAACGTCACTCAGGCAGACGTCTGGCCAGTTAAAACGATATGCTCAAACCGAAATGCGCACTTCTGTCCAGAGTTACATTGTCAAAATCATCGGTGTCAAAGCGAATACGTCGATAACCGATGTAGGCTCGGGCGCGGGTCATGACCTCTATCTGCAAACGTACGGCTACCTCACCGTAACGCTCCGCATCTCCAAAGCTTGTTATGCTGGGTGCGTAAAAGCCTTCAATCGTGAGATCCACAGGATTGTAGTTTCCCGATGGCAGCATCATCCCCGCCTGAAAGCCCAGCGCCAGAGCACCGACTGATTCATCATCACTAACCGTGTTCGCGTCAACATTCGGAACACTGATATCGCCTCCCACTAACCTCATACCTGCACTCACCTGATACTGGGAAATGGAAGAGCGGCGGTAGCCACGGGCCAGCAAAGTAGTATGCACCATATTATCGCCAGCTTCGTTGATGAACAGTCCCACGGCTAGCTCCGAGCCGCCGTCAAGGTTTGGCTCGCGGTCACGGTTCAGTGGATCATTGCTGAACAGATACGTCAGATTTGCGGTCTCGTTACTCAACGATAAATCCAGACCACCAGCAAAGGCACCCAAAGGCACTACTGACAATATCAATGCTGCTGCCAGCTTCTTCATGCGTCACCCCCGACACGACAAATTTATAGTAACCCTAGTTTAGACGTGATTCCAAAGCTGGCAAGCAAATCTCGCATTCCGTGTCAAAGTTTCGGCATCCATTGGGAGAGCTCTTTAACCCGGTTCTCAAGCTTGGAGACAGACACCTTCTCAGCCGTCCCCAGATCCTGCGCAAAGAGTGATACACGAAGCTCTTCGAATGACCATCGCAGAGCCTTGTAAGCCGCCCGGTACCTGGGATCATCATCCTTGTCAGTCGGAAGTGCCTTGAACTGCTCCCACACGGGCAGGAACTCCGAGCGGCGCCTTCGATCCTTATCTGGCGCACGGTCTATGGCGTCCAGCCGTTTGTCCATCGCCTGAAAATACACTGGCAGGCGCGCCAGACGTTGCAGGCCGGTTGATGTCACGAAGCCAGCAAATATCAGCGACTTGATCTGATCCTTGATGTCAATCGAAGGTTCTATCCAACTCAGCGAGATGGAACCTTCCAGACGCTTTGCTACCTGCCGGTGCTGTTCGAACACCTGACCCAGGTTATCGCACAATTGCCCCGCTACTCCGACAAGCTCTGCGCGATTATTCTGCAGAATCTGCATGAAGGCATCACGGGTTCGGGGAATGTCGTCGTTATGAATAAACACCTCGTCCACAGCGGCATTCAGCACATCGTCGATCAAGACCTGCTTGTTCCCGAACGGTGTGAAGCGCAGGCTGAGGACATTGATATTGGGCAGCTTTCTCTGCAGATATTTCACTTCATCCTTGAGCACTTCCTTGTACAAAGCGCGAAGCCCCAAAGGCATGGCGCTCATGGCAGCGCTCGGGGTGGCAAACAGCTTGATGCCAACGCCGCCCTTCTTCGCTTGAAGTGCGGGATAGCCTTGCATTGTCATTCCACTTTTTTCAATATCAACGCTATCAGGTAGATCACCGAAGTTCCAGTCAGTGACCTGATCACGCTCAATACTGTTGTCACTGAATCTGAGCAAGGTCTCCTCCACCTCACCCACGTACGCTGCCTGCAAAGCTTCAAGATCGCGTCCGCTTTTCAGTTCCTGCCCATGAGAGCCGACCACTGAAAATCGCATTTTCAAATGCACAGGCAGGTCACTGGCATCCCAGTCGTCACGTGTCACCTTCACACCACTCATACGATGTAGCTCACGCGACAAGGCACCGATTAACGATCCTTTACCGAGCTCCATCGCCGCACTGGCTGCCGCCGCATAATCGGGCGCTGGTACAAAGTTACGGCGCAGCGCCTTGGGCAAGGATTTAATCAACAACGCAATCTTTTCATTCAGCATGCCCGGCACCAACCACTCAGCGCGAGCCGCTGACACGCGATTGAGCACCTCAACCGGACACACCAGCGTCACCCCATCATCATCCTCACCCGGCGCAAAGTGATAACGCAGTGGCAACACCATGCCTTGCATTTCTATCTGGTCGGGGTAATCACGCGCACTGACATCAACGGCATCATTTGCCAATAGCTGTTCGCGCACGAAATACAGTCCACGTGGATTATCTGACTCGAATGCCTTACGCCATTTTTCAAATGTCGACGAAGAGCAGATGTCATCAGGGATGAGCCCATCGTAGAAACGCACTAGCTCTTCCGGATCAACCACGATGTCACGCCGCCGTGTTTTCTCTTCTAGCGTGGTCACCTCCTCCAACAGTTCCTGGTTATAGCGATGGAACTCGCCCTTGGTCACAAGCTCTCCATTGACCAGAGCCTCACGGATGAAAATCTGACGCGATTCCTGAGGGTTGATGCGTGAGTAGTCAACGCCCTTCTTGGGATTGATAATCAACCCGTAAAGCGTCGACTGCGCCCAGGCACCCACCGTGCCTTTCTTGCGTTGCCAGTGCGCATCGCGATAGCTGTAATGCAACAGGTGCTCAGCCAGACCCTCTATCCATTGTGGCTGTATGGATGCCACCTGACGTGCATAGAGCTTGCTGGTTTCTGCAATCTCTCCAGCCATCATCCACTTGGGTCCATTCTTGAAAAGCCCCGAGCCCGGAAAGATATTCAAGTGCCGGTTACGCGTACCCAGATAGCCCTTTTTCTCAGTGCGTATAGCGACATTGGCTAACAGGCCTGCCAGCAAGGCACGATGAATATTCTCCTCTGGCGCTTCACTACTGCTAATGGGCAAGTCCAGATCTTTGCAGAGTCGCTCCAGTTGTCGCCTCACATCCAGCCATTCAATAATACGAAGCGCTGACAGATAGCGCTGTCGACACATTTTACGAAACTGCGAGTTGGACAGATTCTCTTTTTGTACAGTGACAAAATTCCACAGATTCAGCCATGCCATGAAGTCAGACGTCTCGTGGTTGAACTCCGCATGCTGTTCATCCGCTGCTTGACGTTTTTCAAACGGACGGTCGCGCGGGTCCTGTATTGACAACGCACTGACAATGGTGAGTACATCGTTAACGCAACCTTCGTCGGCCGCCGCCAGCAACATGCGCCCCAGGCGTGGATCAATCGGCAGGCGTGCCAGTCGCCTACCAAGCCTAGTCAGTTGACGCTTCTCATCAAGCGCTGCCAGTTCCTGCAGAGTCCGGTAACCGTCGTTAATGAATTTACCGTCAGGCGATTCAACGAAAGGAAAATCTTCAATTCGCCCCAGCTTCATTGCTGCCATTTGCAAGATGACCGCCGCAAGATTGGTTCTGAGAATTTCCGGTTCAGTGAACTCGGCGCGATTGATAAAGTCCTCTTCGGAGTACAAACGAATGCACACACCGGGGGCTTCACGACCACAACGTCCCATGCGCTGATTGGCGGACGCCTGAGAGACTTTTTCAATGGGTAGCCGTTGCACCTTGCTGCGCACGCTGTAGCGAGACAAGCGGGCATAGCCCGGGTCAACCACTGCGCGAATGCCAGGGACAGTCAATGACGTTTCGGCGACGTTGGTAGCCAGTACAATTCGTGGCGCTTTGTGCTTTGCAAAAATACGGTTTTGCTCAGCGTTGGACAGGCGTGAAAACAACGGAAGTATTTCAACACCACGAAACCTTCGGTTGTGAGAGGTCTGTTTACTCAACAAGTCTGCCACTTCACGGATATCCCTCTCACCACTAAGAAAAACAAGAATGTCATGTTGCCGCTCTTCCAGCAGCGTCTCGCACGCATTGACAATAGCTGTGGGCATATCAATGTCATCGAGCGAGTCCCCTTCATCGCCTGCCGGTGCTTCAGGTGGCGCATAGCGAAGCTCTACCGGGTAGGTGCGCCCTTCCGCCTTGATGATGGGTGCGTTGTTGAAATGCTCGGCAAAACGTTCAGGATCAATCGTGGCAGAGGTAATGATCAGTTTCAGGTCCTTGCGCCTTGTCAGCAGGTTTTTCAGATAGCCGAGCAGAAAATCAATGTTCAGCGAGCGTTCGTGGGCCTCATCGATGATCAGTGTGTCGTACTGATTAAGCCAAGGGTCGTTCTGGATTTCGGCCAGTAGAATACCGTCAGTCATGAGCTTGATGTAACTGCGCTCGCTCACCTGATCGCTAAACCGGATCTTGAAGCCTACGGCCTCTCCAATCCTGGTCTTTAGCTCCTCAGCGATACGCGCCGCGACACTTCGGGCCGCGATTCTGCGCGGCTGTGTGTGACCGATCAGCCCCGCTACACCTCGGCCCGCCTCCAGACAGATCTTGGGAAGCTGGGTGGTTTTGCCCGACCCTGTTTCACCACACAGGATAACCACCTGATGCGCCTTGATGGCCGCCAGTATCTCTTCGCGCTGTTCGACAACCGGAAGCTCTGAAGGGTATTCAGGCACAGGCTTGTTAGCCAGGCGGTGCTGACGTTTTAGCGCAGATTTTTCTGTCTGCTCCTTGAACCGGACAAGCCCCTCATCTGATGCGCTCTTGCCCGCCAGCGCTTGTACATACCGTCGCAGGCGCGGCTGATCTACCTGCAAGGCACCGTCGATCAGTCGATGCAGAGCCTTTGCAGACATCACCTTGTCGCGTGCTTCACTGCCGGGTTGGGCCGTCATAACTATCCGATATCTGCAGGCAATTGCCTGGGTCATTGAACACTGGCGTGTTGTACGTAGGCATCGCTGCCTTGAGAGCACGATATACGCAGGCTAGAGATAGTAGGGGTTTGCGCGAGAAAATGCAGCAGGCCAGACCTGGAACCATGAACCCGCGCGACAAGCTATGTGAACAGGTGACTAACTATCGAACCGCAAAACAACCGTACTCGCGCTGCGCCCGACGCCCCGGGTGGGTAAATGCCATCGCCCGCTTCATTCTGAGGGCAAATTCCAGATCACCCACCGCAATGCTATCGGCCCAATACGATTCACGCCGATGATCGGTACTGGCAAGCTTCTGGGCAATCCAGCCATCTCTGGCAGTTTGCAAGGCCTTGGTCGAATCAAACTTCAGGAGCTTGCGCGTACTGCTCTGGTCGATCCGCCCACCTCTTTTGACCGGATTTATTGACTCGTAGTATCCACCGCAACGCCAGTCCTTAGGGTGCAGCACAACACCTGCACGCACCATATTCATATCGATGTAATTCATACACCGAGCAAGATGGGCGTTCGTCTGGATAACCGTGACCTGAAAACCGTCCTGCCAAAGGAGCCCTCGCCGTTGGTGGCGCTGGTTCATCTCTTTTGCGGTTCGCGTGTTGATCAGCTGCATACTGGCATCCAGCCCATGATTGCCAGGGTCCTGAACCAGCAAATGTACATGGTTAGATGTCACAACATAGTTCAGCACACTTAAGCTGTAGAGCTTTCTTGCCTGAAACAACCAGTA
>JBGCEH010000062.1:0-78333 GCA_045106195.1 Granulosicoccus sp.
CAGTTCGTCCAGGATAATCACAGTCGATCCCAGCAAGGCGTATTGCGAGGGCTGCACTACCAGATCAGGAATCCTCAAGGCAAACTTGTTCGCGTAACCCAGGGTGAGGTTTTCGACGTCGCGGTTGATATGCGCAAATCATCTGCACAGTTCGGACATTGGTTTGGCGTCAGTTTGTCTGAGACCAATCGCCGGCAATTGTGGGTGCCAGCAGGATTTGCTCACGGGTTTTATGTTGTTTCCGAGAGCGCGGATTTCCAGTACAAATGCACGGACTACTATGCGCCTGAGCATGAGCGGAGTCTGTTGTGGAACGACCCTGCGGTGGGAATCGAATGGCCTGTCATTGCAGGAAGCGAACCCGTTCTGGCTGCGAAGGATGCCATCGGGCTTGAGCTTGACCAGTGTGACTATTACCCATGATGCGCGTTTTTATCTCAGGCTCTGATCGTGGGCAGTTGCATTGGGAACTTTTGAGAAGTTGTCCGGCTAACGTCGATGTGGTGGGAGTGTCACCGCGACTTGATCTTTATGATGCAGATGCCATCGGAAAGGCATTGGACGAACTGAAACCCGATGCGATCATCAATGCGGCCGCTTATACCGCTGTTGACAAGGCAGAGTCAGAACCCGCCATGGCCCATGCGCTTAACGAGGTAGCGGTTGAGCAACTGGCTTTGTCGGCAAAGCGTCTTGATGCAAGACTGTTGCATGTATCTACCGACTTTGTTTTCGGTAAAAGTGATGGTTCTCCGTTTACTGTTGGTGCCCCCACTGATCCTGTGAGCGTTTATGGCAAAAGCAAGCTGGCAGGGGAAGCCGCGCTACTTCGTATCTTGCCAGAGCAAGGAACCATAATCAGAACAGCTTGGGTTTACTCGGCGCATGGCAACAACTTCGTTAAAACCATGCTGCGTTTGATGCGCGAACGTGAGGAAATTGGAGTCATTGCTGATCAGATAGGCTCACCTACGTGGGCTCGTTCACTGGCGCAAGCGCTCTGGCGATCACTGGAAATCGAGACCTCGGGTGTACTTCACTGGACTGGTGCAGGTGTTGCCAGTTGGTTCGACTTTGCCGTGGCCATCGCGGAAGAGGCTACGCAGTTGGGATTGCTTGAAAAACCAGTCAGTGTGAATCCTCTGACAACACAAGAGTATCCGACGCCTGCCAATAGGCCTGCCTATAGTGTCCTGCAATTGAAGGACACCTGGCAGGTTCTTGGTATGAAGCCGCCCCAGTGGCGCGTAGAGCTACGATCGATGCTTAAGGAATTAACATGAAACGACTGCTGGTTACCGGAGCCGCTGGCTTTATAGGTTCCAACTTTGTGCGCTACTGGACGGCTGAGCATTCTGACGATCACATTGTTATTGTTGATGCGCTGACTTATGCCGGGAATCGTTCAAATGTCAGCGACTTGCTGTCAGAGCGTTGCGTATTCGTTAAATCGGATATCAACGACACTGATTGCATTCAAGGCTTGCTGCGTGAGCATCGCATTGACACGATTGTGCATTTTGCCGCCGAAAGTCATGTAGACCGTTCCATCGAAGGACCCGATGCTTTCATTGAGGCCAATATTCTCGGTACTCACAGTCTGCTCAAGGCAGCTCGTCAAGTCTGGCAGGTGGAGGGTGAGGCGCCAGATACGCATCGCTTTCATCATGTTTCGACCGATGAAGTATATGGCTCGCTCAACCCGGACGATCCGGCGTTTACCGAACACACAGCCTATGCGCCAAACTCGCCGTACTCTGCCAGTAAGGCATCATCGGATTTTCTGGTGCGTGCCTATCACCATACTTATGGACTCGCCGTGACGACGAGTAACTGTTCCAATAATTATGGTCCTTATCATTTTCCAGAAAAACTCATTCCGCTGGTCATTATTAATCTGCTCCACGGGAAAGATCTGCCTATTTACGGAGATGGCAAGAATATTCGGGACTGGCTTTATGTCGATGATCATGCCCGGGGCATCGACAAGGTGCTCAACAAGGGCAGGCTGGGAGAGACCTACAATATAGGTGGCGTCAACGAGTGGACCAACATCGACATCGTGACCTTGATCTGCCAGCTTATGGACGGGCATTTTGCCGAAGATGATTCCTTGAAAGGTCGCTTCCCGAATTGTCCAGCCGCAAGCGGTGCTGAATGCAGTTCACTGATCAGCTATGTGACTGACCGGGCAGGCCACGATTTCCGCTACGCGATCGATACCACTAAAATTCGTGAAGAGCTGGGGTATGAGCCTGCGGTGAGTTTCGAACAGGGTATTGCCTTGACCCTTGAGTGGTATCTGTCAAACACGCAATGGTGGCAGTCAGTGCTGGACGGAAGCTATAGGAACGAGTGATTAGTGCGGCTGTCAGGTGCCTATGCGATCGGATTGGCGTTTACGCAGATTCCGGTTTTTACGACCTCGATAGCGAGGATGTAGATAGCCGCTAAAGCATATCCCCGCTTTCGCGGAGATGGCCTGTTGTACAACCCAACTCGTCGAAAGCCGGGTCTCGAAAATACGGCTAAATGCCCACGAAAGGCTGCATGATCTTTCCAAGCATTCCGGAGTAATTGACCGGTGAATGAGTAGCGATCAATGCAATGCAAGGCTCTTCCGAATCGACCACGGGTTTATGGGGCTCCTCGTGACCGTCAAGGTCGGCAATATCACCAACCATAAACCTTCCAATCTCGTCGCTGTAAGAGCCCTGCACCAGATAGGTTAGCTCCCGGTCATTGTGCGAGTGCGCCATGAGCTCGACACCTGGTTCGAGATGAAGCAGCTGGAAGGCACCATGTTTCCTGTGCTGGTCACTGAGATTGTGCTGCTTGATGCCCGGCGCAATGCGGCGCCAGTCTAGCTCGTTCAGTGACGTAGGGAGCAGTCTCGCCAGTGGGCGAGGTACACCAGTGACCGCTGGTGCCTGCATAGTCGTTACTGGAGCGGAATGGGCAGGCATCATGGAGGCTCTGGCGAGAAGGTCGATCGCCGACATGGATATTCCAACGGACTCGGAGTCCTCTAGCAGAGCACCGCCAATGTTGTCTGCGATATCCACTCTGTGCCTGCAATGACTACAGACAGTAAGATGGCAGGCAACGAGCGTCTCCATCGGGGTGCTGAGACTTCCCGCAGCATAGTCCTGAATGGTTTCGTCTGTTAAATGGTGTGTGACACTCATATTGCACTAACTCTTGTTTGTATATTCATCGTGGAGGCTTTCATCCTCGCTCTGTAAGCTAGACCTTACGGCCTGCATGGCCAATCGGATTCGCGACTTTACTGTGCCGATTGGAAGATCTAGCCACTTGGCTATTGCACCATGTGACTGTCCTCTGAAGTAGGACAAGTGCATGACCTGCCGTTGTTCTTGAGGCAATTTTTCCAGCGCTCTCTCCAGCTGCTCTGCCGCCTGAGAGTCGCTGACAAACTTCGCTTGAGGATCAGTATCCGTTGTTTCTACGTCGAGCATTTCGTCGTCAAGCTCTACCTCGATTCGCGAATTTCCGCGCAGGTAGTCTATCCGTCTGTTTCTGGCGATGGTAAACAGCCAAGTGCTTGCCGCCGCTTTTTTCGGGTCGTAACTTTCTGCTCTACGCCAGACGGTGAGCATGATTTCCTGCGTGAGTTCTTCCGCAATCTCATCACTCATGCCTTTTCCCATCAGGAAAGACTTTACCCTGCCTGCGTAATAGCCGTACACGTCGGCAAATGCCGCTTCGTCGCGATTTTCACCGATAGCCTTAAGGTTGTCGCCCATACGCTTGCGCAGCGCAAGAGATGCCTCTGTCTTTTTGTCTGGTGCAGCGCCACTGCGCTTTTTTGTAGGTGTTGCCACTAAAGTATTCATTGTTGTTGGAACTTACGCATTCCGATTCTCACCGGATCTGTCTGATCTTCCGAATGCTGCAGCGCGTACACTGACCCGCACACGATAGAGTAGACTCCGGTTCATGGTACACGACGTTAAGATGCATGTTGCTGTTGTAGGTAGCGGTGCTGCGGGGCTTGCAGCCGCTTGGCTGCTAGCTAAGCGGCATAATGTCACACTTCTGGAAAAAGACGACAGGCTCGGTGGACACGCTCACACAGCCACGCTGGATCTGCCTGACGCAGAGACGAACTCGGAGGCAGCTCCAGACGGGGAACGGCTGAAAATAGACACCGGATTTATTGTCTATAACGAGCCTAGTTACCCCAATATGACGCGATGGTTTGACGCGATGAGCGTCAAGACAGAGGCGAGCGACATGTCTTTCGCTGTCTCGCGCGATAATGGCGGATTCGAGTATGCCGGTGGGCCTGCGTTGGGCCTGCTGGCGCAACCGGGTTTAACGCTACGCCCGAGGTTCTGGAAGATGTTGCGTGATCTCCTGCGATTCTACCGAAGCGCACCGGGCCAGATTCCGGCCGACTCAGAGCAAACGCTTGGTGACTTCCTGCGGCATCACCGTTACAACGATGAGTTTGTTCAGGATCACTTGCTCCCGTTCGGTGCTGCCATTTGGTCGACGTCCAAAAACAAGATGTTGGACTATCCAGCGGCTGCGTTTATTCGGTTCTGCAGTAACCACGGTCTTTTGCAGGTCACCAACCGCCCACAGTGGCGAACCGTCTCCGGCGGTAGTGAGCAATACGTCAGGGCCGTGGAAAAATCCTTGGGAACTGAGTCTGTCATCACGGGATTCGACGTCACCCGTATCCGAAGGTCTGCTGATGGGGTCTCTATTTTTGACGCCGGGGGGCGGCGAGTCGATGCTGATCATGTCGTCATTGCCGCACACGCGGATCAGGCTCTCGCCTGTCTCGAAGCGCCGACGCCACAGGAAATCACCTTACTCGGGAAGTTTGAGTACGAGCCCAATCTCGCAATTTTGCACACTGACGAAAGCTACCTTCCAAAACGTCGCAGGGCATGGTGTAGCTGGAATTATGTCGAGAGAAGCGGTGATGATGCGTCGCAGGTGTCAGTGAGTTACTGGATGAATCGTCTTCAAAATCTGACTACTGCCAAGAATTATATTGTTACTCTCAATCCTGCCACCCCGCCGGCTACCCACGTGACGTTCCGTTCCCAGATGTATCAGCATCCGGTGTTCACACCGGAAACCTGGAAAGCACAGCAGGAGCTCTGGTTGCTGCAAGGTCAGCAGAGGAGTTGGTTCTGCGGTAGTTATTTTGGATCGGGATTCCACGAAGATGCTGTGCAAGCAGGTCTGGCAGTTGCCGAGCAGCTCGGTGGGCTGGCTCGCCCATGGCCACTGGAAGATCCTTCACCGCGAATCGTGGTGCCTTCCAGGAATCTGAGTGAGTACCGTGGGCCTGATGAGGCTGCTGCATGAGTCTGCGCAGTAGCTTGTATGTCGGACAGGTGTATCACAAGCGCATGCGACCCAAGGTGCATGTGCTCAGATACACCGTGTTCTCGCTACTCATCGATCTGTCCGAGATTGATACGCTTGCCAGAAAATTCTGGCTGTTCTCGCACAACCGATTTAATCTGCTCAGCTTTCACGATGTCGACTTTGGTGAGTCAGAACACGAAACCCTGAGAGAATATGTACAGCGCAGTTTGACGCAGTCAGGCATTCACACGATGCCTACACGCATTCTTCTAAGTTGCTACCCTCGTGTATTAGGGCATGCTTTCAATCCCTTAAGCCTGTTTTATTGTCTCGATGAGAATTCAGATTGTTATGCTGTTGTTCACGAGGTTCACAATACGTTTGGCGAGCGTCATGCCTATGTACTGCCGGTAGGTGCTGACAATTCCTGCGAGAATGTCTGGATCCATCAAAGCGCGCAGAAATCACTATTCGTGTCACCGTTCGCACATATGGGCATGCAGTATCAGTTCAGACTCAATGAACCAGCTGAGAAGCAGGTGGTCGTAATACGGGCATCGGATGATGAGGGACTAGTAATTACAGCAAGCTACGTCGCCCTACGTCAGATGCTCAGTACGTCACAGTTGCTGAAGGTTTTTTTACAGATTCCCTTGTTAGGTGCCAAGGTAGTCGGTGGTATCCACTGGGAGGCGTTCAAGCTCTGGGTCAAAGGGATACCATTGTTCAAGCACCAGCCTAAACGTTCAACCTGACCCATTTTCCCAAGCTACTATCAATATCAATGTCAGAAATAGACAATCAGTCACTACGTCCAGCCCTGCCCATCCGTTACAAGCTGCAGCATGCACTTGGCAGTCTCATCGGCCGTCGCTTTGATCATTTGCTCGATGGTATACATCATGGCCAACTGCGGTTTACCTGGCCAGATGGGCACACATCATTGCATGGAGTCATGTCGGACAACCCGACAGAAAATGCCCATGTGATCCTGCATAATTTCAAGCCGGTCAGGCAGATGATGGTCAAGGGCGAAAACGGCTTCGCTGAGAGCTACCTTCGCGGTGACTGGTCCTCTGACAATCTGCACAGTTTGTTCACTTTAATAATGAATAATGAATCGCAGGTTGCAGCGATGACTTCAGGTAGCTGGTATGCAAGGCTCGCCAACTCGATTCGTCATGGACGAAATCACAATTCGCTCAGCGGCAGTCGCCGTAACATAGAATTTCACTACGATCTGGGTAACAGTTTTTACCAGTTGTGGCTTGACCCGAGTATGAGCTATTCATCGGCCCGTTTTCACGATAACGAAACGCTCGAGCAAGCACAACACATCAAGCTTCAACAGGTTGTTGACTACTTGAAACCCAGGCCTGGGGCGCGAATTCTTGAAATCGGTTGTGGCTGGGGCGCCATGGCGCACAAGCTGGCTACCCGGGCGCAGTGTGAGGTCGAAGGTATCTCGCTCAGTCATGAGCAACTTCGGTATGCGCAGGAACATAACAGTATCGCCGCGAGTGACGATTCGAAAGGATCAACCTCCTTCAGGCACCAGGATTATCGACAGGTCACAGGCACCTACGATCACATTGTGTCTATCGAGATGTTCGAGGCTGTTGGTGAGCAGTACTGGACCACATATTTTTCGAAATTGAATGCCCTGCTCGAAAATCAGGGTACTGCTGTATTGCAGGTCATTACCATCGCAGAAGACCGGTTTGAAGACTACAAGGCTAGCCCGGATTTCATACAGCGCTATATTTTTCCGGGCGGTATGTTACCTAGCAAGACCCATTTGCGAGAACTGATCAATCAGGCGGGTTTTGATATCGTGAAAACTGACTGGTTTGGACGCAGTTATGCCACTACGCTGAGATTGTGGCGAGAGCGTTTTGATCAGATGGGCCGAGAAGTCCAGGCTCAGGGTTTTGATGAGCGGTTCATGCGGATGTGGCGATATTACCTGAGTTACTGTGAAACCGGATTTCAGTTTGAGCGTACCGATGTTGGACAGCTCCTGCTAGTCAAACGATAGTGTTTGGAATCGTCAGGCTCGGTGGTCCTATGGCCCATGATCTGGCGACAATCTCTTAGCGTATCTCTTCCAAGCAGTTTGTTCCGGCGCTTTGTTTTTTAGAGAGACGAGTCTCGGGAATCCATTGATAATTTATAGGGGGGTCGAGCATTGCTAGCACTTCTTGAAAAGAACAAGCAGGACGCAGTTGAAGCAAGGCATGCGCCTGCGACAGACCTACCGCTCCAATTTGACTTCGCCGAGTATTTTCTGGGCCATACCCGGGCGTCGGGTTGGTTTTCAGACAGGTTTGGCAAGCCGCGTCGGCATTTCTGCGGAGATTTTTATGGCTTCTACGAAGACGATCGGTTTGTCCTTGACGAAAAACTCTTTTATACCGATGGCATAGTCGAGGTTAGGCAATGGAAAATTGCGATAACCGGTAATGGGATATTCAGCGCAGAATCAGACTCGCTAATCAACGGCGCTAACGGTTTTGTAGATGGGAACAGATTATCGATGAAATACTCCATGAAAGTGAAAATCGAGGAAAACAAAACCTGGGATCTTGACATGGATGACGTCATGATTCTGCAACCGGATGGAAGCCTTCACAACATCACACAGGTGTGTAAATGGGGCTTTCGTATAGGAACAGTGTCCACTCAATATCTGCGACATGATGGCGACAGATTATGCGTGAATGATAGTTCGATCGGGATGGTGACGCCATCCGGAGGTTCGGTGAGGCGTCACCTCTCTTCAGTCGGTCCTTAGGTATTGAATCGCACTACCGTCTTCTCCATCGAAAGACATTTTTAACCAAAGACCATCAGTGTCGTACCAGACGTTGGCTTGAATGTCGTCATTATATTTATAGTGAGTAGCGGTGATAACATCGCCAGGGCCTATCTCTATCTGTTCTACGCCCACGGTAGATACCTTGATGCTGCTTGTGTTACCAGTGAGTGTATTGAACACTGAGCTGCCTGTGAGGACGCCGGGGTGCCAATGATTGCTGGCAAATCTCACCTCGTTACGGCCGTTGGTATTGTCCCAACTGACCGTAGTGCTTTCCCCATTCTCAGTTGTCGTTGCAGAAGTCGAGACAAGGACGTTATCTCGCCAAAGTTCGGTTGCCACGTAAGACAACCGATACACGGGAATACGCAGTATGCGCACCGTGATGGATGAGTCAACCTTGACGGTCAAATCGTCTCCATCATTGATAAAACTCAAAGCGTGCGTGCCTATTTCCTTATTGTTGCGCGTGACTTTATAAACTCTTTTCCCCCCGTATGCGGCGGCTATCTCCTGAGCGTCTAACTGAAGCAGGGGATTGGCGATAGGAGGGTTTGCGTAGCTTTTTAAACTCGCCAGTAACAGGGTGGATATCCCCAATACGGCAATTATGTTTTGCCAGAAACAAGTAATTGAGTACCTTGATTCTGTTTGCCTAACTTTTGATTGCATGCCGATACCCTTGTCAACTGACACGTCCTGAAACTATAAACAATGCTGCCGGATTGTCGGCTACAACAGCGCCGCGCAACTTTCTATCCAGTGTTTTACGTAATGACGCATGTCGAGTTCATGCTGGCGCGCACTTTTATCGGGCCCGGGAGTGGTCGACAAGCCAGTAGTCATGGAGAGTCGCCTTAAAGCTGCGTAGGTGTCATGCTGGCTGCGTTGTCCCGTCGCAAAGCGTTGTAGCAGCTGTATGTCACGAGATGATATAGCCTGTTCTGTCGGCTGCTCAGAGCTGCAGAGTAAGGAATTTGTCCGGGCCAATCTATTATCGTGATGAATGTCGGCAGCTATTGACAAGATTTCCGAGGTGACGGATTCGAAGCTGCGAAGCATTGCCACTGCCTGTTTGCCGGTTCGTGGGTTTGATCTGAAGCCACGATGGAATTCGGTATAGCCATGACTTTGCCAAAAACCTATCGAACAGTCATCGGCTGCAAAACTTGCGCCGATGGCAGCCACAGGCGGCTGCGCTGACGGTGCTTCTTTTGACTGGATGCACTCATCGGTTACGGCCTGCAGCAGGTCTGATGCAAGTTTTTGTCGACGAAGCTTTGAGGTGACGGCAAGCCTGATGATGCGTGCATAGCGCTTTTCCAGTCCGCCTGGATTGTTGGCAGTCTGGGCGAGAAGTTGCGGTAATAGCTGATTGGGCAGGCGCCTCGTTTTAGCGAGTATGGATTCTTGCAGACTGGGGTGAATTCCGCCTTCTTGCTCCAGTATCAATACTCCCACAACAACATTGTCAAGCGTTTGTATCCACAATTGCACTGTCCGAGCGTCAAGAAGGTGTTCCAGATCTTTGGTAGTGGTTTGATAATGGGTTGAATGCAGCAATGAGTGAACACCGGCCAGTAAGGTTTCATCATCGAGCAGATCGTTTCGACTTACCTTTCTCGGCTGACACTCCGCGGCCCAGCGTTGTGCTTCATCGGCAGTCCATTGAGGCAATGGGGTCACAGGCTGGCGAGGGTTATTCAGAAGCAATTGATCTATAAAGCTTTCCAGAGCGTCGCCTTCCGCCCATCGCCATGGTTGTGTGACGTTGAGTTGAAGCAGTGCCATGGATCGATTCGACCAGTCGGACAGTAGCCGCACATCAAACGCGCGTCCGGATGCTTCATATCCTTCTATCGTGGTGCAAAAAACCACATGGCGAAAACAAGTCAGATAGAGTTGCAGCTGTTTAATGGAAAGGTTTGCGGCTTCGTCTACCAACAGGACATCGGCAGGATTGAAGGATGCGGATTCGGCACTTGCATAGCGGATGCTTTTATTGCCTGCAAGCCTCTGAAAGGAGCTGAGCGCTGACGCATGCAGGGCTGTAATCCTGCAATCAAGGCCCATTTTGTCGAGCTGCAGTGCCAGGCGTGCAAGCAATGACGATTTTCCTCGACCTCTTCGGCCTTTAATGACAATACAGCTGCTTGCATTTGTGGTGAGATGATTGAATGCACGGCTGAGCAATGCATCCTGCTCGAGTAATGCTGAATGTCTATGTACGACTGAATTGCATTCATTCAAGTTACAGACAGGTCTGGTTGGAGCGCCTGGAGGATGTGACAGGGCTGTAGAGTCGCACTCGCTTGTCAGCTCAACACAATTTACCGTCTGCGGATGAGCCATAGCAGCGGCTGACGCCAGGCGTTCCAACCGTTTGTGGGAGTGATTGGCGTCTGGCTTTGCGTAAGTTTCTGTTTTGTCGCGGTTATCAGGGGGATTGGTTTGGATGGGGCGACATGTTCCCAGAACCATCAGTCCACCTGCTTTCACAGTGCCAGCGGTGGCCGCAAGTAGTCCCAGATCCGGCCTCTTTCCGAGCTGCATCACCACGACACAACGCTCTGTGCCCAGTAAGGCACTGATGCGGTCAGCTCTATCGGTTTGTGATGCTGCATCCAGAAAGTCGCACTGGTGTGATAATGCGAAACTTTCAAGCCATGATTTGGGCGGCGAAACAACAATCAGCAACGCCCGGGTTCCTTGTCTGGCTGCCCAGGATTGCAATTGTACCGCGCGTTCAGCCAGCTCGTCCTGATTACTGATCCTGAGGCGAGAGTTCATTGTGGTAACGTCACATGTAAGGCATTAAAACGTCAGTACAATAGAACCTTCGAAAGTGAGGTGACTTTCGTTATTCCTCCTCCAAGTGGTATCAAGGCACGAAGCTGATAGGGGCTATGGATAGCCCTCTTTTCCTCTATTCGACAATACCACTACTGAGAAGTAAGAACTATACACGATATCCATCTCTATGTGCTTTGTTGCGCACACATACTATCTTGCTAAAACACGTTTCCCGCTCAGACAGACCAACAGTTTTGTGGATCATTCCGCGCTCATGAAGTACTGGAGAAATACTGCATTATCATTGACAAGTGAAGACAATTAGTTTGTTTGACCTTGCCAGCGCGTTTGCATTAGCAGTAATACCAGACTAAAATGGTTGTCTATTCAGCAGTTTGTGATGCGTTCATGATCCTATCCGGCGGCTTCGGAAAAAGCTGCCGAGTGAAGTATTGGAATCAGGTGATAGGTCGGTAATTTTCTGGCTTGTCGTCCCATGGCGTGCACGGTGGGGATAGAATATGGCGGCTAAATATTCGCTCGGGCGCGTGACACATTGATAATGTGCCACAAATTCGGGAATTAGTTCGCACAGCGGCCTGGGAGTTTGCTTTAGCATAGCGCCCAAGCGAGAGGGACCTATGCTCTACCGGCAGGTACAGATTCGATGCTGCATCGTAGTGGTAGTGACTTCGGTTTGTAGTTTTTGACGTTTTCGCCAAACTAGTTTTGCTAGACAATTTTTACTCATTTATAGAGGATCACTCATGATTAAGAAGTATTTTGCGATGACTATCATCGCGGCCAGCGTTTCTTTGGCAGCCTGTTCGGATGACGATGACCCAGCTCCGGCTACGACCCCAGAAATGCCGGGCACTCCAGATCCTGACACTATGGAACCGGGCACTACTGATCCTGAACCTATGGAACCTGAAGTTCCCGCTGCGACTCCGGGCGTAGGTGGTACGGCTTTCGATACAATTGTCAATTCAGCTGACCATCAGATGCTGGAAGATGTGATTACTGCCGCAGGCCTTGCCGATACTCTCGACAACCCTGAAAGTCAGTTCACTGTCTTCGCACCAACCGATGCTGCTATTACAGCAGCAGCAGCAGCCTTGGGCGACGACTTCCCTACTGGTGATGCTTTGGCTCGAGTTCTTCAGTATCACGTATTGTCTGGCACTGTTAACGCCATGGCAGCCACAGAGGTCCTGACTAACGCCGGAGATAATCCTGCAACAGTTCCCACGCTCCTCGTTGACCTTGCCGGTACTGAAAACGAGGTCACTCAGGTGCTTACACTGTCTGCTGGTGACGGCGCAAACGGCCTTGCTGTAAACGATATCAATGTCGACGCTGTTGACGTTGTAATCCTTGGTGAAGGTGAGACTGCAGAATCGACTCCATCCATCGGCCTGGTTCACGTGATTGGTTCAGTGCTCATCCCACCAGCTGCCCCAGAAGCTCCTGTAAGCGAGCCTGGACCAGAGAACCCTGATGCAGCACCAGGAGAAACTACTGGTCCAGCCGATGCGGCGCTTGCAGCTGCAGGAACATCTGAAATCTACCGCACTGCGATTGATCGTGATTTCGAAGGTTTCTTCGACACTCAGGTATGGACTTTCTTCGTACCTAGCGACGCTACACTCGAGGCTGCTGGCGTAACTGATTTGACTGCTGCCCAGTTGCAATCTCATATCGTTACCAATGCCGCTCTGGATCCTGCAGGCCTGGCTGCTGCGGAATCAGTCAGTGCTTCAGACAACAGTGTTTACACTATTGCAACTGATGCTGACGGCAACACAACCGTAGACGGAAACGTCGTTATGTTGATTGGTACTGGTGAAGCTGGTGCTCAGATCTACTCTATCGACGGTATCCTGGGTAACTAGGATCGGTTTGTAAAGCGGTTGGTGCGCTGACGCACCATCAGCTTAGTGCTGGAAGCTGGCGAATCGGTTGACGATTCGCCAGCTTTTTTTTTATCTTTTTTCGCTGTTTAATGAGCGCGCAATTCTTGCCTATAGTTATCAATAGTCAGTTTGACAGCGGCAATATCAGGGTTGTGGACGCGACCGATCCGTCTGATATACGGCTTGAAATAGTGGAGGATGCATGCTCTGATTTTCTGCAATGGTTCCATTTCAGTGCGTCTGGCTTAGCCGGCAATCTCTGTGCTTTTGTAATCGAGAATGCTGGTGCAAGCACGTATCCGAGGGGATGGGAAAATTACCACGTAGTATTCAGTCTTGATCGACAGACCTGGGAGCGAATGCCTGCTGAGTACGATGGCGCTCAGCTTAGATGGACCGTACAAGCCGAAACTGACCAGATGTGGTTTGCCTACTTTGCGCCCTATTCAATGGAGCAACATGCAGATCTTGTCAGCTCCGCAGCTCTTACCCCCATGGTTCGGCACAAGGTTCTCGGGCTGACTCATCAGGGTAGGCCAATCGATTACTTGCAAGTATCATCACTTATCGAGCATGATGTCGATGCCAATGACGCCTCACTGGGAAATTTAGCGGAAAGAGCTCAATTATGGGTGATTGCACGTCAGCACCCTGGTGAATCGATGGCGGAGTGGTTTGTCGAAGGTTGGCTGGACCGACTTCTGGATCCCGATGATGCCACCAGCGTGGCACTGCGACGGCTAGCCGATATCCACGTCGTACCCAACATGAATCCTGATGGCTCGTTTCTGGGGCATTTGCGCACAAATTCACTGGGTGTGAATCTGAACCGTGAGTGGGAGAAACCGGATGTAGAGCGCAGCCCAGAGGTTTTTCATGTCCTTGAAAGAATGAAGCAAACAGGGGTCGATCTGGCGCTGGATGTCCATGGAGATGAAGCCTTGCCATACAACTTCATAGCAGGAACAGAAGGTGTCAGCGGTTGGACAACGGCAAGAAGTCAAGAACTGGTCAATTTGAAATACACTTGGGCGTCGATCAATCCGGATTTCCAGGATCAGTACGGTTATCCGATAAATTCGCCGGGCAAGGCTAATCTGACGTTCTGCAGTAATCAACTGGCATCGCGGTTCGGATGCCTTGCGATGACGCTGGAAATGCCATTCAAGGATACGGCGAATGCGCCGCGACTCTCTGTAGGGTGGTCGCCCGAACGTTGTCAGCGTCTGGGCGCTTCATACGTCGATGTGGCTTATCTGGCATTGACGAAACGGCTGCTTACAAAATCGTGATGTGTGTGCAGGCAGTGTTGTAATTTGAGCGCTGATTGATCCTTGCGAGTAGTCGTCGAGAATCAGGATTTGAGAGGGATTTTTTCCTGAACTCTCGGCATCAAGTGCATGAGTTCGCAGCGCAGTTTATTGAAAGGCCGTTTCAAAAAAGCTCCTCAGCTTTCTGGAATGCAGCCGTTCAGCTTTCATCTCACTCATCTTTTGCATCGCCAGCATGCCGATCTCAAGATGTTGTGCAACCTGTGTCTGATAAAACTCGGATGCCATGCCTGGAAGTTTCAGTTCTCCTTGCAGGGGTTTGTCAGACACACATAGCAAGGTACCGTAGGGCACTCGTAAGCGAAATCCGTTAGCGGCAATAGTGGCTGATTCCATATCAAGGGCAACCGCTCGCGATTGCGATAACCTTCTGACCGGTTCCTTCTGATCCTGCAATTCCCAGTTTCGGTTGTCAATTGACGCCACGGTACCAGTACGCATGATGCGTTTCAATTCGTAACCCTCCAGGCCGGTTACTTCTGCCACCGCACTCTCCAATGCCTGTTGTACTTCGGCTAGAGCAGGAACGGGAACCCATACTGGAAGATCAGCATCCAGCACTTTATCTTCACGAACATAGGCGTGGGCCAGAACGTAATCGCCCAGCTCTTGCGTATTGCGCAGGCCTGCACAATGGCCAAGCATCAGCCAGGCGTGAGGTCGCAGTACGGCGATATGGTCGGTTATGGTTTTGGCATTGGAAGGTCCAACTCCGATATTGACCATCGTGATGCCTTTGCTTTTTCCAGCCTTGAGATGGTAGGCGGGCATTTGTGGTTGGCGTGCTGGTGAGGTTCCCGAGCTGCGTTCCGACTCCCCGTTCAGTGTGATGACATTGCCCGGTTCGACAAACGCCTCATAGCGAGAGTCACCGTTGGCCATCAGGTCTCTTGCCAGACGGCAGAATTCTTCGATGTAGAACTGGTAGTTGGTAAACAGTACGTAGTTCTGAAAATGTTCAGGTGCCGTTGCCGAATAATGCACCAGTCGGTAGAGGGAGTAGTCAACACGCTGTGCGGGAAAGGGTGCAAGTGGCATGGGCAGACCGGGTTCCAGTTCCTGTGTGCCATTGACGATGTAATCATTGACATGGGCGATGTCAGGCACATCGAAGGCATCACGCAAAGATGTGCTGATTTCCTGCGGTCGGCTTACTGCAAGGGTGGAACCTGCTTCCAGGGCGAAGTGCAATGGAATCGGAACATCCGAAAATCCGATCTCCACAGGTTCATTGTGATTGCTTGTCAATAGCGTTAATTGATGGATCAGGTAGCCACGAAACAGAGCAGGTTGAGTAATGGTTGTGGTGTAAAGCCCGGGTTGGTCAACATGGCCGTAGGAGAGGCGCGAATCAACTCGCGCAAAGGTGCTGGTCCTGAAACGGATTTCAGGATAGAAAGCACGATGTTTGTTTTCAGGTAAGTGGCCAGCCAGATAATCCTTGAACGCAGCGCGAAGAAAATCAGCACTGATTTCGTAGAGCCTTATAAGCTCTTCGACAGCCTTTTCTGCATCAGTAAAACGTGCAGCGGCTTGCGGGGCCGGGGTGTTAATTGGTGTACTCATATGAACTCCATAGGAATTCGCGGATAGGATACCACGTTGTTTGGCGTTAAGTAGTGTGGCAGGAGAATCAAAGCCGTGGTATTTCTACTCGCAGGTGACATGGGGTGGTGGGTTGTCCGACGGCATTGCCGTTCACTTACCATGGCACGTTGGTTCTGGCTTGGAATCTCTGTACCCTAAATAAACGAGCGACAGCACGGCGGCTACAAGGTAGACAACTTGAAGTGTGAGCACTGTGTGTGTAGGGATAATGAACAGCACGGTGCCGAGGGCCGTATATAGAATTCCAAGCAAGAGCTGTGAGGTATAACTTTTAACCAGTAGGTAGTGGATACTGCCTTCGCTTCGTGCGACGTCGAAAAAACGCTTGTTGAACGCCAGTCTGAAGAATGAGGAAAAAAAGGTGATCACCAACAATGTTACGATCAAGCTGCCTCCAGCGGAGTCTTCGTTCAGGGTGAATCTAAGCAGCCACGACAGGGCATAAAGCAGCACCGCACCGTGAAACAGTCTCTCGGTAGAAAGATGATCGATCCTGTTTTTGATGACGAAAAACATCAGTGCAAAACCCAATGCCAGTAAAACAACGGCAATTCCCAGCTTTGAGAAATCTTCTCTAACGACAAGGAATAGAGAGAGTGTCCAGAAATGGCTCTCCAGATACAGAAATAGTCCGTCTATCGCAAACGTTTTTCGAGAACCTCGACTATCTGAGAAGGCGAGGCTCTGGCGAGTGTTCACAATTGTTGTTACGCTATGCAGTTGGGAGCGGGTGTGTTCTGGTCGGGCTAACCACAGGTTTGATGCGGCACTTATACCTGCACTGAGCGCCAGGATCCACACTAAGCTTCCGTTTTCAAGCAGAAATCCTCCCAGGATGATGCCGGTTTTAAGGAACAAAGTGACAAATATCTGAAAGTTCCCATACTGCTTGCCAGTGTCGTTTTGCCCAAGTTGTTGTAGGAACAGGGTTCGTTGCGTTGTCCAGAAAAATGCATTGTACAAACCATTGAACAAGCCGATGCAGCAAGCGGCAATGACCAGTTTGCCCGTAGCCGATGTGTAGGGTTCAGGAGGTGTCTGAAACAATGCCATGCCCGGAATTGTCGTGAACAACCCGACGACAAACACGAGACAAACTTCAAACAGAAAGGTCAGGGCGATGAGACGTCTTAGTGGCCAGTGCATTGAAAGTCGTTGCCACAATCGCAAGGAGGCGGCAAAGGCCAATCCGGATGAGCCGATCAACAGGCTCAGTCCAGCCAGTCCAAGTCCGTGAGTCCATAAGTATACCGGTAGGAAAAACGGTAGAAGACCGATAAGAAAAGAGTGAGCGCCAAGAAACTGATAGAAGTGCAGCGCAGATTTGCTAGCGCTCAAAGTAGTGCATCCAGTGTGTGCTTGTCATGGCAATGCCATATCCATCAGTGCAAACCAATGCGCCGGTCAAGTCGTTAATCAGAACGTGTCCGCATCTGTGACGGCTAATGCATCCATCTCGGCATAGAACGCGTCGAGGTTTTCCTTTTGGCCGTATCGGGGGAAGCTATGCATACGCGTGTAAGGTCTGGAATTGACCTCCAGAAAGATGCAACGTTGCTCTCGATAGTCTTTTTCTATGCCTTCTTCGAAGATGACGTCGATGCCAAACAGCTTGGCATCAAACGCCTTGATGACTCTTAGGAACAGCTCTCTATTGGCGGCAGGAATGGTTGCCTGGTCAATGATTTCTACAACACCACCCGGAGCCAACGCGACGCGATTGAACGTATAGACCCGTTCGCCGTTCAGGGGTACCGTTTCGAGTGTACGGCCTGATCTGGCCAGATAGGCAGTTGTCGCTGGGCCTTTGCTAATGGGATAGATAGTCGGGTAGAGCCCCATCTGCGTTCTGACAGCATTCTCATCATCGATCAATTTTTCAATGTTGTCCCTGCCATTGCCGTCGACGAACGGTGGGTAACGGCGGATCACAGATACCAACTCGGTATCAGTTGCCAGAACGCGATAATTCGAGCCTAGTAAATATTGTTCGACAACGCTGCTCGGCCACCAGACTTTGACAAGAAGGGCTGCCTTCCAGAGTTCACGATAGTTATTGATCGGAAAGTGGCTGCCACGGGAAAAACCGCTGACGTCAGGTTTAATGCAAAGCGGAAAGCCGTGCTCTTTCGCAAACCGATGCGCAGTAAAGGGGTTGTAGAACAAAGCGCCTTTGGCGTGCGGCACATCGTGCTGAGCGAACATCTGGCGGGCCTGTCGCTTGGAGCGACTGGCTTTTCTGACTTGTAGCGAATTGTAGTTGCTGCAGCCTGCCATGTACTTCTGGCTGATCCAGCGATAGACCAGCGCTTTGAGGGATTTCATGAATTGCCCGGACTACGGTTATGGCTGAGGATAGTGCTCAGGGATCTTGTTGCCACCAACGTGATGATTGGCAGCGGCACGCTTGCGGCGGCCGTACATCATCATGCTGGCAAAGATCGGCTGTGGCCTGTCAACTGGCTTGATGAGCTTGGTTGCCTGGGCAAGGCTCATCATTGACGAACGGATAAAGCGCCACTTTTGGGACCATGTGTATTCGCCATCGAGCAGGTTAATGGGCATTGGCAGGAACAGATTGATTTCTATGACGTGAAAGTGCCCCGTGACCAGGGCGTCGAGACTATCTGCCCGCACACTCATACGGCTGATGCCGAACTTGCCGATCTGTGAAAGGTAGTTTGCAAGGAGCGCCTGTTGTTCGGCAGTGAACTGGCTGGTTATGTCAGCGTAGCGGGTGAAACGGTTATATTTGCTGTTTATCGGAAAATTTTCACTGTGGTTTATTGCCTCTGTGACCGTAAATACATCGTGTCTGTTGTCGTCGCGGTTGGCGTCGATACTGAAGAGTTCGAATTCGCGTTGTCCGGGCGCAGCTTCCTGCAGGAGATAGCGTTGAGGCTGTTCGGCAAGTTCTGACCGGAGTTGGACAAGTTGTGCCTGATCGTCTGCCCTGCGTATGCCGTGAGCGTTTTGTCCCCATTCCGGCTTCAGAAAAACCGGAAAACTGGATGGAGTCAGGGCGTCCGAATCAATGTTTTGTGCAAGTCTCCAGCGCTCGGGGATGAGCGAATCCATAGACAGTTTGGAGAAAACCCCTTGTTCTTCAGAGAAATAGCGGGCGTTGAGTTGCCAGTAGCGCCACGGCGCTGTCGCAATCCTTGCACAAAAAAGGATGTAGGTAACTACCATGATAATCGTGATATGCATGACGTGCTACCGCCTACTCCTGTGCTTTGACTTTGGGCTTGAATTATTCCCGAGCCTAATGTTACCGCGCATCGACGTCTTGTCGCCAGTATTGACTATTCGTATTTCTTGCAATTTCGTTACTTATTAGTGATATGGGGTTGTCGTCAAAGTTCCTGTATCCGATGTTTGAACACAATTTTAGACTAAGGTTCCGTTGTTACACTTTCCGTCTGGCAAGGTGGTAACGGGAAACACGATCACGTGTGGATCGGCAGCCCGGCGTGTTGCTCAGGATACGAGATCGATTTTTATCGATTACGGGCTTTTTGAATGTTGCAATTAGCGTCATTCTGATGGCGGTAATATTCCCCGGATTGAGGTTTAATCGGGATTGCCGTCAATATGATGCACTTGGCGATGCGCACCTGACATGCTCAGGCTTGTTTTTTTCGTCGGAATGTCAGTTGCTTTCGCTCCTCGAGCATTGATATTACCGATTGATGCTTCTCATACCCAGGATTAGCGACCGAATAGACCTTGGTAACCTACATGCTCGTCCCAAAATTGGGTAGAATTGCGGGTTTACCAAGCACGGCACACTGTACGGCGAAACGTATCTGAACCTTTCACCAGGTTGGGGCTGTCCAAGACCTGACCTGGCGGGATTGTGGCAGGCATTTTGATATGTCCGGGACGATACGCAACCGTCGAGGTGTGCTTTTCGCGTTTCATCCATCTTAATTTTGTTCTTTTCTTGATTTTTTGTAGGTAACGCCCGGCGTATCCGTCTCATCTGGTCTCACCATATGGCACATCCGATACGTACTTGCGGACCAATATTCACAGAGCGTGAGCACCAACATGACTGACCTTTCACATTACCGCAACATTGGCATATTTGCCCACGTTGATGCGGGCAAGACCACCACCACCGAGCGTATTCTCAAGCTCACGGGCAAGATTCACAAATCCGGCGAGGTTCATGACGGTGAGGCGACCACCGACTTCATGGAGCAGGAGCAGGAGCGAGGGATTACCATTCAGTCTGCTGCTACCAGTTGCGAATGGGATGGCCACCGTTTCAATATTATCGATACTCCCGGCCACGTGGATTTCACTATCGAGGTCTATCGCTCACTGAAAGTACTGGATGGTGGTGTGGGAGTATTCTGCGGCTCCGGTGGCGTAGAGCCTCAGTCAGAAACCAACTGGCGCTACGCCAACGACTCTGAAGTTGCTCGCGTCATCTTCGTCAACAAGCTTGACCGTATGGGAGCTGATTTCTATCGCGTGGTCAAGCAGGTCAAAGATGTTCTGGCGGCCCGTCCTCTGGTCATGGTGCTGCCTATCGGAACTGAAGATGATTTTGTCGGTGTTGTTGACCTCCTGACCGAGAAAGCCTGGATCTGGGACGAAACGGGTAACCCGGAGAATTACTCGATCCAGGATGTGCCCGAGGACATGAAGGAAGACGTCGCGAAATGGCGAGAAGAGCTTGTTGAAACGGCTCTGGAAATGGATGATGCAGCGATGGAGCGTTATTTTGAAGGCGAAATGCCTGATATCGATACTCTTCAAAAATGTATTCGCAAAGGCACCATCAATCTGGAGTGGTTCCCGACTTTCTGCGGTTCTGCGTTCAAGAACAAAGGTATCCAGCCCATGCTTGATGGCGTGGTGTCCTATTTGCCTAGCCCGACGGAGGTTATACCGCAACCGGAAGTCGACCTCGAAGGTAACGAGACAGGCGAAGTAGCCCTTGTTGATCCTAATAAGCCTTTACGAGCGCTGGCGTTCAAGATCATGGATGACCGCTACGGCGCGCTGACCTTTATCCGGATCTATTCGGGCAAGATCGCCAAAGGTGATACGGTTCTCAATACGTTTACTGGCAAAACCGAGCGCATCGGGCGAATCGTAGAGATGCACGCCGATTCTCGCGCAGAGCTCGACTCCGCACAGGCAGGTGACATCGTCGCAGTTCTGGGTATGAAGAACGTGCAAACAGGTCATACGCTGGCTGATCCGAAGCATCCGGCTACTCTGGAGCCCATGGTATTCCCGGATCCGGTCATCTCGATCGCTGTGTCGCCAAAAGACAAGGCAGGTAGTGAGAAGCTGGGTGTTGCTATCGGCAAGATGGTCGCAGAAGACCCTTCTTTCCGCGTTATGACTGACGAGGAAAGTGGTGAAACCATTCTCATGGGAATGGGCGAGTTGCATCTGGATATCAAGATTGACATTCTCAAGCGTACGCATGGTGTCGAAGTTGAAGTAGGCAAGCCACAAGTAGCCTACCGTGAGACCATAACGGCCTCGCTTGAAGATACCTACACACATAAGAAACAATCGGGTGGTTCAGGCCAGTACGGCCGTATCGATTACACCATCGAGCCGGGGGAGCCGGGTACGGGTTTCGTTTTCGAGTCAAAGGTCACAGGCGGTAACGTTCCTCGCGAGTACTGGCCTGCTGTAGAAAAAGGCTTCAAGACATCAATGGTCGAAGGTGTATTGGCGGGTTATCCGTTGCTTGACTTCCGCGTTGTGCTGAACGATGGCGCTTTTCACGCGGTCGATTCATCGGCTCTGGCTTTTGAAATTGCAGCTAAAGGTGCTTACCGGCAGTCAATTCCCAAGGCGAGCCCGCAAATCATCGAGCCTGTCATGAAGGTTGATGTTTTCACGCCTGACGATCATGTGGGTGATGTCATTGGCGATCTGAATCGTCGCCGTGGAATGATCGCGGGCCAGGAAGCGGGTGCAACAGGCGTACGGATCAAGGCAGATGTGCCGTTGTCCGAGATGTTTGGCTACATTGGTGACTTGCGTACCATGACCTCTGGCCGTGGTCAGTTTTCAATGGAATTCAGTCATTACAGCCAGTGTCCCAAAAACGTGGCTGATGTGGTAATCAAGGAAGCTCAGGAACGCAAGGCAGCCAAGTAGTTTGTTTTCGGCTCACGCAAGCCCTTTGGGTTTGCGTGAGTAAGGATCGTGCATGACCAGAGGACTTGCAGGCTATCCGGTTTCCCCGGATTTGGTTTTCGAAGTGTCAATTACATGAATCACTTGTGTATGCGATTGACAGCATTGAAAACGGCGTTTCGTGGTCGGCTGATGACCGTGCTCTCCGGGACAACAGGCGCGTCTGTGCGGTGGACCCCCTTAGATCTATGCCCCAAGCGTCCTGATTTCGGGCAGCTACGCTTTTGCGACGATCCTACGCTGTGCCCTCCTGTATGTCCCCGACTGGGTCCCCGACGGTGTGGAATCGATTTTTTTCATCACGGCCAACATGAGATTTGTAACCGGCGTGGTGCCTGGCTTTTCAGGTTTGTCTGTCTGTGTCAATATCGTGGACCAACCGAAGTAATCTGCCCTTTCGTTTTAATTTAACCCGCGCATCCTGTACTGTCGTAACTAACTACTCGTTACTGCGTGTACGATATCGCCCCAAACTGCCTGAAAACTGGACTCATGCTCGACTCTATTTCCCAAAATGACGGTGGCAACTCCTTGCTGCCTGACACCACTGTCTCCGTCAGAGACGTATTCGGCCTCGATGTCGATTTGCAGGTGCCAGCGTATTCACAACGTAGCGAGCGCGTTCCGGATCTGGATACCAGCTATCTGTTTGACCACCGTACAACCATGGCGATATTGGCGGGTTTCGCCAACGACTGGAGAGTGCTCATATCGGGCTTTCATGGCACCGGGAAGTCAACACATATCGAACAGGTCGCTGCCAGGTTGAACTGGCCTTGTTTGCGGATCAATCTAGACAGTCACGTCAGTCGGATAGACCTTATTGGCAAAGATGCCATCGTTCTCAAGGATGGAAAGCAGGTCACTGAGTTTCAGGATGGCATTTTACCGTGGTCTTATCAGCGCAATGTGGCGCTGGTGTTTGACGAATATGATGCTGGCCGTCCCGATGTCATGTTTGTGATTCAGCGCGTACTGGAATCAACGGGTCAGTTGACCCTGCTCGATCAAAGCCGTGTGATCAGACCACATCCGGCTTTCCGCTTTTTTGCTACAGCCAATACCGTTGGGCTGGGAGATACTACGGGTCTGTATCACGGCACGCAGCAAATCAATCAGGCACAAATGGACCGATGGTCGGTAACGACGGTACTGAATTACCTGCCGCAAGACAAGGAAACAAACGTGGTGCTGGCCAAAGCGCCGCACTTGCAAGATGATGAGGGCCGCAAGCTGGTTGAGAAAATGGTATCTCTGGCGGGCCTGACTCGCAACGCATTTCGTAACGGCGACTTAGCCACGGTAATGAGTCCCCGTACCGTCATAACGTGGACGCAGAATCTGACCTTTTTCAAGGACGTCGGCTTGTCGCTTGAACTGGCTTTCGTCAACAAGTGCGATCCGGCAGAACGCGCTCTCATCTCGGAGCTGTATCAGCGGGTCTTTGGCGAGGAGCTGGCGGATAGTGACGGCTGACAAGCATCCGCACCAGATAGGTGAGGTCAAACCCAAGGGGGACGAACTTCCAGCGCCTCTGAGTCAGGGGTTCAAGTCATCGACAGGCGCTTGCGCCCGTGCCATATCCAGAGACCAATCCATCGACATCACATTCGATGAAAAGGCATCAGATGTAGAAGGTATGGTACTACCGGAGATTCCGGTAGATGCGACATTGAAGGAGCGCCTGGAGACGCGTGGGCGAAGCGATGGTATTGCCTTGCATCGGCAGTACCATGATCCGATTACTCATCGACGTTACCAACCGTCTACCGATACCTCGCAACGCCTTTACCACATGGCTGAGCAGGCACGTGTTGAGTTGTTGGGAAGCACTGTGCTTGAAGGCGTGGGGCGAAATCTGGATGCAGCACTTGATGGTCGATATCAGTTGCTTCTCGATACAGTCAGAAAACCTGTCATTGAGCTTGGAGAAGCCTCCGAGCCGCGCCTCGGTATCGATCACGCTTTGTCCTTGTACCTTCGTGAACAACTGGGTCATCGCCCGCTACCGCCTGCCGCGGCCGAGGTTTTGTCTGATTGGCGCGAATGGCTGGAAAGCGATGTGCAGGCCAAGTTTGTTCGTGCCGGATTTGATATCAACGATCAGGCAAGCTTTGCCACAGCGCTGGGACGGTTGCTGCGTTCGCTGGAACTTGATGACGGCGACGACAGCGATGCACAGGATGAGCTGGATGACAATGACAAGCCGCCTGACGAGCAATCTGTGGAAGACGATGACTCGGACACGAGTGATTCAGACAGCACCTCTATGCAAGAGGATGGTGAGTCGGACACGGTCGACGATGATGGCAGTGCGGAGGATGCCAGCGATACGGTTGAGCCGGATGATGACATGCCTGAAAACAGTTCGGAGAACGCAGGCAGCGAATGGCGAGCTACTGCCGGAGACGCTATCAAGCGTGACATTAATGACTATCACGTTTATACCCGCGAATTTGATGAAGTCATAAAACCATCAGATCTTTGTAGCGAGGAAGAGCTGTTGCGTTTGCGACAGACACTGGATACGCATATCGGGGATTTACAGCGTTCGGTGGGTCGATTCGCCAACAGGCTGCAACGCGTGTTGATGGCGCAGCAGCAGCGCTCCTGGGAATTCAATCTGGAAGAAGGGCAGTTGGACACGGCAAGGCTGGTTCGTGTTCTAACCGAGCCTATGATGCCGCTAACGTTTAAACAGGAATCAGAAACGCCGTTTCGCGATACGATAGTGACATTATTGCTTGATAACTCGGGCTCCATGCATGGCCGATCAATTCGGGTAGCAGCGGTCTGTGCAGATATTCTTTCGACCACGCTTGAACGTTGCGGTGTGCGGGTGGAGATATTGGGTTTCACGACATGCGCCTGGAAGGGCGGAAAGTCGCGTGAACGATGGGTCGCCAACGGCTATCCGGTCAATCCCGGTCGCCTGAACGATCTTAGGCATATTATCTACAAATCTGCTGATACCCCTAGACGACATTCGCGTGCCAATCTCGGGCTCATGATGCGCAAGGGACTGCTCAAGGAGAACATTGATGGCGAAGCCCTGATGTGGGCGTACAACCGTTTGCTGCAACGGACAGAGCAGCGACGTATTCTCATGATGATTTCAGATGGTGCGCCCATCGATGATTCAACTTTATCGACCAATCCAGGTCGATTTCTTGAAAAACATCTTCGTCATACTATTGCGCAAATAGAGCGAAAGGATGATGTCGAGCTTGTGGCGATCGGTATTGGACATGACGTTCGCCAGTACTACTCACGTGCAACCACCATTCATGATGTCTCTCAACTGGCCGATGTCATGACAAGCCAATTGGTGGAGCTTTTTTCAACCAGCCGGACGCAAACGCCTCGGTGAAGCTGATTGAAAGCCTGAATGTTTGTATCCGGCATGCAGGCATGCTCGTCTTTGTTGCCTCGTTTACGTTCTGCTACGTCGTGCGGTCTTACGATCCACCATGCCAGTGACTGAAATGTCTTCGATCCATTGCCGAAGTTTTTCTGGCGCTATCAGGCGTTTTCTGGCACGTGTGACAGCAACGTAAATCGTCGCACTAAACGCCGCCTTTGAGATCTGGTTCGCCGAATCAAAAACATCGGGTGCGAGCATGACATTGTCGAATTCCAGATTGCGGGCATTTTCTATCAGGCTTACGATATGCGTACGATGACGATTTTTAGTGAGCTGTTTGTAGGTTTGTTGCCAGTTCTTCTGCTCATAGCCTCTATCCAATAGCTGGTTGAAGCGACGGAAGCCTGCATTGTTCTGGTAGGCCGTAGCCAGGTTGTCCCATGTGTTGAAACGGAAAAGCTGGCCATGGCGGGCCCGGCTGTTACGATATTTTAGTTCGATACAGTCCTGTACAAACATGTCCAAGTCCTTATGGTCGCTCATCAGATCAGGGTTAATGTTCTGTCTGGTCAAGCGTTGCACCCATTCGAACAAGCCCCAGTTGTCAGTGACAAGAATCAAGGCAGGCACGGTCGGCGTTGTGGCTTTCTGATAGTACTCAACGCGCAATTTGCTCTGGGTATTGCCTTGAAACTGTGTCTTCACGCGACTGGGGTGCGCAACGATAATCGGATTTATTATGTTTTCCAGTTCCCGGCCGGAACGGATGGACTGCACCATTTCCCTCAATCGGATATTGCTTGCCTGTTGGTAGGTTTGCCCACGCAGATTCTGATAATCATCTCCAAGCGTTGCAAGGGCTTGGGGACTGCAGGCAAGAATCTGCAAAACCGGTTTTGGTAGATCGTGGCATTCATCCACGATGATATGGGTGTATTGCTCAGGGATCGGCCAGCCATTCAGAGCTGCCCATTTAATCTTGTGAAATCCTCGGATCTGAGGCTTGAAATTTTTCGTTGGCGGAAGCAAAAGGGTATTCCACAAGTCATTGGCATACTGGCGGACAACCGCCCGGAGCGTGGCATCGAAGGTTGTCGCATAGCTTGCCGGAATGTGCTTTTCCATGATGCTGGCCTCCTTGCTTTGGCAAAAATTGAACACCGTAGCGCGGATGGCTTTGATGATCTGCTGTGCGCCGTAACCACCGATGGCTCTGACCCCTAGTTGCCGGATGATAATATCGTCAGGCATTGTCGCTCGCGCGGCGCTTCTGGATCGCATGCTACGATTGGCTGCTGAGGTGAGATCTGGCGGGATAACCATGTCTGCCAGAGTTGCAAAGGTGCACTGCTGAACATGCTGCATTTTCTGTCCATCGGTGGATAAGGCATCGAGCTGGCGTTTGGATGCCGCCACTAACAGGATCCGCCTGCCGGATGCTCCAAGCATGTCCAGCAAGGATTTGATCAGTGAGGTTTTTCCCGTTCCCGCATAGCCTTGTATGTGCATATGCTCGTCTTTCTGAGCTTCAAATTCACGGTATACGCGACTTTGTTCAGAGCTGAGTATCCGTTGGCTGCCATCGAGAGTCGTTTTGATTCTTTGTCTGGCCAGAGATTCACGGTACTGTGGCTGGAAGCCGTAGTCCCAGACTCCTTGAGGTGACAGGTAAGCCTGCTTTGTCACGGTTTCTTCGTCCAACAAAACTATCCTGAGGCTTGGCAGCAGTTGAAAGCCTGCATCAATCGCATGGCGCGTCAGCTGTTGTGAGGCATATTCTATAAACAGGGTCATACCGCTATTTTCGACTTGCTCATTACAGGACACTATGATGTCAGCGAGCAGTCGTTCGGCGGGAGGGTGCTTGCGCCCGGAAAGTTCTGGCAAATGCGTCAGCAGAAAAAGAGCGGCGATTTCGGGAATTTCCAGTTCCTGCAAAGCGGTTTTCCAGCTTACATTCTCATCAAGAACGCTTTGAAGTGTGTCCTCGCTGATGGGCAAGTAAAGCTCTGCCTCTGTGAGTAACATCGTGAAGGTTTCCGGCGATTGGGCGACATGCTGTAGGCAGGCCTGCGATCATCTCACACACTCGATAAGCATTCGCCATTTGCTAAAATTTGACCATTTGGAAAAATATTGCTTTAATCGTCCAATCACAAGTCTTCAGGGGGAGTGTGCCGAATGAGTTCGAACACCATCGAACAGTTGAAGCAGGATCTGCACCCACCGTTAACCCGGCATGAAGCCCTGGTGGAATCCGATCGCTGTTACTTCTGTTATGACGCTCCCTGTGTTACGTCGTGTCCCACAGGTATTGACATACCGCTGTTCATCCGACAAATCAGTACTGATAATCCCAAGGGGTCAGCCCGCACGATCTTCAATGAAAATATTCTGGGTGGCATGTGTGCCCGGGTATGTCCGACAGAAGAGCTGTGCGAGCAGGCCTGTGTCCGCAATACCGCTGAAGATAATCCCGTGCGTATTGGTGAATTGCAGCGCTATGCGACCGATCATCTCATACGTACGGGCAAACAGCCTTATGTTCGGGCACCATCCACAGGCCGTCGTATAGCGGTGGTTGGTGCTGGCCCTGCCGGACTGGCTTGTGCGCATCGCCTGGCATTGTATGGGCATGATGTCGAGATCCTCGATGCCATGCCAAAGTCAGGTGGCTTGAACGAATATGGCATCGCAGCTTACAAGACAGTTGATGACTTTGCGCAGAGTGAAGTTGAATACATACTGTCCATTGGCGGTATTTCGATCAAACACAATCATGCTCTGGGGGTGGATGTGACCTTGGATCAACTGCTTCAGCAGTTCGATGCTGTGTTTCTGGGTTTGGGCCTTGGGACAGTCAATCAGGTGTCTATCGAAGGTCATGATCTCGAGGGCGTCGCTGATGCCGTGGCCATCATTCGTGAGTTGCGGCAGGCGAGTGACCTTGCTGCGTTGAAGGTTGGCAGGCGTACAGTGGTGGTTGGCGGTGGAATGACAGCAATTGATGCTGCCGTACAAACCAGAATGCTGGGTGCAGAAGAGGTCACGGTCGTTTACCGTCGTGGCGTCGATAAAATGAATGCCAGCGTTTTTGAGCAGGACCTCGCCAAAGTCAATGGTGTCATGATAAGAACATCACTTCAGCCTTTGAGAATTCATGGTGAGGATGGCAACGTGACGGGGGTCGAGTTCAGTTATATGCAAGGCGAAGGTGATGCCTTTGCGCCCACTGGAGAGACACTATTAATACCTTGTGATCGCGTACTGATGGCCATTGGTCAGCAGTTCGTCACATCCAATACGGATGATGCGCTTGAAATTCATAATGGCAGAATCAGGGTAGATGCCGACCGTCGAACATCGAATGAAAAGATCTGGGCGGGAGGCGACTGTATCGCCGGAGGTGAAGATCTGACCGTGGCTGCTGTGCAGGATGGCAAGCTGGCCGCTGAATCCATTCACGCGCACCTGGAGCGATAGGAAGCCATGGCTGATTTATCATCTGAATTTCTCGGCATCAAATCACCCAATCCATTCTGGTTGGCATCTGCACCGCCTACCGATAAGGAATACAACGTCGTCCGTGCTTTTGAAGCGGGTTGGGGTGGCGTTGTCTGGAAGACTCTCGGCGAAGATCCGCATGTTGTAAACGTCAACGGTCCTCGATATGGCGTGCTGCATTCTTCTGATCGTACGTTGATTGGTTTCAACAATATCGAGCTTATTACCGATCGCCCGTTGCAAATCAACCTCGATGAAATAAAGCGGGTGAAAAGAGACTGGCCTGATCGCGCCATGATCGTCTCTCTCATGGTCCCCTGTGAAGAGAAGAACTGGAAAGACATTCTGGCACGGGTAGAAGATACCGGCGCTGATGGCGTAGAACTGAATTTCGGATGCCCACACGGCATGTCCGAGCGTGGCATGGGGGCGGCGGTAGGGCAGGTACCTGAATATATCCAGATGGTGACTGAGTGGTGTAAGCAATACACAAAGATGCCGGTGATCGTCAAACTCACGCCGAACGTGTCTGATATCAAAGGTCCGGCGCGTGCTGCCCATGCGGGTGGTGCTGATGCCGTGTCACTCATCAACACTGTCAATTCCATCATCAGCGTCAATCTGGATACCATGTCGCCGGAGCCTTCCATTGATGGCTGGGGATCGCACGGCGGCTATTGCGGGCCTGCGGTCAAACCGATTGCGTTGAATATGGTGGCAGAAATTGCGCGTGATCCAAAGACGGCAAATCTGCCAATTTCCGGTATCGGCGGTATCACTACGTGGCGCGATGCGGCAGAGTTCATTGCACTTGGGGCTGCCAACGTTCAAGTCTGCACGGCCGCCATGACTTACGGCTTTCGCATCATTGAGGAATTAACCCTTGGGCTGTCAGACTGGATGGATGAGAAAGGTTATTCGTCTGTGAATGACATTACAGGCCTTGCGACACCCAACGTCAAGGACTGGCAAAACCTGAACCTCAACTACATCTCCAAAGCGGTGATTGATCAGGACTTGTGTATACAGTGCGGTCGTTGTCACGTGGTATGCGAAGACACCTCACATCAGGCTATAACGCAAACCGTTGATGGCAAGCGTATGTTTCAGGTGATTGATGAGGAATGCGTGGGCTGCAACTTGTGTGTCAGTGTTTGTCCGGTTGACCAATGTATTTCCATGGAACAGCTGGTGGGCGGTGTGGACACCAGAACCAATGAGCCTGTGGTGGATGAATATGCAAACTGGACAACGCACCCTAACAATCCAATGGCGGTGCGTGAATAGACAGCTCGCTGCGCCAGCGTTCGAATTTTTCTTGTAGCGTTAACGTTGCCATGGCCGGACTGGTTGATGGGAGGTTAACGATGATGGGCATGGGGTCTACAAGCTGTGGCAATATGTGCCGTTTAAACAGGGCTTCGGCAGTGCGGCCGTTGCAGGCAACAATGCGTAATTCGGGGTGCCGGATGATCAACTGTGGGATCGGATTGGCTAGCTCCGAGTGACGGACAATGTCACTATCCAGGCTGCCGGGACGTTCACAACTTGCCAGCACATCCCATAAGGCAAAGCCTGCTGTTGTAATCAACTTACATCGTTGCTCATAGGATAAATCCTGATGAACTGCGTAGCTTGGTATGCCGTTGGTGGCAAGTGCGCACATGATGGGCCACAAGGCGTTTCTTGGATGAGCGTAGTATTGCTGCAATTGTAAGGATTTTTGTCCCGGCATGGTGCCGAGAACAAGTGTGTGAACGTACCTGCCCATTAGCGGTGGAAATGACTCGCTTGCAGCGGTGCCTGAGGATGCGTGCGTTTTTGAAGAAGGTGGGGTAGTCATGATGATTGCATATGAGGCCAGATTGCACCGTCTCACGTTAAGCTAAATTAGCACGTACAAAAAACGCGGTTACTCGCCATTGTTGCGAAGGCAAAAACCCAGCGTTGTGGCAATGTAGATTCTCCGCCTGCGAGGGGATGAGGGAGGGTTGCTTCAATATCATTCTGGTTGAGTGGGCCTGAGTCCCTGAGTAATGATAAGCCTGAGTGTGCGTTCGGCTTCGTCAAAGAGCGCGCGTTCATCCCCCTCATACAGCGCATTAATCTGCGCCTGAAAATCTGCATAGTGCTGTGTAGAGGACCAGATGAGAAACAGCAGGTGCAATGGGCTGACTGATGCGATTTTCCCATCATCAATCCAGGCTTGTATTATCTGGCAGCGTGAGTCAACAAGCCTCTTCAGGCCTGTTTCCAGAAAAGGTCGAACCGCATTTGCGCCTTGCAGGATTTCGTTCGCAAACAGTCGAGAGGCATGCGGCGCTGTACGTGACAGCTGCAGTTTTTGGCGAGCGTAGTTCCAGAGCTGTTCGATGGGGTCGCCGGTCGGATCCAGTTGCTCCAGAGGATCGAGCCAGATGCTCAACGTGCGATTGAGCACCGCAGCGTAAATCTCATCCTTGGTGTTGAAGTAATACAGCACATTGGCTTTGGACATACCGGCGTTACGTGCAATCTGATCCACTGTGGAGCCTCTGTAACCACACGATGAGAATACGTCGAGGGCGGCGGCGACAATACGTGACTCATTCTGCACCTGAATGCGGGTTGGCTTTCCGGATGCCGATTTGATGACCAATTCACTGTCTGCAATTGTTGACCAGATGGTCAAGGTACGATAGCGTGACCACAAGCACAAGCGTGACGTTTGCGTCCCGACGTTTTTACGCAGGTAAACTATCTTCAATTTCACCAAACAGAGTATTCAGTGTCATGATTGATAACCTCGTCGGCGGACAACGTGTGTCCAGCAAAAGTGGCAGAAAACAGCCGATTTACAACCCTGCAACGGGTGAGGCGATTGATGAGCTGGGGCTCAGCACTGCCGAGGAAGTGGGAGCGGCGGTAGAGTCCGCCGCGGCAGCGTTCCCGGCATGGGCAGCCACGCCGCCCCTGAAGCGGGCATCCATTATGTTTCGTTTTAATGAATTGCTGATAAAGCACGCTGATGCCGTGGCGCGTGAGATTTCCCGCGAGCATGGCAAGACCCATGATGACGCACTGGGTGAAGTACAACGTGGCCGGGAAGTCGTCGAATTCGTGTGTGGAATACCTCAGCTTCTCAAGGGCGAGTTCTCTAGAAACGTCGGCCCGCAAATCGATTCGTACTCGGATCGTCAGGCCCTTGGCGTTTGTGCCGGTATTACCCCCTTCAATTTTCCTGCAATGGTTCCTCTCTGGATGTATCCGGTGGCGATTGCCTGCGGAAATACCTTTGTGTTGAAGCCGTCAGAGCGTGATCCATCGGCTGTGATGATGATTGCCGACCTTCTCCACGAGGCCGGTTTGCCCCCTGGTGTTCTCAACGTCGTACACGGTGACAAAGAGGCAGTCGATGCGTTGCTGGATCATCCTGAGGTCCGGGCTGTCAGTTTTGTTGGCTCAACACCGATAGCAGAGTACGTCTACAACCGTGGCAATCAGTCTGGTAAGCGCGTTCAGGCACTGGGTGGCGCTAAAAACCATATGGTGGTTATGCCCGATGCCGATATGGATCAAGCGGTGGACGCGTTGATGGGCGCAGGTTTTGGATCTGCCGGTGAGCGTTGCATGGCAATATCCGTAGCCGTGCCCGTGGGTGAGGAAACAGCCAACCGTCTGGTTGATGCACTGCGACCAAAAGTGGAAGCCTTGCGCGTCGGCCCTGCAGACGATCCGGATGCTGAGATGGGGCCGGTCATCACAGCTGATGCCAAAAAGCGTATTACCAGTCTGATTGATAGCGGTGTGGCAGCCGGTGCTGATCTGGTTGTTGACGGTCGTAATCTGTCGCTGCAAGGATATGAGAACGGCTATTTTCTGGGTGGCTCATTATTCGATAACGTCACCACTGACATGGACATCTACCAGCAAGAGATTTTCGGACCGGTGCTGGCTGTCGTACGTGCCGAGAAATACGATGATGCCGTGAAGATGATCAATGATCACGAGTACGGCAACGGTACCGCTATCTTCACCCGCGACGGAGATGCGGCTCGTTCCTTCACGGACAGTATTCAGGTAGGCATGGTCGGCGTCAATGTTCCAATTCCGGTGCCAGTGGCTTATCACAGCTTTGGTGGGTGGAAACGTTCGATCTTTGGTGATCATTCCATCTACGGTCCTGAAGGTGTTCATTTCTATACACGACTCAAAACCGTCACTACACGCTGGCCAACAGGCATCAAGCAAGGCGCTGTGTTCGACTTCCCAACCTGAGTCAGCATGACATCCCACGATTCATGAGGCACTCTATTTCTGAAGGCTTATGAATTGTCCACGCCAGTGGTTAGCCCGGTGGCAGCCGTCGTCGGGCAGGCTTCACGTCAATCCATTCATCAGAGGTCGGTTATGGCAATTACCAGCAATATGCGAATCAACGGCGAGCGTTTGTGGGACTCGCTAATGGAGATGGCGAAAATCGGGCCGGGTGTTGCTGGGGGTAATAATCGACAGACACTGACCGATGAAGACGCGGTCGGGCGGCGCCTGTTTCAGCGCTGGTGCGAAGAGGCAGGATGTAGTATGGGGCTGGACAAAATGGGCACGATGTTCGCCCGACGCGAAGGCACAGATCCTGATGCCTTGCCGGTCTATGTCGGGTCGCACCTTGATACGCAGCCCACGGGAGGGAAATACGATGGCGTACTGGGTGTGCTGGGAGGGCTTGAGATTATCCGGCAGCTCAATGACATGAACATCAGGACCAGACATCCCATCGTCGTGGTTAATTTCACGAACGAAGAGGGCACACGCTTCGCTCCCGCCATGGTGGCCTCTGGCGTGTTCGCCGGTATTCATACACTGGACTGGGCGTACGAGCGCACTGATGCGGAAGGCACACGTCTGGGTGATGAGCTTAAGCGAGTAGGTTTTCTGGGCGATGAGAATGTCGGTGAGCGCAAGATGCACGCTTTTTTTGAACTGCATATCGAGCAAGGCCCTATCCTCGAGCAGGCTGGCAAGGATATCGGTGTTGTCACTCATGGCCAAGGCCTGAAGTGGCTGGAAATTACACTGATTGGTAAGGAGAGTCACACAGGCTCGACGCCAATGCCCATGCGCGTCAATGCAGGTCTTGGCATGGCTCGCATCACCGAGATGGTCAACGATATAGCGTTGAGTCATGCACCGCATGCGGTAGGCGCGATTGGTCAATGTGATGTCTACCCGAATTCGCGCAACATCATTCCCGGTAAGGTGGTCTTCACGGTGGATTTTCGTCATCCGGAAAAATCGGTGATTGCTGATATGGAGATGCGTCTGCGTGACGGAGCAAAAACGATTGCCGATGAGATCGGTCTCGGGCTGGGCATAGAACAAGTCGGTGGTTTTGACCCTGTCACTTTTAACGAGAGCTGTGTTACTGCCGTGCGTTCAGCGGCAGAGCGTTTGGGCTACAGTCATCAGAATCTGGTGTCGGGTGCCGGACATGATGCGTGCTGGATTAACCGCGTTGCGCCTACCGCCATGGTGATGTGTCCGTGTGTTGATGGGCTTTCGCACAATGAAGCAGAAGAGATATCACCGGAATGGGCCACCGCCGGAACCAACGTATTGTTTCATGCTGTTGTTGAGACAGCACAGATCGTCGAGTAGTCCGGGTTGGCGTGACGTCGTCAGCTTTCATCGTATCGATGGATATATGCTGCTGGTGATCGAGTATCGTTTTCAGTCAGTTTTGTTTTTCCTATTTTACGCAATGATCCGAAGGGACCGGAGTCAGGACCCAGTCTTACAGAATGTCATCCCTGCCAGGGCAGGGATACCGTATTCCCACACTATAGATCCCCGCCTGCGCGGGAATGACAACGCTTGAGTCAGTACTATTTAGACTAAAACAGGATTTGACATCATGAGTACAGTAATCAAGGGCGGTACCATCGTCACAGCCGACAGAAGCTATTGCGGTGATGTGAAAATTGAAAACGGCGTCATCACAGAGATAGGCCGCAATCTGGGTGGTGATGAAATTCTGGATGCTGACGGCTGCTACGTAATGCCGGGAGGGATTGATCCGCATACGCATCTTGAGATGCCCTTCATGGGAACCTATTCCTCCGATGATTTCGAGTCTGGTACCAGAGCTGCATTATCCGGGGGGACTACAATGGTCGTAGACTTCTGCTTGCCGGCCCCCGGGCAGTCGCTATTGGAAGCTCGCCAGATGTGGGACAACAAAACGTCCAGAGCATCCTGTGATTTTTCCTTTCATATGGCAATCACCTGGTGGAGCCAGCAGGTGTTTGACGAGATGGCTACCATTGTTGATAGCGGCATAAACACTTTCAAGCATTTCATGGCCTATAAAGGCGCTCTCATGGTCAACGATGAAGAAATGTATTCATCGTTCAAGCGCTGTTCTGCACTGGGTGCCATGCCGCTGGTACATGCAGAAAATGGTGATGTAGTGGCCCAGCTACAAGCAAGCCTGATGGCCGATGGCAATAACGGACCAGAGGCACATGCCTATTCACGACCTCCGCAGGTCGAAGGAGAGGCCGTCAACCGAGCGATCATGATCGCTGATATGGCTGGTGTGCCTCTCTACGTTGTCCATGTATCGTGTGAAGAGGCGCACGAAGCCATTCGTCGGTCCCGGCAGAATGGCAAGCGTGTCTACGGTGAGCCTTTAATACAACATCTGACACTCGATGAGTCTGAGTACGCCCATGCCGATTGGGATCATGCTGCACGTCGCGTCATGTCACCCCCGTTCAGAAACAAGCAGCATCAGGATTCGTTGTGGGCAGGTCTTGCGGCAGGCAGCCTGCAGGTTGTGGCAACTGATCATTGTGCGTTTACCAGTGAACAAAAACGCATGGGTTTGAATGATTTCACCAAGATCCCCAATGGTACCGGCGGGCTGGAAGATCGCCTTTCGGTATTATGGACGCGTGGTGTTAAAACCGGCCGGCTGACGATGAACGAGTTTGTTGCTGCCACCTCGACCAATATCGCCAAGATACTGAACATGTATCCACAGAAAGGTGCAATTCTGGAAGGTAGTGACGCCGATATCGTCGTGTGGGATCCGAAGCGTAGTAAAACCATCAGCGCCAGTACACAGCAATCAGCGATTGACTACAACGTTTTTGAGGGTATCGAGGTGCAGGGTCTGCCACGATTTACACTGACTCGAGGTCGATGTGTTGTGACAGAAGATGCCGTCAACAGCGAGGAAGGCCATGGGAAATTCGTTGCCCGCAGCCCTTTTCCGGAAGTTAACAGAGCACTGTCTCAGTGGAAGGAGTTGACGGCACCACATCCCGTTATGCGTGATCCAGCCAATATGCCAGCCGGTGTATAACGGTTTGTTCTTTCTGATCGGTCTGCCGTTGCCGGCTCTGGATATTGCTTTGTCATGAGACAACAGGCCATTGAGATAGAGAGCCTGTCACTGACGTTTCCAACGCGGGACGGTGATGTCCATGCACTGAGCGATATCGATCTCACCATTGGACAAGGTGAGTTCGTATCGTTTATTGGTCCTTCCGGTTGTGGCAAGACCACCTTGCTGCGCGTGATTGCCGATCTGGAAACCGCCAGCGCAGGCAAAATCAGTGTGAATGGCATGCCCCCTGAGCAGGCGCGTCTGGCACGTGCCTATGGTTATGTCTTTCAAGCTGCAGCTTTGTATCCGTGGCGCAGTATTGCCAGCAATGTCGCCTTGCCGCTGGAGATCATGGGCCTTGACAGCGAGACGATAAAATCACGTGTGGAAAGTAACCTCGAGCTAGTAAATCTGAAAGGCTTCGAAAAGAAATACCCCTGGCAATTGTCGGGTGGGATGCAACAGCGTGCTTCCATAGCCAGAGCACTGGCAGTAGAGCCGGACTTGCTGCTCATGGATGAACCCTTCGGTGCGCTGGATGAAATCGTCAGGGATCATCTTAACGAGCAATTGCTGCAACTTTGGGCCGCAACTCACAAGAGCGTTGTGTTTGTCACGCATTCCATTCCGGAGGCCGTTTTCCTGTCTACTCGTATTGTTGTCATGTCGCCACGTCCCGGCCGGATACACGACATCATAGAAAGTGATTTACCCACCGAACGTACTCTGGATGTTCGCGAGTCTCCTGAATTCCTGGCGCTGGCTAATCGTGTACGGGATGGGCTGCGCAGTGGTCATGGCTATGATGTGGTTGCCTGACACGGGAATGAATGATTCGTGAGCACAGGAGCGGTCGCGTCCCCTACACTGTCGAATCGTGCAGCGTCGTCCGTGCTTCCGGTGACTGTCGTCGTGATTGCCATATTCATTATCTGGTATGCCGCCACGGTTTTCTTGAACATGGCCTGGGAGAGGAGCTCCGCCGAGCGCGCCGGCACAGCGCCTTCACTGATGACGATGGTAGAAAACACCTTGAGGCAGGAGCGGCCGGTGTTGCCCGCACCACATCAGGTTATTACCGAAGTCTATAACACGACGATCAAGAAGAAGGTCAGCTCCAAGCGCAGTCTTGTCTATCACGCCCGCATAACGTTGAGCTCGTCCATGCTCGGTTTTGCCATGGGTACGCTGCTGGGGATCGTGTTGGCGGTTGCCATTGTGTACAACGATGCATTGAACAAGAGTTTACTGCCGTGGATCATCGCTTCTCAAACCATACCCATTCTGGCGATAGCGCCCATGATCATCGTGGTACTCAATGCTATTGGCGTACAAGGTTTGCTACCCAAGGCGTTTATCTCGATGTATCTGAGTTTTTTTCCGGTGGTGGTTGGTATGGTCAAGGGCTTGAGCTCCGCCGACCGTAGCCATATGGATTTGATGCGTACCTATAGCGCATCGGGAGCTCAGACGTTCTGGAAACTTCGCCTTCCTACCTCTTTGCCGTATTTGTTCACGAGCATGAAAGTGGCTGTGGCGATCTCGTTGGTGGGGGCGATTGTGGCGGAATTGCCAACCGGTGCAGTAGCCGGGCTCGGGGCGCGTTTGCTGGCGGGGTCGTACTACGGACAAACTATTCAGATCTGGTCAGCGCTGGTGGTGGCTTCCATGCTTGCAGCATTGCTTGTGGCACTTATCGGCCTTATTGGCACGTGGGTTAATCGTCGCATGGGTCTCGCTGATGTCTGATGCCGTGTTGCCAGGGACCTACTCGACTGGTTTAAAACCCATGCAGCGCCTGTTGTTGAGTGGTGTTCTGGTGTGTGGCGTAGTAGCCATTGTCCTGCAGGCGTTGGCGCTTTTTTCCGGACAAACTCAGAGTGAAGGTACGCTGTCGCCTGTAAACGGTGAGGTGTCTTTCTCCCGTTTTTTTTCGCCGGCGGTGTTGCTGATGGCTATTTGGGTGTCATCACGACGGATGCGTAACTCGCAGGCGCTACGGGCTGGTTTGATGAGTCTTATAGGGTCTTCGGTGGTGGCTTACCTGCTTTTAAGCTCACTCGATGTGCGTGACACAAGCCAATGGGCTTTCTGGTTGGAAGTGACAGCTGCCTGGTTGCTGGCATGGGCGTGTGTTGAGCAGCTCGCGAGTATCAAGACATTGTCGGTCTGGTTTCGAACGGTATTGAACGTGGTTATCCCACTGTTATTTGGCGTTTGGCTTTTAATACTCTGGGAAATTCTCACACGCGGTTTTGATGTGCCTCAGGTTCTGTTGCCGGCACCAAGTGTCATCGGGCTTCGCTTTGTTACGTCAACCTCTATTCTGTGGGCTGACTTTCAGCAGACGTTTCTTCGAGCCGTACTTATCGGGTATGTCATGGGCTGCGGAGCAGGTTTCATCGTTGCCATATTGATTGATCGATCGCCCTTTCTGCAACGTGGATTGCTTCCTATCGGCAATCTGGTGTCGGCATTGCCTATCGTTGGCGTCGCTCCCATCATGGTCATGTGGTTTGGTTTTGATTGGCAGTCCAAAGCCGCAGTCGTTGTGATCATGACGTTTTTTCCAATGCTGGTGAATACGGTGGCTGGCTTGAGTGCCGCTCAGCCCATGCAGCTGGATCTGATGAAGACGTACGCGGCCAGTTATTGGCAGAACCTTTTCAAGTTGCGCATACCCGAAGCGCTACCGTTCATCTTCAATGCGCTAAAGATCAATTCGACCTTAGCCATGATCGGCGCGATAGTCGCCGAGTTTTTTGGGACACCTACCGTGGGAATGGGTTTTCGGATCTCCACTGAAGTCGGACGGATGAATGTGGATATGGTCTGGGCTGAAATCGCTGTGGCGGCGGTCGCCGGATCTCTATTTTACGGTGCAGTCGCACTGACAGAGCGGATGCTGACATTCTGGCATCCGTCCAACAGGCAAGGTTAGCGTGACATCGTTAACCAGAAGCGGGCAGTGTTGTCAGCTTGATGCAAGCAAGAACCCGGGGTGTATCACATGTTCATTAACACTCACGCATCATGGGCTTCAACATTACATTCAACACGTTATTGACCAGGAGATACATATAAATGCGAATTTTCAATAAATACCAGCTGGGCTATGTCGGAACCAGCTTACTGAGTGTTGCTTTGGCATTAGCCAGTACGACGTCTCAAGCAGCCGACGATATATCACTGCAGTTGAAATGGGTAACCCAGGGTCAGTTCGCAGGTTACTACGTTGCACAGGACAAGGGCTTTTATGACGAAGCTGATCTCAACGTGACCATCAAGCCAGGTGGGCCTGACATCGCACCGCCTCAGGTTATCGCAGGAGGTGGAGCAGATGTCATTGTCGACTGGATGCCGTCCGCACTGGCCAGCCGCGAAAAGGGTGTTGCGCTCGTCAATATATCCCAACCGTTCAAACGTTCAGGCATGATGCTGACGTGTCTGAAGGAGACTGGTATCACGTCACCTGAAGATTTCAAGGGACGGACATTGGGTGTCTGGTTTTTTGGTAATGAGTATCCCTTTTTGAGCTGGATGTCCACCCTGGGCATTTCCACCGAAGGCGGAGCGGAGGGCGTGACTGTTCTCAAGCAGGGTTTCAACGTCGATCCGCTACTGCAGAAGCAGGCAGACTGTATATCCACAATGACGTACAACGAGTACTGGCAGGTCATTGATGCAGGTATAAGTGAAGATCAACTGGTCGTTTTCAAGTATGAAGATCAGGGTGTATCGACCATGGAAGACGGACTTTACGTGTTGGAAGAGAATCTGGAAGATCCTGCATTTGTTGACAAGATGGCCCGCTTTGTTGCTGCGTCCATGAAAGGCTGGGACTACGCGCGTGAAAACCCTGATGAAGCGGCGGATATTGTTCTGGAGAACGACGCCAGTGGCGCCCAGACAGAAAAGCATCAGCAACGCATGGTGCGGGAAATCAACAAGCTAACAGAAGGTAGTGATGGGACACTGGATGTGGCGGACTACCAGCGCACGGTCAGTACGCTTCTCTCAGGGGGTTCTGATCCCGTTATCAGTAAAGAGCCTGAGGGTGCCTGGTCGTCTGTTGTCATGGATAAAGTGTCGGCGATGTAGTGGTCCTGAATCGACACGACGTGTGTTGAATTGCCTGCGCCATGGTTGTTACTATTTTTGACCATGGCGTAGTTGTGTCAGGACATTGAAATTGTTATCCGGGGGGGGGGGATCTCCAAAGTCGGCGTCGGGGAAGGTCAGACGCTGTGCAACAATTGTCTAGGAGTACTGATGGATTGTCCCTGATTCTCTGAAAAGGGCGTATTCTTGGGAGTCTTTTCGCTTTACAAGCTTGCGTTTCCATGGCTGAACAGCTTGCAGCCAGACCTGGTATCGGTCTGGTCGTGGGTATTCTCGTACTTGCCTCCAGCGTCAGTATCATGTCAACCGACATGTATACACCCAGTTTGCCCGATCTGGCTGAATGGTTTGAGACAACCCCCACACGTGTCAAACTTACCATCAGCCTGAACATGCTGGCCTTCGGCCTGGCACAGCTCATACACGGACCTTTGTCTGACCGGTACGGCCGCAAGCCTGTGCTGATTGTCTCATCTGTTTTCGTTGTCATATTAAGCCTTGCCTGTGCACTTGCACAGACTATTGATCAGCTTATCGTTGCGCGCGTACTGCTGGGCCTGGCTGCTGCTGCAGAGGCGGTTATCGGGCTAGCTATCATCAAGGATCTTTATAACGAGAAAGAGCAAGTCAAAGCACTTGCGCTACTGGGTATGGTGATTGCGATTACACCGGCGGCGGCACCTATTCTAGGGGGGTATTTGCATGTCGCTTTTGGTTGGCAAAGCAATTTCTTTGTCATCAGTGCCATGGCGTTTTTATCCATGCTTATCGTTGCGAGGTTTTTGCCTGAGTCAACAACGCCAAACCCTAATGCCCTGAAACCACTCATACTCATCAAGGGGTACAAGGACCTTCTGAAGAACACTGACTTTCTGACACACTGTGCGATACTCGGAGTGGCCCTTGGACTGATATTCGTCTTCGTTACCGGGGCACCTTTTATACTCATCGACAAGTTGGGCGTTGCTGCTGATCAGTTTGGCTATTATCAGGCGAGCATAGTCGTTGCCTTCTTTTTCGGAAGCGTGCTTGCCTCAAGGCTGGCAGATCATTGGGAAGCCATGAGTTTGCTGCGAGTTGGGGTTGCCCTTGTCCTGACAGGTGCTGTTGTCTTGTGTTCGGTGATTCTGTCCGGCTCTACAACACCTATTTCCCTAACCGGCGCCTATATGATTATCACGTTCGGAATGGGGCCGCTATTCGCGGTTGCGCCGAGTCGAGCATTACGCTCGATTGACGGGCAGGCGGGTACTGCTTCTGCGCTCTTAAGTGGAATAGAGCAGACCATGGCAGGGCTAGCTGCAGTAATGATCAGTGTGTTGCACGATGGTAGCGCAAGACCCATGGCCTTTGTGACCGTGTTTCTCGGTCTGGCGCTTATCGGGTTGTTTATGCGATCGCGGACTGAGGATCAACTGCGAGTGGGGTGAGTTGGCACGGCTTGAGGATCAGCTGCGAGCGGGTGAGCTGGCTGGGGAAAAAACGAATTTGGCCAGGTCTCGCAACTCCGGATTCTTGAATATCGTAAGTTGTCATTCCCGCAAAGGCGGGAATCCATGTGGGTCGAAGAATGGATCCCCGCCTTCGCGGGGATGACTAATTAGTGTCTATTGAATGCCGAAGCGGTAGCCTGCTCCGATGATGAATTCGTCAAGAAAATCTGCGCCGGCATAGAACGTACCGGGTCCTGCAGGCATATAGATACCGCCGCCGAGCTGTATCTCAAAGCTGTCGTCTGATGCCACAAAGAACCGACCAAATGGAATTTCAATACTCAGGTTTGTGAATCCTGCATTGGCATACCAATTCAGTCCTGTATTCGGATTCATAGCTTGTTTTGGGCTTACCAGTATTGCCGCACCTAGCGCAGTCCAATCTGTGTCCCGGCTAAAGCCGAAATCGAGTGTGGCAGTGTGATAGCTTGCCTGGATAGCGACATCCAATCCGTCACTCATATCGGGAATGTGGTAGAAAATTCCGGCACCAAACGAGTTTCCATCCCCGATGTTTTCGGACAAACCGAAATCACCATAGATTGTTAGCGACTCGTTTACACCGTAGTTGATGCGTGCACCAAGATTCTGATAGTCACCACTGGTTGTAAAAGATCCCTCTACAGAAAGTTTAGGGCCGTTCGCTGGATTGGCCGAGCGACCGCTCAGCGTGCCAAAATAATCAGCGCTTACTGAAAAGCTAGCCGCAAGTAGACCAGCTGCCAACGCTATTCTTGAAATTTTCATGTGTCTTCTCCTTAAGTCCCTACGCTTGTTTATTAATTAATCTTCTGGAGCGAATAGTAGATTAGTGCAGAAGTATACACTTGTCCCGTGATGACTTCCCGCTCAGGCGCGTCTGAGCATTGTTCGAATTATTATTACCGCTTGCTTGCAAATCGCTCCATCAGTGCTATGCAGGCTGCTCCGAGTATCATCAGGCTTATTGCAATCCATGTACTGGTATCTTGCATGGAGGGGAGAAACCATTCGTAGCGTGTAACGATATCCCGAGGCTCTTTACCTGCTCTCTCTAGGGTTTCAATCACTGCCTTTTTCCATGGCCAGATGACCACCAGTGACCCAACCACAAAGCCTGTCATCAGTGCCAGAGTCTGGTCGGCATAGCGTTTGAAAACCCAGGCTATAACGTGCGAAAAAGCCACTAAGCCAAATGCACAGCCCAGTGCCAGAGGAACAAGGATAGCCAGATTGAAAGAGCTGATAGCACCGAGAACCAGTGCATAATTTCCCATGAGAATGAGTATGAAAGAGCCCGATAGCCCAGGCAGTATCATGCTACTGATGGCTATAACGCCACACAGAAAGACATATAGCATGCCGTCGTTTTCTGACGCAGGTGCAAGGGTCGCTATTGCAACAGCGATGGCCGTGCCTGTCAGCAAAGCAGCAGCTGTAGTCATGCTCCAGTGCTTCACACCGCGAGCGACATACAGAATTGACAGTAGAATAAGGCCGAAGAAAAAAGCCATGGTGGCTTGTTCGTGATGCTCAAGTAGAAACTCGAACAGTCTGGCAAGCGTCACAATACTGATCGCGACACTGCCAAGCAATATGGACAGCCATGTGCCATCGACGTGATTCCATGCTGCCCGAAAGTCGCCACGCAATACAGACTTCAGGGCTGTTACATCACAGTGCTTGATAGCATTGATCAGGCGTTCATAGATACCGGTAATCAGTGCAATCGTACCGCCTGACACACCAGGTATGACATTGGCCGCCCCCATGGCCAGACCTTTAAGGAAGAGGACTATCTGCGCGTTCATTCGTTAGGTTTTTCGTCAAGGCTGTCAAGGATAGGTAGCATCCAGGGTTTGTTGGCAGCAACCTCTTCACGCGTCAGGCCGCTGAGCTCATACGGCATAACGAGCCATTGATCGGTGGTGTGCAGGTAGAAGTCAGGTTTGATATCTGTACGATTGTGTGTCGGCTTGTACCAGGGCACGGCAATTCGGACCTGTTCTGGCATATTGTTTTTCAGTCGATACTGCAGGCGGCTGAGCACAGCACTGGCTGTCAAGCCAGAGCTATATACATCATCGACGATCAGCAACCCATCGTCCTCGTTAACGGTTTCCAGTAAATACTGTGTGCCATGAATTCGTATCTCCTCCTGGGGGTTGTCGACCATCTGCTGGTAGGTATTCAGTCCGCGGTAGGAGGTCCGGATGGATATGTGATCAGTTGGAAACCCCAGATACTGTAGACACTCCTGAACGGCGATTCCTACAACGCTGCCCCCACGCCACAGACCAACAATAAAGGTAGGGCGAAATCCGCTCTGCGCGATTTGCACTCCCAGGCGATAGGCATCTTGCAGCAAGCTGGTCTCTGTGACGTAGTGTTTATCTTGCACAGTGGGTCCTGTGGGGCGAATGCGGAAAATCCGGGCTTTGACGGCAAGGCAGGTGCCCACAGTAATCCAGCAACTGAAGCAACTCGCGTTCTATTATATAGGGTATCGAGACGGCCATTCTTATTGATCGTGAGAGTGCTTCGGGTGCGTCCTCATCCAAGTGCGTGTGCTCGGGATTGGTCTTTGGTGTATCGTCCACGGCGCACTGCCAGAAAGCTTGTCGTGTATTTCGAGATACTCGGGCAAGATATGCTAGTTTTTGTCGAGGATCGGTAAACTGTGCGGTGCGCTGAAAACCCAATTCACCCGAATTCACCCAATGTTAGCCACGCAATTGCAACGATGAAAAAATATCTGGATGCGCAACAACTACTGGAAGATTCCTTCCGGTTGGCTGCCAAGGTCTACCAAAGCGGTTTCAGACCAAGCTTCATAGTGGCAGTCTGGCGGGGTGGGGCGCCGATGGGGATTGCCATGCAGGAATTGCTGGCTTACCGCGGAGTGAACTCGGATCACATTACAGTGAGAACTTCCTCGTATTACGGCATTGATCAGCAACAGCGTAACGTACAGGTTTTCAGTTTGAATTATCTGGTCAAGAAGTTGTGCTCAGATGACCGCTTACTCATCGTTGATGATGTCTACGATACTGGCAAAAGCATCGAAGCGATCATTGAAACTCTTGCCAAAAAGACGCGGAGGAACATGCCTCATGACATCCGCGTAGCGGTTCCTTATTACAAGCCGACACGCAACAAAACCGACAAAGCGCCAGACTATTATCTTCACGAGACGGATCAGTGGCTTAAATTTCCACACTCCCTTGAAGGCTTGAATCTGGACGAGATCCGGGAGAACCGACCTGAGCTGGCGGACATTCTGTCTGAGTATAACGCGCATGATGGCATGTAACCTTTGCACATTCCATCGGTTTACGTAACCGTTATCTAACCTGTGTCCAGTTCATTTAACGTTTGTTATACATGTCGTTTGTGACATTCGAAAAACTGAATCACAAGTTAAGCTAACGGTTAAACGGCGAACTCGATGTCGAGGTAATATTCACATCTTACCCCGTCAGCCTTGTCAGTTGTGTTGGCTTCACGGCAACATTAGACGCACAAGCGGATGAGCACATCTCCTGAGCACATGACAGTCCGATCCAAACAACACCCCAAGGCCGAGATTGTCACATTGCCGTCAGGCCGGCACACAGCTGCGGCTCGCACCGTCTCGATCTGGCGAAGGTGCTCCGATCTCAAGCCCGGGTCAACAGCCACTCTGCTATCGCTTCGGGAGCATTTGACCCTTCAAGCGTCGGTGGGTGTCACCAACCTTGACTCTATCGGACAGGAATACTCGCCTCAAGCTGCTGACCAGGTGATGATGAGCATTCGTGGTTTGCTTGATAGGGAATTCGGCCATCTGCGTGTACACAGGCGACACCGTGTTTTTATAGTAAAGCATCACAGCATGGAGTCGTTGATTGCCGGTTTGCTAGCAGTTCAATTTCACAGCTGCGAGGTGAACCTGCAGGTATCGCGTGGTGTAGGCGTTACGAATGACCTTTGTGGTGTGCCGCTTTCATGGGGCGTTGGACGTTCCCGCGCCGAAGCAGAAGGTGAGCGTCTACGCAAGCAAAACGGTTGATTCCCCGCGCAGACTGCGTCCGAACCATAACTACACCCCTCACTGTGGTTTGTGGTTTCGCAGGTTTTTTTCGAGCCGTCTTAGCAGCAGTGACAACACAATGGTAATCAGCAGGTATACATACGCCACAACGTTATATGTCTCCATAAAGCGGAACGATCCGGCAGCGTAGATTTTCCCGAGCTGGGTAATGTCGGCCACACCAAGTACTGAGACTAGCGCTGAATCCTTGATCATGGCAATAAAGTCGTTTCCCAGTGGTGGCAGGATAGTCCGTATAGCTTGTGGGAAAATCACGAATCGAAACCGACTCAAACCTGACAGCCCCAATGATTGGGCCGCCTCTTTCTGTCCTGTGCCAACAGCCTGAATACCGGCCCTGAATACCTCTGCGATAAAGGCGGAATAACCGAGCGTCAGAGCAAGAATGGCGCGCCACATGAGAGAGATATCGCGGGTTCTCATAGGTTCTTCCAGCACGGGGGCCAGCAGAATATTAAGCGCCTCAACCAGCAGTGGGGCACCGACAAAAGCAATGTAGAACAGCAGCACCAACATCGGAATGCCGCGCATGACTTCGATATAGAATCTGGCCAATTGCCGAAGCAGAAGATAGGGTGAGAGTACGGCAGCAGCTAGTAGAAGGCCCAGAACGCTGGCTAGCAAAAACGCGGTAAGGGTAACAAAGGCTGTCACGCCGATGCCTTTGACAAGAATGGCGAACACGTCCGAATACAGATCGTCAGTGACGATTCGATAGCCTAGCCAGACTCCTATAAGGACAGTAAAAAGAAGCCACCAGGGGAAGTCTTCCGCAGACTCGTGCGTACTCGGTTTATCGACATTATCCACGGCTCATGGTGGCACATTGATCAACTGTTCGACTATTCAATTCATGCTGAGTATGAGCCATTAGTTGGTATATGCCGCGTCTGATGGGGTCGCGGCCTCGTTGATATCGTGTCTTGAATCCCCGCTTGCGCGGGGATGACTCGGGACGTGCATGTTCAGCGGACAGGACTTGGGCCTAACCGGCTATTGTCCCATCTTGTATTCAAGAAACCAGCGAGTATTGAGTGCTTCCAGAGTTCCGTCTTCGCGCATACTGTCGAGTCCTGCATTGAACGCACCGACAAGGTCGGAGCCTTTGGGAAATATGAATCCAAAATCCTCAGAACCCATGGCATTGCCCACGAGCTTGAACACGTCAGGATTGGCGTTGACGTAGCCGGCGCCAGCTGTGCCATCTGTCAGTACAAGGTCGACGTCGCCTGTACGCAGTGCCTGGATTGACGCACCGAAGGTTTCAAACAGCTTGATTCTAGGGTTGGCCTCATCACCGTCAAGAACTTCATAAACGGCCGTGTAAAAAGGTGTTGTACCTGCCTGCGCGCCAATGAGTCCGTCCTCTATGGCTGCAAACTCCTCGGCGGTACTGAAACGGTCTTCGTCAGCCTTGACCAGCATGAACATTTCCGAGCGCATGTAAGAATCCGAGAAGTCGACCTTCTCTCGACGATCATCTCGGATTGTGATGCCCGTCATGCCGACATCGTACTGGCCTTCGCTGACTGCAGGAATCATGGCATCCCAGCTGACATTTTCAATGACCAGCTCGAAGTTCAGACGACTCGCCAGCTCATTCATCGCATCGTATTCCCATCCGATGGCTTCCCCGGTTTTTGGGTCGACAAATTGCAAGGGTGGGTAGGCATTTTCGGTTACGACGACGACATTTCGACCCTGGAGGTCTGGAAGCTCGGCCGCAGAGCCAATTCCCGTCCAAAGACCGATGGCAGCAACGATGGCAAGAGACTTGCCCAAACTGCCGCAAAGCGCGCCCGATACAACGTAGTTCATCCTTAACTCCTGCTATCCCGAAAAAGATGACATTGTGGTTAAGCGGCTAGCCAGACGCAAGCAAGCTGGATAATTTGTCAGGAAATATTTCTCATGGTTCATTTAATTGAGCCTTGACAGTCAATTAATTGTCAAATCAGGTTGAGTGAATCGCCAACCAGATACGCAATACTGCACACGATCAGCCCTGCACTCCATACTTTCATCCACATGATATTGCCATGTTTGCCGGCCGCCAGCAGAACGATACCGATAACGATTGACATCCACATGGTCAAGGTCAGCATGTCGTGCATGGACTCGCCATATGGCATATCAGCGTCGGGCGGTGAATTTTCCGGATATCTCATTGATCAGAATTTGCGGGAGGAATGACCGAAAGTTCTGCCGCGCTGGGTAGCTGCAGTGCATCTGCGTGGCTATGCATGTTCCACATTTCCGAGCGTCTTATCGCACGCGCATTCTGTACGTAGGCTGCGCTGATGTTTATCACCATAACGGTGGCTGGAGCAGGTTGATCAGCCGCGATGAAGCTTTCGAGCAATTCGGGGGCGACGGAAATCGTGGCAGTTCCCTTGATGCGAAGTGCTTCGTCCGCGCCCGGCACCAGGAACAGCAGGCCGACTCTGGGGTCCTTGATCAGATTGCGGAGCGTGTCGATGCGGTTGTTACCGCGTCTGTCGGGTATCGCTATCGTGCGCTCATCAAGGATGCGGAAAGCTTCACCCGGCTTATCGCCACGAGGGGAACAATCCAGCCCTTCATCGGAGCAGGTGCTCATCACAAGGAATGGTGAGCAGGCAAGCCACCGTTGCATGGGAGGCGTGAGGCTGAGGCTGATTTTGGATCGTGAGGTTTTGCCAGGCGACTGATAATGTCGCTCGAGATCCTCAATGGATTGCAGCAGATCAATGTTTGTCACAGACGGCTATGCACCACGCAAGCAGAGAAGGGCCTGACTTTTAACAGATTAGGGGTATGGGGGCAACAGTTGACTGCCAAGATGCAGCTGTTGGTTCATCAACCTGCGAAGTAGCTCTGGCACTCTCCGCAGGTTGTTGAACCGTCGCTTTAGAAGCGATTGGGGTACTGGCTTGACAAGGGATAGAGTACTGACAATCAGTGGGCACTGATGGGACGTACAGCCCACTGGTTCATGATGAAAAGTGATCTGGCTAACAAATCCTGATGCCAGTGGTAAAGATGGCTTGTTATTCTGAATCCCCAAAGGCGCATAGGATTTCAGCGTTAATCCAGCACCTGACGCTCACCACATGTCGTAATCCGGTGAAGGCGGGATTCCAGTTTGACGTATGCTGGATTTCCGCTCGGTCGAGTTTGATAAGGACTAAGTCAGCTGCCGCGACAGCTTTAAGCGCCTAACGAGTCCCGCGTGTTCAATGGAGCACGTTGTATCGAATCGCGATAGTTGCGTATTCCATCGACAATTGCAGCTGCAAGGCGGTTGCGATAGTCATCGCTTACAAGCCGGTCAGCTTCTCCAGCATGGCTGAGGCAGCTGATTTCTATTAACGCAGCAGGTGTAAAGCTGCGAGTTAGGACAAAAAACGCCTGCTGTTTGACACCCGCATTCTGTACGTTCTTGCTGTCAAAGCTCACTTCTGAATAGATGTGTTGTTGAATTGTTCTGGCCAGTCGTGCCGAACCTTCGGTAAAATCGATTTCAACATCGACATCGGTGCTGTTGGCGCGGCGAAGTTCACCCTTGGCTTTGTGCTGGGCAGACAAGCTCCTTTTTATGTTCTTGCGACTGGCATAGAAGGACTCAACAAGATTCACATCGGTTTGCGGCAAGTGGTTGAAGTGCAGCGAAATCACCATGTCTGCCTCACTGCTGTTGATGGCATCCACTCGTTGTTGGCGCGACAAGCCGTAATCGCGTTGTCGTGTTAGCTGCACATCGATGTCATCGACCTCTGACAGGAACAGCTTGACTCGCTGAGCGATATCCAGCGTCAGATCCTTTTCGAGAAGACCATTGTATCCCCTGGAGCCTGGATCGGTGCCACCATGACCCGGATCTATTGAAACGACAAACGGTTTCGTGTGGGTTTTTTTCGCTTTGGGATCCATGTTAAAGCTCATATCTTGCCAGGCAGATCGCCGGAAGGCCGTTGGGCTCAGTAAGGATCTGAATCCTTGCAGCTCTTGATAGGCTGTCGATACTCTTGTGAGGTGTGCGGATTTTTTGGCCGGTAAGTCACCGGGTAACTCATCAGCTTTGGTTTTGACTTGAGCCGTGCGCCAGGTTTTCACGGAGGGCAGTCCAACAACAAGGTTTGTCATCGAGGATGTATTGCGGCCTGTGTCTTTCGGACTGGCGATCTTGAGAAAAGCAACGTCTACATGGCTGCGTCTGGCCATGACGCGGTCAACGTCGGTGCTTGGTAAAATAGCGTTCTCAGCAGGTTGATGCACGCTCTTGAAAGAATCTTCGAGGATTGATTCCGGATCCGTTGAGTTCTGTTGCCCGGGCGTATAGGGTTTAGCAGACTTGTCTTGAATAGACACCTCAGCAGCGATATCTGCGAAGTTTGCTATGGGTAGCTGGTGGGTAACCAACGCTGGAAAAATGCTTGAATGTGCCAGGGCCTCGCCACTGACAGGCTTTGCCTGCTTGTTGTCAGTATACGTTGGTATTACCACTGAACCTGATTGGTTACCGGTAGGGTTCATGGGCTGAGTCAGATATAGAGCAATTGCTATTGCTACAGCACTGAAACTCCTGGCCAGTTTGGTGCCCATAATCCTGTATCACAAGTATGAAATATCTGTGATGAGGTATGGCAAATTACATGCCAGTTTGCTAGCACATGATTAGAGGATTGCAAGTTAGCCTTTTGTTGCAGTCATGAAAGTCGGTCATTTCTCGTCGTCAGATTTACCGTGTCGCTTGCGCAGTATCAGGGTTTGCATGGCCCTGCCAACAACCCCGTGCTCGTCAAATAGCAGCGCATCAGCCAATCCAATCCCGTTTGGTTCCCAATAGCCAACACTTTTTGTGCCCAACCATTCACCGTCTGGATCCCGGTGCAGGACAACGGTCAGATCGGTATTCATGAAGGTGACATCAGCGGGTTCTGCATTGCGTCCAAATGCGTTGCCGCAGTCAGCTAGCGGACATATGCGCTGAAATGGTGTCGGCGTTTCGTAGTTGAGGAGCGGCACCGTTTTCAACCACGCAGTCGTTGGCCCCGGTAGTGGCGTTTGACCCTCCGGGTAACGGACCTCAACGCCACACCCGTTGAACGCAGGTTTTTCATGCAGGGTATCCCTGATTGGGAAATCGCCCACTTGCGCATCCTCTGGTGATCCAAAACTTCGATGAAAAGTGGGGAGTTCTATTTGCTCGACGGTTGTCAGGTGTAATCCTGATGCAGTTATCACAACCTTCCCAAGGTTATCTATCAGGCGGGCCTCTGAAAGACTGACGGTTCTGCCTTGCCTCAGAATGGTAGCTTCGACACGGAATCCTTCGAACGGTACCGGGCGCAGCAGATTAACAGTCAATCTTGATAGTCTTTGTGCCGGCAACAGTTGTTCCACCGCTCGGGCAAGAAGACCCGTCGGGGGACCCGCATGACAGGCGTTTTCATCCCACGGCCCACGCGTATGCTGTGTCGGTTGAAACCATTCGTTATTGGTCGAAGTAAAGAAGCTATCACTCATGAGGCAGTTAAAACTTTACTGGGATAGGATGCCCTTCAAATACGGCGCGGTGCGGGAACGTCTGGATTGTGCAACTTTTGCCGGCCGCCCCTTGGCCACTACTTTACCACCACCGTTTCCGCCCTCAGGGCCCATATCGATCAGCCAGTCGGCTTCGGCCATGATATCGAGGTTGTGTTCTATGACAATCACCGAATTGCCGGCATCCACAAGGCGTTGTAGAACGTGGATCAGCTTCTCAACGTCTGCCATATGCAAGCCAACGGTAGGTTCGTCCAGAATGTAGAGTGTATGAACACTGGCAATCGTCCGTCCTTTTGAATCCTGCACGGCTGGCTTTGCCTTGGATAACTCAGACACCAGTTTTATTCGCTGAGCTTCGCCGCCGCTCAGGGTTCGACTTTGCTGACCAAGTGTCAAATAGCCCAGCCCGACATCCTGAAGCAGTTTGAGCGAATGATGGATACTCGTGTGGTTGCTGAAGAACTCGACGCTTTGATCCACGTTCATCATCAGCACGTCCCCTATGGATTTGTCTTTATAGGTTATTGACAGAGTTTCGTGATTGAAGCGTTGCCCGTCGCAGACCTCGCACAGCACTCGGACATCGGGTAGGAAACTCATCTCGATCCGTTGCATACCCTGGCCGGCACATTCTTCACAACGTCCATCGCCGGTATTGAAGGAAAATCTGCTGGCGGTATAGCCGCGTATTCGTGCTTCGGTGGTGTCCGCAAACAGGCGTCTGATGTTGTCCCAGAAACCGATATAGGTAGCGGGGCAGGAACGTGATGTTTTACCGATAGGTGTCTGATCAACTTCCAGCAGTCGCGACACACTCTCCCAGCCGGTTATTTCTTCACAGCCCACGAGGGCCCCGAGCTTGCGACGTGTCTTCTGGGCGTTAAGTACACGCAAGCTGTCGTGAAGTACGTCCCGCACCAGCGTGCTCTTGCCCGAACCGGACACACCAGCAACGCAAACAAGCTGTCCGAGCGGAATCTCTACGCTGACCTTCTTCAGATTGTGCAGCGATGCGTTTTTAATGTGCAAGGCATGTTCGGTTTTTTTTCGCGGTGGATACAGCGGGTGTTTCAGCGGATTATCCAGTAAGCGCCCGGTGGCAGAATTCGGGTTTTTACGAACCTGCGCAACGGTGCCTGTTGCAACGATTTCACCGCCTCTGACACCAGCGCCAGGTCCAATATCAATGATGTGATCAGCGCTCTGGATGGTTTCTTCGTCGTGCTCAACGACAACAATGGTGTTGCCCTTGCCTTGCAGTCTCGCCAGCGTGTCTAGCAGCATCCGGTTGTCACGAGGATGCAAACCGATGGTCGGTTCATCAAGAATGTAGCAAACGCCTTGAAGGTTTGACCCCAGTTGAGCAGCCAGACGAATACGTTGAGCTTCGCCACCGCTGAGCGTGGGAGCTGCCCGATCCAGTGATAGATAAGCTAAACCCACTTGCCCAAGAAAATCCAGGCGTGACTGTAGCTCTTTCAGACTGTCGCGTGCGATAACAGCTTCTCTGTCATTCAATGTTATGTCGGTGAACGTTTTGCCTGCATCCTCGATCGACTGACTGGTATAGTCGGCGATGTTCCAGTCCTTAAAATAAACTGACAAGGATTCAGGCTTTAAACGCTGGCCCGCGCAACTTGTACATTCTAAGGGTTCTTCATCTTTGCCTTCCCAGCTGCGTTCTTCACCGGTCTGCTCTTCATCAAAGCCCGGAATAACCACGCCGGTACCAAAACAGTCCGTGCACCAGCCATGTCTGGAGTTGTAGGAGAACATGCGTGGATCGAGTTCAGGAAAACTGCGCTGACAGCTGGCACAAGCCCGTTGTGTTGAAAACAGTTTTTCATTGCGCGGCGTGCTGCCTATCTTGACCACGCCGCTACCATAGTCCACGGCGCGTTGAATCAGCAGTTGTAGTTCAGCTTCGTGTTTGACATCGACGAGAATCGATCCGACTGGCAAATCGATGGTGTGTTCCTTGAAACGATCCAGGCGTGGCCAGTCGGCGGTTGGCTCAGGCTTTCCATCGACACGCAGGTGGTCAAATCCCTTGTTCAAGGCCCATTTGGCAAGATCAGTGTAGTAGCCCTTGCGATCGACGATGAGTGGGGCGTGCAAACTGACTGTCTTGCCACGATGCTGTTTTATGATCTGGGCCGTTATGGCATCGACCGATTGTGCTGAAATCTCTACCTCACAATCCGGGCAGTACTGCACACCGAGCTTAACGAACAATAGTCTCAGGAAGTGATAGATCTCGGTCATGGTGGCAACCGTGCTCTTGCGTCCGCCACGACTGGTACGTTGCTCTATCGCGACGGTGGGTGGTATCCCGGTAATTGCATCAACGTCAGGTCGGGAAGCAGGCTGCACAAATTGCCTTGCGTAAGCGTTCAGCGATTCCAGATAGCGACGCTGACCTTCATTGAAGACGATGTCAAAAGCCAACGTACTCTTGCCGCTGCCGCTTACTCCAGTGATAACGGTGAAGGCGTCACGGGGTATCTCGACGTCAATGTTTTTCAGATTGTGTTCACGCGCTTTGTGCACGTGAATACTGTCGCTTGCAAGAATCTCCGGTGTCGTGATAATTGAGGTGGCTGGCTCTGAAACCACGGATTGTCTGAGTTTGTCGCTGGCTTTCTGATATTCCCGTAACGATGCTGCGGTCACGCTGCTCTTGTGCGCCATCACCTTTTTTAAGGTGCCTTTGCATACAATCTTGCCACCGGCGTCGCCTCCCTGTGGGCCTAGATCGATAATCCAGTCAGCATTGGCGATAACATCAAGGTTATGTTCGATAACCAGCAGTGAATGTCCTTGCGCAACAAGCTGTTCGAAAGCACCAAGCAGCTTGTCGATATCTTCGAAGTGCAATCCTGTCGTGGGTTCATCAAATAAGAACAATGTGTGTCCTTCCAGAGTGCGCTTGGACCGTATCATGGCTGCCTGGCCAAGATAGGCTGCCAGCTTCAGGCGTTGTGCCTCTCCTCCGCTAAGTGTGGGCACGGGTTGACCAAGTTGCAGGTATCCCAGTCCGACATCATTCAGAGGTTGTAGTGCCGTGAGTACATTCTTGTTGTCACGGAAGAACTCAATCGCTCGCTCGACGGTCATCTCCAGCACGTCAGCAATGGATTGACCTTGCGCTTCATGCGCATTGAACAGCTTGATTTCCAGTAGCTCCGGACGATATCGGCGTCCTGAACATTCTGCACATCGCAAGTAGACATCCGACAGGAATTGCATCTCTACATGTTCGAAACCGTTACCCGAACACACGGGACAACGCATGCCTGAATTGAAGCTGAAGGCGCTGGCCTTGTAACCGCGGTTGGCAGCTTCCGGTACTTTTTCGAATAGCTTTCTGATCGCTTCAAACGCACCGGTATAACTGACCGGATTGGATCGGGCAGATTTTCCAATCGGCGATTGATCAACAAGAATGACATCGGAAATCTGCTCGTGACCCTCAATCGAGTCGTAGGCCTGTGCCAGATCTTTGGGTTTACCCTTGAGGGATGACAGTGCATTGAACAGAGTGTCTTGAATGAGAGTTGATTTGCCAGAACCACTCGGGCCTGTCAGGCACACTAGACGGTTGAGCGGAATGCTCAGGTCAATGTTTTTCAGGTTGTGTCCGGTGGCACCCTTTAGTACAAGCGACGGCGCATCTCTGTTCGATCCTTTGACTGAACGTGATGTGGTGTTGAACTTCAGCGTCTTTTCACCATTGAGATACTGCGCCGTCAACGAGCTCTTGTGCGCGAGCAATGCCTGCGGTTTGCCGTTGAATACGATGTTGCCACCGGCGTTGCCGGGACCGGGACCAATATCGATGATCCGATCGGCTGCCAGCATGAGCTGTGGATCGTGTTCGACCACAATCAGTGTATTGCCAGCATCACGTAGTCGTTGCAGCACCCGAATGACACGATCCATATCCTGGGCGTGCAGGCCGATACTGGGCTCATCCAGGACAAATAACGTATTGACGAGAGAGGTTCCCAGTGCTGTAGTGAGGTTGATGCGTTGCACCTCACCACCCGACAATGTTCTGGATTGCCGATCGAGACTTAAATATCCGAGGCCCACATCATTAAGGTAGGCCAGACGTGTCCGCATTTCCTTGACCACCATGGTTGTTGCATCATCCTTGTGACCTTGGGCAATTGACTCGACAAAGGTCCGTGCCCGCTCAAGCGGCAAGCGCATGATGTCAACCACATTGAGACCGGGCAGGGTTTTCATTCTGGACGCAGGAAGCTTACTATCGGGTGATCGGTAGCGCTCTGTCGGATTGACCACTGTGGCTGCCTGATCCAGAGTACCGACGCGCCAGTTCAGCGATGCCGGCTTTAGCCGTGCACCGTAACAGGCGGTACACTCGTCATAGCTACGGTATTTGGCGAGCATGACTCTGACGTGCATACGATAGGATTTGCGTTCCAGCCAGTCAAAGAAGCCGACAACGCCATACCAGTCGCCTTTACTCTTGACGTCGCCCTCAATGACCCAGCGCTGCTGTTTTGCGGTCATTTTTTCATAAGGGACTTCCATGGGAATGCCTGCTTTCTTTGCGGCCTTTTCCATATCTCGCTGGCAGACTTTCGACTTTTCGGTTTGGAAGACCTTTACCGCCCCGCCTTTTAATGTTTTGGCGGTATCAGGTATGGCCAGACGATAATCGACTCCGATGACGCGGCCAAAACCTTTGCACGTGTCGCAGGCGCCCAGCGGAGAATTGAAGGAGAAGCTCGATGGCGTTGGTTCGCGATAGCTCGTGCCACAGTCATCGCAACGCAATGTCGTCGAGTAGCTTTGCTGCTTTACGGATTGGCGCTCGTCATCAAGCACATGCACGCACAATTTTCCTTGCCCGTAGCGAAGTGCCGCCTCTACCGCTTCTATAAAGCGACCGCGATTGTCCTGGTTAGTTCGTAGCCGATCCTGAATGACATCGATGGTTTTCTTCGTTTGCTTGTGCACGCGGGTATATCCCTGACGTGCCAACCAGTCGGTAACTTCCGCAGCGCTGAAATTTTCCGGGATGGGTACCTGGAATGTCACCATGATGCGCTGTGGCTCAGCTTCGTTAAACCAGGCTAAACTGATGTTTTCAGGCGTGTCCTGCCTGACGGCTTTTCCGCATTCGCCGCAATACAGATCGGCGGTTCGGGCAAACAGCAATTTTATGTGGTCGTTAAGTTCGGTCATGGTGCCAACGGTCGAGCGAGATGTGCGGACCGGATTTGTCTGGTCAATGGCTATCGCAGGCGGAATACCTTCAATTCGATCAACTTTGGGTTTGTCCATTCGATCGAGAAACTGACGCGCGTACGGAGAGAAAGTCTCTACATAGCGCCGCTGGCCTTCGGCATAGATGGTGTCGAACGCAAGAGTGGACTTGCCGCTGCCGCTGACACCGGTGATGACGATCAGCTCGCCATGGGGCAGGGTGAGGTCGAGTGCCTTCAGGTTGTTCTGATGCGCGTTCTCGATCAGGATGTGCTTGCTCATGCGTTTTTCATTATGCGGCGTGGTACGTAGTGTACGGATATGCGCAGGTGTGGACTATTGCTTGTTTAAACCTGCACTTTGTTTTTTCAAATAGGAGGGAGCCAACAGAGGCGACATGACAGGGAGCTTCACAGGTAAACTTGTGGAGACTGGCAACTTCTCTGAAAAACATGGTTCGGCCGGAGTCGTTCCAGCGCAGGCGGGAACCCAAGTGGATCGCATGGCAGTTCCTCGCCTGCGCGGGGATGACGGAGCGTAAGACAGGGATTTAAAACAGGAATTAAGGGATCTAATGCGCGCACGGTTAAGTTGAAAGAGGGGACAATGGTTCCCAGATTGTTAACATCCAATTCAAGCCAGTTAAAGACAGTGTACATTCGAGGCCATGCCTTTCACTTTCATACCCGGCTCTACGGCAACACCTCAAGGTGATTTTGTGACTGATATTCCTCAAGCAGTGGCGGATTTCGAGCGAGACGGGTACTTTGTCGCGCACGCGCTTTTCTCGGCCGATCAGGTGAGAGCCCTGGTGGACCTGATTGACCATTCGCTGAAGCCTGCTTTAGCGCCGGTGGAGTTCGAGGCCGATGTGCATTATCCGGGCGCACCGTCGTCTCGCACGGCCCCCGGGGGGCAGACGCCACGCCGACTCTTGCATGCGTTTGGCCGTGATTCCCTGTTCCAGCAGGTGGGCAAACATCCTAAGGTTGTGCAGCTACTCAAAGCGCTCATGAAGGCTGAGCAAATCCGCCTATCTCAGAATCACCATAACTGCGTCATGACCAAGCACCCCGGGTTCAGCAGTGTGACGAGCTGGCACCAGGATAGCCGGTACTGGCGTTTCGACCGCCGAGAGCTGGTCAGTACCTGGTTAGCGCTTGGGCCGGAGACGCGCGAAAATGGCGGCCTGCTTGTCATACCCGGATCGCATACGCTGGATTTCGAACCTGGTCAGTTTGATGCGTCGCTATTTCTTCGAACCGATCTGGAGGACAACGCCGAGCTCCTCGCGAGAGCCAGAGTTGTCGAGTTGCAACCTGGTGATATGCTGTTTTTCCACTCGCGCACGCTTCACGCGGCAGGTCAGAATGAGACCGACAGGGTCAAGCGCTCACTTGTGTACACCTACCGTGCCGAAGATAATCAGCCTATTCCGGAAACGCGTTCGGCGGTTTACGAAGATATCCCAGTCTGATCAAAATCATCATGTCCCATTTCATTAAGGTTAACAGCGACTCAGAAGGTCAGGGACCGTGCCCGATCAATGGTTTGACGTTCGCGCCCGAATGGGCTGGCACCAACATTTATCTGAAAAGCCAGCCTGTTTCCGATTGCTCATCCGAGCTGTATGATGAGGAGCTTCCCGTCATTAAATCTGCCGCGCAGCAGCGCCGCAATACCTTCTCGTCAGGTCGGAGTTGCGCACGTGCCGTGATGCTGCAAGCCGGGCTGCCGGCGTGTGCTTTGCCACGGTACGACGATGGCTCGGTTCAGTGGCCAGAGGGCTTGTTAGGTAGTGTTAGTCACACAAACGAATGGGCTGTCGCAGCAGTAGCGGTATCTGCCATGTGTGAAGCGAAATGTATTGGCATCGATCTGGAGCGGATAAAACCACTGAATGAGGGCGTTATCAATCTCATCGCAACGTCAGCAGAGCGAAAAGAGCTGGCTGCGGCAAGTTCACCAGCCTGGCACTCGATGGCCTTGTTCAGTATCAAGGAAAGCATCTACAAATGTCTTGCCAGGGATTTTGGTCAATTCATTGATTTTCAGGATGTCGAGATCAGTGATCTTGCCGGTGGCCGCCCGGTGTTAACGTTCCGACGGGCAGAACTTGCGAGTCGCTATCAGCCTTCACAATTGGAATTGCGCATGGCCGTAACACCATGGCACGTGTTTACACTTGCCTGGCTGAGAGCCGATTGATGCAAAGTAAGTGACGCTATTCACCTCCGGAGTAGCCTCGGCAATTTACCCTGCATGACAGGCTCCTGTAGACTAGTGCATTCGCCAAGAACGCCCACCCAGGCCGCGCAGCCCCATGGCCGTCGGCCTCAACCATTTGCATTAAAGGTTTCACATGCAGGACCAATACGATTTTCGCCGTACCGAGGCTGATGTACAGGCGCTGTGGGAGGCCAACGATGCCTTCCGGGTTACCGAAGATTCCGCTCTGCCCAAGTATTATTGTCTCTGTATGTTCCCCTATCCCAGTGGCAGTCTGCACATGGGGCATGTTCGTAATTACACGATTGGTGATGTGGTCTCGCGCTACAAGCGCATGCGCGGATTCAACGTACTGCAGCCTATGGGCTGGGATGCTTTCGGGCTACCCGCAGAAAATGCTGCTATTAAAAACAACCGGGCTCCAGCGGAATGGACTCACGGCAATATCGTTGAGATGCGCGAACAACTGCAGAAACTCGGATTTGCCTATGATTGGTCCCGGGAACTGGCCACTTGTACCCCTGAGTACTACAAGTGGGAGCAGTGGTTTTTTACACAGTTGGTAAAGAAAGGTCTGGCCTACAAGAAGAACGCGGTCGTCAACTGGGATCCGGAAGAGGGCACGGTACTGGCCAATGAGCAGGTTGATGCCAATGGTTGTGGCTGGCGCTCTGGTGCGAAAGTAGAGCGGCGTGAAATACCCCAATGGTTTCTCAGAATCACCCGGTATGCTGACGAGCTGCTGGAAGAGACAGACAACCTTGAAGGATGGCCAGAAGCGGTTCGTACTCAGCAAAAGAACTGGATTGGACGCTCCGAAGGCGTCGAGTTCGCGTTCAAGCTGGTAGGACGCGGTGATACTGAACTGGACATCACTGACGATGGTAAGGCTGATTCCATTCGGGTCTACACCACCCGGCCTGATACGGTTGCCGGTGTGACTTACATGGCAGTCGCCGCCGAGCACCCAGTGGCGCGTGCGATGTCAAAACGAAATTCCGAGGTCGCTGATTTCGTTAAAGAGTGCACTGGTAATGGCACCTCAGAGGCTGTTCTGGAGGCGATGGAAAAACGCGGCGTCCCACTGGGTATCGACGTAATCAACCCGGTATCCGGAGAACGCCTACCCGTATACGTTGCCAACTTTGTATTGATTACCTATGGTACGGGGGCCGTCATGGCTGTTCCCGGACATGATCAGCGTGACTGGGAATTTGCCACCAAATATGGTTTGCCCATCAAGCAGGTCGTCCAGTCTGTTGATTCGCCTGTCGATGTCAGCAAGGGCGCATTTACCGATAAGGAAGGAACCGTAACAATCAACTCGGGTGAGTTTGATGGTCTGGGTTTTGAGCAGGCTTTCGAGGCTACTGCCGATCATCTGGTCAAAGTGGCTGATGGTGCACGCAAGGTCAATTACCGGCTGCGCGACTGGGGCATCTCGCGTCAGCGCTATTGGGGTTGCCCAATACCCGTTATCTACGATGAAGACGGCAATGTTCATCTGGTTCCGGAAGAAGATTTGCCGGTCGTTCTGCCCGAAGACGTCGCCTATACCGGTGTGACCTCGCCGATCAAGGAAGATCCGGATTTCATTAACACGACCGTCCCCGGGACTGATAAACCGGGCACTCGTGAGACCGATACTTTTGACACCTTCTTCGAATCGAGTTGGTACTTCGCGCGCTTTTGCAGTCCTGGTGCGGAAGCCATGGTCGATGAGCGGGCCAATTACTGGCTGCCGGTAGATCAATATATCGGCGGCGTGGAGCATGCGGTGTTGCATCTTCTGTATGCGCGTTTCTTTCACAAGTTGATGAGAGATGTAGGTCTTGTTACATCGGATGAGCCGTTCAAGCAGTTGTTGACTCAAGGGATGGTTATCGCTGAATCCTTCTATCGCGAAGACGACAACGGCAAGAAGGAATATTTCAATCGCCGCGAGCTGAATATCAGCAACGATGACAAGGGACGCATTGCAAGCGCAACACTAATCGCTGATGGTCAGCCGGTAACGGTCGGCCGTGTTGAAAAAATGTCCAAGTCAAAGAACAATGGCGTTGATCCGCTGGAGATGATTGACCGCTATGGTGCCGACACCATGCGTCTGTTTTCGATGAGTGACACACCACCGCATCAGTCGCTCGAATGGAAAGAAGGCGGTGTTGAAGGTATGCATCGCTTTCTGAAGCGCGTCTGGCGAGAGTTGAGCGGTGTGGATGATTCGTACATGCAAGCAACCATGAATCCGTCTGAACTCGGCGCTGATCACAAGGCGTTGCGGCGTAAAACCCATGAGACCATCGCCAAGGTGACGGATGATATTGAACGTCGCATGACCTTCAACACTGCTATTGCATCCATGATGGAATTGTTCAACGACATGACACGCTTTGATGATCGTAGCGATGATGGCAAGGCCGTGATTTTTGAAGCCAGCAGTGCGTTGGTGCGGCTGTTAAGCCCGTTTGTGCCGCATGTCGCTCATGAGTTGTGGATAGGGCTTGGTTACCAAAGCGCATTGATTGATGAAGCCTGGCCAGAAGTCGATGAGGGCGCGTTGGTGCGGGACGAACTGGAGATGGTTGTTCAGGTTAACGGCAAGCGACGGTCTTCGATTACTGTGCCTTCCAGTGCTTCGAAAGATGACTGTGAGGCGAAAGCCATCGCAGATGAAGGTGTGCAGAAACATCTTGAAGATCTCAATGTAGTCAAGGTGATCGTTGTTCCCGGACGGCTGGTGAACATCGTTGCCAAGTAAGAAGGGCAATCGACCGTGCCTTGGTGCGCTTCGTAATTCACAAAGCGTCGTGCCATTATTGGCTGTTGCCGACAGTGGCGGGAAGCTGATGAACTGCGGTAATGCTTAGCCGCCTGCATAGTTCATTCACTAACAATGCCTATTTGCTGTTGATCATTGCACCATTTCTATGGGGTGGTAATGCAGTCGCAGGCCGTATGGCCACGGAAGATTGGCAGCCATTCACGCTGACGTCCTTGCGCTGGTTTCTTGCCATGCTGGTGTTGACCCCTTTTGCTCTGAAGCCATTGCAGCGTGACTGGCCTGTTATCCGTGATAACGCACTGTTACTTTTCTGTCTTGGAGCGTTCGGCATGGCAGCGTTCAATCTCACGATGTATCTGGCGCTGAACTTCACCACCGCCATCAACGTCAGTATTGAGCAGGCTGCCATGCCCGCAATGATCATGCTGGCCAACTTCTTTCTGCTTTCTCAAAAAGCACGCATTTTTCAGATTGTCGGACTGATGCTGACCTTGTTCGGTGTATTGGTAACGACCACTGCCGGGGAGCCTGCAACGTTTTTCTCGCAAGGCTTGAACAAGGGTGATGCCATTATGTTACTGGCCTGTGCTTTCTACGCAGCCTACACGTTCGGTCTGCGATGGAAGCCAAAAATCCACTGGATGAGTTTCATGTGGGTGATTGCTGTGAGTGCCTTTCTCATGACTATCCCGTTTGCTGGATGGGAATTGTCGAAAGGCCAGTTCCAGTTTCCATCGTCAAAGGGCTTCATGGTGCTGGTTTACGTCGTTGTCTTTCCAACGATACTAAGCCAGTTGGCATGGGCCCGAGGTGTGGAGCTGATCGGCAGCAATCGCGCCGGCCTGTTTATCAATCTTGTGCCTATTTTTGGCTCCATCATGGCCGTACTGATACTCAGTGAAAGTTTCGAGTGGTATCACTTTGCCGGGCTTTCGCTCGTGCTGGTAGGCATCGGTCTTTCCGAGCGGGCTGCTGACAAGAGTTAGCAGACCGAAGCAAATGGTACTTGTTCGAGGAGTGGCTCGGTTGAATGGACGCGCTATTCCGGGAGGGGGGCATTCGTCGGAGGCTGAAATACTTGGGCTGGCACAAGCCATGTCGTTATAGATCTCCCGTGCGCTCGGATTACGAAGCTGCACGGAGTCGGCGGAATCTATTCGAAACCTTTCAGCTACGCCATGCGCGCTCAAACGGTAGTCGCCATGCTCTGGGTGCAATCAACTGATGTACCGCATTCGGACCCCATGAACCTTGTGAATAGCGCATGACAGGGGGCGGTGATTCGAGTAACGGGGCTGAAACCTCCCACAGTTTTTCGATACCCTCAGAGCTTGTGAACAAGGTGTGATCACCGCGCATTGCGTCCAGAATAAGTCGTTCGTATGCTTCCAGGATATCGCCTATATGTTTATTTTCATCCATAGCAAACTGCAAGCTGTGTTTGTCCAGTTTCATTCCCGGGCCCGGTCGCTTGCCATAGAAAGACAACGATGTGCGGGAAGCGTCTGACAGATCGAATGTGAGATGATCAGGCCCGTGCAAACCGACGCCGGAGTCTCTTGGGAACATGCTTCTGGGTGGCTCATGGAATGCAATGGAGATTATGCGTTGACCTTCGGCAAGGCGTTTTCCGGTGCGCAGAAAGAACGGTACGCCTGCCCAGCGCCAATTATCAATGGTGCACTTCAGCGCAATGAATGTTTCGGTTTGTGATTCCGGATCGACACCCTCGAGATCGCGGTAGCCGTTGAACTGTCCCCTCACTGCATCCTGAGGTTCTATGCGCAGCATGCTGCGAAATACCTTGCGTTTCTCTTCAGTTATGGCCTGTGGGTCGAGGGCTACCGGAGGCTCCATCGCAACAAAGGCAAGAATCTGGAACAGGTGGGTAACCACCATGTCACGGAAAGCACCGGTGTTTTCGTAGAAGGAGGCGCGGTTATCCAGCCCCAGCGTCTCAGGGACATCGATCTGTATGTTGTCAATAAAATTACGATTCCATATGGGCTCGAATAATCCATTGGCAAAGCGAAATGCGAGAATGTTCTGCGCTGGCTCTTTGCCGAGAAAATGATCGATGCGAAACACTTGCTTTTCGCTGAACACCTTATGTACCTCATTGTTCAGAAACACCGCGGTCTCAAGGTCTACACCAAATGGTTTTTCCATGATGACATGGGCGCGTTCAATCAGATTGGCTTGCCCAAGGAGTGCAACAACAGACAAGGCCGCTGTCGGAGGAACGCTCAGATAATGCAGGCGTCGGCATTCCCCACCCAACGATTTCTCTGCCTCGACAACAGCTGTTTCCAGTTTTTCAGGGCCAGCAGCCAGTGGCAGGTAATTAAGCTTGTCACTGAATCGATTCCAGTGTTCATCAGAAAGATCACGCGATGAAAATTCTTCGAGAGAGTTTCTGCATAGCTTGCGAAAATCCTCGGTGCTCATATCATCCAGGGAAACACCGATAATTCTGCAATCGGGGATAAAGCCTGACGTAGACAGGTGGTACAACCCCGGGATGAGTTTGCGTTTTGCAAGATCACCAGTTGCTCCGACAAGCACCACTACTTGAGGGTATTTAGGACCTACTTCCGTTGCTATCTTTGCCATTAGGGTATATCCGGGAGAATCTGTTAAAGTTGGACGTCACTGGTCTGAAACGCGTTGATTCTCATCTGCACAGGAATGATGCATTTCAGTTTTTCATGTAAAGCAGAGCCATTCGATTAACGTAAGCCGAAAGAAACTGTGAATGAACGTTTTGTATGTTCATATACACTAGCGCCGTTCCTGATCAGATAACGGCAAGAATCGTGAGAATGCACGTTAATACAAGCATGATCTCAGAGTGCCTGTATGTCGAAAACGAAGCGTGTCCTGGCAGTGTCGTAAGAGCGCACACGCAGGTGTATTTCCTGGCCCAGTTGCCAGCTGGGTAATGTTTCATCAGCAGGAACTGCAGTAGCTTCAGAAATAGTGTAGCTGGTTGCTTGAGTGTTCTCCAGATCATCACGGTACACCTTGATGTCCAACGCCATATCGTCAAGGTTAATGTATATCTTGTCTGTTCGCATGCCCATGATGGTACCTGTGTGCCATGATGTAACATCTGAGTCAAGGTCACGCTGGAAAACACTACGCAGGGTGGCAAGCTCTATGTGCTTGTCAAGCTGGCGTTGTTTTTGTCGTGCAGCGTTGGCGGAGTCTATTACCAGATCGCGCAGCGTGTCATCAGCTTCATTGTCAAACTTGCCACCATTGAGTGCTTCCAGTAATTCCTTGTGTGTGAATATACCCACTACCTCGCGCATGGGGGAAGAAAAGCGTGCATAGCTACAGGCCTTCAGAGCATGGTGCTCACCGGGTTCGGGGGTAAATGTTGAGCCGCGCTGGGCTTGCATGATTTGTCGCTGGACGGCACGCACTCGTCTTCTGTTTTGAAGATCATCTGGCAGGCTGTCGACGTATTCTGCCAGAGACTGACCGTCATGCCAGCGCCAGGTATCGGGATCGGAGCAAGCATTTGCAAACGCATTCAGCGTCTCTTTCAGCCGGCTGAGATTCTTGCGTAACGGGGCTTCGTGAACACGATAGATAGCTTGCAACACATCGGTAACACCTGCGAAACCCAAGAGAAGCTCAGCTCCCTGCATATTGCAAAGCAGGCTTATTTGTTCGTTGTAACGTTCCGTATCGAAACGGGTGCGCAGTGAAGCCTGCAGATGAGGCGGGGTGCCACGTACCTCTATCCGGGGCTCTGTTCTATCAAAGCGAATGACACCACGGGCTTCACCTGCAGCAATCAGTTTTGATCCGACTTCCTGAAGTAATCTCAAGCTGGGGTGGTAGTTTTCGGAGTCAGCGCTATCGCTATCGAGCCATTGCTGTACACCAGCGTAGCTGAGTTTGGCCTGGCTTTGAATTTTCGCGCGCACAATGCTGCAGTTCGTAACAACTGCTTTTACATCCATTGATATGTCGAAAACCAGGGCACGTCGCAGGACATCAGGATTGAGTGATATCAGCCCCTCAGAGAGATCAGTCGGCAACATGGCTGCTGCGAGAACGGGGGTGTAGTAGGTTGTACCGCGGTGTAATGCCTCCGCAAAAAGTGCGCTATCCGGTCTGATGTAGTATGAGGCGTCGGCCAGTGCATAAAACACCCGATAACCCTCTTTAAGTTTTGTGATGTATAAGGCCTGATCGAGATCGCGTGAATCTTCGTTGTCAATGGTGACAAATGGCAGCATTGTAAGATCTGACAGTGCAGGGTCATCCAGCCCATCATTTTCCAGCCAGTACCCGGTTTCGACCAGACTCTGGGGCGAGTGCTCGACCTGAATGTCCTGTGACAGCAATGCCTCGTGAATAACGTCATGCGGATCGGGGTGGCGGTTGTGATTCATGATGGTGTCAGAAAGGGTTCATGGCGTTTGATAGTTGAGTTGCACCTGCTAACATGTAAGCTGGCTAGCGATTCAGTTCAATGATCGGATCGGGGCAATACTCGCGTCGCAGACACTGATGACAATGCTCACCCAGATAGAGCTCATCAATCCACTGCATAAGCTCGGCGAGCTGTTGTTTATCATCAAATACAAAGCCTGCCTCGAAATTCCTTTTGTCTTTGTGTTTAGCGCCGAGACCCGCACCAGTAAGGTTGGCAGAACCGACAAATGCCAGCTTGCCATCGATAACGATGGCTTTGGTATGCACCCTTGGACAAAGTATGCGCTCGAACAATTCACTGTTGATCAGGGCATCGCACCGGTCGAAGTCTTCACGAAATCGGGGGCCGGGCTCTTTTGCGTGAATAAGTCTTACTGCGACGCCAGTTTCCACTAGATCGTTCAGTACCTCAAGAAGCGGTTGAAAGCGGTTGTTGACATCCACGTGCAGATCTTTGATGTCCGCCGTGACAATCCATAAAAACCGCTTGGCCTCTGGGATGCAAGGTTGCACAAATTCGGTATAAATATCTCGGTTAAGCAGGAGCCTGTGCATGGAGTGCTTCGGAAGTGATTGTTGTATGCTCCCTCCAGTGTACCGACACGTCACGTTTTTTGCCGAAGCTGTACACTATCCATTCAGCAGTTAAGCCAAATGGCACGGAATAAATTGAAAAATCGCTATGTGTTATTCCTGCGCAAGCGGGAATCTACCTGTAATGCCTCGTGCTTCCCCGCCTGCGTGGGGATGACCGATTCAAGTTTGCCGGTCCGGCCGAGCCCTAATTCTTCGTGGAGATCCCGTATGAAAACTGTAATTTTTGCTGTTGTCGCTTTTTTTTCAGTTCAAAACGCATTTGCTCAGGACGGAGTGTTGAGTGTTGAAAGCCCGCACGATGTCGCAACCACCATAGACAAACTCAGCGCAGCCCTTGAATCCAAGGGCATGACAGTATTTGGGCGAGTCAATCACGCCCAGAACGCTGAGAAAGTCGAGCTTGGCCTGCGTCCGACAGAGGTGTTGATTTTCGGTAATCCGAAAATCGGAACTCCGTTAATGAACTGCGCCCAGAGTGTGGCGCTTGATTTGCCCCAAAAAATGCTTGCTTGGCAGGATGAAGCTGGAAAGACCTTTCTGGGTTGGAATGACCCTATGTATCTCAAGTCACGTCATGGAATTCAGGGCTGCGACGAAGTTCTTGAGAAGGTTAGTGGTGCTTTGGCTAATTTCGCCAAGGCTGCAATCAGTGAATAGCCACGCTTGGCCTTATCTACGCCCACACGTAGTAGCTTGATGTCGGTTTCAGATAGCCATCCTCAGTACAGGGCTCCTGTTCTGCTTGCCATTATGGCCGTGCTTGTATTCATATCTGCCTGTGGGTTTCATCCGAGAGGGAGTTTAATCAGTGCGGCAGAGCTTGGTAGCATCTACGTAGATGCCGGTCGTGATCTGTCAATATCCGAGGAAGTGAAAGAGGCATTGATTGACTCTTCGTTCGAGTTGGCACCAAACCGGGATGACGCCACCATACTGCTGCGCTTGAGCAACGAGCAGGAAAGTGAACGTGTTGTGTCGGTGAACAGTAGCGGTCGCGTGAGTGAGCTGGAGTTGACACATGCAGTGAACATGCTTATCGCAGTGTCGAATGAAGGTGAAAAGCCTGTGTATCAGCCAGGCCAGTCGTCAAACAGAGTCGAAGTAAACCGTGAATACACCTATGATGAAACCGGCGTTCTGGGCAAGGAAAACGAGGCGCGGATTCTTCGGAATGAGATGAAACGCGACTTGGTCAGGCAGATAGTATTGCGCTCGATCGCAAGTCTGGCGCCTTTAGTACCCTCGTGAGGGATCAATCAGGCCGTCCGGATTGATGCCATTCTCAACCTGACCAATGCTGCGCATTATCTGAGTAACAGACTCGTCCATCAGACTTCTGGCAGCTTCATGGGGTGTCACGGTAACTCTCGGGTGTGACCAGAACGGGTGATTGTCTGCCAAAGGCTCGTGGTGGAAGACATCAAGCAATGCTCCCGACAACTGCTCTTCATCTAATGCGTTTAGAAGGTCGACATCGACAAGGTGTTGGCCACGCGCACAATTGATAATGTATGCACCTCGTGGTAGTAGATTGAACAGGGACTTATCAAGAATACCTGCAGTTTCATCGGTAAGTGCCAGCAGGCATACCAGCACATTCGAATTGGCCAGAAATTGAGGCAGTGCATCATTTCCGTGGGCATGGGAAATGCCTTCGATGGGAGTCTTGGGTGTGCGGCTCCAGCAAGTGGCGGGATAGCCGTTAAGTACCAGCCGTGAAGCTACCGCCGACCCCAGAACGCCGGCGCCCAGAATGCCAACTCGAATGTCTGCAGATCTTCTGACGGGCAACCCATGCACCCAGCTAGCCTGACGTTGCGCTACGTCAAATTCATGAAAATTTCGTTGGGCGCGAAGCGTTCCATAGAGTACGTATTCAGCCATTTGAGTCGCCATACCGGCGTCTTGCAGTCGAATTAACGAGATGCTATCGGGCAGGCCTGGATGCTTAAGTAGTTGGTCAACGCCCGCTGCCATTGCATAGACGTGAGTAAGGTTTGTAAGTCCGTCAAAGAAATCTTCAGGTGGTAGCCAGACAATCGCCGCGTCGATCGAGCTGCGATCAAAGGCCATGGATGTGTCATGGCCATCGATAAGTGTGTGTGAGAAGGGTGCTGTTTGAAGTGCCTGACGAAAAGCCTCCATCATTTGCCCATCGTCACCGTGACAATAGAATAAAAAGTTCATAGGGGGACAGGTTCTACAACCGCAAAGCGTCGGTCTGTGTAGATCAGGGGTTCACCGCTTGTGGTTCTTACATCGACAACCTTGCCAAAGAAGACTCGATGACTACCATGAACCTGACTGGATTCAACGCTACAATCCAGAGCAACCAGGGCATCACTCAGGATAGGTGCACCCGTTGTCAGCCTTGTCCAGTCGCCGATATCGAAACGAGTCGCTGTCAGTTCTTCGACGAGCCCGGCAAATACCATCGCAAGCTCCATACAGGAACTTGGCAGGATGTTAACGGCAAAGCGACCGCTCTCCACAGCCATCTCGCAAAATTCATTATCAGAATTAATGCATACCAGTAGCAAAGCGGGCTCAGCGCACACCGAGCACATGGAGCTGACCGTGAGTCCCGTGTCTACATCGTTGTGAGTGGTGGTAACAACGCAAACACCGTTAGCTGCTTGCGAGAGCGCAGAGGTAAATGCCGAAGCAGTGATGCTTGGGGTATCAGTAGTGAGGCTGTTAGGTGACAATGTGGCTTATCTTCTCGATGCTGTTTTTTGACGTGGGCGGCTGGTGATCAGGCGGGTTGACGTGCAGCTGGCATGACTTGAAAGTGATGGAGGACAATACGGTGTCTGGCTTGTCATCCCCAAAAGTGGGGATCCAATATTTGACCAACTCTGGATTCCCGCTTGGGCAGGAATGACAGAGTCGGGATACAAGCTTACCGGCACGTTTTGAGTCAGTGCCATACCATACGATAGTTGAAGACTACTTCACCGGATAGTCACGCTGGGGGGCGCCGATGTAGATCTGGCGAGGGCGTCCGATGCGAAACTCAGGATCCTCATGCATTTCCATCCAGTGAGATATCCAGCCAACAGTGCGCGACATAGCGAACATGACGGTGAACATATCCATTGGAATATCCAGTGCCCGAAGTATGATGCCCGAGTAGAAATCCACGTTCGGGTACAGTCTTCGCTCGACGAAGTACTCATCTGCCAGTGTCGCTTTTTCGAGCTCCATGGCAAGTTCGAACAAGGGTTGGTCACCATCCAGATCTTTGAGCAGGTCATGACACATCTTCTGGATAAGGCGCGCACGTGGGTCAAAATTCTTGTAAACACGGTGACCGAATCCCATAAGCCGAAAAGGATCATTTTTATCCTTGGCACGAGCGATGGTTTGTTCGATGGTTTGTCCTGAGTAAAGAATGTTATCCAGCATGTTGATAACAGCTTCATTAGCTCCACCATGAGCAGGCCCCCAGAGACAGGCAATCCCCGAAGCGATCGACGCAAAAGGATTGGCACCTGAACTGCCTGCCAGGCGTACTGTAGAGGTGCTGGCATTTTGTTCGTGATCAGCGTGCAGGATCATGATGAGCTCGATAGCTTTCACGGCCACCGGATTGAGATTGAAATCCTCGGCTGGAACAGCAAACATCAATCGGGTGAAATTTTCTACGTAGCTGAGATTGTTGTCGGGATACATGAACGGCTGGCCACGGTGATGCTTATAGCAGTACGATGCAATGGTGGGCATTTTGGCAATGAGTCGTTGTGCCGAAATTTCGCGATGCTCGGGGTTATTGATATCAACCGAGTCATGGTAGAACGATGACAGCGCACCGACAGTTCCCACTAGCATAGCCATCGGGTGAGCGTCATACCGAAAGCCATCAACGAAGTCACGAATATTCTCGTGAACCATGGTGTGCTGGGAAATGGTGTGTTTGAAGTCTTTGTTTTGTTCAGGTGTCGGTAACTCTCCATACATGAGCAGGTAACAGACTTCGAGGTAGCTGCTGTGCTCGGCAAGTTGCTCTATCGGGTAGCCACGGTACAAAAGGATTCCTTCATCACCATCGATAAAGGTGATTGCGCTCTTGCAGCTTGCGGTGGTTGCGAAGCCGGGGTCGTACGTAAAGAGTCCTGTGTCCTTATACAGAGTCCGAACATCGGCCACATCCGGCCCGCAAGTGGGGCTAATGCGGGGTACCACAGATTCGCGGCCATCGTCAGTTGTTATATTGATTGTGCGTTCGGTCATTAATTTTCTCCAACGGATATTGTCCAAGTATAAGGTCAAACTATCCTGTGTTCCGCAATAGAAACTATTGGAGGAAGCATTTTGGGCGCATCCCGGAATCGTTAATATTTTGACTATACTCAGACGGGCAATCAAATTAAGGCAATGGAATGCCTCTATGTATAAAAAGGCGCTCAGGAATGTTCGGTATTACTCAACTTACTCGATGGTTTAGGCATATTTGCCCTGAGGTGCTGCTGATCTGCACCATGTTTGTCACTGCTTGCGGGACAAAAAGTCAATTTTCCGGCAGCACAATGCATGGTGTGGCGCTTATCGGGACTACTGCAAAAATTGGGCTAAATGCCCCGGTCGAGCAACTGCGCATGTCATCTGAGCTGGCAGCACGACTGACTGAAAGAGGCGGTGTCACAGTAATATCATCGCCCTCGGTGCGCAAGATCATCGGGGCAGGACCCCACGATGAGATGATGGCGTTTTACGCCCGCCACGGGAGTTTCGCTGCCTATCAGGTTCAGCGCCTGATGGCTGCGAATCTTCCAGCGTCGCAACTACTGGCGACACGTCTGGAATCTGATACTGTCGAGAATTTGCCGTTGCAACGTCGGAATCTGGTTAACTCAGAAGGGATGCTGCTTTCTGATCGCGAACAGAGAATCTACACCACCCGTCGTGTGACACAGCTATCTGCGACGATGCTGGACCTGCGTACCGGTCGAGTTGTCTGGAAACGCCAATACCGTGTGTCACCAGAAGCATCAAATACGTCGAATCATCTGGTTGGCGAGAGTTTCAGCACTAGTGTGGCGGCGGCTGTGGCTAACACGCTGGTGAATGGAATAAACGATACCTCGCATCCAGCGCCGGTGCCATTGATCAATGCCGTGCACGCGTTGTTGCAGGAGGTGGCGTACAACGCGCCTGTCAGGTAGTGGAATCGGTGATTTGTGCAGTGCGCAGGTTAACTTTTGTAATACTAACGCGATATCCAGACAGTAGGCTGGATTGCTACTCGGTCTTGAATTCATGAACTTCATCTCAAAAACGGGCGTAACTAACTTTGGGCAGGCGTTAAATGTCTGATAACGTGCAGGTGAGTGGTAGCTCATCGCAATGCTTGTTAACAAGGTAAATGCACGGCAATGTGGTAGCTTACACCGCTGGAGGCGTGGGCAAAACGGCCGGTCCCGCGCCATACCAACACAAACCATGTCAATTCATTCGGAGCACACAATGCAACTTATTAAGATGATTGCTGTATCTGCAGCTTTCGCAGCAACAAGCGGTCTTGCCAATGCGGCTGAAACCCTCGATGCCGTCAAGGGCAAGGGTTTTGTTCAATGTGGCGTTTCGCAGGGCTTACCCGGATTTTCAAACCCGGACGATCAGGGAAACTGGACTGGACTCGATGTCGAGTATTGTCAGGCGATCGCAGCAGCCGTATTCAACGACGCTGATGCTGTCAAGTTCACGCCACTTTCCGCTAAGGTTCGATTTACTGCACTGACATCCGGTGAAATCGACATTCTTGCACGCAACACCACCTGGACTATGAGCCGCGACAGCGATTTTGGCGAATTTGTTGGTGTAAATTACTATGATGGTCAGGGGTTCATGGTTCCAACCAATCTGGGTGTGAGTAGTGCCCTCGAACTGGACGGCGCCGCCGTTTGCACCAATACCGGTACAACAACAGAACTGAATGTTGCTGACTTCTTCCGTGCAAACAACCTGCAATACACGGTTGTGGCATTTGAAAAAGCTGATGAAGTCGTAGCGGCCTATGATTCCGGGCGTTGCGATGTCTACACCACTGACCGGTCCGGCCTGGCCGCTCAGCGAACCAAGTTGTCCAAACCAGATGACCACGTCGTGCTACCTGAAATAATTTCCAAAGAGCCTCTGGGGCCGTTGGTTCGCCATGGCGACAGCCAATGGGGTGACATTGCTCGCTGGACTCTGAACTGCATGGTCAATGCTGAAGAAGCAGGTATCACGTCTGCCAACGTCGGTGAAATGGCAGGCTCTGACGATCCTAATATCAAGCGCATATTGGGCACTGAGGGTGATCTCGGGACCAAAATCGGTCTGGAAAACACTTTTTGCGCAAACGTTATTGCGAAAGTCGGAAATTATGGTGAAAGTTACGATCGTAATGTTGGCCCGGATACCCCTCTCAAGCTCGAGCGCGGTGTCAATGCCTTGTGGTCGCAAGGTGGTTTGATGTACGCAGCGCCACAGCGCTAGGCTGGTCAGCCAGATTGTTTGACTGATTGACTCTTGGGGGCCGCTATATGCGGCCCCTTTTTTACATCACGAGAGTGCATTTAATGGCCAATACTTCCAGTACGGCAGCCCCGGCACCATCCTTTTGGCGCGACCCGGACAAGCGGGCTATTGTTTATCAGATAGTTGTTGTAGCAGGCATTTTCTGGTTGCTATACAAGATGATCACCAATACGGCAACCAACATGGAGTCGCAGGGACTGGCTTCAGGGTTCGGGTTTCTCGAGTCATCGGCAGGATTCGGCATCATATCCACGCCGTTCGTCCCGTATACCGAAGAATCCAGCTATTTCACTGTTTTTCTGGTCGGATTGGTCAACACCATTATCGTTGCGGCTGTTGGCTGTCTTCTGGCACTCGTTCTTGGATTCATTGTTGGAATAGCCAGACTTTCCAGTAACTGGCTGGTCAAGAAAGTCGCGACGTTCTACGTTGAGTTGTTCCGCAACGTGCCGCTGCTGTTGCAGATTCTGTTCTGGTACAGCGCGGTACTCAAACCACTGCCCGGTCCGCGCGAGTTGCACGAAGCCGGCGATTCGGTGTTTTTCTCAATTAATAATCGTGGCCTCATCTTCGCAGAACCCATCGGCCAGCCAGGGTTTCAGTATGTCTGGTATGCCTTTTTCGCGGCAATCGTCATCAGCTGGTTGCTGAACAAGTGGGCAACGGCACGGCAAATGCGCACTGGAAATCAATTCCCCGTGTTTTCTACCAACGCTTTGCTCATTATCGGGGCGCCCCTGATCGTTTACATGATACTGGGTCGGCCTTTGGAATTTGTCCCCGCAGAAATGTCGCGATTTGCATTGCGAGGTGGCGTCACGATCATTCCTGAGTTTGTCGCTCTGCTGATGGCTCTGGTCATCTACACTGCGGCCTACATTGCTGAAATCGTAAGAGCTGGTATTCAGGCTGTGAGTCACGGGCAGACTGAAGCGGCTTCGGCACTGGGTATCAAGCCCACTCATCGGATGCGCCTGGTGGTGGTCCCACAGGCCATGCGCGTTATTGTCCCCCCACTGACGAGTCAGTTTCTTAACCTGACCAAGAATTCCTCGCTGGCAACGGCCATTGCCTACCCGGATCTATTTTCTGTTTTTGCCGGAACAACCCTGAACCAGACAGGGCAGGCGGTTGAAATCATGGCCATGACGTTGGCGGTTTATCTTACGCTCAGCCTGCTGACTTCCGGCTTCATGAATTGGTACAACTCGCGTATCGCGTTGGTGGAGCGATAGACAATGACAACTGATACAGGCACTTCCAAACCTGGGGTGGTCAATGCAGGTGATTTACCTGACAAGCCAGCACCGATTCGTACAGACGGCGCAATTGCGTGGATGCGGGACAATCTGTTTAACGGAACCTTTAATTCCGTTCTCAGCCTCGCAGTGTTGGCGCTTGTGTTTTACGCTGTTCCGCCAGCGCTCAATTGGCTGATTTTCAATGCAAATTTTGTTGGAGGTGCGGAAGCATGCAGAGCCAACCCCGACGGCGCTTGCTGGACCTTTGTTACTGCCCGCTGGGAGCAATTTCTCTACGGCTTTTACGAGAAATCAGAACGCTGGCGTATCGATATTCTGCTTGGAATGCTGGCATTGGGCATTGTCCTCATGGTGTGGGAGAGAACGCCTGGCCGCAAGCACATCGCGCTTTTCATGCTCTTCGTCTACCCCGTATTCGCCTTTTTCATGATGTATGGCAATGAGGCTCTTGGTCTGCCCATTGTAGAAACACCGCAATGGGGTGGCTTTACGCTGACTCTCGTGATCGCCTTGAGTGGCATTGTCGTGTCATTGCCATTGGGGGTGGTCCTTGCGCTGGGTAGACGATCGCAAATGCCGATGATCAGCCTGCTATGCACTTTGTTCATTGAATTCTGGCGAGGCATCCCTTTGGTCGCGGTGTTGTTTATGGCAACCATCATGTTTCCGCTGTTTTTACCGGCCGGGGTCTCATTCGATCAGCTGTTGCGGGCCGTTATCGGCGTTGCGCTGTTTGCATCAGCCTACATGGCTGAAGTGGTTCGTGGTGGTTTGCAGGCAATACCCAAGGGGCAGTATGAAGGCGCAATGGCACTCGGGTTGCCGTATTGGAGAATGATGCGGCTTGTCATTCTCCCTCAAGCATTGAAGATCGTCATTCCGGGGATCGTGAATACATTCATTGGTCTGTTCAAGGACACCACGTTGGTATTGATCATTGCCTTGTTCGATCTTCTGGGTATCGTGCAGGCGTCCATCGCGGATCCCAACTGGTCCATCAAATCGGTTCCATACACAGGCTATGCGTTCGTGGGCATTGTTTTCTGGATCTGCTGTTACGGAATGGCTCGATACAGCCGGTATATCGAAGATAAGCTGCATACGGGGCACAAACGATAATGAGCACCAATACTCAAGGTTCACAGGGCGAGGCAAGTATGCAAATTAGCGACGAGTTGGTGATCACGATCGCCGATATGAACAAATGGTACGGTCAGTTCCATGTGTTGAAAGACATCAATCTGACAGTCAGGCGTGGAGAGCGGATTGTTATCTGCGGTCCTTCAGGATCGGGAAAATCCACGCTCATCCGGTGTATCAATCGACTCGAGGAGCATCAGCAAGGTTCTATCAACGTCGATGGAATTGAGCTGAATAACGATCTGAAGAACATTGACGCCATTCGCCGTGAGGTGGGCATGGTGTTTCAGCATTTCAATCTATTTCCGCATTTAACGGTTTTACAGAATTGCACGCTTGCCCCAATCTGGGTCAAGAAGATGCCCAAAAAGGAGGCTGAGGAAGTCGCCATGAAGTATCTGGAGAGGGTGCGTATTCCCGAGCAGGCAGACAAATTTCCGGGTCAGTTATCCGGCGGGCAGCAGCAACGTGTGGCAATCGCACGCTCACTGTGCATGAATCCAAAGATCATGCTGTTTGATGAGCCTACCTCTGCGCTTGATCCGGAGATGATCAAGGAGGTGCTCGATGTCATGATTGAGCTTGCCAGAGAAGGGATGACCATGATCTGTGTAACTCATGAAATGGGTTTCGCGAAGACGGTGGCCAATCGGGTTATTTTCATGGACGGTGGCCAGATCATCGAGGAAAACGAGCCGAATGAATTTTTCAACAATCCGCAATCCGAGCGGACACAGCTCTTTCTCAGTCAAATACTTGCGCATTGATTTTTCGGGTAGCAGAATATCGATCCGGACTCGGTTGACATCATGGTTTACAAAAAACTGTGGGTTAACGTGCTCAGACGGTTGACTTGTGAAATTGAATAAACCTATAATTATCGGCTTGCCTGATGGAGGGATTCCCGAGCGGTCAAAGGGGGCAGACTGTAAATCTGCTGGTTAATCCTTCGGAGGTTCGAATCCTCCTCCCTCCACCATCAAGCGCAGTGTGCAGTACCCACGCAATGGTTTGTGGCAGTAGTATTGAAGGTCGGCATTGCAGTCAGAGCATCGTGTTTCGGTTGGTGTAGCGCGTTTTACTCCTCTGGAATCTCTGTTTGCAAGGAATGGTTAGATCCCTTTGAAAAAAGGCGGGTGTCGTATAATGGCTATTACCTCAGCCTTCCAAGCTGATGACGAGGGTTCGAATCCCTTCACCCGCTCCAGGGATGTGCTTTTGCAGACGTTTTGATGCAGGTCCTTGCGTAGTAATGTCAGTCAAAAGTAACACAACCGAAAAAGGCAGGCCTGATGTAGGTCTCTCCAATGTTCGCTCATATAGCTCAGTTGGTAGAGCACTTCCTTGGTAAGGAAGAGGTCACCGGTTCAATTCCGGTTATGAGCTCCAGCGTCGGTATTGATGGATGATTCGCCACGGCGAGTAGGACAGAGTTTGTAAAGTGTAGTTCGCAGATAAGCAATATGTCGCGGCGTCGCGCGGCCGATCTTTAAATGACGACGACAGAACAACCTAATCCGGTAGAGGCAGCGCCTGATGTCCAAGGAAAAATTCGAACGTAATAAACCCCACGTCAACGTAGGCACGATTGGCCACGTCGATCATGGCAAGACAACATTGACAGCGGCGCTGACAATTTGCCAGGCCGAGGAATTTGGCGGATCCGCCAGTGCATACGACCAGATCGATAATGCACCGGAAGAGAAAGCCCGTGGCATAACGATCGCCACAGCCCATGTAGAGTACGAGAGCATCAATCGTCACTACGCGCACGTAGACTGCCCGGGCCATGCGGATTATGTGAAAAACATGATTACGGGTGCGGCTCAGATGGACGGTGCCATTCTGGTGTGTTCAGCGGCAGATGGTCCGATGCCACAAACGCGTGAGCACATCCTGCTGGCTCGTCAGGTAGGTGTACCGTACATTGTTGTCTACCTGAACAAGGCGGACATGGTTGACGATGCGGAGTTGCTGGAGCTGGTAGAGATGGAAGTGCGAGAGCTTCTTGACAGCTACGAATTTCCGGGTGACGACACGCCGATCATCACAGGGTCGGCCCTGAAGGCGATCGAAGGGGATACCACTGATATTGGCCGTCCGTCGATTGCGAAGCTGGTAGAGGCGCTGGATACGTACATTCCGATGCCTGAGCGTCCTATTGATCAGCCATTTCTGATGCCGGTAGAGGATGTGTTCTCTATTTCCGGTCGAGGAACAGTGGCGACGGGTCGAGTAGAGCGTGGAATCATCAAGGTGGGTGAGGAGATCGAGATAGTCGGTATCAAGGACACTACCAAGACAACGGTTACCGGTGTTGAGATGTTCCGCAAGCTGCTGGATCAGGGTGAGGCGGGCGACAACGTGGGAATACTGCTGCGTGGTACGAAGCGTGAGGAAATCGAGCGTGGTCAGGTGTTGTGTAAGCCGAAGTCGATTACACCGCACAAGAAGTTCGAAGCGGAAATCTACGTATTGGGCAAGGACGAAGGTGGCAGACATACGCCATTTTTCAATAACTACCGTCCTCAGTTCTACTTCCGTACAACGGATGTCACGGGCGCTGTCGAATTGCCAGCCGGCACCGAGATGGTCATGCCGGGTGATAATGTAAAGATCGTGGTTGAGCTGATCAACCCGATTGCGATGGAAGA
>JBGCEH010000063.1:0-56541 GCA_045106195.1 Granulosicoccus sp.
AAAAATGGTAGGCGCGATTGGATTCGAACCAACGACCCCCACCATGTCAAGGTGATGCTCTAACCAACTGAGCTACGCGCCTGCCGTTGGGCGCAAGTGTAAGCAAGTGCCCGCCTCAGGTCAACAATGAACTACACTATCGACTCTAAAAAATTGCGGAGTCTTACCTGACCGTAGCTTTCGATCCACGTGGCCTCTCGTAGTGGCCACCACTGACCCACATATGTGGCCCATTGTAGGGGTCACCACTGATGATCAACACAAGCACTGGAATATCTGCTGATCGTTCCATGCAAGAGACTCAATAAAATGCCGACAATTACGCTTCCTGACGATTCCACTCGTCAATATCCCAACCCGGTCACTGTCATGGATGTCGCTGCTGACGTCGGAGCCGGACTCGCCAAGGCAACGCTTGCCGGGCTTGTCGACGGTGAGCTCGTCGATGCCAGTCATGTAATGGACAAGGACGCAAAGCTTGCCGTCGTCACCAGCAAAAGCGACGAGGCACTGGCGTTACTTCGTCACAGCACTGCTCACCTGCTGGCGCAGGCGGTCAAGCAACTATTTCCAGGAGCCCAGGTGTCCATCGGTCCGGTCATCGAGGGCGGCTTCTATTACGACTTTGATTACGAGCGATCGTTCACTCCCGAAGATCTAGAAACGATTGAGCAGCGCATGAAGGAGCTCGCCGAACAAGCCATCCCATTGCAGCGTTCAACCATTACCCGTGATGATGCTGTCCAGCTGTTTAAGGGTATGGGCGAGCAATACAAGACTGAAATCATCGAGAGCATTCCTCAGGATGAGATTCTCTCGCTTTATGCGCAAGGCGACTTTACTGATCTTTGTCGTGGACCTCACGTCCCACATACGGGGCACCTGAAGGCATTCAAGCTCACCAAGTTGGCTGGGGCCTACTGGCGTGGCGATTCCAACAATGCAATGTTGCAGCGTATCTACGGTACTGCCTTCGCCAATCCCAAGGAACTGAAAACCTATCTGCATAATCTGGCCGAAGCTGAAAAGCGCGATCATCGTCGCATTGGCAAGCAGCAAGACCTGTTTCATCTCCAGGATGAAGCACCCGGTATGGTGTTCTGGCATCCGAAAGGCTGGGCCGTTTACCGGGAAGTTGAGGATTACATGCGTCATCAGCAGGTGTTGCACGGTTATCAGGAAATAAAGACACCTCAAGTAGTAGACTTTTCCTTGTGGGAACGAAGCGGCCATGCGGATAAATTCGGCGACGATATGTTTACCGTGCAGACTGATGACAAGCATTACGCTGTCAAGCCGATGAACTGCCCGTGTCATGTGCAGGTGTTTAATCAGGGGCTGAAAAGCTACCGTGACCTGCCATTGCGTCTGGCCGAATTCGGATCCTGTCACCGCAACGAGATGTCAGGTGCACTGCACGGCATCATGCGGGTTCGGGCCTTTACCCAGGATGACGCTCATGTGTTCTGCACGGAAGCACAGATTCAGGAAGAGGTGGCTGTGTTCATCGATTTCCTGCACAAGGTTTACGAGGATTTTGGTTTCACCGAGGTTATCTATCGCCTGTCTACGCGTCCGCCTAATCGGGTCGGTAGCGATGAGGCGTGGGACAAGGCCGAAAAAGCGCTGGCTGATGCACTGGATGCCAAACAGCTACCCTGGGAAGAGCTGCCAGGTGAGGGTGCCTTCTACGGGCCGAAAATCGAGTTTTCTCTAAAGGACTGTATTGGCCGAGTCTGGCAGTGCGGCACCATGCAGGTGGATTTCTCCATGCCCGGCAGGCTTGATGCCAGTTATATCGATGAGAGCGGCGAGCGCCAGACTCCTGTCATGCTGCATCGCGCTATTCTGGGGTCCTTCGAGCGGTTCATTGGTATCCTTATCGAGAATTTCGAAGGCAGATTGCCTCTTTGGCTGGCTCCAGTACAGGCTGTTGTCATGAATATTACGGACAAACAGGGTGCTTTCGTTGAAGAAGTGGCAGAAGTGTTGCAAAATAGCGGGTTACGCGCCCAGACTGATGTGCGTAACGAGAAAATCGGTTTCAAGATCCGGGAGTGGACACTGCAACGTGTACCTTATCTGCTGGTGGCTGGTGACCGTGAAGTAGAAAGCAGGTCGGTCGCTGTGCGCACGCGCAACGGCGAAGATCTTGGTGTTTTAACCTTGGAAGAACTTAATTTGATGCTTAATAATGAGGTCGCCAATCGCGGCCGTGGTGCTGTAAAGACAGCCGTGCAGGAGGGCTGATCCATTTCCGCTAAAAAGATCAATCGGAAGAACGAGGAGATCGACGTTCCGGAAGTGCGGCTTATTTCCGCAGAAGGGGAACAGATCGGTGTCGTACCTATCGACAGAGCGCTGGAGACAGCAGCCGAAGCAGGCCTTGATCTGGTAGAGATCTCGCCTAACGTGACGCCGCCTGTTTGCAAGATCATGGACCATGGCAGGTTCAAGTTCGAAGCCAACAAAAAGCAGAACGCAGGTCGTAAGAAACAAAAGACTGCGCAGCTAAAGGAAATCAAATTTCGTCCGGGAACCGAGGACGGGGACTATCAGGTCAAGCTCAAAAACCTGGTCAGGTTTCTGGAGGCCGGTGACAAGACGAAAATCACCCTGCGTTTTCGCGGTCGTGAAATGGCACACCGTGAGCTTGGAGCCAAGCTTCTCAAGCGGGTAGAGGAAGATTTATCCGAATTGGGTACGGTCGAGCAGTTCCCGAAACTGGAAGGGCGGCAAATGGTGATGGTTATTGCACCCAAAAAGCATTAGAATGTCCGGCTGACCTTGGCCAGGCTGGAATTTTCTCTCATTTGCTGTAATATATTGCAGATAATGTCGTTATTCCAGAATTGAACAATGGTTTTATCAAGACACCGCGTTGACGTACCGACACTACGACGTCACCGGTGATACATCTCGCAGGCAGTATATTGCCTCTCTAATCAGGAGTTGAACAGTGTCCAACAAGCAAAAGTCCGTATCGGGAGCCGCCAAGCGGTTCAAGAGAACGGGTTCTGGTGGCTACAAGCGCAAGAGCTCGCACATGCGTCATATTCTTACCAAGAAAAGCACCAAGCGTAAGCGTCAGTTGCGCGGCGGGGACATGGTTCATGAGAACGATGTCGTGCTAATCAAACGTATGTTGCCCAATCTTCGCTAGGAGCGTTAGTCATGCCAAGAGTAAAACGCGGCGTCACAGCGCGCGCCAGCCACAAGAAAGTCCTCAAACAAGCGAAAGGTTATCGTGGTGCCCGCAGTAAGGTATTCCGGGTTGCCAAGCAAGCTGTTACCAAGGCGGGTCAGTATGCCTATCGTGACAGAAAAGCCAAAAAGCGGGTATTCCGCAGACTCTGGATTGCCAGAATCAATGCTGCGGCCAGAGCTAACGACATTACGTACAGCCGTCTTATGCAGGGCCTGAAAATTGCCGGCATCGAGATCGATCGCAAGATGCTTGCCGATCTGGCTATCGCTGACGAAGCAGCTTTTGTTGCGATCGTCGATAAAGCGAAGTCAAGCTTGCCCGCCTAAGACTGGCTCGCTTTCGCAGCGACGCCCGGGCTGTTAGTCTGGTCATTCGCCGGTGCAGTAGCGCCGGCATTAACTAGTCAGAACGCTTTATCGACACAGGGGAATTCCGAGTCTTTCGGTGTTCCCCTTTTTTTTGCCGGACAATTCTTTTCATCGTTTGGCATTCGTGTACCTTTTAACTTCCCGAGGTTCCTTGCCTGGTGGAAGGGATAGACAGCCATGAATGTCTCACGCCCGATGATGCGTGTAGGAGCCTTCAATCAATGCCACTGGATCTCGATAAACTGATCAATGAAGCTACCAGCATGGTGGATGAATCGACCTCGCTGGACAAACTTGAAGCCGTGCGGGTGGAGCTTCTCGGTAAAAAAGGCAGGCTCACAGGTGTTCTCAAATCCATTGGCAGTCTGCCACCGGAAGAGAAACCTGCAGCCGGGCAGGCCGTCAATCAGGTGAAGGTTGCCGTGCAGGCGCTAATCGAGGAGCGCAAGCTATCACTGGAGAACGCCCTGCTGGCCGAGAAGCTTGCCAGCGATGCGCTGGATATTACCTTGCCCGGCGGTGGTCAGCTTGCCGGTGGTCTGCATCCGATTACCCTGACTATAGAGCGCATTAGTGCATTGTTCGGACAGTTGGGATTTGCGACGGCTACCGGGCCAGAAATCGAAGATGACTATCATAATTTTGAGGCATTGAATATTCCGGCGCATCACCCTGCGCGGGCCATGCACGATACATTTTATTTTGATGTCAATAGACTCCTGCGAACCCAGACATCGTCAGTTCAGATACGTTATATGGAGTCCGTTAAACCGCCGCTGAGAATCATTTCTCCGGGTAGGGTGTATCGATGCGATTCCGATATGACGCACTCTCCCATGTTCCATCAGGTAGAAGGATTACTTGTTGATGAGAACGTGTCACTTAGCGATTTGATGGGGCATCTGGAAGCGTTCCTGAATATGTTTTTTGATCAGGACGACTGTGAGATTCGATTCAGGCCCTCCTATTTCCCGTTCACAGAGCCCTCGGCCGAGGTTGATATCAGAATCAACAAGGGTCAGTGGCTGGAAGTGCTGGGTTCTGGTGTTGTACATCCATCGGTATTTCGCTCGGTCGGCATTGATACAGAAAGATATACCGGCTATGCGTTTGGCATGGGAGTTGAGCGGCTGGCCATGTTGCGCTATGGCGTTGATGATCTTCGTTTGTTTTTCGAAAACGATTTGCGTTTTCTGGCGCAATTCCACTAGCCTGAACGCGAAACATCTGGTCTGTTTTCTGTTGACGTTACAGATCATGTCACAACGCGTTCCCATCCATCGATAGTTCCAAGTGTTTGATAATCAAGGCAGCAGTATGAAATTCAGTGAGCAGTGGTTACGAGAGTGGGTCAGTCCGCCGGTTGATACCGAAGCATTAGGCGATCAATTGACGTTTATGGGTCTGGAAGTCGATGAAATAGTATCGGCAGCGCCCGGTTTCGTGGATGTCGTGGTTGCCCGCATCACAAGCATTGAACAACATCCCGACGCGGACAGGTTGCGCGTCTGCGAGGTTGACTGTGGTCAGGACGAACCGGTCCAGGTCGTTTGTGGCGCCGCTAATGCACGCGCTGGGCTCACGACGGCTCTGGCCAAGGTTGGAGGTTGCCTGCCCGATGGCACCAAACTGAAGAAGGCGAAATTGCGCGGTGTTGTTTCGATGGGCATGTTGTGTTCGGCAGCTGAACTCGGCTTGTCTGACGATGCGGACGGCATTATGGAATTACCGGAGGCCGCCCCTGCAGGGCAACAACTGATTGACTGGCTGGAGCTGAATGATTCGATCATTGATATCGAATTAACCCCTGATCGTGGCGACTGTCTCAGCATCCGCGGTATTGCCCGTGATGTCTGTGCACGAAATGACATGCCCATGGAGTTGCATGAGATCACACCCGTGCCTGTACAGATTGATGATAAGTGGCCGTTGTTAGTGACTGAAGATTGTGCCTGCGTTCGTTTTACCGGGCGAGTGATGAGGGACATTGACATAAGCATCGCAACGCCTGGCTGGATGATAGAACGCCTGAGACGTTCGGGGATTCGGTCCATCAATTCGGCGGTTGACATCACCAACTACGTGATGCTGGAACTTGGCCAGCCCATGCATGCCTTCGATCTTGACAAGCTGCAGGGTGCTATTCAGGTGCGGCTGGCAAAGCCTGCCGAACGACTGGTATTGCTCGATGGTCGGGATGTGGCACTTGATGAAGAGACCACCATTATTGCCGATGATCGCGGACCTATCGGCATCGCCGGCATCATGGGTGGCCAGGACACCGGCGTGACGGCAGAGACACGAAATATTTTTTTCGAAAGTGCCTTGTTCCTGCCTGAAATTATAGCTGGCAAGCCGCGACGTTATGCCAGCCACACGGAATCTGCACATCGCTTCGAACGCGGCGTCGATCCCGCAGGGCAGCTCGATGCGCTGGAATACGCCAGCGGGCTGATGCGTACGATTGCCGGTGGCAAGGCAGGTCCAGCGATTGACTGGCAACACTCTGCACGCATGCCTGAACGACTCGCTGTCAGGGTCAGGAATTCCAGATTGCAACGCGTACTGGGAATTTCTCCGTCGAGCGACACGGTGCAAATGATATTCACGCGTCTTGGAATAGACAGCACTGTGACCGACGACGGCTGGCAGGTGACCGCACCTAGCTATCGTTATGATCTGGCCATAGAAGAAGACTATATTGAGGAGGTGGCACGAATTCTGGGCTTCGATACCTTGCCCCGAACGCATCCATCTACCACGCCTCGATTCACACCTTTATCCGAGGCCAGCATTGCACCCATAGAGGTGAAGAGACGACTGGTAACCATGGGCTATCAAGAGGTGGTCACCTACAGTTTTGTCGAAGCCGGGCAGCAGCAGGAGCTTCGGCCAGATCTTGTGGCGTTGCCGTTGGCCAATCCTCTGTCATCAGAACTGGGGGTCATGCGCACCACCTTGATCAGCGGGCTGATCAGTACCTTAAGGCGCAACCTGAGCCGCCAGATAGCCTCTATCAGGATATTCGAGACTGGTTTGCGCTTTCTGCCCAACGATGAGCATGCACCTATCGACCAGCTGGATGATTTTATTGCCGCTAACCATGGCAGCGTTGAGCAAATCGATGACTCCGTACAGCAACAGGAAATGTTGGCGGGTCTGGTGGCGGGTCGACTTGCCGCCGAAAACTGGAACACAGATAACAATGTGATCGATTTCTTTGCTGTCAAAGCGGATATTGAGAATCTGTTTTTGCTGTCAAATGGACTACCGATGACATTCGTGCACAGCGATCTTCCAATGCTGCACCCCGGGCAGCAAGCAGCAATCGAGCTCAATGGCAAGCGGATCGGGTATGTAGGAATGCTCAATCCTTCCGTGCAGCGTGAGCTTGACCTGGATATCTCGGCAGTGGTTTTTGAATTCTCCATTGATGCATTATGCGTGGCGCGGATTCCCAAAGCCTCCAGGCTTTCCCGCTTTCCGCAGGTGCGCCGCGATCTTGCTTTTCTAGTGGACGAATCGGTTTCTTACCAGCAAATGCTGGATGTCGTGAAACAGACTGTGTCAGCAACGCTGATAGACGTTAGAATCTTTGATGTCTATCAAGGCGAAGGGATTGAGAAAGGGAAGAAAAGCATGGCTCTAGGGTTGATTCTGCAAGACTTTTCGCGCACTCTAGAAGACAAGGATGCGGACGCAGTAGTGGCCCGGGTGACGCAAGCGCTACGAGTTTCACTTGGAGCGGTGTTAAGGGTCTAAGTTTAATGACACAAAAATTGACATCAATACAAAGGCTCTGACTGGGCGCAAAACCCCTGCTTTGCTTCTCAGCATTGCAGGCACTAACTGAAGACAAAGCATGGCGCTGACTAAAGCTGCAATGGCTGAGATGTTGTTCGACGAACTTGGGCTCAACAAGCGTGAAGCCAAAGAATTTGTTGAACACTTCTTCGAAGAGATAAGAGTGGCATTGGAAACCGGCCACGACGTTAAACTGTCTGGCTTCGGCAATTTTGTTCTTCGCAACAAGAGCCAGCGCCCGGGCCGTAATCCCAAGACGGGTGAGGAAATACCCATCTCCGCCAGACGAGTGGTGACCTTTCGTCCCGGGCAGAAACTGAAAGCACGTGTAGAGGCTTATGCTGGAATTCAGTAACAATAACGAACTGCCCACGATACCCAATAAACGCTACTTCACCATTGGGGAAGTCAGCGATCTTTGCATGGTCAAACCGCACGTACTCAGGTACTGGGAGCAGGAATTTCCCGACCTGGCGCCAGTTAAGAGGCGTGGCAATCGCCGATATTATCAGCGCCACGATGTGATGCTTATTCGTCAGATTCGTAGCCTTCTTTATCAGGAAGGCTATACTATAGGCGGAGCTCGCCAGCACTTGGCTGGCGATACTGTCAAAGACGACAACGCGCAATCGCAACAGATGATCAGGCAATTGCGTGCCGAACTTGAAGATTTGCTACGAATCCTCAGGACTCATTAAACTAACGGAACACGTGCAGAGGGAAATCAGCTAAATCATCAGGGAAGTTTCTTTTTTTTGTCAATTTCTGCCAAATTGTCCTCTGCTTGCGTTAAGCTGCAGGGCTCTGGCGGGGCGTGGCGCAGCCTGGTAGCGCACCACAATGGGGTTGTGGGGGTCGGAGGTTCGAATCCTCTCGCCCCGACCAGTTTCTGAATGTCAGTTTGTCTCATCCACTGACAGTACAGTTGCCTAATTGACAACATCTTGAGCGACTTCCCGGCTCGGTGTGATGAGGTGAACTGCTAAGAGCATCTCAAGTCATTGAACATTTGGTCGATTACAGTCTGTAGCAAAGTGTAAATGGAGCTAAAGATGCACTCAGACGAGCTGCGCACAGCCGTCACCAGAATTGGCAAACTACTCAGCGAGTCCGGTATCCGTACCGCAGTCGATGAGTATCGCATGTCAAAAGGTGACCAGCGTACAGCGGCAGCCGCAAGGCTAAGCCAAACCGGAGGTGTCCTCGTAGATGGCATCGACGCCCTGTCGCCTGATGAAAAAAAGGTGATCAAATGTTTGCATCTCGATTCTCTGGGGTCGCCGGACTATTGGCAACAACTGATGTTCAGTGACGACAACCCCAAGAAGCATCAGGGCGAAATCGTCAGACTGGCCAGCAGAGTCATGTTTGCCACCAGTCATGTGCCTGCCATGCTCTCCTTAATGGATAGCGTAGAGGCAGAAAAGACCGCCAGTGACATTCAACCCGACAACGCTAATGCCAATGCATTGCTGCATCCGGTGGATGAAGGCGAAGCTGCACTTTTTATCCGGCTGACCGATGCGGGAGAAAGAGCGTCAGATCCTGACCGGGTCGCCCGGGCAATTGACGGTATTGACATGCTGTATAGCGCTTGTGCAAGCATAGCCAGAAAGCCTGCCATAGATCTACGACTGGATAACGTGGCTGCCAAACTCAATCGCGACAGGGATTTCCGGTTTACCGGTGAGAAAGATAGCGTAGGTGCTGTATTCGCTGTCATAGATTCCATCCCTGCAGCGCTTGCGGATATCGACCCTGACCAGGACATCGATCTGGACTCGGTGGTGCGATCGCTACCGATCTTCCAGGATCTCAACACGCTGGCAACGCTGGGTACTTTTTCCGGCAAAGATCTGAAAGATATTAGTGAGACTATGCATCAGGGAGCTTTGCTCACACTTGAAAGTGGTGTGATACTGATTGATGAAGAGATGGTGGCCCAGGGGAGCGTATTGGCAGGCCCTTCATTGACTGAAGGAGGTAGCAGCGGAAAATCGCCTGACGCTGAGAACGCCTCGTCAGCGGCAGACGGTGACGAACACTACAACCGGTATTTGCGAGAACGTGAAGCGATGCTTCGGCCCCAGTCGGCGACGGCTAATGGACAATCGGGCACAGGTGTATTCGCCGCGGTAGAATCAGGCACCGAAGACCAGACGCGTAGAGATGCCGTTGATGAGCTATTGAAGTCTTTGGGCCAGTCTAGAACCTGATCCTCGTTTGATGCCGTTCAGTTTTAGTGGGTGAGGCACCAGTAGCACCGAACGATGTGTCCTCTAATTGACAAACGATAGAGGCTCCGAAAGGAGCCTTTATCGTTTGTGCTTGGTTAATGCACTTCCACACCGATGCCAATAACGCTGTAAGGGCACGTCTGGATACACGGATTATAAAGTCTGATGACGAAGTGGGTATAGGCTATGAATGTAATGCCGCTGCTGTCAGGCCTGTTGTTGATAGGACTGGCGTTACAGGTCTGGCCACGGGTTGCCCAAAAACCATGTTTTACGTATCGATTGGCGCAGATTCAGGTTTGAAAATGAACCAGCCAGAGGTTTTGGAAGGTGCTTTTCGGCTCTTCTAATTGAGCTAATTTAGCAAACCACCTTGTAGATCAGACATCTACAAGGGTTTAAGTGGCTCCCTGGGACGGGCTCGAACCGCCGACCCAATGATTAACAGTCATTTGCTCTACCAACTGAGCTACCAGGGAATCGGAGCGAAGTGTAGTGCGATTAAGGCTTCAGGTCAATGAGGTAACCAGCAATTTTCGAAGCAATCTGGTGCAACGATGTACAATTCACGTCTTGAAGGGGTTTTTTCTCATCCATGTCGACGTTATTTGAACTACAAACTGGCTATTCACCAGCTGGTCACCAGCCGCAGGCCATAAAAACACTGTCTGAAGGCATTGATGACGGATTGGCTTATCAAACATTACTGGGCGTCACCGGTTCTGGGAAAACCTTCACCATTGCCAACATTCTGCAGAACCAGCAGCGACCTGCGATTGTGTTGGCACCTAACAAGACATTGGCTGCGCAGCTCTACGGGGAGTTCAAGGAGTTCTTTCCCACTAACGCGGTTGAGTATTTTGTCTCGTACTATGACTACTACCAGCCAGAGGCTTATGTTCCAGCGAGTGATACCTTTATCGAGAAGGACTCGTCGATCAACGAGCATATTGAGCAGATGCGTCTCTCAGCAACCAAAGCGTTGTTCGAGCGTCGCGACACCATAATCGTTGCCACCGTATCTTCCATTTACGGACTGGGAGATCCGGAGCAGTACCACAAGATGGTCTTGCACCTGAAGCGTGGTGAGACGGTCAATCAGCGAGACGTTCTCCGGCGGCTTGCTGAGCTGCAGTACAACCGCAATGATCTTGAGCTTAAACGAGGCACTTATCGAGTCCGGGGAGAGATCATCGATATCTATCCGGCAGATTCAGAGCGTGAAGCCATTCGTGTCGAATTGTTCGATGATGAAATAGAGACGCTGAGTTTCTTCGATCCGCTAACCGGTGAGATCATGCGTAAGGTTCCTCGCCTGACCATCTATCCCAAAACACACTATGTGACGCCCAGGCAACGCCTGCTGGATGCCACCGATTTAATAAAAGAAGAGTTACGCGAAAGGCTTGAGCAACTTAGCTCGGCTGGAAAACTTGTCGAGGCTCAGCGCTTGCAACAACGCACCCAGTTCGATCTGGAAATGATCCACGAGCTGGGTTATTGCTCCGGTATCGAAAACTATTCCCGATATCTTTCCGGACGTGCGCCGGGCGAACCGCCTCCTTGCCTGTTTGACTACTTACCGGCTGACAGTCTGTTGTTCATCGACGAGAGTCACGTGACGGTTCCTCAATTGGGCGCCATGTACAAAGGGGACAGGTCGCGCAAGGAAAATCTGGTTAACTTCGGATTCCGTTTGCCGTCGGCCCTCGATAACCGGCCCCTGAAATTTGAAGAGTGGGAAATACTCAAGCCGCAGACCATCTTCGTTTCTGCTACTCCCGGCAAGTACGAACAACAGTATGCCGATGCTGTTATAGAGCAGGTTGTGCGTCCCACCGGATTGCTAGATCCTCAGGTGGAGATAAGGCCGGCACGCTCACAAGTGGATGACGTGTTGTCCGAGATTACCATTCGCGTTGCGAAAAACGAAAGAGTCTTGATAACCACCCTCACGAAACGCATGGCGGAAGACCTGACGGATTACCTCGGTGAGCATGATACGAAGGTTCGCTACTTGCATTCAGATGTCGATACCGTGGAACGTAGCGAAATTATTCGCGATCTTCGTCTGGGCGTTTTTGATGTGCTGGTGGGCATAAACCTTTTACGGGAAGGATTGGATATGCCTGAGGTGTCACTGGTTGCCATTCTGGATGCGGACAAGGAAGGTTTTCTGCGTTCAGATCGATCATTAATACAAACTATAGGTCGTGCGGCGCGTAATCTGCACGGTAGAGCCATTCTGTATGCTGATACCCTGACAGGTTCCATGCAAAGAGCTATCGATGAAACCAATCGCAGGCGTGAAGTACAGGAACTTTATAACGCAGAGCATGGCATCACACCGGTGGGTATTCAGAAGGCAATTAACGATGTCATGGAAGCCTCCGATTCTTCGGGTAAGGACAAACGTCGTGGCCGTCGCGGGGCTACTGCAAGGCAGACTGACACAGTCGTTGAGGCTCTCAGTGTGGACGAGGCTGCCAAACGGATGAAGCAACTGGAAAAACAGATGTACGAGTGTGCGCGCAACCTCGAATTCGAAACTGCGGCGCAGTTACGCGACGAGCTGGAACAAATTCGCGCCAGTGTGTTCAAAGGAGAGGTGTTTGAGTCAGCAGCAGCGCCAGTGTCGAAGAAGTCATCACGTAAACGATCGCCCGGGGCGACGGTGGGCACATGAGAACAACCACCCTCTGTAGACGAGCCATGTGTTTGCCGCTACGCCGTCGCAGGGGGAGAGTCTGCCCTGATTGCAAGGATACGTTCATGGACCCCGTGCTTTCGTCTACATGACGAGGGCGGCACCAACCGATACAATGTTCGAGTGGCGAGACGCCGCTCACCACCTCAGGAGAACAGTATGTTAGAAGCCTATCGCCAACACGAAGCAGAGCGTCAAGCGCAAGGGGTCGTCGCACAACCGTTGAATGCCCAGCAGGTTGCAGATCTTGTAGAGCTCATGAAATCTCCACCCAAGGGCGAAGAAGATTTTCTGCTGCACCTGCTTTCCAACCGGGTACCGGCTGGGGTTGATGAGGCGGCATACGTCAAGGCAGGCTTCCTGACGGCTATTTCCACAGGTGAAGCCTCATCTCCACTGCTGACCCGCGTGGCCGCTGTCGAGCTTCTGGGAACCATGTTGGGTGGCTATAACATCCAGCCTCTGATTGCGGCTCTTGATGATGACGAGCTAGCAGCCACGGCAACCAAGGCACTCTCACACACACTGCTGATGTTCGATGCTTTCCACGATGTCGAGGAGAAGGCGGCCAATGGTAATGCTGCTGCAAAGGCCGTCATGCAAAGCTGGGCAGATGCCGAGTGGTTTCTCGCCAAGGACAAGGTGCCAGAGAAAATTACCGTATCGGTTTTCAAGGTCCCTGGTGAAACAAATACGGATGACCTTTCGCCCGCAGTAGATGCCTGGTCGCGTCCGGATATTCCGCTACACGCACAAGCCATGCTCAAGTTCGAACGTGAAGGCCTGACCAACAAACCGTTGGAAATGATTGAAGAATTGAAAGCCAAAGGCTTCCCCGTTGCCTACGTCGGTGACGTTGTCGGTACTGGATCGTCTAGAAAATCAGCCACCAATTCGGTGCTGTGGCATATGGGTGACGATATCCCGTTCATTCCCAACCGCCGTGATGGTGGTTTCGTTCTGGGTAGCAAAATCGCTCCCATTTTCTACAACACCCTGGAAGATGCAGGTGCTCTGCCTATCGAGTGTGATGTCAATTCAATAGAAATGGGCGATGTCATCGACATTCATACCTATGAAGGCAGAGTAACCCGGCATGACTCTGACGAGCAGCTTGCGACGTTCGAGTTCAGCAATGAGGTACTTCTCGATGAAGTACGCGCGGGTGGACGAATTCCGCTCATTATCGGTCGTGGCCTGACTGACCGTGCACGCGAGTCACTCGGACTCGACTTCAGCACCGTTTTCCTGCGTCCGGGTGCAAACGACCCCAGCACTAAAGGCTATACATTAGCCCAGAAGATTGTGGGTAAAGCCTGCGGTGTGGACGGTATCCGTCCTGGTCAGTATTGCGAGCCTAAGATGACGACGGTGGGTTCTCAGGATACGACCGGCCCGATGACACGTGACGAGCTGAAAGACCTTGCCTGTCTTGGGTTTACTGCTGATCTTGTCATGCAATCGTTCTGTCACACGGCGGCTTATCCGAAGCCCATTGACGTCAACACGCACCACACTTTGCCTGACTTCATGTCTACTCGCGGTGGCGTTGCTTTGCGGCCGGGTGATGGCATCATCCACAGCTGGCTGAACCGCATGCTGTTGCCTGATACAGTCGGCACAGGTGGCGATTCACATACACGATTTCCCATGGGGATTTCTTTTCCAGCAGGGTCGGGGCTTGTTGCATTTGCATCTGCGGTCGGTGTTATGCCTCTGAACATGCCTGAATCCGTATTGGTACGCTTCAAGGGCCAGATGCAACCTGGCATTACGCTTCGAGATCTGGTCAACGCCATTCCTTATGCCGCTCTGCAAAGAGGTTTGTTGACGATTGAGAAGAAAGGAAAGAAGAATGTATTTTCAGGCAAATGTGTAGAGATCGAAGGTCTGAAGGATCTAAAGCTGGAACAGGCGTTCGAGCTTGCAGACGCTACTGCTGAACGTTCTGCCGGCGGGTGCACGGTAAAACTGGATATCGAGCCTTTGAAGGAATATATCACCTCGAATATCACCTTGCTTCGCTGGATGATAGATCAAGGCTACGACGATGCCCGTACTCTGGAACGCCGCGCTCGCAAGATGGAAGAGTGGTTGGCAGAGCCTACGCTGCTGACGGCAGATGAAGACGCTGAGTATGCGGAAATTATCGAGATTGACCTCAACGAGATCAAGGAGCCATTGCTGGCTTGTCCGAATGATCCCGATGACGTCAAGCCATTGTCCGAGGTACAGAATACCAAGGTTGATGAAGTGTTCATCGGATCCTGCATGACCAACATTGGTCACTATCGAGCTGCCGGAAAACTTATTCAGAAATCTGGGGAGTACGTGGATACTGTGCTGTGGATCGCACCGCCAACGCGTATGGATGAGCATCAACTCAAGGAAGAGGGTTACTACAATATCTTCGGTGCTGCTGGTGCCCGGCTCGAGATTCCTGGTTGCTCCTTGTGCATGGGGAATCAGGCAAGGGTCAAACCGGGTGCTACGGTTGTATCGACATCAACCAGAAACTTTCCCAACCGACTCGGGCAGGGTGCGTTTGTCTACCTGAGCTCTGCTGAGCTGGCTGCTGTTGCCGCTCTGCTGGGCAAGTTGCCAACAGTTGAGGAGTACATGAGTTACGTAAAAGACCTCGATGCGATGAGTGATGAGATTTACCGTTATTTGAATTTCAATGAGATATCGGATTTTCAGAATTCTGCTGATGAGGCGAAGGTTAAGTTCAAGGATATCCCTGTGTCCATACAGATCGCCAGTTAGGTTGCAATACAGCGGCTGGATAGTGGAGGCAAGCTCTTCACTGTCCAGCGGGTTGCTAACAAATACTGCTTAAACCGTTCGTCCTGCGACGTGCTTTAGCAAGTCGCATTTTGAAATTCCTTCCCTGCATATAACGTGACAGCATTACCGGGTGCGTTAATGCTACTAAAGTGCGAAGGTTATGTTCCGATATCCATGACAGAGGCGCAGCTATTTTCCGTGCGCACTCGTCGGCTTATCCATTCTGCCTGACAACAATATGGCTGGCAGATTATCCTCGGACATTACTAATGACGCACTTTGACTCTTCTTTTAATGAAAAACCGAATTTTGGGAAGTCTCTGGGGAAGCGTGTCGCTCTAATAGTCATCAGTTTTGTCACGATTGTGATCGTGCTCCTGGAGTTAATGGCGGCTGATGCGGACATTAGCGGCTCCATGTGGGTTGCGCAGTTTAACAAGGGCAAAATTGCGCACGTTCTATCCTCGTCGATGGCCATTGCGGTGAGTGAAGGCGATGCTGAAGGCGTTCGCAACTTGCTGCAAAACTACCCGCCGCTTGCGCTTCACCAGCGCATGGCCCAAGCCGAAATATTCGATAACGAGGGTGATCGGCTTGTCAGCTTTACTCCTAGTGCGTTTGAGAGCCGGGATTTATTGTCCCAGCCGTTACCCTGGAAACCGGACTTCCTCAGAAAGGCTGCCTATTCGGACGAGCAGTTGAAACATATAGAAGGCACTAATTACTGGGTTGCCACCCCGGTAGTATTGCCGGGCAAAGATCAACGCGTGGGTACTTTTCTGCTGCGTTACGATATCGGAATTATCCAGGAAATCTCCATGGCTCGCGTAATCAGGCAAGTGTGGGTTGCACTTGCCATGATCGTGGTACTCGCCATTGTGTTATTTCTGGCTACTCGTCGACTGCTGTCAACACCGTTGCAGGAAATCACTAGCGCCACAGCACTTATTGCAAACGGTGATTACGACAAGGCTGTACCTTATTGCCAGCGCGAAGATGAAATTGGTGCTATTGCCCGTTCTGTGGATATTCTTCGGTGTAAAGCTCTGGAGACTGAAACCCTGAGGAAACAGACTGAAGAGTCAGAACGACTGGCGACTGAACAACGTGAAGCTGCAGAGGCCCTTGAGCGTAAACGACGGCAAGAGTCGGATGAACGGGTTACTGCCGAGCGCGCCCAGGCAGAGGCTGATGCCAAAAGTAGCGAAGCGCTTAAGCGTCGCATACAAAGCCTGTCACTTGCGGTCAAGGCGGCATCGGAAGGGGACTTTGCCTACAAGATTGCCACCACAGAGGACAAAGATGATCTTGCTCAGGTAACGGTCGCATTGGAGCGATTGTTTGAACAGCTGAACACCAGCATTGTTGATATTGGAGATACGGCAACTCAATTGAATTCGGCAGCGGGAGAATTGAATACCGTGAGCACCACATTGACGGGTGTTGCGCAAGAGAATGCTGCAAAAGCAACCTCGGCATCGACAACATCAACACAGGTACGAATCTCGGTCGATGATGTTGCCGATAGCACCAAAGAGATGAGTTCGTCCATTACGGATATTTCCAGTAAAACCAAAGAAGCCGAATCTATAGCCTCTCAGGCGGTAACTCTTGCACAGAGCACAGGTGATAACGTCCAGCAACTGGTGAAATCATCCCAAGGTATTGGAAATGTCGTCAAGGTGATTACCTCCATTGCCGAGCAAACCAACCTGCTGGCTTTGAACGCTACCATTGAGGCTGCACGAGCCGGGGATGCGGGTAAGGGGTTTGCAGTGGTTGCCAACGAGGTCAAGGATCTGGCTAAGGAGACAGCCAGAGCCACTGAGGAAATCGAACAACGTATAGCGAATATTCAATCAGATACTGGCACTGCGGTGACATCCATTGCAGACATCAATACGATCGTGCAGCAAATTAGTGAAATTCAGTCAGCGATAGCCAGTGCTGTTGAAGCACAAAAAATGACCACCAACGACATGGACTCGAAAATTCGGGAAGTCACCCGGGGCAACAGCGAGATTGGTGACATCATTCAAGTGATATCCAGGCAATCCAATGAGAGCCTTACATCGTCTGCAAATGTCAGTCAAGCCGCCGAGCAAATGGATGAGCTCGCTAGCAAACTCAATGCATTGATGAATCGGTTCAAGCAGCCTGGCGGTCAGCATCACGCCCAGCGGCATGCTGCCTGAGTAAAAGCGTTTTCGCTGAAACCGGCAGGCTAGCCCTGCAAGTATTGATCTGCCTGTTTCATATACTGATTACGATTGAGTAGTAGTTTTGGGCGGCTGCCGCCACACTGGCGCCAGAGCACGACCGACCTTACTCCACCGAGTAAGGCTGATCTGATGGTCGACGCAATATCATTGTTGTTGAGATAGTCGGGATCACCGCTGACCATGATCCTTGGTGTCAAGTGGCTGATACTGCTGCGATAGAGATTAGCAAGATTGCTGATCATATCAGGGTCTGTGACAGGCTTGTCCATAGCCTGGGCGCGGCTGATGCCGATCCTGAGTTGCTCGACGGTGTTGGAATCGTTAAGGACATTGGTGCCAAGTTGAATAAGCGCTAGTGAATAGCGGGCAATATCCATATCCCGCGATTCGGCGTTCCCACCAAGCTGGGATTTTATAATCCGCAATCCTCGACCGATAGTGCCTGTGTTACCGCCATAGGCGTCCATGACACGATCGGTTTTCAGCGTCAGGATAGAGCGCAGTGTGCCTTCTAGTTCATCTTGCTCGCAGGTGCCAGTGGTGGCCAGTGATTTACAGATATGCACTGACTGAAAAATACCGCCAAGCGCTAGAGTCTGGTTTTCGATTGTTGAGATTGCATTCATGAGCGCAAGTATAGGTCTATATCAGGTGGTACTTGTTTACATTACGACAGTTGTTGTCATTACCGGTCAGTCAAGATCGCTGATTATTGCACCGCCAAGACAGTTATCTCCGTTATATAACACCACAGACTGGCCGGGCGTTGCAGCCCTGACGGCTTCATCGAATCTGATGGTCAGCGTGGCATCGTGGTTGAGCGTAACTTGAGCGTGTTGATCCTGCTGCCGGTACCGGACCTTGGCAGTACAGCGAAAGGTATCAGGGAGTGCCTCGCTGTTTACCCAATGCAGCTCATGTGCATTCAAGACATCACGAAATAGCATCGGGTGATAGTGGCCTTGTCCAATGATAAGGCGGTTCTCCACCAGATCCTTGTCCAGAACGTACCAGGGGTCGTCAGTGGCATTGCTAAGACCGCCGATACCCAAACCTTGCCGTTGCCCTAAAGTGTAGAACATTAGTCCATTGTGGCGTCCCACAGTCTCACCGCTGTCGGTAATGATGTTGCCGGGCTGAGCAGGAAGGTACTCACCGAGAAATGCGCTGAATTTTCGCTCACCGATAAAACAGATGCCAGTACTATCTTTCTTGCCGTGAACATGAAACCCAGCCTCCAGCGCTAACTTTCGTACATCGGGTTTGTTCAGGTTTCCAACAGGAAAAAGGCTGGGGCGCAACTGCTCCTGATTAAGTGTGTAGAGGAAGTAGCTTTGGTCCTTGTTGCTGTCTAACCCTCTATGCAGCTGAACTTGATTTTCATGGCCCCCAGAGCGGACATAGTGGCCGGTGGCGATAGCATCGGCGCCTTGTCGCCGTGCATGATCCAGAAACGCTTTGAATTTGATTTCCTTGTTGCACAGGATATCGGGGTTTGGCGTGCGCCCTGCGCTGTATTCTGCGAGAAAGTGCTCGAACACCCGTTCCCAGTATTCTTCGGCAAAGTTGACAGTCGAGAGTTCGATGCCTAACGTAGAGGCGACCGATGCTGCATCACGATAGTCCTGTCGGGCAGTGCAATGTTCATCATCATCTTCCCAATTCTGCATGAAGATTCCTGATACCCGATACCCTTGTTGTTTCAAAAGCAAGGCTGTCACTGATGAATCAACGCCCCCGGACATGCCGACGATCACATGCATGTTGTGAGGGTCAGTACGAAATGCCGCCGCCGGTCTGTTGTATGTGCGGTTCACCAGCCCGATCCGAACAGGAACATAAGGCGTTGGTCTGGCCTTACGCAAGAATCACGTGATGTCATGTACAGGTCCGGGCTAGAAATTGGTAATCAAGGCGTCACTGCGCGTGCTTGTCTTGCGCTTGGATGGAGGTGGAGTTGTTTGTCGCGCAAAGAAATCACCATCCATCAGTTGCAGGAATTGCTTGGCTTGAGGTGAAAGGAATTTTCCACGTCGCACTACCACACCATAACTTCGGTTAGGGAAGTAATTGCCCATAGGGCGAACCGTCAGGTTTTCAAATCCACGCAGACAAATGCTGGTAACGATGCTGATACCAGTGCCTATCTCGACGTAGCGTTTGATGACTTCCCAGCCGCCAGCTTCCAGAACAACGTTGTACGGTACGCCATGTTGCTGGAATACAAGATCTACAACGCTCCATGTGCTTAAGTGACGTGGAGGAAGAATTAGACCGAAGGGGCTGATATCTTCGAGGCTGACAGATTCCTTGTTTTCCAACGGATGGCCCTTGCACATGATAAGTGCTGGCGTGTAATCGTATATGGGGTGGTAAACCATGTCATCAGGAACATCGATCATGGAACCCACTGCAAAATCAACCTCATCGGCACGCAGTAGTGCCAATCCGTCATGACCCGTGACGTTGTGCAGCCTGACATCAATCTGCGGGTACTCATCTGAAAAGCTCTTGATGACATCTGGCAGTATGTACAGCAAGGTTGCTTCGCCCGACGCAATATCCAGCGGTCCGGCATGCACATCACCGAGCCTGGCGGCAAAACTATCCGCGAGCCTGGAAAATCCATCGACGAGAGGTTGAGCCATCTCGAGCAGTAGATCACCAGCGGGTGTGAGCCTTATTTTTGGTCCACAGCGTTCAAAAAGTAGCGTACCGAGCTCTTTTTCCAGTGCCTGAATCTGCAGGGAAACCGACGGCTGGCTGAGTTTCAGACGTTCGGCTGCCTTGGATATACTGCCAGTCTGGGCAGCGTTGCAAAAAGCACGTAATTGCCGATGCTGATTGATGTTTGGCGTATCAGAATTAGCCATGGCGATTACTATTTGTTCTAGCTATGATTATATAAATCAGTATTGTAATTGAAAAATACTCTTGCGTCTCGATTATAGGTAACCCGATTTCCGGTTACCTATCATGGTCGGCCAGGATGGTTTGATTGCCGCCTCAGCTGCCTTATACTCTGCGACCGCGCTGTCAGCCAGGATTACCAAGCCATTATGCGACTACTGTGTGTATCCGATCATGGCTGATTTTATTCGGAACTGGCTGCTGGATCCGATGGCGCTGTTGTTTCTGGCGTCACTCGCCACCATACTTCTGTTGATGACGCGGCGCCGCCGCGCAAGTTACCGCGGGGCATCGCGACCGGTGTTTGTCGTGGGAGTCTGGCTAGCTGTATTTCTGCTGTTTGCAGCGCCGATTATCGTCAATCCGCTGTTAATGGCTCTGGAAGAGCAATACCCCGAATCTCTGGTTTGTGAAGCGGGCAGTCATCTGGTGATGCTGGGCGGAGGTATCGACTCCCGTGTCGAGTCAGTGCGTGAATTTGGGCATATGAGTCAAGCTACTATATCGCGTGCCACAGCAGCTGCGCGAATTGCCGAGCGTGAGCCTGCGCTTCGAATGGTGGCTGCGGGCGGAGCTGTGAAGCATATTGCCGAAGCCGATTTGATTGCCAGTTACTGGATTACGCTTGGCGTCGAAGAGCATCGAATTGTCAGAGAGGTACAATCATCCAATACTCGAGAGAATGCCATTAACGTGGCGCTCTTGCTAAACGCTGAAACGATTGAAGGCCCGGTCCGGCTCGTTACCTCTGCGCTTCATATGCCTCGAGCAGTGATGACGTTTCGCAAAGTGCTAAGCGAGCAGGGGGTGGAGCTATGTGCAGTGAGCGTGGACCGCGAGGCAAAGACTGATACGCCATGGTGGGCAGTGATGCCGCAAACCACAACCTTGTGGAAATTCGATAAGTTATTTCACGAAATTGTCGCGCTTGCGGTCTACCGCCTGCGAGGCTGGATCTAGTGTAGGTTCCACTAACCTAAATCTTGTAATATTCCAGATACCATTCCACGAAGTTGGATATGCCCGCCTCGACGCTGGTATCAGGTTTGTAGTTTACGTCCCTGACAAGATCGCTGACATCGGCGTACGTATCAGGTACATCACCGGCTTGCAGAGGTAACAGGTTTTTCACGGCCGTGCGGTTAAGACATGCTTCCAGTGTGCTGATGTAATGCTCAAGATCGACGGGTTTGTTGTTTCCGATGTTGTAAACGCGGTATGGCGCTGAACTGGAAGCCGGATCGGGCGCATTGCTGTCCCAGTCTTCATTGGGAGTCGCGACGTTGTCCAGTGTCCGGGTTACCCCTTCAACAATATCATCAACGTATGTAAAGTCGCGTTTGTGCTTGCCGTAATTGAATACGTCGATAGGTTTGCCTGCAAGGATATTCTTGGTGAACAGGAAAAGGGCCATATCAGGGCGTCCCCAGGGACCATACACCGTAAAAAAGCGCAGTCCGGTGGTCGGAAGCTGGAACAGATGGCTGTAAGTGTGGGCCATCAGTTCATTGGCTTTCTTGCTGGCCGCATACAGGCTGACTGGATGGTCTACTGATTCGTGAACCGAGAAGGGCATGTTTGTATGATTGCCATAAACCGAGCTGGTGGATGCATAGACAAGATGCTCTACCTTTAAATGTCGACAGTTTTCAAGTACGTTGGTAAAACCTACAATGTTAGCGTCAATATAGGCTTGCGGGTTTTCCAGTGAATATCGAACACCGGCTTGTGCTGCCAGATTGACAACACGTTGGGGCTGATGCTTGCGAAAGCTTGCCTCCATCAACTGTCTATCTTCCAGGTTGCCGCGGACTTCTGTGAAGCCGTCATAGGCTTTTATGCGTTCAAGACGAGCAAGCTTCAGGTTGACATCATAGTAATCGTTAACGTTGTCGATACCGATGACTTCATCGCCTCGCTCGAGAAGCTTGAGTGCCAGAGTTGATCCGATAAAGCCTGCCGTACCCGTAATAAGAACTTTCATGGTTGACTATGCTTGTTGGTTAGAGGCGCGCGTCGACGCTGTTTTTTGGCAATACGCTTTTAATGTCATAGAGTATGTGGCCAGTTTTTCCGAAGGCTCGGATTGCATCAACGCCAAGTTCGATGAATTGCTTATGGGCAACAGCCAGAATGATGGCATCGTAGTGAGCTTTGGCTGGTTGCTTAACTGGGGTAATTCCGTATTGTTGCCTTGCTTCCCCGCTATCAACCCATGGATCATAGACCGATACATTGGCGTGGTAGTTGTCCAGCTCATGGACAATATCAACAACCCTGGTATTACGTAGATCAGGACAGTTTTCCTTGAATGCCAGGCCCAGTATCAAGATGTTGGCGCCGACGACATGTATTCGTCTCCTGGTCAGCATTTTGATGATTTTTTCAGCGACGAAAGCACCCATACCGTCATTGATCTGGCGTCCAGAAAGAATAACTCTGGGGTGGTACCCAATTTCCTGAGCCTTGTGGGTCAGGTAATAGGGGTCAACACTGATGCAATGACCACCGACGAGTCCCGGTCTGAAATTCAGAAAATTCCACTTGGTTCCCGCAGCTTGCAGAACTTCCAGAGTATCTATTTCGAGTTTGTCGAAAATGAGTGCCAGCTCATTGATTAGGGCGATATTCAGATCTCGTTGTGTGTTTTCGATAACCTTCGCGGCTTCCGCGACCTTGATTGAGCTGGCCAGATGAGTGCCCGCGGTAATGATTTGCTTGTACAGACCATCAACAGCTTTTGCCACCTCATCGGTTGATCCGGATGTTACTTTCATGATGTTGCTGACGCGGTGTTCCTTGTCACCGGGGTTAATCCGCTCAGGGCTATACCCCGCAAAGAAGTCGGTGTTGAATGTCAGGCCGGACTCGCGCTCCAGGACCGGGATGCAAACCTCTTCCGTAGCACCAGGGTAAACGGTGGATTCATAAATCACGACGCAACCGGGCTGCATTGTCTTTCCTATAGCCTCACTGGCTTTCATCAGTGGGGTAAGGTCAGGCTGCTTGTGGCGGTTGATTGGCGTTGGAACCGTCACTATGAAGACCTTGCAATTGGCAAGGTCTTCCATAGCGCTGGTAAATTCCAGTTGCCTGGCCTCTTGCAATTCCTCAGCGGACACCTCAAGCGTTCGGTCGCTGCCTGCCGTTAGCTCACGGATACGCTCGGCGTCAATGTCAAATCCGATGGTTGGGAATTTTTTGGCGAATTCTACAGCCAGTGGCAGACCGACATATCCAAGACCAATAATGGCAATGGTGTCATCGTTTGAAATTTCGAACATCGAAGACGCTTCTCTGGTGGACTGCGAAGCCGTATCGGCGCAGCGGTAATATTATAAGACACTCGTCAGTATCCGCGTTACATTAAATGGATATGCGAATAGTCTCGACAGTGTGCGCTTGGTCTGTTATCCAACAAATACGCCAGCCCTGCCAAATAAGAAAATATCCGATTGGCCGTTATGTAACATTGAGTCTAGTAAACCGCGAGGCTGAGCCTATGTTACGTGGCAACAAGCTAGTCTAGACTGTGAACGAGCACAATCGGGCTGCGAGTCCGCTGAACCGAAATTCAGGATATTGACCGACTTTGGGAACGTTCAAATTTTTCAAGATGCATCTGCGGGTACCTTTCCTGCTTCTGGCGTTACTGGAATTTTGCATCTGCATGGCGGCGGTGTTCATTGCAGCCTACGTTCGCTTTGATGGCTTGCAGCTCACCGAAATCGATGTTATTGGCTCACCGTTAGCTGCTTCCATCCTGTTTGGCCTTGTCATGCCGACCACGATGATGGCCATGGGGCTGTACCAAAGCCGTTTTCGCGGTGGAACCATCGGGGTCTTCCTGCGCTCGATTATCGGTTTCATCTGTGGCGCAGCTATTCTGGCGCTCCTTTACTACCTTATTCCTCCCCTCAAACTCGGCCGCGGTGTATTTGCTCTGGCAATTCTCATTGCGTTTTTCATGGTCGGTACAATCCGTCCGATATTTTTTTATTATGTCGATCGCGACATTCTGAAGATCAGAGTTCTGGTTCTCGGGGCTGGCGAGAAGGCTAGTTCGATTTCCCGTCGTCTGCGTCGGCGCGTGGATCGCCGGGGATTTCGTGTAGTGGGTTACGTGCCACTGTCTTCGGACAGGGGGCTACGCCTCGAAAGTTCAATGCTGGCTGATATCGAAGACAGATCCATTTTGGATTTTGCCATTGAAAATCAAGTCGATGAAATTGTCGTTGCGGCTGATGAACGACGTGGAAGCCTTCCATTGGAGCAGTTGCTCGAGTGCAAATTGCACGGCGTCGATATCATTGATCTCCTGAGTTTTTTTGAAAGAGAGCAAGGCAAACTTCCATTGGATATTCTGCGTCCTGACTGGCTGATTTATTCCGATGGATTTCAACGAGGAACTCTTCGTGATATCAGTAAGCGATTGTTTGATATCGTGGCAAGCCTGTTCATCATCGCCATTTCCTGGCCATTCATGTTACTTGCGGCAATAGGCATCAAGATCGAAGATGGTTTCTCCGCTCCAATCATCTACAGGCAAGTGCGAGTCGGGTATCTGGGTAAACCTTTCGAGGTGCTGAAATTCAGAAGTATGACAACGGATGCCGAAAGTGCGGGAGGTGCGCAGTGGGCGGTGAAAAATGACGCGCGCGTGACACGGGTCGGACATTTCATGCGGAATACTCGAATTGACGAATTACCCCAAATCCTTAATGTTCTGACTGGGGATATGAGTTTCGTTGGGCCAAGGCCGGAGCGCCCGCATTTTGTAGAACAACTCAGCGAGTCCATACCGTATTATCGTGAGAGGCATGCTGTAAAGCCCGGCATTACAGGGTGGGCGCAAGTTTGCTATCCCTATGGTGCATCGCTTACCGATTCAGTGCAAAAACAGGAATTTGATTTGTACTACATAAAAAACCACACAATTTTTCTGGACATGCTCATCCTTTGCCAGACCGCTGAAGTGGTCTTGTTCGGAAAGGGTGCGCGATAATCCATTATGGTGCTCGGCAGGATGAGGTTTCGATGTCTGCTGCGATAGGGGTGGTTGTAGTCAGTTGGTATAGAACTGAAAAAGAGCGCTTTGGTCGTTACGTCTGTTGCGGAAAAACAACTACTTGGTGGGTTTGACAAATGCCCCTCTGGTTTGTGACCTGCGAATCTCTGATGCGTTTGGCATGAACTCGCTCTCGGGAGCATCTCTGACAACTTCACGGCCAATCGCTGCTGTGGCCTGATTCTGCTTCCTGTCAAGGATTATAAAGAACATGACCGTGGTTAAGAGCGTGAACACTCCCGTCATTAGCCAGGCTGTTTTATACATTGTTCTTAGCCTGCGTTGCGAGTGATTGCGTTCAGAGGGATCACGACTCAGCACATTGGCGTTTACGACCGTCGTATCTGACGCCGCCGAATGTAGCGGTATGTCAGCTATCAGGGGTGGAGCGTCCAGTTTGCTAGCCACATGATCCGACTGGAATGGCAGCCGATGGTTGGTTCTATGGAAATCACGTAGCTCGTTGTATGACTTCGTCAGGTTGATAAATTGTTGTTGCGCGAAGACCTTTTCGCGGGGTCTGCTTGTAAATTTATCAGGGTGCCAAATATGAACAAGCCTGCGGTAGCTGGACCGTGCTATATCCCAACTGGCCCGATCATCAATTTCAAGCAGTTCGTAGTGCTTGGCAAACTGATTTTTTTGTGAATCTTCCGAGATCATGCGGGAATGTTACCGGCTTATATCCGATTGATTGATGTAAATACTGTGAAGAATGGTCATATCATAAGGCCCGACACAGTTGTTTAAACAATAATTGTGCTTCAGTATAGGATGCGAAGCGGTTTACCAGATAAACTCCAGTACCACAATAACAATTAGTTCATCGATACGGGTGTTGCGGACTTGGAAAATGACCAACAAACAGACCGAGACTCTTTGCCGATAGAGAAAATCGGAGAACTGTGACTTATTTCACGTGCCTGGGAGGCGCTGTTAGAACATGGATCCACGCTACGCTGTATTGCTTTTACTTGCTCTAATGCTGTCTGCTTGTACGGGCGCGCGTGTCCCATTATCTGAAGATGAGCGCCCTCCAGTGACAACACCAGTTGATGCGCCGGTATTTCGCCTCGGCTCGGGTGATGTCGTCAACGTCAATGTGTGGAAAAATCCTGATCTATCGGTCACAGTTCCGGTGCGCCCTGACGGTTATATATCCGTTCCATTGGTAGGCGACATTCGCGCAGGTGGCAGGACGCCTGCCGAAATTGTCGCGGACACTGAAAGAAGACTTACCCGGTACATCCGGACACCCAAGGTCTCTGTCATCGTGCAGGAGATTCCTAGTGCGGAATTTCAAAACAGGGTTAGGGTTGTAGGAGGTGTCGCAGAACCGAAATCCATCCAGCACCGGGACGGCATGACCGTTATCGACCTTATTCTCGAAGCAGGTGGTATCAATGAGTTCGCTTCTCCCAACTCGGCGAGGTTATACAGGTCGGTAGACGGCGTTCCAAGAGAGTTTGATATCTACCTCGATGACATAATGTCCAGTGGCATGCTCGACACCAACTACGATCTTGTTCCTGGTGATGTCATCACGATCCCTGAGCGCAGGTTCTAGACTCGTGAGATTTCTGCTAACAAGTACGACTTGCTCAATGACCAACGTTTCCCTATGAGTAATATTACGCTTGATGAAATGATGCCGTTGCTCGTGCGAGAGGCAAAGGCCAGAGCAGGCACATTGCTCGCGATTTTTTGTATTGTAAGTCTGGTTTTTCTTGCCGTTGGGTTCGTTTGGGACAAGAAATACACTTCATCGGTCCAGCTCTACGTGGACGACAGCAGCATTGTCGCGCCAATCATTGGAACTGAACAGGTAACAACACGTGACAAGGCCAATGTCGCCAAGGAAGAGTTGTTTGCTGTCGACATTCTGGATCGCATTCTCGACGAGACAGGTTTTACCAGCGCCAACACCTCGGCGGCCGATCGGGAGGAAGCAAGAGAAGACCTCACCAACAATACCAAAGTATCAAATCGGAATAACCAGCTTCTGGAGATCGAATATTACGATGATAATCCGGCAGTCGCTTTCAAGGTAACGAGCTTGTATGCCGAACTGTTCCTGCAGAAAACCATGGACTCATCGACGGAAGAGACAACCGAGGCTTTCGAGTTCATCATTAATCAGGTACAGACTTATCGAAACAAGCTCGAGGATGCAGAAGGGAGGCTCGAGAGTTTCCGTAGCCAGCACCCGGGCATCAGTACCAGCACAGAGGGGAATGTGAACGCCCGTATCGTGGAACTACAGCGTGATTTTGAACAGACCTCTTTGATCTTCGCGCAGGCTGATCAAAGGAGACGAACCTTGCAGGCTGAGCTGTCCAACGAATCGTCGACGCTTGCGCGTGATTACCAAATAGGGCAGACCCGCGACCAGATCGCGCGATTGCAGGCAGAAATCGACCTGTTGAGCCTGTCCTATACGGACGACTATCCCGACATTGTGCGACTTCGCAACCAGATAGAAGATGTAAAAACAGCGGCGAAACGGCGAAATGCTGTGACGAACCAGCAGGGAGCGGGTCAGGCGATATTCAACGTCGGCGGTAATACATTTTCCGGTTCGGCCAGTCTCAGTCCGGTTTACCAACAGCTACGTAGTGATCTTGCCCGCACGTCGGCTGAAGCCGATGCGCAGAGGTCAAAAATGCGTCAGTTGCAAGTGCTTCTGGAGAAGGAAATCGAACGCTCAGCCAAGACATCGCAAGTGGAAAGGAAGATGGCTGAACTGACTCGTGATTATGAGATCAACAAGAAATTTTACGAGGACTTGTTGAGTCAGCAACAGAACGCTCGTCTGACCATGACGCTTGGAGCTGAGCAGCAAGGCGTTCTTTATCGCATTCATCAACCCGCCAACTTTCCCGCGCGACCCAATGGACTTCGCTTCGTTCATATCGTGCTGGCGGGAATCGTCTCTGCGACGTTGCTACCCTTTATCTATCTGTTCGTGTTCCTGAAGGTGGACCCGCGTATTCGAACGTCATCAGCAGTTACTGATGCGTTGCAATTACCACTTCTTACGGTGGTTCCGCATATGGTATCGCCCAATGAAAAACCCCCAATTTTCCATCGGCCGGGGGCGATTCTAGCAGCAGTGGGATTCACGTGTGCGCTATATGTTCTGGTTTTTCTAATCAAGTACAACATGGAAGCCTCTGGCGGAGCACCACTACTATGACGGATCGTGCAAAGTTCGCTAACGTTCGATCCATGCTGGAGCAGCAGCAGGAAAAATCAGGGCGGCGTAATAAGAAGCTGGGAAGATCGATGGTTCCAGTGGCTTCTACTTCGGGCGGCAGTCATCAACTCAGAGCAGCAAACGACTCTGTCACTCTGGCGGAGAAAGCGCGTGCTGATCTGGCTAACATGGAAGAGCCTAAGCTCTTTACTGATCGGCAGCTGGACCTGCTTGGTATCGTGCATCCCAGAACCCGGGACAAAACTCTCGTGGATTCCATGCGACAGCTGCGCACCAAACTCTATCAGCTTCGACCCAACCAGAACTTCAGCGTTATGGTCAGTTCTGTTGTGCCTGAGGGTGGGGGTAGTTTCATCAGCCTCAATCTGGCAGCAACCATAGCGTTTGACCAGGCGAAGACATCTATGCTGGTCGAAGCCAATCTTCAGTCTCCCATCATGCACAAACTCATGAAACTGCTTGGCCGGGAGAACACCCCCGGGCTTCTGGAGTATCTTGAGCAGCCCGAGCTGGGCATCAAACAGATTGTTAATCCCAGCGGTGTGCCAAGGTTGCGCGTTGTGCCGCTCGGCAGGCACAGTGATATCAGCGCAGAACACTTTACAAGTGCACGCTACCAGCAACTCATGGTAGATATTCAGGAACGCTACGACAATCGATACATCATTGTTGACGGCCCTGCCATGAGCACATCAGCTGATGCTCGCATCCTGTCGGAAATCTGTGATTACACGGTTCTGGTCATTCCTTACGGTGGCGTGACCCCCGGTGTACTGGACACGGTCATTGATGAAATTGACGAACGCAAGTTGGCGGGAATCGTAATCAACGATCAACCCGCCTGATCTTGGTCATAATCCTGTCATGAGATTACTCCACTCCCTGAATCGTATTTCACCATTGGCCTATTAGCAGGGAACCTATACATTGTGTTCGATCGTGTCTTTCATCCAGTACGCACGGGCGCTCTGTTAAACGGTGTCGTTATTACGTTTCTATGCGCTTGGGGTACGCCATCGTTTGCGCTTGAGGTTGGCTTTGAGGGTCTTGTTCAGCTGGTGGGTAGTGACAATGTACTGGCTGATAATTCACCCGACGAACAAAACGGGGCTATTCAGTCTGCTATTCTCGGAGTGTATGGCGAGCAGCGTGGACGTGTAGTGTCCGCTGCTTTTTTGGGAGAGCTGGATACACGCAAGATATCAACTTCAGATGAATCAGACGTTGACGCGGTCAGTGTTTTTGTAGGCGCTGCGCAATTCAAGCTAACACCCCGCGCATGGACGTGGTACTTCGCAAATATTCTTGGTGGCGTTCGTGCTGATGACGCTATTCAGCCGATCGATAATAACGACATTCCGAGACGCAATCTGTTTGTTACAGGCCCAACATTTGAATATGAACAGCAAGGCATCAGCAGAACGACCGTACGTTTGCTTTACGTGAATCAGACGCAAGACAATTCAGAGCTGGAGGACTTGTACATTGCAAACTTCAGTCACCAGAGAAATTTGACATCAAGAAATCATTTTGGTCTTCGTCTGGGCAATATCTTTACTGATGTACCTGACCAATCCAATGATGATCCTGACCTGTTCGCAGTGGAGCAGGATTTCAATCGTGGCACCCTGGGCATTTTCTATAACCATCTAGTCGGCTACACCAATGTGTTTGGTGAAATTGGTTTCACTCGTTACGACACGGATGATGAATCTCTGGATGGACTTGTTTCGCAAATTCGAATCAACCATAAGTGGGGGCCGCGGACAAGTTCCGGGCTGTTTATACAAAGAAACCTGAATGATCAAAGTCTGAGTGCTGCCGAGAGCCTTGTACAAAATGGCGAGGCCGGTATCGGCGTTGAACCCGATGTTGCCGGAATATTTTCCGAAAATCGCATTGGTGCGGAATACAATTTTCAGACACTGGATACCAGTATTAGTCTGGTCGCAGGTTTTGCCGAACTGGAGTACGAGCTCTTGTCGGGCGCTTCTCTGGGCCTTGTTGATATTGATGGCGAGGATCGTCAGCAGGGATTTGCCACGGCTGTGTGGTCCCAACGTCTGAACAGTCGTTTGCGCTCCGAGTTGTTTGTCAGTTTCGAGAGTCAGGACTTTGACAACCGTATTGATAATTCCAGCTCCCTGGTGGTGAGAGCACAATTGGATTACATGCTTACGCGCAGCATTGATTTGCAACTGGGCATCGTCCGGGACGATGCGTCGGGTGTCCGTACCCAATTCGTTAATAATGGCATTTTTGAAGACGCTGTTGAGAGTACCGAAAACCGTTTTTCGCTCGGTTTGCGGTGGGCGCCTCCATCGCCTGCCAGTCAGGAGCTTGCCATAGAGCTCCAGTCCCTGCTGCAATAGAGATGATCGTGAAGGTTCTGAATCCTCCGGAAGGCGAAGATGTTGCTGATCTCAAACAGCCATTCCCGCCTGCGTCCACTACCAATGCAAAGGAGACACGAACCCCCGTGCCGTTTCCAACCAGGAACGGTCACGCGTTACGCGTACTGTTCGCTGTGGATAGTCGTTTTCCGGGGTTGGGCGGGGCTGAAAGTCAGGCTTTGAAGCTTGCACTGTCGTTACGGGAGCAAGGCGTCTACGTTGAGTTTGTAACGCTTCGTGTACTATCATCACAACCGCTGACAGAGCTCTACCATGACTTTATTGTCAGAAGGATTGATTACCCGCACATCCGCTGGATTGGCTCGCTTGTCGCCATGTACAGGTTTGCCGGATACCTGATCGACAACGATCACCGGTTTGATGCGGTACATATCCACATCACGCATCTAATGGCCGCTGCAGCAGGCTTTGCTCGTGCCCGGATATCATTAGCGGTCACGACGAAAGTGTCAGGATTCTACGAGTTTGAAGGTGGAGTACTCGACTCTTCAAGAAGATTCAAACCGCTCAATTTTCTTATCAGGCAAGGTATGAGGAAGGTCGATTTTGTTCAGACCATCAGTGTACAAACACGTGAGAAACTTCTGGGTGCCGGCTTCGACGATAGGCAGATACAGTTTGTCCCAAACGGAATCGACTCAAGAGTGTCACCGGTCGATCCTCCTTCTCATGACATCATTCGTGTGGGTTACTGTGGCCGACTACGAGTCGTCAAGGGCGTTCATGTACTGCTGAATGGATTCGCCAGAGTGAAAGCTGCGTACCCTGAACAGAAATTCCTGTTGCTTCTCGCTGGCATTGGCAGTGAGCAGGCAGCTCTGGAAGCCCAAGCCGAATCATTGGGAATTCAGTCTGATATTGAATGGTTAGGATTGATATCAGACACGAAACCTTTCTATCGATCCTTGCATATCTATGTCCAGCCTTCATTTGCAGAAGGTTTGCCTAATTCCGTGATGGAGGCAATGGTAGCGCAACGGCCGGTCGTGGCCAGTAATATCGGTGGGAATACTGACCTGGTTGAGAACGAAGTCAATGGTCTTCTTTTTGATAGTGGGGATGATGCTGCACTGGCTGACCAGCTCTCGCGACTGATTGACGAGCCAGTGCTAAACGATCGACTTGCGTTGTCAGGGCGACAATCGATTGTTGAGCGTTATGGCCTGGATTCGGTTACCCGGAAGCTGGCGGAGTTGTACCTTGCATAATTCTGTTGAAAAAATCGTTGTTACCATATCCATTGATACCGAATGTGATCATGATCCCCAATGGGTTCGTTCGAATCCCCTGCGCTTCGACTCCATACTGGACGGATTACCCAATCGACTTCAACCTGCCTTTGAAGCCGTAGGTGCGGTTCCGACGTACCTGCTGACCGTAGAGGTGCTGGAAGACAAGGCAAGCGTTGATGCATTGAATGCAATGCCTGGACACTATGAATACGGAACACACCTGCATGCGGCCTTTATCGAACCACAGAAGAAATTCTTTGACTACGCTGGTGTGGATAGCCCCGATTTCCAATGCGGCTACGCACCTGACATCGAGTATCAGAAACTGTCCAATCTGACCTCATTGTTCAAACAGGCTCTGGGTCATGCGCCTACCAGTTTCAGGGCAGGTCGCTATGGCGCTTCAGCAAATTCCGTCAATTCTCTGCAGCGGCTAGGCTATAAGGTGGATACCAGTGTCACTCCTCACATGAAATGGCAAGAGCCTAATGCCAATGTGGATTTCAGAAAAGCACCTGAACAACCTTACTTCCCGTCTCAGCACGATTTGAGCATTCGGGATAAATTCACTGATGGACGTATCCTTGAAGTGCCTGTCAGTGTAAAGCCCAGACTGTTTCGTGACCCACGCTGGTTCAGGCCGTGGTTTGCCAGTGTTGAGCAGATGAAGGAGGTGTTCAGATATCAATTGAAACGTCACCCTGACGTATCCGTACTATCGATAAACATGATGTTTCACTCCATGGAAGTAATTGAAAAGGCATCGCCATATCCACAGCATGCAGACGATGTAAAGCGTTTCATTGATGATATGCAGAGTGCATTACACTGGTGTGCATGTGAGGGTGCTGTGTTTGCGGGTCTGAGCGATCTGCACAACCTGTATACGCCGAAATAGTCAGGCGCTCAGAATTTCCATGCAATCGACCCGGCTCATTCAGCATCTTCGAAACTACGCATCTGCGGGTGTGTTGTCTGCGCTGGTCGGTTTAGTGAGTTTTCCGATCCTGACCCGCAATTTAAGTGTTGCGGACTACGGTATCGTCGGATTGATCACCGCTAGCACGACTCTATTCATATCCATTGGAAAGTTGGGTATGCAGCATGCCGTTATCCGATTCTATGCTCCGATAAGAAATGCCAAAATTGCATTCAACATGCAGCAGATGAACAGTACGGTCAGCGCTGTGTTTTTTGGTCTTGCGGTGTTGGCTACGTTGCTATTTCTGATTACGGGTTACCAGATACTTCCCGGCTTTTTACAGTACGAGGATATTTCAACGCTTTTCCTTTTGGCGGCGGGCATTGTATTCATCCGGATTCTGGGTAGTGGGATCATGAATTTTCTGCGTGCCCAGCAGCGCAGCGCAGAAGTTGCCATTGCGCAAAGCCTTGCAAGGTTTCTTAACCTTACGTTGATACTGGCGGTTGTGCTGATGACCGTGCTGGAGCCTTTTTCAGTCATATCCAGTCTGTTTTTCGCTGAGCTTGCGGGTGTCTGTTTTGTGGCTTACCAATATCGATCTGATTTTTATTTCAGCTGTCAGACGGTATCCCTGAAACTTGCGAGGATCATGCTGATCTATGGTCTGCCGTTGATGATTCTCGAGTCGCTTAGTATTGTACTGCGACTCAGCGATCGTTACCTTATCGAGGCTATGCTGGGCGTCGATGAGCTGGGGCAGTATTCAGCTTCATATAATCTTACCGGTTATCTGGACATCATCATTCTCGCCGCCATCCTGCAAGCCGTAAGACCGGCATACATGCAGATGTGGGAGGCGCATGGCAAAAGTAAAACCAGTGAATTTCTGTCACATGGTTTTTACCTGTATATCGTAATCGGTTTGCCTTTTATTGCAATGTTTTCTGTAACCAGCCCCTATCTGTTGAGTTTTCTTGCCGGTCCAAAATACGCAGAAGGCACTGTGATTATCCCGTATGTAGCGCTGAGTCTATGGTTGGAAGGAGCCATGCTGTTTCTGGCTGCCGGTTTGTATATTTTCAAGAACACCAAAGTGCTGATGTTCAGTAGTCTGGTTGCAACGTTCATCAACCTGGCTCTGAATTTGTTGTTCATACCCTATTTTGGTATCACTGGAGCGGCAGCGGTTACCGTGATCTCGTATGGGGTTTTCCTTTTCGCTGTGACGTTGCTATCGTTTCGCTATGTGGCATTCGCAGTGGACTTGATCGCTGCACTTGTGGTGATGGTGGGCAGCCTATTTGTCTATCTGGCACTGCAGTATCTTGATTTCGGTAGTGATGTGCTCAATTTTGTGCTCAAAGGACTGAGCGGCACTTCGGTGCTGACGCTGGTTATCTGGCTACTGGTTCCGGAGCTGAGAATCTGGGTCCATGATCTTTTTGGAAAAATCAGTATACGGATACGGATGTCATGAGTGTCGCGCTGATGTATCACGGCATTTTTCCCGATCATGACCTTAGCTCGATTGACGCCGAAGATCACCCCTATGCGGTCAGCGTTTCCGACTTCACGCGTCAACTGGATTTGTTGGTGGAGTGCAAGGTGGGACTGTACAGTTCCGGGAGCATTCCTGATGTTGTCATTACATTTGATGACGGCCATGCCAGTAACCTTCAGTTGGCAGCACCACTGCTCCTCGAGCGCAATCTGCCAGCCTACTTTTTTGTGACCAGCGATTTTATTGAGCGGCGTAAACATTTCCTGTCCGGCGCAGAGCTGTTTGAACTGTCTCAGTTGCCTGGCTTGTGCATAGGCAGTCACGGTAAGACTCATCGGTTTTTTAATGATATGTCCAGCGAAGATTCAGAGAAAGAGTTGGTAAAAAGCCGGCAGACTCTGGAACGACTGTGTGGCTCCGCCTGCCGTTCTATCTCATTTCCGGGGGGGCGATTCTCGTTGCAGACGCTGAATCAGCTTTCCAGTGCTGGATACACCCAATGGTTTGGATCCGAAGTCGACGTGATTGGTCCAGAACGTCTGCGACATGATCCGCCATCAGTCAACGGGTTGTCGACGCTGCATGATGCACAGTCAACTGATGATCTATTTCCGGATCGCTGGTCGTTGTTGTCACAACGGGGTGCACAGCCACTTGGGCGGGTTGCCATCAGGAATAACACTCAACTGATGGAATTTCGTCGTATCATAGGTCAGGAGCCTGCGTATTTCCGACGCAAGCGTCTGAACAGTCAGGTGAAACGATTCGCTCGACGAGTTATCGGCAACCGCCTATATCATGGACTCTACAAATCCATTGCTGAACGGTAGTACAGATACAGCCGACGGCGACGTGGCAGCGTCTGGTGGCGCTCGCAAGCGAGGAGCAGGAGCCAGAACTCAGATCGTGCGGGATAAAAGCCGTTTCTCGCTACGAAAGCTTCGTGAAATGGCAGTGCAGCCTGACGAAGCTGCGGGTTGGCCTGAATTTGATGGTCTGAAACCCGTACTGTGTTTTCTGGCGATTCCTTCGATTCTGGTGCTGGCGATAACGGTTACAGGCGGCCATTGGCCAACCTCGATTCTCTATGCATTTGCGCTGGTGTTAGGCGTTATCGTAGCAATCAGCGCACTTCATAGTGTCGAGTTGGTTCTCTCTGTTCTTCTGATTTATTTGCCGTTTTCGAAAATCTTTGTTATTCCGATTGCGCCCGGTATCAATGGCACCAATATGCTCCTTATCCTGGGGTTGTTTGCCTCCGTCCTACGCATACTGGCAACTCGACAGCGGCTAACCGATTGGCCTGCCGGCTCTTACCTGGTGTTTGCTTTCGGCTTTCTGACATCAATTTCAGCTTTCACCATGATGCTCAATCCAGGGGGGCGGGTGTTTCTGCTGTATAGCGAAATCCTGAGCTACAAAGCCTGGTTAGACCAGTTTGTTTTCTACTTCATCGTGCTTATCTGTGTGCGGGATATCGAGACGGCGAAGCGCTGTTTTATCTACGTTATCATCGGCTCGGTGCTGGTGGTGCTGTTTGCGGTGCCAGAGATGCTAGAGAAAAGCGGCCGATCCACCATCGAAAAATCACGTATTGAAGGACCACATCTGCAGTCGAACAATTTCGGCGGCTTCGTTGCCTACACCATTCTTCCGCTAATCGCACTGTTTCTTACCTATATCAAAGATGTACGTGCCTGGCTGTTAACCCCTTATTTCCTGTTAACCGCTAAGGTTCTGATCACCACATTTTCACGTGGTGCGTACGTTGCTATTGTAATCGGCGCTTTTCTGGCTGGTTGGTTCAAGGGCAAGGGTTTTCTTGCGTTGTGGCTTTCCATTGCGCTGAGTTTCTTTCTGGTGTTTCCCAGCATGCTGCCTGATTCTGTGCTGGCAAGAATGGATACATTTACCGAGGACGCCAATTCTGCAGCCCCGGCCGAAGAAAAGCTTGATCAAAGTTCGGCAACGCGTTTGATTATGTGGCGTGCTGCTGCAACGATGATGGCGGAGGATCCCATCTGGGGGAAAGGGTTCAAAGGGTTTGAGTTCTTCAAGGATGATTACATCTTTATCGACGTGCGGGAGAGTGACCCTCACAGTATGTATTTTTACATCGGTTCTCAGATGGGGCTGCCCTCACTCAGTTTGTTTCTGGTAATTCTCATTTACAGCTTCTGGCTAGGGAGAACGCTCAGTCAGGACAAGAATGATAAATTCATACGGGTTATCGGTATTGGCGGGGCGGCTGCGACCGCGTGTTTTGCGGTTGTCTGTATTTTTGGCTCACGGGCTGTGTCGTTGAATTTCACGGTCTACTTCTGGACATTTTTTGTCATTATGCAGGTTATTCGTCGCAAACAGCTCGAGGCTGAGGTGGCACTCAATCCAAGGCCTGTACGGACGTTTGCCATTGATCTCGTCAGGCAGGAAGCCGCAGGCCTTGCCATGGGCAGCGCGAATCAAATTACCGTCTCTTCCGCGAATGAAGGCCTGCGATCGGGCCTGCAAGATGAGAATCCGAAGGTCCTGGGCTGGCAGAAAAATGCTGCTACCGGTAAATCGCGAGGTCCCTCGAGAGGTGCTGCGTTCCATCAGGAGGTAGCGCAAGGTGAAAGTCAAAAGCCTCACATCCGGGAGGCCGCTGAAACAGCGTCGGTTTGCCGTGTTGCAGAGGTACCAGGCAAGCCTTCGCACGCGTCACCTGTTAAGCGAAAGTTAAGGCGGGAAAAAAAGCGGCTTTCTTCAATTCAGAAGGGTGAATCAGGCATTTTAGGTTGAATTCTAAACATTTCGTCATAAATATGGCGTTACTTGCGCACTATGTGAGGATTCTTGAGGAAAAAAGGTTAGTTCTTAGCAGGGCGAAAATGTGGCAATCTGTTGCCTTGTCCGAGCGTTAGTGGCGCTACACTTTACGTTTGGAGAGTCAGTGTGTCGATTGGTCCGCATTCTGGTATTTTTTACGACAAACTGTGGTACCGGAACTCGTCATTGAGTTACGTTTTCAAGACACTATTATGTAGGGGTATGAATATTGCGATTCTGCGGATACCACGCGGATCGCGGCACCACCCTGTAGGTTTGGACGTACAACCTTTAGGTTATGTACTGTGTTCTCGTGGAATTGGTAGATGAGTGAAGAAGAGTCAAATAGAGAAGGAGGTCTGGCAGTTGAGACGGCGAAGCCAAAGCTGGCGAAACCGCCTTTGTGGAAAGTAGTACTGCTTAACGATGACTACACTCCTATGGAGTTTGTGGTCGAAGTGTTGCAAGTGTTTTTCAAGTTGGACAGGGAGCAGGCCACGCGGGTAATGCTTCATGTTCATCAGAAGGGTAAGGGGGTCTGCGGTGTGTTTACGCGAGAAATCGCTGAAACTAAGGTGGCACAGGTAACTCAATTAGCGCAGGAGCGAAAACATCCGCTGCTGTGCAAGCTCGAAAAGGTGTAGCCATTGGCGATGCGAACATTCTCATCTGGCACATAGAGTAATTTGAAACAGTTTCTTTGCTCGCTCGTTGGCACAGGCAGACGATAAGGTAGTAGGGAAGACTGAAACGAAACGATGTATCAAGAGCGGACGAATTAATAATGCTGAGTAAAGAGCTGGAATTTACCCTCAACAACGCTTTCAAGGAAGCTCGTGGTCGACGATTTGAATTCATGACCGTCGAACATCTGTTGCTAGCGCTGATTGATAACCCGACCGCGGCTCAAGTGTTGCGGGCGTGTGGTGGTGATCTGGACACGTTACGCGATGAACTCGACAGCTTCGTTGATGAAAACACGCCATTGCTGGACGAGAACGACACACGTGAGACGCAGCCAACGCTCGGTTTCCAGCGAGTCCTGCAACGCGCCGTCTTCCATGTTCAGAGTTCTGGCAAGAAAGAGGTAACCGGGGCTAATGTTCTTGTCGCGATTTTTGGTGAGCAGGATTCACAGACGGTCTACCTACTCAACAAGCAAAACATCACCCGTCTTGATGTTGTTAACTACATCTCACATGGAATTTCCAAAAACTCCCAGGACGAGCCGGAAGAGTCAGAAGAAGGTGCGTCAGAGTACAGCGGTGAAGATGGCGAGGCTGACGCCAAGCCATTGGACAAATACGCAACCAATCTGAATGCACGGGCACTGGCTGGCGAGATCGACCCGTTAATCGGACGTGACCACGAAGTCGAGAGAGCCTCCCAGGTTTTATGTCGTCGTCGCAAGAATAACCCGTTATTGGTGGGTGAAGCTGGCGTCGGTAAAACAGCTATTGCCGAAGGGCTTGCCAAGCGCATCGTCGACGGCGAAGTTCCTGAGGTACTGTCCGAGGCCATCATTTATTCACTGGATCTCGGTGCGCTGGTTGCGGGGACGAAATACCGTGGCGACTTCGAAAAACGTTTAAAGGGAATCCTCAACCAGCTCAAAAAGGAACCTGGCGCCATTCTGTTCATTGACGAGATTCATACCATCATTGGTGCAGGTGCTGCGTCAGGCGGCGTCATGGATGCCTCGAATCTCATCAAGCCCATGTTGGCAACAGGTGAACTGAAATGTATCGGGTCCACCACGTATCAGGAATACAGAGGCATCTTCGAGAAGGACCGTGCGCTATCACGTCGATTCCAGAAAATTGATGTCGTAGAGCCTTCTGTTGACCAGACTTTTGAGATTCTCAAGGGGCTGAAGTCGCGCTACGAAGAGTTTCATGAGGTCAAATATTCCAATAATGCGCTGAAAACGGCAGCTGAGTTGTCCGGCCGTTACATCAATGATCGTTTTCTGCCCGATAAGGCGATTGATGTTATTGACGAGGCTGGGGCAAACCACCGTGTCAAGGGCATCACTGCGAAAGGCAAGAAACAGATCACGGTCAAGGATATCGAGGCTATAGTCGCCAAGATAGCTCGCATCCCTGAGAAGAGCGTCTCTTCCACCGACATGGACAAACTCAAGACATTGTCGCGTGATTTACGCATGCTGGTCTTCGGACAGGACGAAGCCATTGACGCACTGGGTGCTGCCATCAAGATGTCTCGCTCTGGCCTTGGGCCTCAGGACAAGCCTATCGGTAGCTTCATGTTCGCCGGACCGACCGGTGTCGGCAAGACTGAAGTCACTAAGCAACTTGCCAAGATCATGGGTATTGAGCTAATCCGATTCGATATGTCCGAGTATATGGAACGCCATACGGTTTCCCGCTTGATCGGCGCGCCTCCGGGATATGTCGGATTCGATCAGGGTGGATTGCTGACAGATTCGGTTATCCAGAACCCGCACGCCGTCGTACTTCTTGATGAAGTCGAGAAAGCTCATCCGGATGTGTTCAATCTACTACTTCAGGTAATGGATCACGGCACACTGACAGACAACAATGGTCGGAAAGCGGATTTTCGTAACATTATTCTGGTCATGACCACCAACGCTGGCGCTGAATCCTTGTCCCGAACCACAATGGGTTTCACGCAGCAGGATCACACCAGTGACGGTTCGGAAGCGGTCAACAAATTGTTTACGCCCGAGTTCCGGAATCGCCTCGATGCCATTATCCAGTTCAAGGCGCTGGACAAGAGCATTATCCTGAATGTGGTCGACAAGTTCATCATAGAGCTCGAAGCACAGCTGGAGGAGAAAAACGTGGCAATTGACTTCAATGATGAAGCAAAGGCTTGGTTGGCGGAGCATGGCTTTGATGCTCGTATGGGGGCACGTCCGATGTCCCGTCTCATCAGCGAGAACGTCAAGAAGCCACTGGCTGACGAAATTCTGTTCGGTAAACTGAGCCGAGGTGGAAGAGTACGGGTGATTCTTGACGAGAAGGGCGATCTTGCTTTCGAGTTCGAGAGCAAGGAAAACAAAGAGGTGACGGTCTGAAACACGTAGTATCGCGTTCTTCTTTCATGACTCTGAAGTGATTTTTCTATCGGTTACTTTACGCTGGCATTCAGTCCAATGGTTTTAGATCTGAACCTCGGCGAATAGTCCCGCCGACCGATGCATCACATCGAACAAAAGCCCATTACTATTGAGTGATGGGCTTTTTTTTGCCACTACGGATGACATCAGCATTGGTTCTTGTGATGAAGATTCATGTGCAGGAGTGTTTGTGCCTCATTTGTCACACTATGCGAGGGCTGTGACTTCATTAGCCTAAAAATGTGACGATACATCTCCTATCTGGGCGCCTCAGGATGAACGCGCTATTAATGTACGAGTGAGGACGTAACACATATGAAGTTACTCTTTAACGCCAGGCCTTTGAGGTGAGAAAGAGCGCAGGTTTTACTGTTTTCGAATTGCTTGTCGGGATTGCCGTATTGTCGATACTTGTCAGCGTCGCCATGCCCGGCTTTCAATCAACAATTAGCGATGCAAAGCAAGTTAGTGCTTTTAATAAAGTGTCCAGCACTTTACGATTCGCGCGTTCCGAAGCTGTTAAACGATCCAGCGCCGTCAGCATTTGTGGCCGCGCTACCGACACGACGTGCGGCTCTGACTGGTCCAACGGAATGCTGGTGTTTCTGGATAATGCCAGCGGTACTGATTTGCCATTGGTTTATGATGGGCAGGATTCGACATTGCGTTCGATTTTGCCTGTGAGTACAGGCATCAACATGAATTCGAGCGCTCTATTATCGAGTACTGCAACCTCACCGACATCGACTAGCGTTATCCGCTTTGATGGACGCGGCCGCCCGAACTGGTTGAACGGCACCATTGTCTTGTGTGACGAACGTGGTGATAAGCACGCAAGGGCATTGATAATGACGGGTTCAGGAATTACCAGGCAAGCATACGCTACCACCACCTCGAATGAGGTTGTTGTCGACGCGCGCGGCACCGCAGTGAGCTGTTCATGATCAGGTGTCAGATCACGTTAGAGAATATGTACAGGGTCACTCCAGCTGTACTGTCTTTTCAGCGTGGTGTTGGCTTGATTGAAGTGCTGGTCGCACTTTTGGTTCTTTCACTGGGTTTTCTGGTATCCGCCAATATGCAGCTTCGTGGCATGAGGGCTAATCAGGATACTTTTCATCATGCTCAGGCCATGATGCTGGCCAACGATATTATGGACCGGATGCGCAATAATCGGGAAGGGGTTGTCGACGGCAGATACGATGGGATGGAAACGGGTGAGGTGACCAAGCCTGATTGCGCCTCTAGTGGTTGCGATTCTGAAGGTCTTGCTTCGCTCGATCGATTTGAATGGAGTGCAAACCTTCTGTCTCTGCGTGATGAAACTGCATTTATCCCCATGCTACCTACCAACGAAGACGGGGTGCCTGCCAAAGGGACGATTTCTGCCCCTGATGGAAATGGCGTCTATACGGTGACGATGAGTTGGACGAGACAGGATGGTGACAATGAAATTAACGAATCTCTACCTGTAAAGTTTGTTCCATGAAGACCAATTTACACCGCATCTCAGGATTTTCGCTTATTGAACTGATGATTGCCATGGTGTTGGGTATCGTTATAGTCGGTGGTTGCATATCGATTTTTTCAGGAGTGATACGCTCCTCCACGCTGAACCAGACGGTGTCCAATCTTCAGAGTAACGCTCGATTTGCATTGGATATACTGGGTCACGACGTACGTGCTGCCGGTTTTCTTGGGTGCTCATCAAATCGAAATACAGGGCTTAATGTCACAGTCGATAATCCACCAACGACTAATCTTTCGCTTTCGGCTGTCACTGGCTATCTGGTAAAAGAGGGCAGCTGGACTCCGGCAGCACCAGTATCCTATACAGCGGCCACCAGTATCGGAAAGCCCGTACCGGGAACGCATGCGCTTAGCGTGCACTACGCCGACTTTCCGGGGTTTGTACTACGAGCTTCAATGGAAACTGTTTCCAGTGATATCGAACTCAATCCTGGAGATGCCTCGCGATTGTATGACGGACAATTGATGGTGATCTCGGATTGCAACTCCGCTGATCTGTTTAGTATCGCAGGTGTGACTAGCACCTCTGCAAAGCTTACGCTGGAGCCTGATTCGTCGTTGCAAAAACGCTATAAGGTATCCGCCAGTTCTCCCAATGCTGCACGCGCCATGCCCTTTGTCAGCACAATCTACTACGTTGGTGATACACAGCGTGATTCTGAATCTGGAGACGATGTCTATTCACTGTTTGCTCACAGCTACCCCTATACTACCGCCAATCCACCGTTAGAACTCATAGAGGGTGTAGACCAGCTGGTTCTTGAGTTTGGTGTTCGTCAAACCGATGGAAGCTTGCTGTATGTAACTGCGGACTCAGTCAACTATCGGGCAGAAGGGATAGAAACGGTCAGACTCGGTTTGTTGTTATCTTCAACCGAGAGGTTTTCTGACGTAAATGCCACCCGCACGTATATTTTGGCAGGCCAGACCATAGGTGCACAGACCTCAATCCCTGAAAGCACCGGGAACACCGCTGGGAATAATCCCGGTGATGGCACTCCGGAGGCTACGAGTCTTACCTATCCGGGTGATACGCGATTACGCATGCCGTTTAATGCCACCTTCAACGTTCGTAACCGGAACATTTAATCATGCTCCCGAATAGTCGTTCCAGATGTCGGCGAAACGAAAACGGGGCTGCTCTGATAGTTGCCCTGGTGCTGGTACTTGTCAGTACCTTGTTGGGTGTCTCCGCCATGCAGACCAGTGGTATCGAAACACAACTGGCTAACAACACGCGTTTCCAGCAGACTGCGTTTCGTGTGGCTGAAGCAGCTTCGGACAGTTTGTTGACGATAGAGAACATTACTGACGTGATAAACCAACCCGGCACTGTGGTTGAATCAACGACAAGTATTGAAAGTAAGGCTCAAGTTGTTTCGAAGTTCAGGAGTCTGGGCGAAGGGCCAGCGACAGGTTTCAGCCTCGGTGGGCAGAATGGGTTTCGCGCATTGAAATTCGTGGCGACAGCTACCGCGTCCATCGACTCGGTGAACAGCGAAAGTTCTGTCATCCAGGGTATTGACCGTCTGACGTTTTCGAGTGAGGAATAGTGAATTGTGACTTTCAAAGCGTACAAACAGCGAACGGCCAAGCGCTCTTCCCCAGTGTTGCTTGGGGCCGCCTACCGCACTCTTGGGGTAATTAAGCTGAATAACGAAAGGGAACGGTAAAAACGGCCGAAAGGGGATAGCTTGCAGCGGGAATTTTTTCTGCCGCGCAAGCTCCTGTGCAAGTGTTTCAGGCTTCTGGAAACCAGCCACCTACTGCCTTGATTTCAAGAAACTCCTCCATGCCCCAAGTGCCTCCTTCGCGCCCGTTACCGGATTGCTTGTACCCGCCGAATGGCGATCCTGCGGAGCGTGCTTTTCCATTCATGTCGATCATGCCCGAACGCAGGCCCCTTGCTACCCTGTTGGCTTTTTGTCCATCACTTGTCTGGACGTAATTTGTCAGTCCATAATCTGTATCATTAGCAATGGCAATGGCTTCCTCTTCAGTATCGAAAGGCATCATGGATAAGACCGGTCCGAATATCTCCTCACGCATAATGTGCATATCATTGTTGCAATCAGCGAAAATCGTTGGCTGAACAAAATAGCCGACGTCAATGCCATCGGGGCGACCGATGCCTCCGGTGACGAGTCTGGCACCGTCATCTTCGATGCCTCGCTTTATCAGAGCCTGGACTTTGTCGAATTGAGCCTTGCTGACCAGTGGTCCTATATGCGCTCCTTCTTTTGAAGCGAGGTCTACCATGGTCGCTTCAGCTTTTTCCTTTGCCTGTGTAACAGCCTGCTCATAGCGCGAACGTTCTACCAGCATGCGTGTGGGCGCATTGCACGATTGTCCCGTGTTGTTGAAGCAACGTGCCACACCTTGGGCTACCGCTTCCGGCGGGGCATCGGCAAAGACTATATTGGCGCCTTTACCACCGAGTTCCAGCGATACTCGCTTTAATGTGTCAGCTGCATTTTTGGAAATCGCGATACCGGCGCGAGAAGATCCGGTGAAGGAAATCAGTGCGACATCAGGATGCCCCGATAACGTCGTGCCGACGCCCATGCCATCGCCATTGACGAGGTTAAAGACTCCAGCCGGAACGCCTGCTTCATGAAGAATGTCGGTAAACAGCATGCCAGATAGCGGAGACAGCTCTGAGGGCTTTAGAATCATGGTGCAGCCTGTTGCCAGTGCAGGCATGACTTTTAAAGCTATCTGGTTCATGGGCCAGTTCCAGGGAGTTATCAACCCGCAGACCCCTATGGGCTCGTGGATAATACGGTCATTGGGTGTATCGGGGCGTAGCTCACGTTCAAAGTCGTAGGCTGTCAATGCCTTGATGAATGCTTCTATGTGGAAGGAGCCTGATCCTGCTTGCGCAGCTAGTGCCATACTTATTGGTGCACCCATTTCCTGACTGATCGTGTCTGCCATCTCCTTCGCGCGTGATTGATAGGTTGCAAGGATGCCCTTCATGAGCTCAAGCCGCTCGGCTTTGGAGGAGAGCGACCAGCTGTCAAAAGCATGCTTTGCTGCTAAAACTGCCGCATTGGTGTCAGCTTCACCACCCAGTGAAATCGTTGCACAGACCTCTTCAGTTGACGGGTTGATAACGTCCAGATCAGTGCCGTTGACAGGATCGACCCAGGCGCCGTCTATATAGAATTGTCGTGTGTTCATTGGGCAGTCGCTTTTTGTATTATTCGGTTGGGTGGGCATTCTAAACGGATAATGGATCCACAAGGCAGTGATCGCAGACTATTCGCCAGAGGAATGTGCCACGTGCTCCGTTGGTTGAATATGTCAGGATAGCTGGCTGAACACTTCGTCTACAGAATCACGTGTTGCTGCCACAATCAAATCAGCCTCGTTTTCAGACAGACATAGCGGTGGCGCAAAACCAATAATGTCGCCCTGAGGCATGGCTCGGGCGATGACTCCCCGACCGAGCATGGCTGCAACAATGGACGGGCCAATTTTTCGCGTCGGTTTGAAAAAGCGAAGCTCATCTTTTTGTTCGACCAATTCTACGGCGCACAGCATGCCTTCCCCACGTATGTCTCCGACGTGAGGATGCTCACCAAGCGCTTCGCTCATCGCGTTGTTGAGATAGGCTCCGGTGCGTCTGGCATTGTCAATCAGGTTGAGTTCGTCTATCAGCTCAAGGTTGGCGACTCCGGCGGCAGCACAGATAGGGTGAGCCGAGTATGTCCAGCCGTGACCGATGGGGCCATATTCATCTGTACCATCTTCCAGCACTTTCCATACACGTTCAGAAATGATTGATCCGGACAACGGTGCGTAGGCTGACGTTAGCCCTTTTGCAATCGTGATGATATCCGGATTGATTCCGTAGTGTGTGGAACCAAAGGAGCTGCCTAGTCTGCCAAAGCCTGTGACCACCTCATCGGCAATTAATAGAATGTCGTACCTGGCCAGCACCGATTGTATAGCTGCCCAGTAGCCCTCTGGTGGTGGTATCAGCCCACCTGTTCCCAGCACGGGCTCGCCAATGAAGGCGGCAATAGTGTCAGCGCCTTCCTCAAGGATCATCGCTTCAAGTTTGTCCGCACAATGTTGTGAAAAAGCCAGCTCACTCATTGATCGATCAGACCGTCTGAAATAATACGGCGCTTCAGTGTGCAAGACGTTGTTCAGGGGCAGGTCGAACTTCCTGTGAAACAACTCTAGCCCCGTTAGTGATCCGGTCATCAGGCCGGACCCGTGATAGCCACGCCAGCGGGAAATGATTTTCTTTTTTGCAGGTCGTCCCAGCACGTTGTTGTAGTACCAGACGAGTTTTATATTGGTCTCGTTTGCATCGGAGCCGGAAAGTCCGAAATACACGCGACTCATGTTCTGGGGAGCACGATCGATAATCATTTTCGCCAACGTAATAGAGGCTTCAGTGCCGTGACCGACATAGGAATGGTAGTAACTCAGCTCTTTGGCTTGAGCTGCGATAGCATCAGACACCTTTTGGCGCCCATAGCCCACGTTGACGCAGTAAAGACCAGCGAAGGCGTCGAGTAGCTTGTGGTCATCACGGTCGGTGATGTAAACGCCTTCTCCACCAGTGACGATACGATTTGGGATTTCGCCGCGAGCGAACTGCCCCAGATGTGTGGAGGCGTGAAAAAAGTGATCCTGGTCCCACTGGCTGAGCTGGTCGTTTTTGAGCATAGTCGTTCCTGCAATGGCGTGGAGAGGCTGGATAAGACAGCCAGGCACAGCAGATTGGGGACAAACAGGGCAGTTGTCAAATTACATGAATATCGCCCGTGGATTCTTCTCAGGCTAGAATGACCAGCAACGTTACTCAGAGGCATTTCACACCATGAAGCCCAATCCAATCAAAGCCACTGTACCGTTTGACCAGGACGGCGTGCATCATGGTCATCTGCGTCTGCCCTATAGCCGCGATGATTCTGCCTGGGGGTCTGTGATGATCCCGATAACGGTAATAAGGCAAGGCGAGGGACCCACGGCGCTACTGACTGGTGCCAATCATGGTGATGAATATGAAGGCCCTGTCGCTCTGCAGCATTTGGCGCTGACACTTGATCCGTCTACCGTGTCGGGAAGAGTCGTCATCGTACCTGCATTCAATTATCCTGCGTTTCGTGCTGGCAGGCGGACCTCTCCCATTGATCAGGGAAATTTAAACAGGATTTTCCCCGGACGTCCTGATGGTACGGTGACGGAAAAGATCGCCGATTATTTTCAGCGAACACTGATTCCCATGGCAGATGTGGTGCTCGACTTTCACTCAGGCGGCAAGACTCTCGATTTTGTGCCTTTTGCCAGTGTTCATGTTCTGGATGATAAACAGCAGCAACAAACCAATACCGCGGCCATGTTGGCATTCAGTGCTCCCTATTCGATGATGTTGCTGGAGATCGATAACGTCGGTATGTACGACACTGCGGTAGAAGATCAGGGCAAGGTGTTTGTATCCACTGAGTTGGGTGGAGGCGGTACCGCCACTGCACGTTCTATCGCCATCGCAAAGAAGGGCGTACGGAATTTTCTGATTCATGCCGGGATTGTAAACGGTCTGCCGGATATTACTCCTGGCACCATGCTTGATATGCCGGACGATCGCTGTTTCGTTTTTTCTGACAAGGATGGATTAATCGAACCTGTAGTTGACCTGGGCGAAAACGTAAAACAGGGCGATGTGCTCGTGAGGATCTGGCCAGTAGATCGTACCGGCGTTGAGCCTGTCGATTGCCATGCGTTGCGAGATGGCATGTTGGCAGGAAGACATTTTCCGGGCCTTGTGAAAGCCGGTGACTGTCTTGCCGTTTTGGCGGTTGAAGCGAGCAACTAGGCAACCAGCAAGTCGTCTGCAGCCTCTCGCGGTTTTGAAAATGCGATCTGACTCTCGAGCGGCTGCGATTTTACGATTTCTGTGTGGTGATATCGGCCTGATTATTTCAGGCTAGCGTATTGTCATTACACTGCATCGTAAGGCCGCCTTTGCGATGCCTTTGCGATATGAAGCAGACAGTTTCGAACTTCATAGACCTTGCGAAAATATCCAAGAAAACGACATTCGAGCCCGATCGCAGCACTGGATCAGAGGTGTTCATGACACCTTGCTGATATTGAAAAAGCCGGTGCAATAGAAACGGCAAATATTGACTGATAGTGAAGTAACTGTGCGTTGTTCAAGCAGTTTGCGTTCTACTCCGATAAAGGCTTAGGGGTGTGTTTGAACAGTGCTGACGACGGCTTGTGCCTGCGAGTTATTGACAAGAGAGTGAGGTGCAACGTGTTGAGTGTTATCCGAAATATGAAATTGTCAACGCAGTTTATTGCCATGGCGATTATTGCATTGGCTTCAATGGCTGTCATTTCCGGCGTAAACGCATTCACGTTGAAAGAGAGCTTGCTGGCTGAACGAAAAGCACTCACAAGGAATGCTGTGGAGCTTGCGCACAATGTTATTTTGACAGAAGTTGAGCGCGGAAAGGCATCAGGATACGATACTGCCATGGTGCAAGAGCAGGTGATCGAGCACATCAACAACCTGCGCTATGGTGATGGTGAGTACTTTTTTATTAACCACGAACAGGGGGTCTCGATCCTGAATCCTTCCGCTCGAGAAATTGAAGGAAAAAACCTGTTTAATCTAAAGGATGAAAACGGCAAGCTGTTTGTTCAAGAATTACTCGCAACTGGAAAAAAAGGCGGCGGTTTCACTGACTACTACTGGAAGCGTGCCAATAGTGATGTGCCGGTAGAAAAAATATCTTACACGATGGGGTATAAACCCTGGGCCTGGGTATTTGGAACGGGCTTGTATGTTGACGATATCAAAACACTCTTCAGGCAACGACTGATGCTGTCAGTTGTCATGCTGAGCGTATCGGTCATTGTCATGCTCGCGCTGGTGGTATTCGTTCTGCGAAATAACCGGGTTTCGATAAACAATATTTTTGATCAGCTCAAGAAACTGGAGCTGAATGATACTCTGGACAAGAGCGTTTTCGATTCGAAAATCGCTAATAACGAATTCGGCAGTATTCTAGGCGCCGTTATCGAGATCCGAGATAGTCTCGTTCACCGGATGGAGCTACGGCAGCAGAGCGAAACCGCTCGTATCAGACAATTACTGGATCAGGCAAGCTCGCCCCTGTTGCTCGCTAATGCCGATGGATACATCACCTATGCCAATAAACCTGCGCAGAGTATGTTCAGCGCACTAAAGGCTGCTATCAGGCAGAATTGCCCTAATTACACAGGCGGTGAGTTGACGACGCTGACCCTTGATCAGTTGCATCCGGATCCAGCAAAATTCACACGTGAGCTTTCCAGTCTGTCAAACAGTATGCGCGAAGATTTCCGGTTAGGCGATCATGATCTCAAGGTCGTAACAACCCGTGTTGTTGACACTAGAAGCGATGGCGACACCAAGGGTTTTGGTTTCGTCGCTGAATGGCTGGATGTGACAGAACAACTTGCTCATGATAGGGAATTGGATGATAGGGCGTGTCAGGAACGTGAAAAGGCCGACACCATCCGTCAGCGAGTCGATCAGGTACTGAAAGTTGTGGATGCTGCCTCCCATGGTGACCTGAGAGGAAGTATCACCATTGGCGGTGATGATGCTGTGGGTCTGATGGGTTCATCACTGGACAAGTTTATCGAGCGCTTGCGAGCTAACCTGTCGGGTATCGGGAGTCATGTGACATCGTTGTCCGATGCTACGGGTTCATTGTTTTCAACGGCCGAGAAGTTGGGCCGAAACGCAGACTCCACATCCAGCCAGGCGTTGACAGCCTCGGCTAGTGCATCGAACATTAGTGACGCTGTAGATTCGGTAGCTACCGCTGCTCTGCAGATGAGTTCGTCAATACAGGAAATTGCCGACAATACCAGTACAGCTGCCAAGGTAGCGCAGACCGCGGTTGAACTTGCGGGTTCTACAGATCAATCCATGCGGCAATTGGCGACCTCGTCTCACAAGATCGGTCAGGTGATCAAGGTCATCACCACCATCGCTGAGCAAACCAATCTACTCGCACTCAATGCCACGATAGAAGCGGCTCGCGCGGGTGAAGCGGGTAAGGGATTTGCCGTCGTTGCGGGCGAAGTCAAGGAACTGGCCAAGGAGACCGCCCGAGCAACAGAGGATATTGGAGAGATTATCAAGTCCATACAGGCTGATACAGAAAGTGCGGTCGGCGCTAACACGACCATTGTGGAGACGGTAACTCAAATACATAACATCCAGACGGAAATTGCGTCGGCGGTAGAAGAACAGATGAGCACAACGCGAGAGATTACGCAATCGGTGCAAGCTGCGGCTGCAGGTTGTGGTGACGTTGTCAGCAACGTAACACTCACGGCGACAACTGCAGAAGAAGCGCGTGAAGCCGCAGCCCAGTCGCGTGAAGCTGTTGAAAACCTAACCACTCTGGCTGGTGAACTTGATGGGCTAGTGACGTACTACAAGGTAGCGTAGTTCTTCACCGACATCATGTATCGCAATGAGGCTGTTTCACACCACAGGGCCCATGACGTATTGCCAATGACTAGCGTGATCAAACAGTCGTCAAAGGGTTTCTTACTGATTTTTTCAGAACCCTAAGCAAGTCTCTGATCTCTGGCGCCATGAGCGTATTCTCTCTCATGGAGATGCCGACCGGACCACCCAGCAGCTCATCCTGCAAGGCAAGGGCAACAAGTGTTCCTGCGTTCAAATCGTCCAGAACCACACCTTGCGAGATGAACCATACCGTGTCGGAGCGTCTGACCACGTTGCGGCCGAATGTAAGAGAGACGTTTTCGAAAACCGGATCAGGATTGCCCATCGTGTTGTTGTGCAGATACGCACGGACCATCGGGTAAATAACGGCACCTGATGGGGGCAGCATCAGTGGATAGTTCGCCAGATCGCCAGCGGTCCAGTTCGGCGTATTCAATGGATGCTCCGGACGGACCACTGGCACAACCTTTTCGGAATACAGTTGAAGGAAGGTCAGGCCATCCATGTTCTGGGCGGATGCCATGCGCCCAACCACCATATCCAGTTCACCCTCACGCAATTGCGACAGCAGCATCCAGTTGGGCCCGGTTGTAATGCGCATCAGACAATCCGGCCGCAACCTCATGAACTCTAACGCAGCGGTGGGCATCAGCTCGGTCGATGCCGTTGGAAGTGCTCCAACTGACAGTTTGATGCGTTGCGCGGGCTCGTCCAGCACCAGTGAATGAGCTCGTTGTAGATCGACCATGGCGGTCCCGGCATACTGCTGATAGGTTTTTCCCGCTCGGGTTAGCACCAGTCTACGACCTGTGCGATCGAAAAGCGCAACGCCCAGAATATCTTCCAGCTCGCGAAGGGTCTTTGAAGCGGCAGGCTGGCTGACATGAAGTGCCTTGGCGGCAGCTGATAGCGAGCCAAGACGGCCGGTTTCGAGGAAGCAGCGGAGGTGACGCAGACGCAATCTGGAATCAATCATTAATAACCTCAGGGTTATGATTCTTTCTCGTTAATATAATTCACAAACACGGTTGTCGATGGTAAAACACGGGTTGGAGGATTTATGCACTGTATTGATAACAACGATGTGACCCTGCATGTTCGCGAAGATGGGTCTGAGAATGGCCGCGTAGTGATGTTTGGCAACTCGCTGGGTACTGACATGCGGGTGTGGGATCCACTGTTGCCGCACTTGCCTGCAGGACTGCGGCTGGTCAGATACGACACACGTGGTCATGGTTTGTCTGATTGCCCCAAGCCACCGTATTCGATGAATCATCTTGTCGATGATGCTCTTAAGATCATAGAGACTCTGAAGCTGCAACACGTGAGCTTTGTGGGATTGTCGATCGGTGGTTTGATCGGTCAGGCTCTGGTTGCCCGACGACCTGAACTGTTCCAGACGCTGGTATTGATGGATACAGCGGCAAAAATTGGTAGCCCGGAGCTTTGGATGGACCGTATTGCCCAGCTTCGTGAGGGCGGTCTGGATGGTATGGCGGATGCAGTCATGGAGCGTTGGTTTGCCACGGAGTTTCGTCAACATAGTATCGAGCTGGCGATGTGGCGAAATATGCTGGTGCGAACGCCGCTGGATGGTTATGCAGGATGCTGCGCAGCCATTGCCGAAACAGATCTCACATCAAGCACCACAGGCCTTACATTACCCGTGCTGGCAATGGTCGGTAATGAAGACGGCGCAACGCCTCCCGAGCTGGTAGAAGCTACTGCAATGATGTGTGCGGCTGAGTTTCATGTCGTGGACAATGCAGGCCACCTTCCCTGTGTAGAAAAACCGGCCATGGTGGGTGCACTCATTTCACGATTTCTGGAAAAAACGGCATGACATTAAATCGTTACGACACCGGTATGAAAACCCGCCGGGAAGTTCTGGGTGATGATCATGTAAACCGTGCCGAATCGGGTAAAACTGATCTTGATCGGCCGTTTCAACAAATGATCACCGAGGGAGCCTGGGGTACCGTATGGGCATCAGATGCTATTTCTCGACGCGAACGTTCGATGCTGACCCTGGCCTTGCTTGCTGCGACGGGCAATTTTGAAGAAATTCCCATGCACATTCGGGCCACAGCAAGAACGGGAGCCAGTAAGGGTGATGTCCTGGAAGCCTTTCAGCATGTTGCTGTCTATGCTGGTGTACCCAAAGCGAATCATGCACTGAAGCTTGCAAAGGCGACCTACGCGGAAATGGAGTCAGCAGAGAATGAGTAACGAAGGGCCATTAATTCCACGTAACCGGGCTATTCATCCCGTTGTCTGCGATGTTGACTATAAAACCAGTGTCACGCGCTCTCCGAAGCTACCGTTACTATCGCTGGAATCTACGATGTCGGAGGAGACAGGCCCTGTTTTTGGTCACTCTGATATCGGCAAACTGGATAACAATCTCATCACCAACTTTACACAAGGGGCGCAGCTTGCTGTTGGTGAGAGAATTCGTGTGCATGGCAGAGTGCTTGATGAGCGCAAGCGAGCAGTTCCCGATACGCTGGTCGAAATCTGGCAAGCTAATGCTGGCGGCCGATACAGACATGTCAGGGATACCTACTTTGCGCCGCTGGACCCGGGTTTTGGTGGCTGTGGCCGTACTTTAACTGACAAGAATGGTTATTACGAGTTTCTGACGATTCGACCGGGAGCGTATCCCTGGCCTAATCGCGCCAATGACTGGCGGCCCATGCACATACATTTTTCCGTGTTTGGTCAGACCTTTGGTCAGCGCTTGATTACTCAGATGTACTTTCAGGGCGATCCTCTGATTGACCTTTGCCCGATTGCTGCGACCATAAAACAGCGTAAGCAGCTGGACCGTCTGGTTGCGCCGCTGGATATCCAGAATTCGCGGCCTATGGATTACCTTGCCTATCAGTTCGACATCGTATTGCGTGGACGACGTCAAAGCGTCTTCGAAAACAAACCGGAAGGTAACTAAAATGACCCAGTGTCTTGATGTTCTGGAAGAGACAGCCTCGCAAACAGCAGGTCCTTATGTGCATATCGGGTGTATACCCACGTTTGCCGGTATTGTCGGGGTCTATCCTGAAGATCTGGGTTTGCGTGCAATAGAGGAGGGTGCAAGGGGGGAGCTGATCAGTATTAGTGGATCGGTATTCGATGGTACTGGCTGGACCGTGAAGGATGCCATGCTGGAGTCATGGCAAGCTGACAGCCGGGGTTATTTCGCCGGCCAACCAGGTGCGGATCCCAAGGTCAATGGTTTCTGCCGGTTTGCCGCCGATGGGGATAGTGGCAAGTTTACGTTGCGTACGGTTAAACCCGGCCTGGTCGGTTTGCGGAGCGGTGCGATGCAGGCACCGCATATTTCAGTATTGATATTTGCGCGCGGTATCAATATTGGCTTGCATACCCGAATCTACTTCGACGATGAGGACAATAGCCAGGATTGGCTGCTTTCCAGAATCGACGTGGGCACGAGGGTTGACTCGTTGGTTGCCAGGAAAACGGCCGCCGGCGAGTATCACTTTGACATTCATCTACAAGGTGAACACGAAACGGTATTTCTGGATCTCTGATGGGGCTCAGTCCATTCGATCATCCTTGGCTGTCCGGCCTTTTTGGTGATGATTCCATGGTTGTTCTATGGTCAGCTGACCGAACGCTCGAGCACATGCGTGCTTTTGAAAGCGCATGGAGTCGTGCTCTGGGTATTGCTGGCATGTGCGATGCCGCTGAAGCTGAAGCTGCGAGCGTTGCAATCGAGAGCGCAATTATCAATATCGATAAGCTGCGCCTTGGCACCGCACGTGATGGAGTGCCGATACCGAACCTCATTCAACAGCTGAAAGCTGCCACAGCATCTCAGTGCGTGCATACGGGGGCTACTTCGCAGGACGTCATTGATACGTCACTTGCATTGGTTTTGCGCGACACCTCCGATTTGATCGCCAGTCGATTGACCGAGTTGATTGGTCTGCTTGATTCTCTGGAGGTGCGCTTTGGCGACGCTTTCTTGATGGGGCGAACCCGCATGCAAGCTGCAACGCCTATTACAGTGCGAGACCGATTGGAGACGTGGCGGCTGCCATTACAATCCCACATGAAGCGGCTTGAACAACTACGTCCGTGTAATGAGCGCGTGCAAATCGGAGGAGCCTCCGGGGACCGAGCGGTATTGGGTGATCATGCTGAAGCTGTTGTGGCCTCGGTTGCGCAGGCTTTAGGTCTTGCACCGAGTCCAAGATCATGGCATTCCATGCGTGAGAGTGTTGCTGACTATGCTTCTTTCTTGTCGTTAGTCTCTGGCACTCTGGGTAAGATAGGGCAAGACGTTGCGCTGATGTCACAGCAGGGAATTGAAGAGATTGCTCTGTCCGGTGGAGGTCGCTCATCCGCCATGGCGCACAAACAGAACCCTGTTCTGGCCGAGTTACTCATTACGCTGGCCCGATTCAATGCCGTACAGGTTGGCGGTATGCATCAGGCTATGGTGCACGAGCAGGAACGTTCCGGTTCTGCGTGGTCACTTGAATGGATGATACTTCCACAGATGGCCGTTGCGACGGGGCGGGCACTTCGTACTGCCGGGGAAATCTTTCGTAGCGTTGACCGTATTGGTGCCTAGCCTGGGATATTCATGAAAGCGACAGATTCTTCTGCGCGCCTCTGTCCGTAGCGCATCCTGCCCAGTCGGCAATACACTCCATTAGTACGAACTGTAACGCTGTGGAGCACTAACCGAGACCCTGTGTTTGTATGCTTTGACGTCACAGTACACCGGTATTTACAGGTGTGAATAACAAACGTTTTGTACTGTGAGAAAAGCTTGACGATGTCTTCATTAGAAGAATTACAGTTACTTGCCGGGGCGGTGTTACATACCGATGGCAAAGGTGGGGATCTGATCGCGTCGAAGATAGTTGTCAGTACAATGTAACCTGTTGACGCTGTATTATCTTTCACTGCCTGATCGTAAGATCGTTGATTTGTGGGTCAGCGAACGCTGCCCAGGCGTTCCGGTGCTTACCCATCGATTGAACCGGTTACTCCGGTTTAAAATAGTTTGTCACGCTATGAAACATGGGTATCCGAGCGTGTATCAGGGTTTTATCGACCCTGATAATGATCTGGCCGCGCTCATTTGTTATATATACTGCATTTTGAGTGATTCTTTGTAGATAACGCTTGGCTACCACTAGGTTCAGGTTCATCGCGGCGTCAATCCGGCTCTGTACAACGATTGGTGCTGAACCCTCTACAGGGTTTGGTAAAATGACCAGCGGTTATGGCTTTCGGGTCGGTTCTGGCTGATGTTGTCGTGTTTCGTTGCGAACGGTTAGACTGCTCAAATCGGTGGTATTTTCAAGCAAATAATTGAATCAGATCGCGTTTCGTAACACCTTATTCCTCGGTTCGCTGATTCGTAATGTAGATTTTAGTGGGCTTCGGCACAAGGTTAATCCATCGGTTATATAACTATTACGTAGCTATAATGAATTTATCGCATTGGAGTGATGAACAGTAGCCTGAACCCATATACCCGGCAATCTGGGGGCATTGGCATATGGATAGCTTTTGCAACCCTGGCGCTCGCTCTGGCGCTCTTGATTAGCTGGATGCAACAAACGTCTGCTGATTCAAACAGCCAGACAAATTCCGTGCGTCCTGATTCCACAGGAGCAAAAGTCAAGGAAATGAAGCTGCTGGCGACTGAGGTCGTCTCACGCGGCAATGTGCTGGAACATGGCGCTGGCCGGTCGGATAGTTTGCAGGATGATCAATCCATCATCATCGCTCGTGCAGAAACAGATGGCGTTCCACTCTATTTTCCTGATCGCGCATCGGAACAAGACCATGAGCTCTTTGTACAACCTGTTCGGGAGCCGAGTTCACCGTCCACTACAGAGCCCACTACAGAGCCCACTACAGAGCCCACTACAGAGCCCACTACAGAGCCCACTACAGAGCCCACTACAGAGCCCACTACAGAGCCCACTACAGAGCCCACTACAGAGCCCACTACAG
>JBGCEH010000064.1:0-14193 GCA_045106195.1 Granulosicoccus sp.
TGACTATGACGTCAACGTACGAGCACGTTGCACCAATGCGCCAAACGCAGCCACTCAGCCGTTACCCAACGTGCACACGTTTTTCAGTGCCGTGGCCGGCGGTACTTACGTAACCGATAGAACCAACGACCGCGGAAGTTCAAGTCTGAGCGGCAGCGGAAACCCTGTGGGAACGGTTTACGCCAGCTACAACGGGCAAGTCCTGGGTCAGGACGTGGACGCGGAGAACACGACCGCAAATTTCGAATTTGATACCGAGTGTGTCGTGACCACTGGTATTACGGGTATTAATGGGCAGTAGACGGGTTCGATTGTTTCTTCAATTAAATGCGTGGCCATAGTCAGTAGCCTGCTGATATCTGTGGGATCGATGCAATCACGAGGCGTTACTCACCTCGTGATTGCAACGCCAGGCGTATTACGCCCAACCAAGTTCGCGTAGCGCGTGTAGATCGTTCCAGATCTTCGTCATATGAACAATACGATCGCCTTCAAACCTCATCACGTAGGCATAGTCCGACACAACCGTCTTGCCTGTCGGTGCCACCGGACCACCGTCACCGGTTTGAGTACCATGAAACTCAGCCGCTGCCACCACGGTGCTGCGTGCATCGTCCACGGCAAACGCGGTTAATTCATACCGGCCATCGGGTATGGGTGTCAGTAGCCCCTTCATCCACTCCGCATAGGCGGCAAGCGTGGTGATTTCGGCAAGTGCATCGGCCTGGCAGGAGAAGCTGGCATTTTCGTGGCACCAGGACTTGCAGCTATCCCAACCTTTACCGGTCTCACAGGTATCAAAAAACACGGTTGCGGTATCCATCATCGTCATCGGTACAATCTCCTCGTTGAATATACCGCTACCAGCTTACCTGTTTTTTGGGCCTTGCCAGGCCGGCCCGGTGCTTTTACACCCGCATGCTCTGAAAACCACATGCCGTGCTACGAAAAATTTCACGACTCGTTCATAGCACAAGGTATCGATACGGTTGCCTGTCTCGCCGTGAACGACGATGCCTTCGTCATGTACCAATCGGCCCTGTCGAGAGAGGTCGAGAAAACCGTTATGCTGCCATACGGCATTTTCTATGCTCACTCACGACACTGATATGAAAAAATGCCGAACCCAACATCCGTGGATTCGGCAATCTATTGCTATCGCTTCGAGAGCTACTGACTCAGACCAATTTTCTTGATAAAACTAGTATGGCTTTCAACAAGGGCTTTTGCTTCTGGCGTTCTTTCTGCCCAATTATCCCAGGCAGCCTGGGCGGCGGCTCTGAACTTACCGCGATCCTCAGCTGACCAGTCATAGATATTTACACCTTCTGCAGGCAATTCTGCCAACGCTACGCCGTCGTCCATTGACACTGCCATCATTAGGTCCATTGCCAGATTTTTATGGGCAACAGTTATAATTCGCTGTTGTCGCTCAGTCATCTTTTCCCACACATCAGTGCGGCAAGCCAGATGATCCGAAGACATTGAGTGAAAACCTGGATACGTGGTGTGCTTTGCAATGTCGTAAATGCCTAAACCACGGTTATAAGATAGTGATGCTGCATCCGCACCATCGATAATCTTTGATTCCAGCGCTGTGAATATTTCAGTGAAATCCATAACGACAGGCTTAGCTCCCAGAGAGGCAAATATCTCCGACTCCATGCCCGGAGGGGAACGAAATTTGAAGTTTTTCAGATCTTCAATTCCACGTAGTGGTCGAATAGAGCTTAATGATTCCTGCCCGCCAACATGTGCGCCAATGTAAGTCATATTAAACGGCGCATAGAGTTCGTTAATGGCCTCCTTACCACCACCAAAGTTGACCCAGGTATGATACTGCATGGGTGTATCGTAGCCACCCATGGTATCCGCTACAAACTGAAACGCCGGATTCTTGCCCGTTTGATAGCTACCATTGGTCATATCGCAATCGAGTATGCCCGTTATTGCCGCATCAAATGTCTCAGCAGACTTGACGACAGCAGATGAGTAAAACATCTCTATCTCGATGTCACCGCCTGACATTATTGAAACATTCTCTACAAATTCACCAATTCGAACGCCATATGCCGATTCCGGTGCCTGGTGATTCTGAATTCTCAATTTAATAGTCGGATCAGCTAATACAGGTGTGGCTAAAAATGTACAGGCTGCCATTGCCGCACCAGCTTTAAATATCGTCTTCATTCCATCCTCTCCAGTGATTTTTGATTGTTTTAACTAGTATTGAACCCTGCAAGTAGATACCAAATGCTTCCTCCTACACGGGTTCAGACACAACACTGTTTGATATGACTACCAACACTCTCATAGCCCCCCTTTCTTTGCAAGTGACTTTCTACTCAACAATGGTGGCTGGCTATTCATGATTTACAGCCCTATAACAGTAAACATAAGCTCGTCTCTGCGAAGTCTGGGAAGGAAAGTATCCGGATCAGGTTGAGCGGTTTATATGTCGTGAATGCCTATCAGATCCGCTGCCAATGCCAATGCCAATGCCAATGCCAATGCCAATGCCAATAAAAATACCGGTACTTTAAACACTGAGTGATAGTTAGTGAGTAAAAAAGAACACGCGATCAACATGCCGGCGGTACATAGTCAGATAGTGACTATCTCCCTCACTATAAATGGGCAATTCTGGCTTTCAGGTTTTACTCAGCGGGCGTCGTAAAAGAATCAATTTTCACGCTGGTGAATTTGTGTCATTGCGCCTGACGATTATAAGTAGTAACGTCAAGAGCAACCATATCGCAACCCGTATTGCAACTATGAGGAAGGAATTGATGAAAAAACGACCCACTTGTTCCCGAATTGCGTTAATGCTGACACTTGCCACGGGTGTCAGTATAGCGTCTGCTGTGCCACACACTGCCTATGCAGATACCAGCACGCTGCAGTCTCCGTATGGTGAGGGTGATCTGGCAGGTGCCTCCAACCTCATGACCCCGGAAAAGGCCATTGAGGCGATGAAATACATGTCGACGGGAACAGTGGTATCGATTGGCCGAACCTATGAATCAAAAATGCCGCTTTTTGGTCAGCGCGTGTTTGCTGTGCGCGGCACTGGAGGTCTTGCCGGTGGGCCGCTGGGTAAAAATGAAGTGATATGGATGGACGATTTTCTGGCGACTGAAATTGGGCAGGTGGGCACTCAATTTGATGGGCTTGCCCATATAGGCATCGGAAAAGAAAATCAGCATTTCTATGGCGGTATACCTGCCAACGAGGTCATCGGTTCGTATGGTGTAAACAAATTGGGCATTGAGCATGTTAAACCGTTTTTCACCCGCGGAATTCTTATCGATATGGTGGCCTTCAAAGGCCGCGCCATGGAGGCTGGAGAGGAAATATCTGCTGATGACATCAAGGCAGCTCTTGAAAAGCAAGGAACCCCACCTCCGGGAAAGGGTGATGTTGTTTTGCTGCATACAGGCTGGGGACAACACTGGATCAAAGACAACGCCAAGTTTAATTCAGGATGCCCTGGCATTGGGCTGGATGCGGCTGCCTACCTGATTGAGGCAGGCATCGCCATAGCAGGCGCCGATACCTGGCCGGTAGAGGTTGTCCCCAACCCCGATCCCGATCAGGTTTTCCCTGTTCATCAGGAGTTTATTACTAAAAACGGCATATTCATACATGAGAATATCGCGACAGAAAAACTGGCCGATGCAGGCGTATACGAATTTGCTTACATTTTTAATCCAATGGCCATAAAAGGCGCTACCGGGTCGGCAGGTGCACCACTGGCTGTGTATTAGTCCACCCTAGTAGTTCTGATCGAACGTCGTTAGCGTTCGACACGATACTCAGCGAGAGGCCGATGAGTTTCCCCACATTGATTTAGAGAAACTCATCGGTGACAAACAAACCGTTCCTGGGAACTAGCGCAGGAACTATCGTGAAAACTAACGCGTTCCCGGCGTTCTGCTGATAATGTCCTGGCCAGACAACAAGCTACTTGCTTTTAATGATCAGATGGTCAGGCCCGTAGGGATGATGAGTAATGTTTGTGTTTCCAGCTTCGCTGATCACCAGAATATCGTGCTCACGATAGCCCCCGGCTCCGGGCAAACGATCCGGGATGGTGATCATCGGCTCCATGGATATCACCATACCGGGCTCCAGTACGGTTTCGCAGTCTTCGCGTAGCTCAAGACCCGCCTCACGGCCGTAGTAGTGGCAGAGCACGCCGAACGAATGGCCGTAGCCGAATGAGCGGTACTGCAACAAATTATTACTGGCATAAATCTCGTTCAATTCCTTCGCAATGTCTGAACACTTAGCGCCAGGTACCAGCAGCTCCTTGCCACGGTCGTGCACCTTGCAGTTGATGTCCCACAAACGAACATGCTCATCGCTGGCTTCTTCGGCAAATAGCGTACGTTCCAGTGCCACATAGTATCCTGCAACCATCGGAAAACAATTCAATGACAGGATGTCTCCACGCTCAATCTCGCGACTGGTCACCGGATTATGCGCCCCATCAGTGTTCAGGCCGGATTGGAACCAGGTCCAGGTGTCCAGAAGTTCGCCCCCAGGCCAGCTTTTCGCTATCTCGTTAATCATGGTTGCTGTGGAATGAAGCGCAACCTCACGCTCGCTGACACCTACTGAGATTGCGTCTACACAGGCTGCCCCACCAATATCGGCAATACGCGTCATTTCGGTAATGTGAGCAATTTCCTCAGCAGATTTGATCATGCGTAGCCGCATGGAAGGTGCGGCGACATCGACAAATTCAACGCCTGGGAATTCTGACTTAAGAAGGTGAAGCAGATCGATATTCACGTGGTCAAACTCAATGCCGATACGTTTGGCGCTTCCCACCAGACTGCGAACAGCATGAAAGTAGTTGTCACGGCTCCAGTCTGTGTAAGTCACATTGTGCCCAAATGTGCGTCGCCAAGGCTGACCACCGTCTATGCCGGCACTGATACTCGTGGCTTTATCGGCTGTTATGACGAACCCATACCGTCGTCCAAACTGGCAGTACAGAAAGTCAGAGTAGTAGTTGACGCAGTGATACGAGGTGAATAACACGGCATCGATATCATCGCTGGCCATATGCTGGCGAATCGCGTCCTGACGGCGTCGCATCTCGGCGGCCGAGAACGTGGGCACGGCCTTTTCACCGTTGTTTGTGTAGTCCTGAAATCGTTCTCTTTCCATCTAGAATTACTCCTGAATTAGTGTGCCTTACCGAGAATGGACTATCGGCAGACAGGGCACTGTAGTCAATAGATCATTTTTCATGCATGCTTTAGCTTTCTCATGTAACAGGATGAGTCAAGCCATGAGAGAGCTATTGAGGCTGGCCTGTTACATGACACCAAAACCGATGGCTGGACTGACTGGCTAGGCCAGTCAGAGCTTGACGCTGTACCCCTGAATAGATCTTTACTGGATCATTTGGCATCGACAATGGGAAAAACGACTTTACGCACCCGCTCCTCGATCGTCTCTACCCATTAACAAGCTCGTTACAGATAAAGGTATCAGTAACAGTTCATCGGATGAATTTCATGATCGGAACTATCAGCGCTTGAAATCTGCTTCACGTTTCTCGAGAAACGCACTCATACCCTCTTTCTGATCGTCAGTACCAAACAGCGCATGGAAAACCCTGCGCTCAAACAGCAAGCCTTCACTGAGCGATGTCTCAAGAGCCCTGTCTACGGCTTCTCGTGCAACCATTGCGGTTGTTTTTGAATAGGACGCTATCTGGGTAGCTGCCTTTATTGCCTCAACGAGTAGTTCTCCATCAGGATAGATTCGTGAGACTACGCCTGCCTCCTTCGCTTCATCAGCATCCATCATGCGTCCGGTAAGAATCATGTCCATGGCTTTACTCTTGCCTATAAGTCGCGTCAAACGCTGCGACCCGCCCATGCCGGGAATTACACCAAGTTTGATCTCGGGCTGCCCGAAGCGTGCAGATTGTCCGCAATAAATGGTGTCGCACATCATGGCCAGTTCGCAGCCGCCACCCAGCGCGTAACCGGATACGGCAGCGATTTTCGGGGTGCGCAACTGAGCAATAGCTTCCCACCCTGCCAGCATGTCACTTAAGAATGTATCAGGGTAGGTTCTGTCACGCATCTCGGCGATGTCGGCTCCGGCAGCGAATGCCTTGGTCGAACCTGTCAAGACGAAACACCCGACGCCCGGGTCTTTATCCAGCGGCACCATGGCATGGGTCAGCTCCTGAAGCACTTGCATATTCAGTGCATTCAACGCTTTGGGCCGATCTATCGTGACGATGACTACCCGCCCCTCACGCTCTACACGAACACACTCACCGGTGGGTTGTTCAGTCACTCGACTATCCTCTTTTGGTCGCGGCTATCGCTGGCAACATAGCAGAAAAGTCCTTGCCCAGACCTTCACGTTCGACGAATTGTTCATAGAGTTCCTTAGCGTTCAGGCCCATCGGTGTACTGGCATCGACCTGTTCGGCGGCGCTCTGGCTAAGTCGCAGATCCTTGAGCATGAGCTCTGCTGCAAACCCCGGAGTATAAGCATTATCAGCTGGACTCTCAGGGCCAACACCCGGCACCGGACAGTAGGTGTTAACTGACCAGCATGAACCAGAAGACGTCGATATAACTTCAAATAGTCTGTCCGCGTCCAGCCCAAGTTTTTCACCCAACGCAAACGCTTCGCAAGTCCCTATCATCGAGACACCCAACAACATATTATTGCAGATCTTGGCCGCCTGACCAGCACCACCTTCTCCGCAATGCACGATACGCTTGCCCATGATTTCCAGTAACGGGCTTACTTTGTCAAATGCCTCAATTGCCCCACCGACCATAAAGGTCAATGTACCCGCAGTAGCACCTCCAATACCACCCGATACCGGGGCATCGACCGATAGCAAGCCAGCATTACCGGCTTGCTGATGCGCCGATCTGGCGCTGACGATATCAACTGTTGAGCAATCGAGAAACAAGGCCCCTGGCTTGCCAAGTGGAACTATTTGAGCGTAGACACTCTCCAGCACTCGCCCATCGGGCAGCATAGTGATCACAGCGTCCATACCACTGACGGCTTCAGAGACTAGCGATACTTGCGTTACGCCGGTTACACTGATACCTGCGGTGTCAAAGCCGAAAACATCGTGACCCGCGCCAGCCAGATTAGCAGCCATCGGGGCACCCATATTGCCCAATCCTATGAACCCTATTTTCATCTTCCTACCCTTGCAATGACGTGAAAACGGGGTCTCCCCCAGGCGACGCATCTTTTAACTGATCGATCAGTTCCTGCGGAACCTCGGCAATCGATGCGTGTTTCCAGGACGGATTACGATCTCTGTCGATGAGTGCTGCGCGTATGCCTTCCAGAATATCGCAAGACTCCATTGCGCGCGATACAAACCGATACTCTCGGATCAATGCTTTTTCGATACCGGGTTCAGAGCGGGCTGCACGGACCAGATCGAATGCCAGCCTTAATGCCAACGGTGAAGCGTATCCGATCTTGTTTAGAGCTGACATCGCCCAATCCTGTTTAAGCTTTTCAAGCTTACTTAACACGATAGCCAGCGTGTCAGCGCCAAAAATTCGATTGATTTCCTGCGCATCCTCTGCCAGCGCCGAGCTTGTCGACGGGGTTTCATGGAAGCTGTCAATGACATTGACATCACCGGAATCGACCAGCGCTTGCTTGAGAGCCTTCAGACTCTCGACCGGTACATGATAATCCGCAAAGCCTGCAAACAGTGCATCACTAGCTTTCATGCGCGTACCCGTCAACGCAAGAAATTCACCCAGGTGGCCAGATGAACGAGACAATAGGTGGGTTCCTCCAACATCCGGAACCAGGCCGATCGAGCATTCGGGCATGGCAAGGGAGCTTCGCTCGGTGACGATCCGATGCGAACCGTGAGCAGAAATTCCGATACCACCTCCCATTGTTATTCCGTCCATTATGGCCACGTACGGTTTGGTGTAACGGTCGATGAGGGCATTGAGGCGGTACTCGTCACGCCAGAACTGTCGTCCGCTGTCGACGTCACCAGCGATACCCTGATTGTAGAGCACAGCAACATCGCCACCGGCACAGAATGCCTTTTCACCTTCTGCGTCAATCATGACAAGCGACACTGCGTCATCGCTTAGCCATTCAAGCAGCGCAGTCTCGATTTTCAGCGACATGTCGTGCGACAAAGCGTTCAATGCCTGTGGGCGGCGTAGCGTCAAACGACCCACGTGCCCCTCCACCCTGATAAAGATATCATTGGCAGGTAATTCTTTACCAGCCGCATTGTCCACTGGAGACGCCATCAGGAGGCGTGCTCTGATATCAATGCACGAGCAGTGACCAGTCTCATGATTTCGTTGGTGCCTTCCAGTATTTGATGAACTCTGATATCACGCACAATCTTCTCCATGCCATAGTCTTCCAGATAACCATAACCTCCATGTAGCTGAAGTGCATCATTGGCAACATCAAAGCACTGATCAGTGACAAAGCGTTTGGCCATTGCACAGAATTTCGATGCATCGGGGGCTTGCTGGTCAAGTTTCCAGGCTGCTTTGTAAAGAAGACTTCGGGAGGCCTGCAGGTTAATCTCCATATCGGCCATTTTAAATTGTAATGCCTGTAGTTTGTTGATCGATGCCCCAAACGCTTTGCGCTCGCTGGTATAGAGAACACTTTTGTCCAGAGCATTTTGTGCGGCACCGAGTGAGCAGGCTGAAATATTGACTCGTCCTCCATCAAGTCCTGACATGGCGTAGCGAAAGCCGTCGCCTTCCTTTCCCATCAAATTAGCGCCAGCGACCTCGCAAGCATCAAACTGTACCTCAGCTGTGGGCTGTGAACGCCAACCCATCTTTCTTTCAGGAGCACCAAAACTCAAACCCGGTGAGCCGTCCTCAACAACCAGCGTTGAAATTCCTGACGGGCCATCACCACCTGTACGACACATGGTGAGATAGATATCGGAGTACCCACCACCGGATATAAATGCCTTGGTACCGTTCAACAACCAGTTGTCTCCGTCTTTCGTCGCACGGGTACGAAGTGCGGCAGCATCAGAACCTGAACCAGGCTCTGTCAGGCAATAAGAAGCCACTTTCTCATACGAACACAATGTGGGCAGCAGCCGTTCACGCATCTCATCCGAACCATACTGATCAATCATCCAGGCGCACATGTTGTGAATGGAAATAAAGGCCGCCACCGATGGACAGGATTTGGACAAGGCTTCGAAAATCAGTGCTGCATCCAGCCGCGAAAGCGCTGAGCCGCCGTACTCCTCAGACACATATATTCCGGCAAAACCCAGCTCACCCACCTGACGAAGCAACTCTTTGGGGATTGTGCCTTCCTGATCCCAACGCGATGCATGGGGTGCAATTTCAGCCTCACCGAACGCAAGCGCCATATCCTGAATGGCTCGCTGTTCTTCTGTCAATTCAAAATTCATTGCGGTGTTCTCCGTGTATAAGGGCTTTATACAGAAAAAGGGCTTGCTTGACTGATCATCGGAATGCTGAACCATATTCTGGTTTCACGACCCGACGGCCTTGGTTGAGTCACAGCGCTGGATTATTGAGACGGTCACGTCACTGCGCGAAGACCTGCTCACGCGCATATTCGTTGTTAACTGATGATATGGACGCTATCAGGTTTTCCCGGCTTTCTGACGATGTATATACGTCTCATCATAGCGTTTCGAGAGATGATCGCCGGCCAACGCTACTTCTCCACTACCCCATGGTGCTACATTGGCATCAAAACGTGGATTGAAAAAAAATGGAATGGAGATCCGCTCATGTGATCCTCCAATTACCCTGTGCGGTGTTGCAACAACCCGGCCCGCAGACCACATCTGCAACATCTCTCCGAAGTTGATGACAAACGTTCCCGGGCTTGCAGTAACGGCTATCCAGTCACCATCCTTGCCTTGTATTTCCAAACCTGGTGATCCGTCAGTTGCCAGTAAGGTGAGGCATCCATAATCCGTGTGAGGCGCGATGCCAAAATCCTTGCTACCCGCCGTCGATGGCCGTGCCGGATAGTAGTTTCCACGTAATAGAGCCATAGGTTTGTCAAACTTGTCAGCAAAATACTCTGAAGGCTGCCCGATCGCCTGCGCCACTGCCGATAGCAAAGCCCGGGAGATTACCGTCGCCTTAACATAATAGCCTTGCACGGTAGAGCGAAATTCCCTGGGATGCCTGGGCCATCGGTTAGGCGCATAGTAGGTTTGGGTCGCGAGTGGATCACCTGATTCCAGTTCCAGGCCACAATCGAATACCTCTTTGTAATCCGGGTTGGCCGCTGGATCAACCTGCTCTGCTGCGGGTTCTCCCCATCCCCTGTTCGAGCCTGTGCTGGCCATGCTGTAGGCTGCCTTCTGCTGTTCAGGCAGTAAGAAGAACTGGCGATAAACACTCATGACCCGTTCGACCTCTATACGATCGATACTTGTATTGTTGATGGTCATGAAACCAATATCTTCAGCAGCTACCCTGACCTCCTCAAGAGCGGCTTGATACCCGGCATGACCCGGGTTGAACAAACAGGCTGCGTCTATTTGAGGGATGCTCATGTCAGTGTTAAAAGCCTTGGTCAGTAAAAGGTGATTATAAAGTATTGGAATTCAGGCATACACGACAAGACCGCAACTGATAATCAGAATCGTATCATGCTTTCAGGGCCCTCATGGTACGCCGATAGCGTTCCACAATCTTGTCACGCGATACATGCCGTCCTGACGTAACACGGTGACGACCTGCCGACCAGACGTCCTGCACCATGCGGTCATCGCCTGCAAATACAAAGGTATCGAGCAAGGTGTCACCACCGCGACTCTCCAGATCAGGATGTTCCCCATCAAGTGTCAGTAGATCAGCCCACTGACCAGCTTCAATTTTGCCCGAATTCCGTCCCGCAGCCCGGGCACCTCCAGCCACTATGGCGTCGAAAAGGCGCCTTCCGGTTGAGTAATCTGCAGTGGCAAGCGCTGCTCGCGAATGATCACGCAATCGTTGTGAATAGTCGAGTGTGCGAAGCTCTTCACTTAGTGAAATACGAATATTGGAATCGGAACCAATCGCAATTCGTCCGGCGCTATTCAGATAGGAAACACCATCGAAGATACCATCCCCCAGACTCGACTCGGTCATTGGACACAGACCCGCCACAGCGCCTGTTCGAGCCAATGCCTCGGTCTCATGCGGCAGCATTTGCGTGCAATGAATCAGGCACCATCGTTCGTCTACCTCTGCATGATCGAGCAACCACTCTACGGGGCGCGCACCCCACGACGTCTGAACTTCAGACACTTCCGCCAGTTGCTCTGCCAGATGCATATGGAAGGGTGCATTCGGCGCAAGGGTCAACAGGCTGGACAGACTTTCTGGTGATACCGCTCTGAGGCTATGCGGTGCAACACCAATGCGTGCATCGTCAGGAAGTCGTTTGACGGACTGACTGGCATCGACCCACAAACCGGAGAAGCTATCTATGTTCGTGCCGAAGCGACGTTGCCCATCAGTCAGCGGACGCTGATCACATCCACCAAACTGATAGTGCACTGGCAACAAGGTCAGACCCATTCCAGTGGTTTCGGTGGCCGCAACGATTCTCTCAGACAGCTCTGCAGGATTATCGTACGGCGAACCACCACGCTGATGATGCAAGTAATGGAATTCCACATTGGTGGCAAAACCTGCCTCCAGCATTTCCATCTGTACGAAGGCAGTTATCGCCTCAACATGATCCGGGGTGAGTAGATCAAGAAAGCGATACATCAATCTACGCCATGTCCAGAAGGAATCGCTCGGATCAGGGCCACGCGCCTCCGTCAGTCCTGCCATGGCTCGCTGAAACGCATGGCTATGAACATTGACAGGGGCTGGTAAAAGCACGCCGGCTTTATGCTCATCATCCTCAACGGCGCGAGACTCCTCTACAAATGCAATCCGGCCATCGTCGCCGACTCCGACTGCCACATCATTGACCCAACCAATTGGCAGCAACGCCTGTTTGGCACGAATGACTTTCATGACGGATAATCACTCCAACTTGACAATTCGAATATGTATGGACATATTGACACAACCGAAGTATGCCCGACAAGCCATCAACTCGACATGTTGGCGACCCTGCTCTGTACGACAACGCATTGGCACTTTCTTGAAAACGCTCCTGAAAACGCTCCTGAAAACGCTTCTTATGAATATATCCGTATGAGTATGACTGAATGAGTATCGCTCTTACACCCGGCTCCACAACCCTGGCTCAACTGGAATCGTTGTGGCGCTCTGGCAACGGAGCGACACTTGATGGATCGGCCAGGCCTGCGATGCAGGCGGCAGCCGATCTCGTAGCGCGTGCAGCAGAAGGTGAAGCTGCGGTATATGGAGTGAACACCGGTTTCGGCAAGCTGGCCAGCGTGAAAATTGCGCCTGAAAATACGCAAACGCTGCAACGAAATCTTGTTCTGTCGCACTGCTGTGGTGTTGGTGAGGCTTTGGATATACCCACCACCCGATTGATGATGATACTCAAGCTGCTCTCTGTCGGTCGAGGAGCATCGGGCGTAGCGCTGCCTACTGTCGATCTGATCGAGTCCATGCTGGCAAAAGGCGTCACGCCTGTCGTGCCGGTTCAAGGGTCAGTTGGGGCGAGCGGCGATCTTGCGCCGTTGGCACATTTTGCCGCTGCACTGATTGGCGAAGGGCAAGCCTGCATCGATGACAAGGTACTTCCGGCTCGAGAAGCACTGTCACGCGCGGGGCTGGAAGCGGTAACACTGGGCCCCAAGGAAGGGCTTGGACTTATCAATGGAACGCAGTTCTCCACCGCCTGTGCACTCGCAGCCCTGTTTAACGCCTGGCGTAACGCAACTGGCTCGATTGTAACTTCAGCGCTTTCCACCGATGCCATCATGGGCTCTACCGCACCACTGAATGATGCCATTCATACTCTGCGCGGCCATGCCGGGCAGATCGCCGTCGCACGTAGCATGCGTGCGATTCTGGCAGGATCCGAGATTCGCGATAGCCATCGCGTGGGTGATACACGGGTGCAGGATCCATACTGCATTCGCTGCCAGCCGCAAGTACTTGGAGCGACACTCGATCTTCTGCAAAATGCAGGAAAAACACTTGAAATCGAGGCTAATGCTGTGACCGATAACCCGCTGGTCCTCGTTGACAGCGGCGAGATTGTATCGGGTGGTAATTTCCATGCCGAACCTGTGGCTTTCGCGGCCGATCAGATCGCACTTGCGTTATCAGAGATCGGAGCTATCGCGCAACGACGTGTGGCCCTGATGGTCGACCCAACCTTGTCTTTCGATCTACCACCGTTTCTGACGCCCGCACCCGGCTTGAACTCTGGTTTCATGATTGCCGAAGTTACGAGCGCCGCATTAATGAGCGAAAACAAACATCTTGCCAACCCCTGCTCAACCGACTCTACACCAACCTCAGCCAACCAAGAGGATCATGTTTCCATGGCCGCACATGCCGCTCGCCGACTGGCACGCATGAATGCCAACCTTTCGAATATTCTGGGAATAGAGCTACTGTGCGCGGCACAGGGTGTCGAATTCAGGATGCCTTTAAAGACCAGCGCGGCACTGATCCGTGTGGTCGCCACGTTACGAGCGATGGTACCCAGCATGGACACTGATCGTTTTCTGGCAAACGACATCGCCATGGCAGCCTCACTCGTCAATTCAAACACACTGATCGACGCTGCGGGTATTGGCAGTTTCCAGCAGGACATGACAGCATGATCCAGCAGCGTGCCCTCTTTCTATACTTGCGGTTTTAATTGAACATCTATTTTTACTCACCACACACAAGAACCCTACTCACCCCACGGGCCACACGACCATGATCGATTTGCCACGCGACGAACTCTCTACAGATAAAGTTACACCTGATCCTCGTCATAATCAGCGCACCGTCATGCCAGCCACCGGCAATCAACTGACGTGCAAAAGCTGGCTGACCGAAGCGCCCATGCGGATGCTGATGAATAATCTGCACCCGGATGTGGCTGAAAGCCCACACCAGCTTGTGGTTTATGGTGGCATTGGTCGAGCGGCGCGTACCTGGGAAGACTTCGACATGATCGTAGAAAGTCTGCAGGCTCTGGAAGAAGACCAGACATTGCTTGTGCAATCGGGCAAACCTGTTGGTGTGTTCCGTACCC
>JBGCEH010000065.1:0-2634 GCA_045106195.1 Granulosicoccus sp.
CCGCAGCCCATGACACCGTTAAACGTGGCTCGCTGCCTTTGCAATCCGATGCACAGGAAGGCTTGCGTGAACTGTCGGAAAAGCTTGCATCACACCGGTTTGACGCACCAGCGACAAGTATGAAGAGCGACTGGTTCGGCAAAGTAGATCCGCTTACCGATGCTCCTGCAGAATCCAATGCATTGCCAACAGACATGCAGGTAATCGGCGCCGTACAACGCGCCTCGCATGAGGATACGGCCGTCATGTGTGCTGCCGGCACCATGCCCGGCGAGCTGCACAAACTGTGGAAAGCACCCCGCCCCGGTGCCTATCACATGGAATACGGTTTCAGTTGCATGGGCTATGAAATCGCTGGTGCCATGGGTATCAAGATGGCAGAGCCCGGGCGTGACGTCATCTGCTTTACCGGCGATGGCACCTACATGATGGCAAATTCCGAAATGGCAACGGCTGCCATGATGGGTATCAGCTTTACCGTGATCGTCACTGACAATCGGGGTTACGGTTGCATTAATAGACTGCAGATGGGAACCGGTGGAGCCGAGTTCAACAACCTGCTTGAACACACGATACACCAACAGCCATCCAGCATCGATTTCGTTCAGCACGCTGCCTCCATGGGTGCAACTTCCCTGTCTGTGTCCAGCATTGAAGATCTGGAAAAGGCTTTGGCCGCGCGCGCGGATGTCAAGGGACCGTACGTCATCGTAATTGATACAGACCCCTACCCTTCAACACCACACGGTGGCAGCTGGTGGGACGTTGCTGTCCCGCAGGTGAGTGAACGGAACGAAATCACTGACAAGCGTGCCGCTTATGAAGCCGCCGTTGCCCAGAGACAACTCCGATGAGCATACACATAGGAATTTCCCCTATTTCATGGCAAAACGATGACCTGCCAGACCTGACCGCTGCCTACACCATGGAACAGGCCCTACAGGAATCGCGCAAGATCGGCTACACCGGCGTTGAACGTGGGCGTAGAATGCCACAGGACACCGAGGGTTTGCGCGCGTATCTGGCAGACAATGCGTTGTCATTATGCGGCGGCTGGTGTTCCGGCAATCTTATGAACTCATCAGTGGCTGAAGAGAAAGAAGCTATCGCACAACAAGTAGAACAGTTCGTTGCACTGTCTTCACCTTGCCTGGTTTATGCGGAATGCTCAAACACTATTCAGGGCAAGCAGACAATCGCTGTTAATGATCGTCCCAAACTAACGCGAGACGACATTTTTCGTTATGCAGAAAAACTATCTGAACTGGCTAGCTGGACAGCAGGTCAAGGGCTGACATTGGCCTATCACCATCACATGGGCTCAATGATCGAAGATCAGGATGATATTGACTGGCTTATGCAGGGCAGCTCCGAAGATGTCGCTTTACTGTTTGATACCGGACATCTGCACTTTGGTGGGGCTGATGTCCTGCATACCCTGGAGACCTGGGCGCATCGAGTGCACCATGTCCACTTCAAGGATGTGCGCGAAGATATCATGCTGCAGGCACGTAGCAAAAACATGAGCTTTCTGGATGCCGTTATCGCTGGGGTTTTTACTGTTCCGGGTGATCCGCAGGGTTGTATCAACTTTCAGGCGGTGGCTGACCTGCTGAACAAACAGGACTACTCAGGCTGGATTGTGGTTGAAGCCGAACAAGACCCAGCCAAAGCACCTCCTTACGAATACTCGAAAATGGGCTACGAGCATATTGTGGACATCTGTCGTAAATCCGGGCTCATGATCAACCAACATTTGAACAGCCAAGAGAATACATAATGTCTGTCCTGTTGAAAAAGCCGTTCGGCACCCACGGTAAAGTTCATGAGATTACAGCCACCAGCGCCGGTTGGCGCTATGTCGGTTTTTCGCTGTATCGATTGAAAGCCGGAGAAACAGCCAGCGAGGCCACAGGCGACAGAGAAGTCATTCTGGTCATGGTAGAAGGTAAGGCCGAGATCACTGGTGCGGATCAACAATGGGGCGTGCTGGGTAATCGAATGAGTGTCTTCGAAAGACATGCACCGCATTGCCTTTACTTGCCCAATGATTCACAGTGGGATGCAAAAGCGGAAACCGATTGTGTTATCGCAGTCTGTACGGCTCCCGGGAAGAGCGGTCACGAGGCGCGCAGGATCGGTCCTGATGACATCACCCTGACCGAACGTGGTAAGGGCTCCAATACGCGTTATATCAATAACATCGCCATGGAAAATGAAGACTACTGCGACTCGTTACTGGTCACCGAAGTCTTCACACCGGCTGGAAACTGGTCCTCATATCCCAGCCATCGTCACGATGAAGATGATTTTCCACGCATAACTTATCTGGAAGAGACCTACTATCATCGGTTAAACCCGGCGAATGGATTCGGTATTCAGCGTGTGTATACCGACGACGGATCGCTTGACGAGACCATGGCCGTTGCGGACGGCGACGTGGTCCTGGTGCCGCGTGGACACCACCCGTGTGCCGCGCCACATGGATTTGATATGTATTACCTGAACGTCATGGCAGGTCCATTACGCAAATGGCGCTTTGTTCCGGCACCAGAGGTGGAATGGATCCTTGAACGTGATGCATGAAGTTATCAATGCCTCTTTATGGTGGCAGCTGAGAATAACCATGTACTG
>JBGCEH010000066.1:0-90716 GCA_045106195.1 Granulosicoccus sp.
CAAATCCTTCCGCATCCCCTTTTCCTGTAGCGAATCCTGCTCAGTCGGAAATACAGCCTGTATTCCGCTCCTTCGCAGAATCCGCTACAGAAAAAGGGTCTGGTGAAAGGATTCGGTGTTTCATGAATAATCCAGGCTAGAACCGACAGCTTTTGTCATGCATTGTTTGAGCGAGCTGTATCGACGTTGAAGTTGGCTGACCACGATTTAGTAATACACGATCTGTATGCTGAAGGTTTTGATCCAGTGTTGAAAGCAGATGAAGCCTACACAGTTGGAGATACAATCGAAGCAGCACTTTCAAAGTCGAAAGATCCAATCGTTAATCTCCATCGTGAAGAGATTGCAGTAGCAGATGGATTACTCGTAGCACATCCGAATTGGTGGGGAAAGCCACCTGCTATTCTAGCTGGTTGGCTAGACCGGGTGCTGGTTCCAGGAGTAGCGTATCGACTTCACTCTGCTGAAGGAGAACCCTACGGATTGCTGTCAATAAAAGCGGCGCTCATTCTGAACACTTCAGACACGCCTTCAGAAAGAGAAGCAAAGGTTTTAGGCGACCCCTTGCATCTGATTTGGGAAAACTGCGTCTTGCCATACTGCGGAGCGAAAAATGTTCGCCGCCGGATGTTTGGTGCGGTAGCAGCTAGTGATTTAACTGAGCGTCAAAGCTGGCTTGCTGAAGTAGAAACTGTATCAAGTAGCACTTTCCCCTCAGACACCTGATAGGCAGCTTTGGGCGCTTTGCCGCCAAAATCTGACTTTCATTAGCTAACCATGCGAATTTCTGCTTTGTAGAAACCCGATTTACGATCAGTGTGCTCGAATTGCAGTCCTAGTGGAATGTTGATATCGCGCTACGACAGAATGGCTTGGATTTAGACCGCCACATTCGCTTGGTTATGACATTTTTACAAAGAAAGCAACTTTGTTGGCGGGGGCAGCAGTTATCCAATGGATTGCACCTTCAAGACATACAAAACCAAGCTTGCCTGTGCGGTCAACACCGCTCTCGACAGTATGGTACGGGATGATTCCTATACACACTTTGAGCGGGAGATGTCCAGTACGAATCCGACGCCGGTAGAACTGATAGGACGTAATCTTTAGAAAAACAAACCGCTTGCCTTCCCGTTGTCACTCATTAGCCAACCCTACTAACGCTCAGACACTGATGTTTGTACTTTAGCTCACAATCTGATAATAATACCCCTGCTGGCCATGAGCTAACCCTGTAATCACCAATTTTGCCGGGTTAGCGCTCATCAGGTGACTAAGGGTATCGGGATTCATCAATGCCAAACACTAACGGGTCAAAAGATTCTGCAGGGCATGAGTCTGTTGAAAAGCTTGCGACCCTGTTCAGCGACTCTTTTGGTGGCGAGTATGGATCGGTTACTCCTCCCATTGTGCAGTCTTCACTATTTACCTTCGACAGCTACGAAGCGTTTGAAGATCGAATGGCAAGCCGTTCGGACAAAGCCATCTACACGCGCGTGCAAAATCCGACTGTTGCAGCGTTTGAGTCTACAATGGCCAAGGCGGAAGGTGCTCAGGCATCCGTGGCATTCGCCTCAGGTATGGGGGCAATTGCCGCAACCATGCTATCGCTACTGAAACCGGGTGATAAAGTTGCTTGTGTAACCCATGTCTACCCGGATGCCTATCGCCTGTTTGAACGCATTCTACGCCCCTTTGGAATTAACACCAGCTATCACACACCTGAAGAGTTCAACAGCAATGCTGACTTGTTGAAAGGTGTAACTGTCGCATATCTGGAAAGCCCGAACAGCCTGATGTTTGAATCACTAGATCTGACAGTGGTTGCCAGCAATGCAAAGCGACATAGTGCAATTTCTGTTATCGACAACTCGTGGGCGACGCCTGTCTTTCAGCGGCCGCTTGAACACGGCATTGATATTTCACTCCACAGTGCTTCAAAATACATATCGGGCCACTCTGATACGGTTGCAGGCGTCGTTGTATCAAGCGAAGAACTGATACACAAGATCAGAGACCTGACATTACCATTACTGGGTGCGAAGCTAGCGCCCTTTGAAGCATTTCTGCTCACCCGCGGACTCAGGACACTCGTACCGCGGATGCAGCGTCACGAACTGACCACCAATCAACTGATTGAAAGACTCCAAAACCACAGCAGTGTGGAGTGCGTACGCACCGCAGAAATCAATCCGGCTTCTGGAGTTTCGGGGCGCTCAGGGCTGTTTTCTGCCCAGTTCCAGCCTTCTGTAGATATCCGCACTTTTTGCAATGAACTCAAACTTTTTCGTCTGGGAGTAAGTTGGGGTGGGTTTGAGAGCCTCGCGCTACCGGCCCGTGTGGCCCTGGCACAGGCTGAAGCCGAAAATTCCATGCAACGTTTTGGAGTTCCCGATAATCTGGTTCGTTTCAGCGTTGGTCTGGAAGGCGTTGAGGATTTATGGGAGGATTTAAGTACTGCAATGGCAGCGTCTATTCGGTAAACCGTACGGGAGTAGTCGAAAAACATTAGTTGGTCATCACATCGGAGACATAGTAATTATGAAAAATTTTATGGCAAACACCGCCTTATCGGTGATAGTCAGCCTGGGACTCGGCATTGGGCTGGTACAGGCCGATACCCAGTTGAAACTGGTAGAAGTCATTACCAGTCCGGAACGTACAGAGACGCTGAAAAGCATGGTTGCCGAATATGAGACAGCCAATCCCGGAGTTACTGTCGAAATTGTCTCTTTACCATGGGGACAGGCCTTTGAAAAATTCGCCACGATGGTTGCTGGTGGAGATATCCCGGACGTGGTGGAAATGCCAGACCGCTGGCTGGCTCTCTATGCCGGCAACGACATGTTGATGTCCCTGGAAGACGGTGTGAAAGACTGGGAACATGGGTCTACGCTTACACAAAAAACGATGGATATGGGCCGTTATGCTGGAGGCACCCTGTATACCATTCCTTATGGATTCTACCTCCGGGCCATGTTCTACAATAAAAAACTGCTTGCGGAGGCAGGTATTGAAGGTCCACCGGCAACCATGGCTGAATTCATGGAAGCATCTCAGAAGGTGTCTGAACTGCCTGGCAAGTCAGGTTATTGCCTACGAGGCGGACCCGGCGGTCTCAATGGCTGGATCATGTTTGCAGCCACAATGAACGGTACCAACGAGTTTTTTACTGCGGATGGCAAAAGTCGCTTGAATGAACCTGGATCTATCGAAGGCATCCAGTTTATGATCGATATGTATCAAAACGGATATGCCCCAAAGGACTCTGTTGGGTGGGGATTCAATGAAATCGTTGCAGGCTTCTATTCGGGGACTTGCGCCTTCCTCGATCAGGATCCGGATGCGTTGATTGCCATAGCGGAGCGCATGGATGCTGAAGACTTCGCTGTTGCGCCGATGCCTCTTGGGCCTGGTGGTAAGGCATTCCCTACTATTGGCTACGCCGGCTGGTCGGTCTTTAATAGTACCGACCACGCAGACGAATCGTGGAAACTAGTCGCGCACCTCTCATCTCCTGAAAGCAACAAAGTCTGGGCTCAGCGAGTCGGAGTAATACCTATACACGAAGGTGCAGATCAGGACCCCTACTTTCAAACGCCTCAGTTCGAAGGCTGGTTTACCGAACTCAACAGCCCGGAATACGTTCCTACCATCATGCCCACCTATCTTGAAAAATTCGGATTTTTTGCAGATTCCATTGCTCTGGAAAGTTCACAGGAAGCCTTGTTGGGCCAACGCACTGCTGAAGATATCGCAAATGAATGGGCTGATTTCCTGACAGAGGAATACGCAAACTGGAAAAACGATCAGTGAATGTCCCTGCGACATGACGTCTCGGTATGCAGCAGCGTGCCTAATCGGGCAAGCGGGTAATTAGGCAACACAATTCGCCCCCACCGCCGTCAGTCCGGGATTGGAAAAGCTCCCCGTATAAACCATTGCGGGTCGCATTTCTGTCCTTGTTCTGACGACGGTGTATACGACATGTCTGATACCGAATTACCCACCTGACCCACTAGACTATTGAAACCCTTTTAGTATTACTGTGCGCTCAGCCAATATCTCCGCTCGTCTTCCGACATACGAACCCTCCTGATGGCCTATCCGGTTGGAAAAAAAACTGCAAATGCAATACCTAAGCAGGCTGCGCAATCCTTCCGCAGCAGGTTAATCGCGCTTTCAGAGCCATGGATCTATCTATCACCTGCATTAGGACTGATTGCTCTTGTCATGCTGGTGCCGTTGGTTATTGGCATCTCCTATTCTTTCCAGGCAATTTCCCTGATGAACCCGTTCGAATCAGGATGGATTGGGCTGGAGCATTTTCAGAATTTACAAGACGACGATAAATTCTGGAAATCGATCAAAAATACAGCCTATTGGACGATTGCGTCCGTATTTTTACAGTTTTTTCTTGGTCTAGGGCTGGCGCTATTACTTAACAATGGCTTTCATGGTAGACGGATCGTGCAGGCATTGGTTTTTCTACCGTGGGCGGTGCCTACCTTTCTGACGGCATTAACCTGGTCTTGGTTGTTCAACCCCGTTATCGGACCTCTGCCGCATTGGATGGCTGCCATGGGAATACTCAGCGAACCGTATAATATACTCTCCGACCCTGACACTGCTTTGTGGGGACCGATTATCGCTAATGTCTGGTTTGGTATCCCGTTTTTCGCGATTACGCTGTTAGCTGCACTCCAATCCATACCGCGCGAACTCTATGAAGCAGCAGCCATCGATGGGGCTACTGTGTGGCAAAGCTTTGTGAAAATCACACTGCCATTTCTGGCTCCTATGATCATGATAACTGTAATGCTGCGCGCAATCTGGGTTGCTAATTTTGCGGATCTCATTTTCGTTATGACGGGAGGAGGTCCAGCAAATGCAACGCAGATTCTATCAACGTACATATTTACAACCGCTTTCCGAAAACTTGACTTTGGCTATGCATCAGCAATAGCAGTGGTTCTATTGCTTTTATTGCTTGCATACGCAATGGTTTTGCTACGAATGCGCCAATCCCTGAAGCTGATCGACTCGTGAAAAGCGCATTGAAAGCCGGGAAGTACGTGGCAGTAATCAGCTATCTGCTCTTTGCTCTATTTCCACTCTATTGGTTACTGAAAATATCGCTAACGCCTGAAAAACTGATCTATTCGGAAGGAACCGCGCTCTGGCCAGGTACATTGACTTTCGAGAACTTTCAACAAGTCATACTTTATTCTGACTTCAAGGTGTATTTCATTAACAGCGTGTATGTGTCACTGGGGACTGCCGCAATTACCACATTAATAGCCGCCGCCGCTGGATATTCGTTCTCCCGATTCCGGTTTCGAGGTAAAACACTGGTAGTGGTTCTAATGCTCATAACACAAATGTTTCCCCTGTTGATGATCATTGCTCCGATATACAAAATAGTTGCCGGGCTCGGCTTACTGAATACACTAACCAGTTTAATCGTTGTCTATACCGCCTTTAACATACCGTTTGCCACGTTTTTGATGCAGTCGTTCTTTGACGGTATACCTAAGGATCTTGATGAAGCAGCAATGATTGACGGATGTACAAGACTACAAGCATTACGTAAGGTGATTCTTCCATTGACGCTTCCAGGGTTGGCGGCAACGTTAGGATTTATCTTCACTGCGGCATGGAGTGAACTCCTGTTTGCATTAATGTTAATCAACTCGAACGACAGCATGACGTTTCCGGTGGGTCTGCTCACGTTCGTCTCCAAGTTTTCCGTCGATTGGGGGCAAATGATGGCGGCGGGTGTTCTCGCTCTCGTGCCCAGTTGTCTGTTTTTTATATTCATACAGCGCTATCTGGTTCAAGGCCTGACTGCCGGGGCAATAAAGGGATGAAGACCGTATCGACTCTCTACAATTTGATACCTGATGTACAAGGTTTGTACCTGCGTGCTGGAGTGTGACATGGCCAGAATATGTATTAACCAACTCTATAAACGCTTTGATCAGGAAGACGTAATCAGTGATATCAACTTGCAATTTGATGAGGGAGAATTCATTGTGCTGGTCGGTCCCTCAGGTTGCGGAAAATCAACCCTGCTAAGAATGATCGCCGGACTGGAAAGTATTAGCTCAGGTGAGATTTGCATGGATGGCCAGCGCATGAATGACCTTCCGCCCAGGTCGCGAAACATCGCGATGGTATTTCAGTCTTATGCACTCTATCCACACATGGATGTTGCTAGAAACATGGGCTTTTCGATGGAAATACGCAAAGAAAGTAGAATTTCTCAAAAAGAAAAGGTCAATGAATCAGCCAATATACTGGGTTTGCGCAAGCTCTTGACGCGGTTACCACGCGCTTTGTCGGGTGGCCAAAGACAGCGAGTGGCCATGGGTCGCGCAATGGTCCGTGAACCCAGCGCGTTCTTGTTTGATGAGCCTTTGTCAAACCTGGACGCAGCTCTTCGTGTCGAGATGCGTCTGGAAATCGCCAAACTGCACAAGCGACTGGGGAGTACCATGGTATACGTCACTCATGATCAGGTGGAAGCCTTGACACTGGCTGATCGCATTGTTGTACTCGATCATGGTGTTGTCCAGCAAATCGGTACTCCTATGGAACTCTACGAAACGCCAGCCAATTTGTTTGTAGCAAGGTTCATAGGTTCGCCAACGATGAATTTGCTGGATGTAAGCATCAAGCATGACATGCTATGCCTTGAGGGTGTGGACAATGCTATCCCTATTCCAGAGCTATCGGGACAGAACTCGGCTCGACACCTGGGAATCCGACCCGAACACGTAAAGCCTGTAGCCAGCGGTAAAGGGCATCTGCAGGGCAAGGTTGACGTGATAGAAAGACTGGGATCAGACTCATATATCTACGTTCAGGTTGAAGGTGCCGGCCAACTTCTAGCGCGTAGTCGCGGCAATACCTCGTTACAGATCGACCAGGCAACAGGATTGGCACTGGATGCCTCACATTTACACCTCTTCGATGCAAGAGGACAGGTAATCGTGTAAATACTGAACATTTGATTTACCAGCGCACTAATTGACAATGGATACCCCCGTTAGTTCAGAAATACGGCATAAGCTCATTGAATTGTGTCTAACCGCAGGGGTGACAGTCGATGCAAACACGAAATTCACCAGCACAACACAAGGGAGGATACACGCTGTTTATTTTGTGCAAACCGCAAAGTCGGAATTTATCATTCAGCGCCTGAACTCGATGGTTGTCAGTGATTTACCTTCATTTGAAGCGCTGGTAAATACTGTGCTGGCTCCTGCTTCACTATCGCCTGAGCTACTGATCTGGCCGAGCAGTAATACCTGTGTTTTGCAACACTGTGGCAAGAGCTGGATTCGGCGAAAGTACATCAAAGGTCAGGCCCTGACAGCGCATTTATCATCAGGAACAATGGAAAAGATGGCAAGTACGCTTAATGATTTTCACAAAGCGCTGACACTGGCTGACTTCAGAAAATCTGGATATTCCGGTGTTAATCCATGGTCAGGCATAACTGGTCGTCATTTGATGGAACGAATAAGCAACAATGACAGGATGAGTTTGAACGAACAAACCACGCTTAAAGAATGGTGGAGAAAAAAACAGGACTATATTAGTCAGCACGATGAATCAGAGGTCAGTTCGGTTATTGTTCACCGTGATACCAAGCCATCTAACTTTATACTCAAACCCGATGGATCGCTTGTGTTGATTGATTTTGACACCATCGGTATTGGGGATCCTGCTATGGACCTGGGTGAACTGGTGCGAGCCTGGTTGACCTCTGATGAAATAACACCTGTTACGAAAATGTCAACTAGCAGTTGCCCTTACATCGCTGGGGATCATAGTAAAAAAAGCTTAGTTCTAAACGTTAATCCCACAGACTGTGCTTCTTCTCTGATCGCACTGCAGCGTGGATACAACGACCTCAAAATGACACCCTCACGTATTCGCCTGGCTGCTATAAAATGCTGTCTGCTTCAATGCGAACGTTTCCTGGATGATCATTTCGATGGCGATCGATATTATTCAGTAAAAAGTCATGGAGACAATCACTACCGGGCACAACAGCAACTCACGGCATTAGCCATACTGCATAAGGTGAATGGTTTGTGATCATATCGGAGACTCTTGTTCAAAAAATACGTTTATCACCAACAATAGAGCCTACTCACTATCACTACAACCTGTCAAAATCAGTAAAAGTGTACTCAGAGCTCCGATTTTAAGTAAACCGAAGCCATGTAATCAGGGTTGGTCACAGCGCCGCTTCGACCCTCTCCCTTTTTGATTTCATGTACGGTTTCCATGCCGGAAATAACACGACCGAAAACAGTGTATTTACCGTCGAGAAACTTTGCATCCCCTATGACGATGAAGAACTGAGAATTTGCACTATTTAAATCCTTGCTCCTTGCCATGGACACAACGCCTTCAACATGCGGTTCGGCAGAAAATTCTTGATCAAGGTTGGGCAGCTCCGATCCTCCAAAGCCGGGCGTCCCATCGCCTGTTCTTTTACGGTTTCCGAACTGCACATCCCCAGTTTGTGCCATGAAGCCATCGATCACCCGATGGAATACCACACCATCATAAGCCTTCGAGCGAGTTAACTCTTTAATACGCTTAACGTGCTCAGGTGCTAAATCCGGAAGCAATTCAATCTCGACAGTGCCCGAGGTTCCACCTGCCACTTCGATTACCAGGGTGTTATCGGCGTCGACGGCTATGACGGGGCTCGTATACACAAGCATTAACAAGGTAATCCATTGATAAACTCTAATTCTCATTACAACTTTATCGCTCAGTAGTTAAATTCATAGGACCCGGTTACTCAGACAGTGCAACCGATACTTCCTTGACACTAACCTGTTTTGCAGATGATGCCAAGTGATGATTCAAAGAAGAGTGCCACTCCGAAATTGTCCAATGCTCAGATATTGGCACTCGCACATCGACAGAGTAACTATTGAGCCATGCGGATTATTCGTCAACATAATTCGTGTACCACTGGTGCCAACCCTGCTTTTGAAAAGCTACCCGTATACCCAATACACGTCGCTTTTCTGCCGTGCTCTCACGACCGTGGGAATTGCATTCGTCCATCCGCCACGCAGTAAAGGCGAACTGCGTCCCGAGTTTTTCGATAGAAAGTTTGCATCAATCATTACTATCTGGTGTGTCGGATATCATGTTTTGAATTAAACTATTTAAACCCATCACCTCTGGAGATATTTGTAAACAATAAATTGGCATTGACGCTTGGAGTTCTACTGTATTTCGGTGCTCCCATCGCTGCGTACGCTGAAACCATCATTAATGACGAAGACGGCTCGAATGCGCAATATCATATGCATCGCGTTCTACCGCGCTTTGAGGAATTGGTAGAAGCAGGCTCCAATGGGGAATTTGGTGTCCAGATATTTCCATCCTCGCAGCCAGGCCCTGACCGCGACATGATCGAAGGGGTTCAAGCCAGAGTTCTGGAAATGGCCTTATTACCCTCATCATTTCTGGCATGTCTGCTTGATCACACCGAGGTAACAGGCCTTGGAACGCCCTGCATCGGCGATGGAGATAGCTATCGTATCCTTGTGAACATCCAGACCAACGTACTTGCTACACGCTTTCATGAGCTGTCCTCTCAATTATGGCTCTGTGATTGGAGTACCCATATCAATCATAATCCACGTTCTTGAGATGGGCAGATCACTACATAATGTCTAGCGAATAAATTGATCAACAAACTGCTCACCAAGACCAACTTCCTTATAGTGTGCCCGGCATAAATCGATTTTATTAAACACATCCTCATACCCGAGAACTTCACCCCAGGGATCCACATAGCACATCACGCCGTTAACCTGGAACAAAGTGATCATCTCTTCCACACCTTCGGGCACCACCAGAGTATGTGTCTCACCGGGTGGCTCATATACATAAGAACCCGTCTCTGCCATCCAGTCGTGTTCCAGATAATGCCAGCGACCTTTCAATACCCAACCATGCACCGCCTGGGGATGTCGATGGCGTGAGAGAACGCCCGACTGCGTGACTTTCAACAAATTCATCCAATAGCCCTGTGAACGATTCAAACACAAGGGACGGAACCAGACATTTTCTGATTGTGGCACCCAAAGGCGATCGTCTTCAGGTATTCCGTCAGGTACGACGATTTCAGTCAGTGCATCCTTGGGGAAGGGTAATTGATAGGGTGTTCGTTCATCGTACTTTTTCTCATCACTCATAATGTGTGTCTGATTGCTGTTAATAGTGAAATAGTAGTAACTTAAGCGAAGCTGTCACAAAAACATCGCCAAACGTCATTCCCGCGTAAGCGGGATTCTTCGTCCGTCGCCATCTGCATTCGCACCTGCGCGGTAGTGAGGGGCCTAAGTCAGTGCCATTTATCTATAATGCTTTATATCCACCATCTACAGGATAGATGGATCCGGTAACAAAACTTGCCTCGTCTGACAACAGCCACTTCACCAGATTTCCCACCTCCTCGGCTTTACCCCAGCGTTTCATCGGTGTGCGATTCAGTATGGCGTCGCCTCTTTCAGGCGCGTCTCGCAGACCCTGAGTCATTTCGGTTTCAATCCAGCCAGGTGCTACCGCATTCACCCGGATACCCTCATCAGCCCACTTACCCGCCAACGATTTCGTCAACTGTGCTACCCCACCTTTGGAGGCCGCATACGCAGGAACCAGCGGCCCACCAAAGGTGCTGAGCATGGAAGCCGTGTTAACGATTGCACCATGATTTTCAGCCAGCAAGGGTTGTGCGGCAACACAACAGCGCATGGTGCCGACCAGATTGACCTCGATAACTCGTTGGAAAACCTCCAGATCGTACTCTTCTCCCCGTTGCAAGATGCCCGCGCAGTTGACCAACCCATCCAACCTTGTCAGTCCATTAAACAACGCATTGACCGAACCATTGTCGGTAACGTCAAGTAAATTGAGATCAATATCTTCAGGCCCGTCAAATGCATCGATTTCTGCCTGTGAAATGCTCGCAGCAATCACATGCCATCCGGCACTGCACAGCACCCGGGATACGGCTGCGCCAATGCCGCGGGTTCCTCCTGTTATAACAACCGTTTTTTTCATGAAGACCGGTACCTGTGTAGCGCACGGACGAAGGCAAGTGCACGATCCTTTATTTCACCCATCTCATACTCAGGTTTGAACAATGCGGATCCCAATCCGAAACTGTTCGAACCTGCATCCAGATAATCATCCATTAAATCCGGAGTGATTCCTCCAACAACCGCAACCTGCACCTGTCTCGGAATGACCGCCCGCATCGCTCCCAGTGCAGAAGGAGTAATTATCTCGGCAGGGAAAAATTTCAACATGCTGGCTCCCAACTCAAGGGCATCAAATGCCTCGCTCGGCGTTGCAACCCCAGGACACCATGTGACACCCAACTCCAATGCCTTGGCGCCAACGCGTGGATTCATATTGGGTGCAACGATAATCTGACCACCTACATCGACCACAGCGCTAACATCGTCAGCAGACAATACGGTACCTGCGCCAATTACTACGTCATGCCCGTATTTTTCTGCTATAAGCTCAATGGAGACCAGCGGATCTGGTGAATTCAACGGTACTTCGATAATTCTGAATCCTGTCTCCACAAGGACATCAGCCACGGCAATGGCGCGCTGCGGTTCAAGGCCCCGCAATATCGCAATAAGTGGGTTTTCCGCAAAGGCTGCGTTCCATAAATTCATGACAGCAGACCCGCTGACGCGGCAATGGAAAAATGTCCGCGTGCCACGATATCATCCGGTGCACATGCGCTTTGCTTACCCGATACCTGGAGAGCAATTGCATAGCGATCTGCAAGATCATCGCGGCCTACGATGACTACCGGCATATCGATCAGGGTTTGTTCTGTTGCCCCGTTAATTTCTGCACCGATCAACATACCCGACAAAAAATCGGCTACCTTGTCCTCCGATATTTTTCCGAGCAACGGCATCGTACGTACATGAAACAGGGTGTGGAGTAACTTTGCACCTGCATCAAGGCCGGCAGCGACACCTTCCCGAAAACCCTCTTCGTTAAAAGGGCTATCGTTCATCAATGCACCGAGAATGGTATGGCTGCGTAACGCTGCATAGATTTCACCACTCATGAACGTTTCGAAACTAACAATGCAGCTGCCACGCACACTAACCCACTTACTGTGTGTACCCGGCATAACGAAAACACACTCATCCAACCCTGCCTCCACTGCGCCCACAATCTGTGTCTCCTCACCCCGCATGACATCGGGTGGTCCTGAATGATTGGTGGTCAGGCCTGTAACAAAGCTCAGCACCAAACCTTTAGCGGTAGGAACCGGCACTAACGCCTCAGCCAGTTCCTTTGCACCCGATGGAACAGGTAGATAAGCTGTTTCCAACCACCCATTGCGACTGGTAATCATCCCCGAGGCTATTACTGGCACACTATATTCGCTGATCCATGGTTCTATCAAACGCTGAAGCACACATTCAAATTTCCCATCTGCAACGTGCATTATACCCTCAGCCACAACAACACGATCGAGCACATCCCCTTGCGCACTTATCAGATAAGCGCGCAAGGAAGACGTCCCCCAATCGACACCAATTAATACAGGGTCAGATGCGACCAAATTCATTCAACAGATCCTCGATAGCCTTGCCCTAAGCAACTCGGTTACGGGTTTCCTCTTCACGCTCAACCTGTTCCTGTGTAAGCATGACCATCTCTTGTTCCTTGTCCAATGGAATGACTCTCACCCCATCAAGTCGGCACCAATGAAGTCGCCAGGATTAACCAAGATACCACCACACTGGGTAGGCACGTTAATCGATAGTTTTTCTTTGCGTCCGGAAAACATGGTGCGCGAGCCGCAAAGTGTTTCAGCCCGTGTCCAAATTGTCCATTTTACGTCTTCCAATTCATCGGTATCACGTCCAGCCCGTCTACAATCATACCGCGAATGCCACGATTTTTCGCCAGACCACCCATTAGTCCACCACAAACCGGCGTGTTAGGACCGCCTCCGGTTTTTACGATCACCGCGCCGGATATCATCACTGAGAATTCAGTGTCTGAAAAAAAAGACGCGTGCCAGGCATCATCGGTGCTTGTATGAGAATGTAACCAGACCGCGCTAGAAGATCTGCTTTACCCACGAGTTCACCGCCATGCTCCCTGGCAACGGCGGCGAAAGTTAGGGGTCATACGTGATCATAACGTCATGTCAGGGTGCGCCCGCAGAATATCCATTCCGGCAACGTTGCCACCTTCGACATTCCGCTTACCATCAATCAATACAACGACCTCAAAATTCTCGTTGCCCCGATAACGTCAAGAAACCCACCTGCCCGTTTGGTAGCATGGTAACCGGGCTGACCTTCAATAACACCAACCCGAACAGGCTCGCTGCCATAGTTTTCTATCACTCAATCAGCAAGGGCGTGTACGTTCCAGATAACGGCTGTAAGAACAGTTGCAAGTGATCAATGACTGATGGATCTGATCATGGTTAGCTCCAACATGTGATTAGGATTTTCATCCGTAAAACGGCTTGTCTATAATACCCCGGACTCCAGGTTTGACGGCGTAAAGGCCGCCAGAATCAGGCTCGGCTGCCAAGACTTGCTCGCTGCTGAACAGACGCGATGTGGTGATAAAGAGTGTTTCCAGATTGGCTCCACCAAATGCGCAACATGTCGGCTTCCAAACCGGTACGTCGATGACTTGATCAATGGTGCCATCCGGGGCGATGCGCACAACTCGCCTCCCTTCCCATTCGGCATTCCACACACCACCCTGAGCATCTACGCATGAGCCATCTGGCAACCCGGGCTCTTGTATAAAGTGACAATGCAGGCGTCGGTTCGATACGTTTCCGTTAATCGTGTCGTAATCGTAGGCAACGATTTGACGATCGGGCGTATCAGCAAAGAACAGTGTCTTTCCATCGGGTGAAAAGCAGGTAGAGTTCGCACAAGACACACCATCAAAAAGCATCGACACACTCAGATCATGGTCAACTCGCAGCATCGATGAATTCGCAGCGCCACTACCCTCATTCATGCCACCCACAATGAATCTACCTTGACGATCCGTTCTGCCGTCGTTCAGTCGGGTATCCGGATTATTGGGTTCAAAATGATGAATGATTTGTTCATTGCCCGTGTTCAGGTTAAACAACGAGATGCGATCGGCAAAAGCTACTATAAACCCGCCATCGCGTCTGGGGGCAAAGCTACACACTCGATCAGGAGTGGGGTATTTGACATTTTCGCCGCTTTCCGGATCGTGTGACCAGATACAACGGCCTTCGATGTCTGTCCACCAGAGACAGCCATCATCGGAATTCCAGAAAATTCCTTCACCGTGTTCGTTCTGACATCCAAGGACCAAGTCAGCTTGCATCGAATTATCTCTACCTTCATTCTAGTAAAAATCTGACATCTGATATATCAGATTACGTAATAGTCTATATTGGATACTATTCGCCTCGCAACGATATTATTTAGACAAGAACAAGGGCTATCAAACGCCCCAAGCCATTTCGTGAACTTGCCCTCAAGTACCTTCTTAACAACATCGTCAATGGAAACTTGAAGGTGGGGTAAATATTGACTGAGCGAAATTTTTCGTAAGAACTTGGCGTGCCCAAATCTGCTGTGCGTGAAGCCTGGGACCAGTTGCGCGACGAGGCTCTGGTCAAATTTGAGCCACAGAAAGGCACCCGCGCATTTTCTCTAAGCGATAACGAGGTCATCCAGATCTGTGATTTCAGGCAAGCCATGGAAACGGCAGCTTTCGAAATGGCACTTAAGCGTAATCCTGTTGCATTGGCAAAGGATATGAAATACATCGTACGTCAAATGAATAATGCGCAACCTACAGGCAAAATGTCAAAAATCCTCGGTTCAAGATACTGCATTCCATGAATTGATATTCAAGCATTGCGAGAACAGTTATCTGAGCGCTAGCTATTCGCGGTATGTCGGCAAGATCTCAGCGCTTAGAACTCGTTTATCTGAACTGCCTCGCCATACTGAACTCTCATTCAGTGAACATAAACTATTAGCGCTAGCTGTTCATAGTAGTGACACGAAAGAGATTCGATGCTTACTTGCAGAGCATATTGATCGAACCAGGCAGGTGTGCATCAATACCGACAAACTCAGCCGGTTCAACGGTATGCAGTAGCCATGTGGCACTTTCATTTGAATTAATGACAGTTAATGTGCCTATCGGATCGCTGTAAATCAAGATATCCGATTGTGTATCGGCAAAAAATCGGTACTAATAAGCACCATCGTCAGATGAAATGGGTACCAATCAAGCCCGCCACTTGAATCTTCTCTGGCGCTTCCAAAATCTTGAGTATGCTGCTGCATGCCCACAAAGGAATTGCCACAAGACACTAGCCTGGATTATTCATGAAATCACCAAATCCTTCCGCATCCCCTTTTCCTGTAGCGAATCCTGCTCAGGCTGCGCGCCCCAGTCGAAATACAGTCTGTATTCCGCCGGGCCACGTTGGCTCCTTCACAGAATCCGCTACAGAGAAAGGGTCTGGTGAAAGGATTTGGCGTTTCATGAATAGTCCAGGCTAGAGTTGGCAAAAGAACCGAACATAAAACTTGATTAATACTGTTTTTATTCCTCTTCATACGTTAATTATCCATGAATAAAATCGATCTACCTTTATGATGTATTTTACCTTCCCGGCGGGGCAATGAAGCCTTGCGCTATTCATCGTATTCTAACTTTATATCTCACTTGCCAATTACGTGCTTGATTTTAAGCTGTCTGGTATCAGCTGCCTGGCATTGGTGAACTAACCGTTCAGCGAAGAGACATGAATACCACAGGAGATAAATGGTAGACAGTCTGTACGCAGCAACACTATTTTCCTCATTCGGACGTCACTGAGGGATCTTACGAAGGGGGTGTGTCCATACCGCATTTACCCTTGGATTTGTCGACCTTGCGCGATACCGTAGTACTACAATCGCACCCCTGCTTCCTCCAGTTTCGCAGATACCCCGACTCCGTCCTTGTTTGGCTTGATAATACAACGGCAAACGACAACAACCAATTTTCCACTATGGTCTCAATCCACGCGACCACCGCTTATCCGAAGGTAGCATTACCGCCATCAAGGCTCCATGAAATGCTACGCAACGTCAGTAGCATCTACATGGAGTTACGCAGTCCGTACATCACGAGGCCTGAAATTTCAAGGCTGGCAGTCTCCTCGCGTACCGCCATTAAAATCGATGGTTATGCATCTTACTATTAAACGTGCTGACAAAACGATATATCGCTACGCGTTTCCCCGAAGATCTAATATTGAGATTAAAAGAGCAACGCCTTCGCAATTGTGTGAGTTGGAGTCCTCTCAGGTCATGTAGCCGCTTTCACGCGCTTATTGCAGCTGAGGATCAATTGTCCCAGTTGTCTTGGCGATGAATATAGAGTCAAAGTAAGGTTGCAGCATGCAGTGTAAAGAAATTGATTATGCTCTTGGATATATATGACTACAGAACTTGAATCTCTTAACAAAGAACACGATTGAATTACAGGTATTCTGCGTACCAATACCAGATCGGGGCGACTGATGCTTCACGATAGAAGTTAATTGTGCATTGAACATTGTTTGACATATTTTTCATATGTCGCATCGTTTCAGAGTCAAGCCTGAATTAGCAACTCTAGTGTTCGAGTTTATTATTCTCATCTCTGCAGCTAACACGCGTCACTTTCCTATAAATATTATAGTGTGTGGTTGGTGTTTTATCGCGCTAAGCCGACGCATAACTACCAAGCCCTACATTGCCATTTGATAATCAAGCAAAAGATATTAACTCCAATTTTTTGACACACCACGCAACAGAGATATCACACAGTTAGATATTCATAATGGTTACTCGCCTGTCATGAATATTCTCATAGCAGTGCGCTGGATGGCTTGCATAGAGCAAGCGTATGAACTTGATAGACAGTCTGGCCTTCTCATTTTTAGCGAATCGGTAGACACTTTCGATTGAAGGGTAGAGCTCCGTATCTATGTCAAGGCCAGTCCTTCTTAGTAAACCTGTTCTTGAAGAGCATCCTCAGGATGCAAAGACTTACGCTTGTATTTTGCAAAACAAAGACCGTATATATTTCTTTCAACTACAACGTGTACATAAACGATCGGAACTTGCTTTTTAAGAGGTACTGCGCGTCAACCGATCGAATATTTTTCATATGCTGATGTAATCGCTTGCTACTCATCCGGAGATGATAATGATTAAGAAATTACAAGAATCAAGGTGCAAAACGCCGCCCGGCGAGAACCGTGATCAAAACAATTACCAACTGGTTCTTCGCACCGCAGCACTAAGCGCAGTGACTGTTGCTGTGTTGATGGCGGGCTGTTCGTCTGACAACGATGTTCAACCTACAGATACAGAAGTGATTCCGCCGGTAGATGGTGATCCACCACTTCCCCCGATCGAACCTACCGTCATTGAACCTGAATCGTTACGCAGCCTCATTGATCAGCAAGTTAACGGTATAGAAACATTAATGGTACCTGCCGAGAACTCCGAAATACCAGTACCGTTGCTTGAGAACGGTGAGCCCGACCCTCTTTTTGTGACAACCGAGGCCAAGCGCTACCTCGGTAAACTACTGTTTCACGATCCAATTCGCACAGTAAGAATCGTTCCCGAATTCGATGGTGATCCAACATTTACATCAACCGCATCTTGTGGATCATGCCACTTTGGAGAGGCGGGCTCAAAAGCAGGCCAGCAAATTAACTTTGCTGTTGGTGGTGAGGGAAAGGGCTACACGGATGCCGAAGGCAACTTCGTTATTCGTCGTCGCGCCCGCACAGACGTTGCACCACGCTTGCGTGATGAGCCACTGTTCCCGGGCGATGCCCTAGTCGATGCCCTGCCAACACTGACCGACATTTACGAAAATGCGATTGGCTCTCCTGCTCTCTCCCAGCTTAATCCTGGGGAGCTACTGGCCACGGGACGCCTTGATGCCATCGACAGTGTATCTCGCATGTCGCCCAGTGTCGTTGGTTTCGCCTTCAATAACCGACTTCTCCTTGACGGCTTTGCAGGAGAAGACAACCTCTCTGACGGCGGCCTCAACCCATTTGATCATTCTGCACAGGAAAACCTGACACTACTACTGCTTGATGCACACAGGATGTTCAGCCTCGGGGACCCTCAAGGGCCGCAAAATCAGGCGCAGGTACTTGCAGAGATCCCTGCATATGTCCAACTCTTTCGAGAGGCTTTTCCTGAAGAGGCAGCAGAGGCCGATGCAGAAAATGATATTTTTCTGTTGATCAAAGATCAGACTATTCTGCGTGCGACAGCATCGTACTTACGTACAGTGGTTACACGCAACACACCATGGGATCGATTTCTGGCAGCCGACGATGACGCTCTGACACCAACCCAGCGTCGAGGCGCTGAGTTGTTCTTCACTGAGGCGACTGGCGACGCTGGTGGTGCCGGCTGTTTTGGCTGCCATAGCGGGCCCATGCTCAATAAACAACCAAACGATACTGATGTGACCGGCGTTGGTGATTTAATTGAAGAGAATTTCTACAACCTCGGTTTAAACGATCATCCGGTGCACGCGTTAGCACAGGAAGCTAGAATGGATCCAACCTTTCGTGATACGGGTCGCGCTGAAATTACGGGTAACGAAGATGATGTGTTCAAGTTTCGCTCGCTTACTTTGCGCCAGCTGAGAGACGGTAGAAATTTCATGCACAGTGGTGAATTCACAAGCGTCGCTGAGGTCGTTAATTATTTCAATATAGGTGTTCCTCTTAATGAAGAAGCCGGTATGACTGCTTCACCAAGATTCACGAATCCGCGTGGCGAAGGAACAGATCCTGGTTTAGGCTTGAGTAACGACGATGTTGCAGCGCTGACTGATTTCCTGGAAAACGCGTTGTACGATGAAGCGTTTGTTACGTTCGATCCAGACTCAACAACCGATACGTTGCAGCTGAATGAGGCAGATCTGACCTATTCAGCCAACCGACCGGAACTTGCCGATCTGGGCGCTGTTGACGGGTTCGTCTTAAGTGGACTTGCACAGGATAGTAATGATCCATTATCGCGTCGTGATCAGGGATTGGAAACTCTTGACGTCACGCTGCAACTGGAGACGATGGTTATTGATCGGCAGGAAGCACCCCAAAGCCAGATTGATCAGATCAGCATCAACAACAATAGTGATGGCGCAATAGACACACATCTGTTGGTTGTCGTCGAAAACCTACCAGCAGGTGTCGAGTTAACTAATGCGGAGGGCATAGGTAGCGCTGGCGACCCCTTCGTCCGCTTGTACCTTGATACCGACGGAGGAACGCTTCAGCCAGGAAACAGTATTTCGACCCAGCTGAACTTTTCCCGACCTGGTGAAGACGTTATCGAATACAATCTGGTGCTGCTCTCAGGGCAAGGTATACCGTAAAATAAGTCAGGCCTCTCCCCCGCAATCATCAATAGAGGGAGGGGCCAGCCGATTCAGAGTCACTTTCCTTTTCTCAGGAAAGTGATTTTTCGTATCCTTCTTAAAATCAGTCAGAATCAACATGCAAAGCGATGTGTAGTCACAATAACAACGCCTGTGTACCAATACTAATCAACCCGCTAAAGACACCTAAAACCATTCGATGCACTCAATTCTGGCTCAGCCCAGATGGATAGGCCTACCACATGATCAACAACTAACGGCAGGAGTATATGTTGGCTGCGCACAGTAGCAATACCAATGATTCGAGAAATTTCCGGTTTTATCAGCGGTTGAATGCGCAGGTTCGCGGTGGTTGACATATACTCATGTGCGATACTCCGAACTAGCACTGAATAAGGTCAATATGTATCCTAATCACCGTTGATCATGCCTGATGATCAACCGGCTTAATTGCCATGACCAAACAGCCCTCCCGTCCTAGATATCAGGCAACGCGTTCACTGCCGGTCAAGTACAAAGCGCCGAGCGTTTTACTGTCCGGGGCATTGATGGAATGTAAGATCAGATCTCAATGCTTATTGTTCGAATAGTCAAAATCAATGGTAAATTTACTGAAGTAGTGATTGAGGTTATGCTCTACACTGCCAGTGTGTATTCCACTGTGAATCGGTCGTTCCTGTTTCCAAGGGTGCACAGAAATCACCACTCAAGTTAGTAAGTGACAGTGCAGGCTCATTTGCAACAAACAAATCAAACATGAACTCGAGGTAGGCTTCGGCCTCCAGGGACTACCACTCGATTAAAGGAATAAAAATAAATGAAACAGTTTTTACTAGCGGCCGCAACAGTTGCATTTCTGACAGCATGCAGTGACTCAGACACTAATGAGCCAGTGGCCGCAGCAGATCCAGACCCAGTACTTGGTGACACAACTGATCCTGTTGACACAACCGACCCCGTCGACGACGCTGATCCTTTTGAAACAACCGACCCAGTCGACGACGCTGATCCTTCTGACACAACCGACCCGGTGGACGACGCTGATCCCTCTGTAAATGAGGTGGAAGGCGTCACCTTTTCAGGTACAGTTGTCAACCTGCCAGCTGGAAGTTTTTTTCAGATTCAACGAGTTCTTGAGGATGGGTCAGTTGAAAGTGTTTTCGAAGGCGACGGCGGAGTGTCTGTCGATGTAGGATCTGCCGGCACTTTCAACATTATCGATCTGACCAATGGAACTCGTCTGGACGCTGTAGAACTAGGTTCTTCAGAAACCGACCCTGAGCCCGTTGATCCTAACCTCCCAGTTGTATTTGATACATTCGAAAACCTGTCCGTTGATGGCCCGGATAGTGTTTTACGAACTCAACAAGCCTGTTCATTCGATTTTGAAAAATTAAATGAATTTTTCCTGACGCAAAATACAGCCGCCGTACAAACGGCACGGACAATAGGGTCCGAGGACACGCAGTTTGCGACAATTCTTGTAGAGTGGATTGATCAGGAAAGCCCTGATCCAGACACAGAGGCCAATAATATTGCGCCAAGTAGTACTGGGGTTATTTTTGCGGGCGCTAACATCCCGGATAACGGTGACGATTCCTGTAACGTTTCTGTATTTCAGGGATACGGGCTGAACGAAGCAAAATCGAGTTCACTACAAAGGATTGCGAATCCGGACGATGTCATGGAGTGCTTCACGCCAGCTCAACCACTCATTGTTGGATCCACTCCGTTGTTTTCAGTGGATGAAGTTGACTACGGAATACTGAGCGAAGACTACACTGAGATGTCCGACACAGAAACTATGACGTTCAACCGCACTTACGAAGTCCGGTATGACGGAACAGAGTACGTTGTCAATTGCCCGGACCCTGTGCTTACAACCACAGAGCCCAGATAGGGTTTGACTACTTGGGAACACGCACTGTGCCTGTTCCCAGGTATACCGGCAAAGGCACTTATTTCGTCCACTGCCAAGCGCAGCATAGGTAAAAACAGGTTTTCACGCACCGGCTTTTTACTTATCGTGCGGATCAACGCAACTTCAGCCAAGACTACAGTGGCCCGCTGCAAATACTCAATCCGAACATAGCCCGGTTTCTTCCTGATCTAGACAAACTGCCGGCTCCCGGAAATAGAGTCGTATCACTGAGGTTGCAGGATATCTACAATAACACCAGCCATGACGTCCATGCCTGTTCTGAGTGACGCCCACTGGCCGGCTGGTTGTGCTGTTTAGCAAACCCTACACTATGGGGAGGTCTGACGAGGACGTAGCACTTTCTACAGCTTACGGAGTAAACTTTCTACCACCCGTTCAAGCAGCAGATTTACTGCAAAAAGATTACGAGTGGTATTAGTGATAAATTTGACAACTTAGCGTATGGACTAACTGTACCAATCCGCAGCTTCTACAAACGCATGGAAACCAGATTAATCAACTCAGGCCTATTTTCGACATATGTTTGAAGACTTCAAAAGTCAATCTTTTCGCAAACCTGATGGTATTGCTATCCGTTACCGCTATGCCGGTAGTGGGCCGCCCATTCTGTTACTTCATGGATATCCGCAGACGTCAGCTTGCTGGCATGCCGTTGCACCAATGCTTGTCAACGCAGGTTATTCTGTTGTAGCGCCTGATCTCAGAGGCTACGGAGCATCTGACAAGCCTGACTCAGAACCAGACCACTCCACATACTCCAAACGTGAGGTGGCGTTAGACCAGGTGGCACTCATGCATCATCTGGGGCACAAGCAGTTCTTTGTGGCTGGGCATGATCGAGGTGGCAGAGTGGCACATAGACTGGCACTGGATCATCCTGACAACGTTCTGGCCCTGGCTGTACTGGACATTGCGCCAACATCAACGATGTACGAGAGAACTGATCGCGATTTCGCAACCGGTTATTACCATTGGTTTTTCCTCATACAGCCCGCGCCGCTTCCTGAAACACTCATTGCCGGTGACCCAGAATTCTATCTCAAGTCAAAGCTGGGAGCTTGGGGAAAATCCGGAATGGAGGTCTACGACATTGATGCTTTACGGGAATATGTGAGTGCCTTTAAGGATCCAGCGTGTATTTCAGCAACGTGTGAGGATTATCGCGCGGCAGCCACAATTGATCTTGAGCACGATGCAGCAGATAACCACAAAAAAATTGATGCCCCACTCCTTGTCCTGTGGGGCAGTAAAGGACTCGTCGGCCGCCTATACGATGTCCCTGCCGTTTGGCGTGAGAAAGCATCCAGCGTGACAGGCACAGAGTTTCCTGTCGGACATTTTCTCGCTGAGGAAGCACCCGAGCAAACTGCGGCGAGCCTGCATGAATTCTTTGCAGGATTTAAACGCCAATCGTTAGATTTATGAACAGGTCAATACAGCCGGACAAGCCTTACGACAATAGTTTTTAATTACCGGGAATTCACCTCTTATTTGTATGCAAGATAGGTTTCGAACGCCTGCCCCATCAAAAAAACTCACTACGTCGCCTGGTTTTGCCATGTAATTCGACGCAATTGCAAATAATCCAGATTCAACAATGAAAAATCATGTGACACTAATTGCTACATCAACAGCCTACGTAAACATTTGGCCCCAGTAGTATCGGGAAGGGTTGACGTTAGTAGGCAGGCAGCTGCTGCAAATTTGCCCTGTCATTGAAATTAAAAGAAATATCATGATCCATCATATGACTAAACTTGCGAAACCTCTAACGTCACTGTTAACAGTAACAGGACTGATCCTCTTTTCTGGACAAGCATTTGCACTGCTACCTGCTCAAAAAACCGGTAACTTGTATGTATCAATGTGGGCTACGGATGATATTGCCGTTTTCACACCGGATGGCTTGTTAATAGACCGTTTTACCACAGATGGTTTGGATGGTCCTCGGGGTATTGCATTTAATCCTGCAAATGGTGAGATTTGGGTTGCGGGTGAATTCAGTAACGCTATTCATGTTTTTGATCACACCCATCAGTTTTTACGCAAGATAGATCACCCTGATTTTGATGAACCTGTTGGAATAACCTTTGCGATGGCAGAAGGGGTGGGCAATGTAGACCCATTGATTTTTATTAGCAATTCAAACCGGAACGAAATCATGGTTTTCGATCAGACCGGAACCATGCAACGACGATTTACAAATGATTTGCTGAAAGATCCCAATTGCACAGCTTTCCTGGCTGATGGTAGTTTACTCGTCGCCAACAGACTAGGTGGCAGCACTGGCAGTAGCGGTTCTGTTTCAAAATTCGACGGCGGTGAAAATTTCTCATTTGATTTTACCGCAGAAGGTATTTCCAGTCTTATGGCGGTTGCTCTTGATCCCAACGCTACCTCGGATAGATCAGACGATACAGTGTGGGTAACGTCCGGTGCTGGAGACAACGGAATCTACGAATTCGACCAGAGCGGTAATATCCTGACCACAATGTTGCCAGATGACATTGATGATGGCAGGCCAATTGTTCCACAAGGTATTGCGTTTGATGACAGTGGGGATTTCGTGGTGATATCGAATCTCAATGAGGTGATAAAGTTCGATGGCGACGGGAATTTTTTGATGCGTTTTCCCACTGGAGAAGGTACCGCTAGAAGCACTGCATATCAATCGTGTCAGCCAGATGAAAGCGGTGGAAATAATTGCCTGCCATTGGGCGTGACACAGATTGCATTAGACAGCAATACCGAAACTGCAGGGTCGAGTGGTTCAGGTCGTATCCACTTGTCGCTTCTATCAATCCTCGTGCTGTTGGCTGCCAGACGATGTGGGTATAGAAATTTATAATATCAGAGGGAATTGGGATGAATCACGTAGGTGACTCATTCCGTCAGCGGAATACATTGCGCGACAGCATAGCTTGCTACACCGCAACGCAAGCACGCATTGTAAAATGGCATGATACAGGACGAGTAGCTATGCCCGCTGGTATGGCTATCTAATTCCCAGGTCAAGCTGATTCAAGCGGGGATGTATAAATTGAACATTCTAAGAAAAACATTATCAGGCGTATTACTCAGCGCGGTCTTCGGTATTTCTACTTCTTTGGCTGCAACGTTATCGCTGACTTCCGGTGAATGGGCTCTGGCATCAATACCGGGTGACTCGGGCAATCAATCTATTGCCGATGTTTTTGTTAATGAATCCATGACCGAAGAGGGTTATCAAAACTCTTGGGTGATATACACGTTTGACACTGAAACCGGTTTTTATTCCATAGTGCCCATTACGGGGTCAGTTACCACTGGCAAAGGGTTTTGGATTCAACAGGCGACGGGCACTGACGTCACTATAGAGATTCAGTTGTTACCCATATCATCACTCAATCCGCTCGGTAATGGATGTTCTGATGCTTATGGCTGTTTCGCCGTCGATCTGGAATCGCAGAATACGACTCCTTCCTGGAACCTCACTGGCACTGCTTCGTATAGCGCACAAAATATGTCTGGTGTTGGTTTCTCACAGGATCAAACTGGTTTGGAGTGCGCAGATGGCTGTACCACTGAGGAGGCACTTAATAACGATACTATCAGTGTGATGTGGCGATATGATTCCGCTATAAGCACCTATGTCAACGTAGATGAAAACTCAGTCATCCAACCTGGCCAAGGTCTATGGGTTCTGCCTCGAGCTGGCATGTCAAATCCGCAACTACTTGTCCCCGCTTCCGACGATGACAGCGAAGCTACTGCGCAAAACCTTGCCATGATTAAGAGGAATGAGACGCGTAATGCGCAATTTGATAACAATCCCTACTACAACGTTCCGGCCAGCGACATTGCCGTTGGCGATCTTACCCTCGATTACGACGCCTACGATGAAGTGTTGCTGGATACCAGATTTAGCGGTTACTTCCGGGTCAAGTGCGAAGTTAGTCATTTCAGCTACGATGATCCCATCGTGTTTCCCAACCAGCCGGGAAGAGCACATCTGCACATGTTCTTTGGCAACACCAATGCGAACGCTTACAGTACATTTGACTCGCTGCTAAATGGCGGCACTGGCACCTGCAATGGTCAGGATCTGAATCGCACCGCTTACTGGGTTCCTGCGATGTTGGACAGCCGGGGTAACGCACTTATTCCTGATCAGATTATGGTCTACTACAAAAATGATAACTATCTCGTGGACGGTGCAAACGAACTGGTTAGCCCTTTCCCGGACAACCTACGAATGATTGTTGGCAAAGGCTCCTCCGAATCCCCGCAAACCGAGTTCTCTGGCGATTGGGAAGTTCAACCCATCATCAGTTTTAGCTGCGGTCCCGCGTATAATTCGAACGAGCGACGTCAGCCACTTATCCCTGATTGCTACGGCAGTGATCAGCTGGAGATGCAGATCGCTTTTCCACAGTGTGTCAACGAGGCAACCGGATACCAATCTGACCAAAGCCACACAAGCTATTCAGAGCATGGTTACTATGGGGTCAGTTGCCCTGATTCTCATCCGACCGATATTTCTTCGATCATGTACAGAATATTCTTTCGGCCCGATGAGTACGGTGGGGAGCTAACCAACCTGCACCTTAGCTCAGATGTAAAAATGGACAGAATTCTGCCAGGCGGAACAACGGCGCACGCCGATTGGTTTGGCGCATGGCACCCCGAGGCCATGGACATGTGGGTGGAAAATTGTAACAACACGCAGGCGGACTGTGAAACCGGGTTGCTTAACCGGGACCCTGCCATCTCCCTTATTCCCCGTGCACGTAACTACTATGCAGGAAACTACAGAGCACCGGCAACAGAGTTAATCAAGCTTTGTCCGGGCAAGACTTTCAATCCTGATGATCCCTTGCGATCGGTAGCTATGTGCCGGATGAATTAAACAAACCCACCAATCCAAGTAGTTTCCACGCCCCCCGGTGAAACGATGTGCAGCTCTGCCTTATCTATTCAATCCCATCACCTACCAGTATGATCGTCAGAACAACCTTTACCCTTCAGTCAAACTAATGGCAACTATAGTTGCAAATGACGAGGCTTCACTCAAGTAAATCGAAGCTAAGCGAGTTACCTGTTTCAACATTATCACGGATGCGCTTTACAAGCACGTCTGGCAAATCTTTGGGAGCCATATACTAATCGCCTAGCCAATAGCCGCACGACCACAAGAATTTCAAATATTCTTTTGTGGTATGCGCTTGCCACATCCTCGCGCCGGAATAATTGCTACTCGTCTGGATGTTATGGAGAAAGACATGATTTACAGACAATTACATGATCTATTTCACATATGATCAGTTCTGTCGGTTCAAGAATCGCTCCATCACTACACACAGTTAACGGAACTTATGGCGTTTGGGAATCCTGCTGTACTGACAGTGATATCTGCATCAACACGAGAAAGTGAGATTCACCCTCTTTGATGACTCAAAAGGTCTCCCATAGCCTTAGGCATAAAACACAGGGCTCACATGCAACAACGACTCACCGTATCCACGGCGGTTGATCAAGCCTGTTCAACTGTGGGCTATGGCCAACGGGCCGTGATAGACGAAAGACGTAACGCCTGCATGGAACACAGTATCGGTGACAATTACTGAATGGCATCGAACATGCTGCGCCAGAGCTCTACCGGTGAAATGGCTCGTTGCACTGAACCCGATTAGCCTACAACCGGCGTACCAATAGATAGTAGCTTTAGTCATAAGCATCTGACTGTTTCCGAGTGAGTCAACTGTACTGATGAAAACAATCTTGGAGAATTTGTCTCATTTTTACCAGTGGAACTGTATCTGCGTCTGCCTCCACCGGAACAGTGCAATTTGTTCAACACAGATGTGCAACACTGCATGAGGTTACGTGCAGGAATTATCGGCGCTGGTGGGATTGCCTGGCGATATGACGGCGGTGCATGGAATGAGAAAAATCCTTCCATCACATTGGCATCTTGCCTCGATCGGCATCCCGAAACACAGTTGGTAGCAGTCTTCGACCCTATCGCCGAAGCTCGACAAGCTTTCGACCGGGGATACCAGGGCCCTCGCCCGGTAGAGCTCTTTGAACATATCGGCAATTTCCTGAACCAGGATCTTGACCTGGTGGCCATCGCCTCACCCAGCGAGTACCACGCCAGTCATATTGAGGCGTGCTTCGAAGCCTCAGTACCAAGGCTTTGGATCGAAAAACCGGTCACCCTGCATATGGATGACTTCTGGCGAATCCGAGAACACTATCGGAGCATGGAATCGCAGCCAAGAACGTGTGTGAACTACCAGAGGCGCTGCTTGCCTCAAGTGAAATACATGAAGGACTACATTGCACAAAGCCCGGACTCCCCAGAAGCAATGGCAATTTCGATAACCTACAGTCGACAGCTTGAGGTGAACGGTGTGCATTTGCTGGACCTTCTAGGTTACATAACTGATGCACAGGAAGCACCCTCGCTTGATTTTATACGTTCTCCAGATTTAGCCAACCCTCAGTTCGGATTAACCTTGAAAGGGCATCCCGTTACGATTACCGGGCATGACCTTCCTTACCATCTGATAGAGATATCAATTACAGATCGGCAGGGTCGCTTGTCACTAGTGCGCGGTGCTACCGAACTCATTTGGGAATGCGCGGAGCCAAATCCCGACTATCCCGGGTTCTTCAGAATAGCGCACCCACAAAGTACAGACATTCATGTAAAACACGCAGATTCGTTACAAGAATCGACCTACCAGATGCTATGTGCCTTGATCGACAATAGCGTTCCTTCACCGTCGACAATAGAATCAGCCTGGTTCGCACAAACACTTCTTGACAGAGTAAAACAAGCAGGCACGCCGCACAGATGAGGATTCTCTTTGCAGCTGGAGATGTTGGCGGAGCGCGTGCAATCCTGCCGGTTGCACATCTGGCAGCGACTCTGTCGCATCAGGTTATATGCCTCGCTCATGGAGTTCTGGAGGCCGAAGGCAGTGCCGAGTGGCACTGGTTTAGTCAAGTGGATAGTGATCTTGCCATCGGTTCATCGGATGTCATTATTTACGCTACAAGCTCGGCCGACGATACTGCAGTTCGTATTGCGGCGCGGGCTCGCTTAGCTGGCAAACCAGCACTGCATGTATTAGATAACTGGACCTCATACACACAGAGAGTTCGTGATTTTATGCCTGATGCCTATGCGGTTATGGACAAATTGGCACTCGAGGAGGCGAAAGCTGCTGGCGTTCCTGATCAGATACTGCATGTAACCGGCCACCCGGATCTTGCTAAGATTGTCGACGAAACACATGAGTTGCCTGGTCCCGTCACCATGTCATCCATACTATTCGTATCTGAACCTGCTGGTACGACTGGTGGCATTGAGTTAAGAGGTTATGACGAGACAATAGTGACAGAGCATCTGATGTCAGCTCTCTCTGAGCACATGCCGGATACAAGCACGTTATACGTTGCGCCTCACCCACGCGAATGCCGGCAGAGCGTATCAGATCGAATGACCCGTATCTGTGGTGGTCTTGCAAACGCACCCGACTGGTTACTGGTGGCCCCAGGTCAGATCCGGCCCGCTTTGCATAGCGCAAGTCGCGTCGTCGGCATGACATCGATATTACTCTATGAGGCCTGGCTGCTTGGCCGACCGACCTTGTCACTACAGCCAGGCATGAGGCAAGGTATGGCGCGCACCCTGTCAAATCGTGAAGGCATAATTTTCCACGATCAGAAGCATGGGATAGAGGAAAGTGTTGCGCGATGGCTGTCATACACAGCAAAGCCCAACAGACCAGAACTGAATCAACATGAGAGCGCTGCACAAGCGGTGCTAGGACTTGCCCTTGGCCTGATATCAAGGCAACCTCACGCGACATCGTGCTCGGCTCTGACGCTACCGCTAAAGCCTGTTGGCGAATCCCATTTTCACTAACCTTCAACCAGAATAATGTTAGTCAAAAAGCACAAACTCGCGATACACGGCGGACCAAAAGTCCGGGAAAGGCTATTTCCAGCTCATATAACGATTGGAGAAGAAGAAAAGCTGGCAGTCAACAAGGTACTGGATAGCGGTATATTGTCAAACTTTCTTGGCGCACATCATGAGAATTTCATGGGCGGTGTGACCGTGCGTGATTGTGAAGCAGCATGGGCAAAGCGTTTTGGCGCAAAGCATGCCCTAACCGTCAATTCGAACACATCTGGCCTTATCGCAGCTCTTGGTGCAATTGGCATTGGCCCTGGTGATGAAGTCATCGTAACCGCCTACTCCATGTGCGCTTCAGCAACAGCGCCTCTTTTCTATGGCGCTGTACCCGTATTTGCCGATGTAGAGCCGGACACTTTTTGCCTGGATGTAAATTCAATCGAGTCTGTCATCACACCCAATACAAAGGCGATTGTTGTTGTGGACTTGTTTGGCCAGCCTTATGATGCACACGCCATACGAACACTGGCACAAAAACATGATTTAAAGATAATTGAAGATTGCGCACAGGCCCCCGGTGCTTCGCTGGATGGCGAGCATGCCGGTATGTTGGGTGACATCGGGGTTTTCTCCCTGAACTACCACAAGCATATCCACTGCGGCGAAGGCGGTGTATTACTTACTGATGATGATAATCTGGCACAACGTATTTCACTGATTCGAAACCATGCCGAATCGGTGGTTGGTCCGATGGGTATCACCGATCTTACAAATATGATCGGTTACAACTTCAGAATGACCGAAATAGAAGCTGCTATCGCGATGTGTCAACTCGATAAGCTTGATACGCTACTCCAGACACGTTGGGGTCGAGTGAAGTACTTTGAATCGAAAATGTCTGGTTTTGAAGCGCTGACAATGCCTGCAGTAAGAGAAGGTGCAACCCACGCATACTATTCCCATTCTTGCTTGTGGAATACAACCGTGCAAGTTGCCAGAAACGTATTCATCGATGCGGTGAAAGCCGAGCTATCGTGTTTCGAGTTACGCCAGAAGGAAGGAGTGAAATTAGGGGTAGGATATGTGCCACCTATCTATCTCCTACCAGCTTTCAGGCAACGATGTTCAATCGGGAAAACGCATGACCCACTGACCAATGCATGGCAGAACTATGAAATCGGGTTATGCCCAGTCGTGGAGGATTTACATAATCGACGAATGGTCGTGCACGATTTTATTGTTCCCAGCATGCAAGAGGCTGATATAGACGATGTGGTGCTGGCATTTGAGAAAGTCTGGGATCAGCGAGATACTTTGCTGGTCTGATGCAAGCTGTCTGGGGGACTCTCCGTCATTGTCCCACTTCATTTCGCTGTCTACCAAACGTTATGAGGCCATCATAATTTACCTGAGCTGTCAGCACACGAAGGTTGCAATAATGTGTGAATAGCAATGGTTTAGACAGTTCATGAATTTCTGCTACGAATGCCCATTGATCTGTGACATAAGCCACACTTTGTAAATCGCTATATCTGCGAGTCATAAACCCACAACAACGAAAGGCCTGACAGAATTGAGGTTATCAACGTCGAACTATCGACACCGACATTGTATCTACTGAATTGTCAGATTGGGCAATTAAACGAATACTGATCTACGACTTGCAGTTGACAAATACGGATTGCACTCTCCTGAGCATAGCCCACGTCCTCAGTGTTAAATAGTTAGCATAATTGTATTAGGTTGGAATAATCAGCCACTGAACGCATGGCGCCCCTTCTGTGATCAGCATCCTTAGCGGTGAAATTCCCTGCGAGTATATTTTTATCAGCAGCGCCGCGAACCTTGGGCCAAGGGTAATCACTTTGCTCGTTTAGTAGCACCCAGCGGACATAGCCTGCCGCTGCAAAGTGCCATCATCTGATCCCCATTTTCAGGAAAACGGTCTGGTTCTTTCACGCTTTGCGACCTGTGGAAGACAGATCCACAGGTCACATTCCTGTCTGCGGCAAAAAGCGTGATGCGCACCCGGACGGCCCGTTTGACGGTTACTCTGATGAATCGCAAGGAGTACCCGTCAGCCCGACTTTAAAAATTGAATGCTACCGTGCCTACCATCCCTTAGCCTGGATTTCCTTGCCCAATTTCTTGAGCAGACCCTTGGCCGGCAGCAGCGACCCGCGGTCGCTTTCGATTGCTGCAATGTAGGAATCCACGATTCCCATGGCATCCTCTGGTTTGCCAACAACCACCGCGCCGCCCATACGAGTTCCCCAGTGCGGCGTACACTTGTACATAACAATACCCGGTGTATTGAAAGCTATGGATACATCCTCGCCAAGCGTGGTGTTGAATTTTTCCTGCCCCTTTGGAGTCATGGCATCGATGGACTCTACATTGTGACCTGCCATGCCCTGCCAATTGACTGTGTCTCCAGGTTCGATAAAGACAAACAAGGGGTCGAACTTGACACCAACCGCACCGACTGTCACCGACTGCTGTGCTAATACGGGGGTTGCGCGGCCGCCAAGCAGACACAGGGCGCTTATTCCGACTGTGCGCTTGAGCAGTGTTCGTCGAGCAGGAAGGGTAATGACTTCAAGTGTACTCACGTGTTTTCTTTTCCTCTACTGGTTTTTGCTGTTAGATGCATAACGCTGGTTTGAGCGATAATCGGTTCGCAAATTGATCAATCTGCAGGCGTTGGTGTTTTTAGTCGCCCCCGTGTATAGCCCATCCTATTGTGCCAGCTCGGCAGCAATTTGCCAATCCTGTGGATATCAGCAAAGCCGTCTGAAAATGAAATCGGGAGGGGGAAGTGACAAAAAACACGGCACAAACCGATTTGCCAATCCAAAGGTAAAAAATCATGGCATTGAGGCCCAGCGTGTTTCTCAAACTGACTGAGCCAGCGGTGCAGAAAAGACACAAATTCCCAATTAATGTCAATCCCCGAACAGCCTCTGAATATTGATTCATGATCTCGACACCAACTCTGTCAGCTATGCCATGTAGACAGATTGCTCTGACGTGAATTCAAGGCTGCCCGGCATATAAAGGTAAGCAACAAGTTCGGTAGCAAGCAGCACATAAAAGAAAAGATATGCACAATACCGGTACTTAATGAATCCACATCGACAGGTATAGTCAGGCTGTATAGCCTCGTCAATGGATACTCCAGGCAACTTGGCCCTTCTTTCAGCTGAGTCTTTCAGTAGTTTATTCATTTCACTGTCAAACTTTTTTACATGTTTGAGCGATGAAATCACTTCAGGCAAAAGATCTCCGTCGTTACTCGAGGCGTCTTGCATCGCAGCACCAATTTGAATCGAGGCAAATTTGGATGCGCCAGTTGAATAAGTGACGCTGAATTATAAACGTTTTGCCGGAATCGAAGCGCGCTTACTGAACTGTCCTTCGGAAAAATCCTGAACAGTAAGTCCTCTGTTGATATCAAGACCAAGCAAAGACCATCGATGGGCAGGTAGATTCGGAACAGGTTTTGTCACACGTTCAAAAAACGTTGTGGGCCACATGACACCGTGCAGAGAGACAAAGTTGGAGAAATCCGTCTCCACTACTGCGCCCCGAGTCGACTCAAGCCCCTCCAGCGTGAATCGTATGCGTATGGTAAGGCGACTCTTTCGGTCGATGAAGAGCAGGTGTCGATCCTCAGGCGATTCTCCTAATCCCGGCCGGGTTATGATCAATAACTTGTCAACCGTTCGATTATTAATCCGGGTTGACCCAGCGTCCCTGAAGATATGCTCACCTGCTAAGTAATGAAGTGGTCCAAACAGAAATACACGATAGGCGTCCACGACAAGCGATGCCGCATCTCTAATGATTTGATTATCCAGAACTTGCTCCCTGTCATACCAGACCTGACTACTGCCGTTCAACGCGCCAAGGGAATAATCGCGTTGGCGTAAAACGAATTTCGTGCCTCCCACGCCGGAATGTTCTTGCGCTGTGATGCCTTTACTCAGAATAAGGCGTTCCTCAGAACCTTGTCGGTATTGCCCATCGGTCAGTATTGGCTGAATTTTCTGAATAAGCGAGTACCAGTGACTGTCATAAGCAATACTGACATCGTTAATCTGTTCGAAGGCAGATTTTCCATGAGCAGCAGTGGTCGCCGCAAACAACGCCAGACCCCTATCCGTTGACTGGGCTGTGTCCGGGACAATTGGAACGCCAGCACAAGCACCCAACAGCAAACTTAGCAACAAACAGCCAAGCATGTGCGCTATTCGATCAAAAGCAGCCTGACGCGAACACATCACAGATTTTTTCTCGGCACTAGCTCCCCCCTCGCGTGGCGATAGCCTAATCGCAGTTGCGCTTTATCGTCGTACCACCCATGACTGTCGTACCAGCGTTGTCAACGTCTGAATTTCCCATCACGGTGGCTCCACTACCCAGCATCGTAAACCTGGCGTCGCAAGCCAGACTGATTGTCATTCCTCCCATCACATTTACGGAAGTACGCATGCAGTACCAGCCATTCGGGTTGTTAAGATGAATGACACTTCCACCGGCAACATTTACCCCGGTGCGGACATAAATAAGCTCGGGAGAGTCGGTGATTGTGTCATCAACAGTATCTTTGCCGATACCGAACACCTTGACCTTGACAGGCAGTGTACGATACCTCGGATTGCTTCCGAAGGGGTGATCACCGAAAGCCGTCAAACATGCAGTGATAGCACGCGGCTCGTCACTATCCTGTGCAAGGACAGGCTCCGGGACAACAGCGGCAGCCAGCAAGAGCAGCGACAGCACGGTTGTTGATAGTGTAGTGGAGCAGAAAGCCGCTGTTTTAGATCGAATATTCAATTTCATATTCCTTTTCCCTTAGCAATTTTACTGACAAGGGCTCAAGTATACAGGCATGACTGTGTGTCTCAGGGCAGCAGATACATTTCATGACTTTATAGCTAACCTCATGAGCCAGCTGGCCTGCTTGATTTGAGCAGTCCGCTATTTCATAAAGATCAGGTTCTGGCACGCAATTGGCGACAAATTCCGGACAAGCAACTTTCAGGGAAAGATGTACGCAGAGCACGCAGACACCAGGGCGGCCACTATCATGGCGAAATGAAATTAAAAAAATCGCAAATTTGCATGCCAGCTGTCTTAATAATTGTTTCTCTGCTGAGCATCTCGCAAATCACTGAAGCATCAACATCAGGTTTTTATGTAGCTGACGATGAGCCTCGCCTGTTCATTCAGTCTCAATTGGGCATTGCCAGTGAAAGTGATTTCGGACCCGCTCTGCTATTCCATTACGAGTCGGCCTTCGAGCCGACTCGGGTTTTCGCCATCAGCATAGGCAAGCAAGTTGGCAGGAATTTCTTTCGGTGGCCTGCCAGCATCGTTGTCTATGGATCATTGCAACATTTTGGCGAACGTGGCACTCAGCCCGATTTTTTCGGCGCTACCATCCATGTCAAAGCCTACCGAAATTTTAACCTCGGCACTCGCCGTACTCCAATAAGACTTGGACTCGGTGAAGGCTTGAGCTATGTCGAACAAATACCCAGCGTTGAAGTGATGGACTTTCTCCCGCAACGCTCTTCCCGGCTAGTCAACTATCTTGAATGGACATTGCAAACCTCTGTTGGCCATTTTCTTGGCAGACCTGAAGGTGGGTTCTCGGCGAACATCCGTGATGTGTATGTCGGTTATAGTATATTTCACCGCTCTACAATATTTGGACTACTGGCCAGCGAAGGCGGTGGAATCAACTACATGGGTATTAGCATAGAGCTTGTATTGAACTAGTTTTTGGCAACGAAAAATCGCATCCGGTCCAAGCAACCTGAGGAACTTGCTCCCCCCGAAGACACGGAGTTTTACCGATAGACAATATGGGTCAGGTGGTGCGCTATGAGCAGGCGTCTGGTGGGGCAACATCACGATGGTGTGGACTTTGATACCGTCGCATTGGGTGGAAACGATTACGTTAATCGTTATCCAGCCAGCTACATCAATGTATAGCCGGCTGGGCAATCAAGCGCTCTCGAAAGTGACAGACATATGGAGACCGAACCCGGCGCAATTAGCCTCAGCCTTATCCAGTACTCAAATGTTCCTTTGTAGCTATTGTCTACGGTGCCGCAGCTGCATTCGTAGCAAGATTTTCCAAAGCTGTAGCAATGGTTGTCAAGCGCTCATCCTGATCTGTTATACCATGTCGAGAAGCTATGTACGCTGGATCGTTGTAAGCAATTGACACCTGGCCTGTTTCGTTTTCGAACACCAGCATTTTCTGAGGTAGGTCAATCGCGACCGATTGCCCACTTTGCATTAGGGGGGTTCCCAGATTCGGGTTACCAAAGATAATCAACCTTGTAGGTAGCAAATCCAGTTCGGCGGATTGCGCGTTAGCCGTATGATCAACTTCTGCGACAATTCGCAACGGTGCCGCTGCATCAATGGCACTGCGCAATGCATTGTATGTTGTGTCCATATCCTGCTCACTGGACACCACCACAACTCCCTCGTTTGCAGCCACAGAACCAGAACTTGACGGCGCAAGCGCAATCTCACTTTCACCACTGGCGGCTGTTGCAAAACTCCCGAGCGCTGCAGACATTGTCATCAGTTGTTGGTCAACTCCATTCAGCTCATGTCTCTGTTGCAAATAGGCAGGATCGTTATAGGCAAGTTGCGTAGAACCATCTTCACCTTCGATCGCCAGCATCTTCAAGGGCAAGTCCAGGCCAGCCTGCTGATTGGCCTGCATCAAGGGGGTTCCAAGAGCCGGATTACCAAAAAAAATAACGGTGGTGGGCCGCAGGGTCATCCCCACACTCTGTGCATTTGCCTGATGGTCCACAGGCGGCAATGCTGTTACCGCGTCATTGCCATCGAAAACCACCTGCAAGGCACCAATTGCTTCAGGCACGCTTAGCGCACTGGATCGAGTCAGCAGGCCGGATGCGGTAAAATTCCCGTCTGATTCACCCCCTGATACAGGATTATCGTCTGAGCTACTGCAGGCAACTAATGTCGCCGTCATAGCAATAGCGCCAAGCGTCGTCTTAACAAGCGTCGTCTTAAATAGGGTCACTGTATGTTCCTCGTTGTTGTAACGTAAGTAAAAAAGCATCGAGCACGCTGGTACAGCGCCAATGACACTCGATCACTGGCAACCACGTGCTCTACTCTACCCGATCATCATCAATCAGGGCCTTCACGATGCCCTGCCCGAGAAACCCGAATGCGCCAGTGATAACAACACACATCTTAACGCCTCCGCTTTCACACGAGTATCTTGCGCAGATTGAGCTGCCTTGAGTTTTGGATCAAAATGCACATCTGTCAATACATAGAGCAGTTCTTTGCAGCTGTCGAGACCATTCAGGTATACAACGGTCGGCGCAGCTCCATTGACGGCTTTAGCACGTGTGAAAAGCGCCGGTAGCAACTGGTCGCCATAGGGTACGCCCAGCCGCTCAACATTGTCGTGTGAGTACCGCGTGCCCTTGTCAAACGCGCTCAGCGCTTTGTCAAAGGTTTCCATCCTCCCGGGATGGCCAGTAAGCCAATACCTTTATCTATGAGGGAAGATGATGGACAAACCCTCTTCTTGAAAAGAAACGACGTGCTATCCGGTGGATTGAAATAGCTGAGGAAATCCGGGCACTTCTCACCACTGATTTTCGTCAGCCGTGTAATAAAAAATCAGCTAATGGAAACTCACGGGCTCAGCCTTGCTTGACGTTGATAACTATATTGAGGCAAAAATAGTGTTGAGTACGATCAACAATAGTAAGAAGTACAAGCCAGTTGTATTGATGCGTCTGACACTATTAATGGGGACAATGTTGGAACCTGGCCTTGTCACAACGCTTACAACCAGCAATGGAGATTTGACAACGAATCTCCGGAACAGTGAAAACAGTGGCAGTTGTGTAAAGGTATCTACACGCTAGACGGTTAAGTTCGCCCAATCCTTGATTAGTTTCTGATTCTCGCCAAGTATTGAAGTAATCTCAAATCCCTTGTTCTTCAAGTCAATCTTTACGTATAGCGAGCTACTGCCGTCGTACCAATACACGTTAAAAATATGCTTTTCCGATTCAAGCACGGTGAAATCGCCACTGAAGGCAGGGTGAGCATTGCGGAATTGGATCAGACGAACCAGATTCCTGACAACGGGTCGTTCCAGATTTTTTTCCACTTCTTCAACGGTGTAGTAGTGACGATTAATGTCTCGCCCGACACCGCTTTCAGCGAGCAGTTGCATATCGTTCTTACCTGCTAACAAACCCATGTAATAGACTTGTGGAATACCAGGGCATATAAATTGAATCAATCGTGACAACAAGTAGTCCTGATCGTTCTCGCCAAGTGCACTATAGAAAGAACAGTTCACCTGATATAAATCCAGATTACTCGCAGCCTCACCGGTTGCCTTACGACTTTCTCCATTACTTTTTTCGTGGATTTCCTGCACTAAAAATTCGATATCATCATTTGCCAGAATACCCGGCTTATCGTCACCGTGCGGCGCAACATCGATGATGCCAATTCCATCATGGGTATCCAGTACTGTAATGCAATTTCTCGGGCTTTGTCCCAGCCATGTTTTCAAGCCAGAACAGTCATGAGTGTAGAGTGCATACAGAACCAGTGGAGGCATGGCAAAGTCATAAACCAAATCTACTTTCTCTGCAATCTCAATTTGCTGCTTGAAGTAGGCATGAATCTCGACAAGCACGATCATGCCCAAAGCATGTGCCTTTTCCGTAAATTCTTCGATAAAATCGAAGGTTTCCGGCATCATGAAACAAGTATCGCCCTCCTTCTTGATTGCGTACCCCGCCGCATCCAGACGAATAATGGTTATACCAGCGCTCTTGAATCTATCCAGTATGGATTCCAGGTATTTAACCCCTTCTTCATGACGAACATTGATATCAATCTGCTTTTCTGTGAATGTGGTCCACAGAAGTCTCGAATCACCTGACGGGAAATCTATCCGCGTAAATGGAAGCCCTGGACGAGGACGATATACATCGAGCAATTCCTCTTCACTTACACCCTCTTTAAAGATGTCAGACATATGAAGGAACAATTTTGCATACTTGGAGTCAGCGCCCTTTTGTAGATAATCCTGAAACTGTTGAGAATCTGAAGACATATGATTCACAATGATGTCACCCATAATGTCAAAATCATTTGATAACGCGCTGAGATAGCTCCAGTCACCCAGCCGCTTGTCCACTGCCGTATGATCTACAGGGTCGAAACCTGCATCTTCGCCATCGATTTTCTCAAAGAAGGGTAAAAAATGGACTCCGCCAAAGACGTCCTTTAAGGATGAGTCCATCAATCCTTTGAATTCCTTAAAGCCGCTCCCAGTCAGGCGATCAACGTAAGTAATCAATTGAACTTGATTTTTCATGGGTATGACTGACTATTAATGTTTTGACTACTTGAAGGGCTTAAACAACAGCGCTGGCAGTTGCATTTACTTCGGCTCAGTTAAGGTGAAAAGTGTTTGGTTAACTAAGCACATGAACCGCAAAGACCATCACTGTAATTTCATTACCGACGCAGTCGCCGCCAACCCGCGATTGTACGTTGTATAAGCTTGTGCGTGCTGTAAATTATGTGTACACCGTTAAAGCATCGAGCAAATAGCAGCAACGTTTATCGGATTTCTAGAGATTCTAACCGATTGAATACACTGAAAATAATCTCCACTTAACAGCCGTACCCAGTAATTCGAGAACTCTCCACCTGCAGCATGGGAAGGTACTGGCAAGTCAAGACACCAAGAGTGTGAGGATTCGCTGATTATTAGTGAAAATCACCCCTGATTTTCTCCGGTTGCCCATTACTTTTTTGTTGGGTTCTTGTACGAGTTTTATCACCTGAATTACTCAGGTTCAGCCTGTTCTTCGTGAAGAAAAGCGTTGGTGCTATTCTTTAGTGGCAAGGTGACAGGCCGACATCACACATGCCGCTCTGCTGTAATACACTATTCGTTTAAAATCATACTCCAGGAAAGATGAGACCACTCCCATGACTTTTTCCGAATCCATAAAACACGTACTTTCAAACTACGCAAAATTTGAAGGTCGCGCTGCACGTTCCGAATTCTGGTGGTTCGCGTTGTTTTCGTTTCTGGTGCAGATTGTTGCAAGCATTTTGGATGCCACTGTCGGTGGCGTCGGTATTTTCGGTTTGTTGGCAAGCCTTGCACTCCTGATACCATCCCTTAGCGTCGGAGCACGGCGACTACACGATACTAACCGCAGTGGATGGTGGCTACTGATATCACTAGTCCCACTCATCGGATTCCTGGTGCTGCTGGTATTTTTCATTTTACGTGGGACCGATGAATCCAACCGTTTTGGTGATCCACAGGTTCAGAGCTTGAAAAACAACCAGCTTGTTCCCTGAATAGGTGAATGTTTTGTATCTTCCACTACACTAGACCAGACTCGGTAGCCATAGCACGATGCCTGGAAAAGCGACCAGTAGTGCGATCGTGACACCGTCTGCCAGGAAGAACGGTGTTACGCCTTTGAACACATCCTGTACAGTGAGATCATCACGTACACCGGCGACAACGAAGCAATTGAGGCCGATGGGTGGAGTGATCAGGCAGAACTCGGCCATTTTGACTACCAGTATCCCGAACCAGATTGCGCACATGGTTCCTGACATACCAAAGGCAGAATCTGCCGCAGCAACATTTTCACCGCCATTCAGTGCCATAACCGCCGGATATACAACCGGCAACGTCAATAACAGCATACCAATTGCGTCCATGAACATTCCGAGCACAGCGTAAGCCAGCAGGATACAAATCAGAATCGTCAGGGGTGCCATATCAAGGGTTGTGATCCATGAGGCAAAAGCGTCGGGAAGTTCGGCGAAGCCCAGAAAACGTACGTAAATCAACACACCCCAGATAATACTGAAGATCATGATTGTCAATTTGGCTGTGTCCAGTAGTGCATCCTTCAGCTGGCTCCAGCGCATGCCTTTGTACAACGCCATGAGGAACACAATGAATGCACCGACAGCGCCGCCTTCCGTTGGCGTGCCCCACGCATCACCGAAAGGGTTGTAGACAAAAAAGATAATGATGATGACGACTGCGAAGATCGGCGAAGCTGGCGCTATCGAGGCGAAACGCTCTCGCCATGTGTAGCCAGTCACTGGCGGGCCGACGCTCTTCCATATCATCGCAATGCTGATGATCAGTGTTGCGTAGACGATTGCGGAAAAAGCGCCGGGGATGAAACCAGCGAGCAGCAGTTTGCCAACGTCTTGTTCCACGATGATTGCATAGATAACAAGGATCGCCGATGGCGGGATCAGGGATGCAAGTGTGCCCCCCGCCGCTACTACCCCGGCTGCAAATTGCTTGTTGTAGCCTATCTTGAGCATCTCGGGGATTGCTATCCGCGCAAAGACAGCGGCGGTGGCAACCGATGCACCTGAAACGGCAGCAAAACCTGCAGTGGAGAATACAGTCGATACCGCCAGGCCGCCTGGCACCCACGCAAACCAGCGCTTACAGGCTTCGAACAAAGCCGTTGTCAACTTGGCATAGTAGGCTAGATAACCGATCATGATGAAAACAGGAATCAGGCTCAGAACCTGTGCACTTACTTTGGAGTGCGGCGTCAGACCAGCAATCTTGACGCTGATTTCCACGGCTTTCCAGAACCTGTCCGGGTCGTAGTCGAATCCGTTCCAGCGCAGCCAGACGAGTCCGACAAAGCCTGCCATTGCTGCAGCGAACGCCACGCGCATACCCAGAACAACGAACAGCAGCATTCCGCCTGAGACCCATAGGCCAATCTCAATGGGCTCCATCATTCAGCCCCTTCCAGTGCCTTCGCCTCGATCATGGCCTGCTCCGCGACGGTCAGTGTCAACGGGACCGCCACCGGATTGTCGAGACCGAGGATGAATGCGCGTCCATACCCCCATGTCTGCAATATCAGACGCAATACCAGCACGCCGAAAGCCACCGGAACGACCAGTTTACTGGGCCAGATCGGGATGCCCACGTCTATAGAGCTGTCACGACTGCAAAGCGGCCGCGCGCAGTCAAAAGAGCGGTCAAAATGCGCCCAGGCTCCGTATGTCAGCGCGATGAGAAGAACCAGAATTAGCAAGACAGATATCAGCTCGAAAAGCCACAAAGTACGCCCTTTAAGTGCTCCGACAAGCATGTCCATACGGATGTGCGAGCCGTCGCGCTGAACATAGGAGATGCCCATAATCGCAATCACGGGCATGGCAGCTTCTATGTAATCAACGTACCCCATCATAGGGGAACCGAAAAACTTGCGCCCTGTAACAGAGTACGCCGCAAGAAACATAAGGGAGAAAATAGCAAATCCTGAAAGAAGCGCGCAAAACCGCTCAATTGGCAGCAAGAGTCTGTCGAGCTTGCTCAGTAAGCTGGAGTCTTCGAGCACTGCGGATGAACCTGCCATTATGTCGCCCTCCCAAGCGTTGGAGAGCGGACATCTTATTGTTCACCCTCGTTTTTATATTGTCATCGACGCCAGATGGGCGCTCACTTTACACTTGTCATCCCCACGCTTGTTGGGATCTACAGATCGACATACCTCATTCCCGCCTGGCCGGAATAAGGTATGTCGGAATCTGTTCTCGAGTAAGTGCCAATTGGCTGAAGCAAGCTTACTGGCCGGCGGCTTTTGCTTCCGCTAGCGTGTCAACAACAAGATCATACAGCTCCTGGCCGGGAAGGCCCTGCGATTCCATGTTTGCAATCCATTCGTCACGTGCAGGCGTTGCGGCCGCGGCACGGAAATCTTCGATGACTTCTGGTGCTATCTCGAGTTTTTTAACACCTTTTTCTTCCAGAACACCATCCCAACGCGTGAGCAACTCGGCATAGTTGGCCAGATAATGGTCAAGTGATTCTTCGATTGACGAATCCAGCGCGTCACGTTCTGCATCTGACAGAGATTCATAGGCATCGATATTCACAACTACAGGGCAGTTTACCGTGCCCGGATTGAGGTTTGCTGTCCACCACTCGGCTTGATTGATCGTGCCGAACGACAGGTGAGCATGCTGAGCAAATGCTACGGTATCGACAACACCGGATTCCATCGCCTGGTATGCCTCTGTAGCGGTCACAGAGGTCGGCACGGCACCTACTGCCTCAAATGCCTTGCCCAGACCGCCTGTAGCGCGTACACGCATTCCCTCGAAATCTGCAAGCGTCATGCGTGGTTCACCAGTGCCCACCAGATTGTACTGTGGCATGGGAGACGTCATCAACAATTTGGCATTCCACTGCGCCATCTCTTCAGCGGCGGCTGGATGGGAATAGACGGCCTTCGAAACGGCTCGTTCCTGCTCAAGATTCTCAACGCCCAGGAACGGGAGCTCTAGCACAGTGACAACACGGTTCTTGTCTGCGTGATAGCCAGCACAGAATTGCGCCATCTCGAACGCACCAATGGAAATTCCATCAAGATTTTCGGTGTTCTTGGACAGACCACCATAAGAGACGTTCATGGTAAATTCGCCATTGGTCTTGGCGCTGACCAATTCTGCGAGTTTCTCGACGTGTTCGGTAAAGGCGCGACGCTTACCCCAGACCGATACATTCCACTCCGTTGCCGCAGCTTCGCCGACAAAGGCAAGGCTAAGAACTACTGCAACTGTTGATTTCACTAGGTGTTTCATTGGTTCCTCCGATAGAAATGGGCCTGACGTTGGCTCATCTTCGAGAATAAGCCTATAGATTCTGTAGCGAGGTGCAACCATTACTTCAAGTTATTACGCCTGCAACGTGCACACAGTACTGAAACACAAACCATTCATCGTCATCAGGCGGCCAGATACACAAACCGGCCCCCGAGGCATTTGTTCAAAATAACCGCTGTAGGGCGTGTGCCCTCACTCGGTCTAGTGAAGCGGGGACACCTCTGCCAGCCAGCTCAAGGCCACATCTGGCACATAGTCAGACTTTCCCTTCAAGCGGCACTCACGGCCGCTTGCCTATTAGCAAGGGAGCGGAATCGCCGCTGCCAACCCGTTAGCCTACCGCGAATTCGCCGCCACGATTCTGAAGTTCAAGTCCTTTGGCATATTACTGCAAAGCGTGCCGGGGCGTGTCATCAGACCGCCACCGATCTGCCCATAATTCAGCGTTGCATTCGCTGGAACAAGGGCGGAATCTGTCACGATAAGCGAGAAAATCGCTTATGCTAATCAGCGTACTTTTGGCTTTAAAGGGATGCAATTTTTTGCACAGATTATGGTTTCCAGCTAACGGATTCCACAGTTAAATTTTAGGTAAAGTCGATGCCCCACCCTACATTGTTCAGCCGAGTGGTTTTTTCGCTGACACTAATTTCATTAGCTTCAGCCTGTACGACCAAAGGGATACTGCTAGACGAAGGTAACAGTCTGCTAGTCAACAAGTTTGGGGTTCTGTGCTCCCCGTCAATAGCAATTAATTATGATCGTCGAAAAGTTGTATGCACATCGAATGCTGGCAGCGCATACGTCGCAGATGGCGATTTGACGGAGCTTGTGAAAAACGATCTCATGGCAGCAACAGAACTTGCCGTTAAAAACCAGTCAGCCAAAACAAGACTCCTGATCTATATCCATGGGGGCCTGAACAAAGTCGAAGAATCCGTAAAGCAGAATCTAATACTAGCTCAGCTGATAGAAAACGATGCAAGCGACTGGTCATATCCCCGTTTTCTAGTGTGGCCTTCCGATGGCCCATCCAATTATTTTGAGCACGCGCTGAATATAAGTGGTGGTCGATACTCCGAGAATTTGATCAGAGGATTTTTTGGTGGTACGGCAACTATGTTTGCTGATTTTCTTGAAGCTATCGTCGATGTACCAAGATCCTGGTACGGACAGGGTGTGAATCTGAAAGATACGTTGTGGGGTTTGAACGATAGCAACTACGAGGGCACAGGCAATAACGAAAGTAAAGGATTCAAGGAAGGAACTGGCAATAATCACCCATCGCTGTTCGGCGTGTCCAACGCCTGGGTACAGGCATACCAGAATTTTTGTAGCATTGGAAATCAAACAGGGAAGCATTGCCGTGGATTTGTACAAGACAAAAGAGTAACCAGCGACAAGAGTGACAGCTATGTTCTGAACGGCGCGAACTTGTATTGGTCATCGTATGAAAGAGATAGTGCAAATCCCATCAGAAACCCGCGATTGCTCTGGAATCGAGCTGCGGGACTGTCAAGGATTTCAATAGGTGCACTAGCTCATGGAGAGATAGGCGCCGCATCCTGGCGAAACATGAAGCGGCGAGCCACTAATATTTCCTCGCCAACCGTTTTGTTCGATGATCGCATCAAGAAAAGGCACTCATGTAACAATGATGGCAACAGATGCGTTACCGGAGCTGGTTATTTCTCAGAAATACTAAGGCAAATTGACCAGGACCCGAACCCTTCGAGATTCGAAATTACGTTGATAGGACACAGCATGGGTGCCTTTGTACTGAACGATCTTGTGAATGCCAACGTCGACTTACTAGCCAGACATCGTGTACTACAGGACGTTGTCTACATGGCTGCCGCCACATCTATCAAACAATCAGTCGATACGATGTATAACCTCTACAATACGTTTAGTCGATATGGGGTCAGCGAAAAAGACTGGCCCAGGGTGAGCAACCTTATGTTGAATCGGTTAGCGGAAATCGGCGAACTCATGTTCAGTGGACTAGTGCCCAGTGGATCACTACTTACGTGGATAGATGATGTCTATGAACGTCCTACCCACCCCACTGAAAGAACATTCGGCTCGGAAGTGAACGTCTATGCGGCACTACCTTCAATTAGAAAGACTCTGGGCCCGTATTACACAGAAAAAATCACCTTTAAATCCTTTGATCGTAAACCCGGATCCACTCCGGAAAAACATGGAGAATTTAACGATGGGCAATTCTGGAAACCTTCGTTCTGGCGAATTGGCGAGGAATCTGATACGCAATGGATTCGTTATGAGTAAGCGGTAATCGCCGATCACTAACCCTATCGTTACCGCCTGACCAGCTTGGGTGTCCTGTTATGGCGCATGTTTACCCAGTTAAAAAATGACTGCATGAACTTTCCAGATACATTACAGACAACACGGTGCAAGCCAGGCAGTGCTTTGTAAATACCTTAAATTTTGTATTTCCGGCAAAACTCCTTGTAGAAAGGTTCGAAGCGTCGGTGTCCTTCTGCTGTGATCAGTGGCGAGCCAAACACGGACGGCGTTGTAAATATCCGCAAATCAGAAAGCGAGTTGCTGAACATTTTCAAGCCCGCCTGCTTGAGCTCGGTTTCTGTTTCTGCATTGCTTTTGCGCAGGTTTCTACGATTGATAAATCCGTAGCAGACCAATTCTTCGTCCATCTCGGCCTTAAATGTTTTGCACTCTTCAAGAATCTCCATGAACTCCTGAGTGGCAATGGCATCTACTCCGGAACCGATCACTGGCACCAGAATTCCGTCGCAGTTGTACAAAAGCATAACGGTTGGATTGTCAGCCTTTTTGTCGGTCATTCGCGGTATATCAATGAAAATAATATCGTAATCACTACCGAATCGTTTCAGAAACGTATTGACCCTTCTGGGGCTTAATGCCTCCACTTCTACCAATGGAGTGTCATCCGGATATTGCTCAGCTTCCTGTTCGTACATAGCCAACACCGACGCTTGCGAGTCGCAGTCAATAATCAATACTTTCTTGTTTTTCTGCTCGGCTACGGCAACGGCTACCAACATGGTTACAACCGACTTTCCAACGCCGCCTTTTGAATTACAAATACTGATGATTTTGGGTTCTTTGGCCATTGGGGACTGGGTTCCGTCTCGATTTTTCAAATCTGGGTAGGAAAGCAGAATTCTGCTGTTAATTCAACCTGAAATGCGCGTCATTTGAGCAAGTGCCGAGCAAATCGCCGATTATGGAGTGAAATAGGCAGCTTAGAGAGATGGGTACGAAACTCCCCATCATCGTTTTCAGACCGACAACTAGATTACATGCGCTGCACATCCGCCTGATGAATGTAAGTTTACAGTCTCTCTCAGGTAAACTGTCGGAGACCTCTGGAACGCCACAGTGATCCAGAAAAAACCGGAGACTCTGGATCACTGACTCGAAACCCGCAAAGCGAGACTGGTTGGCAATCATGTGCGCAGTCACCGCCGTTGCAATATGGGGATGGTGGATGTCTGCCACCCGACTAGCGGCGCAACAGGGTATTGCACCACTGGATGTCGCTTTCATGCGGTATTCAGTGCCAGCGCTTTTACTGCTGCCGGTCTGGTTACCTACGCTTCGAAAACTCAGGGGTGCTCCGCGATGGTCAGTCTTTGCCATGTTGGGTTGGGGAGCACCCTTCCTGTGGCTAGTCACTGCTTCCTTGAAAGAGTCCAACGTTGTCTATTTTGCGACAATTGTTCCATGTACAATGCCCATCTTTGCCGTCATTGCAGAAAAAGTCTTCTTCAAGCAGCAACCCACACGAACACAAATTATCGGATTTGTATTGATCGGAACTGCGGCGTTACTCGTTATCATAAATGCGCTTACAGGTGGGGGTACCAGCCTGTCAAGTTTAGGGCTTATGTTTCTGGCCGCTGCAGGCTGGGCTTGCTACGTGGTGTCTTTTCGCCATACCGGTCTTACTGCAGCACAGGGTGCCGCCTGGGTAAGCGTTGCGTCAACCATCGTTATACTTCTTGTGAAACTGACGACAGGTTCTGAGCTATTCCCGCTCACCATGGATCAATTCGTATTCAATGCAATATCGCAGGGATTGATATCCGGCTTTGCCGCAGTGCTCTTGTATACCATTGCCATAGGCAGGCTGGGCCCGGTTCGGTCAGCCAGCTTCAGTGTATTACTACCCATTCTCGGTTCGTTATTCGCGTGGGTATGGTTAGGAGAAGCGCCCTCATCGTTCAGCTTGTTTACCCTTGCTCTGGGTACTATTGGTGTCGGTGTTATCAATGGGGTATTCAGATCTAAAGTGTAATGTCAACTTGATCGACTTACCGCCACCTGATCTTTGGCACCGATACAGTGTTCGTGCCAGCAGCATTTAGAATAGGCCTCATGTTCAATACGAATTGCTACCCGCTGTCGGGTCAGTAAAACATAGCGCTGAGATCTTTCACACAACTTACACGAGAACTGGAATCGCTCAGCCAGACGGGCTTAGAAAACGCGAGGGTCAGCTTGATGGGGCAAGGATTGATCGACGCCGCTGTCGCTCCCATGAGTTGCTGACAAATAAGTGCTTACACGTCCACTAGTCTCAGCAACCGGGTATTGGTCAGCTTCCAGTGCCGTGCTGACTGCCCCTGCAATTGCCACTATTGTCATTAAAGATATACATCCGGAAAGCGCGAATGCCGTCATCACGGAAACGTGAGTTCTGGCGCAGTTCCTGTTAGTTGATGTCATATGGATTTCCCTGCCACAATAGCAGCACGTTAAAACTAGAACACACTAAAAAAATGATGGCTTCTAACAATGAAGTCGAAACATCACTGGTAACCGGGCGGATGAGGCTGCTGGAGATCATTACCTGCAAGGCAACACCCAAGCTCGGAAACTGTACTGATTTGGCTGATTCAGACGTAGGTACCAGTGCTGGCTACGTCGGTTCACCGAGCCTGCGATTTTTAATTTAGGAGCACATAACATGCCCAATATCGACAAGCCGGTCGCGTGAAAGTTCTGCATTTTCTTCCCGGCTTGTTAATATTCCCGTACATTACGAACCTTGCGTCGCGGGTGAACTGCGAATCTGAGACAAAAGTTCCAATACGATCCTTCCCCAAGCGTCCAGCGCATGTGGCTCTTGCCTGAAACTCCGACTTCACCCAACCGGAGGCCCGTTATCTGGCCTGTGATCCAGAGCGCGGACTGAGTTAAGAATCAGACGAGAAAACCAGTAGCCTGTATTGAACCGTTTTAACGATGCCGGGTACCTACGATTTCAGGAGAAATAGATAACTCAGGTGTTATGCTGGCAGCAATTCTAGTCACTGAAAATGAGAGAGCGTTGGACCAGCCGATTGATATCGAAATCGAACTGATTCGTTCTGTGGCATCAGGAGATCGCAAGGCCTTTGAACGGCTGTATCGCTTGTACCATCCTCGTATCTACAAATTCTCGATCAGAATGCTGCGGGACCATTTTTCAGCAGAAGAGGTGGCATCCGATACTCTGTTTGCAGTCTGGGGCAGTGCTTCGACGTTTCGGGAGCAGTCTGCGGTATCGTCCTGGATTCTGGGTATTGCTTACCGACGGTCTTTGAAGAACTACAACAAAAGTGCAAGACACACAGAGAACAGAGAGCCAGCCTTCGAGATGGAGGCGTTGGCCGAGCCCTCACCCGATGTCAATCCGGAAACACATACCAACAATGCAATGGAAATGAGTCAACTACAGACGGCCTTGTCTACCCTCAGCAGCAATCATCGAGCAGTAATGGAATTGATAGCCCTGGGCTATTCAGTCAGTGAGATTGCCAGTATCGTCGGATGCCCGGAGAACACGGTGAAAACCCGAACATTCCATGCGCGAAAACAGCTTCAAGCGGCCTTGCAGGAGTAATCACCATGTCAAACCGCACAATTGATCCCTCAGATCATGAAGAGATTATGGCCATCTTGCCGTGGTTTGTTAACCAGACTCTGGAGGAGCAACAGCGAAAAACGGTATCCAGCCACATCGAGCATTGCGCTGACTGTCGAAGTGAAATCCAGTTCCTGACAACATTGAATGCAACCGTCGCCGATGAAGCTCAGCACCTGCACTCTACACAGGCTGACGTTGACAAGAGCCTGGCAGGTGTAATGGATCGAATCGAATCGACGAACCAACAATTAAAACCGACGGATTCTGCAATTTCCCGACTACAACCAAAACTGGTGGAGATGTTCCAATCAGCCTTTTCTTTTCCTCAGTGGAGCGCAGCAGCGTTGGCTGGATTGTTGGTGGCCGTACTTGGGTTTCAACTGTACACCGGGCAAGTGGACAACGACTATTCAGTGCTTAGTTCTTCCGGTATCCAGAACCCGTCAATGCGCTTGTCCGTCGAGATGGCACCGACAGCAAATCAGGAGCGAGCTCAGGCCATTATTCAATTGGAGATCGACAAACTAGGACAGGCGATTGATCTGGAAAGAGATACTAACGGCTCGTATATTGTCGTCTTCAATAGCGCGATAGACGTGAGCAAGCTGAGTGAATTTGTTATCGCTCTGGAGAATGATACTCAAATTCAGCGTGTTGAAATTCTGCCCTAGTGTAGTACTCAAGCCACAGGCTGAGCACCCGTTATCTCAACCAGAGAGCCACACATGAACGCAGACTCATCGCTCGCCAGAAAAGCCACCAGTGCCGCTATCTCTTCCGGCTTGCCAACACGCCCGTAGGGAATCAGCTTGCCGAGATCCTCGAAGGTGCGGCCCGTACGTGCGAGCCCCGCTGCGAGCATATCGGTTTTTACCTCACCCGGACATACCGCATTGACACGGATTTTGTCGGGTGCATAGTCACGCGCCAGGTTTTGTGTGAATGCTGCTACGGCTGCTTTCGATGTGTTGTAGGCAATATGTGCAGGCGCAGGATACAGCCCCCATTGTGAGGCGGTGTTTACGATAGCCCCGCCACCTGCCGACACCATATGGGGGATTGCTGCCTGACAAAGGTAGAACATGGCAGTGATGTTAATGGCCATGGTGGAATGCCAGTCATCTTCGGTGAGCTCCATTAAAGCACCACGCCGGTTTATTCCCGCATTGTTACACAGCACATCGATTTTTCCATGTTGCGCCACGACGCGTTCAATCATGGCTCGAGCATCAGCACTCTTCGCAATATCCACCGTTTCGATGCTTGTATTGCCAATGTCATTGGCCAGGGACGCCGATGCTGCTGCATTGATATCACAGATAACAACATGCGCGCCTTCGCTGGACAAGCGTCTGCAAATCGCTGAGCCGATACCACCACTCCCGCCGGTTACAACCGCTACCTTGCCTTCAAATCGTTTCATAATCAGCCTATGGAGTAGTTATTCAAACAAATCATTCAATCACAGCCTCAGCCTCGATTTCAACGCTGTAGTCACCGACCAGATTACTCACTTCTATCAAGGTGTTTGCGGGGAGACAGTTCGAAAAATACCTGCCGTGCACACGCGAGACGACTTCCCAGTCGGCGGCGTCTTTCAAATAGATACGGGTTCTTAACACATCGTCCATAGATGCACCGAGCGCTACCAGACTTGCCGATATTTTATCCAGAACGTACACAGTCTGTGCCTGCAGATCGTCTTTACCAATGATGCGATCTTCGCCGTGGGTTGCTGTCGTACCGCTGACAATGACTCTATTGCCATCACGCACTGCCCTGCTATATCCGCAAATAGGCTCGAACTCGCTGCCACTGCTGATGCGAAAGCGCTGCGCCCTGCCCGGTACCGCGACTTTTTCAAACACTGGTGGCAACGCATCCAGATGGTCGCTAAGATCACCGGAAGCTGTCAGAAACGGCGGGCGTCTGTACTCGGTTCCGCAATCACCGGCAATGGGTATCAACTGCTCACTAACTTGTTTTATCTGCTCATGGTCCTCTTCAGTCAACTTAAACGTAAGTGGAATCTTGTTGTTCTCACGATGTTGACGCTCGGTAAGTCGTGCGCCCACGATGACACCAGCGACCGCAGGTTGTTCCAACACCCAGCGCGTGGCCACGTTGGAGATAGATACATGATGTCTGGTAGCAATGTCATTGAGCACCAGAAGCATAGACTGAAATGCGGACCAACCACCCACCGCAGCTATAAAGCGTTGATACTTCATCTTGCTCCAGTCCGATACGGTATCAGGTTCTGGCGCATCAAGCCATTTTTTACTCAGAAACCCACCCGCCAATGATCCATAAGCCAGTAGCCGTACATCAGATTGCATGCATAGCGCACTCATGTTTCCCAGCGCGCGTGGATCAAGCACCGATAAACACACTTGATTGGTGGCAACGTCATACCCGCAGCTGAGTAGTACCTTGAGGTGATCAGTATCGAAATTGGTCAAACCGATCTGCCTAATCCAACCCTCCTGCTTCAACGTCATCAGCATATCCATGACGTCGATATAGCCCGGATGGTCAAAGCTCCACCAGTGAAGTTGCAACAAATCAATGCTGTCCACACCTAGTCGTTCACGACGTTCAGAAATTCCACGGCGAACAGCCTCTGGCGTGCACTCGTGTGGCTGCGGGCACCATTTGGTAAACAGGGTGGGCGATATTTGAGCGCCCTCTTGTTGAATAAGTCTGTCACGAGCAGCACCGGCGATAAGCTCAGCGCTGCCGTAATGATCAGCCATATCGAAACAGGAAAATCCATCCCTTGCGTACCTTACCAACTCATCGGCAGCCAGACTACGATCCATTGGCGTGCCACCACGTTCCAGATCGGCAACCTGCCAAAGACCAGTAATGACCGGGTTGTCTCGTAAACCCAGAGCATGCAGAGTATCAGACACCCGCTTATTCATATTCTGCAAACAAACCTTTGACCGTACGTGGATGGCAATAAACAGCAATACGGGAACATAGCACTCAATTGAGCATTATGTTCCCGACGTCGGATACTGACGACTTACTTTGCTGCCCTATTCGCTCAGCGTCGAAATGAATGCATCAACATCAGCCAACGGAAAGTACGAAACCTCTTCTGTACCTTCTTCGCTGAACGCCCATGCCACGGCAGGTGCCGACACATCCCCGTTCTCATCGAAAACAACGGCACCGGTTGCGCCTTGATAGGAAATAGCCTGGCCACTGCCCAACAGCTTGCGCGCGTCCATCAGACTTTCCACATTGGGAAAAACAGGTATTCCCGCAGGGTCGGTGACTCTGGACACTTGTGCCGATATCGAAGCACCCGTCAGTTCAGGTGCAGCTTCCATCGCAAGCAGGGAAATCATGACCGCATCAAAGCTGTTAGGAAGTCCGGGGCCGTTGGGTTCGGAGTCGAACTTTGCCTTGTACATCTCCACAAATGAATTGGCAGACTCCGTTCTTGGTGGAGCTGAATCATGGCCCACCACCTCTTTCAAATATTGCATGCCAACACCATCACGAAACTCATCAGATTTAAGCGCATTAGCCACAACCATTTTCTGAGTACCACCCAATGAGATCCATTCCCTAACCACTGAAATACCTTCCGTAGGGTAAATAGCCATGTAAACCGCTTCTGGTTTGGTTTTCAGTACTTCTGTGACTTCTGCGCGATAAGACGGTTGTGCATCGTTGATGGCAGCAGATGTGGTGACTTCAATTCCCAGTGTTTCAAGATCAGCTGCAACCAGCTTACCGATATCCTGACCCCAGTCATCATTTTTGTAGAAGATTCCCACACTCTTGTAGCCACGTTCCTGAATGAGCTTTGCAGCAACTGCCGCCTGATTACGCGTGGTCGCAAATGTGCGGAACCACAAACCATCGGTCTTGCCCTCTGCTGCCACATCGGTAAACGCTGTTGAAGATGAGCAACACGACATCTGCATCACACCTGACGGTACAGTTACCGACGTGAGTATAGGCATGGACACACCGCTGGACACCGCACCCAGCAAAACCGGCACCTTGTCCAGATCGACCAGGGCTTTCGCCGCATCAACACCGATCTTGGGATCAACTTGCGTGTCGCGCAGCACCATGTCGATATCGCAGCCCTTGACACCGCCAGCTTCGTTAAAGATATCCACGGCAAACTGAGCGGTTTCAGCGATAGGGCGTCCCCAGTCAACAGACGTAGGCAGTACCGCACCGATACTGGTCGTGCAATCGGCTGCATGGCTGAGCGAAATGGGCGCCATACTGGTAATGAGCAATCCCAGCGCGACGGTCACCGCCGCGCATCTTCTCGCTATGAATGATTTACTTTTTTTCATGCTGCCTCCCGGGCATCGTTTCTTGTGGAATGAAATATTGCATTTGTGTCAGTTTTTCAGGGAGCAAGCCGCGCGGGCGTGCCAGTAGTGTTATCACGATAATACAACCGATGAGAATGTATTGAATAGACCCGGCATACAACTGCCATTGCTGCGGTGCGAACGCTGCGAGTAGCCAGCCGCTACCGACCCAGCCACTCCATACCACCAGCGAACCCAAAATGGCCCCACGATTATTACCAGCACCGCCAACAATAAGCATGGCCCAGATCTGGAACGTCAATATCGGTGCCAGATCCTGAGGGCTTATAAATGCATAGAATGTTGCATACAGAGCCCCGGATAGCCCCATGATCATGGCACCAAGAACAAATGAGGTCAGGCGTATCGAGGGTGGTGATTTACCCAGAGATCGCGCTGCTCGCTCGTTCTCGCGGACACCACGCAACAGCCTGCCAAAGGGCGAACGCACCAGTGTTTCCAGAAACCAATAGACCACCAGCAAACACACGATCACGACCGCAAGAAACAGCAAGTTATATATCAAGGGATCGTTAACGGCGGATTCGAACGGACGTTCGAACCCACGAAGTCCCTTGGCCCCACCAGTCAGGTACTCTGCATTGCGAACCACCGACTCCAGCGCTATGGCAACGCCAAACGTTGCAATGGCCAGATAATCGTGTCGTAAACGCATGGTCGCCAGGCCAACGAGAACAGCGAGCACTCCTGCCAGCAGAATACCGCCTGTAAAAGCAATGGGATAAGGCAAACCGAAACCACCCAAACCACCAACTCGCTCCGGTCCACCCAACAGCACCATACCGTAAGCACCAGCACCAAAGAAAGCGACGATGCCCCCGTTGAACAAACCGGTAAAACCCCATTGCAGGTTAAGGCCAAGCACAGCGATAGCGAGTATCAATGCAATGGTAAAAAAAAAGGCCAGATAAGAGATGACCCCAATCATCGCTCTTCGCCAAACAGACCATTCGGCCTGATATACAGAGCAAGAATAATAATCACGAACGGAATGGCGGGCTTATAGCCCGTCGGTACCAACACCAATGCAAGGCTGGATGCCAGCCCGACAATCAAACCACCCAACGCGGCTCCATAGATACTCCCGATGCCTCCCACAATAGCGGCTGCAAACAGTGACAGCACCAAATCTCTTCCCATGACGGGACTCAATTGATTATCCAATGCATAGCAGACACCGGCAATTGTCGCCAGAGCCCCACCCAGAAGCCAGGCCAGCCTGACCATGGCAGCGAGGTTGATCCCGTTGACTTGCGCAAGCACGGGGTTTTCAGAGACTGCCAACAGCGCGTATCCAACAGATGTTTTAGTGATCATGAGGTGCAGTGCCACCATAACGACCACTGTGACTCCCAATATGAACAATTGATCAGCCTTAACCAGAAGAAGCGGCTCGGCACTCAGCATCATGGCAAAGGTAATATCGTTATTGTAGTGCGTGGACTTCAAACCATAGACAAGACCGATAATGTTACGCACGATCAGCGCGATTCCGAACGAGGCAAACACCATGGTCAATGGTCCGGCGTTGTCTCTTAGGCGTTTGAAAATCAGCACATCAATAATGGCCGCTATGATGCCGGTAATCAGCAGAGCCATTGCCATGGCTATCATTAACGATATGCTGACACTCAGTGCTGGAAGTTTGGTTGTGAGGACAGATGATAAGGCAGATACTGTCTTGTCCAGCGTCAGGGTGAAATAGGCACCCAGAGAAATCAGCTCTGCGTGCGAAAAATTGGCGAAGCGCAGGATGTGCATGATCAAGGTCAGGCCGATTGCCCCTAGCGACAATATCGAACCCACGAGAATACCGTCAAACAGACTTTGCAGCATGTGACTCCTTGCGTCGAGCGCCCAGATAGATTTCACCCAGTACAGGGTCTTTCAACAAGGATTTGGCATCGCTCTCATACTGATTGCGCCCTTCTGCCATCACATAGGCACGATCCGATACGCGCAGCGCCGCCTTGACGTTTTGCTCTACCATGAGAACAGCGACTCCACCATCGGCGATAGCCTGCAACATACCCAGAACCTCGAAGGCAGCTTTGGGCGAAAGCCCGGCACTGGGTTCATCCAGTAGCAATAGCGCGGGCTCGGCAATGAGCGCCATCGCAATGGCCAGTAACTGACGCTGCCCTCCCGATAGAGATCCGGCCTTTGCCGTAAACTTGTCTTCCAGAACAGGAAATAATGTCGTCATGGCTTGCATTCGTTGCTTTCGATTTTCACGACAACGCCTTGCTGCAAGCGCCAGATTCTGCTCAACACTCATGGTGCGAAAGATATTATCCAGCTGTGGAACAAAGGCCACACCCGATTGCGACAAGGTATCAGGACGTATACCGGTAATGAGCGATTCGCCCAGAGAGATACTGCCATGCTCGATTCTCAGCAGACCGGCTATAGACTTCAACAATGTCGACTTACCCGCACCATTGGGTCCGACAATACAAACGATCTCACCAGGGTTAGCTATGATGCTGAGCTCATGAATAATAGGCATGCCATGAACATAGCCGGCACTGATGGAATCCACTATGAGGGCCGCGCGATTCATGAAGCAGTATGACTCAGATCGCCCAGATAGCTATCCAGCAACTGCTCACATGCCAGAGCCTCTGCAGCGCTCCCTTCGAAGATCACACGACCATTCGCCATGGCGATAATCGGTTGACAGTGCTGCATGACCAGATCCATATTGTGCTCAATGATCAGGAAGGTCATCCCGTCATCATTCAAGGCATGAATCTTTTCCAGCAACAGCCTGGTGAGCGCAGGGTTGACGCCGGCTGCCGGTTCGTCAAGTAAAATGAGTTCCGGCTTACCCATCAGCACCCGCGCCAACTCAAGTAGTTTCTGCTGCCCTCCAGAGAGGTTTCTGGCAGCAAGTCCGGCCACTTTGTACAGTGTTGTAAACTGAAGCACGTCCAAAGCACGCTCCAGATACTCTGCCTCCTGCCGCCTTATGGCAGCAGGCACGAATATGGGAGCCCAAAACGTTTCTCCCAGCTGTCCGGGAGCGGCCAGCATGAGGTTATCGAGTACTGACATTTCAGGAAACGGCTGCGGGATCTGAAACGTTCTGGCCAAGCCCTGGCGAAACACCTGATCGGCCGAACATCGCTGCAAAGAACGACCATTGAACATGATATTTCCGCTATCGGCTTGCGTCTCGCCTGCCAAGGTATCAAACAACGTTGACTTGCCTGCCCCATTCGGACCAATCAACCCCGTGATACTGCCTTTTTTGATGCTGATCGATACGTTGTCGACGGCCGCTAGAGTTCCGAAGTGTTTGCTGAGCGACTCAACACGCAGATGTACCGAATCTGCGTTCATCAACTGTTCAGATTGTATTTCATGATGCGGCCATGTCGCCCGTCTCTGTCACCTTCCAGCTCATAGACCAATCCTCTAGGACCAGTTCGCAAAGCTATGACATTCTCAATCGCCTCGGTGTTGGCGTCCGACAATTCAAGTTTGGCGGCAGCCAGTGTGTCTTTGATATTCGCAGCCGTTTTTGCGCCGATAATGACAGCAGCAACATCAGATCGATCCAGCATGAACCGGGTGGCCACCGCGGAAAGTGGTACGTCATGCTCCAACCCTATCTCATTTAATGTGCTCATCAATTGCTGGAACAGCTCCCAGCCACCGAAATCTTCAATAATCAACCGATACTTGATCAGAGAACGATTGTCGAATTCGAATCCGGGGTCTGCCTTGCCGAGCCACTGAGATGTCAGAAACCCGCCTGCCAGCACGCCGTAACACAAAATCTGTAACTTGTTAGCGTTGCACCATTCATTGAATTGCCCATTGGGGCGCTGGTCGAGAATGGAATACTGGACCTGTGCAGATACCATGTCAAAATTCTTATCGACAAAACGCTGCATGCAATGCTGGTTCCAGTTTGTACAACCCAGATAGCGGATCTTGCCTTTGCGCTGAAGCCGTTTGAGAATCTCAAAACTCTCCAGCGGGTCGCCTATCGTCAAGTCCCACCAAAAGAACTGCACCAGATGCAATCGTTCAAGGTTAAGTCGCTTGAGCGATCTGTCTATGATCGACTCAATCTCGAGGTGTGTGATGGTTGCCAGCTTACCCAGATCCGGGACGAGTTTTGTGTGGACCTGAATGTGATCATCAGCACTAAACGCGTCCCTGTTTCCAAGCTCCTTTATTGCATCACCAATCATTGCTTCCACGCCGGTATAGATGTCAGCACAATCGAAAGTAGTAATACCGTTGTCGACGAAGGTCAGCATATCCGCAACCGCTTGACGTCGGTCAAAACTGCCATGGCCACCGGCCAGTTGCCATCCACCCTTGATGATTCGACTAATGGAATACCCGGGTCTAAGTTCTGTACGCAGCGATGACATGGAGATGAAATGCCGTGGTTATTCAGGTTTTTCTGGAGAGCTATCCCAATACGCAATGCCTCGAGACTCAGGCAAGCCTGTGGTTTGCGCATGTGTAAAGGCGCGTTTTCCAGTGCGAGTAATCAGAAATCTACCACCACAGTGCGGATCGGGGCAGGCAATCTCGGTATCTGTGGTCATCCAGTCATACTCGCTGGTTTCTCTTTGTCTTGCCGGTAACAGCGGTAATAACGCGGCTAACGGATACAAGGGAAACTTGCCATGCGGGCCGAATACAAGATTCTCTCCTTGCATGAGAAAATACTGGCCTGGCTGGTGATCGCAGACCATCGGTTTGTCGGTGGCAACGACCTCAACCTTCAAGTCGTAGAGCCAGAATGTATCATCAGACGCCATGTTGCAAGTAATCTAGCATGATTTGCTGAAGAAGCATATTCAACGTCGAATTCATTGATCTGGCAACCCCCATCGTCAATCGTGGGGATGCGGTTGACAATACGCCGGGCAAGCAAGGACTCGACAATTAACGGTCCCGCGGCCTGTGCAGGAAAAACCCGGCTTAAACTTGAACAGAGCAATCCATACCCGAGTGCATGACAATGCTCAGGGAACACTCTCTTCGAGCGGTAAGCTGCGTCCAGTCATATCATTGCAGGTGCGACCGCAAACATGACTTCAAAAAGGCTTGCACGATACTCCGGCCTCGTAAACGGGGCAGTAAAATCAAGATGCAATAGAAAATTTCTCAGGGTCTCGAGCATTCCAGAACGTCATGACCCGATTTGCACAATCCATACTTTCCACTTGGGCTTTTGTATCGTTTCCATAAGTTATGTGTCGTACTGGGTATCTGCAGGCGACACAGTCACACAGAGTTGTGCTGCGTGTACTTGCACTGAAAAGACAAGGAGGGCTACTAATGAAGCGACGTTACCAATCCATTCAGCACTGTTCGAGATTCTTGTGTATTTAGCTTATAAATCGCTATTCAATGCAAATACGCTTGTAGCTTCTGGCTTAACAGCAGAAAATAGTAGCGGCGCAGCTCGGTGTCGTAATGTCTCGCAAACGTTATTCAATGCTTTGACAAGTTTTCTTTCGGTCTTTCTGTCAGCTTTTCTCAAGGTATTTGCCGGCACAACGTCAATAGTGGCTTTTCCAGACTTATGCGATAGATGCAATTGATGACGGTTGTCTGGAATACTGGCGGATCCTCCAGCCCGAACACGTCATGCTGAAATGACAGATGTGGCTCAAGCCAGCTTTGAGTCACATCCATATAAGAGTCTGGTGATAGTAGACTAATTTTTAATGTCTGTATCTTCTGGTCGGCGCGACGTCCAAAGGAACCAGTACACGATTGATGGTATGCACAATACCATTGGTAGCCCGAATGTTACTCGCCGATGAAATCATGTTCGGCGCACGCAGTCTTGGCGCTTTGTCAATCAGAAAAGTGCCGAACGAGCTAAAACTGGCATCAACCAGCAAGGTGTCGACCGATTTAGCATCGGTAACTTCTTTGAGCGTCTTGCTACCCGCTGACACATGGTATAGAAGGATGTTTGTTAACAAGGGAATGGGGGCACCGCCACTCAATTCATCGAGAGCTGCAACAATCGCATCGAACGCACCCGATTCGTCACGGCCTCTATAACCCAGGTCCCGCGCCAGTCTGATGAAGGCTCTATCTGTAGGTGCGAAGACAGTCAAGTCGGCTTTTGGATCGGATAAGGCATCTGCCAGATCTGCTGCTATTACAGCATTTAAAAGTATGTCGTAGTCCCTATCGTCCCCATCGTAGACACCACCACTAGCTGCAACGATCTCAGTAATGCTGGTCTTTGGAGTGACAGTGTTGCCAGGAATGTCTATTGGTAGCAACACACGATTGATGGCATGAACGAAGCCGTTGGCTGCTCGTCTATTTGCGGGCCGAACAAATCGCGCGTTTCTCAGGTCCGGTTCGTTATCAACAAGGCGTAAACGGTCCGGCGTTATTGTGGAGCCCTCCAGCAAAGTATCTATGCTGTCGCGATGGGCCAGATTACGGACACGCGCGCGTTCGGGTACTACATGATACAGCAAGACATTCTGCAACACTGGGATGGGATTGCCGTTGCCAAGGCTTGTAAGGGCCGCAACAATGGCGTCGTAAGAACCCGCTTCGTCATCACCGCCATATCCGAGGTCTTGCGCAAGGCGAATAAAGGCCTTGTCGGAAGGTGCCAGTAAAGTTAAATTGGCATCCCTGTCTGCCAATGCATCTGCCAGATCCGCATCTGTCACCGCCTGTAACAAGATATCAAAGTCGAAATTATTGTTGTCGAACTCACCGCCACTGCGACTGACAATATCAGTAATTGTTGATCTTGAGCTGTTGTGACTATGGTGTCCATTCCAGTGCTTCGGTGAAGCGCTAGCTGCGCCCATCGTAATCACTAGTGCAAGGGAAGCCAGTGGAATGGCTATCGGTCGAAGTGGTAAATTCATTGGTTTAACTTTTTCTGTTGTGGTTTCGAGTGACGTGTAGTCAGTTAGGAATGTTTACATTAGGGTCACTACGGCAGCATGTTTTTAACAGATCAATCGATTTTAGAATTTACCTGACGTTGAGAATCAGAACATTTTTCTGGCAGATAAAACTTGTCAATCGTTTCACAATTGCTAGTCGTTCACAGGGCTCACGGGCTTCAATGATGCCGGCGCGCCCTACCTATTGACAAATATAATTCATCACCTTTCAATCAATCCTTACCACCTAATACCTATTATTTTTGACCAATTACTTGCCACTAAACTGCCTGAACCGATGTGTTCTGAAGTCGCCTGCCCCTAACGCCGCTATCGCTTGATAATACGGGCACAGCGCGGGCAGCACAGAGGCACCACCAGAGCAACGGTAAACCCATTCTAAAACAGCCCAGCGCAAGACTTTACTTCTTCAACCCCTTAAACTGGCGCCCTCTCCAGACCATCTCCGTGTTATGCAGATTAATACACTCATTCTCGGCGCCGGTGCTGCAGGCATGATGGCCGCGGCCCATGCGGGCCCCGGCGTTCTGCTTGTTGATCACGCCAGAGCCGCGGGTGAGAAAATCCGTATCTCGGGGGGTGGGCGTTGCAACTTCACGAATATCGGAACTACGCCAGATCAGTTTATCTGTAAAAATCCACATTTCGCAAAATCCGCGCTGAGCCGATATACGCAGTGGGATTTCATCAATCTGGTATCAGACCACGGCATTGCATGGCATGAGAAAACACTTGGCCAGTTATTCTGCGATGACACTGCCAGGGACATTATCACCATGCTACGCGTACAGATGGACAAGGCAGGTGCGCAGCTTTGGCTTAATACAGATATTGAAGACATCGGCCACGATGGCACTCACTTCCGAGTAGCGCTAAGTCGAGAAGGTAAACAACATCACATCACTGCAAAAAATCTAATTGTCGCCACCGGTGGCAAATCAATTCCAAAAATGGGCGCTACCGGTATTGCCTACCAGATTGCTGAACAGTTCAGAGTAAAGGTGTTGGCACCCCGTCCCGGCCTCGTTCCACTGACGTTCAGTGACAACAAATTCAAGCCGCTGGCAGGTGTGGCTACTCCGACTCGGATCAGCACAGGCAACACAAGCTTTGACGAAGCCTTGCTGTTCACACATCGGGGCCTGTCCGGACCGGCCATTCTGCAAATCTCGAGTTACTGGCGGGAGGGTGAGCCAATCACCGTGAACCTGTGTCCTGCATCTGACCTGCTTACAACACTCAAACAAGCACGTCACGGCGCAGGCCGAAAGACTTTAACCGGTATTCTGTCAGCGCATCTCCCAGGCCGCTTGATCGACTTCCTTCAGGATGATCTGAAACTGCAAGGCAATATCGCTGATCAAAGCGACGCCCAACTTCAGCGTATCTGCGAGGCGCTCAGTGCCTGGCCCCTCCAACCAGCCGGATCGGAAGGTTACCGAAAGGCTGAAGTGACACTTGGGGGCATTGACACTGACGATCTCTCGTCGAAAACGATGGAAGTAAGATCGGTACCCAGCCTCTACTTTATCGGCGAAGCTGTCGATGTGACAGGATGGCTGGGTGGGTACAACTTTCAATGGGCATGGTCGTCCGGCTGGGTAGCAGGGACAGCCATAGCGTCGAAATTGCATTGATTCTTGCCTTCTTACGGCAATCACGCACCGCCCATCAGGTCGCAGAACTTTACGCGGTGTCTATCCAGAAGCCCCCAACCGGACCAAGGCCATGCAATGACTCAATCTGGCGCGCCGGGCTACGTCTGGCGACAAAGGCCTGAAATCCACGGATATCAATGACGCCGTTACAGAACTGACGGACGCTGGCATTATGGATCCGTCCATCGAAGGGCGTTACGGCTCGCGCTCCCACAGCGCTGCCCGGAACCATTACCCGGTTCTGTCAGGGCGCAGCGAAACGCGGTACCTATCCGATCATTCTGCGCCAGCTTAACGACTCCATGTGTCGCCCTTATTTCGCAAGAACCGAAGGCGATCACATACCCGAGGAACTCGCTGAACGGTATGTGCGCTAAGCGTTAATCACAAACACCTTTGAACGCTTCGCTGATATTCGCCCGTCTCCCCTTATCTGGATATGGATAGCCGAACCCCAAGCTGAGCCTTACCTTGAATTACTCCCTTGCAGAAGCTGATAGTCCAATGCTGGATGTGGATACGATGGTGGGATTACTTAATGGATAAGTCTATGCGCCGTGTCTGATGCATCGAAATAATCTGAACTACAACACAGAATCTATCCTGTACGGCTAAGTTTTTCAGAAATTGTAGTCGGCTTCAAACAACCATGATCCACCGAAAGGTATTTCCGAGTGAGCGACTGGTTTCAGCCCATCTTCGATTACTACGCATAAAGTTCAATGGAGGGTAGTCCGATAGAACTGGTGAACCTAACGAGACAAATACCATCATGATGAAATACATTTCAGAAGTGCATGAAGTACAGGCTGCCAATGAGCAGAGCTACAACCCTTTTCTGGTATCCGAAGTGCCTGATGACTGGAGCCATACTATTAACGTTACTTCAGACTACCCTGCGATGAATCGACGGCACAATGATTCGGATGAGTCACTGGGTACCAACAACAGTGTCAGTAAAGCGGCGTAATCCTACACATCTTACTGGCGTTTTTGACATTGCATCGCAAACGTCTGCCCTGCTCTACGCAACTCTCCTTACGGCTGTATTTTCAAGAATATAGCTCCCGCCTTGGTTCAAACGGGTTATGTAAACTGAGCTGGTTCCCGCATTGTTGCGAGGACCATAACTCAGTGGCGTACCGAAGATATTCAATGTCGTTTTTTCCCGACTGATAGTCCGTAGAAAGCTCTCACGATCAAAGTCCGGGCCGGCACGTTCCAGCATTTCACAGATTACCCTGCCTGTCAGAAAACCTTCCAGCATTGCGAAATCAGGCTTGTCACCATGCCCGAATTTTTTCAAAGCCTGTAGGTAATTCTGCACCAAAGGGATACTGGAATCGTCGGGTGGTGGAACCACCTGGCTGACCAGCACTCCGACACCCGCAGATCCGGCTTGTCTGGCAAACTCTGTGGCACCTACAAAAGAGATGGTTGCAAACGCTGCATTGACATTTCTTGCTCTTACGCCTTTTAGAAATTGCGCAGAGGTTCCCGCAGTACCGGCCATGAAAACGACACTAGGCTGAGCATCAGCTATCATTTCAATTGCGCCGGACACATCACCAGTAGCTCTATCATAGCCAGCAAAAGTCCTGATTTGTTGTCCCTTTGATTCTAGTGCTGCCTGTAACGAATTACGCACAGCGAAACCATAAGCATCCGATTGCATAAACATGGCGCAGTTGCCCAGATCAACAGAACTCGCCAGAGCTGAGACCAGTGCAAATGCTTCATCATCATACGAAGCGCGCACGTTAACCACGTGCCCACAGTCCGGACTGCGCAAGAATGCGGTACCTGTAACCGGCCCGATAAATGGCACGCGGCCACCGCGAGCAATTCGTTCGCTCAATTTCGAGGTGGGAGTACCAACAGCACCAACCAACCCGAATATCTCGCCTCCACGCACCAGCGAGCGTACATTTTCAAGGGCGCGATCGGGATCATATCCATCGTCCATTCCGACAAGCTTCGGCATCCGACCATGGATGCCACCTTCGTGCTCCGCCACCATGAAACACAGTTCGATTCCCTTGCGCGTCCCCTCTCCAAGTGATGCCGCCGCACCGCTGTAGGGTGCAGACTGACCAAAATAGACGGCATCATTTGTAACACCCGGCTCAGCAGCGATGAAATCCACAAATTCACCAGTACTGTCGCGCAGTCGTATAGCCTCTGCCTGAATGGCCTTGATACCTTTTTCGGCGATCGCCATTTGCGCGTTGCTATTTTCAGCTCGATCAGCAATCTCATTGGTCATATCTATTTGCTTGTCGATGGCAACGACCATATTCGCGGTCGTATCACGCACACCTTCGTTCGCACTCCTTACTCCCTCGACAGCGCTTGACATATGCAGTGCCGCTTCCTGCATCCCCTTGGCCGTACTTTTCACCTCGCCAGCTGCTGCGGTAGTCCTGTTTGACAGATCTTTTACTTCCGCAGCAACGACGGCAAAGCCTGCACCGTGCGCACCCGCACGAGCTGCTTCAATTTTTGCATTCAACGATAGCATCTTCGTTTGCAACGCTATAGCTTCGATCATCACAGTGACCTTGACAATATCGCGCGCTGCGTTATTAACTTCACCGGCAATTTCTATAGCACTTGCGGCTTTCTCAGCAGCGTCATGAACGGTATTTGACGACTGATTTGCCAGTTCAGTCACAGTACCAATGGCGCTGCGTATTTCTTCTGAGGATTTCATCATTTGATCCACAGAGCTAGCCGCTTGTTCAGTGGCTCTTGTGCCGTCGTGACCCCGTTCAATCAAATCGCCAGCAACCTGACCAACCGTTTCGGTGAATTTTGACGATATCTCTCGCATCTGGTTACGACGCTTTATCTCGAACTCACCTTCACCCACAGTTTGAACTTCATTTTGAATCAGAAGGCGAATATGCTGCCCGCGTAGCTGCTCCACCAACGTTGCAAGTGTTGCAATCGGAGAGCTGGCAGACGGCACAACCAATGGTGCATCAGCCTCCTCTACAAACAGACGTTTCAGTCCCGCTTCAAGGGCTTGAATATCGCTGAGTTTAACCAGAACTTCATCGACATTAGAGCCCACTGATGTTTCTCCAAATCCCGCAAAGCTCGCTATTTTCAGGCCACTCTTTTATCAATTTGATCTCCCTGTTTGAAAGCACGGCAGGCAGCAAACTTGAATTCAGGTATCTTCCCATAGGGGTCCAGTTTCGAGTTTGTCAGCGTGTTGGCAGATGCTTCGACAAAGGCAAATGGCACAAAAACCATATCTTCGGCCACAGCTCTGTCAGCTCGAGCCATGATATCGATCGATCCGCGGCGAGTCTCCAGCGTCATCATCTCTCCGGGCTCTATGTGTAACTTGCGAAGTGTCTTCGGATGTAACGATGCATTTGCCTCAGGCTCAGCCCAGTCCAACACCGATGATCGCCGTGTCATGGATCCGGTATGCCAATGTTCCAGCTGTCTGCCGGTTGTCAGAATCATTGGATATTTTTCGTCTGGCACCTCAGCAGGTGCTGTGACATGAGCAGGTGTGAAACGAGCTCTGCCGCTAGCGCGAGGAAAACCATCCGAGAACACGATCGACTGCCCGGGATCATCCTGTGATGTGGATGGATACGTGATCGCTGTCTTCTCAAGTCGCTCCCAGGTAATGTTATCCAATGATTGCATGAGTAGTTTCATTTCGGCGAATACATCCTTCGGATGTGTATAGCTCCACTGCAGACCCAGTCGCTTTGCAAGCTCCATGGTGATCCACCAGTCTTCTCTGGCATCAAAGGGCGGAGAGACAGCCGGTCGGCCCATCTGCACTTGCCGATTGGTGTTGGTGGCTGTGCCGGTTTTTTCTGCCCAAGCAGTCGCAGGTAGAATGACATCAGCGAAGTTCGCTGTCTCAGTAAGGAAAATATCCTGAACCACGAGATGCGACAACTTTGCCAATGCAGCACGCGCATGTTCGACGTCAGGATCGGACATGGCCGGGTTTTCACCGAGCACATAAAGTCCACGTATTTCCTCGCTGTAGATTGCATCGATGATCTCTACCACTGTTAGGCCACTTTCACTGTCCATGTTGGACGTGCCCCAGACATCGTTGAACTTCGACCGGACCTCATCGATAGCTACCGATTGATAGTCAGGCAGGAACATCGGGATCAGTCCGGCATCGGATGCTCCCTGCACGTTGTTTTGCCCACGCAAAGGATGTAATCCAGCCCCCGAACGCCCGATCTGACCGCACATCAACGCCATTGAGATCAGGCAGCGTGAGTTATCAGTGCCGTGGATATGCTGCGATACACCCATCCCCCAGAATATCATCGCAGCTTTTGCACCGGCAAACGTCCTGGCCACATCCCGCAATACCGCCGTATCAATGCCACACAATGCAGACATTTTCTCTACCGGGAAATCAGCCAGATGGGACACCATCGCATCCCAGTTTTCCGTAAAGTTCTCGATGTAATTCTTGTTGTAAAGCTTTTCCTCCACAATCACGCTCATGATACCGTTGAGCATCGCAACGTCAGTTCCTGGCCTGAATTGCAACATGTGCAAGGCGTGACGTTTGAGTCCCTGACCCCTCGGATCCATAACGATCAACTTGCCACCACGCTTGGCAAACTGCTTGAAATACGTAGCAGCGACCGGGTGATTCTCTGTTGGATTAGCCCCTATGACGATCGCAACATCAGCATTTTCTATCTCGTTAAACGTTGCCGTGACTGCACCTGAACCGATATTTTCCAACAAGGCCGCTACCGATGAGGCATGGCACAAGCGAGTGCAGTGATCAACGTTGTTATGTCCAAAACCCTGACGTATCAATTTCTGAAAAAGGTACGCCTCCTCATTCGAACACTTGGCAGAACCAAACCCTGCCACTCTTTTGCCTGTATCGTCACGCAATCTGGACATACCGCTGGCGGCTGCATCCAGTGCTTCATCCCAGCTTGCCGTTCGAAAGTGTGTCAATGGATTAGCCGGATCGACGTTAAGGCCCTTGGCGGGAGCGTCTTCTCGTCGAATAAGCGGTTGTGTCAATCTGTGTGAATGCGCAACGTAATCCAATCCGAAACGGCCTTTCACGCAAAGACGATTTTGGTTTGATGGTCCACCAATGCCGTCAACCCGGACGATGGCTTCGTCCTTGACTTTGATCGACAGCTGGCAGCCAACACCACAATAGGGGCAGACAGTCTCCACCTCGCGATCAAAGTCTTTGCTGTCACCCACAGACGATTCATTCAGTGCTTTTGCGGGCATCAATGCACCGGTTGGGCACGCCTGAACGCATTCACCACAGGCAACACAGGTGGATTGCCCCATCGGATCATCCTGATCGAAAGTGACGCGAGTATCATGACCCCGACCGGACATACCGATAACGTCATTGACCTGCACCTCCCGGCACGCTCTTACACACAGGTTACAGTGGATACAGGAGTCCAGGTTGACACTCATAGCAAGGTGGGAGACATCAGATTGTGGCACCCTGGCAGGCTGCATCGAAGGAAAACGGCTGACACTGATGTCCTGCATCTCAGCCATATCCCAGAAATGGGATGATTGATCATGTGCCTGTGCCCTGACTGGTTGGTCCGCGGCCAGTAATTCCATTACCATCTTTCTGGCGTTAACTGAACGATCGCTCTGCGTGTTGACAATCATTCCGTCGACCGGCTTGCGAATGCAGGAGGCAGCAAGTGTTCGCTCCCCCTCGATCTCAATCATGCAGGCACGACAGTTACCATCGGCTCGATACCCAATCGCATCTTTGTGACATAAGTGCGGTATCAATGTCCCTTGCTGTTTCGCTATTTCCCAAATCGATAGATCGCGGTCAGCAGTAACTTCGATACCATCAAGGATGAATGTGACTGAAGTATTCAAGAGTCAAACCTCATCCTTAAAGTGTTTTATTGTCAGGCGTATCGGATTGGGAGCTGCTTGCCCAAGGCCGCAGATGGATGCGTCCTCCATCACCGTACACAATTGCTCGAGCAACGGCTTATCCCAGCGATCCTGAACCATTAATTTGACCGCTTTCTCACAACCGACACGGCACGGGGTACATTGACCGCAGCTTTCATCTTCGAAAAACCGCAGCATATTCAGTGCAGCATCCCTAATGCTATCCTTGTCGGAAAGGACAACAATAGCCGCCGACCCGATAAACGTACCTACCTGCTGTAAGGTGTCAAAATCCATAGGCACATTGTTAATAGAAGCAGGTAACAACCCCGCAGAGGGACCACCCGGCTGATAGGCCTTGAATGTGTGACCTTCAAGCATGCCTCCAGCAGCATCTATCAGGTCAATAATCGTTGAACCTGCGGGTAACAGATGTACACCCGGGTTTTTTACACGACCGGAAATTGAATATGAGCGGAGCCCGGTACGGCCATTTTTCACAGTACTATTTAGTATCTCCGGACCCTCACGACAGATCCGTGTAACCCACAACAATGTTTCAACGTTGTGTACCAATGTGGGCCGATTAAAAATTCCTGCCTGCGCAACAAAGGGCGGTCGATGCCGAGGTATCCCGCGCTTTCCTTCTATCGACTCAATCATCGCACTCTCTTCCCCACAGATATAGGCACCTGCGCCTCGTCGTAAGTCAATGTACCCGGTCGGTACAATGCCTTCAGTTTCAAGCGCAGCAATCTCCTTGCGAAGAATTTCCAATACCGCAGGGTACTCATCACGCATGTAGATAAAGCACTTGTCGGCATCAATTGCCCAGGCAGCTATAAGCATGCCTTCGAGAAACAAATGCGGGCTTCGCTCCAGGTAATACCGATCCTTGAAGGTTCCAGGTTCTCCTTCATCACCATTGACCGCCAGATAACGTGGCCCAGCCTCTGCGCGAACAAAAGACCACTTCCTGCCTGACGGAAATCCAGCGCCACCCAGACCGCGTAGCCCTGATTCCAGAATTCTGCTCTGTACGTCCTCGGGTGTCTGTTTGCCTGCCCGCAAATCGGTTAGCTTGCTATATCCGCCTTCCGCCACGTAAGCGCTATATTTCTCATACACTGGTACATGAACATGTGTATCACCGTCCTTGATCGCCTTGGTGACTTTTGCAGGCGTCGCATAATCAATATGGTTATGGCCAATCTCCAACACCGGAGCAGTATCACAACGACCCATGCACGGCGCTCTGACTACACGCACTTCAGATGGATCCAGATTTTGTTCAAGGCAGGCCTTTAGCTGTTGCGCACCTGCAAGCTCACAGGCCAGAGAATCGCACACTCGTATAGTGAGGCCGGGTGGTACATCATGGTCCGTCACTACATCAAAGTGTGAATAGAAAGTCGCTACTTCATGGACCTCGGCCTGTGAAAGTCTTAGCTCCTCCGCCAGTGCAAGCATGTGATCACTGTTCAGATGCCCGTAGTTATCCTGTACCAGATGCAGGTATTCGATAAGCAAGTCACGCTGGCGAGGCCGATCACCCAACAGTCGCCTCACATCTGCGACAGCGCTGTTGTCAAGCTGCCGACCTTTGGGAGTTGTTCGTCCCTTCCCGCGCCCTGATTTCCAGATTCCGGAAGCATCAATCGTATGTATCATGAACCTACTCCATGGTAGGGAAAGGGCGGGAGTTTTATTGATCATGGAAACGCAGCTTCCAGATCAATTTATTTTTTATTAATCAATATGAGCACATATCATCGCGTGCACTGCGGCTACAATGTACCTATCGTCAAACTGCAGATTTCACCAAGCGTTAGCTTACGGTACCAACGCCTACGCTATGTTAAACGAGGATCATTTATGGGTTTTCAGATTACGACAGATATTGACAGAAATCGATATCTTGATTAAGTCGATAACAAATGACGCCACCTGTTGCCTAATAGCTGGCTAAAGGCCCGACGTCAGGCAATTCCAGTTAAATTCACAACTTCTTGTCATCGTGATTAGCGAGCTCGGATCCACTATAGTCTGGAATACATTTACATAACCTATATGACATACGGCTAACATCCGTATCATTGGTATATTCTTTCCAATGACGCTAATGACTACAAGCGCAGCTGTAAAACCAATGGAATAAGTCTGTGGCAATATTCAGAAAAGATAGGGTGGACGATTTCGCCGAATTCGTGGTTTGCTCCGTGCAGAATCTGAGTCTGGAGTTGGCAGATGTCGCCGGAAACGTTGATGAGATTTTCAACCGGGTATCACGTCAGACCGAATACCTGGTTGAACTTACAAACGCTGCGAAACAGTTATCCACTGCGGCAAGTGATATCGATACAGCAGGGAAACGCGCTCAAACTAAAACAAGTGAATTTAAATCTGCCAGTAACGATTCCTCTGTAGAGGTTAATTCAGCGACCCAACGCATCGGTCAACTGGTTGACGGTGTAAGTGCGATCGAAGAGCAACTTAACTACCTGAACGAAAGTTTGAGTGGTGTTGCCAAAGTCTCAGGTGAAATACAGTCTGTCGCCAGTTTAACCAACCTATTGGCGTTGAATGCCAACATAGAAGCAGCCAGAGCTGGAGAAGCCGGGAGAGGATTTTCAGTCGTTGCCGGAGAAGTGAAAATGCTGGCCAGTCAGACTGCTGTAGCGGCCGGAGTCATTGACGAAACTGTTTCGGAATTGTCAAGTAACGTCGCGGATCTGATCGTCTCCGGTGGTAAAACACGAGATGTTGCTGACAATGTCAACGAAGGTGTGACTGTCATTAACGATACCGTTACCATGTTTTCTAATATGGCTGCGGATATGCAGCAGGACGTGTCCAATATCGCGACCGCAGCCGATCAGTCGGTGACACAGAGTGAGTCCATGCAGCAGCGGCTGGAAGGTGCCGCTGAAGACATGCAAGTCGCAAACGGTGCCTTGCATGAGGCTGACCACCGAATAAAGGAAATTCTGGCTCAGGGTGAAGCTCTGGTCATTCATGTCATAGAAAGCGGTAAAACCGTAAGAGCCAGTTCTATCATCAAATGCGCCCAGGCTACTGCAGCCCGGATAGGCGTAGTCTTCGAAGACGCCTTGAAGAGCGGAGAGATTACACACGAAAAACTATTCGATCAAAACCATGTCCTCATTCCTAACACAGATCCGGCACAATACATGACAGGATTTGTCGATCTCAGTGATCGTCTTCTGGTCCCTATTCTTGAGGAAGTGCTAGAGAGTGACTCTAAAGTGGTGTTCTGCGCAATCATTGATCCCTTTGGCTTCATGCCTTCAAATAACAAGAAGTATTCGCACCCTCAAAGACCGGGTGAAAGCGACTGGAACAACAGCAACTGCCGCAACCGTCGATTATTGAATGACCGCACCGGACTTGCCTGCGGTCAGAACACCAAACCATTCCTGTTACAAACCTATCGTCGTGAAATGGGAAAAGACAAGTACGTGCTAATGTACGATTGTTCCGCTCCCGTGTTTGTTAACGAGAAGCACTGGGGTGGCTTTCGTATCGGGTTTTCCATAAAGTAGTCGAACATTTCCATCAATTTTCTGAAGTGAATTTTCAGGTAAATACATATCTCAAATAAAATAGATTGACATAGAGAATAGCGACCATGTTTATAACTATTCGTGAGCACCGGTTCGACGAGTCAACCATATTCTGATAAACAGCAAGATCACACCGGAGCAGAACAGTAGGGTCGCAGGCCACAACACTGAAACCACGATATCTGATCGCGACGCTTCAATATCCAGAAATGATGGTATCAGTGCACCGGCACTCGCAAAAAGCAAAGGACGAATCCAACCAACCAGAGCGGTGGCCAACAAAAAGGTACATAGTGGAATCGTGAATACCACTGAAAGCAAGCACGCTATAGCAGACGGCAGCACAGGAAACAATCGTAGAACAATGCCTAACATCAACGGCACTCTATCGAGTGTCGTCATAGTCTTTTCCACAGTGACACTCCATCCAGACAGCGAATGTGCAAGTTTTTCCACTCCACTTCGACGGCCGAGCCACACTAGCAAAATCGTTGCAAGCAACTGGATTGTGGAGAATATCAGGGTAGCTTCCGGAGCACCCAGTAGAAACCCGCCAAAGAGCATCAGTGCAGAACCACTAGGTACAACCAGCAGTTGTGACACGAGTACGGCTAAGGAAAACCAGAGCCAGGAAACCCACTGATGCTCTTCCGCACTGTTGCGTAAAAACAGGATATCCGCTAACCATTCCTGCCCATTCGATACGAATGGCACAGCGATTGAGGCACAAAACAACAGAAAAAGAAGCAGTATCGGTATGACAGATGATCTCGATAATCGCTCAAACATTGATTCTCTAATGGGGGATATAACTCGCTAACGTTCAAATATCATCCGCACAAGTTTACAAGGTGAATGCGTCGGAGATCGCATGATTCCAGACCGATTGTGTCATTGAATCAATCGTACTGTATCCTAACGGTTATGAGAATTCATGTTTTGATAACTGGGACATTTGTAGTCGATCGTCTGTTACTGGTACGAATCCCAATCAATATATAATTTGTCCGGACCACGAAATGTTATGTTTGCCGAGTAATTCAATTCTTGCTGCTCGACAAGTCTGAGACTGGGTAATCGCTGGGCAAGTGTTTCAATGGCAATCGTAGCCTCAAGACGCGCCAATCGTGCTCCAAGACAAAAATGAATTCCGTGCCCGAATGCAATATGCTTGCGGGCATTCTTGCGCCGAATATCAAACTCTGTGGGCAAATTGAAAACCGACGGCTGATGATTGGCTGCACCGAGACTTAAAAATACCTGTGTGCCGGCAGGAATTTCAACACCCGCAAACTGTGTATTACAGTTGGTTATCCTTCTCCAGCTTGTCTGCGGCGACTCAAAACGCAACACCTCTTCAAGTGCATTTGGAATTAGCGTATTGTCATTGCAGATTGCTCTCCAGTCATCACGCCGTGGCAATAGACACAACAGCGCATTACTCATAAAATTACTGACTATTTCATGGCCTGCAAACGAATGACCGTAAATAATCGACTCAACCTCCCGATAGGATAATTCATCAGGGTTGGCCTCGTGTGCATCAAGCAACTCAGAGGTAAGATCATCGCTACGACTCTTGGAACGGGTTGCCACAAATTCACGACAATATCGCCAGTACTTGAGCATGTTTTCAGCAATGCTAACTTGCTCATCCTCATCAGGGTTTCCCCATGTGAAAGCGAGTCTGTTTCCGGTCCATGACATTAACTGCTCATCGTCTGCCTCATCGAAACCGATGAATCGAAAAATGATCTGCCCAGGCAATGGATGGCCGAATGCGCTAACAAAGTTGACGGGGCCACCAGTGCTGATCATTTCATCGACGAGTTCCTGGCTTCTCCTTCGTATATAAGGCTCCAGTATTTTCATGCGCCGACTGGAGAACCCTTCTCGCGTATATTTTCGAATAGTAGTGTGATCAGGCTGTTGTCGATTCGACATGACAGCTACCGGATTGAAATCCTCATGGGCAAGAACGCTGGCAGCACGATCGCATATGGGAAACACCGGATCCTGAACATTTGCCGATGAATATACCTCGTGATCACGGAATATCTCGATAAGATCCTCCATCCGGGTCACAACGAGATAACCCATTTTCTGTGAATAGAAAACGGGATTCTCCTCTCTGATCTTCGCCAACTGAGGATAGGGATTGGCGAGATAGCCAACATTAAACGTCGTGAAATCGTGATCAACAGGGCAACCGACAGGCCGAGTCTGCGCTGGACTCCTTATATTGTGATACGCCCCTTCATCATTACCAGCCAATTTGTATTCTCCTCTTACGCCTTGCGTCAAACTTTTCGCTTGAAATCTTATCTGTACACTCAGCAGGCGTGCTTCGTCTGATTTTACCTTTTTGAATCAGTAGCTGCATTATTCGAACAGATTCTGTGATCAATCATACCGCGTCTCAAAACGAAATTTTAACCGTTTATGAATTTCAGAAACAGAAGTTACAACTGGAGGTTTCACTGGGGAATGGAGTACATAAGCGAGAGCACCGAGCTGGCCAAAAAAGGCCAGAAAAAGCACTCATTTAGAATCCAGAAATGGTTGACACTTCTTGTTTTAACAGTTCTCTTATAGACTTGAGTCACTTGCTGAAAGTAAACACAAAATATGCTTGATCAAAACAGCCCGTCGATCGGAAGATTTGACAAGTCGTTTCTGGTGCATATGATCAAGGACTTCTTTTTTGTCCTGTTGGCTGTCACGGCAATCGAGTTTTCAGTGAAAGCAGGGCTGGTCTATTACAACTACCACTTCGACGGCGCCCAAGAGGCCAAAGTTGTGGCTGAAGATCTTGCTGACAACGTCCTATCAATCATGCGCAACGAAGGTGGTCCAGTTGCCGCGCGCACGCTATATCCGATTCTTGACGAGAACTGGTCTGATCTGGGATACACAATCGCTATCGAGCCAGCGGAGGTAACCGTAAAATCAATTGAAGTGGGTTTTGGATATACCCCACGTGGTATCCCTGCTGAAGATTGGCCTGAAGGACGTTTCCGTGTGCATGAAACCGAGATCGTTGCCGAAGAACAATTCTGTATCGGATGCCACACTCAAGCCACCGTTGGTCAGGTTCTGGGAATAGTGACTGTACGTAACTACCTTTCCAGTGATTTTGCCATATGGTTTAGAGACGTACGCCTGACGGCCAGTCTTGCGGCGGGTAAGATAGTGCTTCACTCACTGTTGCTGTTTCTTATACTTCGTGCCCGAATGGAGCCGTTGCTGGAGCTGAGATCAGTAGTCAGCAACCTGGCCAGAGCCTATGGGCGACTTGACTACCGCGCAGAAATCAAAACCTCAGACGAATTTGGTGTACTGGCGCAGGATCTAAATCTCTTCCTGGATAGAATCACAAATATTGTTGGTGAACTCGATATAGTCTTGAACAAAGTCGTGTTGGCCAATGACGATATCATCGCAGTACAGATTAACTTACGCAAAACAGTGGACGATGTTGTTTCGGGCATCAGGCAACTAGAACGAAACGCCATGCTGAGTGCAAAACAGGAGCCACGTTTGTCCAACGAATGGTTCGATGCGGTACGCGGTTCAATAGAATCGTTAGACGAGACTTTGGTAAGGATCGACCATTCATCAAGTGCTTCAGACTTATTGGGGACACTGCGTCAGGTCGTATCAAATGCTGAGGCGCAAACGGAATCAAGCGAGGTCATTTTTAGCAAACTGGCAGATCTGGGAGATCAAAGCGAAACACTGAAAGATTCAACGCATGAAATGATACGCCTGGAAGAGCGCTTGAAGTCAATTATTGAAAGCTGCACTACCCTGGTGAGAAGACTTAAACCTACCGACAAGACATAAAAATCTAATGAGTCAAATTGATACCTTTGAGGCGATGTTGGGCCGAGGACAGGACAGTGATATGCTTCGCTTTACCCTGGGAAGCGCGTACTACAAAGAAAAGCGATTCACAGAAGCGATTGTTCATTTGACTCGCGCTGTCGAACAGAACCCGACGTATTCAACTGCATGGAAAGTACTGGGCCGTGTATTTGCTGACGATGGGCAATTTCAAGAAGCATTGAGGGCCTTTCAATCAGGATTGCTGGCAGCCCGGAAAAACGGCGACAAACAAGTCGAAAAAGAAATAGGTGTTTTTCAAAAACGTGCCCAAAAGCAGCTAGATGCCATTGATCAATCAAACGCACAACAGCAACCGCCCGTTCTGTAAATTCGCGAAAAGCGTGTAGCATGAATCCAGTGCTATTGAATTAAAGACTAGTCCGGCGTTTCTTGCAAAATAAGGTATGAAAGCCTACGCTGGCTTATATCATCCGAGGTCAGGCTAGAGCATACAGCAACCGTCTTGGCCTGCTTGAAGAAGCGAACAATATGAATCAGACTAAATGGATAATCGCATTCAAACTTGCGGCGTTGATTTCGATTACAGCCCCAGCTCAGGGTGCGGGACCGAATTTACCGGACCCACCAAAGCCGGTAAAAGAGCCTCTCTACGGCTCCTACCCTGACTCCCAGGTTGATTTTCCATTAACCATTGATCAACTGCCTAGTACCCTTCACAAACCCTGGAATGAGTTGGCAAGTGGCAACCTACCCACCAGCGTAGCAAGTATTAGCGGTCAATCGGAAGATCCGAAACTCACTTTATTCAATTTGCAGCAAGCCTTCGATTTGTTTGCTTGGCAGACATTCATCGCACTCAACTGGCCTGCTGACCCTGAAATTTTCGGCAAACCAGATCCACAGCACAAAATCGGACAAGCCAGCCATGCTGATCGACTCTGGGAGACGTTCATCTCACCAGCCAATGTGTTCAAGGCTGATGGGGCAAAGCCGGATGCCTACGTACCGACATTCTCACGAACGAACAAGCTTCACGCCATAGGAAAGCGAACGCACACTCTCGACGAGGTTGACGAAGCATTTTTTGATATGGAGAAGCCGCTCCCCCCCATTGTTGATACCAACAAGCAATACGCACGGTATGAAATACGGCTCAATAAAGTCGCGTATGACTATATTGTATCGGGCGCTAAGGTTAAGGACACTCACTACCCACTCTACAATCGGGAAGATCAAAACGCATTTCTTGATCAGGGAGGCGTCATTACGTTTCCCGACGGCACCATCGAGGTCAAGGTAGCCTGGAAAAAACTGGGCGAAGGAGACAACCCAAACAAGTTTTTCACACAAGTTGTAGACGTTTATGAAAATCCCTATGCAGATCCCGTCGTCGTCAACAAAGACGTCACTTACGGAATGGTGGGCATGCATATCATGTATCTCGTCGACGGTATTCCACAATGGGTATGGCCAACATTTGAACATGTGGACAATGCGCCACTTGCAGACTTGCGACAAGGTAGGCGCAAGATCACGGGAGAGTGGCGTGTCATTGAGTCAGATGATGTGAAACACTGGGCACCGGGCCCTGTCAAAAGTCGATACAATTTTTTCAACCTTGCCAGTAATCATGCTGAATTCAATAGCTCGATTGGTGGCTTTAGCCCCAGTAGCCGAGAATCGATGGAAAAGCATAATCCGAGAACCAATGCAAATCCAGACTACTATCAGCCAGAATATGAGAGATTACCCAGCCAGATTACCAAAGTGATTACTGTAAATAACGAGATTACAGTATCCAAATGGACGTATGCCTTGAACGAAGAGGTGCATCGGCGCCTGAGCGCAATTGAACCTGATTCTGTCTGGGCAAACTATCGACTGACGACAACCCAATGGCCATCTGATCCCGGACTGACGGCATCATGGCAACAATATTACGCCAGAGCCAACGCTTTGATTAAAGAATGGAACAAGAAAAATCCGGGTGATAAAAGACCATTATTGAAAATGAGTGCAGGAACCGTTAAGGCAGGCAATCCGGCCCCGGTTAGCCTCGGAAATGCCGTAGCTGAAACTTACATGCAAATCAACGGGAGCTGTATGAATTGCCATTCAGGTGCTACTTTTGGGGGGCCGAATGGAAAACGCGCAGACTCGAATTTCAGTTTCATGCTGCAGAGAGCTAAACCCACTCGAAAGTAGGCCATTGTCGTCCACTATTGTAAAGGGCGCTGCCGAAGAGAAAATCATGAAAGAAAAAACAGACGTTCACAAGATGAAGTCACCCGCGGACCGCAGAGCCTTTATCAAAGCCCTCTACATTTCCGCTGCATCTACAGGACTCGGAATGCAGACGGCCTGTGCGATAAATCTCTCAACAGACAAGATCGTGGAGGATGATCTCGCTACCGACTTGCACATCTGTCGTGGGCTGAATACTGCACCTGAGCAGGTAGGAGACAAGCTTTATAAACCCGGTACAGTACCTGCGACCAACATTCCGCCAAAGGATCTTCATGGTTGCCAGGGCGGAAACACATGCAAAGGACTGGGGGGCTGCGGCACAGGAGACTATGCAACTCAATATTGGACGACAGAGAACAATTGCGGACGTAGTGGTGATGACTGGAATGGTACAGGCGGTTGTGGCGTGCCTCTGGGATCTACAAACACGGGATTCATCTGTTCACAATTGAACAACGCAGTACCGGTCGATTCGGACATGCCGACCGATTACATCGGTGTACCGGTCTGGGCTATTGCCCGCTCACGCTTTGAAGCAAAAATGGTGCGTGCGAAAAAAGCGTTTGACAAGCCGGAAACCGGATGCGGGGACTTCACCGGTAACGCCTGGTCTCCCGGTTCTATCTACGACCGCGGTACCTTGCCAGTGCCAGTACACAAAAACGCCCCCGAGAAACCACCTGCTCCTGAAAAAAAAGTGGGCTAAATTGATGGCCAACTGCTTTGATTTGCCTGATCTCGGATTTGGGCTTGGGTTACGCAGTCCGCATTTTTCCTATATCCAGCAAAATTGGCCGGCTGTAGACTGGTTTGAAATCATTTCAGAAAATTTTATGGACACCGCTGGTCGTCCGCGCCATGTGCTGGACAAGATTGCTGAGCGCTATCCGGTGGTGATGCACGGTGTCTCATTATCGATCGGCAGCACCGAGCCCCTCAATTTTGACTACCTTGAGAAGTTGAAGACTCTGGCGGATCGTGTATCACCCATGTGGATTTCCGATCACGTATGCTGGACTGGCGTAGCTGGACTGAACACGCACGATCTTTTGCCAATGCCGCTGACCGAAGAATCACTTAAGCATATTGTGTCGCGTATCCGGATAGTGCAAGAATATCTGGAACGGCCATTGATTCTCGAAAATCCAAGTACGTATCTCGAATTTTCTGTATCGACAATGAACGACTGCGACTTTCTGGGCCGAATGGCTACCGATGCCGATTGCGGCATACTTCTGGATGTTAACAACATCTATGTCTGTGCACGAAATCATGGATGGGATCCGGTGCAGTATATTCGGTCTATTCCCTCTGACCGCATCGTACAGTTTCACCTTGCAGGACATGAAGACCACGGTACGCACCTGATAGACACTCACGACTCTGCTGTGGTAGACGATGTTTGGACACTCTACCAAACTGCCGTTGAACACACAGGAAGCCAAGGTGTGTCTACCTTACTTGAATGGGATGCCAACATACCGCCGTTCCCGGTACTCATGGCAGAAATCGACAAAGCCAGAACGTATGCACGAATAGAGTCACCGACGGCCGTTGACAATGGCGCGCATAAATTCCGCACGGTAAGCTCAGATGGTACGGAGAGAGAGATAAAAAGCACGTCTTTTCCGCATCCACTTCACCTTATCAGTTCAGAGCCACCAGTTCGTAGTTAGCAGTGGCGGAGAACCTACATGAGCTTCAGCACTGGTTACAAAGAGCGATAATGTCACCGTGGACGATAAAGCGTCAAAACCTGTCTGACGTCATTACTGAAAGTGGAGCGCTGGATGCTTCTGCCAGACTGCAGGTATACTCGCAAGCCTATCAAGGCAGGCTTGTCGAATGTTTAGGCAGCGAATATCCGGTGTTACGTCATGCCATGGGGGACGAGCTGTTTTCACGATTTGCGACTGATTACCTTATCACCCAACCTTCAAGTAGCTACACATTGAACGACCTGGGCGACAGATTTCCACAGTATCTGCTCGCAACCCGACCTATCGAAGATGCTAATGCAATCTGGGCAGATTTTCTTATCGAACTTGCAACTCTGGAGCGTTTTTTCAGTGAGGTTTTTCATGCATCAGGTACCGAAGACAACGGAATAAATGATGCAGCAGATACACAATCGATACTTCTGGAAACCTCCACGCGCTGGATGAAAAGCAGCTTTCCAATCGATGACTATCTGATTTCTACCCGCCAACACCTGAGCGATCCAGACACTTTCCCTTTTACAGATTTTCCACAACCGGAAGATATTGCTATCCTTGTCTTTCGCAGAGACTATGTGGTCCGTTTGCGAAGAATGTCGCCAGCAGACGTACCTGCCACGTGATTGCTATACCGGGTACATCACCGTTTAATTCCAGCAACAACACGATAGAGGAGAACCTGCCGAACCTCATCCCCCACGCTTATATTTAGAAAAGGCGTTGCTTCACTATGAATGGCTAAAGCAATCAGTATTCCTCCTTCAATGTGATATTTTGTCTTCCCCTTGTTTCAAATCAATGCCACTCACTGAAAGGTACCAGTCAATGCCAATGCTTACCCCCACTAAAATCAAAGCGACGGTTCGATTTCTTGGCATTAACGACTGCGCGGGTGATCTAAGTACCAACTCTGTTTCCACAATAGATGTGGATTATGGCGGATTCGTCGGTGACTCACACAGTGGCGTTACTCGTGCCTCGTGTGTTCGAGTAGTCAGTCAATACCCCAAAGGAACACAAATACGTAATACTCGTCAGATTTCAGCGTTATCGTCAGAGGAACTTGAAAGCATCAGGAACACGATGGAGTTGGATACCCTGAACCCTGAATGGGTAGGCGCCAACCTGGTTCTTGAAGGAATCCCAGAGTTTAGTAAAATCCCGCCCTCCTCTCGACTCATTGCACCCAACGGCACCTCTCTGGTCGTGGATATGGAAAACGCTCCCTGTCGATTCCCCGGCGACATTATTGAACAACACCGCCCGGGATTTGGTGTCAAATTTCCTCAGGCTGCCCTAAACAGGCGAGGAGTAACCCTGTGGGTAGAGCATACAGGGGTATTGAAGACCGGTGACAAGCTTACACTGCACATACCACCGGTGTGTTCCTGGCGCTTGAGTGATTGAGCTTTTCAACACTGCGCAGACCCGACAGCTTTCAAAACTACCCACTTTCTGTGGCTTGTGTAACCCTGTTTGCGGAACATACACCAGTGGTGTTGTGCGGTTTAATCGGTGACAGGCAGCTAGTTCCCAGCATCGTCGGAACAACGCAGAAAAGCGAAGCGTATCGGGTGCTTATACGGGGAGCTAGTCAGATGCCAGGCTAGCTTCGCCGGGGACGAAATGTGTTACCGAATTAGCCGCACAACCCACTATGCCACCAACGTCTCGATAAATGGCTTTACTGCTGCAACGCCCTCCTGCTCCATGACTCGTATCGTCTCAGACCCAACAACTGCAATATCAACCTTACCTCTCAGAAATTCAATGTCTTCACGCGACTTGACTCCAAATCCCACCGCTATTGGCAAATCCGTATTGTTTTTACACCTGGTCAGATAGTCTTCCAGTTCCTGTGAAAACGCTGTATCTTTTCCGGTGACGCCTTTTCTGGCGACGGTATAGATGAATCCTGAACTACTCTCACTGAGGAAACGCATGCGCGGTTCTGGCGTGTTGGGAGTAAAGATATGAACCGGCGCTAGATCGTTTCGCTTCATCGCATCCAGATATTCCTGGCCTTCTGCAGGTGGCAGATCAGGAATGATGCAGCCTTGAATACCGATAGCGTTACACCGGTCTACAAAGGTATCGACCCCCTGACAGAACAATATATTGTAATAGGTCATGAATAGAAACGGGATATCAAACTCTTTGGTCAAACGCTCTGCCACCTCGAAACTCTGCTCCACTGTGGCACCTGCGTTCAGCGCTTCTGCATTTGCCCTTAGTATCACCGAGCCATCAGCCATGGGCTCTGAGAACGGGATCTGCAGCTCCATCAAGTCCACACCGGCAGCTACCATATCTTCGACCATTCGCGCACAATCATCGAAGCTTGGATAACCCAGTACGATATGGGTCATTAACAATATATCTTTCTTCTTACGTGCGGCGCGTATCGACTGTTCAAGAGTAGTGGTGTGTTCACGCATTGTTCATCTCCTGGCGATAGGCTTCGGCTTTGCTGATTATGAATTCTTTCCATTTCGGATCGTGAACTGCATCCGCGACTGTGAAAATGTCCTTATCGGCACGACCAGACATATTGATCAGAATATCGTCATCAGATGACATGTCGGGGGCCTCAAGATACGCCTGAGCAAACGCATGGGATGTTTCAAGCGCGGGTATCAGTCCTTCACGACGCACAGTTCTTTGCATTGCAGCCACGACAGCATCATCGGTGGCAGCTTCAAAACGTACCTGGCCGGTCTCGTGAAAATGGCTGAGTATAGGTGACACACCCACATAATCCAGTCCTGCAGAAACACTGTGCGTATTTTGCATTTGCCCATCCTTGTTTTGCAGAAAGAACGTTTTGTACCCTTGCGCAACTCCGATGGTTGCATCATCGTAGGCCAGTCGTGCTGCGTGTTCACCACTACCACGTCCCCGCCCGCCTGCTTCCACGCCAACCAGCTCAACCTCTTTGTCATCAAGAAAACCGCTGAAAATCCCCATGGCATTGGAGCCACCGCCAACACAGGCATACACACGTGTCGGCAATTTTCCGGTTCTTTCAAGCATTTGCTCACGCGCTTCGGTACCAATGATTGATTGAAACCAACTGACCATTTCCGGGAACGGATGTGGCCCACACGCTGTTCCCAGCACGTAGTGGGTATCATCCATGTTAGTGACCCAATCACGAAACGCCTCGTTAATAGCATCTTTAAGTGTCTGGCTCCCCTCCTTTACAGCGACAACGGTTGCTCCCATCTGCTCCATCCAGAAGACATTGGGCCGCTGCCGTTCTACATCATGTGCTCCCATGTAAATGGTGCAGTCGAAGCCGAACTTGGCCGCCATCGTTGCGGTAGCTACACCGTGTTGACCAGCACCCGTCTCTGCAATAACACGCTTTTTACCCATGCGTTTTGTCAGCAGCCCCTGCCCCATCACGTTATTCGCCTTGTGCGCGCCCGTATGGTTGAGATCTTCACGCTTTACATAGATGTTGGCACCGCCCAGTTCCGCGGTCAGATTATCCAGTCTGGTGATGGGTGTTGCACGGCAGGAATAAGTAGACATCAAGTCGATATATTCCTTCCAGAAAGACTCATCCTCACGAGCAGCAAGATATGCAGATTCCAGTTCATCAAATGTAGGCACCAGAATCTCGGGGATAAATGCCCCGCCGAACTGGCTGAAGTAACCGCTGTTTCTCATATTTCCATTCCGAATCTAGCTAAAAATCTGCAGTATCTACAGTGTTGTTATTTTGATCATCGCGCGCCGGATACAAGGTTTGCGAGAATTCGAATCTATCAGTCGGGCACACGATCTCTGCCACTAAGGCACTTGAATTTTCGCCAAAATGCAATTCCCTCAGCACTCGCAATAGTGGTGCACCAATATCTACGTGTAATCGCTTCGCAAGTTTCTCGTCTGCGACAATCGCGTAAAACGTCTGGTCTGCCGAGGTGGGTTCCAGAAAATACACATCACGCACCAGCGCCGCGACAGACTTGTCTGCCAGAGGTTGCTGTTCTATACCCACAAACAATGCGGCATTGAACCACAACGTTTCATACAGTACCGGTGCGCCCGACACCATCGTGCGACGCTCTATACGGACATGCGGTTCAAGGTGTTCACCGGCGCCAGTAGCTCCGAATGCACCTGCATCCATCATAGGCCCTGCCACCAAAGTCATTTCAGCATCAAGTTCACTCTTCTGTAGCGCAGCGCTTGTTCCTGCCAGTGAAAAAAGATCAATGGACCTGGACGGTGGCAGCACATAAGTACCTGATCCTCGTCGCCTTTCCAGACGGCCCTGCCGGACCAGCAGGTCCGTCGCCTGCCTTACCGTGGGCCGTCCTATAGCGTAGGTGGCTGCCAGGTGTTGCTCCGATGGGATTTTGCTCGCAACCTTGTGCTCACCCGCATCTATAGCGGCGAGTATCCGATCAGCGAGCTGTCGGTAGAGCGGAATGGGAGATTGGGCGTTAAGCAACATGCGCGAATTGGCTTCTGATGGCCTTATTTGAGGTTACGACGTGATGTTGGACCAAAGAGGACAAGTTGTCAATACCAATTCGCCGAACTGAAGTCGTTTTATGCAAAACCTCAGCGATCGCCAGCCACACGTCGCCACAACGCCAACAACTGCATCGTTGTGAAATGCGCCGGTCGCAATTTTCTGTGCGTTAACAATTCACGAGGAGGCACGTATTTACTGGAAGTTATTTCACACCCTATGCGTTCCTCGGATTCAGGTTGTGGTCGCCGACACTTCGCGCACATGACACTTTTAGAGGTTTGAGTTGTATCCGCGGTTTCCGGGTTTGCAGTGTTGTCGGGAAGTGCTAACGCCATCGCTGCGTTACCTGTCTTGACGACTTCTTCCATCGCTAATGACAAAGAGCCATCATTGACACTTTCATCAGTATTTGCCCATTAAGTGTTCGCACGCAATTATTTGAAGGAAAAGTGGTGAGAAGTTTTCCTGCATCGAATTTGTCTATACCGGTAGATGAGGTATATGGAGATGGCAGAGGCTCCCGTTTCAGGACCATGCCATGTAATAATCTGACGGCCAAGGCAGCTAGTGGGGCAACGTATTCGATGGGTATTGTGGGCAATAAATCCATCGCAATTCAGTGATGCTACATGTTACTCGTACTGACAGTTCAGGCTTTCAAGATGATACGTCTACATAATCGCGTTTAATAAGAGTTTCAAGCGCGTTTGCGGCAGAAACCAGCTCGTCATAGGCAATCCGATGCTGCTTGAGCTGTTCTATCTGGTCGTAGGTACAAACTTCGTCGCTGTCGTTGGTCGCAATCTCCATTAGACACTTTATGTAAGCCGCTCTGGCTCTGGCGCAAACGCTAACTACTGGCAGAAACGTATCAATGTCTACGGCTGCCAGTGTCGGATTTATCATCTCGCGATTAATGTCGCGCCGTTGTTTGTCGAGCTCCATGAGTAATCGATTGTTATCTCTAGTCATAAACAAACCTTTGGTAGGGCGCTGTCTGCGCTATTTTCGTATTGGTGTTAACGGGCAATTGTTGAACCGTTTCTTCCTGATTAGGATCTCTAATAACAGTTAATCGCCCTACGAACGTCTTTAAAAATACCAAGCCTGGAATATTCATGAAAACGGAAGACCTCTCCACTCAATTCATTTCAAAAAGCGCTTTTTTCTGTTGCGGATTCTATGACGGAGATAACCCTGTCCAGCGGAATACGGCCTGTATTTTGACCGGATCACTAAGCCTGAGCAGGTACAAAACAGCAAAAGGGAACGCAGCAGGATGGGATGGGGGTGACCAATAATGTAGAAGGTCGATATAGCGATCCTCCTGAGACCCCTTCATTCAATCTCGGTTCTGACTAACGCACCTGCAACCATGCCAATAGTGAATTCACTATGCAGAAAAAATGAATAATGCAGGAAGATATTACTAGTATCTTGTCAGTTTCTTAACAATCACGAATTCGGTATCCGACATGCATATCAAGAAGCTTGATCACATCACCATCCAGACCACCCAAATGACAACAATGATCGAGTGGTACACGCAGGTCCTGGGCCTGACAAACGGTGATCGACCAGAATTCGAATCAACTGGTGCCTGGTTGTACGCCGATACAACGGTTGTCGTCCATCTGGTAGAAATCAGTGGAAAACCGGCAGTGGGTTCGGAGCAATCTCTAAAACTGGAACACTTTGCATTTACGGCCCACGGAGCGCGAGATTTTGAATCCCGACTCCAGGAATTACAGCAAGATTATCGGCGCGTGCTACCCACCGCAACTGACACTGTCCTGTTCAATATCTGGGATCCGGACGGGAATCATATTCATGTAGATTTCCCCGCAATTGAGTTGGTTAGCAAATCCACGTCAGACCAAAACACAATGGCGGTCGGTTAAGCAAAAAACTGCACGGATGCGGGATTTAAAATCAGAGGTCGCTGATGCGTCAACGATGTTTCCTGAATTTCATCCAGGCACCCAGGCACACTTTGGTCTTTTATCCCGTTTAATCCCTGAAATTCAGGGTACAAGGCGCTCCACATGAATTTTCTCATCGGCGCTCCGCAAAGCTGGCCTTCAACCCGTTAGTGCCATAGCATGAATGGCTAACTGGCATTGCCCCTGACCGAAACCAAATCCGTTCGAAACAAGGTCTATCGCATAGCTTTGTACGGGGAAAGGTGTACCTCGCCAGTCATTGAATACAGCATTTGCCGCTTGCAGGTAATTGCTATTTCAGCCTGCTTATGGCCAAGATGGGTTCATGGGATATATCTGTCTCTAATGCCAGCTATTGCAAATTCTTGACGTTTAAACGTGCATGCTTATCGACCTTTCGCGAACAATCTCCCTCAAATCGTCTTCACGTCGTACTTTCCGCCGTCCAAAAATAGTAAGACGGTATTCGAAGACGATCCGGCGCTGAAACACGAGATCAGAGAATGGACATAATATACAAATAGTTAACAATGAGTGACAAATCGAATGCACTACTGAGTAAAATTGAGCAGTATGAATATACTGAAAGATATGGAGTTGTTCGTACGGATTGTTCACTGTGATGGGCTAGCCGCAGCTGGTCGAGAACTCGGCATGACGCCATCCAGCGTGTCGATGAGGATAAAAAAACTTGAAAAACACTATCAGGTAAAATTGCTCGCACGGACAACAAGATGTATCAACCTGACCGAGAGTGGACGCGAATTCTATCTCGACAGCTTGAAAATGCTGGAAGAATTGAGTCAGGTTGAATCCAAATTAACGTCGGCAAACCAAACAATAAGTGGTTCGCTACGGATAACTGCTCCCTCAGACTTAGGTCGCCAACATATCGCACCGCTCATCAACAAATTCAAAGACGAGCACCCCGCTGTCACCCCTTTCCTGAACCTCAGTGACTCCGTGACAGATCTGACGGAAAGCAATATTGATGTTGCCATTCGATACGGAATCGATCCAGACAGTCAACTAATCGCACACAAGGTTGCTCAGAGCAGACGTGTACTTTGTGCATCAAAAAGTTATCTTGATCGTTACGGGACACCGACAACACCGCAAGACCTTACCGATCATTTGTGTTTAACAATGGTTCAGCTTAGAACCCCCATGTCAAAATGGTATTTTAGTACACCGGACGGTGAAATTTTTATCACGATCAATCCCTCGCGATCTTGCGACGATGGCGCTCAGATCAGGAACTGGGCTGTTGAGGGTGCCGGGATTGCGTTAAAGTCTTATTGGGATGTTGCTGTTGATCTTAGTGCCAATCGACTAGTCACCGTCCTGGATGATTTCAGCCCAGATTATCAAAGCAAATACTTATCTATAGGCGCTGACTTATACATAGCCTATCAGGATCGTAAGTACCTGCCAAAACGCATCAGTGAATTCACCAAAACGCTAAAAGAGTACTTTCAGCAGGGTTTTTTGGACGACATGGCAACTGGGAGTTGATCGATAATTCGTATCTTTTCAACTTCAAGTACTTTAACGTCGCAACCACTTTCAAGCATAGGAGTTCCGGGAACAAGAGCAAACACTTGCTCAAACGATGATGTTGTAAATCGCCTATATACTGACACCGCACAAGGAAGGTTGATATGTAGAAGTTGATACCACTCCCGGTGACACGGACGCCGTTGCCCAAGGCACCGCTATCGCGAAATTTACCGGGCTCTAAAAGACACCCGATGAATACCACCCAAAGCCTGCGTATCGGCATCGGCACCGATACTCTTTATCAGAATTATGAACTCTCTTACAGCGCTCTCGTTAATGCCGGTCGACTGCCAGCATCGTAGAATACAGGCAATAATTCTGTACCTGCCGGGGTACTCAGAAGCGTGCGGCCACGCCAACCAGCAATATGTCGGTATCGATATCCAAAGATGTACTGCGACGTTCGAATCCTGCGCTTAAAGATATCGGTTCATTCAAAAAATATTCGATATCAACACCGAAAATTGTCGAATCAAAATCATCAATATCCCGATATGCGAGACCACCGCCTATTCCTAATTGCTCAGTTGGAAAATACGTAGCGCGCGCAACAAATTCAAAGCCGTTTTCATCATTGCCAAAATCGTCAGATACCATGAGTATACCGAAGCTCCCCTCGTAGGCTACAACCGAACCGACAGCACCGCCCTCCTCGACTTTCCTTAGATTCAGGGAAATTGAATCAATAGCCGCATCATCGACATCAGTACGTTGAAACATACCTAGAAAGGTCGTCTGGTTATCAAGATACCTGCCGACGCCAACACCGAATATATCAAAACCTCTATCGTCCACTGTGTCTACTGTTATGTACTCGAGAGAGATGATGGTGTCGGTTGAAGTGACAAAGCGTGCATCGATACCTATGGTATCGACACTTTCGCCAATATCAGGACTTTCCTCACTATACTCCAAAGCAACTGAAGCTGCCTTGTCCAGAAACGCACGCTCAGATAACGGCCCGTCGCCATGATCAACCGGTTGCAGAAAATAACGCGCCTCGAAAAAGACGATGTCGGATTCAAGCTCATCTGCAAAACCGTCGACACTAACATTAACCCGAGAAAATCCACCCTGCAGTTCAAATTGATAAGGCTGCGCACTTACAAAGTTAGTGCCTGAAAATAAAGTAGTGCCTAATACAAGCGAATAAAGTTTCATAAACGTATCCGATACGAAAGATGATCTTTACTATAGCATCGCTAAATTTGAAAATATCAATCCCGCACTTCATATGATTTCTGTCGCAGATGTTTTTGTCGGCGATTTACAGATAGCAGTTTTTCCTTTTTTCGATAAGTTTGGTAGTGCACATAAGTTTATTGATATTGCCGCTTATAAATTGCAGTAAAAGTCCGTGTAGCTGGCCTGATGTACCGGACAATTCAGCAGCCACCGGTATCGCGAATGGTGCCCGGCGCAGAGTCCGTACCTGACTGAAGCCATCGACCTTGCCGCATGGCGAATGGGCGGTTGAGCTTAGACCTAACAGTTGAGTGAAACATCCACACAATCTGTGTCTGTTTCAGACCAGGCTCATGTCAACGGGCATGGTATTCGTTTTGTAAAATATTGCCCGACAATCTGCCAACCACTAAGTTTTAGCTAATTCTGCTTTCTTATAGTCCTTCCATAAGCAAACACGCTGAACAAGCAACAACCAAAGAGAAAACCCTTAATGAAGAAACCATCCTTGGTTGCATAGGCCAGCTCCAGCATTGCAACTCTAGCAATGCTTTATACAATAGCACACGCCGATTCTTTGCAATATAGCGATACACGTTCTCTTGAAATTGATATGTCCAACGTGACAATTGCGGCCCTGAAAACCGTCGCCGGTGACATCATCGAAGCGGAACTTGAGATGGAGTACGACGACTCCATTTGGGAAATGGACATAGTGAACGATACTGGCAGAGTGGTAAAAGTGGTAGTCGATGCTCAGTCTGGCTAGTTCTGATACTGGCTGCCGTGGCTGCAGCCGTTAGTGCATACCTTGAAGCTAGCGACGTTCAGGACGAAACGCTAATGTCCATTGCACGGTTAATGGAAACCAACCAAATGGGGGCACCCAGAGAGCCCGAGCTTTTTGATGATGAGCACCTGGATAACAGCGCTGTAAGCGTCTGGGAAATGAGCATGACCAGCCGCCACGGTCTATCAATCCAAAAAACATTAAAAAATGGTTTCCATACCTTGCACGAAAATGACGACTTCTGGCGAGTCTATGTCACTCAGAAAAATCGTTCTGGCCAGCAGTTTATCGTGGCACAAACACATTGACAGTGGCCCAGGTGTGCTGCCTGAACAACTGGGCAAATTGCATGAGCCATTTTATCGACCCAGACGGACAAGTCAGCGGTAAAGGTGCCGGGCTGGGTTTGGCGATTTGTCAGGAAATTGCAGAGCCGCTGCAAGGAAAGCTGACACTCGACAACGTCAGTCCCAAAGGCTTTAAATTTTGTTATACCCAACCATTGCCATAATGCTGCGCAAAGTGGTACTGGTAACCACCTGCGCATACTACTAGCACCAGAGACAAGAACGTCTGATCAATAAAAAGGACTTTAGTCAGTCTGGAAAGATGGTGGTGCTTTGGCACGTAAGATTGACAGTCACCATTCTCGTGCCACCATCGCTTTCGATCGTAAGTGAGCCGGTTCTGACTTCAGCGATCTGCCCACAGGATGCCGTAACCTGCAACTGTGCGCTTTCACCCGGGGCCAGACTACCAGTAGTATCAGTGCCGGCACTTAACCATGGCTGATTGCTGAAAACGGAATACGTCAATTCACCATTGCCAATATTACCGAACGTGACAGTGCCACTGTCGCGGCCACCTTCAGGCTCAGAGGTCAGAGGAAACGAACTCAATTCAAGCGGATTCGGGCTTGGCTCATCTAGGTCCGGAACAACTTGCAGCCCAAAACAATCCAGTGATACTGGAACCGTTTTCTCACCTCCATTGCCACTTATGGTAATCGAGCCCATTCGGACTTCAACTTCTCCCCCACAGACAGCAAGGACACCAAATACTGCGGTGCGACCCGCAGCCAGACTTCCGTCGTCAGTACTCACACCCAACCATGGCTCGTTACTGACGATAGAGTATGACAATTGAGCGTTGCCGTCGTTGCTGAACTGAATGGATGCGCTATCGCTACCATCGGCACCATCACCAACGAACACGGGAGCGCTAAGGCTAAGAGTAGCTGGATCCGGATCGCCCAGAACGGCAACCGGTGCCTCGCTACAGACGAGTGATACAGAAACCGTTTGTTCGCCACCGTTACCACCAATAGTTATCACGCCTGTTCGCGTTTCTACTGCCGACCCACAAACCGCCGATACCTCCACCTGGCGACTCTCGCCCGCGGCCAGACTTCCAGCATCCGAACTTGTACTTAACCATGGCTGATTACTTCCGACTGTATAGTCCAAT
>JBGCEH010000067.1:0-6269 GCA_045106195.1 Granulosicoccus sp.
GGGAGCGTGTGACATTGTGCGTCTCCTATTCTATTCCGGGTAGTTTAAGGGTCTTTTCGTCCTGATACTTCGCGATATTGCGGGGCCTTCGCTCGATAATCTCTCGTACCCCTATCAATACATCTCTACTTTGCAAGTTTGCAACGGGCACCTGCCAAGGTGCGGATGGCAGTAATTGTGTAGCAGGTAGTTTGCCTGATCGTATTAGCTGGCGTACTGAGGCTGAACAAATGCCTAGTCGATCCGCTGTTTCGTCGATGCCTATAGTCTCTTCCCTAGGTAGATCCGGATCAAATGCAGCCACGCCGAGCCGCTCGCGCAACTCGCGTACCCGTACCGAGGTCCAGGTCAATCCATCTGAAGACTTGCAGCGCATGCGATTCATTGTGACTGCCAACTGTCGATCATCCCAATGCTCAGCAAGTTTTCGCACAACCTCAACTGGGCAAGGGCGCTTATCATTGGGATACCGGCCAGTACGGGCTCGTGCAACGCGCACCTCGGTGTGGCGGCCACCCTGCCAATGAATGATGACAATCACCTCATTCGACATCTCACAAATATCTATAATGACTTCACGTATCAAGATATGTGCAAGGCGTTGCTTTGTGTGAGGCTGTACATTCACTGCATTCCATGTTGATGGTAAGTCCTGTGCAAGTGCTATCAATTCCTCACGATCGATATCGGGTCGAAGAGACGTTTCTCGATCCAACTCGTCTATTTTCACTTCAAGTTCAGACACCCGTTCTAGCGCCATGTTCCAGCGTGCTTCGAGCTCCTGCGCGACCAGACGTTTTTCGGGATCAACCGCCTCATGCCGACGGGCTGCCAGTGAAGCCTCATAGCCGGCTTCCTCGCATTCTCGTTTAAGCGTTTGTCTGATCTCGTCATCCGCCTTATTCACCTGATTAGCCGCAACCAAAGCGGCGTTAACAGCATGTGGTGAAACCGCTTCGATGATCTGCGCTGCAACGGCTCGATCGACTCTTACCCCTCCGATTCCAATACACAGTTTCCCTCCGCTCTGATCCTTGCCGTTGCGGCAACTATAACGATGGGGATTACTTGAGCGGATACCGTAGGACACGCGCATCATTCGACCACAGCGGCCACATCGTACTATGCCGGTGAGCAATGCCTTACCACCACGTCCTGATTTACGAGATGTACGCTGCTGCATATGTGCGTTCTCCGAGAGTGTCTGCTGATGCTCGACAAATTCATCCCAAGTAATATACCCGGCATGGTTATCCTTGATTAATACGCTCCAGTGCTCCTGCAGCTTGTTGTGTCCTTCAGTTTTTCTGGCCTTCCCATCCTTGACTTGGGTACGCTGTTGTCTACGTCCAAAGACATAGGCACCTGCATAAATGGGATGCTGCAGTAACTTCAGAATTGTATGGTAAGCCACCGGACACCATTCGTATCGACGTGCCGTGCCTCGACCTTGTCTGTACACTGGCAGCTTAATATCTGCATCTTGTGCCCACAGCATCACTTGTCGCGCGCTGCCTAACTCCCGGAATTTACGAAATACCAGTTCGATGGCATCTGTGACTCTCAGATCAGGTTCCTTTTCTATGCGACCAAGATCATCCCAACAATACCCCGGTGGCAACGCAAACCGTAGTTCGCCACGTTTTGCTTTCGAGTCGCGCGCCTCTAAGCCGCGTTGACGTAACAAACTCAACTCATATTCCGACATCGTCCCTTTCAGCCCCAACAATAGCCGATCATTCAGCACAGAAGGATCATAAACACCGTCATGGTCAATTACTACGGTACTAGTCAATGCGCACAGATCGATAAGATGATGCCAATCCCGACCATTCCTAGCAAGGCGAGACGCTTCGATACAGAATACCGCGCCTATTGCACCAGCGCATACTCGAGCTACCAGCTTTTCAAATCCCGGTCGTTCTACAAGCCCTGACCCTGATCTGCCCAAATCGTCATCAATCACGGTGACTGACGTAAAACCCATATCTCTGGCACTGTCTGCCAGCGCATATTGACGGCGTTGACTTTCAGTGTGATCAACTACCTGGCCTATAGTCGACTGACGAACATACACCACAGCACCACGTTGCAGATGCATCGAATTAACTTTGTTACTCATCGACTTTCCCCTGTGCTTCTATTTCGTCGATTTGTTCTTGTCCGTACGCTTCCAGCAGAAGACTTGCTAACGCCTCTATCATTGGCTCGAGTACCTCCTGTGTCAGCTCGTGCTGAGGTTCTGACTCCAGATCCAGCCTGTATTGGCGCTTCGGATTGATCGGGGTCTGTTGCATGGTAAGTCTCCAGGTGTGAAGAGACTTCAGATGGTGCTTGTGCAGACACTAATGTGTCTAGTAGCCGTCGAAGCTCCTGTAGTGCGTTGATTGACACTTGCACAGTCCCAGTAGACATCGCTGAGCATTCTTCGGTGTCTGCCATCCATGCAGGTATCTCGCGTGGATAGCCAGGATCACTCTCAAAATGAAGTGTCTCGCTGCCGTGACGTTTCACTTTGCGCGTCACCTGAATCTTCTGGCCATTCATCGGATGCCAGCGATATTTGACCGTAATTTTCGACAAACGGTATGCTGAATGTCGCTTGGTGCCGGGCGCGATTGATGAACACGATGACACTGCCGTCTCGAGGTTGTAGTGCCAGAGTGTTCTGACACAGAGCAACAAAGCCGTCTATGCCACGGCGGTAATGCCTTGAAGGGCATTATACCAGTTATGCGCTCACTATTTTTATGCGCCGCGCATGCGTATCAACACACAAATTCCTGAAAATTGGTACATATGACGGCGCATAAAAATTACCTCTTTTTAGGATTGATCATGTCAAGCACCTTATCTGAGATCCGGAATTTGCCCTTTGAAACACTGGGAGGGATCATCGATTCCATCACGTCCAATTTCTGCGATGGATCCATTCTCAAATAGGCCTCTGTCGTCTGTGTACTGGCATGACCTAACCATAGAGCGACTTTGCGAATATCCTTGGTTGCTTGCAGAGTTTGCATCGCACAGGAACGGCGCAAAATATGTGGAGATATTTTCTTGTCCAGTATTGATGGCTGATTGGAAGCCGCGCTATTACAATGTTTATTCAGAATGTACTCGAATCCTGAGCGACTCATTCCGACATCGTGACGGTTCAAAAATAGCTCTGGCACCTGACATGTTGCACGAACTGCTAACCATGCTTGAAGGCACTGAGTCGTCTGTTTCCACAACGGAAGTAGCCGTTCTCGACGTCCCTTGCCCATAATACGGATTGAAGGCTCTGGCTTGAATGTCAGGTCTGATGTGACCAGTGAGACCAGCTCCGACACACGTAGCCCAGCAGCAAAGGCCAGGTGTAGCATTGCCCGGTCTCTGATGCCGGTGTACGTGCGTGGATCGGGTGCGTCAAGCACGCATTGCAGTTCCTGTGCATTCAGATAGTCCGGTATTGACGTATCGGTCTTCTTGGCAGGGATTGCACGTATCTGACCTGCTTGCTCAATGCACGAGGGGACCCGATACTCGATGAATCTGAAGAATGCCTTGATGGCGGCTAGCCGGGTATTGCGCGTGCTCGGTTTGTTACCTCGCTCCTGTTCAAGATGTTTCAAGAATTGCGTAACGATGCAGGTATCTATCTGTTCCAGAATCAACGCTGATGGAGTTGTTGCCAACTGTTTGGCGACGAAACTGAGTAACAACTGGAAACTGTACGCATAGGTCTCACAGGTGTGCAGGCTTGCACCTCTGTCTTTGGGTAGATGCTCTTGCAGAAAAGCGCCAAGATGTGGGGCTAGTGCAGTCATGATTGGCCCTCGACAAAGTCAGCTTCGGTGAGTTGTGCAATGTGTGCCGCCAACTTAGTTGTCGCTTCCAGGTACCAGTACGTATCGCTAATGTGTGTGTGGCCCAGATAAGTGCTTAGTGCAACCATGTGTTGTTGTACCGATTGGGCACACGCCGGACAGCTTTCGAGTGATCTCACTGCGTAACTGTGCCTGAAATCGTGCAGGTTGGGTCCTGATGTGCCGGGGGCTGCACGAAGACCTACGCTTCGACTGATTGTAAGAAATCCCTGGAAGGCGGTTGAGTAACTAAGCCGTGTTCCCATGGTGGAGATAAACACAGGAGCTTCATTATTGATCTTGTCTCTGGGTCCATTTGACAGGTATTTTTCCAGCGCTCGTCGTATTGAAGCGTGAATGGGTACCAACCTGTTTTTACGAAATTTAGTGGCTCGAATCACTAGACCATCGGATTACATATCACAGACGTTCAGCGATAGCGCTTCTGAGATCCTCAATCCACTCACCCATAGCAGCGTAATCAGTGTGTAGAACGTTATGGGACGAACTGAACCCGCTGGCGTCATTTGCAAGGCGGCCTGCTGCAAACGGGCTAACTCGTGTTCGGTATAGATGTGAGGTCTACGGCGCCGGTAGGTTGATCCGCCAAAAGCGTCAGCCGGAGGTACCTGGTGCAGGGGATTGTCAGCATGAGCCGATTTTGCCAGTCGTCTAACGGTGAGCAATCGGTTCCTTTTTTGAGCGCTAGATGGGGCTTGTGCGCACCATGTCAGAACCGTTTTGGTCGAAATGAATTTATCCCCTTGCGCCTGAGCGTAAGCCGCGTAATTTTTGAGCAAACTGCTTTGCACCCGGTATTTGAATCCCAGTGCGTGCTGTTGATCGACAAAAACCTCAACAAGCTGAATGATCATGACGCCTCTCCGGGCCATGCCACCGTTAGATCACTGAGAGCACTTATATCGACCTTCGCATAGTGCATGGTCATGTCTGCGCTTCCATGACGTAGCAGTGTTGATATCGTATCAAGTGCGACGCCTTTGCGTAGCCAACCGGTAGCGGCAGAATGTCTTAACAAATGGGCGCCAGAGAATGTTGGCACTTCTATACCAGAGCGTTTGATCGCGCAATTAACAATACCCGATACGATTGAAGGCGAACTTAGTGCGCGATAGGGTGCTGTTACACAGAGAAATAAATGAGTGAGCGTTGAATGATGGGTGCGCCCTGCCTCAAGGTAACGAATAATTGCATCGCCGACTTCCTGTGGCAGTGGCATCCGGGATACTCTCCTTGATTTGCCTCGCACCAGCAAAGTGGCACTCTGCCAGTCGATATCAGACAGTTGCAGGTTGACGATATCGGATGCGCGCAGCCCCAACTGTGAAAGCAGCAACAAGATGGCTTTGTCCCGCAGGCCAACTTGTTGTGTGGTGTCGCAGCTTTGCACAACACGTTGTACTTCGGATGCCGAAATATATCGCGGTAATGCCGATAACCGCCACTGAGCGATGGTGGGCACTGCTGCAATGAGTGAGCTTGAACACAATCCTCTGATTGTTAGATACTTCAAATACGATCTCAACGAGGTTGTATAATCCTTAGCGGTAACAGGTTTGTACCGTTTGGCATACTCGCACACAACACGACGTATAGAGCTGGCAGTATATTGTCCAGCGTCATATCCGAGCTGCGGAAGTATTTTTGACAACGCACGAACGTATTTGCTCACAGTAGTCTGTGTCAACCCTTGTTCATTGAACAGCCAGTCGGAGAAGCCGATTTGATCCCAGGCAACGCTCGGCAGTGTCTCTGCAGGTTCCGCGCGAACAATGACCTTGGTCTCAACAAGAAAATCAAGAAACCGATGGACTCTACGCAAGTATTTTCTGGATAAATTTGTGGATCTGGGGTAGCCAGAACACGTACAACGGTGCGCACAAAACCGTTCGAATACATCGTTTTTTATGTCACCGGGGCGAATTGAATGGATACTGAGCCAGGTGCCAAAGTGACACACAGCTTCTGAATAGGTCTTGATGGTCAGCGTTGTAAAGCCAACGGAACTCATCTGATCTTCAAATGACGGTAAGTATGGAGTCAGCTCATGCGACCGCATCTTTTTCGAGCGCTGAGCAGTAACGATAGGTTTTTTCATAGCAGATCTCCGGTCTTGGCCTCGACAGGGTGTGAGGCACGCAAAGACCGTATCTTTATGTGCTGTAAAACGTCAGGCAATTTACCTGAAACGTATTAAATATAGATTGTTGGCAGCTACGCCTAGAATCTAAAGCGCATAAAAATAGTGAGTACATAACGGCGGAAATCCGCCGGCGCTACACTCAACAAAATCCTTGTCTCATGGGTGAGCAGAATCATAGGCATGCTCCGCGCTGATGCTGGCCAGCGGCACACAGTATCTGCTCTAACGTAAAGCTGCCATGTACACGCACTTGT
>JBGCEH010000068.1:0-28812 GCA_045106195.1 Granulosicoccus sp.
GGCTATAAAGGGTTTGGCGGGATCGGCAATGATAAACTCATCTGTCAGCTCGAAATCGTTCAGAACGATGGCCTTGGTGCTGGTGCCTTCCATACCGGAAAACATAGGGCATGGCTTGAGCGTGACAGAGTCATCCACCTCCAATAGAAACATGATTTCGTGAGAAGCGGAACCATCTGATTTCTCAACAGCGGCTATGGCACCGCAGTACTGTCCTTGATCCAGATGGCTGACCCATGGCAATGAACCGTTGACGATATAGCCAGAGCTTGTCTTTTTTGCCTTCAGCAGCATCGACTCGATGCCAGCAAAGGTTTTCATCGGATTGGAAAGTGCTGTTCCACCAAACGTACTACCGGACACGTGTGCCGGTAGTCGCTTATGCAGTAGTGAATTTTCAGATTGTTCCATATACAAGCCGCAGACGTCGTGGCACCAGGTAAGAAATCCGGTTGATCCGCAACCGCTGCTGATGGCTTGCATGGCGGCAATGGCATCACCAAATCGGGCTTGAGAACCGCCCAGGTGAGCGCTGAAAGCGCCAGCCTTGCCCAGTTCGGTCATGATCTCAAGAGGGTAGTGACCCTGGTCTATGTCGTTGGCCCTGGGGGCAAGCTGCGTCTTGACAATCGATTTGATCTGATCGATAGAATGCCCCGTGTCGGCCTTCTCTTCAACAGCTGTAGGGGTTACGGATGCTACGGGCAAGGCGGCGGCTGGACTGCTCATCATAGTCACTCTGGCTTGTGGTTTTCAGGAATCAGGCTGACGCTGGCTCCAGCATGGCAATATCGAAGTTGACAGGGTTTCTCATGGTATTGGCAACTGGCGAATACTGGTTGGCCCGTTTGACAATATCGTCTAGCTCCTCGTCGCTCGCATCTCCCTCAATTAGCACCTTGACGCGAATGTCCTGAAAGCCCATTTCCGGTGGTGGCGTATCTGCTCCACCAGCACCCCATGCAGCCGGGTTGCCGATATCACCCTCGAGAAACAGCTCCAGTCTTGTCAATTTGACCTTCTTCCAGGTGGCCACGGCAGTTATGCCGACTGCAATACATCCGCCCAATCCCGATAGCACGATTTCTCCTGGTGCCGGTGCGGTGTCTTCGCCGAATAAATGCAGTGGTTCATCGACGATTACCTCGTGTGTACCGACCTTGTTCACCGTTCTGTATTGCCCCTCGCATACGGTGTGTACTTTGTTCGTACCGCGCATCTTGGGATTGTTCCTACCTTTCTCGGAAAAAGCTGCAAGGCCCTCGCTGTCAATAGGGCGAAGATAGGCAGTGACAGTTTCGGGCATCGTGGTTGTGTTCATAGTGCTTTTCTCATCTTCTCTAGGTTTGTTCATAAAAAGCTGATTACTCAACTGTCCTGAATTGTTTGTCGTACGGCTAGCGATTATTCTGTAGTGGGTATGTTTGAGCCACGTGGGTATACCGTGTATACAGCCTGCACACTCGGATGAGCAGGGTTGGTTACGTGAAGAAGCGTCGCGAGAGGACTATGCGGTTTCATGAATGATCCGGGTTGGGGTAAACGGACAATCAGGTGTCCATATGCCAGTTATATCGTCTGATCAGAAAACCGCAGACCCAATCAAGTAGAAATCCGATGGTGCCTATCACTAAAACGATGGCCGCCAGTGTGTCGTATTCCAAAGTGTCGCGAGCATCGTTGATTGCGTATCCAAGACCGCTGGTGACTCCGAGATACTCAGCCGGAACCAATACAATCCAGGCAACGCCGACAGCGAGGCGAATACCCGACATGACATCAGTCAATATGGCCGGCAGTATTACCGTACGCAGTAAATGCCAGGTCGATGCGCCAAGATTGTTAGCTACCTTGAACCAACTTGGATCCATCCGACTCACGCCATGCGAAGTTGAAAACACGATTGGCCAGACGGCCGCCATGAATATGAGGAAGACAATGGCACCATCCCAGGTATCGAATGCAAGGACAGCTATTGGCATCCACGCCAGTGGACTGATCATGCGGAGAAACTGGAACGGCATGTTGGCTATCTTGCGTGCAGCCCTGATGTAGCCAATGAGAACACCCGTCGGTACACCAATCGCAACGCCCAATAGTAAACCAGACAATATCCGCGCCAGGCTTGAGGAGATGGTCGGCCACAGTGTCCCGCTGCCGACCAAATGTAAAAGAGCCTCAAATGCGGGCTCAGGTGCAAAGGCCGAGAATGCGATGAGGTCTGGGTTATTGGCTATATGTACACTACCAAGCCACCAGACTCCTAATAGCAAGCCCATACCAAGTAACGCATACCCGAAGTTCGCCAGACAGTCTTTAATGAGTGACCCGGTAAACAGGCTGTCTGCTGCAATGGATTTTTTGACGTCTGTATGAATATCGTTCAGGATCACAGCGACACGATTTCTTCCCGATCAAACGGATTGTCGGCATTGAAACCCGGTACCTTGTCCCATCCGGTGTACTTTTCCATGGCAATCTTTACAAAGTGATAGTCGACCAGATCCTGTGCAACCATATTGGCATCCAGATCATTCAAGAACGTGGTATCGCCGCCCACGAGCGTGTTTTTCAGTTCGTTGACGATCAGTTTGGTAGCTGAAGGAAATGGCCAAGGTTGGAAATCGATGCGTCCGCTACCCCAATCAGGATGTTGTATCGCTGATGGAGACTGATAGGCTTCTGTGTCATAAAGCGTCATTGCCCGTTCAACGACATTGGCCTTCATCGGCAGGTATCCCAATCCATCCTTGGACATCAATTGGGCGACCTCTGTCTTGTTCTGTTGAGAATATACCTGTGACCTGACAATGGCATTCATGACCTTCTGAGTCCACTCAGGATTTTTTTTGGTTTTTTCTTCATTCATACAGATAACGCAGCATGGATGATTTTTCCATATATCGCCTGTGAATCGCAGCATCTTTCCACCGGCCAGAAGTTCTCCAGCCGCGTTGAACGGTTCTGCAACGATGAATGCGTCAATCTTTCTGGCTGCCAGAGCCGGCGGCATATCAGGTGGTGGCATGATCTGCAGATTTACTTCTTTCTCATCCAGTGGTTCGCCCTGCGGCTTTATCACGGGGGTCAACCCCGCGTGGCGCAGGCCCATCTGCAGAACAATGTTATGCATGGAGTACCAGTAAGGAACGGCGACTTGCATCCCGCCCAGTTCAGAGAACGTGGTGGCTGCGGTGTGTTTGCCCACCACCAGGCCAGAACCATTCAAGTGAGCCCAAGACATTATCTTCACTGGAAAATTGTTGTTGTAGCGCATCCATAAGGGAATGGGCTTTAGAAAATGTACAAGGTTGAATTTACCCGCCGCAAACCCTTCCACCAGTGGTGACCAGCCGCGTATCAAGGTTGGCTTTTCTACCGTTAGTCCCTCATCTTCGAAAAATCCTTTAGCATGCGCTACGAGCAGTACCGTGGCATCCGTGATAGGCAAATAGCCGATACGAACAATTTCGTCTTCAGGTGGCTGGATAGTCGACCAGGCATTATCGCTAGCCAGCCCCATGCTTGCCGCAAGACCTCCCATAGCAAGCGCGTCCATGAGAAAATCCCGGCGACTCATTTCATATTGTTGTAGATAATCAACCTCGTCAGTGCTGAGGTTATCAGTGGTTGTTGGCTTGCTTGACATCATTCTTTCTCTTGCATAGCCCGAATCAGGCTGCATTGACTATTGATTGTTTACGACCATCCGCGATTGCCTGAGTCGGGACAATGGTTGATGCCGTTTCGAATTGCTTCATCAGTTCACTGCGTACGTCTAGCAGTTCAGGCTGACGAGATTGCCGAGGCCACGGTAGGTCTACCGCAAAATCAGCAGCGATATGCCCCGGATTCTCAGCCATCACCAATACGCGATCCGCCATCAGCACGGCTTCGTCGATGTCATGTGTGACCAAGACCAGCGTAATGCCCTGATCTCTGCATATGGACGCCACCTCCTGTTGTAGTGAGCTTCTGGAGAACGTGTCCAGTGCAGAAAAAGGTTCATCCAGGAACAAGGCGTCGGGGTCAGTCGCCAATGAGCGCGCCAGTGCCACGCGTTGTTGTTGCCCTCCTGAGAGGTTTTGCACGTTGACATCCACTTTGTCTGTTAGACCCAACATCTCAATGAGCGGATAGACTATGGATCTGGCCTGCTTGGCCTTTACCCCGGAATAGACGAGCCCGAGCGTTGCGTTTTCCATGACACTCATCCATGGGAACAGTGATGCTTTCTGAAACATCATGTTCCACTTGGCGCACGGTTTTACGACTGTTTTGCTATCTATCCTCACGGCTCCATCGGATGGCCTTTGCAAGCCTGCCATCAGGTGCAGAAGAGTAGACTTGCCACAGCCGCTTCTACCGATGATTGCCAACTGTTCTCCACCTGCGATTGTAAAATCAATGTGGTGAAGCACATTCTGACCGCGCATCGAATACTTATGGCTGAGATAGTCAATCGAGATGAACGCGCCGATGTCAATTCCATGTGTGATTAAAACCCATCGACAAAATAACGATCATTAAAGTGAGCGTCCAGTGTTGGTTTTGCATCAGGCCTGTGCGTTTCTGGCAGCAGCCAGGTTTCATTGAATTTCTTTGATTTCAAGCGGTATGCGATGGAACGGGCCAGGGCGCTGTGGTACGGTTTTCGTTTGACCACAACGTTGCCTCAATCATTGCGAACTGCAGGGCAACGATAGTCTTGAATCTCTGATCGTTTATGTTGATCGACGGAGACGTTCGTCTGAAACGTGCTGTATTGAAGATTCCGGTTGCTGGAAATATGGCTGATAGACTTTGACGAGATGGAAACTTAGTGGCTAACACTAACCCCGCCACTGGTGTTATAGGCATCACCGAACACCCGTAGCCATGACGAGATCAGGGGCTTTGTGTCTTATATTATCTGGCCGTATCCTACGTCGAGTATGTAATGTAATAATTAGCGAAAGCAGGGTCAGTCTTGGATTTTTACCCAACGTGCACGGACACCAGATGTCTCCGATAGTGTCGCACTGCTATGAACCTCGTCAGAGCGACGAGGTATCTTTGCGAATTATACTCGTCGATACACATTGCATAATAGCTGTGGTGTCATCAATCGATGAGTTGATCTACTTCATAAAATAGGCGAATACCAGATATTGATCGGTCAAAGGTGAGATGATGGTCTTAAAATGGAACTCTTGTCATCAACCGGCAGACGGAACAGTCGCTAACACTTTGTGGAGCGATTTTTCAGATGCGGTCGATAAAAAATACTGTTTTCGGAGAAAAATACGTGGGCATCGCATACTAACGAAGAAGCGATAAGTTCTATCCTTATCGGTTTTCGTCGAAAGTCTTTAGCACGATGTGCCGATAGCTATGTGCAGGAAGGTTTATTTGGACGATTCACATCGGCATAGGCCTTATATTAAGCGTGAATCATCGCAAGCCAATGAACGTCGTAATTTTGTCAGAAATATATTGTTTTATGTCAGAGCAGGAAAAAACATGAATAACAATTTATATAGAATGGTCTATTTGAGCCGCAACAATATTTCTACCGATGAGGCAATTGTTCGCACCGAGATCACTCAAATTTTGAGATCTGCTCGCGAAAAAAACGTCAAGGACGATATTACAGGTGCGCTTATGTTCAACGCCGCCTGTTTTGCACAAGTTCTGGAAGGGCCCCACGACAAGGTTAAGGAAACCTTTGATCGCATTGAATGTGATGATCGGCATTCAGACATCGTCGTACTCGATTTTAATCAAATTGATAACCGAGGGTTTCCCAATTGGTCAATGGCATACGTTGGAGAGGACTCCACGTCAGTTGATCGGTTCTTTATGATAGCCGAGGAGACGAATTTCCAAACCAGTCACCTGTCGGGTGATCAGGTATTCGAGGCTTTGCTTGCCGGCCTTGAAGAGGCCGATACAGCGTCAACATCGAGAAACGCTGCTTAGATCAAGAAATTGTACGTTTTCTGGTCTCAATTCGGCTTAGATTCAGTCCTGTAAGAGCCTGAGTCACCGTGTTTCACTAAGCCCACGGCTCTTTCAGCTGCTGAAATTTGAGTCTCGATAACATTCATGAGTTTCAGAGGGATCCGGCTCGATGAAGTTACAAAGTACTGCTATATTGACAGAGCCACGTAGCTTTTCAGTCGATCGATGAAACCTGCGTATATTTCATGTATATCGAATTATTGAGCTTGCACTGACCGTACCGCAAACGCACTATTTCTAATCGCCAATACATAGGTAGTTTCCATCCACCGCAATCTAGATCATCGCCTTACATTACTCTCGACATATATGATCGTTTCAGAAAATGAAGAAAATGCGATTTGAGTTTAACGCAAAGTTGTGATTGCAGCATTGAGCGAGGCGGCAGCAGAAGGTGATCGTTCTGAGAACGAAGAATACATGTCTCCTACCGGCTAACACGCTTATATAACGCCACGTGGCGGTCTATGCAAGATAAATTCTGCCAGTAAGGAGGATAGTTCCACGGCAACCACTTCCCTGGCAATACTTTGACAGACACCTGATTACGTTGGATCGTATTCATTTAATGAATGGCTATGAATGAATGGCGATGAAATCGTTCTCGTGACAGATCGCCAGTTTGCAGCTGACGATATCAGAGATGTCTGCACCACCAGCGGTCTTGATGAAGAGAAATATTTTTATATGCATGGACGATGAGTTTGATCAGCCGTTCAATCTCGTTTTTATATGCGCACTGCCAACGTGTACATGTGTGATAGGTCCGAATCCAACCGAGCAGCTATCGCTCCAGCCGGAAGCATTTTGAAGCAGTTCAGGAGGTAACGAATGGGCTGAAGTATCTGAGGAAAAGCCGTCCTAAGGACGTCAGCGATTGCACTGGCCGTGGTGTGCAGATCGATTAGGGGGGAGTCAGTGGAATCAAAGCGACGGGATATTCGGAGGCTTATGATTGTTATCCTCTTTGCCTGTCCATGATGACTTGCTGATTATGATAAAAATCAGCACTTTACATAAACTTGTAACATAGGGATATCCAGGTACAACAACTCACTCGAAAGCACGTACCAAAAAATGTATTTTTGGTATTATTGTCCCGCTTCGAACAGCAATCGTTAGCATTTCAGGTGCTCGCAAGGTATTTGTGCCCCCTACCTCATCAGAGTATAAAACAGACGAAATTCTATTCCGGGCGGGCCACAACTGAAACTAAAAAGCAGTTGCCAGGTTATGAAATATGAATACACTGAGCAGTTTTTTCGCACGAACATCGACTACAGATTTAGACAGTTGCGATCAAGAGCAGATTCATTTGCTTGGCACGATTCAACACGAAGGTGCAATGTTGGTAGTGCGACAAGACACACATCGGATTGTCGCCTTTTCTGAAAACACTATTGATATTTTCGGTTTCGACGGTATTGAGCTTCAGAGCGCGGCTCTCCATCAGTTACACGCGGAATTAAGTGATACTCTAAACAATCTTGACATTGCACAGCAAGGTGTTCATCACGTACTGAACTATTCAATAACGCATGACAATCGCCACTACGACTTCATAGTTCATGGTCATCTCGGCAATTGGGTGATAGAGCTGATACCTAATGCAAATGATCCAGACGGGCTTGCTATGCGAGATAACATGCGACTCATAGCCCGTGAGAGCGGGCGCATACTCAATGCAGAGACCCTGGACGAGGCGCTTCACATTGCATGCGATGCTGCGCGTAGAATAACGTCGTTTGCGCGAGTACAAATTTTTCAGTTCTTGCCTGACTGGTCTGGGAAAGTGATTGCTGACTCGCGAGCAGAGCATATGTCAAGTTTTGTGGGCCTACATTTTCCTGCAGAGGATATACCCAGGCAAGCGCGCTTTTTGATGCAGATGGTACCTTATCGAGGGGTGTTCAGTGTTCATGATGAAACGAAAAAACTACTGAAAAACGCGCAATTTGGAGAAGATTCTGTTGACTTGACATATGCGTTGGTGCGTTCCTGTTCAACTATGCACACTGCGTATCTCCGTAACATGGGTGTGGAGGCAACATTTTCAGTTAGTCTGCTGCAAGGTGACAAGCTGTGGGGCTTTATCTCATGCCACCATGACGAAAGTAGAGTTTTCCCTTTTGATCTTTGGTCACTGCTTCGTGACCTAGGGACAGCTTTGATGAGCAGAATCAACTATGAAACCACGCTTATTACCTCTAGAAAAGTTCTTGAGCTGCGAAAATTGGAAGTAGATTTGGCATCGACATTACGCAAAGAAGGCGATCTTTTCGCTGTCGTAAATAAGTTTGGTCCTGCACTGATGAACTTTATGAACGCGGATGGTTTTGCGTTTCAGTTCGATGGTGAAACAACGCGTATCGGTGAGACGCCACCCGAGGACTTCATCTCTGATTTTCTTGAGTGGGTACAAAACAACGTCAGTGTCGACACTCAATACAACACCTCGTCACTTCATAAAGAATGGCCAGAGGCAAAATACCATATAGATACTGCGTGTGGCGTGTTGCTGCAGCCGGTGGCAGCCCAACGCGCTTGCCAATTAATTTGGTTTCGCAAACCACTTTCTGAAAAGGTAGAGTGGGCAGGACAGCCTTTCGATAAATCCAAAGCACTAGGTGATGATGAATTAGCCAAACTTTTGCCACGTAATTCATTTCATACCTGGATAGCGCAACACAATGACTTCAGCCTTGCCTGGACCGATGCTGAACTGAGTATTGCCAAGGAAATACTGAGGGAAATCCTGGATATCCTTGCGTCAGTCCTCGCTCTGTCAGAAGAAAATACACGTCTCACCTTGTCGGAGGAGAATACCAAGCTGAAATCATTTGCGGCTAGTGCAGCTGCGCATGATATTAAAGGTCCATTGAGACGAATTGAGCTTGCACTCCAGTTCATGGAGGCGGATGAATTTGACCCCGATGCCATAAAACAAGGTCACATTATCGCAACCAAGTCAGCTGAAGTCTTGAAAAATGTATCTGCGGGTATTCTTGAATTTATGAGTGTGCCAGACAAAGCACGAGTGTTCTCATCAGTAAAAATCAATGATGTTCTGGCCGATGTCGAGTCGGTGGTGTCTACCAATCTTGAGAAAGTATCAGTCGATTTGCATTTTGATACCGCACATAGCGTGACTGGAGAACAAAGTTTACTGACGAGTCTGTTCATGAATATCATTAACAACTCTATTAAGTATTCTAAACCTGATGAAATAGCCCGAGTAAATGTACACAGTATGCTGTTCGATGAGCGATTTGTTGAGATTTCGGTAAAGGATAACGGGATTGGGATCCCAGCCGAATATGCGGACAGGATATTTAACCCGACTGAGCGGTTGAATTTGAAAGACAGCGTAGAGGGTTCTGGAATGGGATTAGCTATATGCAAGCGCATTGTCGGAATTCACAATGGTTCAATTTCCGTAGATACGACGTATACGGATGGAGCTTGCATCTTGGTTAGACTTCCTCGCAGCGAGCAATAAGCGATCGCTTATTGTCCAATGCCCGTTTACAACCACCGGGGCACCCAAGACCTTTGGGATCAAGGGTTCGAGTCTGGCCAAGCTGACATCAATACTTCTGCCACTGGGTGTGCGCACGGCAAGACTTCGGAACAGTGCCAGCAGTCTAGCCTGACCGAGAGCAACAGCTCCCAGCCAGAGCTGTGATTGAAATGAGGATTTTTAGTGCGCCAATCGCCTCTTCAAGAATGAATTTGCTACGTACTGGCTATCGGGCCGGTTCAAGCATCTTTGCAGATTATGTTGCATTCTAAACTATGTCCATAGCATGGACATGCATGAAATCAACGGATTCTTGAGCTTCCACGAGTAAGTTTGGTTAAGGGAATTTTTGACTCAGATACACCAGTAACTATTGAGAATATCCAGCGTATGGTTGCCTCCACCCAGAGAGACACCAATAGTTTGATCGGTGCAATATCCGAGATTGTCGCGATAGTTGATAACATATGCTCCATTCTATAAACTATCTTGGAGGTGCTAGAGCAGCAAATGAGCACTACGCAGAATGTTAGACGGACAGCACGGCCTGCGCCAGTGGGGTGTAGAAAAGTAGTGGTTCATGTATTAATCACAGCCAATACGGTAGAGAATGCCAGAGCATCTTTCGATCAATCACGACAATCAATCGATGGTCTTACTTGTATGGCAACTAAATTTCAAACCCTGGTTACTTACTACAAGGTTGGTTGGATCTTGTAAGATAGCGACATAAAATCAACGAATAAATTCGACCATTCATTTGTGGCTGTGCTTTAGTTTTTCTTTATTTTGCTCGTTCCAATGGGCACCGTCAGACATCATAGTCGGCGCAAACGATACCCGATTACGTCCGCCGGCTTTGGCAACATAAAGTGCATTATCTGCACGTTGTATGACTGCCTTGATATCTGGAGACTCGATGTTTTCTTCCGCTACTCCAACACTTACCGTAAGAGTGCCATTAGGTGAAAAATCGTGTTTGATTTGCAAGGCCTCGATAGCGCTGCGCATGTGCTCACCAGCAACACAGGCGCCATCAACACCAACCTCAGGTAAAACCACCAGGAACTCCTCACCACCGTAACGAAAAACACTGTCTGCTCTTCGAACAACATGTTTCAGTGCTCCTGCTACTTTTACTAAGGCATCATCTCCGAATTGATGACCATAGTTATCGTTATATTTTTTGAAGTTGTCAACATCGATAAGCGCAACCGAGTACGGTCGGTTATAACGACGGGCACGCTCGGATATTTTTACGAGTTCTTCATCCATACTGCGCCGGTTTCCAATACCAAGCATTGAATCAGTGTGCGACAACTCCATTAGTCGCTGGTTGAGCTTATGCAGTTCTTGCGTGCGTTCTAGAACGGTGATTTCGAGATTTGTTTTCTGGAATTCCAAATCTTGTGCATGCGCACGTAATAGATCTGACTGGGTCGCAACCCCGGCTAGTTTACCTTCATTGTCGACGAGGACAAGGCGGCGGATACGTTTGGCATTCGCCAGTTCCAGAGCCTCGTTACACGTCGCGTCCAGCTTGAGTGTAATGAGATTCGGTGACATCACATCGCGCAAAGTCATATCGGTCTGGCCGCACAGAAGCTGTGACGCTAGACGCGTCATGTCTCGTTCCGTTACCACCGCAAGCGGTCGATCGTGTTGTACGACGACGAGACACGAAAAGCGTGAATGAGTCATCAGCTCTGTTGCTTCGAGTAATGTTGTCTCCGGGCAAACGGTCGCGACCTTTGACGTCATGAAATCTTTAATCGGCAAACAGCTCACAGGCATGTTACACGGTGGCTATACATAACACTTTTAGCGACCAGAAAAGCTGATAATTTACCATGTGTCTGAAATTTTACATTTGAGACAAAACGTTTCTGAAAGTGATCCATCACGAGATAAATTATTGTGCAATCGAGTTGGCTGGGCACTACAGGATAAATTCTGAGAATCAAAACCAATGCCGATAATATTATAAAGTGAGTGTGTAAGCATAGAGCTGTTGCTGGTACTATTATGCTGTGCGAAAAAATTCTCGGTCGGCAGTGCAGGTTGCAAGTTCAAGCTGCGCGATAGTCCTTCAAACCACGTACGTATGTTGCCACTTCACCGACTGGTTGTGTGAATATAGCAATATCATCAATTCCCTCAGCGGTCGCTTTTTCGCAGACCTGCTCTCGAATTTTTCCTATCTCCGACTCGGATGCTATGCACCGAAGCAATGCGTACTCAGTATTGATTTTCGCACCGGCTAGTACACACAGCTCATCCTGAGCGACAAACCGCGCGAAACTGATATTAACACCGGAGGCGCCTGAGTCCAGCAAAATATCAATCAGTTGGTCGCTCTGGTCACGTTGCACGAAACCCGACAGCGCGAGTAGGGGCTCTGCCTGCTTTTCAACCTGATCACTAAGGAAATCGATACCCGCAACCTTTACATCCCCACCCATCGAGAACACTTCCTGATCTCGCCAGTGGGAATGACCGCTAATATGATCGATTGCATTGATCATCTGTTGCATAGATGCTGCGTGATGATGATGTGAAACGCGGCTCGGCAGGTTGAACATGCCAGTTGCGACTGGCATACGATACATAAAACCGCGCCCTGGTAGATGAACCTGGCCGGCCTTTGCCATAGCAGCGAATACCTCGCCGGCGTCACTGGAATCTGTCAAGACAGTAATTACTTCTTTCGTGTGTTGTTTGGTGATGCGCAACCAGCCCAGACGATCGCGCAAGCCGCGTCCCTCACCAAGATAGACAACCGGGCCATGTGCTCCTGCATGGATCGCAGCGCGTGCGATTGCTTCAGTACGGTCAGGCTCGACAATACAATAGATCACATCAAGATTTTCACGAAGATTGTGTGGTGCTTCAGGATGCTCCTCACCATCGTCTGGCCAGCGATGAAACTCAGAGCCAAAGTACATGTCGTCACAGCCGGTACAGAACACGGCTCCGGTGGATTGCAAGTGCAACTTACCTACCTCTACAATCGTGCTGACGACGCGAGGCACTTCGTAATCTGGCACCAGAAGTTGTAACATCTCTTTTGCAGGGCTGATGCTTGGCAGTAGACTGTCATACCAATGTTCACGAAGCAGCGTGCCGCGCGCGTCCCATAAAAGCGCGCTGGCCCCGGCGGTTTGCGTAAGTGCAGCACTGACTTCTGAAAGATACTTGCGCGGCAGGATGGCAGTAACTGTGGAGAGTTTCAGGTTTGCAGCACTCATGAGATCGCACCTTGTGTCACTGTCTTTGAGGTACTAACCTTGCCCGCGTCGCCTACCTTCTGATCAACCTTGCGTTCCTTCGAATGTGTGTACATACCGACCGATAATACCGTTAGGATCGGGCCAACGGATGCAAGCGCCAGAATGCCGAAGCCGTCCGACACACCAGGCACACTGCCGCCAATGCCCAGACCCATGGCCAGCACCAATGGAACAGTTATTGGTCCAGTGGTCACACCGGCACTGTCCCAACCGAAGTTCACAAATTCATGTGGAGCTTTCCATGTGAGATACAAGACCAGTATGTATGGCGGAATCAGCATCCACACCAGAGGCAAATTGTACGCAATCTTGACGATGCCAGCGGCAATTCCAAAGCCAACACCAATTGCAACACATTGCATCAACAGCTTCTTTTTAAATGCGCCAACGGTGATGCGTTCAACTGTATCGCCAAGCGCATTTAACGCCGGTTCTGCCAGCGTTGCGCCATAACCCAGAAAGAATGCAAACAACACCGCTACAAACTTTCCGCCATGTCCTTCGCCAAACAACGGGCCTTCTGAATAGTCCAGGCCCCACGGAAGGATTTCTGCGAAGGTTGCTGGTACATTGCTTCCAAGCTGGCTACCGAGCGGCGTCAATCCCAGAGCGATACCAAGGCCAAACAGCGTCATGCCCATCAGCGCAAATCCGACACCAATAGCCACATCCACACCGTGCTTCAACCGCTCCCGCAATACCCAACGGAGAACAAAAAACAAAAACAAACACAGTGGGACTATTGCCCTCAGTGCATCAGTCAATGCACTTACCACGCGTTCACCAAACGGTGTATTCTTATCCCACTGCGCATCTGCGAACAGTTGCCAGCCGGGATCAAAATACTGTTCGATAATGACCTTTGGATCACGCAATACAATACGTCCGTCTACGATTTCTGCTGCGCCGGCAGTGTAGGTAATTCGGTGATTTTCAGGCAATTCACCTGAAGCCAGATAGTGTTCAAGCTCCTGATCACTGAAGTCCATTTGTTCTCTGGCGTGAACAGTTTCCTTTTCGTCCTGCGTGATGGCCGCAGCGACCAACGGCTCACCCTTATAACCTGCGGTACCATAATAGTCATCTGCAAGATAGTGATAGCCGGAAAGTACCATAACTGCAACAATAGGAAATAAACTCGCTAGTGTGACGATACCAAAGCCTGAGTTACCGCCGGAATCACTATTCACGACCCGGCACACGCCAATACCTAACGCAAGCACCAGAGGTACCGTTACAGGTCCCGTAGTGACTGCCCCACAATCCCACGCGAGCCCTAAAACCGCCTCCAGCTCAGGCACTTGTGCAAACCACAAAGACATCAACAGCAGCGTCGCAGCTGTAGGAATCGCTAGCCATTTCAATGGCCATGCATAAAAGAACCTTAGCACGCCAAGTGCCACCGCGAAGCCAACACCGATGCCGACTGAGGCGACCAATTGGCCTGAAAAGTCGTTCAGCAGGCTGTAAAGCAGAGGTGCTTCTGATGGGACGACACCGCTCCCAGCGGCTTTGAGTACGGCGATAGCCGGTTCGGCAAACGTTGCACCGAGACCTAATAGAAATGCAAAGCCCAGTATCACTCCAAGAGAGCTACGGGCCGGTAGAACCGAGCCGATAATCTCTCCCAGTGGCATCAGACCCAACCGAAGGCCTTCCATGAACAACATCAGGCCAACAATGACGACAAAGATGCCAACGCCGATCATTGCAGCGTAGACAATCGGTAGGTTCAATACGAGTACCTGGAACAGGGCCAGATACGCCACGATGAACCAGATACCCTTAAGTTGTTGGGTGAAGTTGCGTCTGACGTAGGGGGCGAGTATTCGGTAGGTGTCCTGCCAGCCTAACTGGAAACGTGCTGATGAACCCATTGCGACTCCGTGCCTCTTGTTTCTAAATCATCCGTACGTAGCGGCATAGTCGGTTAGAGATTTAGAGTCTAATGTGCGACTGTCGGTAAATTCTCCAGAGGCTCAGGGTATTGTGATAAGGACAATACAAACTACTCAGGTTTAGCTGAAGGATAGTCCGGTTAGCGCTTAGGCCTAGTCTGCTCTTTTGAGCAGTCTTTAAAAATATGACATGCTGGAAGAGTTTCCCCCGCATGAATACTATGCGGACCCATCGGCAGATTTGACTTGAAGATGCTGAACTATCGAGACAGGCTGGCCTTCTCTTGCATACGCTCTGAGACAACGTCGATATAAAAGTGCCTTTATGAGCTCAGAATTCCCGTTGATATCCTTCGTTCTATAATGCTTTTGTAGAAAAATCCTGCTCGAGATGGTTGAGCAAAGCTTTAGGGTTATGAGCAGAGTTGGTCGTTGCTTTGAACTTACGCCCAGCCTTTACCTCATGGCCTTGATGTCGCATACTCTCAGAAACCGTATTACGGGGAAACTAGAATTGATCCAGTTTATTGGTGTGGCAGTTTGTTGATACGTGTTATATGCTTTTTTTGTACCTGCTGTCAGCAGAGCAACGGCGATCGTGCCTGTTTGATTGCTTTGTTGCCCCGCAATGATTTTCACAGACTGAGATGTCCGCCATTGGCTGAATCCTGAAATTAACGCCTTAACGACTGGGAGGTTTTATGGCCAAGCGCATCGAGGATACAGGCGAAACGGTTTCGTTCACTTTCGAAAATCAAATGTTCAAGGCTTGCGTTGGCGACACCGTTGCGGCGGCGCTTGTTCTGGCAGGTCAAAGGCAATTGCGAAGCAGTGTAGTTTCGGGTGAGCCCAGAGGAATTTTTTGCATGATGGGAACCTGTTTCGATTGCCTCGTCGAGATCGATGGTACGAGTAGTGTGCAGGCGTGTCGCACGCTAGTCCGTGACGGGATGATCATCAACCGGCAACACGAGTAGTCCGTCAACATGATAATGTCGTTATGAGACCGACCTTCTCATATTGACGAACTACCAGAGCGGAAGAGCGACAGATGCCTGAATACTATAGCCAGCTGCCAAGGGTTTGCGACCTGGCCATTGTCGGTGCGGGACCTGCCGGAATGGCCGCCGCTACCACCGCAACCAGATTCGGGCTTTCGGTAGTCATACTGGATGAGGGCAGGGCACCCGGTGGACAGATCTATCGCGATATCGAGCATAGTACGTCGCGTCTAAAAAGCCTGCTTGGGCCGGACTATAACGCGGGTGTAACTATGGCAACGGAATTGCGATCGTCCGATGCGATCTATTTGCCGCAGAGCACGGTTTGGAATATCTCCACAGATCGATTGATCGATTACTCCTGCGAGCAGAGGTCTTTTCAGTTGCAAGCAAAGTATATTCTGGCCGCCACCGGCTCAGTCGAACGAGCTTGTCCGATTCCCGGCTGGACAAAACCAGGTGTAACCACGGTTGGCGCACTTCAAATTTTATTGAAATCAGCCGGCATAGTCGAAGAGGACTCTATTGTCGCGGGCTCAGGGCCACTTCTGTGGCTTGTAGCAAGTCAGATGATTGCCGCTGGAGTGCCACCAGTTGCCGTGGTCGAGACTACACCGCCTGGAAGATGGCGAGCAGCGCTACCGCATCTTGCAGGTGCATTGCGTGGGCATCGCTATTTACGCAAGGGACTTACCATGATCCGTAAAGTCCGTGCCGCAAACGTACCGATATACACAGCTGCAACTGAGCTGAAAATTATGGGTGAGCATGAGACTACCGGTTTGCAATTTGTATCGAAAGGAAATACTCACACTGTTTGTGCTCGATACGTCGCACTGCATCAGGGGGTTGTGCCGAATCCGCAGGTTACCCGACTACTGAGGTGTGATCATCGCTGGGATACCATGCAACAGTGTTTCAGGCCAGTGACCACGGCGCGAGGACGTACTTCTTTTAAAAACCTTTATGTCGCCGGTGATGGTGCCGGCATAATGGGCGCTGTTGCTGCAGCCTTGCAGGGGCAATTGGCTGCGTTGGATATAGCTGCGGATATGGGTAGAATAAAACCCGACCGAGCGCTGCGACTGCAGCAGAGACTTGCTAAAGAAGGTGCGGTGCGTCCGTTTCTCGAGGCGCTCTATGCACCTGCAACTGAATTTCTGTTACCTGCCGATCAAGTGACTGTCTGCCGTTGTGAAGAGATAACTGCAGGTGCCATTCGTTCAGCGGTCGATCTTGGAGCGCCAGGACCCAACCAGGTAAAGTCCTGTTTGCGCGCTGGCATGGGGCTGTGTCAGGGACGGGTCTGTGGTCTTGTCGTGTCGGCGATTATCGCCGAGCGGCGGAAACTTGAAATGGATGAGATTGACTACTTCCGTATCCGACCCCCACTCAAGCCGCTCCGGCTTCAAGAGCTTGCCGGCTTCCAGGCAATGGAAGAATTTGAGCAATGATCGTTGCGTCTAATGTCAGTGCCGATCTGATCATAATCGGTGGTGGTATCCATGGATGTGCCACTGCGATGTTTGCTGCGCAACGTGGCATGGATGTTATCGTCATCGAAAAAGACACCGTCGGCAGGCATGCTTCAGGCGTGAATGCCGGTGGTGTGAGACGCTTGGGGCGTGATTTTAGAGAGATCCCAATTTCACAACATTCCATGAAACTCTGGTACCAGCTGCCAGAGCTGGTAGAGGATGACTGCGGTTTTCAGATAGCACCTCAAATTCGAGTTGCTGAAACCACTGCCGAGATGGAGTCACTGTACGATCGTGTAGCACAACTGCAAACGATGGGCTTCGATCACGAGGTCGTCTTAAGTCAGTCAGAGTTGCGCAGACGCTTACCTGCTGTTTCCGATCATGTCGTTGGCGGGATTGGCAGCCTTCGTGATGGATTTGCCCAGCCCTATCAAACGACTTTTGCCATTTCACGTCGGGCCAGGCGCGATGGAGCTCGGATCTTTGAAGGACAAGCGGTCAAGCAGGTCGTGCAGCGCGGCGAACTCTGGGAAGTTGTTACAGAGCAGACGACCTTTTCGGCGCCGAAGGTTTTGAACTGCGCGGGAGCCTGGGCTGGACGCATAGCCGAGAGCCTTGGCGAAATGGCGCCCGTAAAAGCGGTCGCGCCTATGATGTTGGTCACTTCCCGGCTGCCGCAGTTTTGCGACTCGGTAATTGGTGCCGCAGGACGCCCTTTGTCATTCAAACAGATGCCGAACGGCACGGTAGTTATCGGCGGCGGTCGACTTGGCCACGCAGATACTTCGAACAATTTGAGTGAAACGGTGTTTTCTGAGCTGAGACAGACAGCTGCGACGGCGGTAGATATCTTTCCGATTATGCGCAAGGCAACCGTCGTGCGTAGCTGGTCAGGTATTGAGGGTCGTATGCCTGACGGTATTCCCGTCATTGGGCCGTCTAAAAGACACCAAGGGATTTTTTACGCCTTCGGTTTTTCTCTCCACGGATTTCAGATGGGGCTCGGTGTCGGTGACATCATGGCCGAATTAATCTCCAATGGGGCGACGCAATGGCCGCTTGACGACTTTTCCATTGGAAGGTTTGTCAAACCTGTCGGTAGCAACTGAGAACTACCTGCCAGCGCAACGTCTGCGGGTAGTCAGTGTTAACGGTTCACAAAGATCGAGCAAAATCGCGTAAGTTAAATTTCTGTACCTTGCCAGTCAAATTTGCTGGAAATGGGCTGCAGATGACCTGCCTGGGCACTTTGAAGCGGGCCAGATTTTCACGGCAGTCTTCGGTGATTTTTGAGCATAGAGTTTAACGCGTTGGCTTCGACAATCAGCGAGCGTGTTACACGTTATCTGGAACGCCAGCTATGGCAGGCTAGAGATGAGCAGAGCGATCACTTGGTATTACTCTTGGAAGAAGGTGCTGATGAGTTTACGCTGCCACAATCGCAGTGCCACTCGATTACTTTTCAGATAGCGATGGAGCCTGATGCCGGGCGCAAATTGCTTACCTTGCAAACGATCCCAGAAAGACAATTGTCGTTGCTTGTGTCTTTGTCAGTAGAGTGTTTAGTACAAGTAAATGCGCGCATATTGAGTACGGTTAACGCTCATTCACTTTTGTATTTATACCGGGTCTATTTCCCTTCCACAGCCATCAGATTCCGATGCGCGATATCAAGAAACGATTTGCCCAGCCGTGACAGCGGTTTATGCCCCGGTGTAAACACGCAGTAGGTATACATAATCTCGGGCAGGAAAGGCCGGATTTCTATCTGTTCCCGATCGCGTAGATCGCACGCGGTTATATGATCGATAATGGAAACACCAGCGCCAGTAGCAACCAGATTACCTGCCGCCAGCGACAGCTGGGTTTCAATCTGCAGATTACGTTTTACTTTGCTGGCTATAAATACAGCGTCTATCAGATTTCGTGACGGATAGTTTGTGCCTAGAGAAACAAAATTTTCACCTTCAAAATTTGCGGGCGAAAGCGTCGGATACTTCAGTAAAGCATGGTGCCTTGGCAAGATTGCCACCATGGGAGCTTCGCAGAGAATCCGTGATTCGACTGCCGGGTGTGTTGAGTGAATTTCGGCAAAGCCAATGTCAAATTGTTGCGATGCTATGCATTGCACAACCCGTTGTGAGCTGTGGATTTGGAGGCTGATTGATATGTCCGGCTTGTCAGCACAAAGTTGAGCAATTATGCGTGGTAAGAATTCAAGTGCCAGGGCGGGTAGACTGGCTAAACGTAAAGAACCCCGTTGAAAGTTACCAATGTCTTTGGCGGCGTCGGCAATTTCAGCAATGCTGATGAATGATCGGTCGACTTCCTCAAATAAGGCAAGGGCCTCGGGCGTTGGGGAAAGTCGTTTTTTCTCTCGCTGAAATAAACTGTACCCAACTGCATATTCCAGATCGGCGATCAGTCTGCTGGCAGCAGGCTGCGTAATGTGCATTTTCTTCGAGGCTTCGGTAACGCTGCCAGTCTGGATGAGCGCTCGAAATGCCTCCAGCTGGCGGTGATTCAATTTCATGATGCGCCTGCGTACTGTATTGCGAGATACCACATTCATAACATTTTGACATGATTATGACTGTTTTTGGCACTTGCTTTATGAGTGGGCTGATGCAAAATACAAGGTGAATCTACCTCAGGAGATTGACAATGCAAAAAGTTCTCACAATGGCCTCGCTTCTGGTGTTGGCCACAACACTAGCCCATGGGCAGGAAAAAACACTGTATGTTGCCGCCTATGGCGGATCGACCGAAAAACAATTCAAGGAAATCATCATTCCAAAATGGGAAGAGCGATCTGGTGCGAAGGTGGTATACGTGGCGGGAAAATCAACCGACACATTAGCAAAACTTCGTGCTCAGGAAGGCTCTCAGGAGATTGATGTTGCTTTTATCGATGACGGTCCGATGGCACAGGCAATTAGTTTCGGTTACTGCGATACGGTGAACGAAGAGACGTTTGCCGATTTATACGATGCCGCGCGTATGCCCGAGGGCAAAGCTGTGGGTATTGGGATTATCGCTACAGGTTTTGCCTATAACACAGAGATGTTCGCTGAAAAGGGCTGGGATGCTCCAAGCTCATGGTCTGATCTGGCAGATCCGAAATACAAGGGATTGCTTTCGGTTCCTCCGATTACCAACGGATACGGCCTGCACGCGTTGATTGCTACCGCTATGGTCAATGGTGGCGGAGTGAACGATATCGAACCTGGTTTCAAAGCATTCGAAGAGACTATCAATGACAACGTACTGGTTTATGAACCCTCTTCGGGCAAAATGTCTGAACTGTTCCAGAATGGTGAGATCGCACTGTCGATCTGGGGAAGTGGACGCCTGAAGGCTCTGGCTGATTCAGGATTTCCAGGCGCCTTTGCCTATCCGGAGGAAGGCGGTATCAAATTGCTGGTTGCAGCATGTCCGGTGGTCGAGTCGGACGTGCCGGATCTGGCGCAGGACTTTCTCAATTTTGTTACTTCGCCCGAGATTCAGAAGGTATTTGCTATCAATAGCGGATGGGCGCCGGTGAATTCCACCGTTAAGCTTACCGAAGATGAGAGCAGGGCGTTGCCAACAGGATCAGAGATAGTCGATAAGCTGATAACTATCGACTACTCAGTGGTGAATGCTGCGCGCGGTGATTGGACCAAAATGTGGACTAGGCGCATCGAAAACTAAGCTTGTTGTGTCTGCTGATAAAGTGCGCTGCGAGGGCGCACCTTATCAAGCGCAAAAGAGGTTTTTTATACGTACTGCCCACGACGGCAAAAAAAGACGAATGATAGCGACAGGTTGTTCCCTCGCAAACGAATGGTTGATGCGATAGGACAGGCGTTACACCTCACTTACAGTCCATGGATAAATAATGGAATGTCATACCTTACGTTTGAATCATTGGGTAAAAAATTTGGTGACTTTGTTGCTGTAAACGACATGACTCTGGACGTGGAAAAGGGGGAATTTATCTCATTCCTTGGCCCTTCCGGTTGCGGCAAGACGACAACACTGCAAATGGTTGCAGGTCTTTTGACGCCGACCTCCGGCAGGATTTTTCTTGACGGTACGGACATTACTGATACACCACCCAATAAGCGTGGCCTGGGTATAGTCTTTCAAAGCTATGCCTTGTTTCCGCACATGACAGCCGCGGAAAACGTCTCATTTGGACTGGAGATGCGTGGTGTTGAAAAGGCCGAAAGGATTGAGCGTTCTCATGATGCCTTGCGACAAGTCAAGCTGGGGCAATTTTCTGATCGGTACCCGAAGGAATTATCTGGTGGTCAGCGCCAACGCGTTGCTTTGGCCCGTGCGCTGGTAATCGAGCCGCCAGTACTGTTGCTGGATGAGCCATTGTCCAACCTGGATGCAAAACTTCGCGAGGAAATGCGAATCGAGCTACGCTTGCTGCAGCAAGCAGTAGGTGTAACCACTATTCTGGTCACGCACGATCAGGAAGAGGCGCTTTCGATGAGCGATCGCATTGTCGTTATGCAGCAGGGCGAGGTATCACAGATTGCTGCCCCATTGGAATTGTATGAACGCCCTACAAGTACGTTTGTTTCATGCTTTGTCGGCAAGACCAATCTTATTCCCGGCAAAATAACCGACGCAAACGAAGTTACTGTCAACACTACCCGCCTTGCCCTTAGCACTGGATCGCACACCCCTGGGAAAGAGGTGCAGTTGTCAATACGACCCGAAAAATTTCATATCTCGAACGATGATGCAGGTCACAGAGTCCGGGTTGAAGCTGCCATTTTTCTCGGTGCAAGCTGGCTGTATCGGGTAAAGGGTGATCTGGGTGAGCTGTTTGTAACACAACCCAATACAGGCTCTGCCAGATACACAAAAGGCGATGTTGCGTGGCTCAGCTGGCAGGAGGGTTCTCTGACCGTGTTCGAGGCATCGGCGTAATGAAAAGTGGTAGTACAAAAAGCGCCCCTTACGTTCTGGTATCACCTGGTGTTGTTCTTTTTGCAGCACTGCTGGGTGCGCCTATGCTGATGACGTTTCTGCTTAGTCTGCATTCATACGATTTCAACACGGGTATTCAATCAGACTGGACTATCGCCAATTACGTCGAAGTAATAGGAGACAGTTATTTTCAAAAAATATTTTCACGAACCTTTGGCCTGGCTTTACTGGTCACAATCATTTGTGTGCTTATTGGCGTTCCAGAGGCCTACATACTGTCCAAAATGAGCAGTAAATGGCGTTCCATATTTTTACTTATCGTCTTAGGGCCATTATTGATATCTGTTGTTGTGCGCACACTGGGGTGGGCACTTTTTTTCGGTGGCAATGGCATATTGACAATGATCTCACAGGCCCTCGGATTTGGCGATGAACCTGTTAGCTTGATGTTCACCTTTACAGGTATGACCATTGCGCTGGTGCATGTCCTCGTGCCGTTTATGGTGATCTCGGTATGGGCGTCTCTACAAAAGATTGACCCCCAATGCGAAGATGCCGGTTATTGTCTGGGGGCTTCAAAGCTAACGGTGTTGCGGCGTATAACCTTACCCCAGGCCATGCCGGGCATCTTGTCGGGCAGCATCATTGTTTTCGCATTAACTGCCAGTGCTTTTGCCACGCCTGCCATTATTGGGGGCCGGCGAATGAAAGTGGTTGCTACAGCCGCTTACGACGAATATCTGAGCACACTCAATTGGCCTTTGGGTGCCGCCATTGCCATACTGTTGCTTATCGCTAACGTGGTCATTATTGGCAGCTACAACAAAGTGATTGAACGTCGCTTTGCCAAAGTATTTGAATAGGAATGCGTCATGCATAATCTTGGTCTTGTGCCCCGTATCTTCCATGCCATTTTTGTTGCCTTCATCGTAGCGCCACTTCTGATGGTTATTGCCGTCTCTTTCACCGATAAGGGCTACTTGTCGCTACCCACAGATGGACTGTCTTTACGCTGGTTTAGAGCTATTCTGGATAATCCAGACTTTGTCGATGCGTTCTGGATGTCAGTATGGTTAGGTGTGATTTCCGCCTCTGTTGCCGTCATTATCTCGATTCCCGCCGCACTTGCCATAGCGCGTAACAAGTTCACCGGTAGAGATGTTATTGCAGCATTCCTATTGTCACCGCTGATGATTCCTCATCTTGTTCTGGGGGTCGCATTTTTACAGTTCTATTCGTCGATCGGATTGGGTGGCTCCTTTTTTGGTCTGGCAGCTGCCCACATCATCTTGATCACCCCTTATGCATTACGTCTAGTGCTCTCCGCAGCGACAGGCTTGTCTGTTGATGCAGAACATGCAGCACTTACGCTGGGTGCTTCGAAGTTCACTGTGTTTCGGAGGATCACACTGCCGTTGATCATACCGGGCGTTGCTGGTGGCTGGTTGCTGTCGTTCATCACAAGTTTTGATGAATTAACCATGAGTGTTTTTGTCGCTTCACCGGCGACTCAGACACTGCCGGTAAAAATGTATCACCATATTACACAAACCATCGATCCGCTCATCGCATCCGTATCAACAGTGCTTATTGTATTAACTTTCCTATTGATGCTGATCCTGGACAGATTTTACGGAATCGACAAATTGTTTGTCGGTAAAGGCTGACTACATGAGCACGATTGTGATCGGCGGCGGAGTTGTAGGATTGTCTGTTGCCTATGGATTATTGAAACAAGCACAAAAGGTAATCGTACTGGACGGGGCAGATGACGACTTTAGAGCCTCACGCGGTAATTTCGGTCTTATTTGGGTACAAGGCAAAGGTGTGAATGCGCCACACTATGCCTCATGGTCTCACCAATCGGCTAAACTCTGGCCGGGTTTTGCAAAGGAATTGATCACTGAAACCGGTGTTGATGTTGCACATAGCAAAATGGGAGGTATTGAATATTTCACTGAAAAAAACAAACTAGAGCAGCATGTCGATAACCTTCGATCCCTCCAGGGTGCATTGCAAGAAGATTACCCGTTCGATGTGCTCGATCACACCGAATTGAAAAAGCGGGTGCCTGAAATTGGCCCGAAAGTCATCGGTGGCGTGTATTCGGATATGGATGGACACACAAACCCGCTGTACCTTCTAAGAGCACTGACGATTGCGGTGCGCAAAGCCGGCGGTACGATCAAAACGTCAGTGAGGGTTGTTGATATTGACGCAAAGGATCGTGACTTTACTGCGATGTTGTCAGACGGTACTCGAGCAGTGGGTGATTCACTAGTGCTCGCTGCCGGTCTCGGTGCGCTTGAGCTGGGAAGAAAACTGGGTTTTGACGTCCCGATTCGCCCTCAGCAAGGACAAATTCTGATTACGGAAAAACTCCCATTCTTTCTGCGATACCCGTCTGGCACGTTGCGGCAAGTAAATGAAGGGGGCGTACAGATCGGTGCTTCAAAAGCGGAAGTTGATTTTGATGATGCTGAAGACATGCGCACCACTGCAAATCTGGCTCAACATGCTATTGATATTTTTCCGCATCTGGGCCAGGCGAAGCTGTTGCGTAGCTGGGCTGCCCTACGCATCATGTCCCCTGACGGGTTGCCGATCTATCAACGTTCAGAGCAAGTATCTGGTGCAACGTTTATTACCTGCCATAGCGGTATAACCCTGGCGGCGGCCCACGCATGCTTGATACCAGGCTGGATACTTCAACACAACACCGCACCCGATGTATCTGAATTCAGCGAAAGCCGATTCCATGTTTAAGCCTCTGATACCGTACGATAATGAAAAAAGTGTCTCATTCACTTTTGAAGGTGAACATATAACAGCAATGCCTGATATGAGTGTTGCCGCAGCATTGCTTGCCCATTGCGTATTAGCTTTCCGCTACACACCTGTCAGTGGAAGCGCACGTGGTCCGTTTTGTCTGATGGGCACCTGTTACGACTGTTTGATTGTGGTTGACGGGGAGACCGTTCAAGCATGCATGACGCCCGTTCATGAAGGGCTGATTGTGACTCGTGTGCCCATTGCCAATGCAGGTACCGTGTGATGTTATCCGTTTTCGATATCGTAGTATTAGGTGCAGGTCCGGCTGGAATCAGTGCGGCTACGGAAGCCGCAAGGCGCGGCGCTTCAGTATGCCTGCTTGATGAGCAGAACAGTGCAGGTGGCCAGATTTATCGTAATGTGGGCTATACCAGCAAGGCACAGGCAAAAATTCTTGGTAAAGACTATCTGTCAGGTCTGTCTCTCGTTGAAGAACTACAACGCAGTAACGTCACATACCGACCTAGAGTCACTGTGTGGCAGGTTGGCAAAGATGGCAAGGTTGTGTTCAGTGAGGCGGGTCGTGCCGAACAGATTCAAGGGCTGCACGTGATACTTGCCAGTGGTGCAATTGAGCGATCTGTGCCAATGCCGGGCTGGACACTACCGGGTGTGACCAGTGCAGGGGCTGCACAGATTCTACTGAAAAGCGCCTCTTTAGTTGCTCACAACGCAGTACTTATAGGCTCGGGACCGCTGCTCTATCTAGTAGCTACGCAGCTGCTCGCTGCTGGTGCACCACCCAAGGCCTTAGTTGAGACTCAGTCACGGCAGAACCTGTTTGCAGCATTCTTACATCTTAGTGGTGCCCTTAAAAATTTACCACTTTTGTTAAATGGCGTGCGCATGATCGCAACACTTAAATGGGCAGGCGTTGCTCGGTACACTGCCGCCAGCGATATATCGGTGCAAGGTAATGACGCAGCCAGCGCGGTTAGTTTTTACGTCCATGGCAGGCAGCATCGTATTGAAACTGATACCGTGTTGCTGCACCAGGGTGTGATTCCTAACACCCAAATCAGTCGTCTGTTAGGCCTTAAACATACCTACGACAATGCTCAGTACTGTTTTCACCCAATGACGGATGAATTCGGACAGTCATCACACCCCCTGTTTTCCATTGCAGGCGATGCTGCGGGAATAGGGGGAGCTAAGGCTGCCGCCATTTCCGGACGCATTTGCGCGTTGAACGCACTGCAACGCATTGATCTCATTAACGTGAATCAACGTGATGCATTAGCATCACACCTACTCACTACGCTTCGTAAAGAGATGTCTATACGCCGCTTTCTTGATGTACTGTATGCGCCACCTCAAGCTGTGCGTGTTCCTGCGGATGAGACCATTGTGTGTCGATGCGAAGAAGTCACAGCCGGTGACGTACGGCGTTACGCCGCCCTTGGATGCAAAGGACCAAATCAGACGAAGGCTTTCGGACGCTCGGGAATGGGGCCGTGCCAGGGCCGGTATTGTGATTTGACTGTCACTGAAATTCTGGCTGCCGAGACCCTGCAATCACAAGATGCTGTAGGCAGCTACCGCATTCGTGCGCCACTCAAACCAGTGACGTTGGCAGAGATGGCTTCACTTATTTATTCGCAAGAGTTGGCTAGTGGTGACTCCTGACTTGCGATAATCCAATGGCACAACAGATTTCGCCTGGGTGTCGGATTTACAAGGGTTAGAAGCATGGAATGAGGCAGAAAGCATTGGCGAGATTGTCAGCCTTGTGTTTTGTTCGTGATGCCACGGCGGTATGCGAAAGCGGTATACCACTGATTAGTGACCATTGATTGTTGTGTCTTCGTCAGTACACAAACGCTTCAGGTGTCACTGAGTTTGCTTGTGGTCGAGCAGCGTCCTTACGCTCAAGAGCTCAAATTCAGACGTAGGTAGACATTTTGCAACCCAGACCCCTCGGCGAAATTCACTAGGTGTAACTCTCTATTAATAACAGTGAGGTTGCGCCTTCACAGATCGAATGCTGTATTCTTAATTAAATAGAAAAGATATCTCTGCACGGTCATTTATTTGGCGGCGGTTGGTATTTGCCAAATTTATTAGTAGCGCATCTTTCGTACATTGTTAGACTATTGGTTCGTTAGACTATTTATCTATACTTAGCTTTCCTATGTCTATGCCTATGATAGTCACATAGAGCAATCAGTTAAAAGAATAGCTTGTATGTTAAGAGGGGATGGCCTCATCTTCTCGTAAAGTCTGCAGTGATGCACTGCGTTTCCACAAAGCAGTTTGAACCTATGGCTTCCATACAAATCCTGATGGTCGATGACCAGATCTCCAGCTTGCTGGCGCTGGAGGACATCCTCAGTGGTATCGACGCTCGATTTATCAAGGCCACTTCTGCCAAGGAGGCGCTACTGGTTCTGATGAAAAATACTATCGACTGTGTATTGCTGGATGTCAGCATGCCGGAGATGGACGGTTTTGAGTTTCTGCAAACCCTGCGCAGTGCGCCGGCGCATGTAAAAATCCCAGTGATCATGGTCACAGGCAAAATCTTCAGCGAAAATGAAACGCTGAAAGCCTACCAATACGGTGCGGTGGATTTTTTGCTCAAGCCACTGGATCGGGAAACGGTGTACCGCAAGGTCAGTTTTATTGTCCAGCAGGCACAGCGGATCAAATCCATCGAACACATCGAAACCCATTTAAACCGGCTGGACAAAGACCTGGTGCAGCCGCTGTGCACTTTGACAAAGGATGTGGAAAATGAGGCACATCGGCAGACGCTGAGCGATATCGCGCAAACGGCCAAGGATCTCCATAGCGCGTGGAAGGAAATCAGCAATGACTAGCGAACAGCTCTCTGCTGATCAACCGGACGATGGTCAGGCCAACCCGGAGGAACTAGCATTGACGCGTGTGGTGGGTGTGCAAACCTCTGTCATCGAACCTGACTATGTGGTGGGTGTTGGCGCATCCGCTGGCGGTCTCGAAGCCCTGGAAACCCTGTTTACCCATATGCCGCTGCGCACGGGCATGGCGTTTGTGATCATCCAGCACCTGTCTCCGGACTACAAAAGCATGATGGACGAGCTGCTGGGGCGCAAAACCATGATCCCGATCAAGGTCGCCGAGGACCAGATGCCGCTTGAGTCTGACACCATTTTCCTGCTGCCGCCTAAAAAGGAAATGATAGCCGCCAACGGCAAGCTCTACCTTACCGAGCGCGATAACACCGACGCGGTCAACCTGCCCATCAACACCTTCTTTCGCTCGATGGCAGAAACCTATCAGGAAAAAAGCATCGCCATTGTACTCTCTGGCACTGGCTCTGATGGCAGTAAGGGCGTACCACTGGTGCATGATAGCGGCGGCTTTGTAATCGCTCAGGAACCCGCAAGCTGTAAATTTAGCGCGATGCCGGACAATGCGATCAGAACCGATAGTGTCGATTTGATTGTTGCCCCTCAGGACATGCCGGCAGCGCTAGTCAAATATTCGCATCGCACGGCCAAAGTCGAGCAACAGTTATTGATGAAGGAGCTGGATGCCGAGGTCGGGGAGTTTTCCGAGATTCTTTTGCTGATCAACAACCGCTTTAATCTGGACTTTTCCCAGTACAAGCCGTCGACTATCTCGCGCCGCCTTGAGCGCCGTCTGACGATGCAGAAAACCACAAGTCTGCGCGACTATATCAATGTATTGCTGTCCAACGAGGAAGAGCTGGAAACGCTGTATTACGACCTGTTGATCGGCGTCACGCGTTTTTTTCGCGACTCTACTGCCTTTCGCTCGCTACGGGTATTGATGCCCAAATTGCTTGAGGCGTTTAAAGATGTGCCGGAAATCCGCGTTTGGGTGGCAGCCTGCGCCACCGGGCAGGAGGCCTAC
>JBGCEH010000069.1:0-2856 GCA_045106195.1 Granulosicoccus sp.
ACGCTTACCTTATCTCTTGTTCATGAATTACTTCACTCCTCAATAAGATCAACACTCGATACGGGCGGATGGCTAATCCTTACCCGACGGGGACTTTCACCCCGAAAGATACGCTGAGCTTCGTCCCAGCGCGAGAACAACCGCAATCAGGTGCACTTGAGGATGACGCGGCGTAGCGGCAGCGCAGACGCGGCAGGGCCAAGTGACAGCTGCATTGTTTTGTTATCTTACGTATTCGTACGTTTTGAACATCTCGGCCGTTTCTGTACTGGATTCGTCAGGCTGCCACTTCACCTTGCTTCGTCTGGTCTCCTCGACCTGCAAGCAATCCGCTTATCGATACATCCTCATCTAACGATTCCCAGTGAATCCCTTGCGGACTTAGTGAGAAGTTCTTCAATTCTTCTTTTGAAGCATTCAGTAGGCGTGGAAACCATGCCAATGGAACGCCAATTGTACGCCCGTCAGTTAGTTCAACCCACATGGAATCGTTGTCAAATCTGACCTCTTTAGCTGAAATACTCATTCCATCTATCCTCAATAATATTTCTGTTACTTTTCACGATACCCAACAACTTTCTCAAGGTTTTTGCGTCGAATCCATCGCTTCTATCCAGAACAATTTCTGGACTAAGCCAAAACTTCGCTTCCGCACCAGCTTTCTGAACATGTATGTGCATAGGCTCAAGAGGGCTCCCTTCATTTGAATAGAAAAAGAACCTATAACCATCCAGCCTAAATACAGTAGGCATCTATTTGACTACTCCATTTAGTTCCTTACGTAAAAATCTCATATGTCAGTGCATTTTGCAGTCAATGGCTAAGCACATAAAAATAATTATGCAGCAGTTTTTAGAGGATCTAGACCTAGGCGAGCGGCCATAGCCACTAAAGCATCTATTGTCATTCTATCAATACGCCCATTACATACATCATTAACACGAGTTCGTTGAACCAGCATTATTTCCGCTGCCGCAGCCTGAGTGAGTTTACTCTCATCGATATAGTCAATAATTGCATTCATTAGCTTAGACTTGATGCGCAATTGCATAGCATCAGCAGGATCATCAGCTAGCTCATTTAGTATAGAACCTGCGGTTTTGGTTCTCATGAGGTAAAGCCTTTTTAAAGGGGATCAAAAATTTCGTGAATCAAGAGAACAGTTCATCAGCTCTTCTATCAACGTATATAATATTATACATCGCCCGATGCCTTGTCAATGCAAGTCGACAATGAAACTTTTGGGATCATTGGAAATTAGGAAGATAACGAGGGTGTAGAAAAACCCACCGCAGAATCACAGGTTTTCAGGATACCGGTAAATTGGCAATCAGTGAACTGTTTGTCAATCGCAGCAGCAGATATATTTTTAAAACGCTTTTTGATGTCGTCCATTTCATCTACGCCCCTACGCCTGTTTCTCTGTCTCCCTATGCCACTCTACACCCGACCATAGTGGTTTATCTTCTCTATGTTGTGAACAAGGCAGAAAAGTTGCCATTGCACATTCACCTTTTCCTTGCCACGCAAGGAGAATCTATCAAGTCCCTTGTTCGATCGGATGTTACCAAACACCGGCTCGACCACAGCCAATCGCTCTGCATAGATCTCTTTGCCTTTTATACTGCCGATCCGTTGACGCATCCATTGCGCTGAGGCTGATACGGCTGTACGGGCTTTGACAATGAACGAGACCTGACGGCCATGCCCGGTACGTGTGTCTGCCGCCTCCGGACGTCGCATGCACTGATGCTTCAGTGAGCAGTGTCGACATTGACTCAGGCGTCCTTTGAAAAACAGTTTCTCGTTACCACGCTTATCGATGTTCCTTGACTTGAGCGATAGCGATTCGCCCGCAGGACACAAACAACTTTGTTTGTCGACATCTACAAAAAACTCACTGGCTTCAAACAGTCGCTTACTATCCTTCTTCTTTGGCTTCTTTTTCGGGTGCCTGGTCTTCTGCTGCTCAAAGGCTGGATCACGTCGCCGGAATTGATTGTCTGGCACATAACCATCGATAGCGTTCTCATACAAATAGCCAATATTGTCCTGGTTTGAGTAGCCTGTGTCGGCGGTCACCTTCAACCCCTGAGCGTAGATATCATCGCTGACACCCAGTCGCTGGTAGCGTGTCTTGATCCGCTCCAGAATTTGCTGAAATACGTGGTGTTCCTGACCTTCACCGATAGCTTCTGCATCGACAATGACTTGATGCTCACCATCCACAGTGGCGATGCCGTTATACCCCCGGATCGTGCCTTTACTAGTGGTCATCTTGCACGATTCGTTATCAGTGATATTACTCTTCACCTCCTGTCGTTTCTGCCCATTGCCCATGCGTGGTGACGCGGTGTTAATAAATTCAGCCACCTTGTCATGAGCATGACCCAAGGTATCCAGCGTCTTCTGAATCTTCGCCTGTCGCTCACCAGAATCGGCTTTCTCTCCAAGCTTATCCAATGCCTGATGCTCATTCAGCTTTCTTTCTATCTGGCGTCGAAGCTTGTCACGCTTATGCGTCAGTTCCTCCAACGTGCCTGACCATTCTTTAGCCGCATTGGACGGCAACTTACAGCCATCAATGGCGATCAACTCATGACTGATCAGACCTTGCTCATGACACACCAGTACCACCTGTTCAAACAGGTCAGTAATGGCTGTTACATGTCCGCTGACAAAAGCAGCGATGGTGGTGAAGTCTGGTGTGGTGTCACACGATAATGCTTTAAACAGGATATTGCTCTGACAGCACCATTGAATCTGGCGGCTGGAGGTGATACCACGAGAATAAGCAAACAGAATGATCTTTAACAGGATCGCCGGATCAAAGGCGGGTCTGCCTTGATCATCGTT
>JBGCEH010000070.1:0-4001 GCA_045106195.1 Granulosicoccus sp.
GCCTGATAAACGCCTTGCTCTCTATTTTCAACTCTTTAACGAGATAGGGATAGTGAGCCAGCTCAGTCGTGCCATGCTGGAGGCGCGGATGGAGCACGGAATGCTCTTGCCGCACTTCAGCGTACTCAATCACCTGATTCGTGTGGGCGACGGCACCACACCGCTCAAACTCTCCAGTGCTTTCCAGGTTCCCAAGACTTCCATGACTCACACTCTGGCAGGGCTTGTCAAAGCGGGTTATATTCAGATGCGAGAGAACGAAAATGACAAGCGCTCAAAGTCCATCTACATCACTAAGGCAGGGCGTGCATTTCGCGATCAGGCGATCCAGAGCCTTGCACCAGACGTTAAGGAACTGGCTAAGGAGCTCAGTGTGGATGATGTGGAGGCAATACTGCCAGCCCTGGAACAACTGCGCAAGATTCTTGACCGCAGACGAGATTGATCACTTGCTCGTTGCGCTACCGAAAATGGCTGTCGGAAGGTAGAGAAACCGCAATCAATGTTGGCACAAATAGCAACGACCAAAATGCGCCCAGCCCCAACGAGAGGTAACAAAATCTTCTATCGGCACCCGGTTGCCCTCTTCAGATTAAGTCTGAACTTCTATAACTCATGCGCTGATGTTTGAGTCAGAACTATGAGTCCCGTCGGCGCTGGTATCCAGCCCTATCTGGGTAAACCGTGATTCTCGATTCTGGCGTACTGCCGCGTTGACAGATGCTTCGAGGCCGATTGCCTCGTGGGGAACAAATAACCGGCATTGGAAAACTTCGCATAGGACATCCACTCAGTGATGGCTTCTCGAGTTTGCTCCGTGATTTCGAACTGAACGGGTCTGCCTGTTTTCTGCTATAGGATCATTGCCCTGGTTGAAACAACGCCTGCATTCGATATATCGCTGACTTTCATTTTGACCAGATCACTGCCACGTAGCTTGCTATCAACGGCCAAATTGAATAGTGCCAAGTCCCTGCGGTTTGAGGCCAGTTGTAAGCCCAAATCACCATCAAGGTGATACGTGATCTTGCTAGAGCTTAGACTGTCCACGATCCGCACAATTCGTCTCAACAGTACCCGTTGTCATTCCAGCTAACCATTTTCAGCACTTGGGTGCTGCTAGTTCCTTCGTCATGTCATGCAGAAGTATCTGTTCATTTCCTTTCAGGTGATAAGTTTTTGTTCTATGCCAACCCAAATATTCATAGATGCTTTGATTGTTAACAGCCAGGTCGCCAACGACCAGCTGAATTGACGTATGCCCTGCTTCGATTGCTGCCTGTTCAACTGCTGTTAGCAAAGCGGAGCCAACACTCTCACCTCGACGATCTGGTGCGACCATAATCCGCTCTACATCAGGTACACCCCTGTATGCACGGAGACTGACAGCGCCAACGATTCTTTTTTTATCAGTTGCTATCCAGGAATCAGAAACCAAAAGCCGTTCCTTGAATTCCAGTATTGACTCGTTGAGAGGTGGCACATCGGGCGTTCCATAAAGTCGAGCTTCGTCTACAAAGGCTGCAAGGTGGAGGGTATACATTTCACCAAAATCCGCCGGCTCTGCTAAGTGAATTTTCATGCTATTGATTCCAACTGACTTGTCTTTCTCCGAATTCATCACTTGATGTTTCTAATACCACGATGGCGGCTACAAGCCGAGAGCGTCGATGTTGAACTGAATGATCGGTTTAATGGGTTAGCCGGACTGTGGCTCACTGTATATTCGGGGAGTCTACACGCGTAGACTCGACGACACACGTCACACTATTCACTCTACACGCGTAGACTCGACGATACACGTCACACTATTTACTCTACACGCGTAGACACACGGGCATGCGTCGCACAATTCGGAATCAAGACGCTGAAACTTGCTAACAGTGATCAAACAGCGGGCTGACCAGCGAGAATCCAACTAAAAACCCTTGTGGGTTTTCATCCACTCAATCTCTTCAACTATAGATAAAGTACTCGTTTGGATAATAGGAAAATGATGTTTAGTCGATGTACCCTTTACCTCTCTGCTTTCAAGGAACGTCAGATTTGTAAGGAGCACACCATGAATTACTCTATTATTAACACATCAAAAATTGCTCATTCCATAACATTCTTTACTGTATTGAGTCTTTCACCTACGGTAAGCAGCGCGGCAAGTTATGATAAGCAGGTAACGATAAGCGGTGTCATTGAAACCACCAGAGTCTCAGGTTTTCAGGGTTCCGACACAACGTTGAGAGCATCTAAATCTGGTCACGCGATGTACGGAATTTCTTCATGGGAACGTAGCGATCAACCTTGTTATCTTAAACTACGGACAGAAGACGTTAATGACGCTGATGATAAAGGCAGTCATATAAAAGACCGTTGTGGTGCCGCACCGACCAGTAAAGAGCTACGTGCACAATACAGTGATGTCGGACTCAATGAACAACGAATCTTCGTCAGTGGTATTCGTGTGTGTTTAAACGAAAAAGGCACTCGCGTCAAAGGAATTCAATTGCGTGGCAAAAAAATCAGTGATATTGGAAAGATCGTTCCTTTACCTGTGGATGTCGATATCTCCAAAAATCTTGAGCCACTTGGTTACCGACTCTCGCCGTCAGTAGTCACCAACGATGACAGTAATGAGCCCTATAGTTATCGTCTTAATTGTCAGAACGATAACTGGAAGAGGTGGGCAGAGTGTTCACATCCGATCGGTATCGCCACAGGTGTGGTCGCACATTTTGAAGCCGGCAGGAAACCACGAGCTTTGACAGGTATAGCTTTGAATTGTCAGCAGGTTAAATCAGTTTCAGGGCGTGCGGGCAGTTAGCATAGAAAATGTTTTTGCACTCAATCAGTTTGATACCGCCGGCTATCAACGTACCAACCCCTATCTTAAAGTATAGCTTTCTACCAGGTGTTCTGACTGTATTTCGTTCGTGATCCTTAATATGAGAGCCTTCTGCGTCAACAACTCCGGGGTTCGCGCAGCGACGATATCCACGGGCCGTCCACGCGGAGTCCGGCTTGTGGTGTCAAGCGTGAATGCAATGATGAAGGCGAGCTCACATTTAACTTTGAGAGTACCAGGCACCTCCCCATGAGAACCATGTCAAGTATCTAAGAATTGGAACTGAAATTGCGCTTTGAGTGTTCCTGAAGCACAGTTAAACTAAAGGTAATCAATTCACGCAAGGATGCGTTTGATGGCACTTCCACAACCGGACAGGATGTCTGGTGTCGCGCCTGCCCATGTGCGGCATAAGCCCGAACAGACACTGTTGTATCAACTGGTAGAGCAGTATTGGCCTGAATTTCAGATGCAGCTGAGTGAAACGGGTCGTTTTCTGCCACGGCACGTAACGCGCGAGTTCGAGGACTACCTAGCGTGTGGTCGACTTGAGAACGGTTTTGATGCGTGTGCGCTGCGAGAGCTGCAACCATGAGCGTCTAGTAGCGTTCAGTTGCAAGCGACGTGGCTTTTGCACCAGTTGTGGTGCCAGACGTATGGTGGAGACGGCCGCGCTTCTGGTAGATCATGTCCTACCGCACAGACCTGTTCGCCAGTGGGTACTGAGTTTCCCTTATCCGCTACGCTTTGTGCTGGCTAATCATCCGCAGGTGATGGGCAAGGTATTGGCCATTGTTAATCGCGTGATCTCTACGTACCTACGCGGCCCGACTTGATCAACAAGGCAGGTTTCAAGATATCGCAGGCTCATACAGGTGCGGTGACATTGATTCAGCGCTTTGGCTCAGCACTGAATCTGAACCTGCGTTTTCATGTGTTGTTTATTGATGGCGTCTTTTCGCCCAAGAGCAATGGAGATCTGAGATTTCATCGGGTCAATGCTCCCACGAGCAAAGAGCTCAACGCGTTGGTAGCCACGATCAGTGAACGCGTTGCCCGGTATCTGGAGCGTCGGGGGCGCCTAGCCAGGGTTGGTAGGCCTTCAGATGAGCAGAGCGATCATCTGACATTGGCGTTGGAAGATGAAGAGGGCAATACGATG
>JBGCEH010000071.1:0-3001 GCA_045106195.1 Granulosicoccus sp.
GATGTAAATCGAATGCGATTCTTATGATGATACACATTTGAATGGCAATAGTTGTCGACCAGTTTGTGGGCAAACAGATGATCAATCCCCGGATCCAGACCGATCTCGCTGATAAAGCGTAACTCTTTTGACAACACGTCAGATTGCATTGCATCAATACCTTCAGAGCAATAGCTTGCCGTAACAAAATGTGCAGAGTTTACCAGACAGTACTTAGCCACCACGTCGTGTAGCGAGGCTGGCAACATTGAAACGACAACATCCCCTGGCGACAAGTCTGCCAGACATGATGTCCAGTCGCTTTCAACAGACTGGACATGATTCTGATCCAAAAAAGGAGCAACTGCGCGATGCGCAGATGCTGGACTCGGATCATAGACAATGATCGGAATACCGAGTCGGCAAAGTCGCTGGATACCCGGGGTCGCAGATAACCCGCTTCCCAGCCAGTGGACGGTACTCATGTCATCCAGTCCGATTGTGCGTCAAGATGGATTTGCATGCTTCGCTGTGTGGAATCCTCTGCACAATCTTCGTAGCCTGCATCGACATGTTTTTCAGCAGGCAATGGAGTAACTGCAGAATGCGCCTCTGATGGTTTGTATTCAGACCCCAACCGTACTATTGGTTTAGCACTCAATAGACTTCTCCCGAAAACAGGCTCTGGCATCACCGGAAATAGCTATGCAAAGACGAGTCCATTAGTTTTTCTGCGATAGAGTTCAGTTATTGATGTGCAAACCAGAGGGCGCTCTGAGGCGTGTCGGTTGTCCGATGTCCGTTAAACACATTGGGTAATACAGCGGGTTTAATTGCGTCGTAAACTCGTGCAACGGTCGCGGTAGGGATACCAGTCACCTGGTACCCCCCGCCCAGATCCGTACGTGCGCTACTAACGCATACGGCTCCTACTGAGGGTGTTTGGCGTAGAAGCGCTCCTCAGGGAAAGGATGAACAACGCGTACCTTGGGTAAATTAGACGTAACCCAAGGGCCGAACCAGCTCCAAGCTACAGACGTGCGCTGACTGCGCCTTCGTAGCAGCTTGTACCATCGTTTCACCAACTGTTGACGAAACTCCGACACCCGCATAATGTTGCCGGGCACCGCATAGTAGTTCGCATGACCACGAAGGACGCGGACGAGCCACGCCAGCGTCTGGCGAGGTGGCATGTGTAGCCGCCGCCTCAGTTCAACCTGAACAGCCTTAATTTGAGTCACTAACCGTTTTCTAGACGTTATGCGTCCTACCATGAAGTCGCCATTGCGTTTGCGTGAGCAGTAGTGCGTGAAACCCAAGAATTCAAATGATTCTGGTTTGCCAGCGCCATACTTTCCACGCTGTGCCGCAGCGAAACGACCAAATCGGATCAAACGCGTCTTATCAGCATTAAGCGATAAGCCAAACTTCGCCAATCTTTCGATTAGCTGGGTTTGATACCTGTTTGCATCCCACTTGTTCTGAAAGCCAAGCACGGCATCGTCTGCATATCTTATGATAACGATATCGCCTTGGGCGTTATCAGCACGCCATTTATTACTCCATAGGTCAAATACATAATGCAGGTAGATATTCGATAATAATGGTGAAATGACCGAACCCTGAGGTACACCGAAGTGTGCAGGATGCCGTCGCCCAACATCATCAACAAAACCAACCTTTATCCAACGGACTATCAGTTTTAGCAACCGGCTGTCCTTTACACGGTGCTGGAGCATCCGGATGAGCCATTCGTGTTCCACAGTATCGAAGAATTTTCGAATGTCCAGATCCAGCACCCAATTCACTTTCCTTTTGACAATACCAAAAGATAACGCATCAAGTGCATCGTGTTGACTTCTGTTTGGACGAAATCCGTAGGAGAATCCCATGAATTCTGTTTCATAAACCTGCCCAAGGAGCATAGATACCGCTTGTTGGGCAACTTTGTCCTCAACACATTGAATGCTCAGGGGACGCAACTCACCGTTACCTTTGGGTATGTAAACACGCCGCGCAGGTTGAGGCTTGTAGCGACCACTTTGTATTCTGCGATACAGATCAGAAACTCTCTTTCCAAGGTCCTCCTCGTATTCCGACCAACTTACTCCATCAACACCCCTTGCTGCTTGTTTCTTGAGCTGATAAAAGCTTGTCACAAGTAGTTCAGGAGTAACTTGATGCATCAATGCAGTGAACGTTAGTTTCCGATCTCTGATTGCTACTTCACGCACACCGGCAAGCCGTGACATTGCGATATTCCGACACTGAGTCCGGTCGCAGATCGTCTCGCCGATGTTCTCCTCAGTCAAGACCCTTTCCTCCGCCAGCTCCGCACCCTGTAAAAGGTTTGTTCGCCGGTTTCTCAGGTACTATGATCTTGTCCGATTTCCCGGGTGTGTAATGAATTGCATTACTCATTTCGATTTTCAATTCACTCTCCAGATAGCTCTCCACCAGAGCACACATCGGGACCTCTCAGGTTCCGTACGTTGGATGTACTTGCATGCATAGGGTCTCCGACCCCGCCGAGTCGCACAATGCCTTGCCATAGATCGGTCACTGTACATATTGCTTTCCGTTTAGCTTAACAACGTCAGCACTCGAAACTTCAGATTTCGTGGCTCAATACCTAGCCTGCAAGTACCTCTACTAACACTTCACCGGTACGGTTACCCGCACAAGCGCATAGCTCGAGGCCGGAGCGAGTGGCTAACCCTTACTCCGTAGGGACTTTCACCCTTTGTCCAACGCCAGATTATCCTGACGTACTAAGCCTGCAGCCAAAGACAGGATTTACGCCTCTTGACATCAGTGCGACAGTGCACGCTCGTTCACCATCGAGTGCATTGTCATGTCAACTACCGTATCACGAGCCCCACGCCGTAATCGTCAATTCTGGTTAGACCACGTTAGCCAATGGAAGCTCAGCGGTTTAAGCAAAGCTGCCTACTGTCAGCTGCATTCCATCAATGCAGGCAGCTTCTACAATTGGTCCAGGCCTACTCAGGATCCGGCTGAG
>JBGCEH010000072.1:0-13599 GCA_045106195.1 Granulosicoccus sp.
CGAGTTCTGCTCCGAGTTCTGCTCCGAGTTCTGCTCCGAGTTCTGCTCCGAGTTCTGCTCCGAGTTCTGCTCCGAGTTCTGCTCCGAGTTCTGCTCCGAGTTCTGCTCCGAGTTCTGCATCAAGCTCCGCCGCTCCCGACATATTCAACCGACTAAAACAAACCGCCGTGATGGCAGGATCGAAACTGTCCACAGAAGCATCCAAATTCAAGAATCGCACGTTTATGGAAGCCGTGGTGAACGGCTGTGTCTTAGTAGCAGCCGCCGATGGCAGCATTGAAGCGGCGGAAAAGCAGAAGATGGCGGGATTCATTGAACGTTCTGACGAACTAAAGCATTTTGGCGTGGGTGAAGTCATCGATGTGTTCCAGAAAGCAGCTGCTGTCTATGAGTCTGACAACGTGCTTGGCAAGGCCTGTGCACTAGAAAAAATTCGTAAGATAAAAGCGAATGAAGAACAGGCGCGACTGCTCGTAAGAGTTGTTTCCGCCATCGGAGCGGCTGACGGTGACTTCGATACGCAAGAGAAAGAAATGGTTTCTGAAATTGCGCAAGCGCTTGGGCTTAATCCCGCTGATTTCAATATTTAGTCAATACGCCGCCTATTAGGAGCCTTCGTACTTTAGGAATCATCCCTCGCTCCACTGAGTTATCACGCTACAAAGCGGTCTTTAATGCCTACGCATTGATAAATTCCTCAATATGTATTTTGAACACTGCTGTTTGCAACCTGCAGAACAATCAGCATGCAGCATCGAGTGAGTGTGAGCAAGACTACAGATAGCTCGCCAGCTTGTTATTTAACACGTGAATCCTGCGATGCTCTCAGAAAACCAGATCAGGAAGAAAAAGTGCGATCGCAGGAAAGAGCGTTAAAACAACGATGGCGAACAGATGAATCATCCAGTACGGCACCGTCGCCCATGCCACCCGCCCTAGACTTACCTCATTGTTTGTCAGTCTCGAGATAACCGACAGATTCAAGCCAACGGGTGGAGTGACCTGACCAATTTCAATCACGATCGTTATCAGGACACCGACCCAGATCGGATCGAATCCAAGACCGGTAAGGACAGGAAAAACGACAGGTAATGTCATGATCATCAGCGACAACCCGTCAAAAAAGCAGCCCAGTACAAGGTACACAAGCACGATGAGCAGCAGTATCGAATATCGATCAAGCCCACTTTCAGAAAACGTGATGAGAATTTGCTGCGGAATGCCCAGAATGCTGACCGATTGAGCCAGTATGGTGGCCCCCAACACGACAAAGCCGATAGAGGCAAACAATAGCGTCGCATGAAATACCGCCTCTACTAGCTTGCGCCAGGAAAGGTCGCCCCAAATGGACGAAATGATTGCAGACAGTACAACTCCTAGCCCAGCTGCCTCAGTCGGGGTAGCAAGCCCTGCAATGATGCTTCCAATGACAGCGAGAATAAGCAGCAAAAGAGGCCAGATTTGACCGAAACCGAGAATCACCGCAACCAGTGGTGGGACACTGCCTTCGCGTGGGGCTATATGTGGATGCCGCAATGCTTGTATAAAAATGTAGATCATGAACATAGCGCCGATCATCAAACCCGGTAAAATGCCCGCAAGAAACAGCCGCCCTATAGATGTTTCAGTCAGAGCGCCATAGATCAAAAATGAAAGACTGGGCGGGATAAGCAGACCTAGCGTTCCACCGCCAGCCAGACTTCCAGCAATCATGTTCTTGTTATAGCCGCGCGCAGTCATTTCTGGATAGGCTACCGACCCAACTGCTGCTGCTGTAGATAAACTGGATCCGCTGACAGCACCAAACATGGTGCAAACGGCAATATTGGTGTGCAAAAGCCCGCCAGGTACCTTATGGAATAAAGGAGCAAAAGCAGCATATGCGCGTTTGCTTACACCGCTGCGGAGCAGTATTTCACCCATTAGGATAAACAAAGGGACCGCGCTGAGCGTGAACGAATTGAACACATTCCAGATGGCATCAACCGCCAGTGACGTCGCCCCGTTTGAGTAAACGTGCAGCAAAACCATTCCAGTCAAACCCAATGCTGCTCCAAGAGCAACACCTGTTGATGCACAGGCCACCATGACACCGATTAATGTCGTCCAGAACATTATTTACACATCTTTGGGTGTTGGCGGCGACCCAGTATCGCGCAAAGCCTCCGCAGTTTCATAGCTTTCGCGTTCCAGAAATCCTGTTAGTCGCGCAGCAAAAATTACCCATGTCAGCCCGACTGACACCGGAAGAATCACCATCCAGGGATAAAGAAGCAGCCGCGCTGTTTCGGATTTCAGGTTGCGCACAAAGGCAAATTCGATCCATGGCAATGCCTTTATGAAAATCCAGCCAAAAAACAGAATACCCACCAGCATGGCGGCGAGATCAGCAAGTACAGCAAACCGCGCAGGCAGGACATTAACGACAATCGACACACGCACATGTCGTGAACGTAAGGTCACTAGAGGCAAGCCAAGAAAAAGCACCGCACTCAGCATCAGTCCGACGATGTCTTCGGTGATGTGAAGTGGTGCGCCGACCAGACGGCGCATCACAACCGCGGCGGTGATGATCATCACAATGCCAACCATACACAATGCCGCAAGAGCCGCCATTGCATAGGAGAAAAGCTCCAGCCCTTGCTGGAGGTAGCGGCGAATTGCCGGCATAAGTCAATCAGCGACCTAGCGCTGACAACACCCGCTTACGGTAGTCAAGCGCGTTGCCTCCAGCTTCTTCGGCCAACATTTCCCACGTCTCAGAGACTGCTGAGAGAAACAAATCCCTATCGGATTCAGGGAAATCCTCGCCCCATGTTACATCCAGTGTTTCACGGGCGGCAAGCTCACGTTCCAGATCCTGCTCATACTGATTAGTACGCTCCCACAGAGCATCTGCAGCTTCGGTAATAACTGCTTTGACGTCCGGGCTTGTTTCGTTCCAACGATCAGATTCGACACCCAGCGTGTAAGGAGCAGATGCCATGGGGTAGATGAACGAGGCGTAATCAGTCACTTCTTGCAACGAAATAGTACTTGCATAGAGCGCCGGGTATAACGCGCAATCTACGACTCCGGTTCTGAGCGCAACATAGGTTTCTTCCTGAGGAATGATTTGTGCAGAAACGCCGAGACGGGTAAAAGTCTCAACTTGTTCTCGTGCCCAAACCCGCAACTTGACACCTTTTAACGCTTCAAGCGTATTGACGGGTTCGTCGCGACAGAACACTGAAACAGACAGCGTTGGTATGGCAACAAATCCAACCGTTGTGATGCCCCAATCCGTATATTCTTCCGTGTAGATTTCCTGAGCTACGGGTAGAACCGCCTTTAGTTCATCAACGGTACTGATGGCACCTTGAACGAAAACAGACCCTAGCGCCGGTGCGTCCCTGCCTAGATAATTCGACCACATTAAGCTCATCTCAACAGCACCCGTGGGCACAACACGCAGAAGGTCGGTGTTCTTCAGGCCAAGCGAGCCACCGCTATAGAGAGTCAGTTTGAATTCATTGTCGGCAAGTGCTGCATTTACGTCTGTGACGAATTGTTCCAGCTGTGCAGATTCAGGCCGGGTCTCAGGTAAAAAATTGTTCAGACGCCATTCCTCGGCGACGGCGACTTGTGTTGCAAGCATGCCGCACAGGACAGCACCAAACGTTGCAAATCGAGACGTTCTATTCATTTCAATTCTCCTGATTGGAGCTTGGTATGAGCACCAAGCGAATTTTTGTAACAGTTTGCAGATTCATTATGGCATCAAGCAAGTTATTTTCGGTGGCAAATATACACCGGATTCAGCAAACTTGGCCAACGAGCTGAACGCTTGCGATTTGTTCAGTGTGGCGGCACTACAGCTTGTCAGAAGCGCCAATCCAGCCAATGAGATATCCAGAATACGATCAACACGCGCAGTCCTGGAAATACGAATCTCAGTCTCCATGCCTCTTTACTCTCGGCTTGCTGCGCGAGTGTTCGTACTCGCTCACGGATATCTACGACCTTAAGTCGAATGGCACTGACTTATCGGGCGATTACCAGAAAAAGTCATTCCCACTCAGGTGGGAATCTTGTGCATCAAACAATGTATCTTCACATTCGCGGAGATGATGTAGGCTAACGTATACAACCGGCTTCTCTTCGCCGAAATTGGAACTAAAGCTCCCAATTGGATTTAATACTGAGTGCCTGATAGCGTCGGGATTCATACATCTAATATCTAACGGCTTCGAGATCGTCAACCTCAGGCTTTATTAGAGAACCCAATTCGTTCACTTCTTCCTCAAAAAGATCACCTGGCAACTTACACTGCTCACGCAAGCCACAGCCAGACAGTGAAGAACGTCTAGCCACTGTACGACCGTGGCTCGCTGTACGTCAACCAACCTCGCCCCCCCCAAGCTCTGAGACGTTTACCACCAATACCGTGCGCACCAATAGCTGATCAATCAGCCGATATAATGCATCGGTAGGTCGAACTTCAAGAAGATAAGCGACATCTCTATCAGATAACTGATCCAGGTACTCCCGAACTTAAGCTGGAACGATTCTGATTGGTTGAAAAGCTTGCGCGCACGGTTACTGACTGACTACAACGCAATTGTCGAATACACCGGGCGATTCACTGTAAAGCGTGACCGCTCCCCGAACACTGGCAGTCGGTGCCGTCAAGGTTGCAGAAAAATCCATGAACGTGCTTGACTCAACCGGCAGCTCTGTGCGATCGAGTGCCGTATACGTTTCGTCCATCAACGATAGTGATACGCTGGTGTATTGAACACCCGTGACCTTCCTTGCCTGACATTGCATAGCGTAACTAGTATTGGGCGACACATCGAATTCCTGATACAGACAGCCTCCGTCCTGTAACGCTAGAGCACCGCTCCCGTCTGCGGCATCGGTGGAAGTTGTGGCAAGGCTACTCGCTGCACATGAAGACCAGCTGCCCAGTGCATTTTCGAATCCACCATTGCGCAAAAGATTCCTATCGTTGTCGTCAGGGTCAGGATCTACAGGTTCACCGGGTAGCGTGCTGGCAACAAATTCGCAGTTGTCGAAGCGTGTAACATCTTCGCTGTAGAGTAATGCCAGCCCGCGGACTGTGCCCACAGGAGCAGTGTCTCCGACGATATAACGCGTGTTACTGCCTTCATCGGTAATCTGCACGACGCGCGATTGCAAGGCAGCAAAGTCCTCGTCGAGATAACTCAGTTCCATAACCGTCCAGTTGTTTCCTGTTCGGTCAGCATCACAGGCCAGAGTATAGTCAGTGCCAATTGTCACAGTGACTTCCTGGTAGAGGCAGCCTCCGTCGGTAATTTGTAATGCCTGCGAACCGTCAACTGACGGCACGAAGCGTGTACGTCCGGCAGCTCCACACTCGAACCAGCCACCTTTGCCTGCTTCGAAGTCGCCGTTTGCCAGCAAATTATCCCCACTAGGTGTAGGTGGATCTACCGGAGGCACAGGATCAACGGGAGGTATTGTGAGATCGCCAACCTGTATGCGAGGTCCTGACGCATGCCAGATGCTGGGGCCTTCGCTGGCCGAATGCGGCAAATGCGATACATACCAAAGGACGATATCTGTACCGTCGACCGATTCATTGTCGAGATAGTTATCTCCGATTTCACCTCGCGCGCCTAATCGCCAGAACCCGACTTCGCTTGATCGCATGGCGCGTACGGCGACATCAACGTTTGAGAAATCGTTGGGTTCGCCATCGTCATCCGCAGGGATCAGGCTGACCGTGCGACCGGTGAGCTTGTCCCGTATCTGCCAGCCATCCGACTCAGAACGCAAGTCATTGAATTCAGTGACAGGAGTATCACCATTGGCACGCTGCACGATATCGTTTTCCGGATCGTCAATGTCAAAATCGAAAACCCAGTGAGCATGATGAGAGTGATCGACAAGGCATTGCAACCCACGACTGAAGACACGCGCATCAAAGTAGCCGTTTTCGCTGAAGTAGTATGTCTGATAGATCTGATATTCCCCGATCTGCCAGTTTGAGCCCAGCTCAAGCATCTGCTCGCCATTCTGAGTGTAAGTCCGTTTACAGAGTGATTCGCCATCGCAAGCACTGTCCGGAGCGCCCTGAGTAGCTGGTTCAAGGAAATCCTGACTCATGATATCTGCATACGGACCACAAATATCGTCGTCATATTGCACCCGTATCACTGGCATGCCGGCTCTGTTAAGAATTTTCCTGCCATTGAATTCCACGTTCTTCAATACAAGGCCTGAAAAGTTGTCATTCGTACTGTAGTCAAATGACCAGCCTTCCCACTCCACATCGGCAGCAAACGACGAGCTACTCATCAATAGTGCCACGGCAAGTACCACACACCTGGTGGCGTTATATCCCTTCATCGTGTTCATTGTAACGGTCCTCGTTCAAGAGTCACACCTGCACCAATATCCACTCGAGCGCTATATAACGGAGGCTCTCCATCGCCCATACCAAAGGTGACGTACAGCATTCGAGTGTCATAGAACATAGGCGTACTAGCACTCGATGAGGTTTGTGCCGGATAGGTCATCATTGCCGTACCCTGAAGCGAATCAAGGTCAAAACCATCAGACTCAAGTGATGTACGGGCGAGTGAAATAGCTTGTTGAATCTCAAGCGGATTTTCTGTTGGTTGCCACTCGCTGGCAGACAAGCTACTTACGTTGACGTTACCGTCCTTGTTCAGAATGGCTTCAACGGTTTGATCGGTTTCATAATTGTAAAAAACGAAACGGGCTACATCAGTATCGCTCTTGGATAGAGATAATGATGCGCCAAAGATGCCGTAGTTTTCACCGATGGCATTCAATACATCAGGATTGTTCATGACAGAGCGTCGGGCAATCTCGACGACGGATTGTCTCGCACGTGGTCGTAGCCGGGTGGGCAGTCTCTCAACGTTTTCCATGTTAAGCGGCTGCGGTGGCCAGATGCCATCACGAATACCGGAAACACTCTCGTGAGAATGTGAGTGTGGCTCGGACAAGGAAACACCATTGTCACAAGCGGAAAGTATCATTAGTGCCAACATTATCGGCAGGCAGGTTCGCATGAGTCAATCACTCCAGAATTGAGCAGGAAAGTGATCCACGTTCCGTGCCATGCGCGGCCAAGCCTTATGAGGCAATACATTACTGCGCCGCTATTTAACACACCGATTGTAAAACCAGCGCACGCCTCGGTCAGTATTACAGCTATTTAGTTGCCTATCTGCCCTTTGCCTCAATGCTCAGCAGCTAACGCCCTGTATCACCCATGGGTAGACGAACTCAATTGCCAAGTACAACTCAACACCTTATATTCGGGGACAGATAAATCGTTGGGAGAATCACAGCGCAGTCGATTGTTTCAACTTCGTGAGCAATTCTCATCATCTTAAAGAGTTAATGAGAGCGCCTATGGACCCTGTGAACCCTAAGAGCAACACTGGGTAAACCGGACTTGAGGCGTAATGTATTCCAAAGCAAACTCTTTAATTCAACGTAAATCTGATAATGTGTACCCAAACTTAATAAAACATAAAAACTGAATATTTAGGAATAATGACCAGAATTTGAAGAGTATTCCTTTTCCGAAACGAGATAAAACGAATAACGTTGACATTTTTTTCTGTAAAGAATAAAAATAATCACAGCGAAATAATCAACAATGAATACGCCTAAAAAACACATCGTTATGGCATTGTTTGCCATTACGGCACTAATCGGTCTGACTCAGTCAGTTTCAGCAAAAACATATGATCCGATCGCACTTATCATTGACGACGGTTATACGGTTGATCTGGGTTCATCCCAGAGCACCTTCCTATTTGTCGATCATATTGAGAGGGGCAGCGAGAAGAAGTTCTGGGTGCGAGTAGAGAACAATCCTGGGGCTAGCTCTTCACCAGAACAACTCCCCACAACAATATCCATCAAGTACTTTCCTTTAAGCCGATACAGTGAAGTACGGCGTTCACTGGGAGACATAAGCACATTTGGACTGGTTAACCCGTACGTTGAGGACTTTATCGTTTGTGATCAACCGAACACATTCATACGCTCTCGCCGGGAAAGCATCACTATTGCCTATAACTGCGGGGCGGATGCACCCGCTGCAGATGCTGCCACATTCAAATCTGAAGCGCTGTTGAAAGCCCTTCGGGATGAAACATTAGCCAACCCGGATATGATAATGAGCAGCCCAACTGTACCAGTGTGTAATGACACGCCGAGCGCTATTTGTGTTGAAGATAAATTGCCAACAATGCCAGCACCAGACACAATGTGCACTGAAGGATCAGGCCCTATTTGTAACGATAATTTCTAACGTCGTTCTTCGTGCACCTGATTCTATTCACGCGCACTTGCATAATATCGAGAAACTTTTCGTTAGTGACTTGATCAAAACCTAAGCGTCTCTTGATACTATCTTGCGCTTGCATTGTCTGCGCAATAATCAGAAACAGTCCCGCCCTGACTGGATTGAATTGACCAACAAGTTGGCCAGCTGTCGCACCTGCTGCAAAGTTATCTACTCCGATAAAATCAATAGCATACTGACTTAAGCCAGATTGTCACCACTCGCCGCATAGGTTCCCGTATGCACTGGACTGACCTGACGCCACCTTTGGTTTACGTTAGTGACAATCCCCCTACCCCAACAGGCCACGGGCCATGCTGTTGTTGTATTCGCCTGAAACAATCAGATAGTGAGACAGGCGTCAAGGCTACTCTAGTGGGTCGTGCGGTTAGTTCGATAACACATTTTGACCCCGAACTAACCGCACGACCCACTAGCTTCACCCCCTACGCATAAATCCCAGATCAGTTGGCGCAAATCGCGATAATCTTGGCAGCACATCATGAAGTTCACTATCGCTCGCGCCGAACCATTTGCCTAAGGTAGCAGCAAATTGCTCGACCGATGTTGTTGGAAGCAACCGTCCACGGCCGACATCGTCAGGTCCATCATCGGCAAGCACAGGCACTTGTCCATAGAATTGCCCACCATTCACAGCGCCACCAACAATGAGATGATGACTGCCCCAACCATGGTCTGAACCATCTCGATTGCCTGACAAGGTACGCCCAAAATCAGAGGCGGTAAAACTGGTGACCTGATCCTGAACACCTAGTTCTTCGGTGCTTCGGTAGAAATCATGAAGTGCACCTCCAACCGCATCAAGCAATGGTGGATGCTCTTCGATCAAACCATCGTGCAAGTCAAATCCGCCAGCGCTGACAAAAAATACCTGTCGCTTCACTCCAAGACGCGAGCGTGCAGCGATCATTCTGGCAACCATACGCAACTGAGCACCGAGGTTTTTAGGATCGTCGGCAAAACTCGTGCCGATATCCGGAAATCCACTTAACGCAGACGTCAGCTTTTCATTTGCATCAAGTGCACGACGGCTTGTTCCGCGGAGTACTTCCGCCATCAGGTGACCGTTGCCACCACCAAGCATCAGTGACTCCATGGCTTGTGCAACCTCAGGCGACCGGTAGACCGACTGTTGAATAGACTGAGATACAAGAGGAATCGACCCTTTTGAAGACAATGTGTACTGAGCACTTCGACGTCCAGAAAGATACAGCGCATTTCCTGAAATTGAAACTGAACTAAAGATATCTTCGTCATTATCGTCAAGAAAGATATCGGCAAAACGACCACCCCAACCATTGGATGCGCCTTCGGGCGCGAGAGACTGCCAGATGGATTGCTGGTCATTGTGGGAAAAGATCTTCGGCGGTATGAGCACCGACTTGTTGTCGAACTGAGCTTTGCTCGTTGGTTGTATCAGTGGACCTACATTCATTAATGTCGCAACACGATTTTCACGCCAAAGCGTCGGAACGTTGGTCAGGTGGGGTGAGAACGCGAATTCCTGGCCTGAGCTGGTAGCTCCCATGACAGTGCCACTTAAACTGTTCCTGTCAATTGCCAACCCCTGCCGCAAACGCGCATAGTCACGATGACTGGAAAGATCGTACGGCACAATGGTGTTGTAATGGTCGTTAGCGCCATAAAGAAATACGCAGACCAGAGCTTTGTAGTCCTGGGCCTCTGCAGCTGCAACTTTGCCAATTGCCGACAGATTCAATGCCAGTGGAGCGGCAATTCCGGTTGCTGCACTTGCTGCAGTGCGTTTGAGAAATTCCCGGCGCGATGCATTCGTGTATAAATCAGACATGTTTATCGCTCCGTATTCAGCGCTGTATGAGGTAATCGGGTGAGACCATTATCAACAGAATGGCTGCATGCACTCGTCTCAAGCGATGTGCTCGTGTTTTACTCTTCATGGCATCGAGCGCATTGACAATAGTCTGCCATGTCTCATACGATAGCGCGCCTCCGACCAACAGAGTATCCAAATGGCTGACTAGTTCGGCAGGGCGCGCAGCCAACCTTAACTCTTTCGAGTAATTCGGTTTCAGCATGCCAACCCCCTTTTCTATCACCCGGTGCATATAGTTTGCATAGCCAACAACACTGGTTTCATTGGTAATTTGCAGCTCCGGAGCAACCAGATTTTGACTAGACAAATTGGTGTTTGGAGGAGAATAGCCAGGACGAAAGAAATTGAACACCGAATTAGAGCGAAGCGGACTTTGGGCAAGCTCATCAGATGGGTCAGACAAATCCCTGATGGGCCATACACCGCTTACTCCATTCAAGCGAAAGGTGCGTGCCCACTGTACAAACCGAACAACAGGTTCGCGCACTTTTCCATAGGTAAGTGCTTGCTGACCCGTAGGTTGTATTCTAGCCTCGTCATCCAGCAATATAGCCTTGAGAACTGCACCAAGCTGCCCACGTCTTCCATTACCATCGTCGAGGAATACACCTGCTATGCGTTGCACGTACGCTGGTGTGGGGTTGCTGGTGACAAATCGTTGAATCAACTGGCGTGAAATGAACGGTGGAACATTGGGATGAGAAGCGATCCTGTCCAACGCAAGATTTAATGCGGTCACGCCATCCGTACCTGCTGGAATGATTGTCCCTAGAAAGCGCTTTTCACGGTTATCGTGGTACCGGGGAATGAATCGCATTGGCTGATTCCAGAAGTCTGCTCCAGATCTGGAAGGCCGTACCTCACTATGATCCCACCCTGTAAACACTGCCGCCAGACCAATGATATCGTCTTGCGTATAACTTTCGCGGGATTGGCCATTTGCGTCGAGAAGCGCCGTACCATCACTGCGAAGATCGACAAGTCCTATTGAGAAAAGCTGCAGAATCTCGCGCGCATAGTTTTCATCCGGCGCGCGGCCGGTGCCGTCCGCACGTCTGCTACCGCGCATGCTTAAGTACGTACCCATCTGCAAGCTTGTGGTTACAGCACCAAGCAGCTCACGGTAGCTTCCGAAACCAAGTCTATCGAGCATGTCCAGGTAAGCGGCGGCCCCAGCGCCTTTGAAACCACCCGTCTTTGGCATATTCGAAGGGTTTACAACGAATATTTCACTAAGCGCCAGTGTCATCCGTTGTCGAAGTACGTCATTTCCGACAATCATTCGCTTCCAGCTTACACGTTCGAAGTCACCACTACCTCCACGACGCTTTGATTCTTCCAGATATCCCGCTTGCTTCAGCCAGTTGAATCGTTTACTGCCCGATGAACGTCTGATTTCGGCGTCGATCCACTCTATATAGCCCAATCTGATCACGCGGGCAATTTCTTTATCTGTACCTCCAAAACCCGCTTGAGACAGAAACCGTGACGCATCTTCGGCGGACACATTGGCACTGTCATTCAATTGCGCCGATATTTGTGGTTCACTGGCAGGACGCTCTTGAACAGAGGATGCTGAATTGGTGCCGGAGAGATCGAAGGGCGAGGGTGTTTTCATAATGCTCCTTAGCGTATTGTCCATTGCCGTTATAGCGAGATGTACCTATTTTTTTACACGTGCGTGCAACATTGGAATTGAATTAATTTTTTAAATTCTTTTTTATAAGAACACCAATTGCTAAGTTGGTAACATGTGGATTATGAAATGTCTATCCGGAATATAACTCCACGTCCTGAAGTGTTGAGACATCTGGGATTTTGATAATGACCGTAATGTAAGTTTGCGTAAAATACATAGCGCGTCTAACTTACGTCCATGACGTTTCGGTAACCAGTTGAACTGTCGCATTGACACTTCGCAGAAAATATCATGAACTGTGAGATCCAGACTCTAGGTATACATCACATAAAAATTTAGTAGCGAAAGGCTAACACCACACACTGGCTAAAAAATATGTTGTTTGGAGTAAGTTCAATTTACTGGTGATTAGGGATGACGCGATTCAATCTTACTCACGGGAGTACCGTGTGTGTCAACCTGCAGTTAGACAGACCCAGTCTGAGTTAACATAGATTACCAGGGCTTGATTGCAGGAACTAAGACGATGCCAAAGCCAGTAACAGATGATCTTCCAGATTCAAAGGTGACACCTGATCCAAAGTTGGAGAAGCGTGGACGGCGAGAATTTGCACCCGAGTACAAACTTAAGATCATTGCTCAGGCCGACGCTTGTGCCTATGGCGAGCTGGGGCCGCTGCTTCGTAAAGAGGGCCTGTACAGTGGGCAATTGAAACAGTGGCGGGAGGAGTTCAAAAATAACGGAGTTGCTGGACTCAGCAAATCCTCACCTGGTCCTAAATCAAAGATCTCTGCTGAACAGCGTGAAATTGATCAATTGCGTAAGCAGGTTGCCAAGTTAAATAACAAACTGGACATTGCTAATGGCTGTCTGGAGCTTCAAAAAAAAGCCTTAGCCATGCTCGATCTGACGAACAGTGGGAAAGATCAATGAACCTGTTGATCGACAATCGCCCTGACAGGGTCCCGCTGAGTAAAGCCTGTGATGCATTAGCGATCAATCGCAGCACACTGTATTGGCGGCGTGGCCGGCAGGATCTAAGCGAGGAGCAAAAGCAGGCCAATCGTTCTCGAAAACACTGCCAACAAACCAGATCCCTGACTCCTGAAGAGCGCAACAGATTGCTTACGCTATTCAACAGCGATGAGTTTGTTGACCAACCGCCCATGGAGATCTATCACACGTTGCTGGAGCGTGGAGAAAATCTGTGTTCAATGGAGTACGATGCACCGATTATTGCGCGAAAACAAGCAAAACGGGGATCGTCGAGTCCAGCGTGTGCCGCAGCGCCATGCTATTCCACGACTCTGTGCCACACAGCCGAACGAGGTATGGAGCTGGGACTGTTCCAAACTGCGTACGCACACAACCGGGGTTTATCTCACGCTCTACGTTGTGCTGGATTTATTCAGTCGGTTCGTGGTGGCATGGATGGTCTCTCGAAAAGAGAACAGTGCGCTGGCGCAACAACTAATGGATGAGGCGACACACCGGTATTCCATAAAACCCAATCAGCTCACGATCCATCAAGACCGTGGTTCGCCGATGATTGCGCACCGATACATCGATTTGATGGGCGATTTATAGGTGTTACGTTGAGCCATAGTCGGCCTCGTGTTAGCAACGACAACGCGATGAGTGAAGCTCAATTCAAAACGCAGAAGTATCAGCCGGATTACCCTGGTCGATTTAACCATAGCGCACACGCAACCGAATGGTGTGCTGAC
>JBGCEH010000073.1:0-83303 GCA_045106195.1 Granulosicoccus sp.
GCTAAGCTTTGTGAAAGTCCTAATTCGGAGTAGTCTCGCATGTCCAGAGTGTGCCAGGTCACCGGCAAGAGCCCAATGTCAGGTAACAACGTGTCGCACGCCAAGAATCGTCGGCGCCGTCGCTTCTTGCCTAATCTTCACACCCATCGTTTTTGGGTAGCCGCTGAGAAGCGTTTCGTCTCTCTCCGCGTATCCTCCAATGGTATGCGTGTGATTGACAAGCGCGGCATCGATGCTGTCCTCACTGACATGCGTGCCCGCGGCGAAAAGGTTTAAACACCCTTTCCTGCCCACCAGACAAAGATCTAAAGGAACCCTCCCATGAGAGACAAAATCAAGCTCGTATCATCAGCCGGCACTGGCCACTTTTATACGACATCAAAAAACAAGCGCACAATGACGTCCAAGCTTGAAATGAAAAAGTTCGACCCGGTCGTACGCAAGCATGTGATGTACAAGGAAGCCAAGATCAAGTAATCCAGGTTTCGAATGGCAGACAAGAAAAGCCGGCTCAACGCCGGCTTTTTTGTGTCTGTCTGCAAAATGCCGTCCTGGTAAGTACCTTTATCGTGTCAACCACACCCCGAGCCCAGTAAAATAGGCTGACCATTGCCTGGAAAACTCTTCATCCCCGCAAAAACCGGGTCCCATAGCAAAAACACTTCAGTTAATGCATAGGTTCCCGATTTCACACGGATGAGGTACGCACTGACCACTGGCAATTCTCTGAGTAACTAACTCCCTGCCGACCTGCCGACTGGGTAAAGACAGTCTGCGCATCAACTATTGAACGGCTTAAGTTGATACCCCTGCAATCTCGCTGCAAATTCCTCCAGACACTCAATACCCGTCGCTTCAGCCTCAGTGCACCAATCCTGCAGCGCCTGCAGCAAAGCTTCCTGGCTAGCCCCCGCCTTATGCCAGATAGCCTGCAGTTGTCCTTGTAACTCATACACCGTCTGCAACGATTCGCTGGCAGCAAGAGCGGCCGCGACGCGCAATCTACCTGCCTCGTCCAGCAAGTGATCGACCTTGATCAGATCACGCCCAGCCTTACGCAGGGTTTGCTTGTGCTCCACGGTGCTTTTCAATTCGATGGCATGCACAGGCTTGATAACTCTGCGAGCATAGGACTCCATAACATGAAGACGGCTGGAAATGATGGCCTTGACGGTGTCAACGTCCATAGCAGTCTTTTGTGCATCGAAATGCGGCCGTGGCGCAACCCTGCGAATTTTAGCAAGACCCAGAAAACTGAACAAACGCAGGTATACCCAGCCGAGATCCAACTCCCATTTCCTCAGCGAGAATCTGGCTGAAGATGGGTAGGCGTGATGGTTGTTGTGCAACTCTTCGCCACAGATGATCGCTGCAAATGGCGTAATGTTGGTCGCTGCGTCATCAGTTTCGAAATTCCGATAGCCCCAAAAATGTGCAAGGCCGTTGATAATGCCTGCAGCCAGAACCGGCACACACAACATTTGAATGGCAAACACCGCAATGCCGGCAATACCGAAGAGGTAGAATTCAGTCACGGCTAACAAGGAAACACCCACCACATTGAACCTTGTGTAGATATTGCGTTCAATCCAGTCAGCAGGCGTACCATGCCCGAACTTCTGCAGGATTTCGCTATCGGCAGCCGCTTCCCTATATAGCTCCGCCCCTTCCAGCAACACTTTTCTGATCCCGTGAATCTGGGGGCTGTGCGGATCCTCAGGCCCCTCGCAGCGCGCGTGATGCTTTCTATGCACCGACACCCATTCCTTGGTTACCATCCCGGTAGTCAGCCACAACCAGAAACGGAAAAAGTGCTGTAGAAAAGGGTGCAGGTCGACCGCCCTGTGCGCCTGACTACGATGCAGATAAACAGTAACAGATAGCAGAGTAATGTGACAGCTGAGAGCCGTCCACCCCACCAGAAACCATACGGATACATCCCATTGACCAAGAAGGAACAAGCGTCTTACCTCTCTGAAAATTTATAGTGCAGCTGCAACCATACACAAAGTAGCCGTCTAATTGGAATCACAGCAGAATTCACGCCGACCTGGTTAACCATCTTTTTTTCAACGGTACTTCAGGCCCACAGACACGCCTGAAACAGGAAAAGTACGTTCGGGCATGACTGGTGCAAGAGTATAGTGATAACTGCTATACACTTTGACCACTCAGATCGGCAGTCATGTGTCCGCCGCTGTGACAAAACCCCGTGAAAATGCCTTCCGTGCCCGAAGCCGCAGCAACTGACCCTCATTGTCTCCTTGAAGCCAACGGGCTCTGCCGCACGCTCGGTAATGACGCCGCAGTCAGGGATATTTCATTGCGTTTGCGCAGCGGCGATGTTCTCGGACTTCTCGGTCTCAACGGCGCCGGCAAATCCACAACATTAAGAATGCTGTGCGGCATGTTGGTTCCTGACAAAGGCACAGTGACCGTCAATGGCTATTCAATGAGTGAGCAACCGCTCAAGGCTCGTGCTCACATAGGGTTTCTCCCGGACCAGCCACCGTTGTACAACGACATGCGTGTGACAGAATATCTGAGCTTGTGCGGACAAATAAGAGGGCTGGCAGGCTCAACGCTACGGAGACAGATGGACACAACCATCGAACAATGCAACCTGGGCGATGTACAAAAAAAACTGATTGCAACATTGTCCAAAGGCTACCGACAGCGCGTTGGTCTTGCACAGGCAATTATTCATCAACCAGCAGTCCTTCTTCTGGATGAGCCCAGCAACGGTCTTGACCCACAACAGCTTGATGGCATGCGACAGCTTGTTCGCAGCTATGCGGATGGGCATGCTGTGGTGTTTTCCACTCATCTATTAGCGGAAGCTCAGGCAACCTGTAACCGTGTGGCCATTATTCACGAAGGCCGGCTAACGAGCGAGACCCTGGTAGAGGGCGCGGATCTGGATACGCTATTCCGCGGGGCGATTGCATGATCACCATTGTTGCCCGACATGAATGTAAAAGCCTTCTACGAAGTGCACAAACGTGGGTTATCGCTGCTATTCTGGCCCTGCTGTTCGGCTATTTGTTTTTACAACAACTCGAAACTTTCCTTGGCATTCAGGACCAGCTCGCATTGCAGGACTATCCGGTCGGGCTCAGTGGGTATATGAGTGTCAGGTACTTGCAACCACTGGCTCTGGCATTCACTTTCGTAGCGCCACTTTTCGCCATGCGAGCCTTCAGCGATGAATTTCGTCAGCACACCTTCGCGTTGTGGCAATCATCCCCCGTCTCCAATACATCGCTGGTACTCGGCAAGTTTGCGGGCCTGAGCATCATCATGTTTCTGTTGGTCATGATCGCGGTAGGAATGCTACTGATCATGCGTGTGTTTTTACCCATTGATCTGCCCATGATTATTTGCGCAGCCGCGGGCCTGTTTCTGAGCAGCTGCATGGCGACTGCCTGTGGTCTGTATTTTTCATCACTCACCCAGCACAATCTGGTCGCTATTATTTCGAGCCTTGCGTTACTGGTGCTGCTTTGGTTATTGGGAAGCGCAAAATTTGGTGAACTTCCCATACAGGCCATCAGTCAGTTGTCGATTGCCAGTCACTTGAGCGGCTTCTTTCAGGGGTTTCTGCAAAGCGCAGACATTGGGTACTTCTTGCTCGCGACTGTGATGTTTCTGGGACTTGCTATTGTGCGCCTCGATTCTCTGCGACAGAACGGATTTTAATGAAAAGCCGTTCATCAATTTTGCATGTCGTACTTTCCGTTCTGATTGTGGTCATTGTTCTCGTACTTGGCTGGTTTACGCAGCGCTTTAATACGACAATGGATATCACAGCCAACGATCGCCATTCGCTTGCAGATTCCACGATATTGCTACTGCAATCACTGGATGCACCGGTGGAGGTGATTGCTGTACTTGGACCTAATCCTCAACAGCGTAGCGGCGTTGAAGCACTGGTAGGTCGATTTCAGGAATTCAAGACTGATATCAATTTACGTTTCATCAATCCAGAGACAGATCCAGCCCAGGCCCGGTCACTTGATGTAGCCCCGGGTGGCGAGTTGATACTACGGACCGGTGAGCGCGAACAGCGCCTTCAAACACTTTCGGAGAGAAGTCTGGTAGACAGTCTGCAGCAACTTAGCCGCGAAGGAAATCGCGACATCGTATTCGTCACCGGCCACGATGAGCGTAGCCCGAGCGGGACTGGCAATGATGACTGGTTACTGATCAGCGAACGTCTTGCCAATATTGGACTGCTTGCGCGCGAACAAAGTCTGGTCAGTGATCCCTATCTGAGTGACGATATCGACCTTCTCGTCATAGCTGCGCCCAAGCGCCCCTATTTTCCGGGCGAACTGGCAAGTCTTGATAGTTACCTGAATCGCGGCGGCAACCTGTTATGGCTTACGGAGGCTGACAACAATGGTGCTGCCATTACTGATCTATCGTTGCTATCCAATACGCTGGGTGTCGACATGCTACCCGGTACGGTCATTGACACCGCCAGCCAGGCACTGGCTGCAGACTCTCCGGACTTTGTCCTGCTGGATCGGTTCCCAGCTCACCCCGTGACCCTTACCCTTGCCAGCCCGATACTTCTTCCGCAGGCTACTGCGCTTGCAATTACACCACTGGCCGGACAAGTGGTGGAGCCGCTCCTGCAGACACCTGAATCCAGCTGGACAGAGACCGGCCCACTGGCAGGCGCCATAAAATTCGATGAGAATACATCCGAAGTCTCCGGTCCTTTATTATTAGGCGTCACGATTGAACGCACACTGACACACGGTACGCAACGTTTTGCAGTTATCGGCGACGCCGACTTTGCGGCGTCTCAGTTTCTCGGCAATGGCGCCAATCAAGGTTTCACGGAAGCACTGGTTCTGTGGCTTGTCGGTGATGCTGATGAGCTTGACTTTATAACCCAACGTGCTCCCGATAGTGAACTAAGCTTGAGCAATCGCTCTATCGTTGCCTTGAGTGTCATTTATCTTGCAGCCCTACCGCTCTCGCTTCTGCTAATGGCAGCCCTTGTGCGATGGCGCCGCAACAGCAATCGCTGATCTTGTGATGGATAACCACTCCCATTCACTCAAGCGCTGGATTATCATGCTTGGCGCAAGCTTGTGTGTCCTTGTTTCAATAATGGTTTTTCTCATCTGGCGCGATGGACAATCGACAGGCAGTGCTTCACTGAGCAATGCCGATGTCACAAACATCATCGTACAGCGCATTGGCTTTGACGATATCCGGCTGTCAAAAACAGAAGGTCAATGGCAACTTGATTCTCCATGTCGACTGACTGCCAACGCACAGCGACTTTCCCCACTACTCAGTGCGTTAACAGCCAGTGCCTTTCAATACACGGCCAATGAGGTAGATCTGGAGGCCGCGGGACTAACGTCACCACAGGCCGTCATCTTCATCAACGATGTGGAACACCGTATTGGTAACACTGATCTGAATGGCGACCGACGCTATCTGCAACGGGGCAATATTGTTGAGTTTACTCCCGAATGGGTGTTATCTCTGGTGAACGGTGGCGTGACCGCGCTGGCACAACTCGAGGTTTTTACCGAGCCCTTGAGCAGTCTGAGCATTACCGATGACCGCGGAAAAAGCAAAACCGTCACACTGCCAGAAGAACTGGTTCGATGGCAGAACCTGAGTGCCAGGCAGATCGCTACCTGGCCGCTGACAGATGTAAATCTGCCAATGAAGAACCAACTGCGTAGTACTGATTCAAGTGGCAGCATGCGTTCCTATACGGTCCACACCAACGACAGCCTGACAGCCATCAGACTTGATGATGCGCCGTGCGCCTATATACTCTCCGCTGACGACCTCCCACAGTAAACCTGACCCGATGCCAGAGTTGCCAGAAGTAGAAACCACCCGGCGCGGGATCCAACCCTATCTGCTTAACCAGAACATTGCTCGTCTGGAGATCTTCGACCGACGACTGCGATGGCCTGTTCCCGCAGAAGTGCAAGCGCTGCAAGGAGCAACGGTTACTGCGATTGATCGTCGCGGCAAGTACCTTCTTATTCGCGTCAAGGCTGGTACAGCCATCGTGCATCTGGGGATGTCGGGCAGTTTACGAGTCTGTACCCAACAAGAACCACGACGCAAGCATGATCACTTCGAGATAACGACCACCGCGGGAAGCATCATCCGCTATCACGACCCTCGCAGGTTTGGATGCCTGCTCTGGCAAGCAGTAGATGACCCCGAACACTCTCTGCTAAGCAAACTCGGACCAGAGCCACTGTCCGATGAATTTGATGGCCTTCATCTGTTCAAGTCAACACGCAAGCGGCAAGTTGCCATCAAGAATCTGATTATGAACAGTCAGATAGTCGTTGGCGTTGGCAACATCTACGCCAGCGAATCCTTGTTCATGTCCGGGATAAGACCCGGTCGCGCCGCACGTAGAGTGACTAGAAAGGAATGCGACACGCTGGTTAGCACCATCAAGGAAGTACTCCATCACTCGATTACACAAGGTGGCACCACCCTGCGGGATTTCGTCAACAGTGATGGAAATCCGGGATACTTCGCGCAATCATTGAACGTCTACGGACGTGAAGGCGAACCATGCCAGCAATGCGGTGCGCAGATACGTCAGCGGGTAATCGGTCAGCGATCCACGTTCTATTGCAATCAATGTCAGAAATAACATCCTGTAAGAATTCACGCTCCCTGGCCGATGTCATTCACTACCAAAACGCATCAGCCTCATCAATGCTCATCTTTCCATAGCATTGCATGTAACGCACAACACGCGGCATGGTGTCAGGTTTGGTTGTGCGTTGCCATTGATCCAGATGCCAGACATAATCGCTGACTTGCTTTATGTCTGTATCTGCAAAGTATTGAACATTCTCGATATCACCGATGGCATTCACCACATCGATATGTTGCACGCTGAACTCGCCGCCTTCGAAAAACACAATCCTGTCCAGCGATTCAGGCAATAGTCCGCGGATGATCAATCCATCGGTGTTCGAGCCGGCTTTTGGCACAAGCACAGGATAGTGGTCATCTACAACCCAGTACGGCAGATGATCCTTCACTACGGCGGGCTCACGGACAATCGTAGCCATGTCTTGTCCACAGACAAGAGTAAATAGCTCGACATCCATCAAGGTACCGAACGAGAAAAGATCAGTCACGTGTTTGCTATTGGGGGTTAGCCTTCATGAGTGCTTCGTACTTCAGACGAAGCTGGCCCTGAGTCTCGATATTGTCAGGGTCGAGGATGATGCACTCGACAGGACATACCACCACACACTGACTCTTATCGTGATGGCCGACGCACTCGGTACACAGATGCGGGTGGATTTCATATATTTCCTCGCCCATGTAGATGGCATCATTGGGGCATTCGGGTTCGCACACATCGCAGTTGATGCATTCATCGGTTATCAACAAAGCCATGCCAGCTTCCTAGTCCTCACCTCTGTTCAGCGCACGTTGATGACGCTTGGAAAACGCTTCAATCACAACAGGATGTACAAATTCGCTGACATCGCCCTGCATCCTTGCAATCTCTCTTACGATACTGGAGGACAAAAAAGTGTATTCCTGAGAGGCTGCAATAAATACTGTTTCCACATGGGGCGCAAGATGCCGGTTTACCCCCGCTATCTGCACTTCGTACTCAAAATCGGAGATAGCTCGCAAGCCGCGCACAATAACCCGGCTGCTCACATCGTTTGCATAATCCATGAGCAATCCACCAAACGATTGCACGGTAACGTTATCGAGGTCGCCGAGGATCTTGGTTGCCATATCCACGCGTTCCTCGAGCGAAAAAAACGGTCCCTTGTTTGTGCTGGCAGCAACTGCCACGATGAGATCATCAAACATGCTCGCTGCCCGCCGGGCGACGTCAATATGACCAACCGTCAGTGGATCGAATGTGCCCGGATAGATGGCAGTAACGCGCATTGATTTGCCCCAATGATTCAGTGCTCAAGTGTGGAGTAAATATTATTATTGTGCAACGCAAAAAGGCAGCTGAATAGTGCCACAAAGTCACGAAACGCGCGTCTTAAGCGGTCATTGTGAACCTCACCAAACGTGCTGTCACGTCGCCAAAACGCTTTTCGCGCACAATTTCACATCCATCGGGTAGTTCTTCGGGCGGCAATTGAGTAAACGGGGATTCTATATAAACCAGCGCAGCATCAGCCAGTAGAGCCGGCACCAGCTGCGCGAGCATGTCCCATTGACAGCCCATTTTGAACGGTGGATCAATGAATACCAGATCAAATTTCGGTATTTCGTCAACGTGCGACCAATGCTTCAGGGCTTGTTGCGCGGTCCCTGTGTAAAGACAGGTTTTTGCAGCTGTCACCTCACGAAAATCAACAGCTGGCTCATTATTATCAATCAGGGTAATGTCCAGTAACTGACAGGATTGGTTGAGATTGCGCATGGCGACTGTATCCGGTTCCACGAATGTCACAGATTGCGCAGATCGTGACAGGGCTTCAAACCCCAGAGCACCCGAACCTGCAAACAAATCGAGACAATGCGACCCGGCGACATGGGCTTGCAGCCAGTTAAACACGGTTTCGCGGACACGCTCACCGGTGGGACGGAGACCTGCAACGTCAGGCACGCTCAACTTTCGACCACGCCAACGGCCTGCAATGATTCGTACTTGCCCCGCTGCCTGACTACGCGCAGTGTGTCCGGATTTACCCGCACCTCGATGTGAGCGCCTGAAAGAGCTTGCCACGGTGTTACGATATCGCGTCTTGAACAGTAGACACATCATAACGACGCTTAGGGCGATTGTGGCAATTGTGTCGCAAACACTCCAGATCAATTCTCAACAACACAGGCTAGTCCGTAACACTCAATGGGTATATTCAGCTTTCTAAAACGGCAGAAGGACCAGCGCTCAGAAGCTCCGGAAACCACGGCGCCGCTGGATAAGAAACTCGCCAGAACGCGCTCGCGCTTTCGCGACAACCTGCTTGATTTCATGCTGGGCAACAAGCCGGTTGATGCCGAGTTGATGGAAGAGCTGGAAAGCCAGCTCATCATGGCCGATGTTGGTGTCGACGCCACCACAAGAGTCATGAATGCGCTTAACCGTCAGGTGACGCGCTCGGAGGTGAATGACTCCAACGCACTGAAAAATTCACTGATCATTGAACTTGCCGGCCTATTGGCGCCTGTAGAACAAGCCCTTGAAATTCCCGACTCCGACAGCCCTTTCGTCATTCTGGTTGTGGGCGTCAATGGATCAGGGAAAACAACAACTATCGGTAAACTGGCCAAACAGTTACAGGAAGGCGGTAAAAGCGTCATGCTGGCCGCCGGCGATACATTTCGTGCAGCAGCCGTTGAGCAATTACAGACCTGGGGTGATCGCAATAGCGTCCCTGTGGTATCACAGGGTAGCGGAGCTGATTCTGCCTCGGTCATATTCGATGCGGTGCAATCAGCGAAATCTCGCGGAATTGACGTACTCATCGCCGACACCGCCGGAAGGCTACACACCCAGTCTAACCTTATGGAGGAGCTGCGCAAGGTTAAGCGCGTCATAGGCAAAGTGGATACGACGGCACCTCACGAGACGTTACTTGTCATTGACGGGGGTACAGGCCAGAATGCGCTCAACCAGGCCATGCAGTTCCATGAGGCCATGGATCTAACGGGGCTTGTTGTCACCAAACTGGACGGGACCGCCAAGGGTGGGGTGATTTTCGCCATTGCCGACAAACTCGGGCTTCCCATCCGCTTTATCGGCGTTGGCGAAAAAGTCGAAGACCTTGAGGTCTTTGAAGCTGAGCGCTATGTAAACGCCTTACTGTCCAGCGGATAATCAAAATCAGGGCATAGTCGGGAGCAGCTTCTATACTCTTGCATGGATGTTCCTATTTCGGATCGACGCCGCCGACACCGTACTGTGATTGCCTTCGAAAACGTCAGCCTCGAGTATCGACCAGGGCGCTATGCCCTCAACAACGTATCGTTCACACTCGACTCTGGCTCGTTTACATTCCTGACAGGGCACTCAGGGGCAGGCAAAAGCTCGCTTCTGAGACTGATTGCCCGTTTGGCAGTACCCACTGCCGGTGAAATACAGGTTGGCAATATCATCTACAGTCGCCTGCGCAATCGGCAAGAAGCCAGATTGCGACAGCAGATGGGTATTGTTTTCCAGGACAACCAGTTACTGCATGATCGATCCGTCTTTGACAATGTGGCCTTCCCACTTATTATCGGCGGCTACCGGTTTGATGACATCAAGGTGCGGGTCAATGCGGCACTTTCTAAAGTGGGCCTCAGCGACAAGGCCGGGGAACAACCTGTCACGCTATCTGGCGGTGAGCAGCAACGTGTTGGCATCGCCCGCGCCGTAGTTGCTCGCCCCAAACTGTTATTGGCTGATGAACCCACGGGTAACCTTGACAGCGATATCAGCTCCGAAATCATGCAGTTACTGATGCACTTCAACGCCTCCGGAGTGACGGTCTTGTTTGCCACACATGACGAAACACTCTTGAATGCATTTCCTTATCCACGCTTAACGCTCGCGAAAGGCGAGCTTGAGAGTGGCAATCGCATTGTCAGAGAGCAAACCGCGCCGCTCACCGGCGCTGCAGCCAACGCCCATACTCGTCAGGTACGCGCTAATGCCCGGTAGTCGCAAGGGTGCAGTAAAGACAACAACCGACGTTCATGGCCCGGGCTGGTCTTACGGGCGACGCGGCTATGCGTTGGCACAGAGTCTGCGTCAACTGAAACGCTACAAGCTGGCCAGTTTTGGCACACTGATGGTGCTAGGCATCACTTTGTCATTGCCTTTTATCCTGTACTTCGCCAGCGCAACGCTCAGCACACTGGGTCAGCGCAGTTTACAAGGTGAAAGTATAACCGCCTACCTTGATCTGCAGATCAGCGACCTTGACGGAGCGGCGCTTGCTAACACCTGGCAATCGACACCCAATATTGTACGTGCTGATTACATTTCCCGTGATCAAGCGCTGGCCATGCTGAGCGAAGACTCCGACATTCGTAACGCTATCGAGGTGCTGGGCAGCAATCCACTTCCTGGAGCCATCGTGCTCTACCCGCAAACCAATGCTATTGATTCAGGTGATATCGAGTCGCTCGCACAATCATTTCGCCAGCTGCCCGAAGTCGATAGCGTACAGCTCGATTTACGCTGGGTCAGACGACTAGAAGCGGTAGTCACCCTGATTCAGTGGGTTGGCGGGCTATTGGCAGCCTTCTTGACGCTGACCGCTTTACTTGTAATCACCAACACGATTCGACTTGAATTATCGAGGCGGCGTGCCGAAATGGAGGTTGCCAGCCTGCTTGGAGCCTCATCTCACTTTATGAACCGACCGATTTTGTATACCGGTGCGCTTTATGGGTTATTAGGTGGCATTTTAGCGTGCATTATAGCGCTGATAGCACTTAATACGATTCAGACACCCGCCGATACCCTTTCGTCGTTGTATCAGAGTACTTTCACCCTGAAAATGCCTGAACTGTCGAAAATTGCTTTGGTTTTAGGCGTTTCTGTCGCGCTGGGCCTTATCGGTGCAATCAGCAGTCTTAACCGTTCGGCACGACAGTTAACACATAGTTGACAAAGTTATCACTAATCCAGCAAGCCATTGTTTTCGTAATACTTTAAATGAATGAAACTGCCAGAAATACTTCATTAAAACGGTAATATTGGCGGGAACTTTGCCGCTAATTAGCACTCTCACATGGTGAGTGCTAAACTTCGGCGGTGCCGACTGTTGTTGGAGAAAATTTATGAGTAATGCCCTGACTATTAATAACAATGCCATGGCAATTCCGGTTATCGCTGATGACCTGAATAGCTACATGTCCAAAATCGCGAATATCGACCTGCTTACGGTCGAACAAGAGCAGGATCTGGCGCGCAGGCTGCGCGACAATGAAGATCTGGATGCCGCTCGACAATTGGTCATGTCTCAGCTTCGGTTTGTAGTGCATATTGCCAGAACCTACAAAGGCTATGGTTTGCCTATGGCGGATCTCATTCAGGAAGGTAATATCGGCCTTATGAAAGCCGTCAAGCGATTCGATCCTGACGTCGGTGTTCGCCTGATCTCCTTTGCCGTTCACTGGATCCGTGCAGAAATTCATGAGTTCGTGATCAAGAACTGGCGAATCGTGAAGGTCGCAACCACTAAGTCACAACGCAAGCTGTTCTTCAAACTACGCAGTGCCAAAAAGCAGCTCAACTGGTTCAGCCAGGATGAGGTAGCTGCTGTTGCTGAAGATCTGGGTGTTGACGAAAAGGTGGTAATCGAGATGGAGTCCCGCATGCACGGGCACGACAGCGCCTTTGATGCACCGTTGGGTTCCAGCGAAGATCGCATCAGCCTTGCGCCATCGGATACGCTTTACCAGGAACAGGATGATCCATCCATGATTCTTGAGCGTGAGGATGGCAGAAGCAACTCACATGATGGCTTGGCAGCCGGCATGGATATTCTTGATGATCGCAGCCGGGCTATCCTGCAACGCAGATGGCTGGAGGAAGAGAAGTCAACGCTGCATGAGCTTGCTGATGAGTACGGTGTATCCGCAGAGCGAATACGTCAAATCGAGAAAGCAGCCATGAAAAAAATCAAGACGCATCTTATGGCGGCCTGATAAAAATAACGAGTCAATCACTTCTTAGGCCAAGGAAGTTGGGAATAGGTCGACATCGACATGATGAGCATCCCCAATTGAGGGTCATGGCGATAGTCGAGACAACATCGATTCAAAGGCCGCTTCCGGATTACGGTAGCGGCCTTTTTTACGCACTTATTAAAGCGCTTCCGCGTTGACTGTCACGACGAACCTCTTCAAACAACCAGCCCTTGAAAACAGCCACACGCTCGTCCTTGGTGGCATCCTTCAACGTAATCACGTGATAAGCCTGTTGTAACTCGACACGGTGATTGAACGGTATCACCAACCGACCATTATCCAGATCGTTCATAGCCAACTGCTCAAGGCTTAACACAACGCCCTGCCCTTCCACCGCAGCAGCCAACGCTAGCGACACTCGATTGAATCGCATACCTCTGGTTCCGTCAACATTCACAGCACCCACAGCAGCCAACCAGCTCCGCCAGTCCGGCCTGCCCTCATACGGTGTTTCATCATGCAACAGCATGTGATGTGAAAGATCCTGTGGTGTACGAAGCGGACGACTCCCATCCGCTAACAATGCCGGCGCACACAGAGGTAGTGCATTAACGCTCACCAATCGCTCTACATCACAACCCGGATACAAGCCGCTGCCAAAACGAATGGCAACATCCACCTCATGCTGTCTGAGTATCTCTTCGCTTAATGAAGGAGCTGATGCATCCGTGTCGACCAGCTCAGCTGAGGCCGATATGCGCAAATCAATCTCGGGATAGCGTTGCGTAAAACGAGACAGCCTTGGCATTAGCCATTTAGAAGCAAAGGAGGGTGCCATCCAGACATCGAGGCTGGCGTCAGTGGGGTCGGAGCGAATCTGTTGCACCGCCTCGTTAACACTACGGAACCCATCCTGCAACTTTGCAAGACCAGACTTTCCCGCATCGGTCAGAGCCAGCCCTCTGTTTAGCCGATGAAACAACTGCACACCCATAAGATCTTCAAGCGTGCGGATCTGTTGACTGACAGCAGCCGGAGTTACGTTCAATTCATCAGCAGCCTTGCTGAAACTTTGATGTCGTGCAGCGACTTCAAATGCATTTAGAGCATTGAGTGGAAGTGGTCCAGCCATACGAGTGCCCTCGGATAAGGATTACTACTGCGAAGAGAAAGAAAATGTCGTTTGTCTCTTTTCCAGCTGATCATTACATTAAAGGTGACAGCAGATCAGCTGCCAACAATTCGGAGTCTGAGGTGTATCAGGTGTCAGATTGATGAATTGAATTCGATGGTGCTTATCAGGAGCGAACAATGTTACAAATATTCAAGACAATGGCAGATCGTTATAACCGTTACGCTACTTTTCTTGGCAGAAAAAGAGCGTGCGAAGTGCTTCTCAACAGCAGTGACAGAATGTTGGAAGACGCAGGATTCTCTCGTGAACTCCTTGAGCAAGGTGTTGCTGCCTGGCCATGGTTACGCACGCAAAGCGATCAGGACCTGCAACCACTTGACTTGCAAACATCTGCCACTCGCGCTGCCATTAAGGAGTTGCAATCCTATAGTGAGGCAGAGCTGCTCGATCTCGGGCTGACGCGCGGCACTATTACTCAAGCAGTACTGCGCGGACGTGAAGGCATAGACAATCTCCGCGACAGAAAAGCCGCGTAGTGATTGTTTTTTTCAGTCACCAGGCGGTAACAAAATCAGGCTTCTGCCGGTCACGTGCACTGACATTGTGAAGTGGCTCCACCGGCAGTCCTGTCCTGATTGGCTGTCTTGTTTTTTGAGAAGCATCACCTTACTAACTTAGTAATGATTGCGCGGTTTCAGCAATACTCAATACTGAAGGATGACGTAACCTGCGTTGCGGTGAGATGGCAACAAAGCTCTCAGTAACGCCTTCGACTATCCCTACACGCTGGACGTGAAAACACCTGATGACGTCACTTGCTATCATTTCCGGGGCCGGAAACGCACCTAGCCCGGCTTCTCCGAAGGTTTTCATTAATGCACTGTCGTCAAACTCAGCGATGATTTTCGGAACTATCTCCATCTCGTCAAACCAGTGATCGAGATTACGCCTTAGTGCGGACGATGAATCCGGCATAAGTACAGGCACATTTGACAAGCACTGCGGAAAGTCGCGGGTCATGTCTTCAGTCCAGCTTTGCGGGGCGAAAAACGCCAGTTTACTCGTCCCCAGTGGATGATTGTAAGCACGTACATTGAGTTCAGTGGGCACGGGTCGATCCGAGAGTACCAGATCAAGTTTATGGACTGACAGATCGGCGAGCAAAGATTCCAGCTTTCCCTCTTTACATGACAATTTGGCTGGGACCTCAGAGCCCAGGGTCACGCCCAGAAGCTTGCATGCCACCAGTTTTGGGAATGAATCAACGATGCCAACCCTGAGCTCTCGGGTGCTATGTTCGGCCGTACTCTGCAACCGCTGCGCAAGCGCTGTGCCTACCGAAAAAATTTCATCTGCATAGGTCTGCACGACCCGACCGGTGTCCGACAGGGTTAACCCGCGACCAACGCGCAGGAACAAGGGCTCGCCAATGACGTCTTCCAGCAGTTTTATCTGGCCACTGACTGTCTGCGGTGTCAGATGCAGAACTTTTGCTGCGCGCGCCACACTGCCTTCTCGCGCAACGGTATGGAAATACAGTAAGTGGTTGTAATTAAGGTGTCGCATGGATTCAGAACCGGTGGATGGCCGCAGCCATATATAAAGTCATCATGTGTCTTGCCCGTGTACCGTTTACGTTAGTAAGCGATGGACTGGAACAGCCCAGGCCAAAGAGCATGGCCGGTACGGTTTCATCGAGCGTCAAGTGTCCAGCAGGCCACTGGCAAGATAAAGTCGCCCTTTTCTAACAAATACTACGAAATAAACGATCATTTAGTGCTGTAGAGGCGGTTTTATCGCACTATAAAGCTTTTCCGATGGTAGGTTGCCGGCCGAGATGAAGGAATAGGATGCTCGTCATACCCTTTAAAAACCATTTCTAGAAAGTAAAACTGACGTAACACTGCAAGCTTATTTTTAACAACGGTGCAACATCGCGTAAATCTGTTAAACGACTCAACTTTATGGTCGATACGAACTCTATGGAAGATTTGCATCAGAGAACGTTTAAACGCCCCGGTATACATTTGCCAGGCTGTTGGCTGGTGGCAACTGCCTGCCTGTCTGTACTGACGATTCTCGCCAGCACAACCCACGCTGGCAGCAGCCAGGCACGGCTTGAATTACTAACCCGCGACACCGGCGGCAACGCGCTGGAACATGTCGTCGCCTCGTTGCACCCGCGTGGCAAACCGGGTACTGCTGTGTCGAACGATACGATCAGCATCATGGATCAACGCGATTTGCAATTCGCGCCAACAGTGCTTGCCGTACAAGTCGGCAGTAAGGTTACGTTTCCCAACGAGGACGATGTTCGTCATCATGTGTATTCATTCTCGCACCCCAACGCGTTCGAACTTAAGCTGTACCATGGGGAAACCGGAGCGCATCAGGTGTTCCAGCATGAAGGTGTCGTGGTGCTTGGCTGCAATATCCACGATGGCATGTTGGGGTATGTGCGCGTCGTGGATACACCGTATTTCGCGACTTCCAACGCGGATGGTGAAATTGCGATGTCCGAGCTGCCACCGGGTAATTACGAGTTACAAGTATGGCATCCGGATATTGGAATGAAGGTGGTGCGCAAATCGTTCACGCTCAAGCCTGGCTCCAGTCGTCTGGAAATGAAGGTGGCAGTCGATCAGTTTAACGTTCCACCGCCCAAGGACCCACACCCACTGCAATCATTGTTCAGGGACTAGGCCTGTCTCAAATCAATGAAAATCTCGTTTTATAAGCGCGTCTTGCTGCTGCTCTGCACCATGTTGCTGCTGGTTCAGTTGGGTAACTTGTCAGCGGTGCTAACCACTATCGGGCAGGATGTTCGCCAGCAACTACGAGATGAACTGACGGCAGGTTCAGAGCTTACCGCTCGACTTGCACAGCAGCGATCGGACTTGCTTACGACAAGTGCCGAAGTCTTGGCAGCCGACTTTGGATTCCGCTCAGCCATTGCAAGTAACGATCGAATAACCATCCAATCGGCTCTGAACAATAACCTGGCGCGTATCGATGCCGACCTTGCGACGTTTATCTCTCTTGATGGTGGTCAGTATGGAAACACTGAAGCCATTGCTGAGGACATTCCCACCTATACCGCGTTGTTGAAAATCGCTGAGAGCGAAGATGTTGTCGTCGACACCGTGATGTTGAATGGACGGCCAAAACAAGTCGTAGCCGTTCCCATCAAGGTACCCTTACCCATAGGCTGGCTCATTCTCGGATTCGCACTTGACGATAATGTTGCCAGGAGTTTCTCAGACCAGGTCGGCATGCACGTAACATTTGCACATGGAGACTCGAGATTCGAATCATTCGGTTCAACGCTCCCGGAAAACCTGAAAGAATCGTTACCCACAGCGATGCTGGCCATACATGAATCTGACCGAGGACAAATAAGCACCTTGGAGCATCAGGAATTCCTCACTGGTATCGTTGCGCTTGGTTATCAGAAAGCGCCTGTGGTGGCGTTGTTGCACTCATCACTGGATGAGGCCATGGCTAGCTACTACGCGGTCCGCAATCGCCTGTTGCTGTATATGGGCATCGGCTTGTTTTTCGTCATGACCTTGGGTTTCTGGTTCGCACGGGGTGTTACTCGCCCAGTCAAGTCACTGGCAGATGCAGCGATACGTATTCGTAACGGTGACTATAAAACCGAGCTTAAAGACTTGCGAGACGCACAGCGTGGCGATGAATTCGGTGAGCTCATCAGTGTGTTTGGTGAGATGCAGGACGGTATAGCCGAACGTGAAGCGACGATTCTGCATCAGGCACTTTTTGATGAACTGACTGGCCTTCCCAACAGACGTCAAGCCCAGGATCGACTTGAAGCGCACTTCAACTGTGAAACCACAGACATTAACGCCGTCATTCTCATTGGTCTGAATCGCTATCGACAGATCGTTGAGACACTCGGACACAACGTCGGCGAGTCTGTTGTCAAGGCATTGTCCGAACGCCTCAAAGAATCTGTTGTCGATGCCAGGTTGATTGCGCGCGTTTCAACTGATGAGTTTATCGTGCTGCTAAGCTTCGAAGCGGATTCTGATGCCATGGCTTATGCTCAAGCGTTAATCCCGGAGCTGCTTCACCCTATTCGACTTGAGCAGGCTGAACTGGTACCGGATCTAAGCGCCGGTGTCGTCGTTCTTCCTGACGATGCACACAATTCAGCGGACGCCATGCGCCGCGCAAGTATTGCGCTGGCCGACGCTCGCGAAAACAATACCAACACCTGTCGCTATGAAATTGGTCGCGACGAAAGCTACATCCGACGACTATCCATTGTTGCCGATTTAAAAAAAGCTGTGGAGCAAGATCAATTGATCTTGCACTTCCAGCCAAAAATCAACATGGCAACGGGTGCAACCACAAGTGTTGAAGCTCTCGTTAGATGGATTCATCCAACTCACGGATTCATGCCACCCGATGAATTTATAAGTCTGGCCGAGCAATCGGGAAACATTGGCATGTTAACGCAGTGGGTTCTGAATGCGGTAATTGCCCAGATCCATGAATGGAGCAAGTTGGGAATACCTCTCAAGGCTGCAGTCAATCTGTCAGCTCTGGATTTACTGGATGAATCGTTATTTGCCAGAATCGAAGCCCTCTTGATACAACATGACGTCCCTGCTTCACATTTGATCATAGAGGTCACCGAAAGCGCTATGCTTCGGGATACCCACCAAGCGCTCATTACCCTCAAGCGCATGCGAAAACGCGGGCTGACAATTTCGATTGACGACTTTGGCACCGGCTATTCTTCATTAGCGAAGCTCAAGGATCTACCCATCGATGAGCTGAAAATTGACCGCGCTTTTGTAACCGACGTAAAGCCGAACACGGCCAAGGCAAAGATCCTCAAAGCAATCATCGACCTCGGCCATAGTATTGGTCTAACAGTAATTACAGAAGGTGTGGAAACAAAGGAGGAATGGGACTTGCTGGCCATCCTAGGTAACGATATTGTTCAGGGGTATCTGATCTCCCGGCCGCTACCTGCTGCGGATCTGACCAAGTGGTGGAACGAACGCTACCCCAACCAATTAATCAAGGTCGCTTGATACGCTGAGTGTACGTGTACAACTTTTCACGAATAAAAACAGATACGGGTCGCTTTGCTGAATACTTCGAAGACAAAGGTCAGCCAATTAGCTGTTATCACATGCTTGTTATGCGCTCTGACAACATCCTCCCAGACCCTGGCTAACAATAACGCACGAATCATTGCCACCGGTGGCGGGACTACTCTCGAAGGCAGCGCTGGAGGGGGAATAGTACCTATGGCCGTGTTAAGCGGATATGCCGATGAAGATCAGTTCGGAGGCGCGCTGGGCATTAACCATGTCAATGCCAAAGACTTCAGCTTGAATGCGGCAGCTGTCGCCGTTAACTGGCATAACCGCATCGAACTATCAATCGCTCAACAACGACTGGATATCGACAGTGTCGTGACTGGCGAAGAACTGCAACAGGATATTCTGGGCTTGAAGGTTCGACTGACAGGTGACCTTGTGTACACAACGCTTCCACAAGTTGCATTGGGCGTTCAATACAAGCGCAATACAACGTTCACCATTCCCCGTGCTGTAGGAGCTACTGATGACAGCGATGTCGATGTTTATCTAACGGCTAACAAGTTATGGTTAAACGGTCCATTCAACCGTTCAGTACTTGTCAACGGAACCCTGCGAGCCACACGTGCCAACCAACTGGGCTTACTGGGCTTTGGAGGTAGCAACAACAGCGATCATGAATTGATGATAGAGCTCAGCGCAGGTCTGTTTTTCAACCGTCATTGGTTACTGGGTGCCGAGTATCGACAGAAACCGGATAACCTGAGCGCATTCAGGGAGGATCATTGGCGTGACATTTTTGTTGGCTGGTTTCCAAACAAACGAGTGTCAGTGGTAGTGGCATGGGCTGGCCTCGGATCAATTGCCGGCCTTGATAACCAGGACAGCTTCTATCTATCCCTGCAGATAAGCCAATGATGTCAGAATTGAAATCTCGCTTAGTGTGCCTTTCTCTGTTTGGCTGCGTTCTAGTCCTCAACGCCTGCTCCACAGCAGGCAGTTCAACTTCGTCAGGTTCCACCAGTCAACAGGCTAGTGAAAATGGTTCTCTAACACTCTATGAGCAATTGGGTGGCCGGACAGGTGTAGAGAAACTGTCAGAGCAGTTTATTATTCACATTGCCGCTGATAAACGTATCCGTGAACGATTCGCCAAATCAGATATTGGTCGATTTCATCTCATGATGCAGGAGCATCTGTGCGATATCTCGGATGGGCCATGCGAGTACAGCGGCGACGATATGCAAAAAACACATGGCGGCATGAATATTCGCAGCAGCGAATTCAATGCCGTGGTAGAGGCGCTCATGAATGCCATGGACGTAGTGCAATTGCCAATATCTACTCAGAACCGGCTACTTGCCAGACTGGGCCCCCTGCGGCCAGAGATTGTCGGGCATTAGGAAACGCACCTATATTCACCACTAAAAGGCGATATGTTGGCCCGCACCCTCGCCTACCGACAGAACGAGTACAGCGCCAAACAGCTATAGCGCAGGTAGAAGCGATATTCTCATCAGCCGAGATTTCTCAGGCTAGATTCATCGTTGTGATTGATACACCAGAACATATCAGGACAGAACTGTTGAACGTGAAGTAATTTTCGCAATAGTTTAAGTCACCAACTGCCTATCGATTCACATTTTCCCGAAACCAGCATTTAAAACCAAGTCGCTGACATCGGATTTATAACGTTTCTTGACACAGTGGTAATTTTGGCATGAACCACTAGAGCCAACGAGTCGCTTTGATGCCAATATTCAAGTGAACAAGTGTCACTTAGCTCTTGGATTCAAGCGCTCTTTGCCACTGTTGCATGCAAATAACGATAGTAAACACGTATTCTCGATACGCTCAGAGCATTAAACCCATACGCTTGAGTCGTTGGTAGTTAGAGATTGTCTCTGTCACTATTTCCACATCACCAAACTACCAGCCATACAGTTTACTCATCGACAGAAATTACTTGCCAGGAAAATTCAGTTCACTCGCCAGCAACCTGAATCGTGATTGGTATCACCGCTATAAATAACATTCGTCTACCATCACAATTACCGAGGGCGAATTCAATTCGAACCTACCTGCTAGCGCTTGCTCTGCTAGTCCCCGCCACCGCACAAGCCGTCAGTTACAAATCTGAAGCTGGCGTTGGTATTCAGTATGCAGGTTTTGCTGGATATCAGGGCACATTGAAATTGAAGCGCAACAGCCTACTGTTCAGTGTCGGAACGAGAATCTCCCTGGGGTATGAATTTGCTGCCAACGAAAAAATAACAGTTGGCGCGCAGGTACTCAGCTTCGGTTTCTCAAGTGCAAAAAGTGCGCATGTAAACTACCATTTCTCATCTGTCCACACGCACGGATGGACAATCGGACTTGATTTAATTGAAATAAGCGGTCACAACAGTGACGGCGAAACGAGTAAAGGTGCATTTATATCAGGCGGATTTAGATTCTAGGTTACACGAACTAAATCAGTCTTACAGTCAACTGCCATCACCCAAACAGTTAGCTGAAGTGTAACAACATAGTAACGAGACGCCGTCTGAGTGCACCAGCCCACTTTGTCCGTATGGTTCAAGCGGTTTTTTTCGGGTGGCAATTATTGATAGCTTCATCTAACCAGACCATACGATTGAAGAACTACCTCCTTGAAAGGTAGTCCGTTGTCATCCTTTTAACCACGAGATAAACATTCAACATCCAAAGACCCTACTCCTTACTTTCCATTGACCTATTCGTCAGTGGATATTTTCTTGACACGACATACCGGTGTTACCCAATCCAGGGACCGGTAAGTCCTGCCTCCTATATCTCAATCAAGTTATTTCGTTAATTCGCCGGGACTCCCACGTACTTAGCGTCTCTTTCTTACGAACTGATTATCGTGTGTCGTATTGGTATAACGACCTTCAACTTGATCCCAGTAATATTGACTCGTCATCATCTCCTTCACACGTTCACCTGACGTTGCTGCAGACAACGCTTTTTTTCCAGTTTCAATTCTGGCAAAGGGATTCCAGTGACGAAAATACCACGGCCCAACCCAACCACCAATGCGAACTTCAGTTGGAGCTTCGTATTTCATTGACTCAAAGTACAAATAGGGTGCTGCGATATGTCTGTTGGCAATCTGCTCGATGGGCCCCTCGTCCAATCCGACATACCATAGTCGCATATTCTGATGAGCACTTAATTTGTTAATTTTTAAAACACTGTCATCATCCATAGTGGCCAAGCCAACTATTTGACCAACCACTGGTGCTAGAGATGTCCGATAAAGTTCGAAGACAACTCCCGCATCCTTAAGTATCTCAGCGGCCTCCACACTCTTTTCCCCAGTGGTCGTAAAGAACCAGAACGGCTTAAGGATATTTGAAAAGAAAGGATCCAATAGTCCCAGGCGATCAGGATGAAGATATTCCGAGACCTCGCCAGCCATAACAGCATCACTTATTTTTCTAGCGGCGGCGAGAGCAAGTTGAGAACCCAGAGAATGCCCAACCAGACGTATTTCACCATCTCCATGGTTTGACATAGCGTCAAGATAAGCGTCATAGAAAAGATCGGAAACAGAACTGTTTTTAATGTGAGCAGGTAAATTATTGTGTTTAATGATTTCTACATCACCATTGGTATTTTTTACTTTCATGCGCATACCAAACACATCCGCATTTGACCATATCTTGCTTTCAGCCCACGGAAGATCGTCATCGGCAAACTCTCGCCAATAGTAAGCACCTACATTCCAGCCCTTGTCTTTCCAGATGCGGACCAAATCTCCACTAAAACCATTGATGTGATCGTGCTTGATATAATCAAATGCTTCGTAAGAATCTTGTCCTATTGAATTGTTTTGCCATCCATGCAGAAAGATCAGTGTTTTACTCTGTGGATTGTAATAGCCACTGTCAAGATTGTTGGATGCCAACTCGAAATCCGTGTTCGATTTGAACCAGTAAAAACCATTTTTGGGCGCTTGTTGAGCGTGAGCACTGAATCCTAAACTGACAGTGACAGAAAACAAGAGCAATATTCTTAACATAGTATTTTTAGCTGTGTTGTTCATTGAATTCCATCTAAACAGGAATTTAGCGGAACTAAGGAATTCCAATTGTGACTACAATCGATGCTGAACTGGAAAATGCCCTGACTACATTTGGCTTTACGATTTAATGTTGTAAAAAATATCAGCGCTGGAAGTCTATACCATGCTGATTTACAAGTAAAAGGGCCATTCGTAAAATTTGGCACCTACTACAAGTTATACATGATAATAAACTGGATAAAAAAGCAAAAACGTTAGAGTTAAAAATGTAGCAATTGATTGCTGCGGGTTTTATCAATTGATTCAAGACACCAGTCCAACAATCAATCCATGGCAATTTACGGATAAATATTCAAACAGTAATTCATTCACCAACCGTCATTATTTCATCGAAATGATAAAACACGACTATGTATGATCCGGTCAAGGATGGAGTCGACAAGACTGTAAAGTCAGTACGTTATTCAGAAGCGAAACCCCCAGCTGCACATTCTGAGTTCGTGCATAGTTACTGGGAGCTCAAGACCGATAAAAAATTACCGGACGACTTCTGTCTTCATGCCTTACCTGACGCATGTGTAAATATTCTGCTCAATCAGACAGATACCAGAATTGCAGGTATTACAGCATTGCGTACCACCTATGAGGTACTGAATCTGGGCAGGGAATTTCACTACGTTGGTATCCAGTTTTTACCCGGCGTGTGGCAAGGCAATCCGGACGAGACCACTGATAGTTTTGTAGGTATGCCCTACGCCGGCGACTTACCACTCATAGACACCAGCACCGAAATCGTGACACTCAATTTTCCGGATAAGCAACCGGCGTTGTCAGCCTTGGTTAACCAGCTGATTGACCGAAAGCTGGTGGCGAATAACGTTGTCACGGCAAAAATCCTGTCAAATCTGGACACAATTCTTACCGTGGGCGACATGGCTGCTGCCACGCATCTGTCGCCACGCCAACTGCAACGAATACTCAAAAAATCGACCGGCTTTTCTCCTCACGATTTCCTGAAGGTCCTGCGGCTGCAACAATCATTCAAGCAACACTATCTGGACAAGTACACCGACCAATCACACTTCATTCATTCGTTTCGGAAAATCACCGGATATACACCCGCTCAGTACTACCGTAAATTTGATGTCTGATTTATACAATACCTGCCTTACACGCTTGCCCATGATCACTCCTGTCTTCAACACAAACAGGAAAAAAGACATGAAACAGAATGCAATCGGCTGGTTCGACATCAACGTCAACGACATGGAAAGAGCAGCAGCTTTCTACGAGGCCGTTTTCATGAAATCTCTGGAGGTCATGGTAGACCCGACAGACAGTAACGTGCAAATGAAGAGCTTTCCTACCGATATGACAGCTTACGGCGCTGGTGGAGCACTGGTAGAGCGAGAAGGGTCCAGTCCGGGAGTCGGTGGAACGACAGTATATTTCGGTGTCGAAGATTGCTCCATCGAGGAATCACGTGTTAGCGCCTCCGGTGGTCAAGTCATCAGGCCAAAGATGTCAATTGGTGAATTCGGCTGGATCAGCCTGTGTATGGATACCGAAGGGAATATCTTCGGTCTCAGTTCAATGCAGTAAACCTTATCAGAGTACTACGTGGCAGTTGCCTTCGCGGCGACTGCCCTGCTCTTGGAAAAGACAATGGCAACTGGAAACATCACAGTGCCTGACTTTGATCTGCATTGCTCTCCAGACCCTCCCTCGCGGGATCGCCACCGACAGTGATTAGTATTGCGCAAGGAAAGGCGATCTGCTTCAGAACAAACCCATGACCACCGGAATATAGTGGTCAACCAACATGATTCCGAATAACCACATTAAGTAATTAATTGAAAACACGAACGTCTTAATGGGCTGTTTTGTCGCCTCATCGTCAAACATTTTCCAGGCATGCCATAGGAACATCGCACCGAGTACCACTGCACCCAACAGGTACAAAAGGCCGCTCATCTGGATCAGGTAAGGAAAGATACTGACGATAACCAACAGAATCGTATACAGCATGATCTGGATACGGGTGAATGGTATCCCGTGCGTGACGGGTAACATTGGAATATCCACTTTGGCATAGTCGTCTCGCCTGTGAATAGCCAGCGCCCAGAAATGTGGTGGCGTCCAGATAAAGACAATGAGAAACAGCAACAACGGTGCAGCGGTGACTTCATTAGTTACTGCAGCCCAGCCAAGAACCGGTGGCATTGCGCCGGCAGCACCACCAATAACAATGTTCTGAGGTGTGGCTCTTTTCAGGTATACCGTGTAGACGATGGCATAGCCGATTAGTGAGAAGAATGTCAGTAACGCCGTAAGCACATTCACCAGCACAACCAGCATGACCATGGCGAGAATGCCTATTGCGAGAGCAAAGACCAGACACTGCCTGGTGGTAAGAGCACCCTGCGGTATCGGGCGATTCTCGGTGCGCTTCATGATGGCATCGGTGCGCTGATCGATGACATGATTGATGGCCGCTGCCGAGCTTGACGCAAGCCCAATACCCAAAAGCCCGAAAAAGGTTTCTTGCAGAGGCAACCAGAAAGGGACTGCCAAAGCCATGCCGACGAGCGCAGTAAAAACGAGCAACAAAACCACTTTGGGCTTCGTTATCTCGAGGTAATCTCTCCAGTGAAGGAGAGCGTGACTGAACATGGAATCAGCCGGTTTGATCTGGGATGTGGTTTTCATCGGTGTTTTGGCTTGCCAACCTGTCAGGTGGCATGTGACAGGTGTAAGAAGATTACCCGATGCGCGACACTTTTAACAGGTGCTTTATGTCCTTGAGCATGGATTTCGGCTCAAGATCGGGGGGGAAACGGAGCATGATATTACCAAATGGATCAATGAGATAGATAGCGTCTTCCAGAGGATCCATACCTGTCTGCGCACTTTCTACCTGACCGCTCAACTGCACCTGAGCCGTCTTGCTACCGGTCGCCGCAATCAGCCCCGGGTGTTCCATCAGGAGATCGGCCTTTATCTGCGTGGGTGACTGCATCAGTACCGCTCGCTGTACTCTGTCCATGCGGTGATTGAGTGCAAGCCTTACCTGACGCATGTGGTACAGGTTTTTCTCACAAGTATCAAGACACTCGCCGACCGGTATGTAGAGCATTGTCCAGATACCCCGCACCGAATCCAGATTGAATGCTTCCCCTTCATCAGCCAGCAGTGAAAAATCGGTCAGCGGCACAGCAGGTTGAATCAGTTGCCCGCGAGAGGTATCGCCAATCGTACCGCCACTGCTACGCACCAGGTGCAGATAAATACTGGCCAGAATCAGCGGCACGGCAAAGATCGCAAAGATGGATACCAGCTTGATTCGTGAACGCCGGCGCTTGGCAGGGTCGATTTCCGGTACGACAGACTGACCGGGGTGCAAGGTGTTGGACGAATTGTTCATGACTGATTACCTTTGAAAGCTAACTGACCGATACATCGTCGTGTTGAAGCTCAGGTTGGATCTTTTGTACATTTACTACGATAAATATGCCAGTTAGAGCAAAAGCCATCGCAAACCACTGAAACGCGTAGCTGTAGTGCTTGGCCGGACCACTCGCCGCAGGCTGCCAGTTGGCTTTCAACCACTCGGGGCGAGACGTTAACACAAGAGGGGTAGACGAATCAGTACCAAGCGCCTGACCTTGCACAACAGCGGCCAGAACCGGCTCACCCAATGCGGCAGACACTGAATCATAGTCAAAAAACTGCAACAATTTCGGCCAATGATCATCGCCAGTGGTGGCATCTCCACTGGCAAATCCTTTCGAGGGGCGCGAGAGGTAACCTTCCATACTGATGTTCTCATCAATGACATCGGCGGGGAGCTCAATATCGGGGAGCTCCTGACGATTGGCTCCCGGCGCGACCCAGCCACGGTTAACCAACACCAGTCCTCCTTCTTGCAACCTCAATACAGAGATTACCTCGTACCCCGCCTGCCCGTTATGCGTGCGATTATCCCAGAGAAACTGCCGCTCGGGATCATACTTTCCTGTCACCACAATACGCCGGTAATCCGAGGCGGCAACCTCAATATCGTCCAGAGAGGAGACAGGAGCTGCCTCTGCCTGCATTGCGGCATCCGCAGCGCTCTGCATCGACACTTTTAACGCTGCGCGTTCGAGCTGCCAATTGCCTAGCCACAACATACATGACAGCACCACCACATAAAGCAAAACCGCCCAGAGCTTTGGAGCGAATCGGCGGTTACCCAATCTCATAGTGTTACTCTTCTCTGCCACTGAACACGTATACCATAGACACTCGGATTGTCCTCAGCCGAATAGTCTGTCTCCCAGACTCATACGCGGTGGATAGAAACTACAGACTCCTTCAGCGCTATGCTTCTTGTAAAACTCATCGTCCTGCTCTTGCTAGCATTTGTCATCATCAGCCTGTTTTCGGGATTGTATTTTCTGGTGAAAGACAAAGGACAGACCAATCGGACAGTCAATGCCCTGTCGGTACGTATCGGTTTGTCGATTCTTGCCATCGTCGTTGTGATGATAGCGGGAGCAACCGGCGTCATCGAATTGAATCCCAGCCCTTTGTCAGCGCAAAATGCCCAACCGGCAATAACCGACACGGCACCAGGCTCGAATCCGGAGCAATCGGGCAGTGGTAGACGGCCGATTACCGACGGTTCGTGAACTATTGAGCGTATTACGCTCTCAGACGATATGACTGCTCGCTGTCGTTAATAGTATACAACTCGTTCGGCAGATATCAGCCCGCAATACCCGTCAGCTCCAGACCCATACCATCCTCACGGAAGCGGAATCCACTGCTCGATTCGACAGGGGTTCCCGTCTTCGCGGGAATAATGGGCATAACGGGTATTACAGGATTCGCAGGCATGGCTCATTAGCAACCCTGCAACACCTGGTTCGTAGCGGACACCATCATCAAAACAGGGCGGATAAACCGCCCTGTTTGATGAATCAGCTAGTGTTGCAATCTGCGTTAGATCAGATAAACGAAGATGAACAGTCCAAGCCAGACCACATCAACAAAATGCCAATACCAGGCAGCTGCCTCAAAAGCGAAGTGGTTGTCTGCGCTGAAGTGATTTCGCGTTGCCCTGATCATAACGACCAGGAGAATGATTGCTCCCATGGTTACATGAAAACCGTGAAACCCTGTCAGCATGAAGAATGTCGAGCCGTAAATACCACTGCTCATTTTGAGATTGAGCGCGTGATAAGCATGGTAATACTCATAGGCCTGCAAGCCTACGAAAATAAATCCCAGAGTAACTGTCGCCAGTAGCCAGAGAATAAACGGCTTTCGATGGCCAGCACGAATCGCGTGGTGTGCAAATGTGCATGTCAGGCCACTGGTAAGTAGCAGCAAGGTATTGATTAAAGGAAGCCCAAACCAACCCATAGGCGCAAAATCTCCACCGACATGCATGGGGCCATTACTCGGCCAGACGTAGTGGTGGCCTTGATACATGACCATATTCGTCATGTCGGCACCACCGCCACCATCACCACCCAACCATGGGCCGGAAAAAGTACGGGCGTAGAACAGTGCGCCGAAGAAGGCTGCAAAGAACATGACCTCGGAGAAGATGAACCACATCATGCTCATGCGGAACGAGGTATCCACCTGACTATTGTAGGTACCTGACTCACTCTCCTTAGCAACAAGACCGAACCAGCCGAACATCATAAATATGACGATTGCCGTGCCAATGAAGAACATCTCCTTACCGAAAGGAGCACCGTTCAGCCATGTGGCAAAACCGTAGAAGAATATGAACAGACCAATAGATCCTACAATCGGCCATCTAGCCGCATGAGGGATGTAATAGGCGGTTGTTGTTGTCGTACTACTCATACACGATCCTTTGGGGGGCCAAGCGCCACCCGGTTTATCATCAGCACACCAGGAGTTTGTGCGCTAAGGCCTCCTGACGATTGTTCATACAATTCAATACTAGGCAGAGTACGTCATACACAAACTACCAGACCCTGCCTTCAGCTCTGATCAGCACCCTGTTCAGGTGAACGGAAGAACGTATAGGACAAGGTTACACGATCCACATTTACTGGCAAATCTTCATCGATAATGAAAGTTATCGGCATATCTTTGGAGCTCTTGCCTTCAAACGGCTGTCGTGTGAAGCAGAAACATTCCGTCTTGTTGAAATATTTCGCAGCAGCAAAAGGACTTACGCTGGGTGTCGCCTGTGCTACTACAAAATCGTCCGTCAGGTTCTCGGCATAGTAGCTGGTGTTGTAAAGCTTGCCAGGCTGAACCGTCATGGTTTTAACGTCTGGCCTGAAAATCCAGGAACCACCCTGATTGATGCTGGATACAAATTCCACGATGATTTCCCGATTTTCCTGCACCGGCGCAGCAACAACGGACTCTACACTTACCCTGCCAGTCTTGCCATTAAGGCCGGTAATATCGCAAATGATATTGTACATGGGCACCATAAGGTAGCCGAATCCGAACATGCCCACCGCGAGGGAAAGCATTTTCGCAGTGACTTTGAGGTGGGATTTCGGTTTACCAGCAACCGCGATCAACCTGTCAGTGGTCTGCCCGCTATCGACGCCTGCCGCACTCATGAAATCTGACCTCTACCCAGAAGTATGTAAAGGATGCTGCCTGCATAGAGACAGACTGCTATCACTGCCAGTGTTAGCGGCAAGCGATAACGCCGGATGAACCCGGGTTGTGCTGAACCATCGATCGAAACTGGCTCCCGACGAACGTCGGAAGCCAGTGAGGAGTCAATTGTCGTGGTACCGCTGGAGGCGTGCTTGTTGCTCATCAGAAACTATCGAGTAACAGTGGCAGCTTCGATCTTCGGCGCACTCTCGAACGTGTGATAAGGCGCTGGAGATGCAACGGTCCATTCCAGACCCCTTGCTCCTTCCCAGACCTCATCAGTCGCTTTATCACCACCACGTACACACTTGACAATGATGTAGACAAACATGAGCTGGCTGAAGCCGAAACCGAAAGCGCCAATGGTGGCGATCATGTTCCAGTCGGCGAATTGCAGACTGTAGTCAGGGATACGGCGTGGCATACCGGCCAGACCCACAAAATGCATCGGGAAGAACAATACATTAACGAACACGGTGGAAATCCAGAAGTGCCACTTGCCCAGCGTTTCGTCGTACATGTTACCAGTCCACTTCGGTAACCAGTAATAGGTTGCCGCCATCAACGAGTAGATAGCTCCCGGTACCAGAACGTAATGGAAATGAGCAACGACAAAGTAGGTGTCGTGATATTGGATGTCAGCAGGAGTAATAGCGAGCATCAACCCGGACAAACCACCGACGGTAAACATGATGACAAAGCCGATCGCGAACAACATAGGCGTTTCGAACGTCATTGAACCACGCCACATTGTGGCTACCCAGTTGAACACTTTCACGCCCGTAGGTACCGAGATCAACATGGTAGAAAACATGAAGAACAACTCACCGGCGAGCGGCATGCCGGTTGTGAACATGTGGTGAGCCCAAACGATAAACGACAGGAAAGCAATTGACGCCGTGGCGTAAACCATTGAGTCATAACCAAACAGCGGCTTTCTAGCAAACGTGGGAATAATCGATGACACGATACCAAATGCCGGAAGTATCAGGATGTAAACTTCCGGATGCCCGAAGAACCAGAAAATATGCTGGAACATCACAGGATCACCGCCACCGGCAGCGTTGAAAAAACTGGTTCCGAAGAATCGGTCGGTGAGCAGCATGGTGACTGCACCCGCAAATACCGGAATGGTGGCAATGAGCAGGTAAGCGGTGATCAACCATGTCCACACGAACATGGGCATCTTCATGAACGTCATGCCTGGGGCACGCATGTTGAAGATAGTGGCAACGATATTGATGGAACCCATGACCGAAGAGATACCCAGAAAATGGATAGCAAAGATCACGTAGGCAAAACTATCGCCCATCTGCAGAACAAGTGGCGGATACAAGGTCCAGCCACCTGCCGGACCACCACTGTCCATGAACAGGGTGGAAAGCATCATGGCAAATGCGAATGGCATGATCCAGAAAGACCAGTTGTTCAATCTCGGCATCGCCATATCCGGCGCACCAATCATCATCGGGATCATCCAGTTGGCTAGTCCCACGAATGCCGGCATGACAACACCGAAAATCATGACGATGGCGTGCATGGTGGTCATGGAATTGAAAAACATCGGGTCAACGATCTGGATACCGGGCTGGAACAATTCCGCACGGATTACCAGTGCCATTGCACCACCAATGAAGAACATGACCAGCGAGAACCACAGGTACAGCGTGCCGATATCCTTGTGATTGGTGGTCGTAACCCAACGCATCAGACCTGGTGCAGGGCCATGTTCGTCGTGGTCATGATGATGATCGTGGTCATCGGCCGCGTGATGGGTGACGTCGTTGGAACTCATCAGTTGACTCCCTCAGTAGAGAATGTATCGGCCGCAGATGCGACACTGGACGGCGCTTTTAAATTGATATCTGTGCGCAAGGATTTTATATGCGCTGGCTGAAGCGTATCGCCCATGGCATTGCCAAGCGCATTTCGCTGATACGTAATAACCGCAGCGATATCAACATCTGACAAGACGGTGCTGAACTGCGACATCATGGTGCCCTCAACGCCGTGCATGACGGTCCCTATGTGCTTGTCAATGCTGCCAGTAGCAACCTCGCTTCCGGTAATGGCTGGAAACATGCCCGGTATACCCTGCCCTTCTGCTTGATGGCAGCTCATGCAGTTAGCCTCATAGACAATCTTGCCAGACGCTACGAGTTCCTGCTTTGACCACTGCCGCTCGGTGGCTGCATCGAGGTTAGCCAGCGTCTGCTGCTTCTCGGCAATCCAGGAGTCATACTCCTCCTGGGGAACAGCTCTAACCACAATCGGCATGAATCCATGGTCGCGCCCGCATAACTCTGCGCATTTGCCACGATAGATCCCAGGCTCTTCAATCCGTGCCCAGTTTTCGTTGATGAAGCCGGGAATTGCATCTTTCTTGATAGCCAGGTCATGGACCCACCACGAGTGAATTACATCGGCTGCAGTATGGAGAAACCGGATCTTCTTGCCCACCGGGACGACCAGCTCGTTGTCAACCTCTCGCAGGTAGATTTCGTCTTCACCATTGAAATCTGTGCCGGGAAAGCTAGCCGCAAGATCCACGTCTGCGCCTTGCTGACGTGCCTTGTTGTGCTCCGGATGAAGCTGGCTGTAAAAACTCACCCCACTGTCCATATATTCATAATGCCAGCGCCACTGATAGGCCGTGACTTTGATGGACATTTCGGAATCGCTGAAGTCTTCCATCTTTATCAAAACCCTGGCCGCCGGAATCGCCATGACGATAAGAATAACCAGTGGTACGACCGTCCAGACGATTTCCACGGACGTGCTTTCATGGAAGGTGGCCGGCTTGACACCCCGTGACTTGCGATGCAAGTACATGGATACGATCATGACACCGAATACGGCAGCACCAATCGCACAGCAAATATAGAAGATACGCATGTGGAGGGTATAAACCTCGTTGCTGACCTCCGTTACGCCTCTCGGCATATTCAACGCACCCCAGTCTGCCCAGGCACCCAATGGGAGTGCCAGAAGCAAAACAGACAGGAACGCCCAACGAAAACCCGACCGGTAAACGCTAGACCTCATAACCTACTCTCCAAAGACAATAACTATAAATTCTGTTTTCGAGCATCTTGAATTCGTGAGCCTGATGATCAACAAGGATTGGCTGATCTGCACACCGAGCCGAAGAAACCACTCGGGTTTATCTTCCTATTCTAGAGCCGAAGCAAGGGTATACGCATCTGCCCTAAATGTAATTGGGCAATTGGGTACATTGAATGTTACAAATTAGACTATCACTTGTGCAAAATATTCACCAATTATCTGGACAATGCCGTTTGCAACTCTCCATGAAGAGCTTTCTTCTCTTCACGATTGAGGCACCGGCCCAACGAATAACGTTTTCCGTGGGCCGACAGGCTGAGCTCTCCAACCTCGAACACACTATCTTTACAATGATATGACAAACGACTCCAGCGACGTGGAAGATTCACCACTTCGTCGGGCTGATTGTAGCCCCACTCCAGCGTTATAGCATCGTTGTTTACAGTTATTACTTCCTGACGAGACAGTCGCCTGAGTGTCAGATAAAGACAAACGACAATAAAAATAATCTCAAGACCGGCAAACGGTATAACCATCCACAATCCGAACGTGGCCATTGCCACAGCGATACCCATACAGATAAAACCAAGGCTTGCCGCGAGATAAAGGTTTGCTTTCCAGCTCATTGACTGGTTGGCAGTAACGATCAGGCGCGTCGTGGTCCCTTTTTCATCTTGTACTTCAATCATGCTTAATTTACTTTCGGGTCGTTGGGAGATATTGCATGCGAGGTTCCGGCCAAGTGTAGGCCCGAACCGGTTACAGAGCAGAACTAACTAACACCAAATCACAAATTTTAATGATATACCTGCGCAGCGCCTCGTTACTCCTAGGGTTTTCGGCCTGTTTTCTGGCTCCACGAGCCTCTTAGTGTATCTACCGACACGGTTACCTCACCTGAAGAATTTTTTACCGACTTCAGGCTACCTTTCCAGCCATGCCCCTGAACAAGCTCAAGAGTCACCGGAAAACGAGCACCTGATTTAACAGTAGCGCCTAATTTGGCATCCACACTATGGGACATAAGCCCCGTTCTACGCCCCACTGCAATATTGGCGGCTCCAAGACTGCGCAGCTCTTTCTGAACCGAGGCTATATCGGGGTAATCGACCACGATATTGTCGCGGTCCAGTACTGGAGCCGCAAAGCCCGATGCCATCATCGTGTCACCCACATCGTGCATGTCGATAAGACCAAATCCATGCAGATGACTGTCTATGGACGCCCATGAACGGCGGTACTCCATCAATGTGTCGGGGCCCGCGCTTGTGAACATGAACGCCCCGTCCTGCGCAAGAATCCTGGCAACTTCCTCGAAGACCCGATGGGGCGCATGACACCATGGAAGCAACAGATTGGACACCACCAGATCAAAACTACCACTGGCGAATGGCAACTCGTGCGGGTCGCAGGCAACCCGGACAGGTTGGGATGGCGACGAGCGCCTCAACCAGCGCGGCCAGCTTCGAGGCAAACCCGGTGGCTCGCCGGGCGCAGGATCTGCGCCAAAAATGGTCGCCTCCGGATACCGCTGCGCCAAGGCCTCCAGCTGATACCCGGTACGACAGCCCAGATCCAGCACACGCAATGGTTTGATTGCCAGTAACTCCAGCCGACCCAGGAGACGATCACTCACAGCCTCGAAGACGGCTGCGTGAGCATCAAAAGTCGCGAGTGATTTTAAAAACTGGCGCCTGACAGCATTGATGGGGGCAGGTTGAATCAGCGTACTCATGAGTGGCTCTTGTTCCGCATCTCTTTTATAGTGCTCGCTCCGATAACAATCCTTAAGAGTCTATTACATGTTCGCTGCCGAGCTTGCGTTACCAGCACTCATCACTGCTGTGCTTGCCTATCTTGCAGGATCTGTGTCAGCGGCAATCCTGGTCTGCCGCGCCATGGGGCTTGATGACCCGCGTACTGCGGGCTCAGGCAATCCCGGTGCCACCAATGTATTGAGGGTCGGCGGCAAAGTACCCGCCGCGCTCACGTTACTTGGCGATGGGCTGAAAGGATTCCTGCCGGTTCTGATTACCGCGCTGATAACCTCTCACCCGCCTACGATAGCGCTGGCAGCGATTGCAGCCTTTATTGGTCACCTATATCCGGTATTCTTCCAGTTTCAAGGGGGCAAAGGTGTTGCTACAGCACTGGGCGCGCTTCTGGGTATCAGTCTGCCGGTCGGAGCACTTGCGCTGCTCACCTGGCTGGCGGTCAGCCTGACTTTTAAACGATCCTCCCTGGCGGCACTTGTCACGTTTGTCATGGTGCCTGTGTACTTGATGTTTGATGCACAGCAGGTGTCAGCGCTGGCTTTTGTCTTTATAGCAGGCTTCCTTTTCTATACTCATCGCAGCAACATCAGCCGCCTGATTGACGGCTCCGAACCCGTGATCGGAAAACGCTGAGGACTCAGCCGAGAGCGGGAGACAACTCCTCCAGTGGCCATCGTGGCTTGACGTTGACCCCAAGCTCATCCACCTCACCAAGTACCAGCCGCTTGGAGCCTGCCAATGCAATCATAGCGCCATTGTCGGTACAGAACTCCAGGCGCGGATAGAAAACCGTCAGATTACCGTCACTCTGGAGCGCGTCAGCGGCGCGGCGCAACGTTCGATTAGCACTGACGCCACCCGAGATGACAAGCCGGGAGTGTCCACTCTGCGCCAGCGCCTTGACGCTCTTGCCAAGTAGAACATCCACGACAGCCAGCTCGAAACTGGCAGCCAGATCGGCCATAAACCTTTGACGTTCGGCATCTGAACCTTCAAACGCCTTCCAGCGGGTAATCGCCGCAGTCTTAAGCCCGCTGAAGCTGAAATCCAGATTAGGCCGCTTAAGCATGGGACGCGGCAAACTCACCGCAGAGGCATCGCCCGACTGCGCGAGCACGGACAAGGCAGCTCCGCCGGGATAGCCCAGCCCAATCATCTTAGCGGTCTTGTCGAAAGCTTCACCTGCCGCATCATCAATGGTTTCACCCATCAATGTGTAGTCACCAAGCCCTCTGACATTGATTAGTTGAGTATGGCCGCCACTCACCAGCAAACACACCAACGGAAACGCGGGAGGATGGTCCTCCAGCATCGGCGCAAGCAAATGTCCCTCCAGATGATGTACACCAAGCGCAGGAACCTCAAGTGACCAGGCCAGCGCACGCGCCATCATGGCTCCGGTTAACAGCGCTCCAGCCAGCCCCGGCCCTCGGGTGTAGGCAACGTTACTTATTTGCGAAAGCTCCATTCCCGCCATGGCACAGACTTCCCGTGTGAGTGGCACTAGTCGCTTAACATGGTCTCTGGAGGCCAGTTCAGGCACAACACCCCCATAAAGGGCATGCAAATCTACCTGACTGAAAAGCGTGTGGGCTAATAACCCCTTCTCACTACAATACAGAGCCAGACCGGTCTCATCACAGGAGCTCTCAACGCCAAGGGTTATCATAGGGTTCAAATAATTCACTCACGATTTGAATTTCTGGCACGAAACCAGTTATCATATACGGCTTTCCAGCGTTCAGCCTCATAGCTAAGCAGAGTATTCGTTAATGCCTTCAGTAAGAGTTAAAGAAAACGAGCCTTTCGAGATGGCCCTTCGCCGTTTCAAACGTTCATGTGAAAAAGCCGGCGTCCTGACTGAAACACGTCGACGCGAGTTCTACGAAAAACCAACCACAGAGCGCAAGCGTAAAGCCGCTGCAGCTGTGAAGCGCCACCAGAAAAAGGTATCGAAAGAATCCTCACGTCGCGTTCGACTGTACTAGACACGTAAGGCTTCCGTGGCTACCGGACGTCAGGCCCTCCTGGCAACCGGCAGCACCTGATACCAACCACGATTAGGCTGGTTCTGCCATACCTCGTGTGTACGTAAATCCCGTCTCACGCCAGCGGAGCTGTCCCGACTGCACATAGAGACTGGATAATGAGTGAAACCCGACAACGCATCCTTGACGACATAAAAACAGCCATGAAGGCTGGGGATAAACCGCGTCTAGCCACTTTGCGCCTGATGTCGGCGGCTATAAAGCAGCGGGAAGTCGACGAGCGTATCGAACTCGACGAAGAAAGCGTAATCGTAATACTCGACAAGATGCTCAAGCAGCGACGCGAGTCCATTACCCAATATTCCAAAGCCGGCAGAGATGATCTGGTCGCCGTAGAGCAGACCGAGTCCGACCTCATCCAGGCCTACTTGCCGGCACAGCTTTCAGATGAAGAAATCATCCGGATTGTTGAAGCAGCTGTGACTGAATCCGGCGCTGCCTCTGTAAAAGACATGGGAAAAGTCATGGGACTTGTGAAACCCCAGATGCAAGGCCGGGCGGATATGGCAAGCGTAAGCAAGATCATCAAGGACAGACTCAACGCGAAATGACTTCGCCTTGGTGACGGGACTGGATGTAACGCAAGGCCTGTCAGCAGACAATACGTTTACACTATCACCCGAAAACGATCCCGATAACAGCAAAGGGTAATCGCAGAAGAGAAGAACCTTATGAGTGATACGACATTCCAGTTCCTCGAACTGCCGCGAAAAGATCCTAAAAAGATCAAAGCGCCCGTTCGGATCAAGCACTTCAAGGAAATCTACGGGCAATTCAACCCCGAAAAAGCCGCAGCACAGTCTGCTCGCTGCCTCTCCTGTGGCAACCCATACTGTGAATGGAAATGTCCTGTGCATAACTACATTCCCAACTGGTTGAAACTGGTCGCCGAGGGAAATCTCTTCGAAGCGGCTGAGATGTCGCATAAAACGAATTCATTGCCAGAGATGTGCGGCCGAGTCTGCCCTCAGGATCGACTGTGCGAAGGTGCCTGTACACTCAACGACGGATTCGGTGCAGTCACCATTGGTTCGATTGAAAAGTACATTACTGATGAGGCACTCAAACAAGGTTGGCGGCCTGACATGTCGTCAGTTACCTACACGGGTCAGAGAGTAGCCGTCATCGGCGCCGGGCCTGCAGGCCTGGGTTGCGCAGACGTTCTCACACGAAACGGCATCAAGGCTGTCGTGTTTGACAAGTATTCGGAAATCGGCGGATTGCTGACCTTTGGCATCCCGCCTTTCAAACTTGAGAAAGAGGTAGTCTTCACACGCCGCGACATCATGGAAGAAATGGGCGTCGAGTTTGTTCTCAACACGGAAATTGGCAAAGACATAGCCTTCCAGACCTTACTCGATGATTACGATGCAGTCTTTCTCGCTATGGGCACTTACACATCCATGCGGGGCGGCTTTCCAGGCGAGGATATGAACCATGTTCATGAAGCGCTGCCATTCCTGATTTCCAATGTTAAATACCAGTACGGCTGGGACATTGACGAGGCCAATTTCATTGACCTGAAAAACAAACGCGTCGTTGTTCTTGGTGGTGGCGATACAGCCATGGATTGCAACCGAACCTCAATCCGACAAGGGGCAAAGTCAGTAACTTGCGCCTATCGCCGTGATGAAAAGAACATGCCCGGCTCTCGTCGAGAAGTTAAAAATGCGTTGGAAGAAGGCGTGGAGTTTCTCTGGAACCGCCAACCCGTCGAAATTGTCGGTGACGAGGCCGGCAATGTTACCGGGGTAAAAGTGGTAACAACGAGACTTGGACAGCCCGATGCCCGCGGTCGTCGCATGCCAGAGGTGGAAGAAGGAACTGAAGAAATCATTCACGCCGATGCCGTTCTGATCGCCTTCGGGTTCCGGCCCAACCCGGCTAGCTGGTTCGATGATTTTAATATTGAAACCGATGATGGCGGTCGAGTGCTGGCGCCTGAAACGGGCGAGTTTATGCACCAGACAACCAATCCACAGGTATTTGCCGGTGGCGATATGGTTCGTGGTTCTGATCTTGTTGTTACCGCGGTATTCGAAGGCCGTAATGCAGCCGATGGAATCGTGCAATATCTCAACACCGTGCCTGCCGTTACTGCAGAACCTCAGGTAGCATAACAACCCATATCCGCGCACCACTTGCGCCTTTGATTGATCCGGCTTACCGGCAAAAGAACAAGCAACAATGACCGCAGAACTTCAGAACGATCTTTACCTACGTGCCCTCAACCGTGAAGAGGTTCCTCGCACCCCTGTCTGGGTCATGCGTCAGGCAGGCCGTTACTTACCTGAGTACCTGAAGGTTCGCAAGCAGGCAGGTGACTTCATGAGCCTTTGCAGCAATCCAGAGCTAGCCTGCGAGGTCACGCTGCAACCGATCGATCGATTCAATCTGGATGCGGCCATTTTGTTCTCGGATATCCTGACCATACCGGATGCCATGGGACTAGGCCTGCACTTTGAAGCCGGGGAGGGGCCGAAGTTTTCAAACCCGATCAAAACAGCGGCAGATGTAGAAAAACTGCCTGTGCCCGACCCCACTGACTCGCTTCGTTATGTCATGGATGCCGTAAGCACCATCCGTAAAGAGTTGAATGGCCGTGTTCCCCTGATTGGCTTTTCCGGCAGTCCATGGACACTGGCTACGTACATGCTCGAAGGCGGCGGTACCAAAGACTTTGCCAAGGTCAAAGGTATGTTGTTCAGCGATCCTGCAACCTTGCATAAATTACTGGACAAGACTGCACAGTCCGTCATCAGCTACCTCAACGCACAAGTTGAAGCCGGTGCGCAGGCGCTGATGGTTTTCGATACCTGGGGCGGCGTGCTCGCACCTGCCAACTATCGAGAATTCTCGTTGCGCTACATGCAGCAGATAGTCGATGGCCTGACCCGCGAAGCAGAAGGCCGTAGAGTACCCGTTGTACTGTTCACGAAGAACGGTGGCCAATGGCTGGACATCATGGCAGACACCGGGTGTGATGGACTGGGCGTTGACTGGACCACTGACCTTGCCGATGCCAGAGCACGCACAGGTGACCGGGTTGCATTGCAAGGAAACCTTGATCCATCGGTTCTGTACGGTTCTCCGGAAAGTATTCGCACTGAAGTAAAGCGTGTGCTCGACAGTTATGGCTCAGGGCCCGGTCATGTGTTCAATCTTGGTCATGGTATACACCAGCATGTAAATCCTGAAAACCTGGGCGTGATGGTTGAAGCGGTCAGGGAAATGAGTGCTAGATAGACTGCTTCGTTCAGTCTGGACAATGTCACCATTGCTCTCCGGGCCAGCAATATCGCTAGACACAGAAGCCCGCGGATGCGGGCTTTTTTGTTGACAATCTGAAGCATGTAAAGACCTCATTGCTTGTTCAACACACAACATGCAAACTACCGGACGCAAGAGTCACATTTGTAGTATTCCTGCAGTCATAGAGAATCGTTAGACAATGACATACAAGCTCATCATCTTCGACATGGATGGCACTCTTGTGCAGAGTGAGGATTGCGCATCACAGGCCTTGATTGATGTGATACCAGCACTGAACGCTACCGCTGCAGAAATCACCGCCCGCTACCGCGGGATGCGACTGGCCGAAATTTTCAACGATATCGAACGTCGTGAGCCTGGCGCAATTCCGGATCACTGTCTTGAGCTGTATCGGATACGTGAAGATGCGCTGTCGCAGTCCATGATTACACCCAGCGAAGGGGTTGAAACGCTACTTACGGAACTTGATCTGGAGCGATGCATAGCATCCAATGCACCCGTGGAGAAAACACGTCGCTCGCTCGATATCTGCGGCCTTTCTCATCACTTTCAGAACAACATTTATAGCGCTTACGAAGTGCAGGCATGGAAGCCAGACCCCAGCCTATTCGTTCACGCAGCAGCATCCCATCATGTAGCGCCAAACGACTGCCTTGTGCTGGAGGACAGCATTGTCGGGATCAAGGCCGCCGAGGCTGCCGGTATGTGTCCTGTATTCTATGCACCCCACGAGTCGAGTGACGTCATACCCCAGGTACAGACAATAACAAGACTGATTGATTTACTGGAGCTGATATAACAGCCGGGAACACCGTTTATGTTTGTATATCGAGATACCAGCAAAGCCAACTGGCACCCAACCAACCGGTAAGGTGATTTGACACACCTAGAACAATGAGTCCACTTCCTTAACCTTCTCTCTTCTCGACTTGGGCGCAATGACATCCTGCCCTTCAATCGTCTTTTGCTCCACCTCCTCAGCAAGCTGGATAGACTCCTCATCCGGCATGTTTTCTTCCATGAAGAGTTCGAACATCGTATTTTCACCTGCCGCTGGCTCTCCGGTGTCCTTATCAATTCGAACCTGCATGATGCCTTCGGGTTCAACAAATTCGAGTTCCGGAGTACCGGTAATGGTATTGGCCATGAACTCAGTCCACATGGGCAACGCCGCAACGCCGCCAGCCTCCCCCCTCCCGAGAGGATCGAGACCATCTGAACCCACCCAGGCGGTTGCGACAACCTTGCTGTTATAGCCTACAAACCAGGCATCCAGTTGGTTATTCGTGGTGCCGGTCTTGCCAGCGAGGTCCGAACGTTGGAGGGCCTCACCGGCTCGTCTGGCGGTACCACGCTCCACAACCTCACGCATGATACTCGTCATCAGGTAAGCATTACGTGCATCAATAACACGGGGTGCATCAATGGTATCAAGCAAGATCTTTTTAAGTTCAATACTGGCAGCCGCACTCTCTGCTGCCGTGGCATCTTCATCCATCAGTGCTGCCAGGGCTTCGTTAGTCGCGATAGCGGCGCCTTGTTCAGGCTCGGAACCATCGGCGGTTTCTGCATCTATCTCAGCCTGCAAAGGGTTAACGAATCCGGGATCACAGTCATCACAAAAGACAACTTTCGGTGTGCTGTACAAAACGTTACCGCGCGGATCTTCTACTTTCTCGATAAAGTGAGGAGGTACCTTGTAGCCACCGTTAGCGAACACCGAAAAAGCAGAGCTCAGTTCTATCGGCGTTACGGTAGCACTACCCAGCGACAGGGAAAGATCGGGAGGCAGGTTCTGTTTTGCAAAACCAAACCGCTGCGCGTAGTCCACTGCATAAGGGATTCCGATTTGACGTAAAACACGCACTGATACCAGGTTACGCGACTTCACAAGCGCTTCGCGAAGGCGCGTGGGCCCGAAGAAACGGCCGCTGTAGTTCGACGGACGCCACTCACCTTCCAGAGCATCATCGTGAAAAACAACCGGCGCATCGTTATAGATCGTTGCCGGTGTATCGCCTGCATTCAAAGCTGCAGAGTAGATGAATGGCTTAAAGGTTGATCCCGGCTGACGCTTGGCCTGTGTAGCGCGATTGAATTTACTGCGGTAGTAATCGTATCCACCAACCAGAGCGATGATCTCTCCGGTGGAGGGTTCAATAGCGACGAAAGCACCTTCGATACCGGGCTCCTGAACAAACCGCACCGTACCATCCTCGTTTTCCTGCAGGGCAATGACGTCACCAACAGCAAAAACCTGATCTACAGAGGTAATTTCATCACCCAGACGATCAATCGTCAGACGTTCGCGCGCCCACTCGATATCGGCGAAAGGTAATACGTATTCGCCACCTGTGGCTGCAGCGACCGTCGCAGTGTTGTCCTGAATACTAATGACGGCAGCGGGCACAAGTTCACCCGGTGTTCCGTACTCCTCCAGCTTTTCCAACAGCAGCGCACGCTGTGCCAGAATGTCTGATGTTAGCTGGTCTATCGGACCGGTATATCCGCGACGGCGTTCATAGTCATACAAGGCGTTACGCAATGCCCTGTTGGCAGCGCGCTGATCTTTTGAACGGATGGAGGTATAAACCTTGTAGCCCGCATTTGCCCAGTTTTCACCGAATAACTGTTCCACGCGCGAACGCGCCATCTCACCCACATAATGCGCCTCAGCTTCAGGTTTGGCGTAATGGAGCTTGGCGGTAACACCCGTCGACCTGGCAGCGTCATGCGTTGCCTGATCAATCATGTTGAGAGCAAGCATGCGTCCCAGAACATAGTCGCGTCGCAACAAAGCACGATCAGGATTTACAATGGGGTTATATCGTGAGGGGGCCTTGGGCAGACCGGCCAGCATGGCGGACTCGACTATTTCAAGCTCACCAATATCCTTGCCGTAATACACACGCGTTGCAGCAGCGAATCCATAGGAGCGATTGCCGAGATAGATCTTGTTGATGTACAGCTCAAGAATCTGATCCTTGGCAAGCTCACGTTCGATTTTGAACGACAGAAAAATCTCGCGGATTTTTCGATCGTAGGTTCGCTCGTTGGAGAGAAAGAAATTTCTGGCCACCTGCATGGTAATCGTACTGCCACCAGGTCCCTTGCGCCCTGTCTTTACAAGATGAAAAACAGCGCGGGCTATGCCTTGCCAGGCAACCCCCGGATGTGAATAGAACGTTTGATCCTCTGCAGCGATAATGGCATTTTTGAGGCTCTCGGGTACCTGTGAGATCTGCACGGGCTCCCGGCGCTTTTCCCCGTACTCTGCGATGAGATCCCCGTCAGCCGTGTAAATGCGCAGCGGCATTTGTAACTGGGCCTCCCGCAACAACTGCACATCGGGTAAATCCGGGGCAATTTTGTAGTAAAGATAACCGACACCCATTGCGGCAATTATGCCGAGAGAAATGCCAGTGATGGCAAGCCATTTGAATAGCTTTGCAAGCCAACTGCTCTTTCTTGCGCCTGCGTGAGCTCCACTGGAGCTAATACTGGACGACCGAGAGCGACGGCGCCTGCGTCTTGAGTTGTTTGAGAAAGGCATTGAATTGCCGGAACGCGTGAGAATTCCGCGAATTATATCAACTGCCGGCGGCGCAAAACTAAAAGTTCTCCGACACTTACTCAATCTGATGGCTATTTCAGTTTTTAGAAAAATTGCAGTGCCGGAATTCTGCCACCTGAACTGCACTTCGTTTCTGAAATTTCAACGTTGGTCGGTCAATTAACGTACTTCTAGGAGAAATGTGACCCGAATCGCGAAATCAGGCGAGAAAACGTCGACTAACTCTAATGGAATTCGCAATTCGGGCGCTAAACCTGACATGGCACTCAAAATATCATCCCGAAACGCAGGCCTTATCGGTCTGGACATCACCGCGACCTCGGTCAAGCTCCTGGAGCTGAAGCCCACGAAGAAGGGCTTCAAGGTGATCAGCTACACCGTCGAGCCTCTTCCGGCAAACGCGGTGAATGAAAAGAACCTGCAGGACGTGGAGGCTGTGGGCGAAGCGATTCGCCGCGCAGTCAAACGATCCGGCACGCGCACCAAGGCCTGTGCAGTTGCTGTACCGAGCGCCATGGTTATCACCAAAGTGATTCAGATGCACAGCGATCTGAAAGATCACGAAATGGACGCCCAGATTCAACTCGAGGCGGACCAGTACATTCCCTACGCTCTTGAAGAGGTCAATCTTGATTTCCAGGTCATGGGCCCTTCAGAGGATGCCGAAGGCATGGTCGATGTGTTGCTGGCTGCCTCTCGTAGTGAGAATGTTGAGGATCGCACAGCCGCTGCTGATATCGGTGGTCTGGATGTAAAGATTGTCGACGTTGAGCCTTACACCATGGAAGGTGCGTTTCAACTAATCAAACATCAGATTCCAAACGAAGGCTTCGACAAGACGGTTGCCATACTCGATGTCGGTGCAAGCATGACCAGTTTGTGTGTTCTTCGTGATCAACAACTCATCTATACCCGTGAGCAACCTTTTGGAGGCAAGCAACTGACCGAGGAGATAATGCGTCGGTATGGGCTGTCCTATGAAGACGCTGGACGGGTCAAACGTGTCGGCGGATTACCGGACAACTACGATCCCGAGGTCTTGCAACCTTTTCGCGACCTGATGGTTCAACAAGTCAACCGATTCCTGCAGTTTTTCTTTTCTGCTGACAAAAATGACTACGTTGACCAAATCGTGTTGGCCGGAGGCTCCACAGGTATTGCAGGTCTAGATGAGCTCATCGAACAGCGAATAGGAACACCGACGGTCATTGCTGACCCGTTTGCGAAAATGAGCGTGGGTTCAGACATCCCATCACAACGACTAAAGGATGATGGCCCGGCCATGATGATCTCTTGCGGTCTGGCCATACGAGGAGCCGACCTATGACACGTATTAACCTGCTTCCGTGGCGTGAAACGCACCGGATAGAAACGAACAATGAATTCTACGTTGTTCTGGGCCTTTGCATGTGCCTTGCTGGAGCCGTCGGTTTTGGTGGATTCAAGTACGCACAAGACAAAGTCAGCTTTCAGGAACAGCGTAACAACCGATTGAAATCTGAAATAGCGCTACTTCAGGAAGAGCTCAAAGAGATCAAGGAGCTTGAAGAGACTAAGAACAATCTGCTCGCTCGCATGGAAATCATCCAGCAGCTTCAGGGGCAACGTCCACAAATCGTTCATACGTTTCATGAGATTGCGTCTCGCCTACCTGATGGTATCTACCTGACAGCCATGAAGCAAAACGGCTCAACGGAACTGGAACTTGTAGGCCAGGCCGAATCTAATGCGCGAGTCTCAGCATTGATGCGACGCCTCGACCGTAGCGATTATTTCAACCGCCCTCAACTCGATGTGATTGAGACTGGTGAAGCTGATGGGATATCGAAGTTCAAGCTAAGCATCTCGCAAGATAGGCCCGGTAACGACTCGGAGTCTGACGATGGGATTTAGCAGCACAATATCCGATTTGCAGAAAATCGACGGCGAGGACTTCAAGCGCATTGGTACTGCACCGATCGCACTGCGCGGTATTCTTATCGTTCTGGCGTGTGCAGTGGTCATTGGCGGTATGGCGCATCTGATGGTCAAACCTCAGTTTGAAAAGCTCAAGGTTGTTGAAGCCAGGGAAATTCAACTTCGCAACACGTTCGACAAGGAACAAGCGAAAGCTGCAAACCGAACCGCTTACCTCGAACAACTCGAGGAGATGAAAAAAACCTTCAACGTCATGCTTCGCCAACTCCCGAACAAGACCGACATTGAAAGTCTGCTTGTAGATTTATCGCAGACTAGTGTCGCAAGCGGTCTTGAGGTTCAGTTCTTCAAACCCGAAAACGAAGTACCCCGTGAGTTCTATGCGGAATACCCCATCCGCATCAGCGTTACCGGGCAATATCATCAATTCGGAAAATTTATCAGTGGCCTGGCTGCTCTTCCAAGGATTGTTACGTTAAGCAACATCGACATAAAAGCGTCAGCGCGCCCTGCACGTAATACCGCCTCAAACACGACGCGCAAACTGAAAATGGATCTGACAGCTACCACTTACCGATACATCGAGGAGGACGAATAAGCCATGCAACGGTTGAAACTCATACCGCTGTTCGGTTTCACGACATTACTCACCGCTTGCGGCGGGGATATGTCGGACCTCGAGCATTTTATCGATGAAACCAAACAGGCACATCACGGCAAGGTTGATCCCTTACCGGAATTTCCGCCTTACCAGACATTCACCTACGAATCTCTGGATATTCGTGATCCGTTCAGGCCGCAGACCGATATTTCCACCTCTGTCGTTGCGGCTCAAACGGAATACAGCGGGCCACGTCCCGAGGCAACTCGTCGACGCGAACCACTGGAAAGCTACCCTGTTGACTCATTGAAAATGGTTGGCTTGTTACAGCAGAAAGCGCAAACATGGGGGCTTGTGAAGGACCCAGAAGGCACCATCCATCGTGTTCAACCCGGCAACTTTGCAGGTCAGAATCACGGAAAAATTATCCAGGTCTCAGAGACCAAAATTGATATCGTCGAGCTAGTGCCCGACGGTCTCAGCGGCTGGGTCAATCGCGAAGCACAGCTTGCGATGGCCGAAGACTAGATGAAATCGGAGATTACGTTGAAAATGCAAGTCCGTGAATACACGACCCGACTCAGCCATGCAGGAACTCGCAACGCCTTTCGTGCTGCAAGTGTGCTATTGCTGGCAGGATTAGCTTTTGCAGGCCAGGTACAGGCAGCAGCCAACTCGCTGGTTGACATAACGCATGTCACCTTGCCAGGCAATAAACAACAGCTTGCGCTCACATTGAGTGGGCCTGCTAAGGCACCCAAATCATTTACTATCGACAATCCTGCGCGTATCGCCCTGGACTTGCCCGATACCGTCAATGGAATGGATGATAAACGCATTGCCATCAGTTCCGGACTACTACAGAACATAACGACAGTGGAAGCCGGTGGCAGAACCCGTGTTGTGATTAACCTGACCGCACTAGCACCCTACACGACGTCTGTACGAGGCAACCAGTTGCTGGTGACGCTTGACAATGACGCCAATGGCGCTGCGGCACCTGTAACACTTGCACAATCGCAAACAGGCAATGTGGAGAGTAACGCAAAAGCACCTGCAGATTTCAGCTCAGGTCCGATAAAGTCACGCGTCAATCAGATCGACGCACTGGACTTTCGACGCGGCCCCCTGGGAGAAGGCAGAATCCTCTTTGATTTGTCTTCGTCCAGTATCGTCACAGACGTGCGTCAGGAAGGTGGACGCCTGGTGATCGAATTTCCCGATACACAGCTGGCGGCCAAACTGCAGAAAAGGCTTGACGTGATGGACTTCGGTACACCCGTTCAATTTATCGACGCTATCTCAAACAAGCGCGGTACCAAGGTTATCATTCAGCCTGCCACGCAAGACTTCGAGCAGCTGGCTTACCAGTCGGACAACCTGTTTACAGTTGAGTTGAAACCGATGAGCCGTGAAGACATCGAAGAGAATCGAAAAGCCAAGTTTGGCTATGTCGGTGAAAAGCTGTCTCTGAATTTTCAGGACATTGAGGTACGATCAGTATTGCAACTGCTTGCTGACTTTACTGACCTCAACATCGTCGTCAGTGACTCGGTAACCGGCAAGCTGACATTACGATTGAAGAACGTTCCCTGGGACCAGGCACTGGATATCATTCTTCAGAGCAAGGCGCTGGGTAAGCGTCAGGCAGGCAACGTCATCATGATTGCGCCTGCAGAAGAAATTGCTACTCGTGAGCGTATCGAGCTGGAAGGCATGAAGCAGAAGACCGAACTGGCACCACTGCGTACTGAATTCTTCCAGGCCAACTACGCCAAGGCGTCCGAACTGGCCTCGCTCCTGCAATCCAGTTCAGGTGGCATGTTGACAGAACGCGGCAGTGTCACTGTTGATGATCGAACCAATACGCTATTGATCAACGACACTGTCGATCAACTGGACGACATTCGTTCTCTGGTCCATCGTTTAGACGTACCCATCCGGCAGGTGTTGATCGAGTCGCGTATTGTTATTGCCTCTGATGATTTCAACAAAGACATCGGTGTACGCTGGGGACTGAATCGCAACACGGTCAACCCGGGAAATGCGGATGCCGCAGCTGAAGGCTTTGCTCTGTCAGGAAACGCTCAGGGTGTGCAGGATCTTATCAACGGAGATAGTGTCGGCCCCGGAAGATTCAACGTCAATCTGCCAGGCAACAACGCCTTTGGATCGTTGGGTGTTGCTCTAGCCAAGCTGCCCTTCGGCACACTGCTTGAGCTTGAGCTCTCAGCCATGCAGGCAGAAGGTACCGGCGAGGTAATCTCAAGTCCTCGCGTCATTACCGCCAATCAGCACGAAGCCTACATTGAGCAGGGCGTCGAGATTCCATACCTTGAAGCCTCTTCCAGCGGTGCGGCGTCGGTCTCGTTCCGAAAGGCGGTACTCGGTTTGACTGTTACACCACAGATCACGCCGGATGATCGCATCGTGATGGACTTACAGGTCAACAAGGACACGGTAGGCCAGCTCTTCGGCGCAGGCAATCTGCAAGTACCAAGTATCGATACCCGGGAGCTGAGTACTCAGGTTCTGGTGGACAACGGGGAAACCGTCGTGCTGGGCGGTGTCTACGAACAGAGCATTATCGATCAGGTGGATTTTGTCCCTTTCTTTGGCAAACTACCCCTCATTGGCAAGCTGTTCCAACACACCACCAACCAGGATGAAAAGTCAGAACTGCTAGTCTTCGTGACTCCAAAGATTATCAAAGAAAACGTGTCTCTGAGCTACTGATCTGAAAGCGCAAGACCTGCGTTAATCGCAAGGCTGCGCTTGATTCCAGAAAACCCGCGCACTGTCGCGGGTTTTTTTTCGTGTTTGTCCGGTATCATTGGCTGATCAAAGCCACAGCTCGGACCATGACCAGCATTTTCCTAGTCGGCCCCATGGGCTCAGGCAAGAGCACGGTCGGACGAGCTCTGGCTCGTAAAATCAATTTCCGCTTCATAGACAGTGATCGAGAAATCGAAGCACGCTGCGGTGTCGATATCCCCACCATCTTCGAATACGAAGGTGAAAAGGGTTTTCGAGATCGTGAAGAACGAATCATCGACGAGCTCACCGCATTACCGGGTATCGTATTGGCAACTGGCGGCGGTTCAATTCTTCGTGAGAGCAGCCGTGAACGTCTGATGAAACGCGGTTGCGTCATCCTCTTGCAAGTAGATATCAAGGAACAGCTCAGGCGAGTTGCATTTGATGCCAACCGGCCGTTATTGCAAACCGATGATCCTGAGGCTCGTCTACGTTCACTCATGCAGGAACGCGAGCCCATTTATAAGTCTGTAGCGCACATTCTTGTGTCAACAGACTCCCGGCGCATGCATCACGTTGTATCGCGTATTCTGCGTCTGCTTCAACAGCGTAAGGTTTGCCTGAAACCACCCACGCCAGAATAGCGGTTTACTTTTATTTCCATTCACCTGCCAAAACACGTGCGAGTCGTACCACCATGCAAACCGTTACCATTGATCTAGGTAAACGCAGCTACCCGATTCATATCGGCAGCGACCTGATCGACCAACGCGGGCTCATAGCGCAGCATGTGCGCGACAGGGCCATGATCGTCACCAATGACACCATTGCCCCGCTCTACCTGGATCAGACGTTGGCCAGTCTGGGCAATACACCATGCTCCAGTGTGATTTTGCCAGACGGTGAGTCCTACAAGAATCTGGACGAGCTCAACCGAATATTCAGCGCCCTGCTAAGTGAAAATTTCGACCGCGGCTGTACGTTGATTGCACTGGGTGGCGGGGTAATTGGCGATATGACCGGTTTTGCCGCCGCCAGCTATCAGCGTGGCGTCGACTTCATTCAGATCCCCACCACACTTCTGGCTCAAGTGGACTCCTCCGTCGGTGGCAAAACTGCCGTCAACCATATCCATGGCAAAAACATGATCGGCGCATTCCATCAACCTGTCGCTGTAGTTGCCGACATGAGCACGCTGGATACACTGGATGATCGAGAGCTAAGAGCCGGATTGGCCGAGGTGATCAAATATGGTTTCATTATCGACGCCGAATTTTTTTCCTGGCTGGAGAACAATCTGGACGCCCTATTGGTGCGGGACCGTGAGGCAACCGCTTATGCGGTGAAACGTTCCTGCGAAATCAAGGCACGCATTGTCGAACAGGACGAACGCGAGCACGGGATTCGCGCCTTGCTCAATCTGGGCCATACATTCGGGCACGCTATAGAAGCTGGATTGGGCTATGGACACTGGTTACACGGTGAGGCTGTGGCTGCAGGCATCTCGATGGCTCTGGATACTTCGGTACGCCTCGGCTTGATCGATGAATCGACACGAGAGCGCGGTGTTACGTTACTCACACGTTGTGGCCTGCCCGTTGCTCCACCCGAAAAAATGACGCCGGATCTGTTCCTGAAGTACATGGCCAGAGACAAGAAAGTGACCGCCGGCGCAGTACGACTTATTCTGCTGGACCGGATCGGAAAATCGCATGTCAGCGGCGATTTCGACCCGAAAGCCCTGTATGCGACGCTGGAACACTTTGCTGCACAGTGATCTTACAGTGTCGCATGGTGTTAGTGTCTATAGTAGTATCCCCACAAACACGCGATTGGCCTTTACACCATGTCGGCACTTGATGCATTGGACCCCGACCACAGCGGTCAGCTGTCTGACGCTGCTTTATTAGCATTGCAACTACATCATCAGCCGTTTGACTCGCAACTGCGACACGCATCGGCGTCCCTTGACGAAGAGCCAGGCTCGACTGCCCTGCCCTTCAGCGACGCCGTTACCGAAGAACAGCTGGCTGATATCAAGCAAGCGCTGATTACCGGCGACGATCTGTTGCTCATCCTCGGTGAAAAGGGTTCTGGCAAGACAACGCTGGTGCAACAACTCAACGCCAACAGTGGCCTGCGCATTCAATGTTTCTCAGTAACCGGCAGCGAACGTTTCAGTACCTTGAATCTGTTTGCAGGCATGCTTGAGGCGTTCCAGCACCAACCACCGCAAAAACTGAAGGACATACTTGACGAGCTGACCCCTTGTCTGCAATCCATGGCGGCCAGAAATACATTGAGCGTTATCGTCATGGACGACGCACATAAAGTAAATCAGACGGAACTTACGCAGTTGCTTAGTGGCATGCTCTACATGAACTCACAGGACGAAACACTTGTCAGGGTGGCATTGGCAGCCACTATGGATTTCGAAGACCTGATTCCCGAGCTGCTCCCCGAAGGGGCTGATATGCCTTACTCCAGCCTGACCATTGAGGGTTTTTCTCCGCAAAGAGCTGCGGCCTACCTCGATTATCGACTGGGACTTGCAGGCTTCGAGCAGGAGTTCCCGTTCACCGAAAGAGACATGGCCAGTCTGGTTGACCATAGCGACGGACGTCCATCCGAGCTTCACGCCTTGACCGCTGATGTTCTGAATGAAAAATACGGACGTCTTGAAGACAGCGTGCCTCACGAGCTCCTGTCAGACAGCGATGAGGGGTTTCTGTCATCCCGCAAGGGAAAATTTGCTCTGGGTATTGCCGCCACGGCTCTGATCCTGGGCGGCTTGCTGATGTTTTTACCCGAAGGGGATCAACAAGGCAGAACAAGCTCTGGCGAGCGTGTTGATGTCGCTGAACGAGAAACCGATACCCTGACGCCAGAACTTACTCTGATCGATTCCGACGCCACCAACGTCAGCACTGAGGATGCGATGGGGTCTGACACTGACGACATCACCAACGCATCTAGTGTCAGCAAAGAACCCGAGAATGTTGGCACGCCGTCAACAGCAACTGAACCGGCTGCGCAGGATACGGGCAACGCACAATCTCCCGCCATCGAATCCGCAAGCGGAGAGACCAGCGGTGATGAGGAAATCGAGGTTGCACCTGTTACAGAACTCACACCCGACAACACCAGGGAAGAGGCTGACGAAAACCTGAGCGAATCATCCAGCGCCAATGAAACTCAAGCTGGTACTGACGGTACCGCAAGCGATACAACCAACAACGATGCTCAAGCCAACAGTGACACAATTGATACACCGATTGACACTGACACTGTTGACCAGCCGACTGAGCAAATCACCTCATCAGAACCCGCGACTGAAAACCTGGAAGTAGCAGACACAGAATCCAGCGACAATGCAGGTACGTCACCCCAACCAGACGATACGGCTACTGATAGCGCCGCCGACCCTGTTGACGCAGACCTCGAAACCTTGCTGGAATCTCCCAGCTGGGTGCTCGTGCAAGACGAAAATCAGTTCACTATCCAGATGAGTGCCTCCAGAGATCTTCCCTCAGTACAGAATTTTCTACGCAGGAACCCTCTGCCCAGCCCCAACTCCATCTTCTCGTTCGAACGTGAGGGCGACGTCTGGTACGCGCTCGTTCACGGCATTTTTCCAACATTCGAAGATGCACAACGCGCCGTTGAGGCCATGAGCGCCTCTGCGCAGCGAGATCAGCCGTGGATCAGGTCAATTGCCAGGGTGAAAGAGATCCAGCGGCAGGAATAGGCCTGCCCGTCATTCCCAGGTTCGCGGGCATAAGAGTATTGACTCGATGACCCTGTTAATTTTCACTTGAGCGGGTATCCCGCCACTTGGCAGGGGCATTACGGGTGTGAAGTCAGCTCCATTCGATCAAAAACTCTGCTGATCCCAGATCCGCAGGTTTTGTCCTTCTCGTATGACTTGGTATAATACTCGGCTGCCTGACGAGGTGACAGTTCGTCCACTCGTGCGTTCGGCATACTCTATACCTGCACGGGACCAACCGACTCTATGACTTATCTCGACAACTTGGCCGAACACGGCCTCTACCAGCCGGAGTTCGAGCGCGATAACTGTGGTTTCGGCCTCATCGCACAGATGGATGGCCGCGCCAGTCACTGGCTGGTTGAAACCGCCATCACCTCACTGGGGCGTATGACCCATCGTGGTGCAATCGGTGCTGACGGCAAGACGGGAGACGGATGCGGATTGCTTCTCAGGAAACCAGAGGCCTTTCTTCGCACTGCAGCCGCAAAGGCCAATATCGAATTAGGTAGCGAATTCGCCACCGGCGTTGTGTTCCTCAGCCGCGATGCGCAAACAGCAGACATCGCGAAAAAGATCTTGTCTGATGAGTGCGAAGCACGTGGTCTGGAGTTCAATGGCTGGCGTGCCATGCCCACTGACCTGACAGCTTGCGGCGAGGAAGCCCAACGCAGCATCCCACGCATAGAACAACTATTCGTCTCGGCTACCGAGGAGATGGACACGGCCGAATTCAACCGGCACTTGTTCGTTGCACGGCGTCGTGCCGAGATCGCGCTTCGTGACACTGATCCTGATTTCTATGTTAACTCCTTGTCCAGCGACGTGATCCTTTACAAGGGTCTGGTCATGCCAGAATACCTTGCAAGCTTCTACACCGATCTGGAAGACCCTGAACTGGAATCGTCCATCGCCGTCTTTCATCAGCGCTTTTCCACGAACACATTACCGCAGTGGAGACTGGCTCAACCGTTCCGTTATCTTGCGCACAATGGCGAAATCAATACCATTCAGGGAAATCGAAACTGGGCAAATGCGCGTGCGTCCAAATTACGCTCACCAGTCCTGCCTGAACTGAATGAACTATTGCCACTGGTAAGCCAGACGGGCTCTGATTCCATGTCACTGGATAACATGCTTGAACTGCTATTGGCAGGCGGCATAGATCTTTTCCGGGCTATGCGTATGCTGATGCCACCAGCATGGCAGAACACCTGGGAACTCGATTCAGACCTCCGAGCGTTCCTTGAATACAACTCCATGCACATGGAACCCTGGGATGGCCCGGCAGGGGTGGTTCTGTCAGATGGTCGTTATGCGAGTTGCGTACTTGATCGCAACGGTTTGCGACCAGCGCGCTACGTCATCAGCAAGGATCGACATATTACGTTGGCTTCCGAGGTCGGTGTGTACGATTACCTTCCCGGCGACATCACGCACAAGGGTCGACTCAAGCCTGGCGAGATGCTGGCTGTCGATACGCAATCGGGCCGCCTGTTGTTACCGCACGATATCTCTGACCTGCTCAAGCATCGCCAGCCATACGCCAAGTGGTTACAAAAGAATTCCCGCCATCTTCGATCGCGCTTACGTGACGTCCCCATCGTATTGCCCTGTATGGCAGATGATCAGCTCGCCACTTACGAGAAAATGTTCAACGTAAGTTTCGAAGAGCGAGATCAGGTGATTCGCATTCTGGCAGAAGGTGCATCAGAAGCCATCGGGTCAATGGGCGATGACACGCCTTTCCCTGTTATGTCAGAGCACGTCAGGCATCTTTATGACAACTTTCGACAACAGTTTGCGCAGGTAACCAACCCGCCCATTGATCCGCTGCGTGAAACCATTGTCATGTCTCTGGAAACATGTCTGGGGCGTGAAAAAAATCTGTTCCGCGAAACCCATCATCATGCCAATCGACTTCTTGTGCGCTCACCGGTACTGTCCAGTGAGAAATTTGAAACGCTGCGTGCCATGGACGATGAACCGGGCTACTCGCATGTGCAGATAAGCCTGCAATTCGACCCCGAAACCGAGTCGCTCGAAGCCGCCGTAAGGCGCATTTGCAAGGAGGCCATTACATCGGTTCGTGAAGAGCACAAAGTCATCATCATACTGACCGACAGAGACATCACCACCGGTCTTTTACCCGTGCACGCGCTACTGGCGACCGGTGCAGTGCATCACGCACTCATCAAGGCCGATTGTCGATGTGATGCCAACCTGGTAATCGAAACAGGCACGGCGCGCGATTCACATCAGGTAGCGGTGCTTGTCGGTTACGGTGCTACCTGCGTGTATCCCTTCCTTGCGTACGAAAGTATCCAGGGCTTGTCGCGCACCGGAGAATTGCCCGATAACGACGTACATCAACTGGAACAGAACTACCGCAAGGGCATCAACAAGGGCTTGATGAAGATTCTCTCCAAGATGGGAATATCCACGATCTCCAGCTACCGTGGCGCGCAGCTTTACGAAATTGTCGGCTTGCATGACACCGTGGTTGACTTATGTTTCAAGGGAACCACCAGTCGAATTCAGGGCATCGACTTCACCGATATACAACACGATCTCAAAACACTGGCAACAGCTGCCTTCAATCCACAGGTTCAGGTCTCACAGGGCGGGCTCCTCAAGTACATCCACGGGGGGGAGTATCACGCCTACAACCCCGATGTTGTTCAACAACTACAGGCAGCAGTAACCAGTGGTGACTACGAAGACTATGCCATCTATGCAAAGACGGTCGATGGGAGAAGACCATCCATGTTACGCGACCTGCTCGATCTGACGCCAAAAGGGCCTGCCATACCATTGGAGGCCGTCGAACCTGTCGAGTCCATACTCAAACGCTTCGACTCGGCTGGTATGTCACTTGGTGCATTGTCACCTGAAGCCCATGAGACACTCGCCGAAGCAATGAATCGTCTGGGTGGTCGGTCCAACTCCGGCGAGGGCGGTGAAGACAAGGCGCGCTATGGCACGCTCAAGATGTCGAAGATCAAGCAAATTGCGTCAGGACGCTTCGGCGTTACCCCGCATTATCTGGTTAATGCAGAAGTTTTACAGATCAAGATCGCTCAGGGTGCCAAGCCTGGTGAAGGCGGACAGCTTCCTGGACACAAGGTCAATGCAATGATCGCCCGTTTGCGTCACAGCAATCAAGGGGTGGCCCTGATCTCGCCCCCACCTCACCACGACATCTATTCCATTGAGGATCTGGCACAACTGATCTTCGATCTTAAGCAGGTCAACCCGGAAGCACTGGTGTCGGTAAAGCTCGTTGCTGAGGCTGGGGTGGGGACAGTTGCTGCAGGCGTGGCCAAGGCGTATGCAGATCTGATCACCATCTCCGGCTATGACGGCGGCACTGGAGCATCGCCACTCACCAGTGTCAAATATGCAGGCTCTCCCTGGGAATTGGGCATGTCAGAAACCCATCAGGTTCTGCGAGCCAACAACCTGCGCGGCAAGGTCCGGGTACAGACCGATGGCGGACTCAAGACCGGCCTTGATGTCATTAAGGCAGCCATCCTGGGTGCTGAAAGTTTTGGTTTTGGCACGGGCCCCATGATAGCCATGGGCTGCAAGTATCTGCGCATCTGCCACTTGAATAACTGTGCGACTGGTGTTGCTACTCAGCACAAGGTACTACGCATGCGCCACTTCCATGGCAATGTTGAAAAGGTCATGAACTACATGCAATTTGTGGCAGAGGATGTCCGCCGCCACATGGCAAGTCTGGGCATACGCAACCTTGCCGATATCATTGGCAAACCAGAATTTCTAACACCTGTGGAGGGTCGGACAGATCGCCAGCAGCGTCTCGACCTCAGCCCACTTCTGGCGACGGGCGGTGTGCCCGACGATGCGCCTCGATTCTGCATGGTTGAGCGCAATCTGCCTCACGATAAAGGCCTCCTGGCAGAACAAATGGTATCTGACTGCAAGACGGCCATTCGCAAAAAAGCGGGCGGTGAGTTCCACTACTCTATCAAGAATATCAACCGCTCCATAGGTGCACGCCTGTCGGGTGAGATTGCCCGGGCCCATGGCGACAAGGGGATGGACGATATGCCGTTGAATATCTACTTCACAGGTACCGCAGGGCAGTCGTTTGGCGTGTGGAATGCCGGTGGTTTGAATATGTACCTGGATGGCGATGCCAATGACTATGTGGGTAAAGGCATGGCGGGTGGCAAGATCGTGATTCGTCCACCACACGATGCCCGATTCAGCGCGAACGAGTCGGCCATTGTTGGTAACACCTGCCTCTATGGCGCCACTGGTGGCCAGCTCTATGCAGCCGGACTCGGCGGTGAGCGATTTGCCGTTCGCAACAGCGGTGCGGTTGCTGTCATTGAGGGCATTGGCGATCACGGCTGTGAATACATGACAGGGGGCTGTGTTGTAGTGCTGGGCGAAACAGGAGTGAACTTTGGTGCCGGTATGACTGGAGGCCTCGGCTTTGTATTCGATAGACATAACGTCTTTGTCGACCGTTACAACCATGAGCTCATCGATATTCATCGTTTGCACGCCGAGTACATGGAACGTTACAAAAACTATCTTCTAACGTTGCTGGAAGATCATGTTCGCGAGACAGGCAGCACCCTGGCTAATCAAATGGTCGACGATTTCTACTCGCTGGCCTCTAGATTCTGGATGGTCAAACCGAAAGCTGCTGAACTGGGTGAGCTGTTGGAGACTCTTGGCCGGGCCGCTTAACGCTGAGTTACCCGCGGGGTCTTGTAACCCGCGGGAGCCTGTCCGGAAGAATGCAAAACCCGGTACCAGGTCAGAAAATCAACTCACCGCCTGCCAACTACCAGCGTATAGTTAGGCCATGGCAGGACAGATTCCCCAGGATTTCATTGATGATCTACTCGCAAGAGTAGATATTGTCGATGTCATAGACCAGCGCGTCACGCTCAAGAAAAGCGGCTCCAATTACAGCGCCTGCTGCCCTTTCCACAACGAGAAAACGCCCTCTTTCTCGGTCAGTCAGACCAAACAGTTCTACCATTGTTTTGGTTGTAGCGCCAACGGCAATGCTATCCGTTTCCTGATGGAATACGACGGCATGCACTTTGTCGATGCTATAGAAACACTGGCCGACGCCATCGGCATGGAGGTGCCTCGCGATGCCAGGGCGAATCAGGTTCGGGACGATACAAAACCTTTGTATACCTTGATGGAATCAGTTGCTGCGTTCTACAAAGCTCAGCTTAAAAATGCACCCGATGCCATCGCCTACCTGAAAACACGGGGGCTTAGCGGGGAAACCGCCAAACGGTATGGTATTGGCTTCATCCCGGATGGGTGGGACACCTTGCAACAGCACTTTCCCAATGAAGATGCAGCACTCATCAAAACCGGCATGCTGATAAAACCTGACGGTGGAAAACGCCCTTACCAGCGATTCCGCAACCGCATCATGTTTCCGATTCGTGATCGACGCGGGCGCGTCATAGGCTTTGGTGGGCGTGTCATGGACAATCAGGAGCCCAAGTACCTGAATTCCCCAGAAACACCACTCTTTCATAAGGGTAGTGAGCTATACGGTTTGTATGAAGCACGCAAGTCTGCGCAGGACAACAACGCTGTTATCGTCGTTGAAGGGTATATGGACGTCGTTGCACTTGCGCAGCACGGTATTGATAACGCCGTTGCAACGCTGGGTACAGCAGCCAACCAGCAGCATTCCGAAACACTGTTTAAAGTCGTATCTACCATTATCTTCTGCTTTGACGGTGATCGCGCCGGGCGAGCGGCTGCATGGCGAGCGCTGCAGGCCACTCTGCCCTGCTTGCAAGACGGACGCGATGCACACTTTCTGTTTCTGCCGGAAGGCGAGGATCCGGATAGCGTTGTCACGGCAGGCGGTGCTGCAGGCTTCAATGATTTGCTTGCCAATCGCATTCCCATCATTGATTTTCTCTATCAACATCTGGCAAGCGATGTTGATATGAAGAGCATAGGAGGCAAGGCACAACTTGCTGAAAAGTCCAAACCATTGTTAGCTACTATTCCGGCAGGCGTCTACAAACAATTATCCATGCAACGCTTGGAATCACTGATTGGCCTGTCAATGGGAAGCGAACGATCCATCCATGCCAGCAAGCCTGCACCCGCGCTTAACAAACGAGACTCAGGTGGTTTAACGCCAATGAGTCGGGCCGTACTTATCTGTCTGCAACATCCGCCAGTGGTACAACACGTACCACCGGACGACTACGAAATCAGTGTTGAGCTACCGGGCGCCGATGTCTTGCTGAAGCTGATTAGCTACTGCGATGCTGACCCGTCCATCAACACGGCACGCCTGCTCGAACGCTTCTCAGGCACCGATCGTTATCAGTTTCTGGTCAAATTGGCGACCAAATCGTACTGGCCCGATGGTCGCGAACTTGATGAACAGACCGCCAGAAACGAATTTGCCCATTGTATCCAACGCTTACGGGAACGAAGCCGCAAGACATCATCCGATAAATTGGACCCCTCCGCCAGACAAGGACTACTGGGCATTGCCAGGCGCTAAGGGAAAGCAGCGGAATGCGCGTGTAGCGCGTTTCCATTACGCGGGGGATATCACGACCGGCACCCAGCTGGAAATGGATAAAAACGCCAGCCATCATCTGGGCACAGTGCTGCGCAGCAACGTCGGTGACGCGGTCATCCTATTCAATGGCAATGGGAATGACTATCACGCCACGGTTATTGAGACGGGGCAAAGAGGCACAGGCAAGCGCTGTGTACTACAAATCGACACCTGCATTCCAGGCGTACCCGACTCACCACTAGCTATAACACTGGTGCAGTGCGTATCACGGCCTGAGCGTATGGATATCAGTATACGTCAAGCGGTGGAACTTGGTGTCGCACGCATACAGCCTGTTTACAGCCGACATTCAATCAAAGTTACTGATGAAAAACGCGCATTAAAAAAACGACAACACTGGCAGAGTATCGTGACCAATGCATGTGAGCAGAGCGGACGTGCCGCATTACCCGAACTACTTGAGCCCGTCAGCTATTCACGGTGGGCACGGCAACCAAAAGAGACAGACAACGTCCACTTTGTTCTGTCTCCAGAGGCCAGCTGTTCGTTAACTGCTTCAATACGTGATTTGTCTGCTGTAAAGCCGGTTAACAAGGCCAGCCTGATCATTGGTCCGGAGAGTGGGCTTGATACGGATGAGATAAATGATGCAATTGAATCAGGTGCTGTCGCTGTTCATTTGGGTCGCCGCATACTTCGCACTGAAACTGCCGGGCCTGCCTGTATCGTGTTGCTGCAATCAATCCTTGGAGATTTGAACGTATGCTAAATCGCATTCAGGCAGCGCTGGCCGGCTCGATGATATTACTTGCCACAGCCGGCTGCGGCTCCATACCTACCAGCAAGCCTTTAGCTCCTGACGTGAAGGTCGCCCATCTGGAGATAGTCAAGCTTGGACTTATGAGCCAGGAGCTTGCGTTCACCCTTGAGGTGTTTAATCCTAATAATTACGATCTGCCGGTCAACACCCTTAAGTTCGTTGCATCGGTCGCCAATGAATCCTTCGCACAAGGACTTAGCGAGATGCCCGTATTGCTGTCTGCTAACTCCGAAACCGAGGTTGTAATCAACGTTACCACCCGCGCAAGCAAACTGCTCAAGAGACTGATGTCCTCCTCGTTCAACGTCAACAGTGTTCTCGACTACAACGTCACAGGCTTTGTAAAACTGGATAACTGGCCAGCGCGTATACCCTTTAACGTGGACAAGACTCTCTCCCTTGACGGCTCCTGAAGGCAAGGCATAATGCTCGGCAGTATCGACTCTCACGACAGGCAACTGGAGCAATTTCTCCAGAACTATCCCAGACTCATGGTTCTGACAGGCGCAGGCATCAGCACCGCGTCCGGGTTGGGAGACTATCGTGACAAGTCAGGCCAATGGAAGCGTAAACAGCCCATCACGGGGCAGGTATTCGTTAACAACGAAACGGCGCGAAAACGTTATTGGGCGCGAAGCTCTGTAGGCTGGCCTTTATTCAGTAGTGCCAAACCCGGTGCTTCACACAGGGCGCTGCGTACCCTTGAAAAAAGTGGCCATATTGAACTGCTGGTAACGCAGAACGTTGACCGCCTGCATCAAAAAGCCGGCCACAAAAACAGTATTGATCTGCACGGAGTCCTGGCATCGGTCAGTTGTATTGACTGCCACAGCAGCGTTGATCGTGATGATTTTCAGGTCGAGTTACTGCAGCACAATGATTGGCTGAATCACCTTACCGCGGAATACGCGCCCGACGGTGATGCTGATCTGGAGCTTAAGAGTCTTAATGCCATGCAAGTACCAGCCTGTAAGCACTGCAGAGGAATCCTGAAACCCGATGTTGTCTTTTTCGGAGAAACAGTTCCCAGACAGACAGTCGCTACGGCCATGCAGGCATTGACTACTGCCGATGCTCTGCTGGTCGCAGGTTCTTCGTTGATGGTGTACTCGGGATTTCGTTTCTGTCGGGAGGCGCAGAAACAGGGCAAGCCCATTGCCATCGTCAATGATGGAATAACACGGGCCGATGACCTTGCCTTGTTAAAGGTACAAGGTGATTGCGGTGAACGGTTGACCAGGCTTGCGGATAGTATTGCGTAACACCAACATTGACTGGCCAGATACTCACCATCCCGGCGCTAAGTGAAAAGCTCTGCGGCACTGACGCCTAACACCATAGCCAACTGATCCGCTGTTGCGGCATCAAGTTCCAGCAGCCCGGCTTCGAGCGCCAGTAAATTCGATTTCCTGACGCCGGCATAGTCCTCCACGTCCTGCGCTGACAAACCAGCGCTGATCCTGAGCTCACTGATTCGGTTACCAATCGATATCGCTTTGCTGAGGTCGTTGCCATGATAGTCCACAGCCCCCTCGTTGGATGTGACAACCCATTCCCAATTATTTTCTGAATCAGGCGATGTCATGATGCAAAACCTTCACGTACGAACGCATAGGCAAGGACTTGCTTCGATGACAGTACTTGTAAGAAATAGACTACCACTTTAATTCCGACATAAAGATATCAATAATGAAACCCAGTCCGTAACCAAGTACCAACTCAATACAGCATTGGCCACTTAAGCTCATGTATAAATGAAACACCCGAACTGTACTCAGCACAGACAACTTTCTGAGCCTGTAAGGGTGTCATGAATAATTAACGCGCCAAAATCCGTAAGGCAGAAAATTTAATTCGCCTGGAACACAATCAATCTAACGGCCATTCCCGTTTGACACGCACCCTCACCTAAGAGAAACGTGAGATTGTTCCGACTATTTAACAATTTGGCAACAAATATCACCTTACTGAATAGGGTGTTGCGAGACGGCTACCATCATTGTCAACCTTAAAACCTTCAACCAGATTACTCAGGTTGGCAGCCATCCGAGCCAGTTCCTCAGCAGATGCCTGCACTTGATTGACGGCACTCACCGTACTTTCTGTTCCTTCGCTGACACGCTCTGACGTACGGGTTATCTCATGATTACCACGCGCCGCCTCACTGGCATTGTCGTTGATCCGCTGGGTCGCAACATTCTGATGGTTAACAGCTTCCGAAATAGTGTTCTGATAGTCACTGATCGTCTCAATGATGGTGCCGATTTCGCCAATGGCTTTCACAGCAGTATCACTATCACCCTGAATCGCCTTAATTTTTTGTGAAATTTCATCTGTTGCACTGGCAGTTCCTTTGGCCAGCTCTTTGACTTCATTGGCAACAACTGCAAAGCCCTTGCCCGCATCACCCGCTCTCGCCGCCTCTATCGTTGCGTTCAGTGCCAATAGATTGGTTTGCTCGGCAATAGAGTTGATAACCTTGATAACGTTACCGATGTCACTACTGGACGTAGTCAATTTCCGCACCTGGGTATTTGTGCTCTGGGCAAGCGTAACAGCGTCAGAAGCAACGCCTACAGCCTCGGTCACGTTACGCGTTATTTCACTCACCGACGCTTCAAGATCGGTTGAGGCACTGGCAACCTCATCAACGTTCTTCATGACATTACTCGCGGCAGCAGAGGCGATGTTTGCCTGTCTTGCGCCGTCCGCGGCGGTGGCATTGAGGCTTTTATTGGTACTGATCAGCTCTGAGGACGCTGTCGCAATAACCAGGGCATTGTTCTTTACGTTACTTATGATGTCGGTCAGCTGATCAACCGTTGAGTTTGCGTCAGTTTTCAACTGTTGATACACACCCTGATATTCACCTTTCACCTTGACGGTAAGATCACCCTTGGCCAGTGCTGCAAAGACCGTTTTTACCTCGCCGACTGCCCGATCATTCACGTCCATCAGGTCATTCATCGACTGTATGAGATCACCAAAATATCCTGACTTGTCACTGGCATCAATACGTTTGCTCAAGTTACCCTGAGTCGCTGCATCCACCAGCGCCTTGACCTCTGAGCCCTGCATGAGTTCATCAGTTTTATCGAACCACTCCACGATTGTGCCGATCCGTTCCCCATTATCCATAAGTACCGGATTGATCGAAAGAGCGAAGGTGAGCGATCCAAAGTGGATAACAGCCTGATGATTTGATATCAACTTGCCCACCCGCTCGCGTTGAACCGTGGGCTTCTTGTGAAAAATATCGATGTTTTCACCAACGATTTTCGTGACGTCAAACGACGGTACGGTCTTTCGAATGTCCTGTTGCTTTTCTCTGAACAGCTTCTCACTGGCCCTGTTAATGAATACAATTTCATTGTTCAGATCAGCAACCATAACGTTGCTGGTGGCGTTATCCAATGCTTGCTTTAACCGCTCGGTGTGCGCCGCCGACTGTCGATCGGTCTCGTTGCGGGCGCGCAGCATTCTTTGCATGGATACAACCGCACTATAGATGCTGTTAGAAGCCTGTGTAGTACCAGTAGACATTTCATCGTCAAGTTCACCATCAGCAATTTTCTGAGTAAGCTTCATGATATCAACCGGCTCACCCCCAATCTGGCGGATAATCGCGCGGAATGTTTGTATCAGCAATACCAGCAAAGCGCATAGCAAAAGCATATTTATGATGGATCCCCACACTGCAAAAGTTCCGATCAAGAAAATATCTTCTTGCATATGCTCGGCATCTTCAGCCAGATTTTTGGTGACAGCATCGCTCAGAACCTGAAGACCATCCACTGCAGGAGAATCATCAATCTTGACTGCCGCATCAATTTCACCACTGCTTGCACGATCGTTCGCCATGGCCGAGATCACAGCCAGGGAGGCTGAATAGTCGGCAAATACGCGTGAAATATCTTCCAGCGCTGCAATCTCAGCATCCGTGACCGGTAGCTTTCTGTACTCGTTCAGCGTTAGCTGCGCAGCTTTGAAACCATCTGAAACTTTCTTGAGTCTCGGAGCATCCATCCGAAGCACATAATTCTTGAAATGATGGATAGCACCTCCATACCCAACAGCCACATTGAGATCAGTCAGCAACAAGCTCTTTTGTTGCGCTTCCTCAGTATATATTCTCCAGTCTTCCTTGATATGAGATACGTTCTGGTATATCGCAAAACCAACGCATACGATAAACAAAGCAACCAAAGCAAAGCCGATAGAAAACCGCCGGCTTAGTTGCCGAACAGGCATATTCTGAATGGACTTCATACGCTTGAACCCTCTCAATACTCCGGCAAACATGCACTGCCGAGGAACGCCTACCCGGTACACTGCCGTAGTGACTTGATCGGCTCAGGGTCGCAAGTCTTGATTGCCAAGCGTTATTATCGTACGGAAAAAACCACCAGAGGCAGGCTCTGGTGCAGGTTATATTCAGTCCTCAAAAACCTCACCGCCCAACTTGACGATCAACTGTTCCATACGCGTGCATACCTCTGCAAGACGCTGACTACTGACTGAAGATGCGACCAGTGAAAGACGGAATCTGTCGGCGACTTTACCTGGATAACTCCCAATATCGACATCGGGAAAAGCCTCCTGTAGAGCTCGCAGCTCAGCGGCAACGGCCCCCTCACCCAGGTTGCACACTACGGTCCGACTCTGCAGCACGGGCCCTTCGACAAGCTCTGGCATTACGTTATCCAGCATGGCTTGCATTATTCGAGGCACACCGGCAAATACGTAGACGTTTTCCATCCTGAACCCAGGAGCGGCTGATATCGGATTATCCACAAGGCTTGCACCTACCGGAATCCGAGCCATGCGCAATCTATCTTCGTTGGGCTCGATATCACGTTCATTGAAGTAGGCGAGCAATACCCGTTTAGCCTCAGCATTGATCGACAGCTCAACGCCAAAAGCCAACGCGATACAATCTGCCGTAATGTCGTCGTGCGTCGGACCGATCCCGCCGGTAGTAAAAACGTAGTCGTGCTGACAACGTAACTCGTTAATACTGTCGATGATGGTGTCGCGGATATCCGGAATGACTCGTGCCTGCTGCACACGAATACCTTTTTCCTGCATGCAGCGGGCAATGTACGCCAGGTTGATATCCTGGGTTCGTCCACTTAACAGCTCATTGCCAATGAGAAGAACAGCTGCAGTAGGTCCTTTGCTTGCCTGATTCAATTCGTCACCTCACAAAGTAGTCACCGGGTTATTGTGACTGAAGAAATACGTGCAGGGTTCAGAAAATTACGCTCGAATCAAATCGCTATCTCAAGGCGTCTGTCGGGCACATTCAAACGGGTAATCACGCTCTGGCAAATTTGCCGACAACCATAGATGACGACCCATAATGGATCGCAGGTTGAATGCAGGTGTTCCGAGAGATCCGTCAAAATCATCAACGCTCACCTGGATGACCGCCCCGTGCAACGTAGAGGCGCTGGCGATTGGCACACTGGTTATTTCCAGAGCGGTAATAGTTTCATTGCGGACGACGTCATCGGCGATCGTGAAGGGGACAGCTGGCCCTTCTCTGACCAGCACCAGTGGCGCGACAGCAACCCGTTGCAGGCAGCTTTGCATGAATATCCATTGCTCTTCGATAACAGCGGGTGGTGCTCGCACGATCAGCGATTTTTCCGTGAATGAAATCTGCAGGCCTGAACCTGCCATGGTTTGTGTATGAGCCACCTCTGGCACGGGTGCAATAAGGTTCTCATCAGATTGAAGCTGCTGCAGCACAAGTGGCAACGGCTCACTTCCAACCTCGTCGTCAACCAGAGTTGAGGGCTCAATAACAGGTGGAGCATCAGAACCGGAGCAGGCAGCTAACAGCATTGAGTTCGCCACAACAAGAAACACCAACGCAAACGTAAGAATACGTCGCGAGGCGTATGACGTCTCAGAAACACGAGCCGCTATAATTGTGTGATGTTTTTTCATGCTGCAAACAAAGTTAAGTCAACCTTCGTTACGCAAACGTTGAGCCAAAGCCCTGTTTACTGCTCGAGAGGCTGCAATCAGGCCGAATGTGCCTGTGACAAACGACACTGAACCATAACCTTGCTCGCAATCCAGTCGGACCCCGGGCACACCGGGCTTAGCATGTGTCACATTACCCATCCCGTCCGGGTACATAGGCTGCTCGGACGAATACACGCACTCAACACCAAAGCGCCGTTTCGGATTGCTGGTATATCCGTAATCTGCTCTTAACCGGGAGCGCACTTTCGCAGCCAACGCATCGTTCCAGGTAAGCGACAGGTCAGCAACTGACACGGCCAGAGGATCACGGCGTCCACCCGCACCACCTGTCGTGACAATACGTATCTTGTTGCGCCGGCAATGCGCGATCATGGCAGCCTTGAATCGAATGCTGTCGATTGCATCTATGACAACATCAAAGTCTCTATCAAGGTAACTACTGAGGTTCTTCTCAGCCAGAAAATCGTCTTCAGCGATGACCTCTGCTGCCGGATTGATCAGCAGCACTCGCTCCCGCATGATTGCAACCTTGGAGGCATCTATCGTGGAGTGCAAAGCGTGCAACTGCCGATTGATGTTACTGGTAGAAACATCATCATGATCTATCATGGTGATATGCCCGACTCCGGTGCGCGCGAGCGCTTCCACAGCCCAGGAACCGACACCACCAATGCCAACAACGCAAATTCTCAACTGTGACAGCTCATCAAAGGCCTGCCGGCCATAAACCCGTGCCAGCGCCCCGAAAGCGCTCCGGCGCGAAGCATCCGGCGAGGCAGTGTGATGCCGAGCAGGTTCCTGCAGCTGTTCGTTCAAAGCAGCCGAAGGCTGGGACACAGGCAAACCACTCGGATGGCTTTTGTGAGATTGATCAGACATATGAGGTAACGAAAAAGTGGGCACTGTATATAGTAGAGTGTAACGACGGTTCGCTCTACACTGGCGTCACCACGGATCTCGATCGACGAGTCAGTGAGCACAATGGCTGTGGCCCCGGCGCCAATGGCCGAGGTGCCGCCTACACACGCGGGCGCCGCCCGGTCACACTCGTTTATCATGAGCAGCACTTTGACAGATCAGAGGCCTGCAAGCGTGAATTTTTTGTCAAACAATTGTCACGCACTGACAAACTACAACTGATCAGCCTGCAACGATCAACCGTAAGACCTCGTAGCGTGTGAGCGGTTTCTCCGGCGCGGCAATCATTAACGAAAGCCGGTTTTTAATTCAATTTTGCCACTTTTTGGTGCGTTAGCAAGTGTGTACTAGTAGACTGAGCGTGTAGGGCTCACATGGCTTGCTCCTAGCATATATGTCAACTTCAGAGTACACTGTTGCCATACTTGGGTTGCCGGTGCTCTATCTGATAAAGCTAGTCGAAATCAGGGCCGAATTCACCCCATGCAACCCGCCGGAACGGTAATAACCGCCGGTATCAGACGCTGTAGCTCGCAAGGTTCCCACACATTTTAGCTTTGTGGAGTGGCTTGTAATGCCCTCAGCATCGTACGAATTAGAAATTTAAGAGGTTTTTACGTGAAAAAGATGTTTGTTGGTGGGCTACCCCTGGAGTCCACGGAAGAGACTGTTACCGAGATGTTCAACGAGTACGGCAAGGTGCGCTCCATCAAGCTTGCAGCAGATGTCTTTACTGGCAAATGCAAGGGTTTCGGGTTCATTGAGATGGAAGGCCACGAAGCGCGAGCGGCCATCGCAGGGCTGAACGGTAAAATCATCGGTGACAAATCACTGAAAGTCCAGTTCGAAGAACCTCGCAAAGGGGGCAAGCGCGGCGGTCGCAGACGCTAGAGCAAAAGGGCGAGGCAACTAATTCTTCGGGCCTGTAGCAACCGGAAATCAGTTGCCTTCTACCCATAACTGACTCTCTACCAGACTCGGCTACTGACCAATTCCCTTCATTTGTCCTAAGCGCCCATCACACTTCAGCGCCTTGCGAACTATACGCTCTTGTCAAACCGGCATCCTTCTGGTGCCCAGTCTATTGAAAATGCCTGCCGACATCCCGTCAGATAACCCATCAGACAGCCACCGGCTTACCACCCGATCCATTCGCAGTTTTGTTGTCCGCAATGGAAGGATAACACCGGCGCAGACAGACGCCCTCAACCGCTTGTTGCCACAACTGGGGATAGACTACACGGATACGCCCATCTGCCTTGAGGGAGAATTCGGCCGCAATGCCCCCACCTGGCTGGAAATAGGTTTCGGGAACGGTGATGTGCTAATCGATGTCGCCAGCAAGCATGCGGACATCGATCTTCTGGGCGTTGAGGTGCATGCCGCCGGGGTTGGCCACGCTCTATTGGGAATCGAACAGCACGAGCTGCAGAATGTCCGGCTCATAAAGCACGATGCCATCGAGGTGCTGGAGAAGATGATGCCCAACGCCTCTATTGATAACGTGCTCCTGCTGTTCCCCGATCCCTGGCACAAAAAGCGTCATCACAAGCGCCGCATACTGCAAAAGGAATTTCTTGACGGAGTATACCGAGTGCTGAAGAAGGACGGCATCCTGCACTGTGCAACGGATTGGGCAGAATACGGTGAGTGGATGATCGAGCACCTGGAAGCAGACACGCGTTTCAAGAATATTGTTGGCCCAGGGCTACCTGCAAATCGACCTGAATGGCGACCTTTGACGCGTTTTGAAAAACGTGGGCACCGTCTGGGACACTCAGTGGTCGACCTGACCTACAGGAAAGTATAATCTTGGGGATATGACGAGACTGTCTCCACCCTTGAACACCCTACCCTAGCACCCGTTTATGGAAAGCGTGGCGCTGAATTTCGAAATGATCCTCGTCATGGGTATTCTGGGTGTCACGATCATTCTGTTTGCGTTCGAAATTCTGCGCGTCGATATTGCAGCTATCTGCATAATGGTGTTGTTGGGACTCACCACCATGGTGCCGGGCATCGACCCTGTCATCAACCGTGAAGAACTTTTCTCAGGATTTTCCAGTAACGCCGTTATTTCGGTTATCGCCGTGATGATCATCGGCGCCGGCCTCGACAAGACTGGTATCATGAATCGCGTTGCTGCCACAATTCTTAACAAAGGCGGTAAAACCGAAAAACGCATAATTCCGCTGGTCTCTGGCACCGTCGCCATCATTTCCAGCTTTATGCAAAACATAGGCGCAGCCGCCTTGTTCCTGCCGGTGGTGTCACGCATCAGTGCGCGCACCGGTTTGCCCATGTCCCGTCTGCTGATGCCCATGGGATTTTGCGCCATTCTGGGTGGCACCGTCACCATGATTGGCTCAAGTCCTTTAATACTGTTAAACGACTTACTGGAGTCATCCAATAAAGTATTGCCCGTTGAACAGCACATGGAACCCTTCGGACTCTTCTCGGTTACCCCGGTCGGACTGGCCCTTGTCGCGACCGGCATCGTTTACTTCATTCTTGTAGGACGTCTTGTTCTACCCGAAATCAAATCGACTGATGGCAATCGATCTTCGCGCGCATCGGACTACTTTGAAAAACTCTACGGCATCAAGGGCGAGCTCATGGAAGTGCGCGTAACCGATGCAAGCCCACAAGTGGGTATGACCATCCATCAGGTCGAGGATCACCATCCGAACACCCCGATGATGCTGGCGCTCTACAGCGGGGATGTGGTAAAGGTACCGCCCGATAGGGAAGAGATGATCTGGGTGAACACGCGCATTGGCCTGATGGGCGATCGGCAGCAGATCGAGAAATTCTGTCTGGAAAACCATTGGGAGCCTCTGGGAGAACCTGATCGCTTTGCTGATGTTCTCAATGCCCAGCATGGCGGCATTGCAGAGTTGGTCGTGCCACCCGGATCAGGTTTGATTGGCCAAGAAATCGGAGACATCAAGCCGCGACGAAGTTTTGGTACGAACATACTGCAAATCTTCCGTAACGAAGAGGTCATCAAGCAGGGTTTCCGAACGCAGAAACTGCACGCTGGTGACACGCTCGTTGTTCATGCCAGCTGGAAGGACCTGAAAACACTTTCGCGCAACAAGGATTTCGTATTCGCCACAGAAATCAAGTACGAAGATCTGCGCACAAACAAGGTCAAGCCAGCCGTTGTCTTTTTCTCGCTAGCACTCACACTATTCCTGCTGACCGATAGTCTATCGATCTCCCTGCTGACAGGTGCCATGGGTATGGTGCTGTCCGGCGTACTCACAATGGATGAGGCCTATTCGGCGGTTAGCTGGCAAACCGTTTTTTTACTGGCAAGTCTGATACCACTGGGCATTGCCGTTGATCAGTCCGGCACGGCCACCTGGATCGCCCACCAGATTCTGGCATTGGTGGGCGATGTACCCGACCTTGTACTGCAAATTGTCGTTGCACTGCTATCGACGTTTTTCACACTCGTGATGTCCAATATCGGAGCCACCGTTCTACTGGTCCCGCTTGCAGTCAATATCGCAGTTGAAGTGGGTGCAGACCCAGCCACTTACGCGTTGATTGTGGCGATATCAACGTCCAACTCCTTTTTGATTCCAACCCATCAGGTCAATGCCCTGATCATGGGTCCGGGTGGCTACCAGGTTGCTGATTTCATGCGTGCGGGCGGCATCATGACCATACTGTTTCTGGGCGTCAGTCTGCTCATGCTCAACCTTGTCATGTAGTAGGAAAATCCAGACGATTGAGTATGGCACGTACACGTCGCCACACTGTCAGGACGCACCCGACAATCAATACGGCAAGTACAGCCATTAGAATCCGAGCAGGTATGGAATCAGACTCTGGCGTGCGAACAAGCAGTTCACCAAGTGCCGAGAAAACAGCACCTGCGCTTACCAGCGCCATACGATGAGGCTTGGCCATTGGCCCGGTAAAGTCAACGACGCCATCAATGCCTTTACCGAGTTCTCGTATGTAGGCAACCAGCACTGCAGCCGTCGCCGCGACCCAGCCAAGCAGTGGAACACCTGCTGCAACACCGAGTCCAACCAAAATGGCAATGTCGGCAATCCGATCGGGAAACTCGTTCCACAACGCACCATCGGGTGTTTGTTTGCCGGCCTCTATGGCTACCATTCCATCCATCAGATTACAGATGAGCCTGAATTGACAAGCAACAACAGCCAGCGCCATGCAAAGCACATACAGACCTGACTCAAAGCGCGTCGATATCACCAGAGCTGTGCAGGCTATACCGGCGAATACCATGCTGCCATATGAAATCTGGTTCGGTGTTATCGACGTGCTGGCCAGATAGCGTGCGAAACGCTGCGCCCACTGTGTATTTCTACTGGCAAGCGGGCGCCTGTCAGGTATGTGTTCATCCGATCTGGCAGACTCGTCTTTCCTCATGGCTCATAGAAGTAACGAACTGCATGAAAGAATACAGGTGCTGCAAACAGCACAGAATCCAGTCGGTCGATAAAACCACCGTGCCCGGCGATAAGGTGCCCCCAGTCCTTAACGCCTCTGTCGCGCTTAATTGCCGACAACACAAGACCGCCCAGAAATCCCATCAGGGCACTGATAAACGCAAGGCCTGCCGACTCAAGTGGCGTGAATGGCGTTAGCCACCACAAGCCTGCGCCGATAGCGGTAGCGCTCAGAATTCCGCCGATAGTGCCTTCCACTGTTTTCGAAGGAGACAGGTTTTTGGCAACCGGTGTCTTCCCATATAACTTGCCCCAGACATATTGAAGCACATCACTAATTTGTACGATGACTACAAGATAGGCGATTAGCAGAATCTGTTTGCCTTCAAACCCCGGTATTTGCAACGTCAGTAAAGCCGGTACATGCGATGCGCAGAAAACACAGATCATCAGTGCCCATTGCGTTTCAGCCACACGGACCAGAAAATTCTCTGTCGTGCCGCGAAACGCCGCAAGAATAGGCATGAGCAAAAAAGCGTACACCGGAATAAAAACAGAATACAAGCCGTACCATCCATACCAGATCAACGTGTATTGCATAGGCACCACAACAAAGAACGCTGCAACCAATGCCCAGTGGTCGTGACGTTGTGTATTGGTCAGCGTAATAAATTCGCGAAGCGCAGCAAATGAACACAAACCAAACAATATGACAACGCCAGTTCTACCCCCCAGAAACGCGATGCCCATGAGAATAACCATCACCCACCAGGCGTTGATGCGAGCATTCAGATTATCGATAACCGGTGATGGTTCACTCTGGGAGCGTTGTGCCAGCACTTGCCCGATAATTGTTGCCACAACCAGCACCAGAGCGACACACCCGAGTAGCACATACAGCTTCTGCGATGATTCCATCGCTCTACGACTCCCCTTCCACAGACCCTAGCGTTAATAAAGCCTGCTCGGCTCTGGCTATGAAGGCTTGCTTGTCTTCGGAGGCGTCCAGATGAATCGTTGATCCAAAGGTCACCGTGCATATCAATGGGATCGGAATAACCTCTCCCTTTGGCAAAACGCGATTAAGGTTACTGATCCAGACCGGCACCAGCTCTACACCGGGCCGCTGCATGGCCAAATGATACAAACCACTCTTGAAAGGTAACAGAGCGGCATCTGAGGTGTTACGAGTACCTTCAGGAAATACAATCAACGAGTCTCCCGCATCAAGCGCCTGCGCCATTTGCGCCACTGGATCGTGTTCGCGCTTTTCACGATCACGCTGGATGAGCAAAGCGTTGAAAACTTCGCAGCCGATGAAACGACGCAAGCTTGAGCTCAGCCAGTATTCAGCTCCGGCAACCGGACGGGTTCTCCGACGAATGGAGGGCGGCAAAACCGTCCATAAAAGAACAAAATCGCCATGGCTAGAGTGATTGGCGAAATAGACTCGTTGTGTCTGATCAGGCTCAATGCCATGCCAGATACCACGCACCGCCGTCACAAATCTGGCAAATACCACGATGACGGCCGCAGCCAGCCAACTTGCCCATTGATTTAAGCTATGCACGTATATACCCGATGGATATCAAGATGGTTGTGTACGGTTCACTTGCGCAAGCCTGTTGGCATCAAAGCACCATGCACCCTGAAAAAGCCTGAATTGCCCAAAATCATGTCCACGCGGTCCTCCCGCTACGCCCTCTCACACTCCTTGTCGGCGAAAATACTCGTTACTGTTGTGTCGTGGCGGGTTACGTGAGCCGCGACACGTCGCCCTCGAGCCAACCCAAAGGATCGGCGGGATCAACACCGTCCATAAACGGCAAGGCCTGCTCAGCATTGGTTAGCTGATATACGAGTCCCAGCCAGTTTCCCATTAGGGCTTCGCCGCTGTCATGCCAGGTATTGATCAGTCGGTGTAAAAACAGCTTCTCCGGAAACACAGGCATCTGTCCGATTCCTTGCATGGCGCTGGTCACGCGGTCACGGTACTCATCAAGAATCGCAATTGTATGCTGGTCAAAATAATGTTTTGGCATCGGCGGGTACTGTGACAGCAAGCCCCGAGTGAAACTGCCAACGTCTCGCTTGTATTCCTTCATCAGGCTGATGCTGTCGTACTCTGGGTGCCCTTGGAAAAATACGGTTCGAAAACCATCTGGACTGACTGCGAGCTGCACACCAGGCTCACCCCCCTTGACCAATACATGTAACCCCTTGGCAGCCAACTGCTCTTCTGTCACCTCGTTGAATCGGGAATGCGGAACCGATACGCGAGTGTTGACATCCTGTACGAGGGGATGATCTTGCCGTACGACATTATGATCGAATACTCCCCAACATTTTCGCCTCAGGCCACGACGCTTGATGCCGTAACGAGATTGCAAAACGGCATGTGTGGCCAGGCAAGAGCATAATGTTGATGTGACATGCTCTTCTGCCCAGGCAATGACATTCTGCAGCGGGCCCCAGAATATTTCCTCACTAAGATCTGCGCTGGTGACGTTGGCGCCACTGATAATCAGTGCATCCAGACCCGCTTCACGAATCTTGCCCAACGATTCGTAGTAGCTGGCAATGTGCGCCTTCGCTTTCTCTCCTCGGGGTATTTCATCCAGCGTAAAGGGATGGATATAGAATTGTGATATCGGGTTGCTTGAGCCCACCAGACGGAAGAACTGTCTTTCAGTTGCCTCCAGAGCCGCATCAGGCATCATGTTCAGAAGCCCGATATGCAAGCTGCGGATATCCTGATCGTGAGCCCGCTCAGGCGACAGAATACGATAACCCTCGGAGCGAAGACGTTCGAAACTGGGTAATTGATTATGGGCAACTAATGGCACGTAACTGACCCTGGGTTAATCAAGCGCATCGCTAATCAGCGTTAGAAATTCATCTGCATTTGACACTTCAAATGCATCACGCGCAGAAATCACGTAACCATGCTCCTTTATAATGGCCTCATATCTGGGTAGGCGTGCATGAAACAGGCGTGGAAACACCCAACGCACAAAGTCGGCAGGATCAATCTGCGCTGTGTACTCCATGTGCTTTTCACGATAGTAGTCGGCCAATTGGGCATCGAGAAACGCCTCTCTATAGTACAACGGCTTGGGATGCTTTGCCGCGCGCTCTATGAGGAATGCCTCATCTTCAGCGCTCGTTTTGATGTACACCATAAGCGAGTTGTCAGCTACCGTCTGAATAACTTCGCTATCGTCAATCTCGCAAAAGCTGCCACTGGCATCGTTAAGAAAATGATCGTAGCCATAGATAGTTTTGGCCTTGTCGATAAAAGAGACGACATCGCGCATGGCAGCCACTTCCGCATGCAAATGAAGATGTTGCCGCCGTTTGAACTCAGCCAGATTCAGCCCACCGGCATCGGGATCGCCAAGCATGCCCAGAAAGGTCGATAAAGGGTCTAGGTTGTCAACCGTGATGTTGTTGCTGATGTAGATGGAATCTGACAACAGCAGGTCTCGCAAAAACGGCACTTGCATAGCCTGTACCTTGATATTGTCCAGAATGGACTCATCCAGGTACCGCGTACCAATGCGATAATCAACCGAATAATGAAACCAGTCATCATTTCGCAGCATATTGGCAAGCCTGGTTTTACCCACCCCCGACATACCAAGCAGAGTAACCTTCTTGCGCGGCCACGCAAGAAATTCGTCACGACTCATTCTCATAGTGATGAAAGGCTAGGAGTTATTGGCAAATGTATCGCATTGCTGCGGATCACCCGTTTCCAGGCCCCGATACAACCACTGCTGACGCTGCCTGGACGAGCCATGTGTAAACGCCTCAGGCCGAATTGTTGCACCAGCGCGTCCCATCAGCGCATCGTCACCTATCGTAGCAGCAGCGTTCATCCCCTCCTCCAGATCACCGGGTTCCAGCAGCTGATTGTCCTTGTGTGCATGATGCGCCCAGACACCCGCATAACAATCTGCCTGTAGCTCTGTCAGTACCGACAAACGGTTGGCTTCAACCTTGCTCACCACACGTTGCCGCTTTTGCACGGCCATCGAAACACCCAGCAGATTCTGTACATGATGGCCTACCTCGTGCGCCAGTACATACGCTTGCGCAAAATCACCGCTTGCCCCCATATTCTGCAACTCACGGAAGAAGTTCAGATCGATATACACCTGATAGTCACCTGGACAATAGAAGGGCCCGGCAGCCGATGAGGTATACCCACAAGCCGAGCTGACACCACCATCGAAGATTACAAGTTTGGGCGCCCGATACTGCTGGTTTGATTGCGCGAACAGCTTGTTCCACACATCTTCGTTATAGGCGAGCATAACCTTGACGAACTCCGTCGCCTCATCATTGCTGCGAGCCTGTGTACTGCCGGGAGAGAGTTGCGGCAGGTTGGCGCTGCCATTGCTGCCAGTACCCATTAGGCTTGAGAGGTCCACACCGAAAAACATTCCAATCAGTAATACGATTATTCCGGCTCCACCACCCAGCTTCAAACCACCTCGGCGGGGCACTCGGCGTCCAGCACCCATACCCCGTCTGTCTTCTACGTTGCTACTGCGTCTGCCTTGTCTCCAGCGCATCGCTGTCTCCTGTCTTTATTACACCCCGGAACACCGGGCCGCTGTTGTACACCACCATGCTAGATTGTTACACGTTTCCAGATGTATCACAGTCTGCCATGAGCTCGTTGAGACAACCTTCACCATCTTTCGTCAATGCCACTCAGGTCACCTCTTCGGCTGCGCTAATCGATAGCCATGTGCATACCGATGATGACCGCTTTGCCCACGACCGCGCGGCAGTGTTGCAATCTGCAAGAGCTGCCAATGTGGTTGCGCAGATTGTACCGGCTGTATCTCGTCGCCTGTGGCCACGAATCAAACTGTTATGCAGCGAGCATAGCGACCTGTTTGCCTGCTACGGGCTGCATCCGTGTTTCTGTAGCGAGCACTCTATTGCCGATATTGATGAGCTTGGCACCTGGCTGGGCAGAGAACATCCGGTGGCGGTTGGCGAATGCGGGCTCGACTATCATACTGCCGGTGGCGACAAAGCCCTGCAACAACGCCTGTTTGCGGCCCAGCTTGCACTAGCCAGAGAGTTCAATCTGCCTGTTGTCATCCACGCCCACAAGGCAGTCGAAGACGTCATCCGCATGATCAGGGCCTCCGGCCACGCCAGCGGCCTGGTGCACAGCTTCAACGGTTCACGTCAACAGGCAAACCGTCTGATTGATCTCGGCTACAAGCTGAGCTTTGGTGGCGCTGTGACTTTCGATCGAGCCAAACGCTTGCGTCAGCTGGTGTCACAGTTGCCATTAGAGGCAATCCTGCTGGAAACAGATGCACCTGATCAACCCGATTCACATCATAACGGCCAGCGCAATCAACCAGCCTATCTTGCTGACGTTTGGCGAAACCTGAGTGATTTACGTGAAGAATCCGCGGATGAAGTTGCATGGGCGACCACTCACAATGCCATAGAGTTGTTTCGTCTGCCGTTGTCAGTAGACAAGCAAAATCGTCTTATCGTCTAGCCTGGACTCAGCCATTTTTAATAGTCAAATCGGTCGGGCACCGTAATCTCACTCATCCGCCCTTCTATCCAGGCTTCGGTTTCTTCGAGAATTCTGGACGCCGTCTTGCCTTCGCTCTTGATAACAGGCCCGACGCTGACCGTAATAACACCGGGCCACTTGATAAAGCCCATGCGTGGCCAGAACTCACCGGCATTCAAGGCTACTGGCAAAATGTCAACGGGCACGTTCTGCGCAATCATGGCACCACCAACGCGATAGTTGGGTTCAGCGCCAACTGGTCGCCGTGTACCTTCGGGAAAAACAATAACCCAACGGCCCGTCGCCAGTCGGTCCGCAGCCTGTTCGCACATCTGATGTATGGCCGAGCGACCCGACTTGCGATCAATCATGATGAACTTCAGCACATATAGAGCCCAACCGAATATTGGTATGTACAACAAGGAACGCTTGGCCACATACACACTGGGATAGAACAGCATGGGCAGAAAATACGCCTCCCAGGTTGACTGATGCTTGGCCATCACAACGCACGGAGTGTCGGGGATATTTTCCTGACCATCAACTTCCCAGCTGACGCCACAAATCATACGCAGCCCCCAGATGTTATTGCGATTCCACTGCACGGCAAGCGCGTAGCCAAACTTCCATGAAAAGAGCCCGACGAGAATCACCGGTGCCCCCATGATCAGAGTGTTGACGATTTGCCAGAGCCAGAAAACACAACTTCGAACCGTCAGCCATAGCCTATACATACGCAGCGTTAATCCGGAAATTCATCTCAGTCTTTCTCCTTCGGTGCAAGCAAGTCATCAACATAGCTTGCCAGATCATCGAATGCCGGAATGTGTTCCAGCCCTTTGTGATTGTCCAGCGTTTTCTGGCCTTTGCCAGTGCGTACAATAATGGGCGTGGCAGCAGCCGCCATGGCAGCTTGCATATCGCGCAGCGAGTCGCCGACCATGACAACATTGGTCAATTCGATGCCCAGACGCTCACTGATGGTATAGAGCATGCCGGGAGCAGGTTTTCGGCATCCACAGTCGTCCGAGTCTGTGTGCGGACAGAATGCCACCACATCAATCTTGCCACCCGCCTGGTTTACTTGTTCATGCATGCGCCGGTGAATATCGTGAAGCACGGTTAGCTCGATCAAACCCCGTGCAATGCCACTTTGATTGGTGGCTACTGCAATGCTCCAACCCGCCTGATGAAGCCGGGCAATAGCCTCCAGGCTGCCGTCGATGGGCACCCACTCATCGGGCGTTTCGACGGGGCGTTCCAGGTCCTCATTGATGACCCCATCCCGATCAAGAACGATTAGCCTGGTTGCCACTAGGCCCCCTGTCCCGCACTGCTTGCCTCTTCAGGTCTCAGCACACTCAGCTCTGCCGTGCCACAGCACAAGGTATTAACCCGCTGTAGCAACGCGAGACGGTTGGCCCTGAGCGCAAGGTCTTCATCCATGACCATGACATCATCAAAGAAAGCATCGACCGGTTCTCTGAGTTGTGCTGTGTCCTGCATGGCCTTCGCATAGTCACGCTTCGCCATGGCAGCTTCTATGGCAGGCTGCAGGATTTCAAGCTGCTTGAAAAGCTCGGTCTCTGCTGCATGCTGAAACAATTCTGCATCAATACTGTCCGGCAAAGCCTGATCTACTTTCTTGACGATATTGGCGATACGTTTACTGGCGGCAGCCAGAGACGCTGCGGCATCGCTGGCACGAAACTGTTGTATTGCATCGATTCGCGACACGATGTCCAGCGGACGCGAGAGGCGTTTGGCCAGCACGGCATCTATAGCGTCAGCAGCCTTGCCCTGCTCCAGCAAATAACCGCGCAGACGTTCCAGGACATAGGCCAACAGAGCATCAAGGTCGGGATCGGGTAGTCGATCACCAAAACTTGTTCGTGATGTATTCAACAGCTCAGCCAGATCGAGATCACGTTGCTGTTCTATGATGATGCGCGCAATACCTATTGAGGCACGACGCAAACCAAACGGGTCCTTGGTGCCTGTTGGAGTCATACCAAGACCAAAGATACCCACGATGGTATCGGTCTTGTCTGCCAGCGACACCACTTGCGAAATATCATCCTGAGGCAAGGCACCGCCTGCCTGCTTGGGAAAATAGTGCTGCTCCATCGCTTGTGCCACACTTGCACTATAACCTTCGCGCAACGCATAGTAACGACCACAGATCCCCTGCATCTTTGCAAGCTCTTTGACGATCTCCGTATTTAGATCGCACTTGCAAAGACTAACGGCGGTGGCGATCTCATCACCGTCAACGCTCAGCTGCTCTCCCAACCACTGACCCAGTGTTCCCATTCTCGCAACCTTGTCCGCAACGCTGCCAAGCTTCTCTTGAAAAAGCAGCCTTCCGAGCTCTTCCTGATGGGATGCCAGCGTCACTTTCTTGTCCTGGTTCCAGAAGAACATGGTGTCAGCGAAGCGCGGTCTGATCACCCGCTCATTGCCATCGATAACACTTTGCACATTCACAGACTCAATATTGGCAATCGTAATAAACGCAGGTAACAGTTCGCCGTGCTCATCCAGCAATGCAAAGTAACGCTGGTTCTCCTGCATGGTCTGAATCAATGCCTCTTTGGGAATTTCAAGAAATTCCTTGTCGAAGCTTCCCGCAAGTGCAACCGGCCACTCAACCAGCGCAGTAACTTCATCTACCAGATCAGCATCCATCACGGGGGAACCGCCAAGTTTTGAAGCCAGAGCGGCCGACTCATTCACTATGCGCGTACGACGCTTGATGGAGTCCGGAATGACATAAGCCTGTTCGAGAGTACTTTCGTACACCGAAGGATCAGCTATTGCCAACTCACCCGATGCGTGAAACCGGTGCCCGCGTGTGGTGTTAGATGCCGTCAGGCCCAGCAGTTGCAGAGGCAGAACGTCGTTTCCGTGCATGGCCAACAACCAGACAACAGGCCTTAGAAATTCATGTGAGTGGGCAGACCAACGCATACGCTTTGGCATAGGCATAGTCTTGACAAGTTCGGGCAGTGCATTGGCCAACACCTGCGTCAACGATTTCCCGGCTTGCGTCGTACGGACAACAATCCACTCACCTTTTGGCGTATCCACCGTCTGTACATCGGCAAGGTCCACATTGGCTGATCGAAGAAATCCCAACAAGGCCTTGGTGGGCTCGCCATCTTTATAAGCAGCAGCCTTTGCCGGGCCACGACGTTCCACAGAAGCATCAGCCTGCCGATCGCCCACATCGTAAAAAAGCGCTGCTATGCGACGAGGTGTAGCAAAGATTTTTGGTGGCGTCTTGCAAAGCTCACTCGTAGCAAGCACCTCGTGCAGCACCTTGCCCAGATGTTCCGCCATTGGGACAACCGATGCGGCGGGCAATTCTTCACAACCCAGTTCAATCAGTAAATCAGCCACGCGAAGCACCCCCGGCATTTTTCACTAAGGGGAAATCAAGCGCCTTGCGCTTTTCCAGCCAGGCTTCTGCCACCTTGCGAGCCAATGTACGCACACGCAGGATATAGCGCTGACGCTCAGTTACCGATATGGCATGACGTGCATCGAGCAGATTGAACGAGTGCGAAGCCCTCAAAACTTGCTCATATGCTGGCAAAGGCAGCTCAGCTTCACACAGTGATGTACAGTCTTTCTCGCACTGGTCGAACTGGGCAAACAGAAATTCCACATCGGCGTGTTCGAAATTGTAAGCCGATTGCTCGACCTCATTTTGATGAAAGACTTCGCCGTAACTTACAGGACCTTCCACCGTTTGACCCCAGACAAGATCGTAGACCGACTCAACACCCTGAATGTACATGGCGAGCCGTTCGATACCATAAGCCAGCTCACCCAACACAGGTTTACAGGCAATACCTCCACACTGCTGAAAGTAGGTGTACTGCGTCACCTCCATGCCGTTCAGCCATACCTCCCAGCCCAGCCCCCAGGCACCGAGCGTGGGCGATTCCCAGTTATCCTCAACAAAGCGGATATCGTGCTCGAGCGCATCAAAACCCAGGGCTTCAAGACTCCCCAGATAGAGCTCCTGCATGCCTTCTGGAGAGGGCTTCATCGCCACCTGGAACTGATAGAAGTGTTGCAGGCGGTTGGGATTGTCCCCGTAGCGGCCGTCAGTGGGCCGGCGAGACGACTGTGTATGACAGGCAAACCATGGCTCGGGCCCAATGGCACGTAAAAACGTCGATGGATGGAAGGTACCTGCGCCCATTTCCATATCATAAGACTGTTGCACCAGACAGCCCTTGCCTGCCCAGTAATTTTGAAGAATGGCAATCATGCCCTGGAACGTCTTTACATCAAACGTCTTTAAGTCAGGCTGCGCTGCAGCGTCGTTCATGATGGGATACAAGCTCGATTGGAAGTGGACAAGACAAATGAGGCCGACAGTGTACTTTTTCTACCGGTAATGCGAAACGTTGACCTCAGGCACTGCTGCAATGATATCGACTTATGATTGCGCGGGTTGTGCCCGCTACGGACAAGCCGCAGTGTGTAGCGACCGTATTTTCTAACGCTACAGCACTGCGGCGGGGCTGAACGAGTAACAGCGTCGGCAGGCGACGTGGATAGAGTAGAATATTATGAATCGGGTGTACTGCCCGATATCCTGCTTTTTGCTACTATTTTTGCACCATAATAATGCATGACTTTTTAGCGCGCACTACTTTAGTGCGCTTATTACGCTTGTAAAAATCGTATGTCTTTGTATTTTATCAATTTTTTATCATGCCAACTATTGGTACAGACTCTGCACCATAAGCACTGTTACGCGCGTCAGCAGCGGGCGTAGTTACATCAAACAACAACTGAAGGAAAACAGCACATGTCAGCAAGTGATGTCCTCAAAACCATCGAGGAAAATGAGGTCAAGTTCGTGGACTTCCGCTTCACCGATCCTCGCGGAAAAGAACAACACACCTCTATCCCGGCAAAACTGATCGACGCCGACGTCTTCGAAGACGGCCAACCCTTCGACGGTTCTTCCATCGCGGGCTGGAAAGGAATCAACGCCTCAGACATGCTGCTCATGCCCGATCCGGACACAGCGGTCATGGATCCATTCGCCGAGGCCGCGCAGCTGAACATCCGTTGCAACATCGTCGAACCCGACACCATGGAAGGCTACGAACGGGATCCTCGTTCACTGGCCATCAGAGCAGAAGCCTACCTACAATCCACAGGTATTGCTGACACAGCCTATTTCGGCCCAGAGCCTGAATTCTTCATCTTCGATGACGTACGCTGGTCTACTGACATGAAGGGTATGAGCTACGCCATCGATTCTGATGAAGCTGCGTGGAACTCCGGCAAGAAAATGGAAGGCGGCAACATCGGTCACCGACCTGGCGTCAAGGGCGGCTACTTTCCTGTACCTCCGGTCGATTCGCACAGCGATCTGCGCGCCACGATGTGTACCGTTCTCGAAGAGATGGGCGTCACCCCTGAAGTCCATCATCACGAGGTGGGAACGGCCGGACAGTGTGAGATCGGAACACGATTTGACACCTTGGTAAAACGCGCCGACCAGACCCAGATTCTCAAGTATGTCGTGCATAACGTCGCACATCGTTATGGCCATACCGCCACCTTCATGCCGAAGCCTATCGTTGGCGACAACGGAAGCGGCATGCACGTTCATCAGTCCCTGTTCAAAGATGGTGAGAACATGTTCTCCGGTGATCTGTACGGTGGCTTGTCAGAAATGGCACTGTTCTACATCGGTGGCATCATCAAGCACTCGCGTGCCATCAACGCTTTCTCCAACGCCTCTACCAACAGCTACAAGCGACTGGTACCGGGTTTTGAAGCGCCGGTTATGCTCGCCTACTCTGCACGCAACCGATCTGCCTCTATCCGTATCCCTTATGTCGGCAACCCGAAAGGTCGTCGTATCGAAGTTCGTTACCCTGACCCGACAGGCAACCCTTACCTGACATTCTCTGCACTCATGATGGCTGGCCTCGATGGTATCCAGAACAAGATTCATCCTGGCGATGCGTCAGACAAGGATCTGTACGACCTGCCTCCAGAAGAAGCGGCCAACATTCCACAGGTATGTTCATCACTGGATATGGCTCTCGAAGAGCTGGATAAAGATCGCGGCTTCCTGACGGCTGGTGGTGTATTCTCTGATGAACTTATCGACGGCTATATTGCGCTGAAGATGGACGAAGTGACTAGATTGCGCATGTCTACTCATCCGGTTGAGTTTGATATGTATTACAGTTGTTAGTATAAATTAAACCTATCTTGTTAATTTATATAGACTTTTATTAAAATGTTGCGCCACTGCTCGTTATGTGGTGGTGCAACAATATCAATGACTTAGTGAAGAAATTTTTGAGATTTCCATAATTTTTGTACTAACTTTGTACTAACAAACCGAACAAATGAAATCCAACAAACAGTGACTGAAAGGAATATTTCAATCTAGAGCGATGATTGCAAACGAGCCATTTGCTCATGCTTGATCAAAATGAAGTTGACGGCCGCGTTATTTAATATCCAATCCAGAAACAGCATCACGCGAACCGAAAACCAAGTGCACAACAATCCAAACTCGGAACAGCTAAGTCACCACGAGAATACAGCTCTGCACAAGCGGTAGGGCATCCTTACTCTCGAACCCAAATTGCCAAGACAATGTGACTCATAGTCCGTTGACTCATAATCAACAGGAGCTAATCTTAATTGAAGA
>JBGCEH010000074.1:0-39615 GCA_045106195.1 Granulosicoccus sp.
CAGCATCTAAGACGCTGTACTCGTTTTTCCTGGATCTCACCTAGAGTGACTAGGCTCAACCCAGTAAAAACTCCGTGCAGCGCCTTATATACTGCTCTATAAGCTTCTGGACTCAAAATTTTATGCATCACTAGGGTTAACATAAGGCTTTCGTGTACTACCTATCGTTTCAAAAATAATTGTCGTTAAAAGGTGATGGATTTGACAATTTGAACTGGGTATGGAAAACAGACAAAAGCAGTTTGTAGATATTTCAGAAGACTCTCGTCAAGAAATCGCGGTACAGCCTGGTGGTGAGCTTTTGATCACCGGGGCAACACTCGACGATATAACGGTAGACATAGTCGACACAGATATCATTCTGGCTAACCCGGAGACGGATGAACGAGTGGTACTTCTGGGTCTGGCCATATTTCTATTTGACGACGAAGAAGTTCCCCTGATTTCCATTGGCGGGGAAGTAATCTCACCCAATGTCCTATTGTCAAAGGTCGGTGAAGTTGACAATCTGACAATGCAGGAGTTTGTCGCTGTATCCAGTTTGCTGCATGGGAGACTGGAAAAATCAGAGGAGGAGAAAGAAGAAGCTGAAGCCGATAACGAAAGTGAACAGTCAATAGAAATTATTGAAGCACTAATGGAGGCCATTCAGGCCGTCAGCGAAGCTCAAACGGCTGTGGAAGTTAACGTCAAGGCTTCAGAGGAAACCGGCAAATACGATAAAAAATGGATTGATGAAGAAGGTGATACTTTTCTTGTCAATGACTTTACAGCCCGGCCTGTGTCGCCTGCTCTGGCCGCCGCTTCAGAAGCACCGTTGACTCCTGAGCCAGAAACGCTGTTTGAGTTGTTTCTGCTCCAACCCACTCGGTCAGAAGGTGTTGAACTCGTTAATGGGCTGAATACGAGAAGTATCAGAGGGGGAGGTGGTTCTGAAGAATCAGGTTTCAATCCCGACAACGAAGCGCAGTTTTCGACTGAGGTGCTGAATTTTGGCACGGCGTCTGAGGATCTGATTATACGCACCGATGATCCGGCGCTATTCGATGCCAATACCATGTCGAGAGTCATTGAATTGAATCCTACCTTGCCCGCGGGATTTGAAATTGTAGAAATAAAGATGACCGGGTTTCCACTGGGCTTTGATATTGAAGGTGGCAATAAGGTAGGGCAAACCTGGACGGTAGATTCACCATCGTTTAACGACCGCGGTGCTGTCAGGTTAAATCTTTCCTATGATGTACCAAGTGATGATACTTTCAGGGTTGAGTTTAGTGTCACCTCGCGGTTTCAGGCTGGGTCGGTAGACGAAGAAGGCAAGGCGATTGGTACACCACCCGAAAGGACTTTGTTGTCTGAAGACAGTCGTGAGTTCGTGGTAAGGGAGGTCTTAAGTGCGGCTGATCTGAATTATGTGAACAGTAACGGCGATGAAGTTTGGGTCCTGGCGGTTAGTCCAAATCCTAACCGGGTGTTTTCAGGTAGCGGAGATGATCAGATCTTTGGATCAACAGGGATTGATTTCGTTCAAGGAGGTGATGGAAACGATACGCTTGATGGAGGTGCAGGCAACGATACGCTTAACGGTGAAGAGGGTGATGATCGATTCATACACAGTGAGGGATTGGACAGGCTGATCGGAGGCGCTGGTGCAGATACAGCAGACTATAGCTCCGTTGATACCCCCATGAATGCTGATCTTTCCAGCGAATTTAATGGTTTTACCAACGTTGTCATCAATGTGGATGATTCTGATAGCGAATTTGATGAGATCAATACCATTGAAAATATCACTACTGGCTCAGGTGATGACACGCTAGTTGGTAATGCGGAAGATAATCATCTGGCAGGTTCAGGGGGACGGGACATACTCACGGGTGGTGGAGGACACGACATCCTCGATGGCGGCGATGATATCGACATAGCAGACTATCGTTCAAGTGCCGGTCCTATTGTGACCAATCTTGAGCTCGATATCGACAACGTATTTATTGATGAATCCAACATTGATACCTTGATAAATATTGAAGAGGTTATTGGTAGTGAGTTTGACGATGTTCTTGGTGGTAGCGCAGGTGACGACTCGTTTGCAGGCGGACTTGGAGATGATCGTCTGATCGGTGGTGAAGGTAGTGATGTTCTTGATGGAGGGGAAGGTGACCATGATGTTGCAGATTTTTCTAACATATCGCAGGGTGTAAGAGTTGATCTTGGTGGGGCGGAGGATTCGCAAGGGTATATCGTCGCCACACATGGTAACAATGCTGATCAACTAAAAAATATTGAAGACCTTGCTGGTTCCTCTCATGATGACGAGTTGCGTGGCAGTGAAGAAAATCAGTCTATCTATGGTGGGGAGGGTGACGACACCATTGATGGTGCTGCAGGTGATGATCAACTGGATGGCGGGCCAGGTACAGACGATGTTGCTGGTGGTGCGGGTGACGACATCTTTGTATATAGTGATGGTGGAGATACTCTGGATGGTAGCGAGGACCTTGATACACTGGATCTAAGCTTCACGCCTGTTATTTCGCAAGTAGCTGCACGTCTAGATGGCAGCAATGATTCAACGATCGACGTGACTGGCGGTGATAACTTTACGGTCCGCAATATTGAAAATATTGTGGGTACCGCCGGTAATGATCGGCTGCAGGGAGATGATAGAGACAACATTCTGGATGGTGCAGACGGCAACGACATTCTAATTGGCGCGGCAGGAAACGATTCGCTGATCGGGGGTAATGGTCGCGATAGCGCAGACTACTCAGTTGCAGAAATATCAGTCACTATCGATTTATCTGCAGGTGAAGTGACCAGTGATGGATTTGGCGGAAGAGATGCCATTAGTGGTATTGAAGACCTTACGGGTAGTGATTTTGATGATTTTCTGGCAGGTGACTCGCAAGATAATGTGTTGACCGGTGGTCTCGGTGATGATGTTCTGGTTGGGCAGGCAGGTGATGACTTTCTGGTAGGCGGCGAAGGGCAGGATGCTGCGAGCTACGAATTTTCTGCGTCAGCTGTACGCATAGATCTAGCCTCAGATGAACCGACACGCGATGGTGAAGGTGGATCGGATACGTTTGACAGTATCGAGTCTGCCATAGGGTCAGCGTTTGATGATGAGTTGTCGGGTGATGAGCAGGATAATATACTGAGTGGCCTGGGGGGGGACGATATTCTGGACGGCCGTGAGGGCCAGGATACTCTGTCTGGAGGCGCTGGCAATGACATTTTGCTACCCAGTTTAGGGAGTGATAGTTTTGACGGTGGTACTGGCTCGGATATCCTTGATTACTCTACTTTTTCACCAGCGTTAGCCATTAGTGTCCGCTTAAATGGCGATATATATGCACCGGTACTTGTTGAAGGTTCAGATGATGATCAGGTCAGAAATATAGAAACTATCGTTGGTACTGCTGGCGACGACGTGATTGGAGGGGGATTTCTCAACAATACGTTGATAGGTGAGGCAGGAGATGATGTCCTTTTTGGGGGGACTGGGTCTGACACGCTCGATGGTGGTGCAGGTGATGATCAGCTACGGTTTGATGATTTGTCAGCAGGTGGCGTGACCTTGAGTCTGGTGACGAATACAGCGGCTTATTCTCCGGATGGCAGTACTGATATATTCTCTGGTTTCGAACGTTACGCTACCACCAATCAGAGCGATATCATATTTACCTCCGAGCGTGCAGACATTGTTGAGTCTCTGGGTGCTGATGATCATTTTCACACTAGTGCGGGTAGCGACAGCCTGTTTGGTGGCTCTGGTCAGGACATTGTCGATTATTCCTTGCATGAAGATATAGACCACATCGAGGCGACTCTCGATGAAGGCAACATGATAACCGTCACAGTAGTTGGCGGTGACAATGACCAGATTACAGATATTGAAGGCATCATCGGTTCATCCGGTGATGATCTTTTGATTGGTGATACTCAGGACAACGAGCTTCGGGGCGATGCCGGAGATGATTATTTTGAAGGATTAGCCGGCGATGATCTGTTGTTTGGCGATGCCGGTCAAGACCGGTTTCTGGGAGGCATGGGTAGTGATGCCTTTGATGGTGGCGCCGGGATCGATGTTATTGACTATAGCTATGCAACGGGTGGTGTAGCGGTTGATCTATCGTTGAATACTGCAATCAATGATGGTTTTGGAGGTCAGGACAGTATCGTGAACGTCGAGAATATAATCGGCACTGACGATGTTGACATTCTGACAGGTGATGGTCGTGCGAATGCTCTGACAGGTTCTGAAGGCGATGACATTATTCGTGGCGGAATTGGTTCGGACAGACTCGATGGCGGTTCAGGTGATTTCGATGAAGTGCATTTTGATGACTTGATTGATTTTGGTATTACTCTGGATCTGGGTACGGGAACCGCTTTTTACTCCGGTGATGCGAGCACCGATGAGTTGTTCGGTTTTGAGGAATTCTATACAACTAATCTGGGAGATTTGATCCGCGGCTCAGCTGGTGCCGATACTGTCTTCGGGATGGCCGGAGAGGATCTGTTTATGGCCAGTACCGGTGCTGATCGCCTGGTTGGTGGGAGTGGCGTCGATAGCATTGATTATTCTGCCGAGAGCGAAGCACTTGCAGTCAATGTCACGCTTGATGGTGAGAACGAGGTTACCGTACAGATTGACGGAATTGGTGAACAGGTCATAGCATCAATAGAAAACGTAAAGGGAACGGCCGGTGAGGATTATCTGGGTGGAGATGAAAATGATAACGTCCTCTCAAGTGGGGCTGGCAATGACACGGTGTTTGGCGGGGCTGGTAGCGATGAGCTTGATGGTGGATCAGGCACTGATGAGTTGCGTTTCGATGATCTTGGTGCCGTAGGTATTGTCTTGAATCTGTCCATGGGTACGGCGGACTACGCGGCCGACGCAAGCACAGATACATTCACAGCGTTTGAACGTTTCCTGACAACACAGCAAAACGATACCGTCAATACATCAGATTCAGCGGATACGCTCTTTACGCTGGCAGGCGATGACACAGTTAAGGCGAGTCTGGGTGCTGATAATCTTGATGGTGGGTTAGGTGTAGACGTTGTCGATTATTCAGGATTGGTAGGTGTTTCGGGCATTAATGTCTTGCTTGATGGTTCCCAGCCTGTCGAGGTTGCTGTTGATGGCGCAGAGAATGACATCATCAGTAGTTTCGAAAACATCATCGGTACCTCTGGAGCTGATCGAATAGAAGGTGATGCAGAACAGAATATATTTGACGGACTCGCGGGAAATGATGTCCTTGCAGGCCACGATGGTAATGATGAGTTACTCGGTGGTCAGGGTGATGATCTGCTCAGTGGTGGCGATGGAAACGACGTGCTTGATGGTGAACAGGGGCGTGACACCGCAAGCTATGTAGATGCGTCCGGTGGAGTTGCTGTCGATCTGTCAATCGGTGAGACAACAAACGATGGCTACGGCGGCAGTGACATCCTGCGCAACATCGAAAACGTACAGGGCAGCGTGCACGCGGATCTTCTGCAAGGTGATGATCGTGGCAATCAGCTTGACGGCGGCGCGGGTGATGATGTTGTCTACGGTGGCGAAGGCTCAGATACTCTTTTTGGTGGTGACCATGTTGTTGCTGATGTTCTGCGCTTTGATGATTTACTAGGTTCAGGTATTGAACTTGATCTGAGCGCAGGTCAGGCAGTTTTTGCTGGAGATTTGTCGGTCGATACGTTCAGTGGCTTTGAGCGTTATATCGGTACTCGTCAATCAGACATTCTTGATGGCAGTGTGTTGTCCGACGTTGTTAGTTTGCTTGCAGGTGATGATCTGTTTAACGCATCCGCGGGAACCGACACATTCGATGGGGGGGCGGGCACTGATACGCTGAATTATTCGGAGCTGACGGCTGTCGATAGCGTGTCTGTGGTACTCAATGGCAACAACTCGGTCATGGTTAACGTCGAAGGCGGTGATAATGATTTCATCGTCAACATAGAGAATATCATTGGTAGTTCTGGCGATGATGCAATCAGTGGTGATTCGTTCGACAACAAGCTAACCGGTCTTGAGGGTGCAGACTATTTTGGTGCCAGTGATGGTGCTGATATTTTTAGCGGTGGCGAGGGGCGTGACACGCTCGATTACAGTGGGTTTGCATCTGCCAGTTCAATTTCCGTTACCTTGCAGGGAGACGAGCTGACAACTGTCTCTATTGTCGGCAGCGATTCAGATACTGTATCGGGCATTGAGAATTTTATTGGCACTGCAGGAAATGATCAGATTACTGGCGATGCCAATGAGAATGAGTTGTCAGGCAAGGGTGGTGATGACATCTTGGATGGCGGTGATGGTAACGATACGATTCTCGGTGGGGCTGGAGCTGATCTCATTGTCGCAAGTGAGGGTGAAGATACCCATATCGGTGGAAGCGGAATAGATACAATTGACTACTCCGGTCGTGCTGACGGTCAGAGCATTGATGTGACCTTGGACAGTGCAACGGCCGCAACCGTAAATATTGCCAATGCTGAAAACCATACGATCAGTGAAATAGAAAACGTGATTGGTACGGATGGTGATGATCAGATTACGGGTGATGATCAACAGAACCGATTGAAGGGCCGGGATGGAGATGATGCTCTGGGTGCATCACTTGGTGCCGATGTCCTGGATGGTGGCGCCGGTTCGGATACTGCGGACTACTCATCAGTAAATGTGCAACGGATCAGTATTGCGCTGGATGGAGATAGGCAAACTACTGTACAAGTTAGCGGTGCGGATGATGATGCGCTTGTACGCATCGAAAACGTGATTGGAACATCGGGTAATGACACGCTTGTGGGTGATTCACTGAATAACCGCCTGGAGGGGCGCGGCGGTGATGATGTGCTGGTGGGCAATGCTGGTGACGACACGCTGGATGGTGGCACGGGCGGTGTAGACAGTGTGTCATACACCGACGCCACGAATGGGATCAATGTTGATCTGTCAGCAGGGCTTGCCATAGAAGATGGCTTCGGTGGAGTTGATACCCTGATTGACATTGAGCAGCTCACCGCCTCCGATCATGATGATCAGGTGAGTACGGGTGCCCTGACACAGCAAGTATTGGCTGGTGATGGTGATGATCGTATCAACTTGAGCCCTGGGGCTATCACTGTTGATGGTGGAGCAGGTTCTGACACAGCGGACTACTCGGCGTTGCCCGTCGAGAATGCCATCAGTGTGGAACTCGATGGCTTGAACAGTGTGAGCCTGACGGTAGTCGGGTCGGCGTCTCAGACCCTGACCTCAGTAGAGAATCTGGTGGGTAGCCAGGGTGATGACATACTGATTGGTGATAGTAACGACAATCGACTGGAGGGTGGGCTGGGCAATGATACGTTGCAGGGCCAGGGTGGTGACGATGCCTTGATAGGGGGCGAAGGCATCGATATCGCTGATTACTCTCAAGCTGGCGCACCAGTTACCGCAAGTCTGTTGGCAAGCACAACCAGCGATGATGGTGAGGGTGGCACTGACAGCTTGTCAGGTATAGAGAATATCTCAGGCAGTGTATTCAACGATACGCTCACGGGGGATGCCAACAACAACAGGCTCCTGGGTAATAGCGGTAACGATACTCTGGATGGTGGCGAAGGTGACGACACGATCTTTGGCGGTGCGGGTGCAGACGTCATTCTTGGCAGCGAGGGCGCAGACAATACGACAGGTGGTAGCGGCCTGGATACGATTGATTTCTCCAATCATGCCAATGGACAGACGATTGCTGTGACCCTGAACGGTGCGATACCGGCAGTTGTCGCTATCACCGGTGCGGACAATCAAACAATTAGTGAAGTTGAGAACGTCATCGGAACAGGTGGTGATGATCAGATCATCGGGGATGATCAGCAGAACCGACTGGAAGGTGGTGACGGCGATGATTATCTGGGTGCATCGGGTGGCGCTGATGTCCTCGATGGTGGAACAGGTTCTGATACAGCAGACTTCTCCACCGCTGGCGCGCAACGGATCAGTGTTGCACTGGATGAGGATAGTCAGGTCACGGTGCAGGTCAGTGGTGGAGCGGATGATGTCCTTGTGCGCATTGAGAATATTATTGGTACTGAGGGCAATGACACATTGGCAGGGGATTCCCTCAACAACACACTGGAGGGCCGCAGTGGTGATGACGTTCTGGTGGGTAATACCGGTAACGACATACTGGATGGTGGCGTGGGTGGAAAAGATAGTGTTTCCTATAGCGATGCGATTGAAGGTGTCACCGTAGATTTATCTGCAGGCCTTGCTACAGAAGATGGCTTTGGTGGTGTTGATACCTTGATTGATATTGAGCAACTGACCGCCTCAGATCATAATGACCTGGTAAGTACGGATGCTGACACACAGCAAGTGCTTGCTGGTGATGGCGATGATAGGATCAACATGAGTCTGGGTGCCATAAACGTTGATGGTGGCGCAGGTTCAGATACCGCGAGCTACTCAGCATTGAGTGCCGGTAATGCGGTCACTGTCGAGCTTGATGGCCTGAACAGTGTGACTGCGACAGTGGCGGGGTCGGATTCGCAAACACTGACTGCGGTGGAGAATCTGGTGGGTAGCCAGGGTGATGACACGCTGATTGGTGACAACAACAATAATCGTCTGGATGGTGGTCTCGGCAACGACAGATTGCAGGGTCAGGGTGGCAATGATGAGTTAATCGGCGGCGATGGTGTTGACATCGCAGACTACTCACAAGCTGGCGCAGCGGTTACCTCAAGTCTGTTGGTCAATGCTACCAGTGATGATGGCGAAGGCGGCAGTGACAGCTTGTCAGGTATCGAAAATCTGTCAGGCAGCGTATTCGACGACAGGCTCACGGGTGATGCCAGCAACAACAGTCTATTGGGCAATAGTGGCGACGATACGCTGGATGGTGGTGACGGCGACGACACAATTCTTGGCGGTGCCGGAGCTGACTTCATTCTCAGCAGCGAAGGCGCAGACACCACAACCGGTGGGAGCGGTGTGGATACGATTGATTTTTCCAATCGTATCGATGGCCAGACGATTGATGTAAGCCTGAACGGGGCATCCACAGCAGTTGTTGCTATTACCGGTGCTGACAATCAGACGATCAATGAAGTTGAGAATGTGATCGGAACAAGTGGTGCTGATCAGATTACTGGTGACAGACAACAGAACCGACTAGAAGGGCGCGAAGGCGATGATTCTCTGGGCGCCTCTGATGGTGCTGACATGCTGGACGGTGGTGCAGGATCTGATACGGCAGATTACTCAGCTGTGGGTGTGCAAAGAATCAGCGTTGCACTGGATGGGGATAGTCAGACCACGGTTCAGGTCAGTGGTGGGGATGACGATGCGATTGTGCGCATCGAGAACATCATTGGTACCGAGGGTAACGACACGTTGGCAGGCGATTCCCTGAACAACTCGCTGGAGGGCCGTGGTGGTGATGACGTTCTGGTCGGCAATGCCGGTAATGACACGCTGGATGGCGGTGTGGGTGGAATAGACCGCGTTTCTTACCGTGACGCCACGAATGGTGTTGTTGTGGATCTGTCGGCAGGGCTTGCGTCAGAAGATGGTTTTGGTGGTGTCGACACCTTGATTGATATTGAGCAGCTGACTGCCTCAGACCATGATGATCGGGTAAGTACAGATGCCGGTACACAGCAAGTGCTTGCTGGCGATGGCGATGATCAGATCAACATGAGTGTAGGTGCTATCAACGTTGATGGCGGTGCGGGTTCGGATACTGCGAACTATTCCGCGTTGAGTGCCGGGAATGCCGTTAGTGTCGAGCTGGATGGTCTGAACAGTGTGACGTTGACCGTGGCAGGATCGGATGCGCAAATTCTCACTGCAGTTGAGAATCTGGTGGGTAGTCAGGGAGATGACACACTGATTGGTGACAACAACAACAACCGTCTTGAGGGTGGCCTGGGTAATGACAGATTGCAGGGCCAGGGTGGTGATGATGAACTTATAGGCGGTGATGGCGTTGATATTGCCGATTACTCACAGGCAGGCGCGCCTGTTATCTCAAGCCTGTTGGCCAATATCACCACTGATGATGGAGAGGGTGGTAGTGATAGCCTGTCAGGAATAGAGAATCTGTCAGGTAGTGTATTTGGCGATACGCTTATCGGCGACACCAGTGATAACACACTGTCTGGCAATGGCGGTGACGATACGCTGGATGGTGGTGAGGGTGATGATACCGTCGTCGGTGGAGCCGGTGCCGATCTCATCGTGGGTAGTGAGGGTGCGGATACCATCACCGGTGGCACGGGTATCGATACCGTAGATTATTCGAACAGGGCTGCTGGTCAGACTATTGATGTAAGCCTGAATGGTGAAGCGTCGAGCATCGTCAGCATTACCGGCGCTGCAGATCAGTCAATCAGTGACATAGAGAACATAGTCGGTGCTGGGGGGGATGACCAGATCACCGGTGACGATCGGCAAAATCGGTTGGAAGGTGGCGACGGGGATGACTCCCTGGGGGCATCCGGTGGTGCTGATTTGCTTGACGGTGGGGCGGGTTCCGATACGGTAGATTACTCGGTAGCCGCCGTGCAGAGAATCAATGTTGCATTGGATGAAGATAATCAGGTCACAGCGCAAGTCAGCGGTGGTGACGACGATGTGCTTGTGCGCATTGAGAACATCATTGGTACAGCCGGCAATGACACGTTGGCAGGTGATTCGCTGAACAACACGCTAGAGGGTAGAGCGGGTGATGATGTACTGGTGGGCAATGCCGGTGATGACACTCTGGATGGTGGCACGGGAGGGATAGACAGTGTTTCCTACAGTGAAGCACCGGCTGGTATCACGGTAGATCTCTCGGCAGGTCTTGCCACGGAAGATGGCTTTGGTGGCGTTGATACCTTGATTGATATCGAGCAGCTGACCGCCTCAGACCATAATGATCAGTTGAGTACCGGTGCGCAGACTCAGCAAGTATTTGCTGGCGGAGGTGATGATCAGATCAACATGACCCTGGGTGCCATTAACGTTGATGGTGGCGCAGGATCGGATACCGCGGATTACTCGTCGCTGAGTGCGGGGAATGCAGTGAGTGTCGAGCTTGATGGCTTGAATAGTGTGACAGCGACAGTGGCAGGATCGGATTCGCAGCAGCTGACCTCAATAGAGAATCTGGTGGGTAGCCAGGGTGATGACACGCTGATTGGTGACAACAACAATAATCGTCTGGATGGTGGTCTCGGCAACGACAGATTGCAGGGTCAGGGTGGCAATGATGAGCTAATCGGCGGCGATGGTGTTGATATCGCAGACTACTCACAAGCTGGCGCAGCGGTTACCTCAAGTCTGTTGGTCAATGCCACCAGCGATGATGGTGAAGGTGGCAGTGACAGCTTATCAGGTATCGAAAATCTGTCTGGCAGCGTATTCAACGACAGGCTCACGGGTGATACCAGCAACAACAGCCTGTTGGGCAATAGTGGCGATGATATCCTGTCAGGGAGTTCTGGCAACGATAATCTTGATGGAGGAGCGGGACAGGATCTGGCTGACTACTCTGGTGTTCCGAATGCAGTAAGCGTCGATCTCGGAAATCAGGAGGCCAGTGATGACGGGCTCAATGGCAGTGATGTTCTGTTACGCATCGAAAATGTACTGGGAACAGATCATGACGATACGCTGATCGGCGACTCCGGCAATAACAATCTGCAGGGCGGAGAAGGAAATGACGTGCTTCGCGGTGCAGCTGGAGTTGATACGCTGGATGGGGGCGCTGGAACTGCTGATTGGGCTGATTATTCCCAAGCCAGTGAGCAAATCGTTGTTGACCTCGGAATCAATAGCGCTTTAAACGATGGTGACACCAGTATCGATGTCTTGAACAATATAGAAAATGTTCAAGGATCTGATTACAACGACACAATTGCAGGAGATTTCAGAAGCAATCAGCTACTTGGCGGTCAAGGTGACGATACGTTGATTGGTGCTGGTGGAAGCGATACCCTTGACGGTGGTGAGGGTGAGAATGATGCTGTCGACTATCAGGCTGCGCCGAATGCAATCAATGTCAATCTGTCCACCAACAGTGCATCGAATGATGGGTATTTGAGTGCCGATACCCTGTCGGGAATCGAGCATGTTGTCGGGTCTGGTCATGATGATGTTGTCGTAGGAGATGCATTGGCGAATCAGCTTTCCGGTGGCGCGGGTGATGACCTGCTTTCCGGAGCTGCGGGTATTGACTTGCTCGATGGTGGTGATGGCGTGGATACGGCCAGCTATTCGGGTGCAAGTGCCGGTATTACAGTCGCCATGGCCTTCAACACGACATCAGATGATGGTGATGGTGCAAGTGATACGCTGAACGATATCGAGAACATCATCGGTTCAGACTACGTTGATATATTGTCTGGTGATGCCGAAAACAACCGCCTGGATGGGGGTGAGGGCGATGACATCCTCAGCGGAGGTGCAGGACAGGATGTTCTAATTGGAGGGTTGGGCATCAATGAGGCTAACTACAGTCAGGCGAGTTCATCAGTCAACGTAAACCTGACCAGCTTGCAGGCAAGTATTGATGGCAGCGGCAGTAGTGATACCTTGCAACAGATCCAGAATGTGACTGGCTCGATCTATGATGATACCTTGTCGGGCGATGCAGCCGACAACGTGTTGTCGGGGGGCAATCGGGATGATCTGCTTGAGGGGCGAGGAGGCGATGACACACTTGATGGAGGCGCAGGGTCCGATACGATAGTCTACTCTCAGGCAAATGCGGCAGTGCATGTTGATCTTTCACTGAATCGAACTATCGATGATGGTGATGGTGGTGAGGACACCTTGCTTGGTATTGAGAACGTGCAAGGCTCGGCAGAAGCTGATCTTCTCATTGGTGATGCAAGTAGCAATACGATATTTGGTGATGCCGGAGATGATCGCATAGCCGGTCGTGCCGGTGATGACGTATTGTCAGGTGGCGGTGGCATCGACACTGTCAGTTACGTTGATGCTGCTAATGGTGTGATCGCCTCTCTGGCCGACGGGGTTGCAAACAATGACGGCGACGCCGGAACCGATCAACTGACAGACATCGAGAATCTGACAGGCTCGGCTAACAACGATATCCTCGAAGGTAGCTCAGGGTCAAACGTTCTTATCGGTGGCGCGGGTGATGATGTCCTGACCGGGCTCTCCGGAGCTGATCAAATAGATGGTGGTCTTGGTGTCAATCGAGTTACCTACACTGGATCAACCGCTGCTGTTGTCGTCGATCTCACCCTGGGTCAGGCCACCGATGATGGGTATGGATTTGTCGACATCCTGACAAACATTGCCAATGTCACAGGGTCATCAAACAATGATCTTCTCAGTGGTGACGCCAACGACAATGAGCTTCTGGGGAATTCGGGCAATGACCTGCTCATAGCGACTCAAGGCGTTGACATACTTGATGGAAACGCAGGTATCGACACTGCAGATTACTCACAACTGGCAGGCATAACCGGTGTTTCCATCGCATTGAATGGCACTCTGGACGTGCAGGCTTTTGTGCAGGGCGGTGACAACGATACCTTGCGCAATATCGAGAACATAACCGGAAGTCTGGCAGCAGATGTTCTGGATGGAGATAGTCAGGTTAATACGATAATCGGCGGTGATGGCGATGACGTCATCAGAGGCGGTAGCGGTAGTGACGTGCTGGATGGTGGGGCACACTCGACCGGTGATCAGCTTCGCTTCGATGATCTTAACGGTGTAGGAGTGTCGCTGGATCTTGTCAACAATCAGGCGACCTATTCAGCTGATGGTAGTACGGATAACTTTACCGGGTTCGAATCTTACGTGTTGTCTGAGCAAAACGATAACCTGTTGGGCTCAGCGAATGCTGATTTTGTCAGTGGACTGGATGGAGATGATGTATTCACTGCAAGCCACGGTACAGATACTCTGGATGGTGGACTCGGATCAGACATCATTGACTATTCCACGCTGTCAGGGATTAGTGCCATTGAGACCGCATTAACTGGATCGGTAGCCTCTACAGTACAGGTTGTCGGAGGCAGTGATGACATAATATCCAACGTAGAGAACGTTATTGCGACCGATGGCAATGACACTTTGACAGGCGATGATGAGGACAACAACTTTCAGGGCCGTGCAGGAGACGACACACTCAACGGTGGTGATGGTACGGATGTACTGAGTGGCGGTGCTGGTGATGATACATTCATCGCAAGTGCCGGGGAGAATACTTATAGCGGTGGTGACAATACCGATACTGTTGATTATTCACAGCTGACAGGGGTGACCTCGATCGAAGCCACCTTGTCTGGCGTATCAACAACGACTATTACGGTCAATGGCGGCTCTGCAGACTTTGCTAACAGCGTAGAAAATATTATCGGTACTGCAGGTAACGATACGCTGATTGGCGATAGCTTCTCGAACCGTCTTGACGGAAACGATGGTGATGATCTTCTGGAAGGGCGGGGAGGTGCAGATACGCTTATAGGTGGACTGGGTGTTGATACCATTCAATACACTGGTTTCTCACAGGGTATTTCACTGAGTCTGAACGGCAATACACCTGTAACCGTAGATGTGACAGGCAGTGGGACCGATCTGGTCAGTGAAGTTGAAAATGTCATCGGTTCGCTTGGCGATGATCTCATCATCGGTGACAATCTTGTCAATGTACTTGAGGGTTCGCAAGGCAACGACACATTTGTTGGAGGCGGTGGTGCTGATACGCTGAAAGGTGATGAGGGATTCGATACCGTTGATTATTCTCAGGAAGTGGGAATAAATTTTGTGTCGGTGCAACTTAATGCAGGCAATGTGGTAACGGTAAGCGTCGATGGTGGTGACGACGACACGATGGAAGCTATCGAAAACGTCATTGGTACCGAAGGTGACGATACGCTGCGTGGAGGCGGTAGCATCAACGTCATTGACGGGCGTGGTGGCGACGACTTTATCAGTGGCGGATTGTCCGACGATACGCTTGATGGTGGTGCGGGTACCAACACGCTGAGTTATAGCGATACAAATTCCAGCATTACGGCCGACATGAACGATGTTACCGGTGGATTCTTCAGCGTGAATCTGGCAAGTGGCGAGGTCGACAGTGTGGCTAATTTCACCAACATCATTGGTGGCGGTGTCAGTGACCTTATCGACGGGGATGCACAGGATAATATTCTTAGGGGGGAGCTGGGGCAGGATGTCCTTAATGGTGCCGCAGGTAACGATGAGCTGTACGGAGGTGGCAATGATGACGTGCTCGATGGTGGTGTTGGTGACGATATCCTCGATGGTGGCGAAGGCATAGACCGGCTTGTCGGTGGAGATGGCAACGATTCGATAAACGGAGGTAGTGGGCAAGACACCATTATTGCGGGTAACGGCAATGATGTGATTGATGGTGGTGCAGGCAGTGATCTTATTGACTACAGCGTACATGGTGGAGCTACAGCGATAAGTGTCACGCTGAATGCCGGCAATGATGCAACTGTGACGGTGACCGGGTCTGACGCAGACACGATTCGCAACATCGAGTTTATCCGAGGTACTAGTGGTGCAGATACCTTGATCGGAGACACGCGAAGCAACGTTTTCTGGGGGGGGGCAGGTGATGACACGCTCAATGGCGGCCTTGGAACCAATCGGGTAGACGGTGGATCAGGGGCTGATCTGTTTTTTGGCTCGGCGGGGCAGAATACTTATTATGGCGGCATTGATATCGACACAGTGGACTACTCTGCGATGGTTGGAATCAATTTTGTCGATGTCAATCTCGATGGGTCTTCTTTGAGTGTCGCCGCAATCGATGGTGCAACCAATGACTTGCTGGCCGATATTGAAAACGCTATTGGCACCGCTGGAGACGATACGCTCTATGGTGATGATGAGGTCAATATCCTGCGGGGTCTTGCGGGTGACGATGAGCTTGCCGGTGGTGCAGGGGTTGATGTGCTGGACGGTGGTGACGACGTTGACACAATAACCTATGAAGACGCTAGCGCTGGAGCCAATATTGACCTTGACGCCAATGCTGCAAGTGATGATGGCGATGGTGCAACTGATGTGCTCATTGGTTTCGAAAACGTTCAAGGCTCTGACTTTGACGATGTCATCAGAGGCGATGCGGCAGCCAATCAATTGAGTGGTGGTCTGGGCGACGATACGTTCCTTGGTAGCTCAGGGATAGATGCCCTGAACGGTGAAGACGGAACCGATACACTGGACTATTCATCACAAGTAGGTGTTACCGCTGTGTCAGTGACACTCGCCGGAAGTGCATTAACTGAGGTGATTGTTACAGGTGACGATAACGATCAGATACGCAATATCGAAAATCTGATTGGCGCCAGTGGTGATGACTATTTGCGTGGCGACGATTTGCCTAATTATCTGCAAGGTGGTGACGGAGATGATGTTCTGTCGGGACGTGGCGGAAATAACATTCTTGATGGAGGTAATGGTACGGACACCTTGTTATATGAAGAAAGCGCTCTTCCGATTGTAGCTGACATGAGTACTGCCATTAATGGCGCATTTACTGTTGCCATTGGTTCATCGGGACAATCAGATCAGGCGATGAATATATCCAATATCACCGGTGGTCTTGTTAACGATATTTTTACCGGAGATGCAACGAATAACGCGTTCAGAGGCGGTAGCGGGAATGATACGCTGGTAGGCCAAGGTGGAGATGATCAGCTTTTCGGTGATGCTGGCGCAGATAATTTGACAGGTGGCGAAGGGGATGATTACCTCTCCGGTGGTGGGAGTTCGGACAGGCTTGACGGCGGCGCGGGTGATGATTATCTGGACGGTGATGCCGGTAATGACGTGTTTTATGATGATACCGGATCAGATACGTATGATGGTGGATCTGGTGGAGACGTTGTCGACTATAGAGGTCTTACTGGTGTCACAAGTATTGATGTGGTCCTTAACGTCAATACTTTCACTACTATTACGGTCAATGGGGGTGATGATGATCAGGTGCGTTCCATAGAGAGTGTGTTTGGCACGGAAGGGGATGATTCCTTTGTTGGTGATACCGCTGGAAACGGTTTTTACGGCGTTGGTGGAGACGATATGTTTATCGGTTCTACAGGAGCTGACTATTTTAACGGTGGTTCTGGGCAAAATACACTGGATCATAGCAGTCTGACAGATACCGTTGACACCGTCATGAATCGTACTGCAGGTGAAAGCTATACAGTTTTTACGGCTACGGGAAATGACACGCTAGTGAATGTTACTAGCCTGCTGACCGGTTCTGGTGACGACGTGATTGTTACAGGATTTTCAACCGTGCTGGTAGAAACCAATGCCGGTGACGACTTTATAACAGTGCCCTATGCTGGTGCGACCATAAATTCCGGTGTCGGTGATGATGAAATTGAGATAGAAGCTAACGCAACTATTGATACCGGTGATGGTGATGATATCGTTACTGTTAGTGATGGTGCAGTTATCACTGCTGATGGTGGTGATGGTGTTGATTTCTTCAACGTACTAGGCAATGGCGTGGATGTTGACGGTGGGTTGGGTATTGATACGCTGAGTTATTCAACCGTCTATGATGCAGGTGTAAGCGTTGTTCTCAATGATGCCGGTGATAGTACGGGTCAGGTCGCCGGACTGTTGGAAGATACACTGTCTGGAATTGAGAACATCGAAACCACCATTCTCGCTGATACCATAACCACCAATAGCGCTGCCAATACCATAGTGGCGAACGCAGGTGACGACGTAATAGTGGGTTCCACAGGAGCTGACTCTATCGACGGTGGTTCAGGTTCTGATGTGGTTGACTACAGCGGTTTTGCAGCAACTCAATCCATCAATGTTGCACTGGATGAAGACAACCCGGCGACCGTCACAATCAACGGAGAAGACGATCAAACGCTCCGGGATGTTGAGAATATCGTGGGTACTTCGGGTAACGATGTGATTTCCGGAGACCGAAGAGCCAACAACTTTCAAGCTGGCGCAGGTGATGATGTAGTCTATGGTAGCTCTGGAACAGATGTGCTTAATGGTGGTGACGGTGATGCAGATGTGCTGGATTTCAGCTTGCATCCTTTTTCCGTTAGTTTTAATTTTACGACCAGTACAGCGTTCGATTCAGATGGCTCCTTTACTCAATTCAGCAATTTTGAGCAATTCATACTCAGTAGCGATGATGATCTAATCAGAGGTTCCTCTGCTGATGAAATTCTCAACGGTGGTGGCGGTGATGACTACTTCTATGCCAGTGGGGGCGCTGATGTGCTTGATGGTGGTCTCGACAACGATACGCTGGACTTTTCCGAATACAGCATTGCATCAATCAGTATCGCCATTGATGGCGACACTCAGATCACTGTCAACGTGAGTGGCGGTGATAACCAGCTTGTTTCGGGATTCGAAAACGTCATCGGGAGCGCGGGGTCAGATGTAATTACAGGTGACTTGCTGGATAATATACTCGATGGCTTCATCGGAGATGACACACTTGAAGGTGCTGAAGGTGACGATACCATTCGCGGCGGAGCAGGCAATGATGTGCTTATTGCCGGTGCCGGAATTGACAGTTTCGATGGTGGTGAGGGCGAAGATACTCTGGACTACAGCGCTCTGGCAGGTATAACCGGAATCACGTTGAGTTTGAATACATCAAATCAGGTTACCGCAACGGTCGGCAATGGTGATGACGATACCGTTGTCAATGTAGAAAATGTCGTGGGATCTGATGCGGACGATGCACTGACCGGCGATTCCAGCGCCAATACGCTGGTTGGTGGATCTGGCAATGATCAGCTTGCTGGTCAGGCCGGCAATGATGTTCTGGAAGGTGACGCAGGTGATGATAGCTTGCAAGGTGGAGAAGGTAATGACATTCTGCGGGGCGGCGATGGTGTGGACACGCTTGTTGGCGACGCTGGTCAGGATACTCTGGAAGGTGGTGCAGGTATTGACTCCCTGTCTGGTGGTGAGGGTGACGACATTCTGGATGGCGGTGTCGGGGATGACCAACTCCTCGGTGGTGCGGGCAACGATACGCTCAATGCAGGTGATGGGAACGATGTATTTGACGGCGGCATTGGCGTTGACACTGTTAACTACAGTGCTCAGGCTAGCGCATCGTCCATATCGCTAACGCTAGATGAATCCAACATCGTAACCGTAACCGTCGGTGGTGATGACAACGACACTTTGCAGGATGTGGAAAACGTCGTTGGTTCAGCTGGTGATGATTCGATCACTGGCGATTTGCTTGCCAATACGCTGGCCGGTGGCGAAGGTAACGATGTACTTTCTGGTGGTGGCGGCAATGACGTGCTTGAGGGAGGGGGTGGGAATGATCAACTCACTGGAGGTATTGGAAACGATAACCTGACCGGGGCGGATGGTGACGATACGTTTTATGCTGGCGATGGAATTGACACCATAAATGGCGGGAACGATCTGGATACTATTGACTATAGTGGACATGGCAGTGCGTCGGCAGTATCCGTCACTCTCGATGGGGCTAATTCAGTAGCTGTCACCGTATCTGGCGCCGACGACGATTTCATCCGTTTCGTTGAGAATGTCACGGGTACCGGAGGAGATGACTCGTTGACTGGTGATGGAGCAGACAACGTGCTCCTGGGAGGCGCTGGTAACGATCAGCTCAGTGGACGTGACGGCGTTGATACCGTTTCAGGTGGTGCCGGGGATGATACGCTGGATGGAGGTGCCGGTGATGATGTGTTGACTGGTGGCAGTGGCAACGACTTTATTACAGCCAGTTCGGGTGCCGATGCCATAGACGGTGGGGCTGACACAGATACGGTGGACTTTTCCAATTTGACAGGTGTTAGTGGTGTGTCTGTTACGCTCAATGGGGCCACCAGCGTCGTCGCGATTGTATCTGGTGGATCCAACAATACATTGGCTAGCGTGGAGTCAATCATTGGCACAGCTGGCAGCGATATACTGGCTGGTGATAGTCAAGATAATAATTTCAGTGGTGCAGCAGGCGATGACGTCCTCTCTGGTGGTGCAGGAACCGATGTTCTGATCGGGGGAACAGGTAACGATACTCTCAGTGGTGGTGACGGCATTGATACCTTGTCCGGTGGCGCAGGAAACGATACCGTCGACGGTGGCGCTGGTGACGACACTCTGACCGGAAATGAGGGTGATGATTTATTCGTTGCCAGTCAGGGCGCCGATTCCATTGACGGTGGTTCTGACAGCGATACAGTAGATTACTCAAGTCTGTCAGGTATTAGCGGTGTCACCGTCAGTCTCGATGGCAACAATAGCGTTCCTGCCGTGGTTGCCGGTGGTACTAACGATACGTTGGTCAATATTGAGTCCATCATCGGCAGTGGCAGTGCGGACGCGCTTACAGGGGATAGTATGAACAATACCCTGAGTGGGTCGGGAGGCAATGACGTGCTTTCGGGCGGCGCCGGTCAGGATATTCTGGACGGCGGCTCGGGTCTGGATGATATTGACGGTGGTGCTGGTAACGATCAACTGCAGGGCGGACTCAGCGATGACCAGCTCACTGGCGGAGCTGGTGATGATAGTGTATCTGGAGGAGATGGCGCTGATCTACTCATTGCTGGAGAGGGAATTGATAACTATGACGGCGGCGCAGATAGCGATACTCTGGATTACAGCTTGCACGCTACCGCCAGCAACATTGATGTCACTCTAAATGGTGCCAACGTTGTGAACGTGACAGTCAGCGGCGCAGACAACGATACTGTTCAGAACGTAGAGAACGTGACAGGCACAAGCGGTGTGGACGCCATCGTTGGTGACTCGCAAGACAATACCTTCATTGCCGGATCTGGTAATGATGTTCTTGTTGGCGGTGGTGGCAATGACGATCTGCAAGGTGATGCCGGTGACGACTTTCTTGATGGTGGTCAGGGAGCTGATACCATCGACGGCGGAACAGGTCAGGATACGCTGGATTACTCCACGTTGACAGGTACGACAGGAGTTGCACTAACACTTGACGGTGATGTGGCAGCCGTGGCAACAGTTGCTGGTGGTGATAATGATAGTGTTGTTCGTGTCGAGAATCTGATCGGCTCTACGGGTGATGATGTGTTCATTGGAGATGCCAACAACAATAGCTTATCGGGTGGCGCAGGAAATGATGAGCTTTCAGGTGTGTCCGGAACCAATACACTCTCTGGTGGTGCTGGTGATGATGTTCTGCGCGGTGGTGTTGGCACTGATGTTGTCAATGCCGGGAACGATAGCGATACCATTTATGCCAGTGCCGGTAACGACATGATAGATGGTGGCGCAGGTCGGGATCTCGTGGACTATTCAGGGCTGGCAGGTGTTACTGGTATAACAGCGACACTGAATGGTGCTACGTCAATCAGCGTGGGCGTAGCGGGCGGCGATACTGATACTCTGGTAAACGTAGAAGACATCTCCGGCTCTGTTGGCAATGATGTGTTAACGGGTGACAGTGCAGATAATGTGTTGTCCGGAAACGCCGGTGATGACACGCTTCGTGGAGGTGCCGGGTCTGACCAACTCATCGGGGGTACGGGATCGGACGATCTGTTTGGAGATACCGGCAACGATACTCTGAATGCCGGTGATGGAGACGATACGCTGGACGGAGGTGCGGGTAACGATGCTGTTATCGGTGGAGCAGATAACGATACCATGCTAGCCAGTGCTGGTACAGATGCATTCGATGGTGGGACAGGGATCGATGTTGTGGATTACTCCACTCTGACAGGTACTGGTGGTGTCACTGTGGCGTTGAATTCAGTAAGCGTGGTAACGGCAACTGTATTGGGTGGTACCAACGATTCCATGGTCAATGTTGAGAACCTGATAGGTACTGATGCGAGTGATTCGTTCACGGGAGATTCTCAGGCAAATACTTTCGTTGGTGGAGCTGGCGACGATACGCTAAGCGGTGCGGGCGGAAACGATGCCCTGCAGGGTGATGCTGGTGACGATGTATTATCGGGCGGGGCTGGTAACGATACGCTTGACGGCGGAGCAGGGAGTGATCAACTGCTTGGTGGACTGGGCGCGGATGTCATTGATGGTGGGGATGATATCGATACACTGGACTACAGTTCCCATGCCTCTGCGACATCTATCAGCGTAACTCTGAATGGAAGTAGCGATGCCACTGTGACCATTGTTGGCGACAGCAACGACACCGTTCGTGAAGTCGAAAACGTGATTGGTTCGGGGGGGGATGATGTTGTTGCAGGTGATACCGTTGACAATGTCATATCCGGACATACTGGTAGCGATCAACTGGCAGGCGGTGCGGGTAATGATCAGCTATTTGGTGACGAAGGCAATGACACACTGGATGGTGATGATGGTAACGATACCCTTGTGGGTGGGCAAGGTACCGATACGCTAAGAGGTGGTGTTGGTGTCGACTCACTTTCGGGTGGCGACGGTGATGATTCTCTGGATGGTGGTGCGGGTGACGATATCGTCGATGGCGGTCAGGGTGACGATCAGATAGTCGGTGGCGCGGGTAGTGACACCATCGATGGTGGTGATGATGTCGATACCCTGGACTATAGCTTGCACCCTACAGCAACCTCGGTCAGTGTGGATCTGAATGGCACTTCAGCTGTCCCGGTTGTGTTGTCAGGTGCTGATAATCACCTGATTAGTAGTGTCGAGAATGTCTCAGGCGGATCAGGTAACGATGTCATCATAGGAGATAGTGAGAATAACGTTTTAGTGGGTAACGGTGGAGATGATCAACTGACCGGTGACCAGGGAGATGATCGTCTGGAAGGGGGCGATGGTATCGATACGCTTTCTGGTGATGATGGTGCAGATGTCCTGATCGGTGGTGATGGCAATGATTCACTGGATGGCGGTTCCGGGTCAGATACTTTGACAGGTGGCGCAGGAGACGATGACCTGGTGGGTGGTATCGGGATGGATGTATTAAATGGAGGTGCAGACAATGACTGGTTTGATGGCGGTGGTGGTAGCGATACCATCAACGGTGGCGATGGTAGTGATACCGCTAGCTATGGCAGTTCTGCCAATGCGGTAACAGGCGGGTTGTTAAGAGATACCGGCGGTACGCTAGAGCAAGGCATAGATACAGACACTGTCAGTAGTATCGAGACCTTCGAATTGAGTGCTCAGGATGATATGCTGAATCTGGATATGGATGCACTGGCGCATGTCACTGTTGACGCCGCTGCCGGTGACGATAGCATTGCGCTGGTTGATACCTTGTCTGGCGATAATCTTACCGATGCTGGTATTGACGGAATCGATCTGGCGAGTGTATTCAGTGATGTTGAGACACTGGACTTTACGTCAACAGATTTAACGGGGGCTGATACCTTCGATATTGGCAATGCAGACATTTCCAGTATCACAGGTGGCGGCAACACTCTGTCTATAGAAGTTGATGCTACCTTGATAGCGTTGACAGACATCGTCGTATCAGCACAGTCCGGTGCCACGGTTAGCGGTGATTCCACCGTGGGGAGCACGCGCACGGTGGATTGGGATAATGGTGTGCAACTAATTGTTAATAGCTGATTTCTGAAAGCGTGAACTCATAAAATTAATTCGGGTTAAATGACACCTTCACACAACAGCTGCGCATCGTTTGACGATATCGAGATAGTCATCAATGTCCCAGGCGGCTCGGCCAATAAACAACCCGTCAATATGTGAACATTGAATGAGTTCTTCGCAGTTTCGGGCAGTGACAGAGCCTCCGTAAAGGCAGGGCAGGCGGCGACCCAGCACGGCGTGTGCAACGTCAATAATGTCGGATTGCCTTGCATTGGCGTACTCTGCGCTTGCCGGAGTTCCCTGTTCACCAATAGCCCACACGGGTTCGTATGCAAACAGGATCGGCGCCGACATCTGTTGTTTAGTCAAATGCCCTAGTGCACTACGCACCTGTTTTTCCAGTACTGTTTGCGCACAGCCTGCTTCACGCTGTTGCAGCGTCTCACCGATACACACAAGAGGCACGATGCCGTGTCGTACTGCCGCCTCGGTTTTCAACGCAACTTTTTCGTCCGTTTCCGCGAAATGCTCGCGACGTTCCGAGTGCCCTAACTCCACAAGGTCAAGGTTACAATCTTTGAGCATCAGCGGCGATACCTCGCCAGTCCAGGGCCCCTGATCATCCCAATGCATGTTTTGTGCGCCAACCTTTACGGAGGTGTGCGCAAGAGCCTGCTTGACTTCTCGCACAATGGGAAATGAAGGAATAACAAACCGCTGAATGCGTGAGTTTACTTCGTCTTCAGCTGCGGCCAGCATACGAGCAAAGTACTGCGCCTCAGCCAGAACCTTGTTCATTTTCCAGCTGGTGCCGATCCAGATTGGAGTCTGTTTCATTGCTGCAAAGCGTCTGTCGTAGGGGTAACCAAGCGTTTATTCGTGAACTATTCTTGTGCCTAACACCGCCAGGCACTCCTCCATAAATGAGGCAAGAGCAGTCCAACCCTCTGCGGTCACCATGTTCCCATCTCTTAGTGCTTTTTTTGGCCCCATTTCCACATAGGTTGCATCGGTTAGTGCTACTTCCGGCGCTACAGTGAATAAACCTGAGACTCGTTTGCCGGCAATAACCTCTGGCACTGCGATCAGCACTTGCAGACCGTGACAGATACAAAAAATGGGTTTATCAGCCTGATGGAATTCTCTGACAATTTCCCGTACTCTCGGATAGGTTCGAATGTACTCTGGTCCGCGTCCACCTGCGATGTAGACAGCGTCATAGTCGTTGGTATTGGCCTCTGCGAACGTGGCGCTGATCTCGATGTCATGACCCGGTGTTTCCGTCCAGGTCATGACCGGGCCAAAGTCGTGCACGCTTGAACGTAACTTGTAGCCCTTTTTGGTGTCCGGACAAATGATGTCGACATGATGTCCAACCGCTTGCATAGCCTGTTCAAAAACGAAAATCTCATATTCTTCGCTGTATTCACCGACCAACATCAGTATTCGTTTTCCTTGCATTTTCTTAGCCTTGGTTTTCAGGTATCTTTGTTTTTTATGGTTTGCACTGCTTGCTTTAAGACTGCGCCTGCTTCACGGTAGCCGTCATAGCGCTTATCAATATGGCTGTGGATGCAGCACCTGCATCTTGATGTCCAATGGATCGCTCTCCAAGTTTTGCAGAGCGTCCTTTTTTTGCCAGCATGTCAATAGTCGATAGCGCGCCAGTCTTAGCTGCGTCATTTACCGTGTTCATCATATCCAGCATCGAATCAGCCTCCGTGTTCTGCCTCGCTGCCGCTGCTGCGGGCAACCACGCATCAAGCATCGTCTTGTCGCCGGCTTCTGCTTTCCCACGCGCCTGGATTCCATCGGCCATCGCTTCGATGGCACGAGCCATTGCTGCAATACCCAGAGAAGTCTCCGCCTTGACAGCCGCGCCTGCTCGCATAAAAGCCGTGGCATAGAGTGGGCCAGCCGAAGCCCCCACAGCATTCAGAAAAGTTTTAGCGCTCGTATTGAATACCTCGGTAGGGCTGGCGGTTGTTGCGTCTATTTCGTCAAGTGCTTTTTTAATAGCTGTAAAACCAATGGACATTGTAATGCCATGATCGGCATCACCAATGACACCATCAAGTACGCAGAGATGTTCTTTTTTGCTTTCGATGGCATCTCCCATGGCATTGAACATGGCTATCAGCGTCTGTGTCGTGATTGTATTCATCGTATTTTTCAGCCTGCTCGAAACATGGCGCAATCACATGGGTGATCAAGCAGATCAGTAAGCTCGTCATCAAGATGATGTAGCGTAATACTGGCACCTGCCATTTCAAGGGACGTACAGTAGGGCCCAACCCAGGTAGCGTAGGTGATCAATCCGTGCTCATCGAGTATCTGCTTTACGCGACGATTCATGATGTAGAGTTCCATCAATGATGTAGAGCCGAGTGAGTTTATCAGTACTGCCACTCGGTCTCCACGCGACGGCGCCATCTCTTCAAGGATACGTCCCATCAGGGAATCGGTAACGGCATCGGCTGACTGCAAAGGACCTCTGGCTATGCCCGGTTCTCCGTGAATGCCCATGCCGATTTCCATCTCATCGGGTCCAAGCTCAAAATTGGGTGTGAGAGTATGTGGCAGGGAGCACGGACCTAAAGCGACACCCATGGTGTATGTGTGATCATTGGCCTTACGGGCAATTCGTTCGCACTCATCGAGCGATAGCATCTTGTCGCAGGCTGCGCCTGCGGCCTTGAAAATGAAAAAATTCCCAGCGACACCGCGCCTTTGTGTTCGATTTTCAGGAGGAGCTGAAGCAACATCATCTGTTGTTAACACGGTACGAACCTCAATGTCGTCCATGGCAGCCATCTCGGCAGCCATATCAAAGTTCATGACATCGCCGGCATAGTTGCCGTACATGAAAAGAACACCTTTGCCGCCATGGATGGCTTTTGCACATTCCACTGCCGGGTCGGGCGGTGGTGATGCAAATACGTTACCAATGGCTGCGGCGTCTGCCAGTCCCTTGCCGACAAATCCCAGAAAAGTAGGTTCGTGTCCTGAGCCACCGCCGATCATCAGACCAACCTTTCCCTCACGAGGTCCATGCTTTGCGATAACCGCGCGTGGATACTGGTCAACCTGCCGCAGATGATCCGGGTGCGCTGCCAGTACACCTTCAAGCATCTCTTCGATGAGATGGTCGGTATTATTGATGAGCTTCTTGGTTTTGCGTGCTGTCATCGGAATAATAAATCAGCGTTGAGGTGAGTGGTTTGCCTAGGGCAGCAGCCTGGCGTTTTTCATGAATGTGATCGTCTCCTGCAAGTCAATCACCCCTGCATCTGAGCCAAGGCCGGTGGCAACCAGTCCTGATGTGGCTGTGCCTAGCTGACAGGCCTGTTCCAGCTCATACCCCATGGCCAGGCCTGCGATAAAACCACCGCAATAGCTATCACCGCAGCCAGTGGTGTCAGAGACTTTTACCTCATAGGCAGGTATGCGCAACTCTGTGTCCGGAGTCCTGACATAAGATCCTTTCTCACCCCATTTGAATATGCAGGCAGTCGCTCCCATATCCATGAAAAATGCGGCAAGTTCCGAAGGTGACTTGACGTTGGAAGCGGGCACTGTACTGGCTAAATACTCGGCCTCTTCCATCGATGGCATGAAGTAATCAACATGTGGAAGCAATTTACGAAGTAGGTCCAGTGTATTTTCGTTAGGTGCTATAAGGTCAAATGTTGTTGTGAGGCCACTATTTTTGGCATGTTTGAGAAGTTTGGCACTCTGACCCTTGTCCATGGCATTCAGCAGTCCTGTTCCACCATGGTGAAGAAATCTGGCGTTGCATACGCTGTCGAATTGCGCATCGGATACGAACAGATCATCGGACGCGCCACGGGCATGCAGTGCAGGGCGTTCTCCATTGGAGCGTATCGGGAGAATGGTTGCCGAGGTCGGTGTAGCGGATGATCGTTGCACCATCGAGCAATCGATACCCATTCGCTGGTAAGCGGCAACAATGAAATCGCCTTTTTCGTCATCGCCAACACAGGCAACTGTTGCGCAGTCAATACCGAGTTTCGCGGCGTTCATCACCGCTCCTGCAGCGGTTCCCGCGGGGTTCATACGGATCTCTTCAATAAAATCCACGCCACCCCCTTCAGGAACCGAGTCAACGGGTCTACCGGCAATATCCAGTATGGTGAGTCCTACAAAGATTGCATCAAACGAAGACAAGGGGTATCTCCAGCGAGGTTGATTTCCGGTTGACCGTCAATTTCATGCCTCATCCCATCCATTGCGAATGGTCTTGTACCCTTCGCGATAGACTGCCTCCGGGCTTTCAGCAAAATCTCGCCATACACGTGTTGCTGCCGCGAGTTCAGGCAAGCCGCGACCAAATGATTCTATAGTGAGCCATTGATCATAACCTTCAGATTTCAGCGTTTTGAATGTCTCTGCCCAGGGAACATGGCCGCGACCCGGAACACCACGATCATTTTCTGATATGTGAACATGAACCACGTTCTTCTTGTGTTTTGTAAACGCGGCAATGGGATCAGCTTCCTCTATATTGGCGTGGAAGGTGTCATACATACTTTTAATCGAAGGATGATTGACAGATTCAACATAGGCATCCAGTTGGGCCATCGTGGTGGCAAAGTAGCTTTCAAACCGGTTGACAGCCTCAAGTGCCAGGGTGACGCCCGATGCTTGTGCGTGGTCCCCTACGCGTTGATGTACTTCACGAGCATGATCAAACTCATCCGCGGTTGTGGCACAGCCTGAGAATTCTCCCAGCGTCTGGTGTAGCGGCCCGCCCACCGTTGTCGCGCCGAGTGCTGCTGTACAATCGACCAGCCAGTTAAGGTACCCGACCGATTCCTGACGAGTAGTAGCGTCTGCAGACAGCGGATTTTTATCCAGAGAAGGTATGACAGATATGGCCGTGCGTTCAAGCCCGAGTCCATCGAGCATGGTGCCGATTTTGGCATAGTCTTCTCGTGTGCCGTCAAATATCGGAACCTCAACCCCGTCGTACCCAGTGGCCTTGAGATCCTCTAGAATCGGACGATGCTCTTCTGCAAGAGACGTTGTCCACAAGAGCATGCAAAATCCGATCTTCATAGTGTCTTCCCCTTGTGTGTTCAGGTAGTTAAGTAAGCGCAATTCGCGATGCGCTGGCAGGCATAATTATTGTCGTAGCTGATTCCAGGGATTCTCTGAAGCGACATCGACCAGCTCATAGCCTTGATCGCCAACGCAGGGGCCAAGAATAGCAAGCAAAATAACTGGTTCAGCACCGACGTTAAAGGAGGCGTGTACGGAATCAGCCGGTATGAAGAGTGAGTCGCCTGTTGCAAGAATCTGTTTTTCCTGTCCCAGCCATTGTTCGACGCTACCCGACACCACGTAGATAACTTCTTCCTGGTCAGGATGTTTATGAAAATCATGTCCCTTGCCAGACTGCAAAGTGACTTCTATGACGGTAAGTTGGCCTGCACCGGTTGATGGAGGATGACTCATCCATTTCAAACTGCCCCAGTCGAGTACTTCCTCTGGTGTGTCTTTGGATAGTACAAATTTTCCGCTCATACTTTCCTCCTGGCCTGATTTCACGTTAGTGGGCCACAACTAGTGGCTTACCGTATTGTTCTGTCTGTTGCTGCGGACCTTTTCTTGTGCGATGGTTGCTGTCTTGCGGTTCGTCAATTTATGAAAGACTTTGTGCAGTATCCGTGGATTCCCGCGTTTGCGGGTATGACTTGATGTGGTGTTTGACGCTTCATCATTGCCATGTGAATTAACGTGTTGAGTCGGTGATATCACCGAAATGCCCAAGTACGGCTTTGGCAAATTCTGCGTCATTGATGTTTGCTGGTACACGAATCAGTTGACGTTTTTCTGTTTGTATGACGTGTTGTTCCAGAGTGTCGAACAGGGCGGCATCGGCTATAGGATCGAAAAAAGCCTGACCTTCGGCATCGAGCAGGGAGAGGCCTTTTTCCGGAATAAGAAAACGTACATCGCCCTGCATTGCATTGAGCTTGTCAGCGATCCAGCGTCCGATTTCGCGGTTTTCTTCCACAGAGGTGCGCATTAGCGTTACTTGCGGGTTGTGGATGTGAAACTGCCGGTTTCTGAATTGTTGGGGAACGGTATCAAACTCACCGAAGTTGACCATATCCAATGCACCGAGCGAGCCGACGTAAGGGCAGCCAGTACGGATAACGGCACCCATACGATCGTGCGTGGCTGCAAACACACCACCGACCAATAGATCAGCAATTTCAGTGGTTGTCAGATCCAGAACCGCGTCAATCAAGCCTGAGTCTGCCAGTTTCTCCATCGACATTCCACCGGTTCCTGTTGCGTGGAAGACCAGACAATCGTGGTGTTTTTCCAGTTCAGCTGTGACCGCTTTTACACAGGGTGTGGTGACACCGAACATGCTCAGGCCAATGGCGGAGCGCTCCCCGCTGGAATCAATAGAAGATGCATGCGCGACCATTCCTGCCATGGCATGCGCTGCATTGCCGAGCACCTGTCGCGAAATTCTGTTCAGGCCTTCTACATCAGTTACTGAATACATCAGAGTCAGATCTGAGGCACCCACATACGGTGCGACGTTACCTGAAGCGACGGTTGAGATAATAAGTTTCGGAACACCGATGGGTAAATTGCGCAAAGCGGGTGCCAGCAAGGCTGTTCCACCTGATCCACCTGCGCCAATGACGCCAGCGATGTCGTCGCGTGATGTGAGAAAAATGTCGAATGCAACCGCCATTGCAGCAATAGCCTCACCACGGTCGGTCAGTGCCATGACGGAGGTGGCACCGTCCGGATGATGCGATGCAATGTGTTCGGCTGAATAGTCTGTTGTCGATGATTCAGTAGGGCCTTGGGTGCCCAGGTCGGCCGTAACGACTTTCATGCCCGATTTTTTCAGGCAGTGATCGATGTAGAACAGCTCATCATGTTTAGTATCGAATGTGCCCGCAACATAGACACATCCATCACGTCCCATTGTTGTACTCATTGCCCGTTCACTTGCGAAGTGAGTCCAGATACTCAACGAATAAAAATGCCGTACCGATACCCAGCAATGCAGCAACCACCAGCACGATAAGCACGATATAGACGACCTTCCTGATCTGTTTGAATGAGACTCCCTCCCGACAAAAGGGGACAAGATTGAACAACAACGCACCAATAACAACCAGAATACAGCCGTAGGTGAACAGTTGCATGGAGAACGGCTGGAAGATCATCAATATCGACAAGACACACAACGATATAATGGCGCGTTCCAGCCATTTGGCTTGAGTGGCTGTCATAGTGTGGTCACTCTTTGTTCGGTGTCGGCAAAAACATGAATGGTGCCAGGCATCAATCGCGCGTGAACCATCTGTTTTTCCTCAAGTGGTATTTTCCAGTCAGTGACGATTCTTAATTCCCGACCATCCTTTTTTAGATGCGCCAGGGTTTCAGCGCCCATAGGCTCTATGAGATCTATGGGTAGGGAAATGCTGTCTGGTCTTGCCTCACTGGCAAGCTCTAGATTGCGTGGCCGGATTCCCAGTGTGACCGTGCTGCCTTCAGCTATGCCTGTGAAGCTATCGTTCAGGGCGATGTTCAGGCTTTGGTGTTCATCTATCATGAAATTGCCCATCCCGTCACCTGTTAGCCCGGTGAATGTTGTTGGCAATAGATTCATCTGTGGTGTTCCAATAAATCCGGCAACAAACAGATTCGCTGGCTGGGCAAACACATTGTGTGGCGTATCTACCTGCTCAATTTGACCAGCGCGCATGACAGCGATCCTGTCGGCCATGGTCAGTGCTTCAAGCTGATCGTGGGTCACGATGACTGTGGGTTTGGATAGCCCTTGAAGCACCTGTTTGATCTCGCCGCGCATCTCTTCCCTGAGCTGTACGTCCAGGCGCGACAGCGGCTCATCGAACAGAAAACAGGTGGGTGTTCGAATAATGGATCGACCAACGGCAACCCTCTGTTTTTCGCCTTCTGCAAGTTGTCCCGGAGTACGATCCAGAATGTTGTCCAGTTGCAATACACGCGACGTCTCTTTCACCTTGGCCTTGATTTCAGCGCGCGTCAGACCTTCGGCATGCAGAGGGTATGCAAGATTTTCAGCAACGGACAAACTGGGGTAGAGCGCATAGAACTGAAAACTCATGGCAACATTGCGATCACGCGCTGCCAGATCATTGACTTGCTTTCCGCCAATCAGGACTTGTCCACCATCGGCAGCCTCCAGTCCCGCGATCATTCGCAGGGTGGTGGTCTTGCCGCAACCTGAAGGGCCCAACAGGCACAACACTTCGCCGTCTTCGATATTCAGATCAATAGCATCAACCGCGGTCAGGTTGCCATAGTTTTTCGTCGCAGACTTGAGTTCAATACTCATTTTTTCACTGTCCCGAACGTGACTCCGCGTAGTAGCTGGTTCTGCAACAGAAAAGTCACGATACAAATGGGAATCAGGAACAACGTCACTATCGCGGCCAGCAAACCATAATCAACACCTACACTTCCACCCAGAGTGCGAGCCATCGCAACGGGCACGGTACGAGTTTCCACGCCCGTAAGCAGGAGCGCGAAAAGAAATTCGTTCCAGGTGAGAATCATGCCGAATACAAATGTTGCAGCCAGACCTGCGTATATCTGTGGAAGGCACATGCCGAAGAAGACACGCCAGTCGGTTGAGCCGTCCATGCGAGCGGCATCTTCAATCTCTGGATTAAGCTCGTCAAAAAACGATTTGACCAGCCAGATGGAGAAGGGGATATTGAATGCGGTATACAGCAGCACGATACCCCAGTAACTGCCTGCCAGCCCTGAAAGTCGGAACATCAGGAAGATGGGGATAATGACAACGATAGGTGGCATCATCCGGGTTGTTAAAATAATGAACAGGTAGGTGTCATTGCCTTTCAGTGGGTGTCTGGAAAAAGCATAAGCGGCAAGCGTGCCGATAACCATCGCCAGCAAAACAGCCGATCCTGAAATGAATATCGAGTTGAAAAAATACAGGATGAAGTTTGTTGCCTCTGAGGTATCCGAGCTGATGGAGTCCCGAAAGAACACGCTGCGAAAGTTATCCAGAGTTGGTGTGAAAAACAGTTTGGGAGGAATCTCCAGTGCATCGGTGCGAGTTTTAAAAGCCGTGAGAATAATCCACAGTACGGGGAAAAAATAAATAAACCCGACAACTGTGGCAAAAGCAGTTTGCCCCCATCCGGCCTTGCCTATCTCGCGTTGCCTGGCCATCAGAGTGTTTCCTCTTTTGCACGTCGATTGACTGAGTAAAGGTAGAGATTAGTCAGAACTATCACGATAAACAGAATGATGTAGGCAAGTGCACCAGAGCGGCTGGTGCGAAAATTCTGGAAAGCCATTCGGTAGATGTCTACCGCAATGGATTCGGTTGATGATCCCGGACCACCGTCAGTGATGATGTAGATAATGTCGAATATCTTGAAAGTTTCGATGGTTCGAAACAGTATGGCCAACAACAAAAGACTCTTGATATAAGGCAATGTAATGGTGACAAATCGGCGCCATGAACTAACCCGATCTATTTCTGCCGCTTCGTAAAGATACTTGGGCACTGATACAAGACCTGCCAGAACCAGAAGCATCACAAAGGGTGACCACATCCAGGCGTCAGCGACAATAATGCCAATCAGGGCACCCGTTGACGAAGACAGAAGAACAAACGGTTCAGTGGTAAAAAAATTGACGACCCAGCTCAGCAGACCAAAAGTGGGTTCGTAGTAGAGCTTGAAAAAAACTCCGACCGAAACAAACGACAGCATCATGGGCGTCAGTACCAGCATCATGATGATTCGACGCATGGGAAAGTGCTTGGCAAACAACATTGCCAACCCAAAGCCGATGATCAGCTGCAGGGTTACGGACGATCCTACAATGATGGCGGTGGTCTGAAACCTTTCCCAGATTTTTTCGTCAGTCAGTACTCTCTCGAAATTCTTCAGCCCGACGAACTCAGGCACCTTAAGCCGATTCGCACGGTAGTTGAAAAAGCTCAGTCCGAATGACCATAACAAGGGAAAAATGTTCATCACGAAGAGCGTGATGATTGCCGGAGCGACCAGAAGTGGTCCGCGGTACTTGGGAGACGTTATTTTGGCCCAGAGTCCTGTTTTTGTCTGGCTGTAGTCTGCCGCGACATCTGTCATTGTTTTTGCTCTGCTGGTGCTAATGGAAAATCGAGAACAGACACCTCACAACGCCTGCCAATCTGTCAGGACTGGCAAGCATTGCCTAGCCCGGATTATTCATGAAATCACTCAATCCTTCCTCATCCCCTTCGTCCGTAGCGAATCCCACTCAGTCGGAAATACAGTCTGTATTCCGCCGGGCTGCGATCAGCTCCTTCGCGGAATTCGCTACGAACAAAGCGTCTGGTGAAAGGATTGCGCGTTTCATGAATAGTCCAGGCTAGGAGCCTGAACAATCCACTGAGCCAAGGTTTGCTCGTACTGAAACCTTGATAAGGTTCCAATGCCTTCATGAATTGTTCAGACAGAGTGAGTTCTGGCTGAGAAGTAACGACAACCTACTGTATGAAGTCGTCGTCTTCCAGTAGCTCCTGTTGAAACTCAGCAACGGAGTCCAAAGCCTCCTTGGCAGAAATCTGACCGGTAATGGCTTTGTCAAACTCTTCCTGTTGCTGTGTCAGCATTTCGAAGAACAAAGGGATATGCCATACATCTTTCTGCCAGTCGATCATCTCCACGTGCGCGCGATTCCACGGGCGTAGATCGTTATAGGTTGGATCGGCCATCACGCTCATGAGTCCGGATTGACCACCGTTGGCAACGGCCTCGATCTGGGTCTCAGGGGCAAGCCACCATTTGACGACGTTAAGCGCCTCGTCGACCACTTCATCGCTATTCCATGTCGTCAGGACAAACGGCTGGCCACCGATGTTGCCGGTTCTGTCGATTGTGCCATCGTCCTTGCGCAAACCTGGCGCCGGTCCAAAGGATGAGACGTCATGTACCTTGGACGACGCAGGGTCGAGGACCGGTTCACCCAGTCCAACCCAGTTGATGGTGGTCGCAACCTTTCCTTGCATGAACAGATCCTGAGTAACAAAGATGTCCATTTGACCGGTCTGTGCCACTGGTGGCATATGAGGAATCATTGACAGATAGTGTTCGAATGCCGTTACTGCTATGTCGGAATTGACCACACCTTCGGCCTGTCCATCGGGTACAGCGGTCTCGTCCCAGATATCCCCACCGTGTTGCCAGACAAAGGCGTTTACCTGCATTGAGGAGAAGTCGTAGCCTTTTCCGGCCTGATAGGAGATACCGTAAAAATCGCTTGTGAGTGTTTCGCCTGCGAGTTCATCGCCTGCGCTACGTTTCAGGAATTCACCAATCTGTTCATACCGAACCCAGTCAACATCCTGCCAATCTTCATAGGTACATGGAAAGGTGGCATCGTATTTCGCCTTGAACGCAGCGGCTTCTCCTTCGTGACAGAATATATCGTTCCTGTAGTAAGTGACGTAGGTGTCAGGAAATTGCGGGAAACCATAGTAGTTGGTATCAGGAGCAATGGCCGTTCCTGCGGCTTCGAGTTGGGCTCGAGACTTGTGTGGATACGTGGAGTAGGCAGACACCAGAGCCGGGTGAAGGTCTTCCATGATGGCCATAAGCTCAGGATCGTTCTTGATATTCTCAGTTAAATCCATGTAGTAGCCACCTTCCACAAATGAGCCGAGCCACTGGCTGTCTGTGACGATCATCTGGTATTTCTGTTCGCCAGAGGTCAGTGATGCCGCAACGCGCTCATAAAAACTGGTCCATGGAATGAAGTCCATTTCCAGTGTCGTTGTATGACCATCAGGTGACTGGTATGTCTTGTCGAAGTGTTCCTTGAAAAAACGGGTTGGTGGCCAATCGGGCGCGGCCATTGTGATGGTGATGTCTTCCGCCAATACCGGCGTGCTGATGCCGCCGGCTATTATGGAGGCTATGCAAGCGCCAAGAAGCTGCTTATTGTTTTTCAACAACGTCATTTAATTCTCCTTCGTATTTTCGTGGTAGTGGTAGTAGTTACGGGTTTTTTATAGTTGCTTTAACCCGATGTAAATGTAAAACACATGCATGGGCTCAAGTGACTCGCAGACCGGATTCGGCATCGAACAAGTGAGCATCTGACATTTGAAACGACAGGTCGATATCCTGTCCGGGTGAATAGGCAGTGGCTTTGTCTTCGGGTAATACCATTTTTAATAAATTTCCGCTGACATCAATATCCAGAATGGTTACGTCACCTAGCGGTTCGGTCAGGTGAATCCGACCAGTGACGTTCAGATTCTTCGTACCTGACAGATCAGGCGTGTTGCTGATATGCAAATCATGAGGTCTTATGCCAAGGGTTAGAGCATCACCTGAAGTCAATTCGGTTTCCAGACCCAGATTAGCCAGATCCACGTCGCCGAATGGTAATTCCAGTTTTTTTTCTGCACCCGAGAAATTAAGTTTGCCTTTGATCAGATTGATAACAGGCGAACCCAGCATGCTAGCCACAAAAGTGCCAGAAGGTGAGCTGTACATAGTCCGGGGTGTGCCGGTTTCTACAATTTTTCCGCTGTCAATCAGCGCTATGCGAGCACCCATGGTCAGTGCTTCCAGTTGATCAGGCGTTGCATACAGCATGGTCATGCCCAGTTCACGGTGCAGGCGTTTGAATTCTGCACGCATATCGTTGCGCAGCTTTGCATCCAGGTTAGTTAGCGGCTCATCTAGCAATAACAGTTTGGGTTGCCTGACAATGGCACGCCCAATGGCAACACGTTGTTGTTCTCCACCCGAAAGCGTGGGCGGTTTGCGTTTTAATGTATGAGTAATTCGCAGCAGCTCCGCAACGTCGTTGACTCGCTTGCGAATCTCTTTACGACCCACTTTGTCACGTACCAGCGGGTAGGCAAGATTGGCGTAAATGCTCATGTGCGGGTACAGGGCGAAGGTCTGGAAGATCATTGACATACCGCGCCCCTGAACCGGTGCGTGTGTCAGGTTTTGACCATTGAAAGTTACCGATGAGCCTTCGAGCAATTGTTCCAGCCCTGCTATGGCCCGAAGTGTCGTGGTCTTGCCAGCGGAAGAGGCGCCGAGCAAACAAAAGAACTCGCCTTCTTCAACAGAGAAAGAAACGTCATCCAGTGCTTTTAGAGCACCAAAGTTGCGTCTCAGCTTGTCAACAATTAGTTGTGGCATCTGGTTTTTGTTCTTGTCTCTGACGTTCTAATCTATCTTAATTCGCAACACTCTTCCACTGGCGAGTCTCAGCGGAGCTCAGTACGGCATCGGTAACCCGGTCGGTTTGCAGCGCTTGTGAAAAGGTTGGCATAGCCGCATCGCCTGAAGCAATACCGTTCATGAAGTCTGCAAACTGGTGTATGAAGGTGTGCTCGTAGCCGATTTGAAGTCCTGGAACCCACCAGCGCTCCATATAGGGATGCTCTTCATTGGTGACGTGGATGGACCGCCATCCACGGCTCCGGCCTTCATCTGCGTGGTCGAACATTTCGAGGCGATGCAGATCGTGCAGGTCCCAGCGTAAGGAAGCGTGTTCGCCATTGATCTCCAGCGTGTATTGCGCCTTGTGTCCTCTGGCGTATCGGGTTGCTTCGAAATTGCCCAGTGAACCGTTGGAAAACCGGGCAAGGAACATACTGGCATCATCGATGGTAACGGGTTCGATATTGCCTGAAAGTTGGTGCATTCGTTCCTTGATGAAGGTCTCGGTGACTCCCATGACCTCATCAATACCACCATTGAGCCACATTGCCGTGTCAATGCAATGAGCCAGTAGGTCACCTGTTACGCCGCTGCCAGCCACTGATTTGTCGAGTCGCCAAAGAGCTTCTCCACCTTGTGGTAACTCACTGGAGATTGTCCAATCCTGCAGAAAATTGGTCCGGTAGTGGAATATCTTTCCAAGTTTGCCCTCATCGATCATCTGCTTGGCAAGCGTTATGGCGGGCACGCGACGATAGTTGTACCAGACCATATTGTTGACACCGGCCTTGTCAACAGCGTTGGCCATGGCTTCGGACTCGGTAGCGTTCAGCCCCAGTGGTTTTTCGCACATTACCATTTTTCCGGCTTTTGCCGCAGCAATGGCAATGTCATGGTGGGTATTGTTGGGACTGGCAATATCAATCAGATCAATGTCGTCTCTCTCTATCAATGACTCCCAACGCGTTTCACTGGATTCATAGCCCCATTGGCGGGCAAAATTTTTCGCAGTTTCTGATGTTCGGGAGCAAACTGCCTTGAGCACCGGCCTTGTTTCAAGATCGAAATAGACATCCGCCTGCCGGAATGCATTGGTGTGGGTGCGGCCCATGAAGCCGCAGCCAATCAAACCGATATTCATTGTTTTTCGTGACATTGGCCTGCTCCTTATTCGTTCCAGCCGTGCCCGTTGCGGACGTCTATCATGGCAGAGAGGATGGAATCCCAGGTTTTCGGGTTCATGAGCTGTTCGTTGGGAAACATGCAGCCGTCCCAGCAAATGTGGCGACAGGTTTTAGTCAACTGCTGGTTTTCGTCGCGTAGCCAGGCGCCTGCATGATGCGCGATGTCAAGTTTTCCATTCGGGTCGTCGGGCAGGCAGTGACGACCGGTTTTTGCATGCGACCCCTCGCCCTTGACTGATCCATCGTTTTGCGCAACATGAAAATCAATCGTCCAGGGTCGCAATGCGTCCGTCATCTTGCCGATGGCTGCGTCCAGCGCTTGCCGATCATCGAGATCCTTATCGCTGGCGATGATTCGATGTTCAGGGGCATTGACGCCCATGGTGTATAAGAGTGTGTGCGCCATGTCTGCCTGAAATCCGATAACGCCCGGCCGGTTAGTGGCCTCCAGTGTATCGAGCATGGCTTTCCACGAATGCATGCCTCCCCAGCAGATCTCTCCTTCGGCGGCAAGGCGTTCTCCATAATCAGAAGCGATATCACACGCCTGCCTGAAGGTATCTGCAATCTGTTTGGTATTTTCCACCGGATTCTCCGCCCATTCGGCGGTTGAAACTGATGAATCGATACGAATGACACCACTTTTTCTGACACCGAGTTCTGTCAGTCGGCATGCAATACGGCAGGCGTTTTTAACGGCATCAAGAAATGCTTTACGCTCGTCACTAGAACCCATGGATGAGCCACCCCCGGTAGGCACCCAGACAGGGGCAACACACGAACCGATGGCAAGCCCCTTGGACTGTACCTTGTCGGCGAGTGCCTGGATCTCACCGTCATCCGCGGTAATGGCTGTGTGAGGATCGGACAGGAAAAGATCAACGCCGTCAAATCGTACACCATCGACCTGTGCGTTTGCTGTCAGGTCAAGCATGGTGTCCAGATCGATTGGTGGTTCAGAATCCGAACCCTTGCCAACCAGACCAGGCCACATGGCATTGTGCAGTTTGGGGAAACTATGCTCTGCCATTTTATTTCACCTGCCTCAGCATCTAATCTGTTCCTATTACTACCAGATTGACAAATCAAGGTCTAGTCAGAATGGGCGATCTATTTGCGCGCCCTTGCTTTTCGCTCCATAGACCAAACGGTTGCGTGCCGTGGCGCACAGTTTCTGCGGGAAACGCTCGTTTGCGAGGGAGTATCGCCAGATCAGGCTTATTCGTCCTTATGCGAACAAACAACGCATGAAGGGCATCAAGCCACTACCATACAAGCTGACAAAGTCTCTGGCATCAGCGTCACTGCCAGGTAGTTGCGAGCCTGTTTGTGTGTGGTCCTGCTTATAAAACGCGGCTATGTGGACAATACGGCTCATGGCTTACACAAATCTGCCTGTACCAAAGATCAGGAGAAGCGCCTCGACACTGCGCGCTCGTACGGCGCATACTTCGGTGGCACGTTAGGAGTCTGCGCGACCGGAGGCGGCCCCGTAGAAAGCGATCGAGCGAGAGTAGTCCAATTTTGAGTCAAATTTTGTGCTCATTTGAGGAGTTTAGCTGGCTAAGTGACGAAAATGAGCACAAATTTTGGCCAAAAGTGGGCTGCTCGTAGCCGATTGATTTCTGCCGCGCAGGCTCCT
>JBGCEH010000075.1:0-61144 GCA_045106195.1 Granulosicoccus sp.
GTACAGACGGTACAGACGGTACAGACGGTACAGACGGTACAGACGGTACAGACGGTACAGACGGTACAGACGGTACAGACGGTACAGACGGTACAGACGGTACAGACGGTACAGACGGTACAGACGGTACAGACGGCACAGACGGTACAGACGGTACAGACGGTACAGACGGTACAGACGGTACAGACGGTCCAGACGGTACAGACGGTACAGACGGTACAGACGGTACAGACGGAACAGACGGAACAGACGGAACAGACGGAACAGACGGAACAGACGGTACAGACGGTACAGACGGTACAGACGGTACAGACGGTACAGACGGTACAGACGGGCCAGACGGTACAGACGGTACAGACGGCACGGATGGCACGGATGGGGAGCCAAACGATGGTGGTCCGATCGCGGATGATGCAACAGCTGCCAACTCTGATTCATTCACGATTAATCAGGGTGTAACAACAGAACTGGACGTTCTTGATAATGACGTTGACGGAACTGGCAATAACAACCTGACGTTGCTGTCTGTGTCTGAGTCTGAAAATGCAACGATTACTGTCGTTGACAACATGGTGCTTTATGCCCCCAAACCCGGTTACTACAGTCTCGATAATCAACCTGACACCTTCGTGTACACCATGGCAGATGGTGATGGTGACGAACGCACAGGCAATGTCAGCGTCAACGTGCTCCGGTTCAGCGATCTGAACAGAAACGGCGTAAATGATTTCGATGAATGCGATTGTACTGACCTGTTTCTTGAAACAGGTGTAAATGGATCTGGTGTGGGATCCGTGTCCAGGTGGTTGGTGTTTACGCTTGCTCTTGCGAGTCTTATGCGTTTGTATACCCGCCCTCGCGGTCGTCGTGCCACGGTAATGGAAGGCTTGTAATATGAACCTCTTGCATATGCTATATCAGGCTCGTTTTGCACTTATCTCCAGTTTTTTTCTGGCAGTGCTGGTTTTCTTTATTGCACCTCTGCAGGCTCAGGATTTCAGCCAGAGATTATATTTAATTGGCGGAGTTGGTATAAGTCAGCTGGAACCTGAGAGCTCGTCCGAAGCATTGACGATCGGTGACAAATCCGACACTGGGCTACATGTTGGCGTTGGCTTCGATGTGAGTCGATTTATTACGGTAGAAGCTTATGCGGCAGACCTTGGTAGCGCTGAGGCTGAGTTTGCAGGCGTAAGTGCAGGCAGTGTGGATTACACGGTTTTCGGTCTTAGTGCTCTGGGCTATTTTGCTAATTCCCGGTCGGGAATGGTATTCGGCGATGATGATCTCACCGGATTGTTTCGTCGAGAAGGTGCGTCTCTATATGGCAGGGTTGGTATCGGGCACATGCAAAACGAATCAACGCAAGTTGAATACAGGCGCGACTACCCTAATCACGTAGCCTTTGGCGTTGGCGTAGAGTATGGTTTTACTAATGGCTTCGCCTTGCGAACAGAGCTGATGAGCATGGACACAGATGCTCAGTACCTTAACGTCGGTGTGCTCAAGCGGTTCGGCAGCGTTGCGCCCGCCGTAGCGGCTGCGCCAGTTGTCATCCAGCAGGCGACTACATCTGAACCTGAAACACCACCCAGTGAGCCCATGGTATTCAAGCCCGTACAGGCGCCGTTTATTTACTTTGACATAGATTCATCAACACTGACACCTGAGTCCAGTGAGAAACTGGATGTGTTTGCCGAGCAAGTGATGGACGACAATCTGCAACTGCAAGTAGATGGGCATACCGACTGGATAGCCCCTGAGGCATACAATATGAGCCTGTCTGTCAGACGTGCTGAAGCAGTTGCCAATTATCTTGAGAGTAAAGGTATTCCGCGTGAACGGATTACCACCATGGGCTACGGTGAGACGCGGCCAATCAGCAATAACAATACAGTTGAAGGACGCGCATTGAACCGTCGTACTGAAATTCAGCTACGGTAACGGCTGTCGAAACTGGTACACGATGGTCACTGGAAATGTACCGCTGCTTGTCATTTCCGTGTGGCTGGGAGTCTTTTAAAATTGCACTATTGACCTGTGCATGCACGAGGTTGACGGGTGGTACGTCATTGCGATTCAGCAAGTACTCTCAAGGTTAAATCGTCAGTCTTGCCAGAAGTACAGAAAGGTTCGGAAAATCAGGAATCTTGCGAGAAGTCTGGCAAAGTTTTGAATATCGGGAATCTTGTGTGAAGTCCGGAAACTTGTTTTTGTTGTCAGTGTTGTTGATTGCGGGCTGTGGCGGTAGCGGTGGTGTTGACGTCGGCGTCGATCCCACTGTGTTGCAGAGAGTTGATGTGCGAGAACGTGAAGCACTTCGTCCCTTTCTCCGTGATAGCCCTTATGCAGAATTCTTGAAAGAGTGTGCGCTGATAGAGTCAGCGGAGGATGGGTGCAAACTGCGACGTTTGCCATTCATCGGGCAATCCGGAAACACGGTCACCCATAACGATGTCATGAACAGGTTGCTGGTCACCCATGATTGGATGGGGCAACGATTCAGCACTCTGTTGCAACAAGCACCTGCTGACGTGCTTGAGTTATTCGCATCCGTTACGGTCGTTAGTATCGGGAGTACTGTCAGACCCTCGAACTACTGGACTGGCACAGGTGGGATTCAACTGGACCCGCGTCACCTGTGGTTGACTCTGGAAGAAAAAGCCAACGTATCCATCGAGGAGGATTATCGATCAGGTTATGGCAAGGAGCTGAATTTCTGGTCCCTGCAAGCAGCTCGAATCGGTGGTGAGGAGGCCTATCCGCAGTATAGCCTGACCTCATTCACCGAGCGTTCATTGAAAGATATAGAATTTCGTGTCTATTCGCTGCTCTATCACGAATTGGGGCATGCGGTAGATTATGTTCACCCTGACCTTATGCCGATGGTCGACACCACGTTGAATACTTCCGATGCTATTGCAAGGTTGTCACAAAATCGCTCCTCGTCTCTACTAATCAATGAGTGGCCCCTGACATCCACACAAATGTCTGGTCTGGCGCGTGTGCAATTTCAAGGTCTCCGGGCGACAGAGCAGCAGATTAAGTACACACCAACAGATGTAGGCTCGTTCATGGCTATTGACGGTGCGATAAAATATTACAGTTATCACACTGAGCGAGAGGATTTTGCGAATCTGTTTGAGTTCACTATGATGAAGAAAAATTTCGGCATGGATTTATTGATTGGCTATGTTACCAAGCCGGCAAATGAGGACTTCGTTCAATGCTCTGATTTGATACTGGGCTGGGGACAACATAACCGGATTTCCGATCCGCTGGTTTTACCGCGAGCCCAGTGGGTAGTGGATAGAGTGTATGGCTCGACACAAGAAAACGATGTGTTTTTTAACTCGCTTGTTGGTCTGAAACGTGACATGACAGTGGGTCTTGACTGGTGTGTAAACCGAGATAGTGTGATCACGGCAAAGACCCGGCAGACAGGTATGTCGACACGTCATTCTGTTTCCCTGGAGACGAATACGCAGTTGCAGTTTGAGCGTTATGATGGTCACCACTAGTCCAGAGGCTATTGAAGGTGGCCATCACTGCTTCATTCTGAATACCATTGACTTTGCCGAGAATTCATCGTATTCACTATCACGAAGAGCAAGGGTGATAGTGTTATCGTATCTTATCGATCATTGTCATTCAGGAGTCTGTTGTGTTGTTACTCATCGTTGGTCTAGTGCTTTTCCTCGGCGTTCACTTTGCGCGAGTTTTTTATCCGCAATTGCGGGAAGATTTTATTGCGACACGCGGGCTGCTTGCTTATAAAGGGCTCTACTCCGTACTGTCGCTTGCCGGACTGGTGCTGCTTGTCTTCGGCTATGGTCAGACGCGGCTGTCCCCGCAATTCATCTGGGTTCCCCCAGTGCCAATGGCGCATGTGGCCTCGTTGCTGATGTTGATAGCGTTCGTTTTCCTGGCGGCCGCATATGTACCCGGCAATCGAATCAAGGCAGCGGTGGGACATCCCATGGTTCTGGGGGTAAAAGTCTGGGCATTAGCCCATTTGCTGGCTAATGGTCGGCTTGGTGATATTGTCTTGTTCGGAGCGTTTCTGGTATGGGCTGTTATCCTCTATGTGCGTTCCCGAAAGATTGACAGAGCGCAAGGGGGTGTGATTTCCAGTGCAAACAGTATCGCCAGGGATTCAATAACCGTGGTCGTTGGAATTGGTGTATGGCTGATCTTTGCCATGTGGGCGCATGTTCGCCTGATTGGTGTCAGTCCTTTTGGTGGCTAGAAAGACTCGATGAGTGTTCTCTGGGAGCTGACCCGTAACGATACGCACTACAGCGTCAGAAGTTCAGGCGGATCTGTTCGCCTTTATACCAATCGTGTATTCCATAGTCAGTGGAACCCGAAAATGCCATTTGCAGGTGGTATCTGGGATTGCCTCAGTTTACCAGCATTGCACAAGTCACCAGGCCAGATCAGGCGAGTTCTCCTGCTGGGGGTAGGTGGTGGGGCCGTCATTCGTCAACTGCAGGCGTTAGATGAGTATGAGGCAATCACCGCTATCGAAATTGATGAGCAGCATCTACACGTTGCCCGCGATTGGTTTGGTGTGGGTGGTGACGGCCTGTCCCTGATTCATGATAATGCGATAGATTGGCTATATCGTTACCAGGGACCAGCGTTCGATCTCATCATAGATGATCTATTCGGGCACGAAGGCGGAGAGCCGATACGTGCTTGTTCATTGGAATCTGACTGGCTGGAATGCCTGCAAAGCCATCTTATGCCTGATGGATTACTTGTTGTCAATTGCATCAACTCGAAAGAGCTTTTAAATGCTCTGCCAATTATCGGCGCTTCAGGTTTTCGGGCAGGGTACCGTTGGCATCTACCCACTTATGAAAACATCATAGGGATTTTCAGTTGTGAGCCGATACATGCAAGACAATGGTCAAGAAATCTGGAATTCAGTTCGCTACCGCCCAGAGCACAACGCCAGGCGCGCAACATTACACGGCGTCCGCTTCGTGGTCTGGAGCTGTACAGGGAATAGTGGTTTTGGAGTGAAACAATCGCTATTTGAAGCTGAACGCAATCTGAGCACCCATTTCCAGCGCGTCGACACCGGTTACTCTGCCACCTATGTCCAGAGGGCCCAGGCCAAAGCCCAGGCTCAAGGCCGTGGTTTCTGTTGTTCTAGCGGCGTCGTGGTTAATGCCCGCTCTTACTGCTAACAGACGTGTGCCATATTCAACGCCCACGCCTAGTTTTTGAGTAGCAAAATTGTCCTGTTCCGCTTCGTTCAATGCCAGATCACCGGTAACGCTTAGCAGGCCTCGATGGAACGCAGCGCCCAGAATCAGTTGTGGTGTAGTCTCAAATTCGAAACCGTCCATCGTCTTAATGGATTCAGGAATCAGGTTCCTTATGACGGCAGCCACACGTACCGGGATGTCAGGAAGCAGCATTGATCCGCCGATATCGATCGTGAAAGAGCTCTCTGAGACTTCGCTGTCTTTGAACTGATCGGATGCTGAAGGCACTTCTTCGCGGAACTCGTCGCTTACCGGAATATCCAGATTCTGCGCTCGTAGTGACGAGAATTTGGGGGTCACGCCCAGATCGACGTTGTGGCCTCCAACAATAACAGTGGTTGCCAGGCTAACGCCGAGCTGGGTACGAAGAAGGGCACCACCAGAGCCTCGTGTTTGCAACACATCTTCGGGTTGCTGCACCGTCAATGGTTCACCCACATCGTTAAAACTCAAGAATTCCGAGCTGTTGAGTTCATCCAGCGTTATGCTGTCATCATCGAGGAGCGTACTGAATTCCGATATGTAGGCGCGGTCACCGTCGCTGATGTCAGGCGACCCGGAGCCTGCCGCGCTAAAACGCAGGTTTATTGCAAAAGGGACGGTCGAATGAGTAAAGGCCATCCCGACATCGGCAACACCGAGCCCTTCGATGGACTCTTCATCTACCAGATCAATGATATCAAGAACCCGACCTGCAAGATCAGACAAAGACTGCGTTCCTGAAACACAGGGATCACTACCTGTGCTCTGGAACTCCCCTTCAATCGGGTTACAGGTGATGGGTGCACTACTCAACACATCAATCTCTCGTTCAATATCACTGATCAGATCCTCGTTTTCAGAGTCTGTCAGCGTGTCCAGCGTATCGCCGCTGTCACGGAACTCAGCACCAAAGCCGAAACGGAAATGGACGGTCTCACTTCGACGTTGCATTGCCATCATGGAAGCGGGATTGCCAATTGCCCCGTGCACGCCTTTGCCGTTGGCGATGACAGAACCACCGAGCGCTATGGCGCGTGCATCGTTCGCGATAGCGCTGCCTGCGCTTGCGGCCAGCAAAGCTGCTACCGCGCCGAGTATCAGAATCCGCTTCATGTGTTCGCCTTTATACCTTCTCGATTGTTCACTCACAAAAGATGAGCGCCATATTGCCGATTAACAGCACATACTGTACCGGGACGGCGCTATGTCGGTTCAGCGCCTGGTTCCGCATGTGTTGCACTTGATGCGAGGACTGCGCGACTGGCAGTGATAATGGCGTGTCGTGTTTGCACCGACAGCATGGCACGGGCTTCATCCTCTACGCGGAACAGCGCCGGTTTTGTCTTGATAAGGGTTTCATCGGAATCTATGTAACCGTGTGTTTGCAGGGTCTCGACAAATGCATTGTGCAGATGTTTGTCATAGAGCTCTGTGGCCACCATACCGTGCGTTCTAGCCAAACGCTCAGCGGCCAGCTGACACTGCTTTGCCAGTATTAGAGTGTCAATTTGTCTGTTGGGCGCCTGAGCCAACAGACAGGCACACAAGAAATCACGTTCGAGAGCCGGCGTGACAACATTCGCCAGTCGCAGTAGTGCTACGGCTTCCAGTGAACCTGCCGATGCTCTGATCCACTGGTCAGACTGGCGTGTGATGAGTCCGGCATTTGCCAGACCATCAAGCGTCTTCGCCAGTGATTCGCTGCGGATTTCCGTGGGTGAAAACAACTCACTTTGGATAACAGGAAACGCCAGAGATACAAGATGTTCGATTTCCTGATCGCTTCGATTGCGCTGGTTAGTGAAGGTTGCTGCCACGAGCGCGGGAAGTGTCAACAAATGCAGGATGTTGTTTCTGAAGTACGTGAGAGGGCCTGCTTGACCTGTGCGGAGTTCGACCATGGGGCCAACATCATCGTCAGTTTTTTGAACAAATCTCAGGCGCTCACCATGGGCTATTAGTTCTTGAGCATCAATTTCAGGAATGCTTGTCAGACTGTCTGCATAAGCGCCCATTAAAAGACGTTGATAAATGTCAATTTGTTGTGCAAGTTCGTCATAGCTGATACAACCACGCGGTGTTGCCAGCATGGCCGTTGCCAACAAGCTGATCGGGGTAACGCTGGCGGCTTCGTTTATGCGGTGCATGATGGTGGTGCCAAGCTCTTCTACAATCGGTTTTATCCACGTTGGTCTTTCCTCGTTGACAGCTATCGATCGCCAGTCAGGTTGGTGTTTACTGATTAAAGAATCTAGCTCGATAGGATTGCCAAAGCTAACGTGGACACGGCCGTAGTCCTCTCTGAGGCTTTTGAGCGATTTAATCAATGCGAAAACGGTTTCGCGCTGTTTTTTTCCGCCCGCAAGTTCGCTGGTAAAGGCCCGACCTTCCAGAAGCCTTTCGTAGCCGAAGTAGACGGGCACGAATACCACAGGTGTCTGTGGTTGTGTGAGATAAGCATGTATCGTCATGGACAGCATGCCCCCTTTAGGTGGTAGCAGTCTGCCTGTGCGGCTACGTCCACCTTCTATGAAGTACTCGAGAGCATGACCACGTTGCAGGAGCTCTTTGAGATAGGCGTTAAAAACAGCACCGTAAAGAGGCTTGCCGGCAAAACTACGCCTTAGAAAGAAAGCGCCGCCGCGACGAAGCAGGCCGCCAACAACGGGAAGGTTGAGATTCACACCGGCAGCTATGTGTGGTAGCGAAAATCCCTGCACATACAGAATATATGACAGCAAAAGATAATCGATATGACTTCGATGACACGGCACATAAATGATTTCGCGCCCATCGGCTACTGCCTTGAGGCGGTCAACACCATTGAGCTCCACACCGTCGTATAGTTCATTCCACAAACGCTTGAGCAGCTTGTGCAAAATGCGAATGGTTGGATAAGAGACATCCGCTGATATTTCATAGGCATATTTGCGGGCGCGTGTTCGTACTCGCTCCGTGCTCGTCCTGGTTGCGTCTGCGGTAATGGCTTTGCGCACAGCGGTGTCAGCCAAAACATGATCAATCAGCATGCGACGATGTGACTGATCTGGTCCCAGACTGGCAATGCGCCGCTGCCGGAAGTGCACTCTCAAAACTCTGGACAGTTTGCGGGTGAGGATGTCACCGCTCTCGCCCGAACTTCTCAAGCTTCGGAATGATAATGGTTCGCTGATGCTGAGCAGCGTGTGGCGACCATGAATCAACGTGGTAATCAATTTGCGCGTACGTCCGGCAAATTGCCAGTTCTCACTGAAAAGCAGCCTGACAATCGATGACTCCTTGTCAGGTGCGCGCCCCCAGTACACGGAGATTGGCACTATCTGTAGTTCTCCGGTTGCTTGATCAGCACCAGCAGCTACCAGTCTCGATATTCGTTTTGATACGACATGACGGTGTTTTCTGAATAGGGCTCCTTGACGTTGTTGTAATACGGCGACCGACCGGCGCTCGCGCGCACGACCGAATATCAGCCTGTCGGCCGGATCAGGTAAGGAGAGACGTCGTGCGACGATAGCCAGGGCAGCACGGTCAGCCACACCGCCGACTTCCAGCACGTATAACACGGGAAGGTCGGGGTTTATCAGTGTTGACGGGTCGTCGGGAAGTACATCTGGCTTTACCCACAGGCTCATAAGGCGAGTGAGCAACCTGTCTATGAGGGATAGCAACGTCTCAGGCATAATAGGTTTCCGTGTTTTCAGGTTGATCATACCGTGTCCAGACTCACAACCCGCACAACATCTGAACTTCATGCAACCACGATTCAAGCCCTTGAACCCGTCAGGCTAAATGGCAAGATCTCTGATGTGTATTTGCAGTTTTCGAACAGTGAAGCCGCTCTGCAAGCATATTTGCAGATGGAGGAGAGCCTGCGCAAAGGATCTCTTTCAATCACCGAGCTGGAGGCGGTCAAGTTATGGGTTAGTGAGCAGACAGGCTGTGACTTCTGTCTCTCTGTTCACAGCTTTAAGGCCGCTCAGGCCGGTTTGTCTGAGGAGCAACAGCTTGCTATTCGTTCTGGGTATCCCTCAGGGGACGTTCGCATTGATGCGCTGTTGACGATGGCAGGTACTGTGTTCCGGACACCGGGTAGCGTCCCGCAGGCGATGCTTGATGAGGCCCGTGCCGTAGGCCTGACTGATGAGAATCTGGTTGATCTGATGATGGCTGTTTCCACCATTTTTTTTACCAATATCACCAACCATATTAATGACACGAAGTCTTCTTTGCCGCCGGCACCGGCGCTTGCCTGATTGGTAGCGGCTTGAATCTAACCTGTACAGATATCACTTTCGATGATGAAAAAACCAGCAAAAAATATTCTTGGAGAAGATTTGGTCCCCTGTGGGATGGATCCGATAACAGGATTCTATCGGGACGGATGTTGCGATACCGGCCCGGAAGATGTGGGCTCTCATACAGTCTGTGTTGCCGTGACGGATGAGTTCCTGAGCTTTACAAAGTCAGTGGGAAACGATCTCTCCACAGCAATGCCAGCCTATGGATTTCCGGGTCTGAAGCAAGGTGACAGATGGTGCTTGTGCGCCAGCCGATGGTTACAGGCGTTTGATCAGGGTCATGCACCAAGAGTGTATGTACAGTCAACCCACGAGGCGGCATTGCGAATTATTCCACTGGAGGTGTTGACCAGCATGGCGGCCGATCTCAACTAGCGCGGTACCGGAGTCAGGCCGAATGGGCGGTTCGCCTTATACGAGTCGCTAAAAGCGGCTCTCCTGCGTTAGCCTTCTGGCGATATGCCCGATATAAATGGTGCAAGCCGCCTCGAATAGCCGATTCTGACTAGTGCTGAAAGAACGTTTTGCAAGCTCTTAGTCACCCAGCACAGATCTGATCAAAACCTTTCCTGATACAGTGCCCAGTTTACTGGCTTGATTCCAGCGATCACGCCACGAAACACTGTTGCTGTCTCGCTCTGTTCTGCGTCGATTGAGTTGTGTTTGAGTCGCGTCTGTTTGTAACAGCATGATCTGCGCTGCCACAAGGTCCACGTTGTAGGGCGCAAGATTTGATGCCAGGCAGACCGGGACCACAGGTGTGCTGTCCAGAAGTCCGATCTGTTGTCTGGTACTTTCGATAGCCTGCTTAATGCTCACCGCCTTGGCAACGTCACTACCCAGATCGTAGGGTGGCTGCCAGATGGCTTTGGGTTTCAGCTGATCAATATGTGTCAGGACCAGCAAAACGGGGGCAGGGCGACGCACCGGCTGACTAGCAAATGCCTCTCGCAGTGCTTGATGCAGCGCAAGATCAGGTGCTCTGGCAGGTTGGTTGGCGCGTGCAACCCAGATCAGTAAATCGGCCTGCTGCGTGATGTCGACAAGGGATTCCAGAGTTTCAAGGCTTTCGCTCAGGCCGACTGTGTCTATGAGATGTAATGGCTCTGGCGCGGTCTCGCATTCGTGACTGTCTGAGTTTTTGTCCGTCCAGTGCAGTGCGTGTACCGTTTTATTTCCAGTTGTCGGCAGGATATCCGTTTCAGCTTCGAGTCGATTGACAAGCGCGTTGATCAATGATGATTTTCCTGAGCTTAGCTGTCCGGCGAGTACGATTCTGAGAGGCTCTGTCGGGAGCACATGACTGTCAGCGTCTCGCAAGTAGCTTTCGCTGCGATAGTCGGAAAGCTCAGACACTGAACTTTTCAAACGGCCGCTATACAAGTCCATTGCAACCTGCACCAGCTCTTGAAGTAACAGGCGCTTGAGATCGTTTTGTACCTTTTCGCTGAGATTAGTGAATATCCGGTTGGTAAACTGGTCACGAAGCTCGGCCGTGATCGCTGCCAGAGGGTTGGCGAAACGCGTAGTGCGCCTGATAGTGTTGATCCACTTGGCACTGGTCTTTATCTGATCCTGTCGCGCATAAAGGCTTAACAGTGCTGATACTTTTATTTTGTCAGCGAACGGGATGTAGTCGAGAACCAGCTGTCTGTAACGACTGGAAGTAATTGACAGTACTAGCAAAACCTCTGGCAAGGTAAAGCTATAGGTTTTATCAGAAACGCCAGCCGTCTTGCGTGAATCCTTTTTGAGTGAAAGATCGTTCTCGATATTGTAGAAATCTGATACCGCCGTAAGCATGGCAAGGCTTAACTCTGGTAGCTCTTCCCATTGTGGTTTTTTTTTCAAGGTAAGCTCTACGGTTTCTAATGCACGTAACCACACTCGATTGTCCAGCGCTGTCCAGTCGGCGCGCTGTTCAAGGCGCATGGGCAATTTTGCATCGACGCTGTCATCGGTTTGCAGTTCATCTTCGTTAGAGCCTTGCGCACGCGCAGGGTCTTGCAGTGTTACGTTGTCTGACACGCTTTGTGTTGTGGCAGCACTGAGCAAGGTGGCTGGCCAAAGTCTGTACAAGGCATAGCCTGTCAAGGTCAGTAGCAGCCAGATTACGCTGACAAAAATCAGCCAATCGTTTTGCCATAGCATTATCAATCCCAAGACAACCAGGGTGACTAACGGCAAGCAGAACACCAGAAGGACATACCACACTGCTGCCTTCTGGGATTTCACTAATTGTCTTAACATCTTGATGATTGTTCCACTACACTAGTCCCGTTGTTCCTTGAACGCATTGATGAAGGCCTCTCGTAGCAGTTCCGGATCGACCGGCTTGTCATGATTGCGTCGATAGAAATACAGGCAGGCTACGCGGCCCAACGCGTATGTGGTTGCAAAACTAATGCTCGCTGCTGCTGCAGCTCCAGCGCTTTGTCCATAAACAGGTATGAACTTGGCGATCTGTCTTGTGCCCAGGGATATCAGGTATCGGTACAAAAAACTGGTACCTAATGCTGCGACAAATTCACCTGCCATGCGTTTGTCCCACGCAAGTCCATAACGTCCTGCCAGCGCATGGAGCATTTTCCCCTGCAGACTAGGAACTGCTACCAGGCCCACAGCAGGGAGAATGTCAGCTGCAGCACTCGCCCCTGAGTAGCCTAGAATTTCCTTTCGAACGCTCAGAAAAAGTTCTTCCTCCCGGGACTCGCTTTCGTTACGCGCAAGAACTCGCGCAAGCTGTGGCACCATGGCGATAATGGCCTCGCAAAGATCAGTGAGTCCGACATCAGGATCTTCAAAGCCATCATCCAGCTCAGTGAAATCAATGTGTACCGTATTCACCTTTCGTTCCAGTGCTTTTTCAATTTGTAGCGATTGGTATTGAATAGCGCGTTCCAGATCCGGTGATGCGAGTGTATGTAACGCTGTATGTATATGAATGATTGCAAGATCTTCCTCTTTGTCTTTCAAGTCTTTTAGCGCACGCACAACCGTATCCTGCGACGGATCGTCAACGCGCGTAAGCACTAAAAGAGCGTGGCTTCCTTGCTGTGCCATACGTAGATCCTCGCTGGGGTCATATCCTGCCTCGCCCAATCCACGTGTGTCCAGAAATCGCAAAACCGGGGCTGTATCCGGATGGTCATAGTGAACTGCACTTTGAGTGCAGGGTTCAAAACCATTACCCACCTCTGCCCGTGTATCCCCCGTCAGGCGCTGGATAATGGACGATTTTCCCGACCCCGTCTTGCCCATGAGCCACAGGACTGGCAGCTGCTGGCGATGTTCTTCAAGCAGTTTGTCAAGAGCCGGACTGTTATTTGGCTCGATAACCGCTTGCAACCAGCGGCGCCATCCGGGTAACGCGTTCATGCGGCTATGCAAGCGTATAATCGTGGACCAATCATGACCACGGATGCACCTTTCGCCATGCGCGAACTTATAGAGCTACAGACTGGCCAGGTCGCTTTCATCAGCGGTCTCATGTCAGGTTTCTCGATATCCATTGCAGTCCAGTTATTACGATATGGGATCAGAAATCGCCGTACACAAGCTGTGTTTCTGATGTTTTTATTATGTTCGCTCTTGTTTCTGGTGGCTTTATTCGTCGATGTGCGGCTGAGTATCGAGCTGGCGGGGTATGACACCGTGTCGGCACAGGTTCTCGAGCAGGTCAGCTTCGTCCGTAACCTGGGCACTGGATGTGCGACGACTGCACTGATTATGTTCATTTTGGCTACTGGATCGCTGGGGTGGCTGGCTTCACCTGTCACTGGTGGCATAACGACCGTGATTACGATTGTCATTTGTAGCGTTTTCTGGCTTGTGTGGTCAAAAATCAACACCATCAGTGTATTACTGTCCAACGTTTAAGACACCATGACGATCTTCAATCGCCTGCTGGATTTTTTCGAGGAGCGCATCGAGCCTTTCCCGGACCAACCGGTAGTAAGGCCGCCGGATACCGTTGTACCTTTTCTTTGGCACTATTCCAGGGACTCCTGGCCGTGGCTTGTGGCAATGGCGGTATTCTCCGGCATCATTTCGGTGCTGGAAGTCAGCCTTTTCGGATTTCTCGGCAACCTTGTCGATTGGCTTGGCAATCGTGATCCTGAGACATTGCTGACTGAGGAGTCTTCGCGTCTGTTCTGGATGGGTTTGGTTATACTTTTCCTGCTGCCTCTTGCGGGATTTATTCAATCCTTGCTGTTGCATCAGACAGTTATAAGCAATTTTGTCATGAGTATCCGCTGGAAAGCACACCGGTGGATGCTGGGACAGAGCTATTCCTTTTATCAGGATGAGTTTGCAGGCCGCGTTGCGACTAAAGTCATGCAGACATCTTTGGCCATACGCGATGCCGTGCTCAAGGTGCTGGATGTTCTCATGTACGTCAGTGTCTATTTCATCGGGGCAATGGTCCTGGTTTCCACGTTTAGTGTTTGGATGATGTTGCCATTTGTTATCTGGTTGATCTGCTACGCTATCATGTTGCGTTACTTTCTTCCACGACTCAAGCATATCTCGCGCCTGCAGGCGGATGCCCGATCAGAGATGACAGGCAGAGTGGTTGATAGCTATACCAATATCATGACGGTGAAGCTGTTTGCACATGCGGGCCACGAGGCTACGTACGCGCGCGATAGCATGAAGCTTTTTCTGAAAACGGTTCATCCGCAGATGCGACTGTCTACCGGCCTGAATGTATCACTGGATATCATCAATGCCTTGTTGTTGTTTAGTGTGGGAACTGCTGGTGTACTTCTTTGGAAAAACGGAGTAGTGGGCGTTGGTGCACTCGCTGTCGGTGTGGGGCTGGTATTACGGTTGCAAGGCATGGCGCATTGGATAATGTGGGAGCTATCCGGGCTGTTCGAGAGTATCGGGATCATCTATGACGGCATGGGCATGTTGTCCACGCGCCAGGAAATTGTTGATGAGAAAGATGCTATCGAGCTGCCGGTGCCTGCGGGACGAATCGAGCTGCAAAGTGTCAGGTTTCACTACGGTAAAGACAAGGGTGCCATTGATTGTCTTGATCTTGATATTGCCGGAGGTGAAAAAATCGGTCTTGTGGGACGCTCTGGTGCTGGCAAGACGACACTAACCAATTTGTTACTTCGGCTTTATGACGTTGAGGAAGGCAAGATTTTGATAGACGGTACTGATGTTCGTTCTGTCAGGCAGGAGAGCCTGCGTCGTCATATCGGGGTGGTAACGCAGGATACTTCTCTGCTGCATCGATCTGTCTTCGACAATATCGCCTATGGCCGTAAAGAGGCCGGTATTGACGATGTCATCGCTGCAGCAAGGCGTGCCAATGCGCACGAGTTCATCCTCGCTCTTGAGGATAGCCAGGGTAGACGTGGCTACGATGCGCAAGTGGGAGAACGAGGTGTGAAACTATCAGGCGGACAACGACAACGGCTTGCCATTGCCAGAATGTTTCTTAAAAACGCGCCTATTCTGATTCTGGATGAGGCAACTTCGGCACTGGACAGTGAGGTAGAGGCGGCTATTCAGGAAAACCTGAGTGCCCTGATGCAGGGTAAAACAGTGATTGCCATCGCGCACCGTTTATCCACCATTGCGGCGATGGACAGGCTGATTGTCATGGATGCAGGCGCTGTGGTGGAGGAAGGGCTGCATCAGGATCTGGCGGAGGGGTCTGGACTTTACAGCCAACTCTGGGCGCGGCAGTCTGGTGGATTTCTGGCCACAAGCGACTCTGTAGCGTCATAGCCAATAATGGTCATTGACAAAGTGATGACCAATGAGGAGGTAGCCCGTCATGAGTGTTGTCTGTGAATACAGGAAGAGGGTTTATCTGTAAATCGTCAGGCAAGGCGACATACTCGTGCTCCGGCCGGTTGACTTTCCTGAATTAGGCCTGCAGATTTCCGGTGAAACTGTTGAGTCTCAAGAGGTGCCGTTTGCTGCTGCAAGAGAGGCTTTTGAAGAAACCGGTCTGACAGCACTAGGCTTGCCTGAATTTCTCGGTGTCAAAGTGTTGGAGTCCGAACGGGATGATGATGGTTTACTGTAGGCTTGGTCCTGTCGGATAGAAGCCATTGGCGAAGTACCTGAAAAATGGTGACATACTGAGCGATTTGCTTTCGAGGACGACAACTGACATGTGTGGTATGAATTGTCGTGGATTTCCAGGCCCGAGGCGGCCGACCTACTGAGTATATCTGAGCGTTTAATGCTGGCTGATACCTGATTTCTATCAGTCAAAGAGGGGTTTAATCTCTACCGTTTCGAATACCATGGCGCAGTCTTGATTGACGGCGGTATTCTCTTGGAGTGCTTTCCTTCAGCTCTCGAAAACGCCGATTGAAATTAGCGATATTGTTAAAGCCAGCCCGATAGCAAATTTCAGTAATAGGTGTTTCCGTATCGGAGAGTAACTCGCAAGCCTTGCTGATGCGAACGCGATTGACGAAACGATTGAAACTGTTCCCTGTCGCTTTGGCAAAGAAGCGTGAAAAAGCACTGTCGTTCATACCTACTCGCCTGGCCATTTCTCCCAGTGTTATCTCATGAGAAAAATTCTCGCTGATGTACTGGGTGACTTCTTCAATTTTTTCTTGTGAGGCTTGATCAGCGCGCGATCGAATAGCCAGCGTTGATAGCAAAGCATAGTCGTGCTCTTCCGACAGATAGTTTAAGAGGTCGATCAACAATGAGATCCGCTGAGGCCCATCGGTATCGCGAATCGATTGAAACATCGACTGCGCCCATTGGGTATCGACAGAAAGAAATTCAACACCATGTCGGGAACGATCCAGCAAGGGCAGGATGGAGGTAAGTTCGGGCGCCATATCTGCCATTCTGGGTAGTAGATCCATTCGAAACTGGATAACCAGATCCCGAAGCTCTATTACTTCCCCTGGTTCCGTTTGACTGATCCAGTTATGTGGAAGTCGTGGACCCGTCAGTACCAGGTGGCCGGGAGAGAACCGGCCCACGTGATCGCCGACGAATACCTTGCCAGTGCTTGCAACAATCAAATGAAGTTCGTAATCATCATGGTAATGCCAGCGCACCAATGGGTTCGGAAAGCCATGCTCTATGTAGCGCATTGAGCGCTGAGTGCCATCGGTAATCTCAAGTTCCGGCACCTTGTTCGATGTCGGGTGTAATGCAACCGACACGGATACTACTCCTGGACTTTATAGCTATATGAGAGTGTCAGCGGCGTCATGGCAAACTCTCACAGTATTGGCTTAACATCTGTGCAACACCTTTTGATCGCACACCTTGAAGAGCGTTGGCAAAGCTCTGTTGAAAACGCGGGTTATCACCAAGATCACCATAGACGTCGCGCATTCCGATCCATGCATTGGTATTTTGCAAGGATTCTGCGGCTTTTGCTTGCAACCGATCCCACGAAGGATCATTAGGGGCAATGACGTTACCGTGTTCGTCAGTGCCTTCGCAATACCGGCACCAGAGTGCTGAGGCAAGCACCAGCCCATCGATGCTCTCGTCACGATCAAGACGATCAGATATTGTAGGGACAATGAATTTCGGTTGGCGGTTTGAGCCATCAAAACACAGCCGCGTAATCGTATCTGCAATTGCAGGATTGGCAAAACGATTCATTACACTTTCGCAATAGTCATTGAGATTTACACCCGGGACTTGGGGGACAACCGGGATCACCTCACTGTACTCCACGGATCTCAGAAAATCCCTGATACGACTATCCTGCAGGGCTTCGTGTGCGTATTTAATCCCCAATAAGGCTGCCGGATAAGCCAATACTGCATGACCGCCGTTCAATATTCGAATTTTCATCATTTCGTACGGAGCAACATCAGCGACGATCTGTACGCCAGCGCGCTCAAAGGAAGGCCTTCCGGCAACAAAGTTATCCTCGAGCACCCATTGAATGTAGTCTTCACAAAATACGGGTGCCTGATCGTTTACCCCAAACAGGGTTTGCACTCGATTGCGCTCATTTGGCCCTGTTGCAGGTGTGATTCTATCGACCATACCATTCGGGAAACTTGAATTTTCGCTGATCCACTCGGCAAGGGATGCATCAACCAACTCAGCAAACCCCACGACAGCCGCTCTTGCGGCATGGCCATTATGAGGCAGGTTGTCGCAAGACATTACCGTGAAAGGTGCTTTGCCCGCTGCACGACGTTGTTCAAACCCTTTGACAATTAACCCGAAGACGGTTTTAGGATTGTCATATTCAGCAACGTCGGCTTGTATGACAGGGTGCTGCTTATCAAATTTCCCAGTGGCAGCATTCACGAAATACCCACCTTCAGTTACCGTGAGAGACACGATGCGGATAGAAGGGTCGGACATGGCGTCAAGAATGGCTTCTCCGTCACCGATAGGTAGGTAGTCAATCATTGGACCAATAACCTGCGCCTCGCTCACCGACGATGATTGCGTGACCACCGTAGATAGTAAATCCTGTTCGAGCATGACTTTACGTAAGTTGGCATCACCTGGCATCACGCTTGCGCCAATAATACTCCAGTCGCGATCAATGCCTTCATTCATGAGCTTGTCAAGATAGACAGCCTGATGCGCCTTATGAAAATTCCCGGGGCCAAAATGCAGAATACCTGCTGATAGATCGTTTCGAGCGTATTGCGGCCGCGCAACGTTTTCTGGCAACTGCCCCAGGCTTCCAAGATTCAGCGTCAGCGCAACATTCTGTTCAGTAGGAGTTTCCATCACGGTCTCAACTTTCTCTAATCCTTTAAGAGGCAATGCGTATACCGGCAGCATCGAACCGGTGTATCCGATCAGGATCTGGCGTCAATCCCACGGTATCACCATGCCGGGCTGGAAACTCACCATCAGCGCGAACGGTCAACGTCCCAACGCCGTCTACGACAACACGCAGAAACGTATCTGAGCCCAAATGCTCAGAAACCCCGACAACGCCCTTCCATTCACCGTCATCAAGAGAAAGCCGAAAGTGTTCTGGCCTTACGCCAATGGTTGTCGCACCGCGACTGGAAGCCGCTTCACCTGTAATCAGGTTCATGGCCGGACTGCCGATGAATCCGGCAACAAAGACATTTGCAGGTTCGCGATATAAATCAAGTGGCGAACCAACCTGTTCGATGACACCTGCCTGGAGCACGACGATCTTGTCCGCCATGGTCATTGCTTCCACCTGATCGTGCGTTACGTAGATCATGGTTGTGGTAAGTGTCTGGTGTAATTCGGCAATCTCCAGGCGCATGTTGCCTCTCAGGGCTGCATCGAGATTAGACAATGGCTCGTCGAACAGGAAGGCGTCGGGTTCTCGAACAATGGCACGCCCAATGGCCACACGTTGCCGCTGACCACCTGATAGCTGACCGGGTCGTCTGTCCAGATAATCAGTAAGGTTCAGGATCTTCGCGGCATCATTCACCTTGCGCTCGCTATCTGCCTTATCCATTCCTGCCATCTTCAGAGGGAAAGCAATGTTCTTGCGAACAGACATATGTGGATAGAGTGCATACGACTGGAAAACCATGGCAAGTCCACGTTTGGCTGGCGGGACAGAGGTGGCATCCTGACCATTAATTTCGATAGTGCCACTAGTGATATCTTCCAGGCCCGCTATCAAGCGGAGAAGGGTGGATTTACCGCAACCCGAAGGTCCGACAAATACCACGAACTCACCATCATCGATCTGAAGATCGAGTGGGCGGATAACCTCGGTTTTCGCGAAGCTCTTTGTTACATTCTTGAGAGTTATGCTGCCCATTTATATCCCCTGATCTTTACAGTATTTACAATCATTTCACTGCTCCAAATGTAAGTCCACGCACCAGTTGCTTCTGACTGAACCAGCCAAGAATCAAAATGGGTGCGATCGCCATCGTCGAAGCGGCGGATAGCTTTGCGTAGAACAAGCCTTCCGGACTGGAATAGCTTGCGATGAATGCTGTTAACGGCGCTGCTTTTGCCGCTGTCAGATTCAATGTCCAGAAGGCTTCGTTCCAGGCCAGAATGAAATTAAGCAGCATGGTAGACGCTATGCCGGGTAATGCCATCGGCGTCAGGACGTATAGAATTTCAGATCGGAGTGAAGCTCCATCCATTCGTGAAGCTTCTAGTATGTCCACTGGAATTTCTTTGAAGTACGTGTAGAGCATCCACACAATTATGGGCAAGTTGATCAACATCAGGACGATGGTCAGTCCCAGAATGCTGTCGAGCAAACCGAGTTTGATAAACAGCAGGTAGATCGGGTAAAGCACGCCTACTGCCGGCAACATTTTGGTGGAGAGCATCCATAAAAGAATGTCTTTGGTCTTTCTGGATGGCACGAAGGCCATGGACCACGCGGCAGGTACCGCGACAATTACTCCGAGGAGTGTGGAGCCACCCGCAATAAAGATGGAGTTCCACAGGAAGCGAGCGTAATTGGAACGCTCCATAACAACAGAGTAGTTTTCCAGTGTCCAGTCAAAGCCCAGAAAAAGTGGTGGACTGGCAATCGCCTGCGCTTCTGTTTTAAAGCTGGTCAGGATTGTCCACAGAATGGGAAAAAAAATCAGAAGACCGATAGTCCATGCTGCGACTGTATTGATGATCTTGCGTTTATTGGTTATTTCGCGAGCCATGATTAGATTCCCCTCAAGCGTCCAGGTTCTTGCCGACGATGCGCATCAGAAAGATGGCAACAATATTGGCAAGGATGACAGCATAGATACCGCCCGCAGAGCCCAATCCTATATTCTGACTCTCCAACACGCGTTGAAAGACAAGATAAGAAAGTGTTTTCGTTCCAAACGCTCCACCGGTTGTCACGAATATCTCGGCAAAGATAGCGAGTAAGAAGATCGTTTGAATCAGTATGACGATGGTAAGTGCACGTCCCAGATGCGGCAATATAATATAAGTGAAACGTTGCAACGGGCGCGCACCATCGATCTCGGACGCTTCAAGTTGTTCGCCGTCCAGTGATTGAACTGCTGTGAGTAGAATGAGCGTGGCAAATGGTAGCCATTGCCAACTGACTATCAGGATGATCGATTCTATCGATGCCTGTGACAACCACTGAAGAGGCTCTGCCCCAAAGAATTTCCAGAGGTGGGCGAAGAGACCGTTGATCGGGTCCATGAAAATGTTTTTCCAGACCAACGCTGAAACGGTTGGCATGACGAAAAACGGAGCGATAACGAGAATCCGGACAACGCCCTGGCCCCACATCGGCTGGTCCAGCAACAGCGCCAGCAGTACACCAAGAACCACCGTGATCAGGAGTACGCCACCGACGATGATGAGTGTTGTTTGTACGCTTGGCCAGAAAGAGCTTGAACTGATGAAGCTGACATAATTGTCGAACCCGACCCAACCCTGGTCGCCACCGCGCAGCGGAAGGTATTTCCGGAACGAAAACCATAAGGTCATCGTTAGGGGGACGAGCATCCAACCGAGTAGAAGGACGACAGCTGGCGCAAGCATAAATCGCGCAGCACTTCTAGAGTGTTGAGTTGCCATAGTTAGCTCTTGGGTTACATAGCCCACAGTCTATAAGGATGGAAATGGCGGCTCGTATCCAGAAACTATCCAATGGAAGATAACTCTGCAAATTTAAAACTACGGAGCCAGCACATAGCAATTTGGGTACTACTGGCCGGGTCAGCGCTATAGCGCTGGCCCGGCTTAAAGACTATCTAACAGTACTTATCGGTAGCCAGCGGCTTCCATCGCTTCGTTGGTCAAAGCCTGTGCTTTCGCCAGTGCTTCCTCAACGGTTTGCTGCCCTGCGTAAACTGCAGAGAATTCCTGACTGACCTCAGTAGCTATACCTGCGAACTCAGGGATTGCAGCGAACTGTACGCCAACATAAGGGACAGGCTCAACGGTAGGGCTGTTAGGATCTGCAGACAGAATGGATTGCAGAGTCATCGCAGCGAAAGGTATGTCCTTGTAGTTCTCGTTCTCGTACAGTGAGATACGTGCACCCGGTGGTACATTTGCCCAGCCTTCTTTCTCAGCAACGAGCTCGATGTAATCTGTTGATGTGGCCCACTCGACGAATTGCTTAGCCGCATCTACTTTTTGAGTGCCTGCAGGAATTGCCAGTGCCCAAGCCCATAGCCAGTTAGAACGCTTTCCGAGGCCATTGTCAGGCGCCAGAGCAAATCCTACTTGATCGGCAACTGTAGAGTCGTTGGGGTTGGTGACAAAAGAAGCTGCAACCGTTGCATCAATCCACATGCCACACTTGCCTTGTTGAAACAATGACAGGTTTTCATTAAAACCATTGGTAGCGAACCCGGCAGGACCTGATGCATTCATCATGTCCACGTAAAAGTTAAGCGTATTTGCCCACTCAGCGGTATCGAACTGAGCATTCCACTCTTCATCAAACCAACGCGCACCAAAAGAGTTTGACATTGCCGTGATGAAAGCACCGCCTTCACCCCAACCAGCCTTACCCCTAAGGCAGATACCGTTGATTTCATTTTCGCGATCAGTCATTGCGGCAGCAGCCTCTGCAATGAATGTCCACGTTGGAGCTTCTGGCATTTCCATGCCAGCTTTTTCCATGAGGTCTGTACGGTACATGATCATCGAAGACTCACCGTAGAACGGTGCGGCGTATAAAGTGCCATCGTATGACAGGCCACCGCTCATGGCAGGCAGGATGTCGTCGACGTTATATTCTTCAGACATATCATCAAGTGGTACCAACCATCCGTTCTGGCCCCAGATAGGTGTTTCGTACATGCCGATTGTCATAATGTCGAAAGCACCACCTTTGGTAGTGATGTCAGTTGTTACACGCTGGCGAAGGACATTCTCTTCGAGTGTGACCCACTCAACCGTGTGGCCGGTTTTAGCAGTGAAGTCTTCTGTAAGACCCTGCATACGGATCATGTCACCGTTGTTAACGGTAGCGATGGTCAATGTTTCTGCACTGGCAGCTAGCGACAGACCACCGCATAAAGCGGCAACTGCTAGAGCGACAGCGTTTTTCTGCTTACGCATATAGGTACTCCTCCGAGGGATTCAGGATTGCTGCTGAATTTGCAACAAGGCTAATGTACGTGAAGAACAAATGTACTGCTAATACTAAATACTGTTATTTCTATGCTTTATTGCATGAATTTTTAATTTTCTATTAAAATATTTCACATTTCGTTAGTAAAAGGGCGAATTTGAGTGTATTTGTTGCGCAGAGGACATAATGCAACCGGATCAGCTCGGTAAACGACGGATATTTCTCGCAGATGTGGTGACTTGGGAATAAATTCAGCGGTTGTGACAAAGAGACCCGGTGCGGTCTTGTCGTACGCTTCAATTAATCATTTATAACGTTTTTCATGGTAAACGGGCCAACAATGTCAAATACACAAACCCGCACAGAGTCTGCGCTGGAGCGTGCCAGTGCGTTCTGCAACACCTACAAGCTCCGCCTGCCTGTACTCATGGCACCCATGGCTGGGGCCTGCCCTGCATCGCTTGCAGCAGCGGTTGGTAACGCTGGTGGCATGGGTGCATGCGGTGCGCTATTGATGGATCCTGCAGCCATTGGATCATGGGCATCGGAGGTCCGTGGCACCACCAACGGTGCCTTCCAGCTCAACACCTGGATTCCTGATCCGGAACCTGAGCGCGATGACCAACATGAGGCACAGGTGCGGGACTTCGTTGGACAGTGGGGGCCGCAGGTTCCTAAGGCCACAGCGGATGCAACTCTGATCGATTTCGATGCGCAGTGTGACGCCATGATCGCGGCGAACCCTCGTGCGATGTCATCCATCATGGGTCTCTATCCGGCTGATACTGTCGCAAGGATGAAGGAGGAAGGTATTCACTGGTTTGCCACTGTGACAACCGTGACTGAAGCATTAGCCGCACAAGCAGCGGGTGCGGATGTTCTGATTGCTCAGGGGATGGAGGCGGGTGGTCATCGTGGTGCTTTTAATGCTGTTGAAGCCCAGGTAAATTTGGTGGGACTTTTCTCGTTGCTACCGGCGGTTGTTGATGCAGTAAAGATTCCTGTTGTTGCTACCGGTGGTATTGCAGATTCGCGTGCCATCGCCGCAGCGCTGACTCTCGGTGCCTCGGCGGTGCAGATCGGTACCGGCTTGCTTCGTTCAGTCGAAGCCGATACCCCGCAAGTTCTTGCTGATGCAATGTCCAGAGCGCTTCCTGAAGATACCGTCGCCACTACTGCATTCTCGGGAAGGCTCGGTCGCAGCTTGCGCTCGGCCTACACTATGGCAGCAGCCTCTGAATCAGCCCCTTCTCCCGCACCCTATCCGATACAACGAAATCTTACGGCGCTGATGCGCAAGCAAGCGGTTGAATCCTCTGATTTATCATGTATGCAGTCCTGGGCCGGACAATCTGCAGGGTATGCTCGCTCGGGATCTGCCAGTGATATCGTCACTGACCTGTGGAGCAACGCAAAGTCGTTGCTACCCGGCTCGTTTAACATAAATCAGAGCCTTTAACTTTTCTGTTTTGCTACCCACGAAACGTGTTTTGCGATGGCTTCATCATTACGTAATTTATCTTCAGTATTAAATTGAGTTCCAAGTTCTGTTTCCGAGTAAAGCCTGTGCAAGCCTTTGTGGCAACGATGGCAAAGCATTACGCCGGTATTGAGTTGTTCGCGCGAATACTGTTTGGCAAAGCGCTTGCGCTTATGCAGCTTTCTGGGGACCAGATGATGAAAGCTCAGCGCCACAGTGCGCTGACACAGAATGCACGGCCCATGTTTTACTCTACGGTTCAAACTGTTTAAAAGTTGTGTGGATTACGAGGGCGGGTAGGCCTGTTGCATTAACAAAGCTATCAAACCTGTCCATCCCGTTTGATGACTTGCCCCCAGTCCCTCACCCGTATCCCCATTGAAGTACTCGAAAAACTGATGAAGGCCCTCGCTCGCAGCAGATCCAAGTTCTGTGTTGGTACCACACCAGGGCCGGTTGTTATCATCGTCTGGCTTGAACAGACGAATTAGCCGCTGAGTTATGTGATCAGCCACCTGATCCAGATTCATGATGTTGTCCGATCCTATGGGGCATTCGATGGTAAAGCTGTCTCCATAGAACGCATGGTAACGGCGCAGTGATTCGATAATCAGGTAATTGATTGGAAACCAGATGGGTCCACGCCAGTTGGAGTTTCCGCCAAACAGATCGGTTTCGCCTTCGCCTGGCTCATAGCTGATGGTAAGAATCGTACCCTTGTCAGTGGTATACGAGAACGGGTTTTCCCTGTGAATCCTGGACAGAGAGCGAATACCGTAGTCGGATAAAAACTCGTCTTCATCAAGAAGGTAGGTAAGTACCCGCGTGAGCTTGTATCGGTCCATGAATGACAACAGATGATGGCGTTCGACACCGCTGGCTTCAAGATTTGCAATACTGCCAGCCAATTCTGGCCGGTGTTCCATGACCCATCGCATACGACGCGTGAAGTCGGGAAATTTCTCGTACACTTCATCATCGATAATCGATACGGCAATAAGTGGCATGAGACCAACCAGTGAGCGTACTTTTATCGGTGTTTGTCTGCCATCAGGTAAATCCAGACGATCATAGAAAAATCCATCGGTTTCATCCCACAAGCCATCATGTTTATCGTCGCCGTTGATAGCGTAGGCAATCTGAAGATAGTGTTCGAGAAATTTGCTGGCCATCTCTTCATAAACCGGATTGTCGCGTGCCAGTTCGAGGGCAATGGTGAGCATACACTGCGAGAAAAATCCCATCCATGCAGTGCCGTCTGACTGTTTAAGAACGCCACCGGTAGGTGGTTCTTCAGACCGGTCAAAAATGCTGATGTTGTCCAGACCCAGAAACCCGCCTTCGAAGATAGAATTGCCTTGCGTGTCTTTGCGATTTACCCACCACGTGAAGTTCAGCAACAGCTTCTGGAATATCCCTTCAAGAAAAGAACGGTCGGCTGATGCATGGGTTTGTGACATCGTGTAGACGTTCCATGCAGCCCAGGCATGCACAGGTGGGTTTACATCACCGTAAGCCCATTCATATGCTGGTAGTTGGCCGTTGGGATGCATATACCACTCGCGTGTAATCAGCGTAAGCTGACGCTTGGCGTAGTCAGGGTCTACCATGGCTAACGGCAAGGTATGGAACGCCGTGTCCCAGACGGCATACCAGGGATACTCCCATTTGTCAGGCATGGACATGATGTCAAAGTTATGCATGTGCATCCAGTGAACGTTTCGGTCATCATTTCGGTGCAGTGATGTATTGGGGTCGCCTTGATGCCATTGTTGAACATCGTAGTAGTACAACTGCTTTGACCAGAGCATGCCTGCCAGGGCCTGACGTTGAACCTGATGAAGCTCTGCGGGCACAGTGGATGACTGCAAGTCGCCGTAGTAGGTTTCCATCTCCTTTTGGCGTTTGTGCAGGGTGGGTTTGAAGCCGACGAAGGGGCGCGGTTTGGCTTGCTTGCAAAGGCGCAGCTGAAAGGTTCGCGATGCGCCTGCTGCCAGTACGGTGCGAAAGTGCAGGCCTGCTTTGGTACCGGTTAACAAAGGATTGATGGCTTCTTCGTTCTTGTTGACGATGTATTCGTGAAAAGCATCTTTGACATATTGCGTCTTGTTTTCCGAGCCGAAGAGATGCTGATAATTCGTGTCATTGTCAGTCATCATCACTGTCGGGCTTCCTTGCCAGTACAGATGATAATCACCCAGGGTGGGATGTTGTGCTAAAAGTGAGCTGCCAAGATGCTCGTGTTTTTCTGTGACGATTTCAGGCTTGCCGTCTACATCATTCATGGGACCTTTTTCATACCCCCAGCTCCAGGTATTGCGAAACCACAATTGAGGAATCAAGGATACCGGAGCTGAAGTGTCCGCTCGATTGGTAATGGTGATACTGATCAGAATGTCGTCCACGGTGGCTTTTGCATAGGTTATTTGCACATCAAAATAGCGGTTTTCATCAAAGACACCGGTGTCGCTAATCTCGTATTCCCGATCAGAGTAGCCGCGCGACGCATTCTCACTGCGCAGTTGCTCGTAGGGAAATGCCTGCTGCGGATAGTGGTAACGCATGCTGGCAAAGCTGTGAGTTGGGGTGCTCTCTTCGTACCAGTACAACTCCTTGACATCCTCTCCATGGTTGCCTTCGGGGCCGCTGAGTCCAAACAGCCGCTCCTTAAGATAAGGGTCTTTCTCATTCCACAAAGCAATGCCAAAACACAGGTACTGGTTACGGTCACAAAAACCGGCTAGTGCATCCTCGTTCCAGCGATAGGTGCGGCTTCTGGCATGATCGTGAGGGAAATAGGCCCACGCGTTACCATCTGTGCTGTAATCTTCCCGTACCGTTCCCCAGGCGCGTTCAGCCAGATACGGGCCCCATTGCTTCCAATTGGCGCGTTTTGCGCCATGGGCATTCAGTCGTCGCTGTTCTGCATTTTGCGGTCGCTTGAGGAGCATGGAGATATTTTGTCCGGGCAAGGTGTGCAATGGAGACTCGCGAGTGTATCAACTAACCGATAGTGTCATGCAAGAGTCACTGGACATACTGTGCGGGCGCGATGAGTTACTTGCCGACATCTATCAACAGTACGGTAAGCCTCCGCTTTGGTCCAGGCAGCAGAACTTTGCAACTCTGGTGCACATCATTCTCGAACAGAAGGTGTCATTAAGCAGTGCCAATGCCGTGATGAGTCGCGTGCGTAACGTGTGCCCCGGGATGAAAGTGTCAGCATTCCTGTCGGTTCCCGACGCAGATTTGCGTAAGGCTGGCGTTAGCGCAAGTAAAGTCAGTTATTGCCAATCCATCGCTCGCAGCCTCGCAAGTGGTGAACTAAGCCTGCCGGATTTGCGAAAGCTCGATAATAATGAAGTTATCGCCAAGCTGACTAGCGTTCGCGGCATTGGCCCCTGGACCGCCGGCGTCTACCTCATGATGGCATTACGTCGTCCAGATGCCTGGGCGAGTGGAGACAGGGCACTCGTGGTCAGTTACGCCGAATGTGCAGGGCTTGATGAGGTGCCCAGTTATCCTGAATTGGATAAGTTGGCCAACTCATGGTCACCACACAGAGCTACTGCAGCACGTCTGCTCTGGCATGCTTACCTGACCAAGCGGAACCGGCAGTAAATAAATTGGTCACCGCCAACAGAGATCCTGTATTTACTCGCCACTCTGGCGACGATGCTACTCAGTGGGTAGCAATTTTTCTTCTGTTCATGTCTGGATGTTCCGTTGCTCTGCATATCGGCAAAGTGCCGGCAGCACTTCCCGGTCTTGGCGAGCAATTGCAGCTAACGCTGACGCAGAGTGGGCTGGTGGTTTCACTTTACGCGTTAATGATTGCCACCCTGGGGTTTGTGCTCGGATTGCTGGTTAGGCGAATGGGTTATGTGGCTTTCGCGATCACAGGATTGGCTCTTGTTGGCTTGGGTTCTTTAGCGGGTTCATTTAGCAGCACGCTGCAGTGGCTTGTTTTTACGCGTGTGCTCGAAGGACTCGGGTGGATCATGTCGGCTATTGCTTTCCCTTCGATGCTCACGGCACTGGCTGCCTCTGGCGATCGCCAGCTGGTACTTGGAATCTGGGGCGGGTTTGTGCCGGCTGGGGCAGGAGCCATGTTGGTGGTAGCGCCCTGGCTGCAGCAGCTGGGTGGTTGGCAATTGTCATGGCAAGTGGCAGGTGCTGCATCGTTACTGGCCTTGGTGGTTGTATGGATAGTGACGCGCTCCAGAGTGCCTGATATGCAAGCTCTACAGGAGGGTGGTCGTGTTGAGCCTATGGTGGAGCTGAAGAAGCCCGTGATCTGGCTATACAGCCTGTGCTTCCTTTTCTACTCCTTTCAGTTTGTTGGAGTCACCTCGTTCTTGCCAACGCTTTTCATAGACACATCAAGCTGGTCGATTGCAAGTACAAGCCGGTTGGCTGCTTTGGTCGTCCTTTGCAGTGTGTCAGGTAATATCGCTGCCGGGTACCTGCTTCGCCGTGGTGCAGGCAGTGTTCTCTTGTTGATTGTCGGTGCGGTGGTCATGGGCGCAAGCGCCTTGGTCGTGTTCAACGAAGCGTTTGGTTTGACCATCCGGATTCTTTTCGCTTTTATGTTCACCGCTTTTGGAGGTCTGATACCAGGCACCTTGTTTGCGAGTGTGCCGCGTGTGGCAGACAACCCTGTGGCGATTGGACTCCTGATCGGGCTGATCCTGCAATTCGCAGGTATCGGTCAGCTTATGGGAGGATTTCTGGTGCCAGCCGTTGTGGAGTTCTTTCACAGCTGGCAAGCGGGTGGGTTGATCTGCCTGGCAATGGCTGTTGCGGGTTGTATCGCTGCCGTATTAATCCCGCGCTTGCAATAAATTTACGTATCCGAGCGATAGATGAAGCGGCGTATATGAGCCGTAAAATCATCGGCGTCCATGAAGCCGACTACGCGCGCAGCGGGCAATTCTTGTCCAGAAGCGTTGTAAAAGATGATACCCGGAGGTCCAAACAAATCGAACGCCTTGAGCATGGCCTGATCTTCAGCATCGTTATCCGTTACATCTGCCTGGACAACAATGGCCGTACTGAGCAGATCCTGTACTCGCTTGTCCGAGAAGGTAAAGGCTTCCATTTCCTTGCAGCTGATACACCAGTCAGCGTAGAAGTCGAGCATGACCGGGCGGCCTTGAGCGCTGGCCTGCTCTACAACACGTTGTAGATTGTCTACCGTTTTAACGCGTTGAAAAGGGAGCGCGTGATCAGTCAGTGCTACATCGGAACTTGCGTTACCACCCGCCAGAGCACCTAATGGCGTGGTGTAGCTTTTGCCACCTGCCAGAGCGCCGACCAATAGTGCCAGGCCGTAGACAGCAACGACAAGTCCAGCACCTTTTCCGAACCGTTGCCAACCGGTGCTTTGATTCGAAACGGTGTCGGTCGCGCCGAGATACACACCGCTCATGACGGCTATAATGCCGTACAGTGCCATGGTTACGGTGGTGGGCAGAAAACGCGAAATCATGTACACCGCCATGCACAGCATCAGTATACCGAAGATGCTTTTAGTGGTATTCATCCAGGCACCAGCCTTTGGGACAAACTTGCCCGCTGACGTGCCTATTAATAGAAGGGGTGCGCCCATACCCAGGCCCAGTGCAAACAGGGCAGCTCCGCCCACCACGGCATCACCTGTTTTTGCTATATAGATAAGTGCACCAGCCAATGGAGCGGTTACACAGGGGCCTACAATCAACGTGGAAATAAAGCCCATGGCTGCAACTCCACTGACTTGGCCGCCGCCTTGTTTGTTTGACCATTGGGTAAGCTTGTCCTGCATGCGTGTGGGAACTTGCAGCTCGTAGAATCCGAACATCGATAACGACAAGAGCACGAACAGTATCGCGATACCTGAGAGTACGATGGGATCCTGCAGAAATGCCTGAACGTTATATCCGGATAGTCCAACGACAATTCCGACCAGTGCATAGGTGCTGGCCATGACAAGCACATAGACCAGCGAAAGTTTGAACGCACGACCGGTAGTAATAGAAGGCCCTTGGCCCACGATCAGGCTGGATAGTATGGGGATCATTGGTAACACACACGGGGTAAACGCCAAGAGCAAGCCAAGCCCGAAAAATGTCGCTACAGTAAGCCAGAGGCTACTGGCCCCCAGAAAGCTGGACAATCTGTCCTGTTCCGATTGGGCAGGCTCACCGGTAGCCGGAGATGGTTGGGTGGTATTCGATTGAACAGCGTTAACGTCAGCTATGTCCGTTGTAGATAAGGTGTTTTTGTCACTGGCAGTCTTGGTGTTAGCGGACAGGGGGGTAAGTTCGCTTGACAGCGCAGTGGCAATGCCTCCACTGAAGCTAACGGGTAGCGTCGTTTCAGCGGGTGGGAAGCACACACCAATGTCAGCACACCCCTGATAACTGATGGTGAGTTGTCCTTCCAGTCCCGCAAGAGTTGTCTGTGAGGTGTCGCCGGAGAGCATGATTCTGGCGTTCGCGGAATGCCTCAGGATTGCGACGTTGCCGAAGAACTCATCAAATTGTTCGACTCCGGGGCTCGCAAGGCTGTCACTCACCTGAAGGTTACTGTCAATGGGGTGCGTCAATGTAAAGCTCAATTTGTCTCGGTAGAGATAGTAGCCGTCCTCGATGAACCAGCTGACATCAATAGCGTCGGGTGTCGCGGCATTGATCCGCGGAAGATAAGCGAGTTCCGGGGGCAACAGTTCGCCTGAGTCGCTACCGGCATCCAGTAGATTGCCAAGCGATGTGGTAACAGGTTCTACAACATTGCTCCCGCTAGCGTCCAAAGGTTGTGAGAGCTGGGCGCTCAAGGTGTTGCTTGTTGCTGCAAGGGTTGTCCGCGCAGGTAGATCGACATCCAGCGTTGTCGTTGTTGGTGGATAACACAGACCGATATCCGCGCACCCCTGAAATGTGACGGCCAACAACAGGGTTTGTGCCTCGGCCGACGTTGAATAGGGCACCCGAATGGCCGCTGACTCACGAAAGATTGCCTGCTCGCCAAAAAAATCGTCGGTCACGGTCTCCGCATCGCTGAAATTCGGCGAACCCAGGGTGACCGTCATTGGCTGACCTATGTCCAGAGCGTTTGATTTTGCGGGCAATGACGTCGCATCGGACACACTAAAGCGCGTTTTGTCGCGGTAGAGGTAGTAACCGTCTTCGATCGAGAATTCGACGTCAATGGTCTCTTCAGTGACCTGGACAACCTCGGGAGTAAAGGCCAGCTCTGGTGCCAGAGGTTCGGCGCCGCCAAACAGGTTGGCGCTGACCGGTATGGCGCTTAACAACGGGAGAGCTGCAAGAATCAGTGCTGTTGGCAGTCGCACAAAGCCGCGACGGCGTATAAATTCAAGTTCTTCAGTCATATCGGTTTTACAGAACTCGCTGGTGGTCGGTGGTCATCGGTACACCTCAAGATAGTAACGGCCCAATCTGCCGGAAACCTGAAAATACACTTAAGAAATCTAGGCTCTTCCGGCGGAGGTGCGTGCGTTCCACAAGATGGTGTATCGTTAGCTGCTGTAGTGTAAGTGAAGTCGGTACATATTGGCTTTCCGGGGACACCACAACGTCTCTGGACACTCAGACAACTCTGCTCGGTAATCCATGGGTTGTAAGAGGCTGTTTGCGTCGATAGGTTCCAGTAACTGCTGTAAGTAATTGACGCAGGACCCTTCGGAGCTGTCGATGCCGTACGCCCTTTTTTTGTTTATCGCCATGCCAATCGTCGAGATCGCCTTGCTGTTGCGAGTGGGTGATGCTGTGGGTTGGCTGCCGACATTGCTCATTGTCGTAGTTACTGCAATTGTAGGCAGTGGCATGTTGCGCCAGCAAGGCCTGGCAACGCTGAACAAGGCCAGACAGCGCATGGATGCCGGTGAAATGCCCGCGCAGCAGTTATTCGAGGGTATTCTGATTATGATGGGTGGCGTTTTGCTTCTCACGCCCGGATTCGTTACCGATACGTTTGGTTTTGCCTGTCTCATTCCGGTAACACGCCGCTGGATCGCCGCAAAATTATCCGCAAGGGCAATCGTCGGTTTCTCGGCTGCCAGTCAGACAAGCGCTCGCGGGGCTTCTCCGGGTAGGGGATTTTCCGGCTTTGGAAAGCCGCCGGGTCAAAGCAGGCGAGCGGGTTCAGGTGACATTATCGACGGCGACTTCAAGCGCATTGACGATGACTAAGTCTGATTTCGTTGACGCCGGAAGCACAATCTGACCAAAATTTCCCGGTACTGTGAATCTGGCGTTTCGATTCCAGTCCGTGCCTACGCTCCGACCTGTTCAAAAGCTGGATGAAGCACTTTTTTTTGCAATTAGTCCTGCAAGGGGGTTGATATTATGAGCGACGACCTTAGAATTAGCACTCGTCGGAGGAGAGTGCTAACACTCAACCCGATCTAGTTCCATCAACGTTAGTATCCATTAACAAATTCGGAGTCGTACAAGTATGAACATTCGTCCGTTGCATGACCGTGTGGTCGTCAAGCGCATGGAAGAAGAGCGCACGAGTGCCGGTGGCATTGTGATCCCTGATTCTGCTACTGAAAAGCCAGTGCGTGGTGAAATTCTTTCAGTGGGCAAAGGTAAAATTGCTGAAAATGGCGACGTTCGCCCGCTTGACCTGAAAGTTGGCGATCAAGTGCTATTCGGCAAGTACTCAGGTACTGAAATCAAAATTGATGGCGAGGAAGTTCTCGTGATGCGTGAAGACGACATCATGGGTGTTTTCGAGTAAAACCTTCTGTCTCAGGGTGTTGCAGGTCGAGTTTGATTCTCCCTGCAACACATTGAACTAACACTAATTTTTAGAGGAATTTAGTAATGAGTGCCAAAGAAGTACGTTTTTCTGATTCTGCTCGCCAGCGCATGCTCAAGGGTGTAGACGTCCTTGCCAACGCGGTGAAGGTAACACTCGGTCCCAAAGGCCGTAACGTCGTTCTTGACAAGTCTTTCGGTGCACCCACTGTCACTAAAGATGGGGTATCTGTAGCCAAGGAAATCGAGCTGGAAGACAAGTTCGAAAACATGGGCGCCCAGATGGTGAAAGAGGTCGCTTCTCAGACTTCCGACATCGCTGGTGATGGCACAACCACAGCGACTGTATTGGCGCAGAGCATCGTTCGAGAAGGCCTCAAGTCTGTGGCTGCCGGCATGAACCCCATGGACCTCAAGCGTGGCATCGACAAAGCAGTAACCGCTGCTACTGCCGAGCTGGCTTCCATGTCCAAGCCCTGCAACGATGAGAAAGCCGTTGCTCAGGTAGGTACTATCTCCGCCAACAGTGATGAGTCAATCGGCTCAATCATCGCAGAAGCGATGAATAAGGTTGGAAAAGAGGGTGTTATCACTGTAGAAGAAGGCAAGTCACTCGACAACGAGCTCGATGTTGTTGAAGGTATGCAGTTCGATCGCGGTTACCTGTCTCCGTATTTCATCACTAATCAGGATGCCATGGCTGCAGAGCTGGAAGATCCGTATGTGCTGTTATATGACAAGAAAATCAGCAACATTCGTGATCTGCTTCCAGCGCTTGAAGCGGTTGCCAAGTCTGGCAAGCCTCTCTTGATCATCGCTGAAGACATCGAAGGCGAAGCATTGGCGACCCTGGTTGTCAACAGCATGCGCGGCATCATCAAGACATGTGCTGTCAAGGCGCCTGGCTTCGGTGACCGTCGCAAGGCTATGCTGCAGGATATCGCTATCCTGACAGGTGGACAGGTAATTTCTGAAGAAGTCGGTCTGTCTCTTGACAAGGTCACTCTGGAAGATCTCGGTACTGCCAAGCGTGTAACTGTAGACAAGGACAATACCACTGTTGTTGATGGTGCTGGTTCCTCAGATGAGATCAATGCACGTGTTGAGCAGATCCGCACTCAAATCGATCAGGCTACTTCAGATTACGACAAAGAGAAGTTGCAAGAACGTGTTGCTAAGCTGGCTGGCGGTGTTGCTGTTATCAAGGTTGGTGCCGCAACTGAAGTCGAAATGAAAGAGAAGAAGGATCGGGTAGATGATGCACTGCATGCAACACGTGCTGCAGTGGAAGAAGGAATTGTTCCCGGCGGTGGTGTTGCTCTGGTTCGTGCTATTGCCGCTGTCGACAAGATCAAGGGCGACAACCACGAGCAGGATATCGGCATTGGTATCGCCAAACGTGCAATGGAAGAGCCATTGCGTCAGATTGTGCAAAACGCGGGTGGTGAGCCTTCAGTGGTCGTTGCCAAGGTACGTGAAGGTTCTGGTAACTTCGGCTACAACGCTGCTAACGGTGAATACGGTGACATGGTTGAGTTGGGTATTCTCGATCCAACCAAGGTCACTCGGTATGCATTGCAAAACGCTGCATCTGTTGCGGGTCTTATGATCACGACAGAAGCCATGATTGCTGATCTGCCAAAGGACGATGCTCCAGCTGGTGGCGGCATGCCTGATATGGGCGGCATGGGCGGAATGGGTGGCATGATGTAAGAAGCCCCACAAGGCTTCTCCTGCCAGCGGTTTTCCTGTCTGAGAACGGGAATCTACTGATCACGTCCCTGGCTATTGAGTCAGAGTGTTTTACCGAACCCCCGCTTGTCGGGGGTTCGTCGTTTCCGGGTTGAAAGAGTTTCTCGGCTTAAGGGTCTCACCGGAGTGCCGATATTAACTGTGATCTGCGGGCATAGTCGCCCACCACCATCCGATTTCGGTCTGACGATCAGGAAATACTCTTGAACCTCCGTGCATTGACAGCTAAGGTCCATCGTTCTCAGGCAGCGCGTACGCTGTCGGGAGCTGTTGCTGTCGTAACGTTAGTAACACAACTGCTGATCTACGTCCCCACGGTTTTTCTCGAATACCGATCGGATGTGAATGATCGATTTGACGACCAGCGGAATCTGCTGAAAGCGACGTTCGAAACGAGTGAGCACGAATTGCTTGACGTTCCTGAAAATCTCCTGACCAACAAACTTGTCGGGCTGGTGATAACCAGCAACACTGACAGACTATTGCTGAATAAGGGCAATACACTGGATTTCGAGTTTGGTGCGGCACTACCGAAAGCGACTGGTTTTGTGACACCGCTCCCGATGGTGATTAATACATACACAGGACCCATTGACGCGATAGGCTTTGTTAACACTCGTGCCGAATTGCTGTCCTTTATTTTGCAGTTGCTTCTCTTCTTTGTCATAGCGGTTGCCATCAGCGCGATCGCCGGTGTTGTTGCCATTTGGGGCACCGTACGTTATTACATCAATCCGATGGAGCACTTGATTTCTACGCTGAAGGCGAGCCGCGAAAACAGCGAAGGACAAGTGCCTGAAAGTATCGATTTTGAATTTGTCGATGATCTCTCACCTATTGCTGACGAATTCAATAGCCTGATTGATCAGCAGCGAAAGGCTAGCCGGCAAATAAAGGTGAAACAGCAATATCTTGAATTTGCTGCTCATCATGATCCTCTGACCCATTTGCCAAATCGTCTCATGTTTGAAGACGCGTTGAAGAAAACTGTGAAAGAGGCGATCAGTCAAAAGTTGCAGTTCGCGGTTTTTCTTGTTGATCTCGACAACTTTAAATTCTTCAACGATCAATATGGCCATCTTGTTGGCGACAAAATGGTTGCCGAAGTGGGTAATCGTCTGCGAACGATGATGCGAGATATTGACCTCGTGGCAAGGCTGGACGGCGATGAATTTGTTGTTATCCAGAAAGATGTCTTGAACAGTGCATCGGCAAAAGAGGTCGCCAAACGAATTATGAACGTGGCGACAGCTCCGTACGAGTATCGCGGCTTTACCCTCAAGGCCGGAGTGTCAGTCGGTATCTCAAGTTTTCCTGCTGATGTGCATATCAATCAGGGTGAAGACATGCTAGGTGAGGAAATTGTTAACAATGCAGCTGTGGCACTTCAAGAGGCCAAGAGTAACGGAAAGAATCAGTATCAGCGTTTCAACGAGAAAATGCGCAGTCGGCTGACGGCAAGAATTCGCCTTGAGCAGGATCTGAAAATCGCCATGCAAGATGGGCAGTTCGAGGTTTATTATCAACCCAAAATCAATATCCACACGCGCAAATGTACAGGCTCGGAAGCACTTGTACGCTGGCGGCACCCGGTTAACGGTTATGTATCTCCAGAGGCTTTTGTGCCTGTCGCAGAAGAGACAGGTCTGATTATCGAATTAGGAGAATGGATATTGCAGACAGCTTGCGAGATGACCTACTCGCTACAACAGAAAGGGTATGACGGTCTTAATATCGCAGTGAATATATCGGCTGTACAGTTTACCGACGGTAATTTACTACCGATGGTGAGTAAAGCGCTTGAAGACTCTGAGTTACGTCCGGAGTCGCTTGAGCTGGAGATTACCGAAAGCGCTGTCATGCACGATCCTGAAGAAGTTATTCGTTCGTTGCACGAATTAAGCAAGTACGGTATGAAGCTTGCCATTGATGATTTTGGTACCGGTTACTCGTCATTGGCGTACCTTAAGAAATTTCCAGTTAATACATTGAAAATAGACCGGGCGTTCATCACTGATATATCCAGTGACAACGATGATGTGGCTATTGTCGAGGCGGTTCTCGGGCTCGGCAAGCATTTCAACATGAAAGTGGTAGCGGAAGGTGTCGAGGACGAGGAACAGCTCAATTTTCTGAAATCTCAGGGGTGCGATATTGCCCAGGGGTACTTCATCAGCAAGCCTTTGAGCTCCGAGCAATATCAATCGTGGCTGGAACGTTGGCCCTATGGTGTGCAAGGTGCGAACGCTCCGTCTCGAAGTGAGCTTCCTGTTCTGCATTACAAGAAAACCGGGACCCTCTAGTCGGTAGCGCAGTCTTTCCCCGTTGGGTTCTTTGCAGACAACGGCGGGTACAGCAGACTCCCGAAGGTATCTAAGATAGACTGGCAATTCGTTTGGGAAAATATCACAGGCTTGACACTGTGCAGGAAATTGTCGAAAAACGCTGTCCATGGTGCCTGGGTAGCGAGCTTTACAAGAGCTATCACGATACGGAGTGGGGCGTGCCATGTCGAGATTCTGCAACCTTGTTCGAGCTCGTCAATCTTGAGGGTGCGCAGGCTGGTCTAAGCTGGATAACCATTCTCAACAAACGCGAAGCATACCGAAAACTGTTTCACCAGTTTGATCCTGTCAAGGTTTCACGCATGAGTGATGCGCGACTTGAAAAAATTTCAGTTAACCCTGCCATTGTCCGTCACAAAGGGAAGATAGCGGCGGTAAGAGGCAACGCGCAGGCTTTGCTGGCCATGCAGAAAAACGGTGATGACTTTGCAGAATTTGTTTGGAGTTTTGTGGGTGGCAAGCCTGTAAACAACCGTTTTTCCTCGATGGTAGAGGTGCCGGCAAGTACAGCCCAGTCGCTGGCCATGAGCAAGGCTCTGAAAAAGCAGGGTTTCAAGTTTGTGGGTGCAACGATCTGTTATGCGTTCATGCAGGCATCAGGTATGGTTAATGATCATCTGCTTGGTTGTCCGCGGTACAAGGCGGTAGCAACACTGTCCTGAATGGAAGCGTATAGCAGCTCTGTTTTAAGGTTGACATGTCCGCCTACACTTATTTTCGTTATCACACGCAAACTACTGCCCAAAACGGCTTTGCTGTTCGGCTAACCACTGTAGCTCTTCGGCCGTGCTTGAACGTCCAAGCACATCGTTCCGGTAGGGATATCGACCAAACCGATCAATGATCAGCTTATGTTCGAGTGCAGAGTCCAGTGTCTTTTGAGTGAAGTCTGCCTGAGCTTCGGTTGAGTGCTCTCGGAGGGCACTGAAAAGAGCGACAGAGCGTTCCTGAGCTGCTGTAGATTCACAATGTTCAAAGGGCAGGTACAAGAATATTCGCTGAACTGCGGGCAGCTGCCTATCGAATTCGTTCAATAGCGCTTGTTCACTGATTTTCAATGCCTGTAAGTCGTGAGCAAAAGCCTTTGCAGTTTTACGGTGTATGTTTCTATTAAACTGGTCGAGTACTATAACCAGCGCCAGAGCCCCATTTGCGCTTGTTTGCCAATGATCAAGCTTGCCTTCATTAGCATCGTTCAGGACTTGTCCAAACTGCTCTGATAACAGTGAGTCGAATGCCTTGCCACCGTTGAACCAGCGCTTTGATTGCGGCAGTTCCATACTGCCGGTGTTCTTGTCTTCGAACCACGCGCGGAGCACACGTTCGATCTGTACACGGTCGTGTTCCTGGCTCATAACTTGTCCTCAACCCCTATTGGTAGGTCTGTTTCTGAAGATTACGGTGCTTCCGGTCACTCGTGTACAGTTTACACCCAGACAATGTTGAGCGATTCGGTCATCGCCTCAGTGTCATCGCCTCAGTGTCAGGATGGAAGCTTCTGGCGATAGCAGCAGGTTTCGACTGGAGTGGGTTCGTTCGTTCTGGACTGGGGTTTGGTGGCGCTGCACTGACCTTACCGTTACTTTTACTGGTGCACAATGATGTGCTGCTGAATCTGCTGGCAGCTGCTTTTCTTCTCGCTGCTAACTATCGCCACGCGGCTCGATAATGTCGACTGGTCTTGCATTTGGAAGCTCGCAGTCTTACTTGCTGTGCCGTTTGCATTTGGGCTGTTTGGCCTGCCCAACTTGTCTGCAAAGGTGCTTGCGTTTTTTGTCGATGCTGTAACGCTGCTCTGTGGCATTTTTTATGTGCTGCACAAAGCGATGGTGAGTCGCAACCGTTTCATGGGCGCTATCTGCCTTTTCGGCAGTGGTAATGTGAGTGGCGTATCGTTGATGGGAGCGCCGTTGATGGTGGCTTACAGCACCAGCAGGCCGCCCGCTGCAAAACAGCGCGACACTTTGTTTGTCATGTGGATATTACTTGTGATCGGTAAACTCACCTCATTTATGGCGGCAGGGGTTAATTTACAATGGCAGTTTTCCGCTTTAACGCTTCCGCGGGCGGCGTTTGGGCATTTTCTCGGCCTGCAGGCGCACCACAGTTTGGTGGGCGCAGAACATCGCCAGTTCAATCTTGTAATTGGGTTGGGCCTTTGCTGTGTGTCTATACTCGGCCTATGGGCAGCGCTTTGATATACTCTGCCCGCTAGGCGGGTCTGCACGACACCGCACTCTTAGTCCCTTAAACCCGTTGGAGAGATCCCACATGGCATTCGCAAGAGCGCTGACCAAGGCCGATACGGCAGATACCTTACTCGATACCCTGATTCCCGAACGACTTTCTGGCGGGGCCGCGTGGGTGCGTGGCGCAACCGTTGTCATTGTCGGAAGCTTGTTGCTGACGATATCGGCAAAGCTCTCCATCCCTTTTCTACCGGTCCCCATGACTCTGCAGACTCTCGTGGTGCTCTGTCTGGGCATGGTGCTGGGTCCGCGCCTTGGTGCAGCGGCTGTACTTGCCTATCTAGCGCAGGGAGCCATGGGTTTGCCGGTATTTGCAGGAACACCTGAGAAAGGCATCGGCATAGCCTATATGCTTCAGCACACCGGTGGCTATCTGGTAGGGTTTGTCGTTGCGGCTTTCGTGGTTGGACTGCTGGCAAAGCGGCGTTGGGACCGTTCAATGCTGACCACCATAGCAGCCATGCTCATCGGAAATGCCGTTATATACGCCTTCGGTCTTCTCTGGCTCGGTACGCTGATTGGATGGGACAAGCCAGTAGTAGCGCTTGGAATGACTCCATACCTGTTGGGCGATCTGGCCAAAATCCTGATTGCAGCGGCCGTTCTCCCGACATTGTGGAAAACACTCAAGCGATGAATGTGAAACCTATTGCGTGTCTGTTTGCCAGCGTGTTGCTGGTGTCCTGTGCTGGCGACGGCCCCAAGCTGGAAGATCTGACAGCGGTTGCGAAATCAGCGTTGGTAGGCTCTGATAGCGGGCCTTTGAGCGCCGATGAGATTACGCGAGGGCTCAAGGAAGCGCTTATCACGGGTTCCGGCGCTGTCGTCAGTCAGCTTGGGCAGGCCAATGGGTTCAGTGGCGACCCCTCCATTCGCATCCCATTGCCAAGTTCGTTAGTCAAAGCCAGAGATATTGCATCTAAGGTCGGGCTTGAAGGCTCATTCGACGATCTGGAACTCAAACTGAACCAGGCGGCAGAAGAGGCAACACCAAAGGCGCGTGAGTTATTCTTCGGTGCTATACGGAGTATGAGTGTCGAAGATGCCAAAGGTATCCTGCAAGGGCCTGACAACGCCGCCACGGAGTATTTTCGTGGCAAGACCGGAGAATCCTTACAGGCCCAGATGAGGCCAATTGTCGATCAGGCGCTTGCGCAGGTGGGCGCTGTAAGTTCCTTCAATCAGCTACTGGATCGCTACAACAAGATACCTCTAGCGCCAAAGATTGAGGCAGATCTGACAGGTCACGTGGTAGACGAGGGTAGCGACGGTATTTTCTACTATCTCGCCCAGGAAGAGAAGTCCATCCGTGAAAACCCCTTGAAGCGCACGTCAGAGATTCTGCAGCGCGTATTTGGAAGTCAATAAATTTCATGAATCCACCAGATCTGTCAGATCGCAACGCATTCAGTCGTGATGAGCTTCTTGCCTGTGGGCATGGCGAGTTGTTCGGTGAGGGGAATGCAAGGCTGCCCCTGCCGAATATGCTCATGTTTGATCGTATTACCAGCGTCACGGCCGACGGCGGTGCCGCGGGTAAAGGCGAGATTATTGCCGAACTGGATATCAGTCCCGACCTGTGGTTTTTCGATTGCCATTTTGAGAGCGATCCCGTGATGCCAGGATGTTTGGGACTCGACGCGATGTGGCAGTTGGTCGGTTTTTTTCTTGGATGGAAAGGCAATCCGGGACGTGGACGTGCCCTGGGGTCTGGCGAAGTCAAATTCTTCGGCCAGGTTCTGCCTACTGCGAAGATTGTTCGTTATGAATTGACGCTAAAACGCCTGATCGAACGAAAACTCGTCATGGGAATCGCTGATGGGCGCATGTTGGTTGATGAGCGTGAGATCTACACAGCCAAGGACTTGCGTGTCGGTCTTTTCACATCCACGACAGATTTCTGACGAGTACAGTCAATGCCTGAATTAAAAAGAGCCGTTATTACCGGAATAGGGATTATCTCTTGTCTGGGAAACGACAAAGAGAGCGTCACTGACGCCTTGCGTCATGCCAGATCCGGTATTACGAGTCGTGAAATCTACAAGGAAATGGGGATGCGTAGCCATGTGGCTGCCGCGCCCGTCATTGACCTCAAGGAGTCCATCGATCGGAAGCAATACCGGTTTATGGGTGGTGCTGCAGCCTACGCTTTTCTTGCCATGCAGCAGGCGATCGAAGATGCAGGCCTTACCGAGGCTGAGGTATCGAATGAGCGTACAGGTGTTATAGCGGGGTCTGGTGGCGGGTCGTCTGTCAGTCAGGTGGAGTCTGCTGATATCCTGAGACAGAAAGGTATTCGACGGGTCGGACCGTATCGGGTGACACAAACGATGGGCAGCACTGTATCTGCCTGTCTGGCGACACCATTCAAGATCAAAGGGATCAACTATTCCATTTCATCTGCGTGCTCTACCAGCGCTCATTGTATTGGCAATGCGCTCGAACTCATTCAGCTGGGTAAGCAGGATCGTGTTTTTGCGGGAGGTGGTGAGGAAGAGCACTGGACACTCAGTTGCCTGTTCGATGCAATGGGAGCACTGTCCACGAAATATAACGATACACCGGCTGTTGCCTCCCGTGCTTACGATGCCAATCGTGACGGTTTTGTTATTGCTGGCGGCGGCGGCATGGTTGTGGTCGAAGAGCTGGAAGCTGCGAAAGCAAGAGGTGCAACGATATACGCTGAGGTTGTGGGTTATGGCGCAACGTCAGATGGGCACGACATGGTTGCACCATCCGGTGAAGGAGCGGCCCGCTGTATGCGTCTGGCAGCATCGACTGTCGATACCCCGATCGACTACATCAATGCTCATGGCACCAGCACTCCGGTAGGTGATATTGCTGAGCTTGGTGCCGTGAAAATGGCGTTTGGTGACAATATGCCGCACATTGGCTCAACCAAGTCACTATCGGGTCATTCTCTGGGAGCGGCAGGTGTCCAGGAAGCTATCTATACCCTGCTGATGCAGCAGAGCGGATTTATTGCTGAGTCGGCCAATATCAAGGATCTTGACGAAGCCGCTGACGGCATGCCAATAGTGCGTCAGCGAATCGATATGCCCTTGAACACGGTGATGTCCAATAGCTTCGGTTTTGGTGGCACCAATGCATCCCTGGTTTTCCGCAGCATGAAGTAGCCGCGTGAATTGCTTGCGTGAGTAATGGCAATTGGTAACAAGGTAACCCGTCATTCACGTGCAGGCGTAATTCCATCTGCATCGAGCTTTGGTTCGTTACAAGCCAAAACCAGATAGCTTCCCTGGCTCGATGCAACAGTTGTTAGACCAACTCAACGTTTTTTGCTGTTCTCATCTGTTCAAAGCAAAAAAACCCGGTATTCAAGCCGGGTTTCTTTGTTTCCGTACAGTCTGCCACTCAGAGAGACTGTCTATTCGACTCTATTATCAAGCTAAACGCCTAGAACTCGTCCCATACTTCTTCACTCCCACCGGAAGCGCGCTGTATTGGCGCTGGGGCTGGACTGACGACATCGTGATTGGCAGCGATGTTGTCCGGCGAGTTATTGGCTTTGCGTGACTGCCATGGCTTGGCCTTCGGCAGAGCGCTCGGAGCTGTTTGTGACCCTGGGGCAGGCTGCTCAGTCCGAGTTCCTCCGTTGGCATTGAAGTAGCCAATCTGGGAGGTGAGCAATGATGCCTGATCACTCATGGTACGACTTGTATTCGCTGCTTCCTCAACCAGCGCAGCATTTTGCTGGGTGACACTGTCCATGTGAACCAGTGCCTGATTGATCTGCTCGATACCCACGGCCTGCTCATCTGTCGCGACAGCAATCTGTCCGACAATTTCAGTCAGCTGCGATACCGACCCAACGATGGTTTTAAGTTCATCGCCGGATTCTGTAACGAGCCCTGTGCCATCCTTCACTTTGGTCACACTGTCTTCAATCAGGTCTTTGATTTCTTTCGCTGCCGACGCGCTGCGTCCGGCCAGTTGTCGTACTTCACTGGCTACAACGGCAAAGCCTCGGCCCTGTTCGCCGGCCCTTGCCGCCTCTACGGCCGCATTCAATGCCAACAGGTTGGTCTGGAAGGCGATTTCATCAATGACACCAATGATGTCGGCGATGCGCTCGCTGGCGGAGCTGATTTCCTGCATCGCGGTGATAGCCCTTGATGCTACCTCGCCACTGGATACCGCACGCTCGCGGGTCGTTATGGCAAGGCCATTGGCAGATCGGGCGTTCTCAGCGTTTTGCTTGACCGTGCTGGTAAGCTCCTCTGTGCTGGAACCAGTCTGTTCCAGGTTGGCAGCCTGTTGTTCAGTACGTTCGCTTAAGCCACGGTTACCTTCAGAGAGCTCTGCCGCACCTGAGCGAACGTTCTGGGCAATGGTGTTTGCTTCTACCAATACGCTTCGCAGATGCGAACGCATAGCAACCAGTTGCGCATAGGCACCGACGCGGCCCACGTCGTCAGGATGATCGCTCAAATCACCAGCGGCAATAGACTTGGCAATTCTGGACATGTCCTGCGGGTCGCCACCGAGCAGCTTGTAGAGGTGATTGCCCAGGAGTATTGCGAATAGGGCAACACTTACTGCAGCAATGCCTGCAACCAGTAATGAGATTGTGATTAGTGTTGTTACTGCCGACATAGCCTCATCTTTTGTGATTCGGGTCACAATGGCCCAATCTAGTTGATCGAGGTCGATTTGTGCATAGGCGGTCAGGTAATCAACGCCTTCAGACGCTTCTTCCAATGTTCCAGACTTACCTGATAGAGCAAGTGCCAGGGCATCGGTTTCAATTCTTGCTCGCATAATGGTTTGTTCTTCAGTAAACCGCGATTGTGTTCGCATCAGATAGTCGCTCCCGACGATCATGGAGTCTTTGGACTCGCTATTTTCGTTGTCCAGATGCATTTCTTTATTAATCTTGTCAACTGGTATCTGGAAAGCAAGGACGCCAGTGATTTTTGAACCGCTATAGACTGGTGTTGCAAAAAAAGCAGCAGCGCTGTTGGCTGAAGGAATATAAGACTGAAAATCCGCAATTGTAACTTCACCGGGCGCCAATGTCAGTGCCTTGCGCGTCAACGCAGCCAGATTGGAATCTCTGTGCGGCCCATTGAACAGACTGGTGCCGAAGTCAGTTTCCTTATACACCGAGTACACTATATTTCCCTGTTCGGGTTCGATAAGAAAAATATCGTAGTAGCCGAATTCACGCAAAAACGTTCTGAACATATCGTGTTGGGCGTTGTGAATGCGTCCGTAGGCATCGTCTGTACCGTGGGTATCAAGGTCTTCTTTCTGGCCAGTCGGGTTGGGGTTGTCCACGATGTACAGATACTGAGCCATCAAGCCAGCATCCTTTTTGGGTAGCAGCTGCTGGGCTGAGATGTTCACACCGTCTGCCTTTAGTTTCGGCGTCAATTCACGCTCGTAGAAACGTTGCAGGCGCGTTTGCATCTCCTGCTTGGAGGTTGTCGACTCGGCCAACTGCTTTTCCAGGTATGGGAATGCAGTGGCAAATCCGCTCATGGCATTAACGACAGAGCTATTCTGACCTAGTGTTACTGCTTGCCCCTTCAGAAATTTGATGTAGGTCTCTATATAGGCTTTCCGGTTGATCACATCGCTGGACAAAGCGGTCATGGTATGACTTGTCATGGTGTCACTGGCTTTCTTTGCGATGATTACGCTGGACACACCCATCGGTACCAGACCCGCGGCGATCATACAGACTATCAATAGAGGCTTCATCTTCATAAGTAGTGACACACGAGTTCGTTGTTTGGAATCTGTACGTGTGTCGGCCGCGGAATTATGTATTACAGCTGGATATGTTATGTGAGTACCGGTTTGCATCAAGCTTGGCAATTAACGGTTACTTCCTGCATACAGCACTTCAAAGGCATGGAATGTGGTCGTTACCCTTGTATGTCCAATTGCGGTAGGTGAACCATGAAAGTAATGATTGTTGATGACTCCAAGTCGATGCGCATGATCGTCAAGCGCACGTTGAAGCAGGCTGGCTACGATGATATGGAATTTGAAGAAGCTGATGACGGCACTGATGCACTTGAGAAAATTGATGGCTACGAGCCTGAGTTGGTCTTGTGTGACTGGAACATGCCAACCATGAACGGTATCGACTTCCTCAAGGCTATTAGAGAAGCAGGTAACAACGTGAAATTCGGGTTTGTTACCACGGAATCAACTGCCGAGATGCGTGCAGCTGCGAAAGAGGCGGGCGCTCAGTTTTTAGTTGCGAAGCCGTTCACAGCGGAAAGCTTTGAAAAAGCGCTTCGCCCGGTCATTGGCTAACACGAATAGGCCGTCAACATGAAATTCAAGAAGCCAGATGCAGCGCAGTTTACTGACATGCTGCAAATGTTTGTAGGTCCGGCAGCAGAGGCGCAGAGCGTCAGTGCTGTTACCTCATCAGACTTCAGCCATACCGCTGTCTATATTGACGACAGCGGAGAAGCGGTTGCAAGTTGCGCGGTTGCCTTGCCCACCGCCGCTGCCCTTGGTTGTTCTCTATCGATGATTCCACCAGGCGGTGCTGAATGCATGGTTGAGGACAATGAGCTGAGTGGGATGGCAACTGAAAACCTTTATGAAGTCATGAATATCCTGTCCAGCCTGCTTATGTGCGACAAGACGTCTCATCTGAAACTATCTAAGGTAGAGCCTGGCAGTGACGCACGGGTAGCCGGTGAAGCTGAAGAGGCGTATTCACTTGATCTGGGCGCCTATGGAAAAGGGGAGCTGGTTTTCAACTTCAGTTGAATCGGCATTTTATTGTTCACGTAAACCTTAAGATTTCATACTTATGGATGACGATCTAGAAGAGCTACGCCTCATCTTCCTCGATGAATGTAATGAAAACATCGAACTGCTTGAGGGTGGCCTCATGCGTATGGGTGAAGGCGAAGACGACGAGGACACGCTTAATGAAGTGTTCCGTGCTGCACATTCAATAAAGGGTGGTGGTTCGACGTTCGGGTTTCTGCCCATGGCAGAGCTTACACACCACATGGAAACCTTGCTGGATGAAATGCGGTCGGGACGCCGACCCGTTGTCGCTGTTGATGTTGATCTACTGTTGCTTGCGCTGGATGCCGTTCAGGGCATTCTTAGCGATAGCAGGAACGAAGCTGGTGCCGACCATCCTGATCGGATGACAATCCAGGCGCAACTCGAAGCCGCTGTAATAGCTGGTGTCAGTGCCGCGGCAAATAGTGATTCCAACGGCGCATCTGAAGAAGCAGTTGAAGAGAAAAGCCCTGAGGTTGCTAATTGGACGGTGTCGTTCAGGCCAAACTCTGACTTCTACCTACGAGGAAATGATGCACTTCTCATCCTTCGTGAACTGCGACGTCTGGGTGAAGTTAACGTTGAAGTGGACTCAGGCAAAATCCCGGCCTGGGAGCAGATAGATGTCAACAACAGCTATCTGGGCTGGTCAATAGATGTACCCGGTGAAGTTGCCGAGAGCGACATTGTGGAGGTGTTTGACTGGGTTGATACCGAGTGTTCGTTTAGCGTAACGGCTAATTACCGAGAGATTGAAGCGCCTGTCGAGAGTACCCCAGAGCCTGTTGTAGCAGCGCCTGCTACTGCTGCACCGGCAGCTCCCGCCAGTGCAAAAAAACCGGCTAATGCAGAGAAGAAACCGTCAAGCAATGAATCAAGCTCTATTCGAATTGCTACTGATAAAATCGATCAACTGATCAATCTGGTAGGTGAGCTCGTTATCACGCAGTCGATGTTGAGTCGGGTTAGTGAAAACCCGATGGGTATTGATATCAATGAATTGCGCGAACGCATGGCAGATCTTGAGCACAATACACGTGATTTACAAGAGAGTGTGATGCAGGTGCGTATGCTGCCAATTTCATCAGCGTTCAGCCGTATTCCCCGATTGGTGCGAGATCTATCCCGCAAGCTCAATAAAGAAGTTGATCTTCAAATGGAAGGTGGTACGACCGAGTTGGATAAGACGGTGCTGGAAAGAATGATCGATCCACTGGTCCATCTGGTCAGAAACGGTCTGGATCATGGTATTGAAACACCTGAAGAGAGAGCGGGAGCTGGCAAGAAGGGCGCTGGTATTCTGCAGCTGTCCGCGCGTCAGGAAAGCGGCAGTGTTGTTATTGAAATCAAGGATGATGGTAAAGGAATAAACGGTCCTTTTATTCTGGGCAAGGCACGTGAAAAAGGGATTGTAGGCCCTGAGGAAGAATTGACACCAGATCAGATCAATCAGCTGATTTTTGCACCGGGATTTTCAACTGCGGCTGTGTTGAGTGATGTGTCTGGTCGTGGTGTTGGCATGGATGTGGTACGCCGAAATATTTTGGATCTCGGTGGACGGGTACATGTCTACTCCGAATTCGGCGTGGGTACTCGCATCGAGATTAATCTGCCATTGTCCCTGGCAATCCTTGATGGTCAGTTGGTGAGGGTAGGCGATCAGGTCTACGTTATACCAATCCTAAGTATCATAGAGACTCTTGAACTCGAACAGACAGAACGTTCAGATGTTCCCGGAACCGGAGAGATCTGTCGCTTCCGGGGCGAATACCTGCATATGTTGCGTGTCGCAGACCACTTTCAGCTCAAAGAACCATCGACAGGAAAACTGGTGGTGGTTATCGATACGCACGGAAAACGCATTGGTCTGGTTATTGATGACGTGCTTGGGCAACAGCAAGTGGTTATCAAGCCGTTAGATAAAAACTATAAGAGTGTGAAAGGACTCGCTGGAGCAACCATCATGAGTGATGGATCTGTAGCGTTGATTCTGGATCCTGCCAATATCAGTGAACCTGAACCTGGACTGGTTGACGAAGCCGCCTAACTGCGAGAGAAAATTATGCAAGACAGTAACAACACTTCAACGGATATCGCAGAGACGGCAGACCAGTTCCTGTCTTTTCTGATTGCCGGTGAGGAATACGGTATCGAGATCCTTAAAGTACAGGAGATCAAGAGTTGGGGACCGTATACGCCGCTGCCAAAGTCTCCGGACTATGTACTGGGTGTCATCAATTTACGGGGTGCCATCGTGCCAATAATCGATCTTCGTAGTCGATTTGGTTTGCCTCCGACTGATTACACAGCCACCACAGCAGTCATTATTGTTCGTACGGGTAGTGACGATCATGCACGAATTATCGGATTGGTTGTTGACAGCGTATCAGAGGTCTACCACTTATCACCCGATGCAATACAGGATGCCTCTGAAGGTTCGTCAAGTGAAAAGGAAAGCTATGTTCGAGGTTTTGGACAGATAGGCGATAAACTGGTGATACTGGTGAATCTCGATCCGATCATCATGGAATCGCTCGGACAGATCCAGAAGATGGCGGATGCCGCATGAGTAGCGGGGTTGTGCAGGTAGTTGAGCTACCCAGTCACTTTTCGCAAGTGCAATTGGCTGGCCTGAAAGCCATTGTTGATCATCATGTCGTGGATGGAGAAATTGTTCAATTCGATGCGCAAAATCTTGAGAGAATCGATGGCGCGGCCGTACAGTTTTTGTTGGCACTTAGCTTGAAACAGGCAGCCGCTGATGAGCCGGTAACTGTGGTTGTTAACAGCAACGAAGTGTTGACGAATGCACTTGACGATATGGGTATGTCAGATTTGATCAAGACGGAAGTAAAAGATAGTACTTCATCAGAGATATCACCATTGAATGAATAGCCCAACGCATCAGGGTGAGAGTTCACCTTCGCTCGCCGCTAACAATCATAGCGTGATGAGTGATGAGGTGTTTCGCGGTTTTCAGCGTATTGCCCTCGAACAAACGGGTATTGAGCTTGCGGACAGCAAGCGTGCAATGATTGTCAATCGCTTCAGCCGCCGGCTCGATGCATTGGGGCTAAGTTGTTTCGAAGAATACTTGCAGCTCGTTGGACATGCTGGTCATCCCGAGGCGCGTGAGTTCATTGATACCGTGACGACCAACCTGACCTATTTCTTCCGGGAACCGCATCATTTTGATGTGCTAGCAAGTATGGTATTGCCGCAATTATCCAGCAGGATCAATACAGGTACACCCATTCGTATCTGGTCAGCAGGCTGCAGTTCTGGGGCCGAGCCCTATACGCTTGGAATTGTCGTCAAGGAATCAAAAGCCTTAAATGACTACGCCGTGCGAATTCTGTGCACGGATATCGATACAAAGATGGTGCAGGCAACACAGCTAGGCAGTTACACCGAAGAGCAATTGCGAGGTCTTTCCAAAGAGCGCCGAGAGCGCTGGTTTGAAAAAACTCCCAGTGGCATGCATCAGGCCGACGAGCAACTTCGCTCCATGCTGATTTGCAAGCAGCTAAACCTTTTTCATGCGTGGCCAATAAAATCAGGTGTTGATGTCATCATGTGTAGAAACGTGTTGATATATTTCAACCTTGAGTATCAGAAAAAACTACTCAGTAACTTTGCCGGGATTCAGAAGCCCGGAGGTTATCTTTTTTTAGGTCACAGCGAGACGCTTGAGGGTTTTAAGGATTCGTACCGACGCGTGGATAACACAGTCTACGAACGCATTTAGCAGGTTAAACTGACTCTACGCGCACCCATGAAAATGTTGTTGACTTAAACTTACTGTTGAGAATACACCCTGTTGCTCAGTCGAAAAATAAAAGTCCTGATTGTTGATGACTCTCTCGCATTGTGTAAGTTTCTCGAGAAAATTTTCCTGCGCGATCCTGAGCTGGAAGTCACCGGATACGCGCTTGATGCTTTCGAGGCGCGTGACATGATCAAATTGCACAACCCTGATGTCATTACACTGGACGTGGAAATGCCCAGAATGGACGGCCTGACATTTCTGAAAAATCTCATGCGATTACATCCTATGCCGGTTGTCATGCTTTCGTCGCTGACGGCTGCTGGAGCGGCAGTGACGCTGGATGCGTTGCAGGTAGGTGCGGTGGATTTCATGGTGAAGCGGCATCCCGGCAGTGATCAGGAGCTTGCGTTTTATGAGGCTGAAATTGTCGACAGGGTTAAGCAGGCGGGGAAAGTTCAGGTTCTGTCGCCAGGCGCTACCCTCAAGCAAAAACCGCTACCGGATTTGAGTGTATTCAAGAGCAAACTGCGGGCAGGCAAACGGCTAAACGCGCAACTGAGTAAAATTGTTGCCATTGGATCCTCTACTGGTGGTCCTGAAGCCCTTCGCCAATTGCTGACCGGATTTGATTCGTCGGGCAGCGCTTTGATGTTCGCCCAACACATGCCGGAAAGATTCATGGAGCCTTTCGCTCAGCGCTTGAATTCCTGGTCGTCCTTTGACATTCGTGTCGCGAAAAACGGGGAGCAAATCAGAGCGGGACGTGGCTATGTCGCACCTGGTGATATGCACTTGGAACTCGTCAATAGTGGTGGAAGACTGACTTGCCTGACGCGCAAAACCGATGCGGTACAAGGACACAGGCCCTCGGTCGATGTACTCTTCAATAGTGTGGCCGATGGGGCTGGTAAAGCCGGCGTCGGGGTGCTTTTAACCGGTATGGGCGAAGATGGTGCTCTTGGACTTAAGGCTATGCGGCTTGCGGGTGCACTCACCATTGTGCAGGATGAGAAAAGCAGCGCAGTATGGGGAATGCCGGGGCGTGCTTATGAGCTGGGTGGCGCTGACGGTGTACTTGGGTTGCAACAGCTATCACCTGCGTTAACCTCATTGCTTAAACAGGCTGCCTAGTGAGTCGGACAGTCGTTTAATTGTGTTTTAAATTTCGGCATTCAGTAATCCAGCCATGGGTTGTCCAAAGCGGCTCGTTGTTCGCGTAGCGACTGAATATGTTCATCCCAGAAACGCGGTTCTGCGAAAAATGGAAAGGCTTTGCCGAAAGCCGGATCTTCCCAACGTCGAGCGATCCACGCTGCATAGTGGATAATGCGCAGGGTTCGCAGGGGCTCTATCAACGCAATCTGGCGAGTATCAAACGTTCGGAACTCACTATACCCATCCAGAAGATCGCCCAGACGAGCCTCCGCATAGCGGCGGTCCCCTGAAATAAACATCCACAGGTCTTGCATGGCTGGTCCCGTCGCGCAGTCATCAAAATCGAGAAGTTGTGGAGTGTTGTCGGAGCCCCAGAGAATGTTGCCTGGGTGGAAGTCGCCATGCAGGCAAAGTTCCTCGTAGGCCGTTGCTTCAATCTGTTCGTGGACGACATCGAGCAGATCGTCGATGATGGATTCGTAAATCGCCGCCTGGCCATCGGGGAGTAGTGGTGACTCAAGGAGATAATCAGCTGATTTTTCACCAAGTCTGCCCACATCGACAAACGGGCGATGATTGAATTCACAGGTGGCGGCGACCAGATGCAGGCGGGCGATGGTGCGTCCGATAACCGCAAGTTGCGCTGGGTTATCAAGTTCCGGGGAGCGCCCGCCGCTACGGGGAAACAGGCAAAATCGGAACGGGCCATGCTGGTGCAGGCTTTTTCCGTCTGCAGATTTCAGAGGTGCCACAACCGGAAGCTCATGCTCGACTAATGCATAACAGAAGTCATGCTCCTCAAGAATACTGGCATCGCTCCAGCGTCCCGGACGATAGAACTTGGCAACAATAGAATCACCGTCTTCCAATCCGATCGTGTAAACGCGATTCTCGTAGCTGTTCAGCGCGCTGACACGCCCGTCAGTTGACCAGCCAACACTGTCAATGGCATCCAGGATCTGATGGGGATCGAGTGTCTGGAAGGCAACGGTCGCTTCATGCTCGTTTATGATGATTACTCCATTCGGTCGATAAATGTCGCCAATTGTCTATAAAAATGCCTTTTATGATGCTATCTTCCATGGTTACGCGCTAGAATGAGGTACGTGGCAGGGCTTCGACGGCTCTTTGCTCACCACAACAAATCCGGCAAGTGGGTTTGACCGGACGATACTTTGGGTTGCTAGTCATCAGGAGTCGGAAGTATGTCACAGGTATTGGTGCTCAACGGCCCAAACCTCAATCTGTTGGGAACGCGTGAGCCTGAAAAGTACGGCAAACTGTCCCTTGCAGATATCGAGCAGAGTCTCTTGAAACAGGCCGGATCACTCGGCGTCCTAGTGGATTTCTTTCAAAGTAACAGTGAGGGTGTATTGATCGACCGGGTGCACCAGGCAAGTGCAGACGGCATCGGTATTGTCATCATCAATCCTGCCGGGTACACCCACACCAGTGTTCCGCTGCGCGATGCCTTTCTCGGTGTCGCCTTACCGCTGATCGAGGTGCATCTTTCAAATATCTATCAGCGTGAACCGTTCCGGCATCATTCGTACTTTTCGGATATCGCGCTTGGAACGCTTGCAGGCTTTGGAGCGTCGGGCTACAACATGGCGCTTACGGCCGCTGCAGCCTATCTGGGCGATAACGTCCAGGCCTAACAAACAACCACAAACAATAAATGCAAGAGCCGATGCAGGCTCTGCCAAGGGAATCACTGATGGATATCCGAAAGATCAAGAAGCTGATCGAACTCCTCGAAGACTCGGATGTTTCCGAAATCGAAATCGTCGAAGGCGAAGAGTCGGTGCGCATAGCCCGTCACAGCGGCGTGGCAATGGTACAACAAGCTCCAGTGGCCAACTATGCACCACCTCCGGGCGCGGCAGCCGCACCCGCTCCTGCAGCGCCGGCCAGTATCGCCGCTGACGATCTTCTGCCACCTGGCAACATCATGGAATCGCCCATGGTTGGGACTTTCTACCGGTCATCTTCCCCTACGTCAAAAGCGTTTATAGAGATCGGCCAGAGTGTCAACAAGGGCGATACTCTTTGCATTATCGAAGCGATGAAAATCATGAATCAGATTGAAGCTGAGACCAGCGGGACGGTAAGGGCCATTCTGGTGGAGGATGGTCAGCCGGTCGAGTACGGTGAACCATTGATCGTGATTGATTAGGCGGGGCTTACTGATGGAAACCCCGATCAAGAAAATTCTAATTGCCAACCGCGGCGAAATTGCATTGCGAATCATGCGTTGTTGCCGAGATCTTGGCATCCAGACCGTGGCGGTTTACTCAACGGCTGATCGTGACTTGAAACATGTGCGTTTGGCCGACGAGGCGGTGTGTATAGGTCCGCCGCCATCGGCAAAAAGCTATCTGAACGTCCCGGCCATTATCAGCGCTGCAGAAATAACTCGATCGGAGGCTATTCATCCGGGCTATGGATTCCTGTCTGAAAACGCTGACTTTGCCGAACGTGTCGAATCCAGTGGTTTCAAATTCATTGGTCCGACATCTGATGTTATTCGTGTCATGGGAGACAAGGTGGCCGCCATCGCAGAGATGAAGGCGGCTGGGGTCCCCTGTGTGCCCGGCAGCGACGGTCCTCTGGGGGGGGACATCACCACCAACCTCAAGCTGGCCAATGATATCGGTTATCCGATTATCATCAAGGCTGCGGGCGGCGGTGGTGGGCGCGGCATGCGCGTTGTGCGCTCCGATGACGAGTTGGAAGAGTCCATCGCCATGACACAAAATGAGGCAGGAACAGCATTTGGCAATCCGATCGTCTACATGGAAAAATTCCTGGAAACGCCCAGACATATCGAATTTCAGGTGGTCTGCGATGAGCACGGCAATGCGATTCATCTGGGTGAGCGCGATTGTTCAATGCAGCGACGCCACCAGAAAGTGGTTGAAGAGGCTCCAGCTCCCGGTATTGATGAGGCAACTCGCAACGAGATGGGCGCGCGCTGTGTAGCGGCGTGCAAGCGTATCGGTTATCGCGGCGTGGGAACGTTCGAGTTTCTCTATGAGAAAGGCAATTTTTATTTCATCGAAATGAACACCCGCGTACAGGTGGAGCATCCGGTGACGGAGATGATCACTGGTGTCGATATCATCAAGGAGCAGATTTTTGCTGCAGAAGGGCGCAAGCTTCGTTACAAACAAGACGATATCCGAATTAATGGTCATGCATTCGAATGCCGGATTAATGCGGAAGACCCTGTTACCTTCATGCCTTCGCCTGGGACTATCAGCCGATATCATCCGGCGGGTGGTCTGGGCGTCAGGGTAGAAACTCACATCTACGCTGGCTACAAGGTGCCACCACACTACGATTCCATGATTGCCAAGTTGATCGTGGCGGGAAACACCCGAGAATCAGCGCTTGCGCGCATGCGAGGGGCCCTTAGCGAAGTCTTCATCGATGGCATCAAGACAAACATCCCGCTGCATATTGATATTTTCAATGACGCTGCCTTCCAGGAAGGCGGCACCAACATCCACTACCTGGAGAAAAAGTTGGGTATTGACTGATGGCCACGGATGACAACGCTCGGGAAGATTGGCTTGAAGTCAGTGTTGGTTGTTCGCAGGCACATGCAGAGACGTTGGAAGAATGGTTGTTTGAAGCCGGTGCCTTGTCGGTCACGCTCCGCGACAGCATTGAAGACGAAAAGTTGAGCCATGCCGTGCTTGAACCAGGCCCGGGCGAGGTAAGGCTATGGAACAACGTCACGCTGATCGGTTTGTTTGCGCAGGGTAGCCCGGAGCCGGAGGTTCATGAGGCACTGCGTGTGGCTGCGAACGATACGGGAGTCGCTTTGCCAGAATACCACCTCGGGAAACTGCGGGATCAGGTATGGGAGCGTACCTGGATGGACACATTCAAACCGATGTGCTTTGGCCACAGGCTATGGATCTGTCCGACAGAGTCGGCGCCGGTGGAGCCTGATCATGTCAACATCAAACTCGACCCGGGCATGGCGTTTGGTACCGGAACACACCCCACCACCGCCCAGTGTTTGCGATGGCTCGGTGAGCAGACGCAATCTGACCTTCGCCCGCTGAGGGGCAAGAGTGTCATCGACTACGGGTGCGGATCGGGCGTGCTAGCCATAGCGTCACTGTTATTAGGTGCGAGCAGGGCATGGGCTGTAGACATCGACCAACAGGCATTGCTGGCAACCACCGAAAATGCAGCGACAAATGGTGTTTTGACAGGGGTAACCACAGGCCTGCCGGACATTCTGAGCGGTGTAACCGCTGATATTGTGATAGCCAATATCCTGTTTCAACCCTTGATGGAACTGGCCGATTCGATATCGGAAAACGTTACAACCGGTGGATCTCTGGTTTTGTCAGGTATCCTTGAGGGGCAGATGGAGCCGCTTCGCATGCGCTACAATGAATTCTTTACGTTTAATGCGGGTCGCGCCTCGGATGGCTGGGCACTGATGACCGCGATACGGCGGTAATTTCTTCCATGAGCAATGGCTCCAACAAGCACGATCCCCTGTTGCCCGATTCCGGCGTGAAGGACGATGGTTCGGAAGGTACTCTGCCGGAAAAGAGTGCGGCAGATTCGTATGCATCCAATCTGAAACAGGAATACCATATCACTCAAGGCGCGGCTCAGCCGCAAACCCGTTGTACCAACTGCCAGACAGTGTTCGAAGTTTCACCGGAGCTGCTGGTGTCTAACGACACCCGTGTACGTTGCGGTGAGTGCCTCAGCATCTTTGACGCACTGATTAACTTACGGCAGGATATCCCCCCGGTCAGCGACGACAATCCGGTTGCCATTGAAGCCGGTGACGCTGCCAGTACAGGCGAATATCATGATCGCGCAGACGCTACTGCGAGTGAGCTCAATCCGGTGTACGGCGTGGACACAGCATTAGCCGATGCACGCGGCAATGCATCGGTTCTCGATGTAACCTATTCGGACTTCGATTTGTTCTCCGGTGAGGCAGGTCTTCCGGACGTGGCCTACTTTGATCAGACGCAGGACTTGGATAGTTTGCGTTTCGACGAGCCGGACGGCGATGAAACGTTCAGTGACACACTGTTTGCTCATGACATGACGGTTGAAGCCACGGAGCAGGACAGCCAGGAAGAGCTTCAGTCTCCGGCGCTTGCGCCAAGTGCTCTTGATGCCAAAGTCGATTTTGTAACCGATGACGTTCAGAGCGACCCCGTCGTTTTTACATACCGTGATCCGGATGCAGAGGAGCCCGAACACAAGCTCTTTGATCGAGTCGGTGATCCGGTGTTATCAGATTCCCCGGACGATCTGGATCTGACGACCATGCCTTCGCAACGATCGTCGGGTCCTTGGACCGTGCGCATATTGCTTGCCATTCTGGCCATGGTTATTGCTGCGGGCTTGTATGGTTACAGAAGCCAAGATGCGTTGATGCAAAATCCTGAGCTGCGGCCCTGGATTGTCAAGGCCTGCACTTTTATTGGCTGTGAGGTGAGCCCACGAATCGATCTTGACGCCATGCAACAGCTGAAGCGGACGGTCTTTGCTCACCCGACCAATAAGAATGCGCTGGTTATTGACCTGGCGTTCATGAACGGGGCAGCGTTTGATCAACCGTATCCGGTATTGCAAATTCGCTTGACAAATCGTAACGGCGAACTCGTCGTACAGAACAACGTGACACCGTCGGAGTATCTCGATGATTGGCAGCCCGATGACCTACTCGCTGCGGGGCAGCGGCTTGACTTGAGCCTGACTTTTGAAGACCCAGGGCAGACAGCTACGTATGCCGTACTGAATTTTCTTTAATGAATATCACGCTGTGCACTATCCGACAACCTGGAAAGCGATTGTCATAATATTTTTTTACCGATTATCGTTACACGCTTATCAGCATTGTTGCCAGCGCGTTATTAGCTGATGTTTGTAACTCATTGTTAAAGCAAAATATCCGCAATGGGTAATGATGGCGAGTGCACTGTCTGGCTAGTGAAGCACAAGTGTTTTTCTCTTAACTGCTGTTTCCCCATACGGTACTTTTAAATCCTTACATGGTTTAGGATGTACGGCCGGGTTGAACCAGCGTGCAGCAATGATCGAGATAGGAACACACGTGATCGACAACCCCGTGTTCCTTGCTCCCATGGCTGGTGTAACCGACCGCCCATTTCGAGAAGCGTGTACCAGTCAAGGTGCAGGCTATGCGGCATCTGAGATGATTTCCAGTGATACTTTGCTATACGCAACGGCCAAGACGAGACATCGCATCGTTCGTGCGGATAATGATGTTCCGCATGCCGTACAAATTGCGGGCTCTGAACCTCTTGCAATGGCGGAGGCTGCTGCGTTGAACGTTGCGCATGGTGCTCAGATTATTGATATCAACATGGGGTGCCCGGCAAAAAAGGTGTGCAACCGGCTAGCTGGCTCTGCCTTGCTTGAATCACCTGATCTTGTAAGGGATATTCTCAAGGCGGTGGTGTCCCGAGTTGACGTGCCGGTAACGCTCAAGATTCGGACAGGCCCATCGCCGGAAACCCGTAACGGCGTCCAGATCGCAAGGCTAGCGCAAAGCGAGGGTGTTGCCTGTCTGGCTGTGCATGGTCGCACACGCAGCGACAAGTTTCGTGGAGAGGCAGAATATGACACCATCGCTGCCATTGTTGATGCCGTTTCCATACCGGTCATTGCCAATGGTGATATCCGTGACGGTGATGGGGCCGCCGAGGTTCTGGCCTATACGGGCGCTGCCGGTGTCATGATCGGTCGTGCTGCTCAGGGCAACCCGTGGATATTCAGGGAAATTACGGCTCGTCTATCCGACCAGAGGATTCCAGAGCGCCCCTCTCTCGAAGACATTGGTCAAACACTGATCACTCATCTGAATGGTTGCCATGAGCTCTACGGTGACTATCGTGGTGTTCGCATCGCGCGTAAACACATTGCCTGGTATTGCAAGGGTATTCGCAACGCGGCATCGTTTCGCCAGTTTATCAATCAGGTTGAACAACCTGCAGAGCAATTAAGATGCGTCGAAAAGTTCTTCGATCGACCTGAATATTACGAGGAGGTCGCGGCCTGATATGACGTCAACTTCGCAAAAAAACAAAGCCCCCGCGCAAACCCGTGGAAACAGTAAAACGCATCGTGTGCAAAGACCTGGCAAATTGAAGGCATCGCCAACACTGCGACAGAATGCCGCTGCCTCGCGCTTGTCCTCAAAGCCATTGTCTGTGGAACAAAAACGCGCAAATGACAAACCTTTGCCAATGAAGCCCAGCTTGACTGACAACGGTGACGCCAAGGCAAGACACACAGCGATCGAGCAATGCGTTCAGAACGAATTACGGCGTTATTTCGATATGCTTGATGGAGAGGAGCCTGCTAATCTGTACCGAATGGTGATAAAGCAGGCGGAGTCAGCTCTGGTGAGCATGGTCATGGAAGAGTGCCGCGGTAATCAGACACGCGCCTCAGAATGGTTGGGAATCAGCCGCGGCAATCTGAGAACCAAGCTTGCCAGCATGGAGAAGTAGTCAATGACTAGTAGAAAACCGAGCAAATCAAATTGGATCTAGATGCGTGTGCTTTAATCAGCGTTTCTGACAAACGTGACATAGAAATTCTTGCCAGAGCGTTTGTTAAAGCGGGCATACGTCTACTGTCTACCGGGGGTACTGCGACTGCATTACGCGATGCGGGTCTAGAGGTTACTGATGTCTCCGAACATACTGGAGCTGCCGAGATGATGGCGGGCCGGGTAAAGACTCTTCATCCGACTATCCATGGGGGAATACTGGCCCGGCGTGGTGTTGATGATGAAGTCATGCAGCAGCGCGGGATCGCGCCTATTGACTATGTGGTTGTTAATCTATACCCGTTCGCTGCGACGATTGCCAAAGAAGATGTCAGTTTTGCCGACGCTATCGAGAATATCGACATCGGTGGACCAGCGATGGTGCGTTCAGCTGCGAAAAATCATGCCTCCGTCACGATCGTCACAGACCCTGCGGATTATGCCCGCGTAATTGACTCCCTGACAGAGGACAAAGCTGGCAACAGTGCACTGCGTCTCGATTTGGCGGTTAAAGCCTTTGAACACACCGCCCAATATGACGGTTTGATAGCCGGATACTTTGGCAAACGCGTAGGTAAGCACTCACATGATGCTCCCGCTACATTTGCACGTACGCTAAACCTGCAGTTAAGCCTTGTTGATAGCCTGCGTTACGGTGAAAATCCTCATCAGAATGCGGCGTTCTATGCACAAGGTGACGCATCGATCGGCACGATTGCGGGTGCCAGGCTTCGACAGGGTAAAGCAATGTCTTACAACAATGTTATGGATGCTGATGCCGCGCTTGCCTGTGTAACCCAGTTCAGGGATGAGCATGCTTGTGTCATTGTCAAACATGCGAACCCGTGTGGTGTAGCAGTTGCAAGTAATCAGAAAGATGCCTACGATAAGTCTTACAAGACCGATCCCACTTCAGCCTTTGGCGGGATCATTGCCTTTAATCAGACGTTGCAGGCCGACACGGTCAGCGCTATTCTGGAAAGGCAATTTGTCGAAGTGATTATTGCCCCAGGTGTGCATCCTGATGCGCTGGAACTGTTGCAGGCGAAGCCGAGCGTGCGTGTGCTCGATTGTCAGGCGCTTGCGCCGACTAAACCGCAGGGCTCGATTCAACAATATCGTCCCGTGTCAGGCGGTCTGCTTGTGCAGGATGAAGATCTGTTGCACGTAGGGCCGTCAGATTTTCGCGTTGTCAGTAAACGACAACCGACCACTCAGGAGCTTGAAGATCTACTGTTCACGTGGCGGGTTGCCAAGCATGTCAAGTCAAATGCCATTGTTTACGGCCGTGATAAAGCAACAGTGGGTGTCGGGGCAGGGCAGATGAGCCGTGTCTACTCCGCGCGTATTGCGGGTATCAAGGCTGCTGATGAGGGGTTGGATGTGAATGGAGCCGTGATGGCTTCAGATGCCTTTTTTCCATTCCGCGACGGAATTGATAATGCTGCGGCGGTTGGAATTCGAGCTGTCATTCAACCAGGAGGGTCAAAAAATGACGAGGATGTCATTGCCGCCGCTGATGAGCATGACCTTGCCATGGTTTTTACCGGTATTCGGCATTTCCGGCATTAACGCACTGGTCGCTGTATCGCATTCCAGTAGCTTGTTAAGCGCTATACAGCCAGATAAATCCTGCGTTGTAGACTATGTGCAAGGCGATGGAGGCGTATATGTGTGAGTACCGATCTCGCATCCAACCGAATACCAGAGAAGGCACGAAAACAAGCGCTGCCCAGATAGGGGGCTGGCTGATGAGATGCATGGCCGCAAACAATACCGATGTCATTACGTTGGCTATCGAGACACCAAGCTTAGAGTGACTGAAGCTCGTTCTTTTAAAAAGTTCAGCTTGCAAGCCACCTCTGAACACGTATTCTTCCAACACCGGGTAAAGCAGGGCTGCCCACAAAAGTGACTTCCACGGAGGCGTTCCATCACGCAACGGCACCCCTAGCAGGAACATCGCGAGCCAGCACAAGGGTCCAAGAGACAAAGCCAGCCAGAATGGCCGGTCCTGCCAGAAGGGAGGATCAGTTGGGCGGGATTTCAATAAGCTCTACACGATTGTTTAATCGACGCCCTTCTTCGGTGTCGTTTTCGTACTTGGGAATTTTGGCAGCGAAGGATCGCAGAACAAGTTGATCTACGCGCACACCGTTGCTGACAAGGTACCTGCCAATACTTCTCAGTCGTCCGCGGGTTCTTGCAGTCTGCTGTTCTTCCGTACCCGTGTTGTCGGTGTGTGCCACCAGCTCTACCTGAATATCCGGGTGTTCAATGAGTTGACTGGCAATCGTGTCCAGTTCAGTTTTAATACCTTGTACAAGAGATATCGAATCGTTTGCGAAGCGAAGGCCGACAATCTCTCCGCTCAATACGCTGCAACCTTCACTGTCCACTGGGAAGCCTGCTGTTGACAGCGGGCATTCATCATCAGCGTTAGAAATACCGTCGCCATCCATATCGTCGCTGGTGGCAATCGTAGTGGCTACGTCGTCGGTTTTATCTGTTCCTCGTTCGGGTTCCAGGTTTTCAGGCAGCTCTGCTGTTTCAGCTAGCTCTGCTGTTTCAGGCAGCTCTGCTGTTTCAGCTAGCTCTGCTGTTTCAGGCAGCTCTGCTGTTTCAGGCAGCTCTGCTGTTTCAGGCAGCTCTGCTGTTTCAGGCAGCTCTGCTGTTTCAGGCAGCTCAGCTGTTTCAGGCAGCGCTGCTGTTTGAGG
>JBGCEH010000076.1:0-5469 GCA_045106195.1 Granulosicoccus sp.
GGTATAGAGGTGAGTGTCTACGGTGCATGTGGTGGCCTGATGAAGATAATAGCCGAAAGTCGGACCACAGCATTGAAGATCCGATGGTAATTGGCAAAACATTGTCGCACTTGAAAGCGAGAAGCTGCACCCATCGGCAGGATCAGCAAAGTGTGCTGTTGGAGCACGCGCGCCCGGCCAGGGCAATCGTTGCCCGCTAGAGATTGATCAGGTGCCAGAGGTGTGATGGAGTAGTTTGGCTGGGTGCCAGTCGGTGCTTCAAACAGTCTGTGGGCAAGTCATTGCAGCCGATTCACTGATGAAAATAGCCTGGTTAAGCGAATTTTTGAGTGGCGGCTTGATGGTGGTGGGTGGTTTATACCCACTATACTCGGGAATCTGGATTCAAAGTATCATTACTGCGTTGTCGACCGATCGCCAGGCCGTGTTGTAAAAGTCGGTCGGGTAAGATGGTCGATGGGCATTCCTGCCAATTGTATGGGTCTGATTTCATTGTGGGGTAGTCAGCCTTCGATAGGCAAAGGCTGGCTACCCCGGTCGTTAATACACAGGTTTTAGTAAATAAATATCGACAGCATCAACTCTCCCATGACCGTGCCCATCCCTAGGCATGGCTTCGGATACTCCTACTGCAGATAGTTACGCGCGAAGTCGTCGATTGATCCTGTTTCGGTGTCTTCTATCATGTACAACAATTCCACGGTGTCGCTAAAGTCTATGATTGAAGTTTCTGGATCGTAGTAGTCAAATGCTGCGTTCCATTCATTCGAAAATTCACTTTGTCGCGCAGTTTCGATGAAGAATGACTTCTGATTGCTTTCCCTCAAGCCGGCTGAGCCGTTTCCACCGCCGTTCCCGTTAGGAATAGGAACATAGGTAGCAGCCTCTTTTACAAGGTCCATATTTTCAGTCGATGTACGAGCCTCGTTGAAGTTATTGCCCGTGCTGTGTTGTACTACGTAGATATTCTTGCGATCTACTGACGGAAACTGGTTGCCAATACTGCGCAAAACCTTGGCAGTGAAGTCGGAAGGACCACCTTCAGCTACCCATACATTACCATCGTTTGACAATACTTCTGCCCATCGTAGAGCGGTCGCTTGTATTGTGGCGTCACCATCATTGTAGTAGTCCAGCCATTGGTTACCCCAAACAGCACGCGCAACCGCTTCACTTTCTTCTTGATACGCACCACGTATATTGTCAGCGCACGTTCCATTGATAACCATGTAGTCTCCAAGACCAGAGCGTAAGACAACCGCCTTGCCAGCTGCCAGAGCATGGCCATCATCGCGATCAGGGCAGTTATCGTAGTGCAGTGAAACGAGATCGTTCACACCGACTTTTCCAATGGTCGTTGTTTGACCGGGACCTGGTGGTTCCGTTGGTTCCGTTGGTTCCGTTGGTTCCGTAGGCTCAGTAGGCTCAGTAGGCTCAGTAGGCTCAGTAGGCTCAGTAGGCTCAGTAGGCTCAGTAGGCTCAGTAGGCTCAGTAGGCTCAGTTGGCTCAGTTGGCTCAGTTGGCCCGGAAGCGCCAATGACAGCCGAACTACAGGTCCATACTTCATTGTCTACAGGATCGCAGTCTCTTCGGGGTATCTCAGGACAGTTCAATGCATAGGCTTGAATTGCAGCGTTGAGTGATGATCCCTGAGCCACGCACGCGCCAACAGGGGGCTCGGTCGGAGGTTCTGTAGGTTCAGTAGGAGGCTCGGTGGGAGGCTCGGTTGGTTCAGCTGGACCTGAAGGTGGTGCATTTGCCCCGATTACCCCTGAGCTGCAAGTCCACTGCTCATCGTCGGTAGGATCACAGTCTCTGCGAGGTATACCAGGACAGCTCGATGCGTATGCTTGAATCGCTGCACTCAATGTCGATCCTTGAGCGCTACAAGTGCCGGCAGTTGGCTCGGTGGGCTCGGTGGGCTCGGTGGGCTCGGTGGGTGTCGGAGGCTCTGGTGTCACACCCTCTCCGTACACGGCCGCCAGATCCCATTTGGGACCAATGATATTGCAACCTTCGGCGTCCATGTCTATCCGACCGGGGCAGCCTGCTTCGTCAGGCGCATCGTTGGCGGGACCATTGCCACACTGAATATCGTTATACGGGATGCGGCCTTCTGTCGGGCCTGTGCCAAGTGCCGCTTTGATGTCGTCGCAGATGTCTACCACGTTCTTCTCACCAATCGGTGTCAAAGCGGTTTTGCTTCCAAGATTATGATCGTAGTTGCTGCTGGAACAGTAACAACGACCATCAACCGCATAGCTGTCTATCCAGTTGGGCTGAGGATTCCAATCAGCTGATGCACAAGAACTGAACGCAAATAGCGTCAGCGCTATGCTACTTCCAATGTTCACTTTGTTTTTTTTTAAAATCATAAGTGATAAATACTCCTGAGATTGTGTTTAACAAATGGTGTTCTCCAAAAAACGTCCCTGGCAGGAAGCCGGGTGTAACCAATTTTTTTGGTGCGGTAGAAATACCATTGATGAGAGAAAGAAGTATTGCTTGAAGTTATTATTAGCAATACAAGACGGTCACTATGACAAGACGGTAGTGAAATAGAACTGCTTGTACTAATGCATCTGAAAATTAAAAAAAGTGAAAGAATCGATGTTAAAAAGGGATGACTGTTGCGTTAAGCGTTGAATTGAAACGGCTAACGGAACATGTGAAACGAAAGAAGAGTTGTACATAGAAAGATGTCAATTGAAAAAAGTGCAGCCCCGAATGATTGTTTGGCGATAAACAATGGATGTTTTTCATTTGTTAGTGTTCATTAACAAACCGTTATTCATTGATTAAGGAATATGCGCTATCGTTTTTTAGAAAACGATTTTTCTGTTATCTCGGCTGCACGTCAAAACTGCGGTTGTAGATAGTAGTGATACAGTGAAGTCGGCGAGCTTCCGCGCAAGTAAGTTCCTGCAACACTCAAATAAACGCTGGCGATGGCACTCATCTTGTCCGGAGCGTAGAGAGAAACGCGACTGATCCGAGAGTCGAGAGCACCGCTGATGTAGAAGCTGATGAACTGGAAGAGCCGAATCCGGTAGCGGGAATCAGTGTTTTCAGTGACTGCAATTGAATCAACGTGTCCATCTTCTCAAGGAACTCTTCGCGGCGAGTCTTGCGTATCTTGCCAGCGTATTCCGCATCTGAGAATCTGAGTTGATTCATCGATGGATCCGGGTTGGTAAAGCCTGCTATTGTCTCATTTTAGGCGAGCTTAATCAGAGGTTCCCTAAGCGTCGAAGGTTCCTGAATTCACATGACACTCTTTGAATTTATCAAATAAATAGGTTTGGAACGCCATGGTGTGTTACCAGCCAAGACATGTTTCAGTACCTTTATACGCTGCAGCGTATGTTGTGCCAGACATTAAGCGCAAGGTGTGTTGCTGTTAAGGGTTTATCGTTATTACAAAGAAGATTACTTTGATAACGCAGTATTTCAGAATCGCAAGAAAAGCAATGTTGCTGAATGGAAATCTCGGTGCAAATTATAACGCGTTAGTAATTTTTTGCCTTGTTTAGTAGCTTGCTTTACACGGCTTAAATGAACCTTTATCTCACTGTGAATATAACATCGTAAATGACGATTAAACGCTTGTTATATAGATATATTGGTCTTATACAGTTACACCCCTTCAGGGTTACATAACTATTGAACGCTGTTGTAGTTGTCACTGTAGAGCTTACGTGGTTTTATTCCTTGGTTCAGCTTTGTGCCGCTGGATAATATTCCTCTGGGTATTTTTCACATTGTTCAACTTTTAGATGCCAGTAGTATCAGCACCACGTCATCAATTGATGGAAATCAATTTTTTCCTTGAGTGACTGAAGCAACACTTGTTTCATCAAATTTTAAATTCGGCAATTTGTTGTGACGGTCGCTTTGCTACTTCTCAATATCAAACCAAAGGTTCCCAGATCATGAAAAATAAATTCAAACTGTCAGCTTGTGCAATAGGCCTGCTTACGGCAATTCAGATGATTGCTGTGCCAGGTGCAAATGCAAACCCACAAACCTGCAAATCATACGGGCCTCCAAACAATGCATATTACCAATGGAAAGCAGTATGGGGTGATGAGTTCAACAGTAACTGGTTTAACACCAACGCATGGTACCGACACGAGCGTGACGATAATCAGCCCGATCCTGACGGAGCGAGGAACGCTAACGGCCAAAAAATCTTCCATACAAACGGCTGGTTCTCTCCTGACAATGTTACCGTTGGTGGTGGCTTTCTGGAAATCCAAAGTCGGACAAACGGAACGAACGCACCAAAAGGAAAAAAGTACTCCGGAGGCTGGATACAATCCAGGAACAAATTCAACAAAGGGTATTTCGAGGCGTGTGTTAAAACCCAGTGGAATGATCACAGAACCCCCATCTAGTCAACATTCTGGCTGTGGGAAAATAGGCCTGACAAAAGTGCAAACGAGTTCGACATTATGGAGTGGGTTGGAAATCATTGGCCAAAATACCCAACTCAAAGCCACCATGGACCACAAAAGCAGTTTAAATTTACTACGCAAGATAACCCTCCAGCGCAAAGCAGTCTTCATACACGTCATGCACAGTCCTGGCACACTTGGGGGATGTTGTGGAAAAATGATGAAATCACGTTTTACCTGGATGGTGTAAAGCAATTCTCTTCGCACAGACCAGGAGCTGCCAACGGGGATTACTTGCCAATAATTTTCTCTAGCTCTCCGGTGCAGAAGAAATTACTGCCGGGATACGAGTCCCCACAACTACCAAGATTCATGGTTGACTTTGTGCGTGTATACCATAGCCCTATGATTAACAACTGAATACGCTGAGTGTTGATAATATTCTATTGTCACAAGGAACCCGGTGACAAGCCGGGTTCATTTTGCAATGCAAGCTGCATGATGCGAACCAGGTCCTGTTCAGAGTGCTGCCACACTTTTTCTCCGAATGTTTTTCAAACAACGTTTAGCGAAAGGTAACTGCTTGTCAGCAGTTCGCGGCGAGTACATGACTACCGCATAGCCAGCGACCTTGCGTAACCTCGGCAGAGTCCCGTTGCGCAACCCATGTTGGATTTCATGGCCAAATTGGCAGCGTTGGTGCCCAGACCGCGAACGAATCTGACCGGGCCTCGCAGGTACGAATTCATGGAGTACTGGCACCGAACAGTCGGTACCGAGAAAGCGTAACGACGCTAAGTATTGGCAAGGTAAAACCTGTCACCGCTGATGTAGAAGCTGATGAACTGGAAGAGCCGAATCCGGTAGCGGGAAAGCGTAAGGGGCAGTGCTGCACGGAAGACCGCCCCGCAAAGAGGCTCAAGCGAGTTTCCAATGGGCCGCCTAGGTCGGGCCGCCTAGGTATAGAGGTGAGTGTCTACGGTGCATGTGGTGGCCTGATGAAGATAATAGCCGAAAGTCGGACCACAGCATTGAAGATCCGATGGTAATTGGCAAAACATTGTCGCACTTG
>JBGCEH010000077.1:0-39690 GCA_045106195.1 Granulosicoccus sp.
GGATCAAAGGCGGGTCTGCCTTGATCATCGTTACAATAAGCTGCATGAAACGCTGATAGGTCTACCTTGTGTTCAATCAGATAGTGCAAGGCATGTTCAAAAGTACCAGGCAGAATTTGATCTTCGAAATTGATCACCACCATCGTGTCCTGGTGGTAGTCATACGGCAGGAAATTGAAGTGGCTCGCCAACAGCGTGACTAGAATCTCTCAGGACGAACGATTTCGCAATCGGATACCGAAACAATGCCCAGATGTTTCTCGACAATACCGAATGCAATATCAAGGATAGGATCAACGTTCTCTTCTTTTACGATGCACAGGACGTGAACCATTCCACCGGCAGTTGAAATCTGTCCATCTCGGGTCCAGGGTCCGCTACGTCCTGAGCCGCCGAGTACCGGCAGTAATGTATAACCGGAAACGCCACCAGCATCCAGTGCCTTGGTCAGGCGGGATTTCATGGGCGCTTCGATAATGATTTCCACGCGCTTGGCTTTGTATACATTCATAGTGATCGCCTCAGGAATAAAGAGCGCTACTGGCAGCAAGATACAAGGGTATGCCAAGCGTCAGGTTAAACGGAAAAGTAATGCCCAGTGATAACGTCAGATAGATACCAGCGTTTGCTTCTGGTAGCGCTACCCGCATAGCCGCGGGCACCGCAATGTAGGAGGCGGATGCCGAGAGAACCATCAGCAAGACTGCACCGCCTTCGGACAGATTCAGGAGCAATGCCAGGGCCAGACCGATCATTGAGCCAATTAGCGGCATCAGCACGCCGAATGCAACCAGTCCTCGTGTAATGAGTTTATGGCTTTGTAACAGACTACGGCCTGCGACAAGACCGATATCCAGAAGGAAGAGGCACAGAACGCCCTTGAACGGCGCGACGATAAAACTCTCGACATCTTTCATCCCATCTGCTCCGGTTAACAGGCCGATAATAAAAGCGCCAATAAGAAGAACGATGGAACCGTTAAGTAGAATCTCTCGCATCATCCCGGCATTCATTCGCGAGCTGCCGTCTTCGCGAGATGCCAGCCACAATGCGGTCACGATAGCCGGCGCCTCCATTGCGGCAGCGACAGCCACCATGTAGCCTTCAGCGTCAATGCCGTATAGCTCTAGCGCAGAAGTGGCTGCAACGAAGGTGACGATGGAAATGGAACCGTAGTGTCCGGCGACAGCGGCTGCATTGAGATTATCCAGACGCGTCAGCACTTTCAGCAGTGCAAAGGCGAGTAATGGGAGTAGCAGTGATAGCAAGGTGCCGACAATCAGGGCCATGAGTACCCCGAAATCGAACTCATTGGTCGATACGCTGACACCACCCTTGAAGCCGATGGCAAACAACAGATACAGGGACAGGCCTTTCGCCATGGCCTCTGGAATGGTCAGGTCGGAGCGAACAATGGCGGCAAAGAAGCCAAGTACAAAGGACAGGATAATCGGCGATAGCAGATTATTTCCGGCTGATGCCAGGATCTCGTTCATGAATATTCCAGTCAGGGCTTGCGTCGTTTGATGTAAACCTTAACCCATTTTCATGCTTTTCAGCTGTGGCGGTGTGCCAAATTTTTGCGGATTGGCATATAGCAGCGTGGCTATAAATTGAGCCGACGTACTGCCACATGCCATCCTCGCGTACGGGGGAATCTCGTTATGTCGCGCTATGGATTCCCGCCTGCGCGGCGATGACAATTCGTGGTATGAATTCTTTGTCCCTTACGGATATGACTAGCGTTCAGATATAGTAAGGCCTAGTACAGGACGCGTTGCTCTGCATCTGTAGGATCACTCGCCGCAAACAAATCCATGATGTCATCGGCTGTCAGGCTTTGCATGGCGGCCCCTTCGCTTTGATTGATCGTCTGATCGGCGAGTAGCTGTTTCTGAGTCTGCATGGCCATGATTTTCTCTTCAACCGTATTGCTGGCTACCAGCTTGTAAATGAACACAGGCTTGTTCTGGCCGATACGATGAGCACGATCACTAGCCTGGTTTTCTACCGCAGGGTTCCACCATGGGTCGTAGTGAATGACGGTATCTGCTGCGGTAAGGTTGAGACCGGTGCCCCCCGCCTTCAAGCTGATGAGAAACAACGGGATGTCGCCATGCTGAAATGAGTCAATGACATCATCGCGTTTGCGTGTTCTGCCCGTTAGCTTGGCGTAACGGATTTCACGTTTGTTGAGTTCTACTTCGATGAGGCCAAGCATTTCGGTAAATTGCGAGAACAGCAAGATCTTCTTGCCTTCACTGATCAATTCGTCAAGCATGGACATGAGTAGATCGGTTTTGGCTGAATCAACAATGCCGCGAGCACTATCGAGTTTGACCAGTGCCGGATGACAACAGGTCTGGCGTAGTTTGAGCAGGGCGTCGAGCATTTCGATATGGCTGCGAGCAAGGCCGCGTTCGGCAAGTAATGCGCGAACTCGTTGCTCCATGCTCACCCGTATGCTTTCGTACAAGCGTGCCTGTTCTGGCTCGAGAGAGACCTCGCGGACAATCTCGGTCTTCGGAGGTAATTCTGTGGCCACCTGTTCTTTGCGTCGCCTGAGAAGAAAGGGTCGAATCAAAGCGGAAAGTCGCTGTTGACGGTCGGTGCTGCCATGGTTCTCTATGGGCGTCCGGAAGTAGCGGTTGAAATGCTTGCGCGTACCGAGAAACCCGGGCATCAGAAAATCGAACTGGGACCATAGCTCGCCCAGATGATTTTCCAGTGGCGTACCTGTCAAACAGATGCGCCTGTCCACGTCCAGGGTCTTGAGTGCTTGAGTCACTTTCGCCGTCGGGTTTTTAATCGCCTGCGCCTCATCCAGCACCACGCAGCCAAACTGGTGATCAGCCAGTAGCGCGATATCGCGTGTTACCAAAGCGTAGCTGGTGATAACAATATCGATACGTTGTGCAGTGAGATCACCGAGCTTTCTCTGTGTCCCATGCCAGATATGCGTGCTGAGATCTGGGGTGAATCGGGCAGCTTCACGTTTCCAGTTGCCAAGAAGGCTGGTTGGCGCAACGATCAGCGTTGGTTTGGATAACCTGCCACTATCACGCTCCTGCTGCAGGTGCCCCAGCGTCTGCAAGGTTTTACCCAGACCCATATCATCAGCAAGAATTCCGTTAAATCCGTACTCGGCCAGAAAACCGAGCCATGCCATCCCGTCAAGCTGATAGGGGCGCAGGTTGGCGTTGACGTTAGCGGGTGGCTTGCCGCGTTCAATGCCTTCAAAGTTTCGTAAGCGTTCAGCCAGATCGAACACGTTACCGGCATCGTGCCATGCCACATCAATGCCTTGCTTCTGCCAGTGATCCTCAAGCGACTCCAATGTGGCCGCGCGCTGTCTTGGTACACGCAACTTTTCTGCGCCAGATGGATCGTCGTAGAGTTCCATCAAGGTATCGGCAACCGGCTTGAACAACTCGGGGGCCACTTCCAGCCATTGGCCATCGTCGGCCTGCAGAAGGATTGAGCTGTCACGCGAATCACCCTGCAACCAGTCAATGACCAGTGGCAGAAGATCGAACTGCTGTTCGCCGTGCTGGAGTTTGAGCGCCATGTCAAACCAGTTCGATGTGGTTTCGCTAACCGTGGCCTCAATATGTGTCACTGACTGGAAACTCAGATCGAACGGCTCGCGCACCTGTACAGTCCAGCCCCGGCTTTGCATTTCGTCGCGTGCATTGAGTAACTCACGCCATTCACGGGCCATGCGCTGTACATCTTTGGTACCTGGCTGCCTGTCGGCTTTGGAGTAGAAATTGTCATCACCACTCTGGGCCTGCTCGAAGCCGGGAAAGTGTTTGCCGAATTCAACCGAATAACGGATCTCTGCCTGCAGATCCCGCTTGAGTACCAGTGGGCTGCCGTCGGCAGTCTTGCCTTCCAGCGTGGCATCTGCCTCCATGCCATCAAACGGCAGGACATAGTCTGCGTAGCGGAATTTGATAGAGGCAAAGAAGTCGCGGATATCGGGACTCTCTTCGCGTGACTGCAGTACCAGCACGGGCTTTGGCGTTTCGTCGATTCGCACGAAATTGGGCGCCGATGGCAAGGGTAGGGAAGTATCCGGCAGGCGTGAGGCCAGGTAATTGCTTACCGCCTGAGCATGCGCAACGGGCAGCGGTGGCGCTTCTATAAACTGTGCCAACAGGGCAACAGATGGCGTGTTCTCGAGCTGTCCTGCGCAAAGCGCATCTGCATCGATATACCAGGGAGGGTCGCTGGGAATTAGCTGCCAGTTGTCCACACCCGGTAGCGTTGTGCTCAGGATGTAGTCATCCTTGTCATTCTTGTTCCAGTCGAATTGCAGAGACAGGGCATCACTGCGGGTCAGCGCCTTTTCGCGATCCGATCCCCAATAGCAACGACCGCAATCGAGGAGTTTGTTCATCAGAAGGTGCCCGATATCACCCTCTATAGTGAGTTCCCGATAGGCAAGCTCATTTTGCTTGCCGACGGCCAGTTCCAAAATGGCGCGGTCTGACTGCAGCACCCAATCGGGGTGGTAATAGTGCCCGTTGTAGCGGTAGGGGGTCTCCTTGCCGTAGCCACCACGCTTTAACAGGCGACTTTGAAGTATCTGCAGGGTAATGCCATTCTGGCTCTGCGTCAGCGGCGCGCTGTCCAGCTGATAGAACATCAGTGGCTCACCGAGCTCGTGGTGCTCGTGGGCAGGCGCAGCCTTGCGGCCGTGTTCTACCATCTTCTGCAGCCAGCGATTAACCTTGCGCAGCGCCTGATCATCTGGCGTCGGAGTGGCGGTCTGGCGCTCTATCCAGCTCAATAGTGAGGCGGCCACGTGCTTGCAGTTGTAGCGCGCCGGGCATGAGCACTCACCGTCGAATCGATGGGGGGCAATGGTGATGCGAGCGTGGAAGGGTTCAGCCTCGGTGTCCTGAATGACGGCATACAGGACATTGCCGTCCGGTATCCAGTCGAGCTCAGAGACCGCTCCGCTGGTTTTGTAGACTTGTCCACGGGAGGTGGCAACCGAACCGCAAAGGTCGATGACGTCGTCGAAATTTAATACACGAGGCTGATTATTCACCGGAAGATTGTACCCGCTACTGACGTATGGTTTATCCTCGTGGTGAATCTTTTGGAGGACTTATTGATGAAAAATGTCATGACGGGCGTAAATCGACTCATATCAGTGTCGGTTGTCTATGCAAGCTTCGCAGCAGGATCGGCTTTGGCGGCAGATCCTGCAAGTTGTAATACGGTACGTTTTTCGGACGTTGGTTGGACTGATATCACCGCGACAACCGCATTGACCTCAACGGTACTCAATGCCATGGGTTACGAGGCAACTGCCGAGGTGCTTAGTGTGCCGGTCACGTACACCTCATTAAAAAACGGCGATATTGATGTGTTCCTTGGTAACTGGATGCCCACCATGGAAGCCGACATTGCGCCTTTTCGTGAAGAGGGCAGCGTTGAGACCGTTCGTACCAACCTTGTCGGTGCCAAGTACACCTTGGCCGTCAACAGCGTTGCAGCCGAAATGGGCATCACCAGCTTCGCCGCGATTGCCGAGCACGCTGACGCATTGGACGAGAGCATCTACGGTATCGAGGCCGGAAACGACGGAAATCGCCTGATTCAGGACATGATCGATAGCAATGCGTTTGGACTTGAGGATTTTAAAGTGGTTGAGTCCAGTGAGCCTGGCATGTTGGCGCAGGTGGCGCGAGCCAGCAAGCGCGACAAGCCGGTCGTCTTTCTCGGCTGGGAGCCCCATCCGATGAACGCAAACTTTGATCTTACCTATCTGGAGGGTGGTGATGACTACTTCGGCCCGAACCTCGGTGGCGCAACCGTTGCCACCAATGTGCGTGCTGGCTACACTAGCGAATGCCCGAATGTCGGAAAACTGTTGAGTAACCTCGAATTCTCGCTGGCCATGGAAAATGAAGTGATGTCCGCAATCCTGGATGATGGTGTGGAGCCAATGGATGCGGCGGCCCAGTGGCTGGCGGCCAACCCCGATACCCTCGGTCCCTGGCTGGAAGGTGTCACAACGGTTAGCGGTGAGCCCGCACTGGATGCCGTGAAATCATCGATAGGGATGTAAATCTGATCTGGCATGGAATGGTTAACAGACAAGAAGATCCCGATCGGCGAGGTGATTGCGCAATTTGTTGATTTTCTCAACGAACATGCCTCCGGGATCTTCGATGCCATTTCTGATTCACTGGGGTGGCTGATCGACGGATCGACCGATCTGTTAATGGCTATCCCGGCACTCCTCACCATTGCTGGCCTGACGGTGGTGGCCTGGGTACTGCATAAGCGCCCCGGGTTAACTGTATTCACGACATTGTCGTTGTTGCTGATAATAAACCTTGGGCTCTGGGAAGAGACCATTCAGACCCTCGTGCTGGTGTTGTATGCCACCTTGATCTGTATGCTGATTGGAGTGCCGCTAGGGATTTACGCTGCCCATCATCCAAAACTCAACGCAGCCTTGCGTCCTGTACTGGATCTCATGCAGACGATACCCACGTTCGTCTATCTGATTCCGACACTTATCCTATTTGGTTTGGGCGTGGTCCCCGGCCTGATATCGACGGTGGTATTTGCGCTCGCAGCGCCGGTACGTTTGACAAGCCTGGGAATTTCAGAGGTGCCGCGTAGTCTGATGGAGGCGGGTGAATCTTTCGGTTGCACCAAGCTGCAACGTCTCTGGCGCATCGAGTTGCCGCACGCGATGCCGACAATTCTTGCGGGCCTTACCCAGTGCATCATGCTGTCGCTGTCCATGGTGGTCATCGCAGCGCTGGTCGGTGCCGATGGTTTGGGCAAGCCTGTGGTGCGAGCGCTCAATACCGTGAATATAGAAAAGGGTTTTGAAGCCGGACTGGCCATTGTAATTGTCGCCATTCTGCTTGATCGTCTTTGCCGACAAAGGCAGGCAACGTGAACACCCCGATAACGATAGATCGCTTGTTGCTTTGTACCCTAGGCACTAACACGTGAACGATCAAGTCAGTGCAGTCAGCATGCAGCACATCGATGTTCTGTTTGGTCCCAGGTCAGGCCGTAAGGAAGCCTTGCGGCTACTTGATCAAGGCAGTGATCGTGACGAGATCCTTACAAAAACAGGCATGGTACTAGGCGTAGCGGATGCCTCACTGGAGGTTCCCAAGGGGTCTATCTCTGTCCTGATGGGGCTTTCCGGTTCTGGCAAGTCATCATTGCTTCGCTGCGTCAACGGACTCAACACCGTGACGCGTGGTGTTCTGAATGTTCAGACCGCACAAGGCGCTGTCAATGTAGCAGCTTGTCAAGGGCGCGCATTGAGACAGCTGCGTCGCAGCAACCTGGCGATGGTGTTTCAGCAATTCGGTTTGCTGCCCTGGGCTACCGTGCGAGAAAACATCGGCTTTGGCTTGTCTGTCCGGGGAGAGTCCAAAACTCTGATTGAAGAGCGTGTTCAGCAACAGCTTACGCTGGTGGGGCTGGATGCGTGGGCAGACAAGGCCATTCACACGCTCTCAGGCGGCATGCAGCAACGCGTGGGTCTGGCACGCGCGTTTGCGACCGATGCCGATATCCTGTTGATGGATGAGCCTTTCTCGGCGCTTGATCCACTCATTCGCGAGCACCTTCAGGATGAGTTGCTGGCATTGCAGGATCGTCTGAAAAAAACGATTCTCTTTGTCAGCCATGATCTTGATGAAGCGCTGAAGCTTGGGAACCGCATCAGCATTATGGAAGGCGGGCGCATTGTGCAAACCGGTACGGTCGATGATATTGTGTTCAAGCCGGCCAACGACTACGTGCGACGCTTCGTCGCCAATATAAATCCCTTGTCAGTACTTCATGCGCGTAATTTGATGAAGCCTGTCGTCATGGATGATAATAATAATCTTGTGCATAGCGCATCAGGGCTTTGCGTCATCATGCAAGCCGGCCGTCCCGTTCGATGCTTGCTGAACGGCAAGCAACATGAGGTCAGACAAATCGATTTGGTTGCTGATTCCGGTGACCATTCTGATGTTGTGGTGTGCGTCCGGGAGAACACGCCAATCAAGGCATTGCTGCACCGTTCATCTACGTCTTCACTTTGTACATTGGTTGCTGATGAACGCGGACTGGTCAATGGCGTCATCGATTCCCAAGACCTTTGCGCTGCCTTGAGCGTTTAATACCTGGTCTTGATTGAGAAATTATTCCCGGGTTTACAGGTACCAGTCCACGCAATTGCGCCAGAGAGTGTGAACAAGCTCTAGGCCTTGGAATGCTGGCGATTTGGTAAGGTTGTCAGGCTCACCAAAGCGCAGTATTTGCCGTTATTTCTCTCAAGCTATCCGTTGAGAGATTCCCATGAAAAAACAATTTCAACAGTGCGTCGTTGCTGCCAGTCTGGCCATTGCGCTGACTGCTTGTGGTAGCAAGGTGCCACGTCCTACCTCAGAACTTGCGTTGGCAAATTCTGCACTTGAAGATGCGGAGCGATCCGGTGCTCGAGATCTTGCACCGATACAGCTGCGCCTCGCTCGTGAAAAAAAAGCCGCCGCCGACAAGGCAATCGCTGAGAAAAGCTTCATGAAGGCCAAGTACCTGACCGTTGAGGCGCGTACCGATGCAGAACTGGCCAGAGCGGCAGCTGATGCAGAAAAATCCAGGCGCGAGCTCAAACGCGCTCAGGACAACATTGAACTGCTACGTAGTGAAGCGATGCCAACGAGCAACTCTAAATAGTCAAATGGACTGGAGCTTTAACATGAATGATGTCAATCGAGGCCCTTGGGTGGCCGTCGGAATTCTTTGTCTGGGACTTAGTGCCTGCAGTAGTGCGCCAAAAGAGGTTGAATTACTTGAGTATGCTCGCGCTGAATATGCTGATGCTGCCAAGAACGTCACCGTCGTTAAGCACGCACCTGAGGTGCTCGACAGGGCGCGTGATGCACTGGAGACAGCCGATGTTCGCTGGAAGAACAAGGATGATCAGTGGCGTGTTGAACACTATTCCTACCTTGCCAGGCAACGTGTAAAAACTGCCAGACTGATTTCTGAGCGTGAAGAGACAGATCGTGAGATCGATGAGATGGTCATGGAGCGTCAGGATCTGGCATTGCAGCAGCGTGAAGCTGAGCTTCGAAAAGCACGGCAGGAGGCTATGGATCTGAAGCGGCAAATGGCGGCCTTGCAAGCAGAGCAGACTGAACGCGGTATGGTGCTGACCCTTGGCGATGTGCTCTTTGATGTCGATAAGGCAACCCTGGCACCTGGCGCTGCGCGAAACATTGCAAAAATTGCAGCGTTCATGCGTAGTTACCCAGAACGCCTTGCGGTCATCGAAGGGCACACTGACAGTATGGGTGAAGCGGACTACAATCTGGATCTGTCCCGTGATCGAGCGTTTGCCGTGCGCGATGCACTGGTTGATGCAGGGGTTGATACCGGGCGTATGTCAACAAAGGGATTCGGTGAAACGCTACCGGTCGCCAGTAACGAAAGTTACTCTGGACGACAGAAGAATCGACGTGTAGAGATCATTTTTCCTGATCTGGACAATCAGTTGACGGAGTTTGATGACTACTGAATCGAATAAATCAGGCAGCGTGCCTGATTTTAGTTGATCAAGGTTCGTCGTCAATCCCGCGTAGTTTGTCCGTCATTCCTGCATTGCGGGAATGATGGACGATTCGTTATTGAACAATAAACGCTAACCTCCCATTGCAGGGGTTGTTTCCAGGAAGCGATTTATAGCAGCCGCCACCGGCTCTGGCGTATCCATGTGCACATGATGATGCCCAGGCAAGGTAATGGTTTCCAATTGGTCAATACAGCCCATGCGTTCGGCTGTATTATCACGGCCGACGAGATACCCATCATCGGCCAATACTGAAAGCGTCGGGCAAGGTATCGCTTTCAGTAGTGCCTGAACTTGTTCTTCGGTTTGATATTGAGGCGATGCGTACCGCCAGCGCTTGTCGAATCGCCAAGCGTAACCGCCATCTGTTGGTATTACCTGTCTATCTATAATGAGCTTGGCGGACGCGGGAAGCATCTTGGCCGCTCGAAGTCGCGAGTCTACTGCTGATTGCTTGTCAGGGAAATGTCTTGACTCAAAACGCTCTGCATTAAACCGGTCATTGAATGCCTTGACCATGCGCTTGGGTAGTTCGCTGGCGGGTTCGCTAAGCGCACCGCTGGCCTCGATCAGTGTAAGACTCCGGACGGCAGGTGGGTGCGCGACTGCCAGTAAAGGCACCAGACCTCCGCCCAGAGAATGTCCCATCAAATGACAGTCAGACCATTGCAGAGCTTTGATGATTCTGTAAAGCAGATAACTCAGCTCATGGAATTGATATCCACCGGGCAGCTCATCGCTGTATCCGTTGCCAGGAAGATCAATGGCAACCAGATCGAATGCAGGCAGGTAGGGCATTATCGGTACAAAACTGTTGGCATTGTCCAGCCAGCCATGTACACACAGCATGCGAGGTTGGTCGGTGGTGTCGGGATCGCGTTGGCGGATGCCGGCAATGGTGATGCCATTGATATCGAGTGTTACGCTTTCCAGTGCCGGTCTCATGAATTATCCAGTTTAAAGAGTTGCTATTGGATTGTATTTAGGTCAAGGGAATAGACAATGACTTCATTGTCATCCTTGCTGGGCGTAGGCGTGAAGCCCATCGAATTCATCAATGCCTGCATAGGCTTGTTGGTACGAAGCACATCACCATGAATTGATTTTAGCCCTTGGGATGTTGCATGCTCGATAAGCAGCTGCATCAATTGTGTTGCCAGACCCCGACCGTTGTGTTCGTCACTGACAGATACGGCAAACTCACCCGATTGCCGATTGTTCCTGACGGTATACCGACAGGCGCCAATGACAATCTGTGACTGTCCTGGCTTCCGGACACCGTCAATGGAGTCCTCGGTGGCAACAAAGGCCATCTGGCGCTCGTAGTCCAGCTTTGTAAACTGTGCAACCATTTGCGGGGAAAGCTCGTTGATGGCGTGCATGAATCGAAAATAGCGTGACTGGGGAGACATTTGCCTGACCATATCCTGTAGCGGAACTGCATCTTCGGGACGTATGGGGCGTAGCTGCGCCAGAGCGTCATCTTTGAGCACCACATCACGCACCCACTCCCAGGGATAAGGATGGATAGCGAGATGGTTGTAGCGTCTATCGGACACTCGTGGTTGTTCGAGAACAATCTGAACATCCATGGCCATGGCACCGTCCTCGCTGAGCACCAGCGGGTTGATGTCCAGCGAGAAAACTTCCGGTAACTCGCAGGCAATCTCGGAAAGCCTGCGTAGTATATTGCCCAGAGGCTTGATGTCTACAGCTGCGGTATGCCGAAACGCACCAAGATACAGCGCAAACTCCGTATTGCTGAGTAGGTCATCGATCAGAAAGCGGTTCAATGGTGGTAGCTGAACACGACGCTTGTGCATGAGTGCAGTGAGCTCCCCGCCAACGCCTAGCGATATCACGGGCCCGAAGGTCGGATCACGTGAGATCGATATGGCCATGAACCGCGGGTTTGAAGGTGCGTACATGGGTTCTATGAGTACGCCGGTAAACTCAGCATCAGCTCGCAGCTCTTGCAGTCGTGTGTCGATAAGTTGCCATGCATTCTTCACTTGATCTGCTGAACTGATATTGAGTTGCGTGCTGACGACAGATGCCTTGTAACTGATGTTTGGCGAGACAAGCTTCATGGCTACCGGATAACCCATGCCACTGGCCATACGGATCGCATCGTCTAGCGAGGTTGCTCGCTGGCCTGGCAACACCGGGATATCGAACAGTTCCATGAGTTTGCGCGTGCGGACAGGGCCAAGTACGCGATGACCTTCACTGAGCTGCGCGCTCACCATGGCTTTAGCGGAGGTAGCATCTGCTGGTGTGCTACGAGATGCTGGATTGGGAAGTTGCAGCAGCTGCTGTTGGCTGACAAAGTACCGATGCAGAAAATCAAAGCCATCTGTTGCCGCTTCGGGTGTTCTGAAGCTCGGTATACCAGCTTTCGACAGTGTCTCACGCGCCAGTCCGACACTTGCATCACCCATCCAGCAGCAAAGCAATGGTTTCTTCAACGGTAGGCATTGTGCAACGGCTTGGGCGATAAGCGTTGCATCGTTGTGGGCATCCGGAACAAAAATAACGAGAATGGCGTCGATGTGGGGTAGCGCCTGAAGCGTCTGAATACAGAGCTTGTAGTGCGCGGCAAGGTTCAATCGATCACGCAGTATCAGGGGATTGTTGCCGACTATATTGATGTTGTCGTCTTTTTGAAGTTTGTGAAGAACCTCGATACCGATGTGTGGCGCTTCGAACTCCTTACCCGTCATCCGTTCCAATGCCATCATGGCAGGCGCATTGGCATTGCTGATAACACCCAGACGGTTACCCTTGACGCGAATGCCCGTGGACAGGATTCTGGCAGCCGCATACAGATTGGAAAAACTCTTTATGCGGACCACGCCTGCACGATTGAGTGCGGCCTGAAAAATGGTGTCCGAATTGTAGACTTGTCCGGTGCGGGTAAGCGCATCGCAGTACTGCACGCCTTCACTGGTGGATCTCATTAGAACCACAGGCTTAATGCGGGCTGTAGCGCTAAGAGCGCTCAGGAACGCTCGTGAGGCATGAATATGTTCCAGATAGACGATGACCGCTTTGGTGTGCCAGTCCTCTGCCAGTAGATCCAGAAGATCTGACAGGGTAATGTCGGTGTCCTGGCCCGTGGATAACATAGCTGAAAAACCCACATTGCTGGATTCGGCCCAGTCCACCATGGCAGCGCCCAGAGATGCGCTCTGGCTTATGATGGCCAGATTACCTTTGATTATGCGATTGGCACTGTACGTTGCGTTAAGGCCTATATGCGGTCTTATAAGACCTGCGCAATAAGGGCCCATCAAACGCATGCCAAGACGCTGAGCGTAGCGGTGTAGCGCCTGCGATTTGCTGGTGCCGGACATAACCACAGCAACATTAATCCCTTTCCTCGAACATTGCACCAGCGTACGGCGCAATATGCGTGACGGGACATTGATGATGGCAAGGTCCGGCACGTCGGGTAACAGCTTGACCGATTTGTAGCAAGGCTGGTCGAGAACGGATTCGTACCTGGGGTTTACCAGAAACAGCTTCCCTTCATACCCCCCCTGCAGAAGATTCCTTGTCAGTTTGAACCCAGGCGATGCTTCTCGGGCGCTGGCCCCTATCACGACAAGCGATGAGGGGTCCAGCAGTTTTTCGATCAGTAAGGTGGACATGACTGGATACTACAGCAAGGTATTGGTCATTTTGCGCGCGTGAATACCTTGTTCCTGTGAATTGAGTGTGGAGAATGCAGTTGCGTGTTCTTAAAGACTTTACTGACACGGCGCTACCTCTACCTCTGGTGATCAGATCATGATCAGTGAGCTTTTCGCTTACAACTGGTATATTTCCAAGAAAAGCATAAGCTAAGCGGAGCAATAGATGAGTACTGTCCTGATTTCCCATCACGACTGCGTTGGGCATGAGATCAGCGTGGGACATCCTGAATGTCCGCAGCGTATTGATGCAATCAATGACCAGTTGAAGAAGCAGGATATCTATGACTACCTGCAACATCGAGATGCACCGCTGGCTACCCGTGAGCAACTGATGCTGGCTCATCCCGAGGCCTATGTCTCCCACATTCACGACATGGCCCCAAGCCGTGGCACGGTACAGCTCGATGCCGACACGGCCATGAACACGCATTCACTGGATGCCAGCCTGCGAGCCGCAGGCGCGGGCGTAATGGCGGTTGACATGGTCTGCGGAGGCGAGGTGAAGAATGCATTCTGTCTGACGCGCCCACCAGGGCATCATGCCGAGCGTGCTCAGGCAATGGGATTCTGTTTTTTCGGAAATATTGCGATCGCTGCACGTCATGCCGTCAAGGCCCATGGTCTGGAGCGAGTCGCCATACTGGACTTCGATGTTCATCATGGCAATGGCACCGAAGACATCGTTGATGGTGATCCCACTATTCTGTTTTGTTCATCGTTTCAGCATCCCTTCTACCCTGGTAACTATCGGGACAACGTCACCGACCAAAGAGTCAATGTGCCGTTACGCTCGGGTACTGGCAGTGCTGATTTCCGGCATGCTATTACGCAAAGCTGGTTGCCTGCGCTGGAGCAGTTCAAGCCTCAAATGATTTTCGTCAGTGCCGGGTTCGATGCACATACTGAAGACCCACTGGCTAGCATTTCGTTGGTTGATGATGATTATGTGTGGATTACCAAACAGATTGTGGATATCGCACAACGCCATGCCGACGGACGTATTGTATCCATGCTCGAAGGCGGCTATGCATTGCCAGCTCTCAGTCGCTGCGCCACCGCGCATGTTAGAGGTCTGATGGGGTTGTAGTGAGAAAAGGCTGCGCTGCGGCTTACGCGAACTGCAGCGCCATTGCCGATGCAAAACGTTCCAGATCGCCGGCGGGTAATCTATTAATACCAGCAGCCGCTTTGCGACCGCCACCTGTCTCGAATTGACGACAGAGATCGTCACAACCTGTGCGGTTGTTGATGGGCGCGCGTACACTCACCAGATAGCTTCCATCGTCTAACTCACTGAGCAAGGCGTGCGCTCGGTCAGGATTTTCCTGTGCAAGTTCATTGGCATAGACGCCGCTGATTCTTCTGGCGAAGGGGTCGTTGGGAAAAAGATAAATGGCAATGTCATCTGTTTGCTGGTGAGCGTCGATTGATGTTGCCCGTTCGTGATCGCTGTCGTAACCGTCACTGAGTTCCGCATAGGCATCATCGTCTTCGATGAATGTGAAAGGGCTGCTGTGTGGCTGGAGACGGCGATAGAGGTTAGCTGGTTCGAAATACAAATCTGACAAGCTCGACCCGTAGCCATTGTAATTGAGTAAGGTGCCAAGAGTCTGTAACTGATTAAGCTGCGTGTCGGTCAGGTTCAGGCTGGCTGCAGCAATGCGCGCGGTATCCAGAAGGTTGTCACCGAAAGCTGCAACTACCGCCCACGGCAAGTGAGTACCCTTGAGCACTTGATTAACGATTAGCCCGGTGCAGGTTTCTGCTGCGGTATCAATATGGGTTGTCAGGTTCGCGCTTGCCGGTAGGTCCCCTGCAAAATGATGGTCTATATAGGTTACGGATGCACCGGTGCCGAGTACGTCTATAAGGGCATCACGGTTTTTGTCTAATGAAATGTCAAGAACCGTTACCGTGTCTTTTGCGGTAGCTTTGACTTGTTTAACGAGCGCAATATCGCGTTTTACACCGGTGATCAGCTGGCTATCTTGCGGGTCAGCCAAGCGTAACTGGTGCAATGCACAAAGGCCATCGGCGTCGCCGTTGAACACATCAATGTAAGCCATGTTGTCTCTCAGTGTGGTTGTTCATTCACGACACAATCTAGTGTGGTGTAATTCATTGGTACATGACGCTAGCAACAGCCGAGCCGATCCTGCGCCGGAAGGGTGGGTGATATTCTAACGGTGCAAATCTAAAGCGACACAAAAAAATAGCAACACGTTATTCGAGAGTAAGCGGAAATCCATAGGTATCGCACTATGGATCTCCGCATGCGCTGGGATGAGGCATGAGAACTCATGCTGCCTCTTTCTTTGCCTTGTGAATCCCGGTCCTCCTGTATGAGACAGGTGATAGTTCAGCACTATTAAGCTGTATCTCTGACAATGCCTGCTAGACCCCTCTCGTGGCTTCAATGCAGTCACGTACCAGTCCCGGTCCCTGATAGATCAGCCCTGAGTACAACTGAACAAGATCAGCCCCGGTCTCCAGTTTTTTCAAGGCATCGTTGCCGCAACTGACGCCGCCAACGCCGAACAATACCGTTTTTCCGCCGATGCGACCTCTTACTGCAGCCAGTCTGTCGTCCGCCAATGCGCGCAATGGCTTGCCACTTAGCCCGCCGCTCTCACGTGCATACAGATGGCTGGCAACAGGCTCACGGGTATTGGTCGTGTTGCCGCTTATCAGGGCATCAATCTCGAAAGCCGTTACATGTGAGCAGAATTCGTCAAGCTCGGTATCTGTCATATCGGGGGCAATTTTGAGCGCAATTGGCACATATCGATCGTGCTCTGTGGAGAGCTTGCTCTGGGCATTTTTTAATGCTTCCAGTAAAGTTTGCAGGCGCTCACCGTGTTGCAGGTCTCTCAGGCCCTGTGTGTTGGGTGATGAGATGTTGACCGCTATGTAATCGGCAAATGGATACACCCTCTCCAGACAATAGAGGTAGTCATTTTGAGCATCGTCCAGAGAGGTCGTGGCGTTCTTACCGATGTTGATCCCGAGTCTGCCCTGGTACTTGCGCTTCTGCACTTGTCTGACCAGATGATCAACCCCCTTGTTGTTAAAGCCCAGGCGGTTAATCAGCGCCTGATGCTGAATAAGCCGAAAAATTCTGGGTTTTGAGTTACCTGCCTGAGGTTGAGGTGTGATTGTGCCCACCTCGATATGGCCGAAGCCCATGGCACCGAGCCCATCAATGTAATCAGCATTTTTATCCAGTCCCGCCGCTAAACCTATGCGGTTCTCGAAGTGCTGACCCATAGCGGCTGTGTTACATGGAGCAACTTGATAGCGGTTGGTCAACAATCGCTGCACGGGGCGGTTTTCGAGCATACCCAACGCAAAATCGTGGGCTTTTTCAGGATCCATTTCAAACAGGATGGCTCTGCCCAGCGCAAACAGAACATCGTGGGGGGGGGTGGAAAAGAGCGGATTTTGGGCAATCATCGATGCGCTTGCAGGTCCGTGTTGGTGTCAGGTTAGGTATGCTACACGCTACGAAGGTTCGGGGCGTGGATAGACAATGTCTGGCGCTCGGATTTTGAATTTTTCAAGGCTGCCATGAAACTTTATCCGGACAAACTGGACACTCACCTGAAAAGCAAGCTTGCGCCTGTGTACCTGCTGTTTGGCGACGAACCTCTACAGATCATGGAGGCTGGCGATAAGCTGCGCGCCTGTGCTCGCGATCATGGTTTCGATGAGCGAACCGTTATCCAGCCGATCGATGAATCTGACTGGTCCACATTTCGGGAGGCGGCGGATAGCCTGTCCTTATTCTCTGAGCGGCGCATCATAGAGCTCAGACTTCCCACCGGTAAGCCTGGGCGGGTGGGAGGCGATGTACTCAAGCAGTATTGCAGCTCGCCACCAGACGATGTGCTGCTGCTGATCAGCTCTGGCAAACTGGATCGTTCCGGGACCAACAGCGCCTGGTTCAAGGCGATCGACAAAGCCGGGGTTACAATGGCCCTGTATCCTTTGCCGGTGACGCAATTGGGTGGCTGGCTAAAGCAACGGCTGGCAGGCCATGGGCTGCAGGCTGAAAACGACGCGCTGGCACTGATCGTTGAGCGGGTAGAGGGTAATCTGCTGGCAGCTCAACAGGAGGTTGAACGGCTGGCCTTGCTGTATCCCCAGGGCAGATTGACCCACGAGAATGTCATGGATGCGGTCGCCGACAGTGCTCGTTATTCCATCGGCGACCTTTCCCTTGCGGCCTTGAACGGACAGGCGCGTCGATCGTTGCGAGTATTGGCCGGTTTGCGTGATGAGGCAGTTGCCGAGGTACTTATTCTGTGGTCACTGAGTACAGAGGTACGTGCCGGTGCACGTGCGGCTGAAGCCCACGAGAAGGGGGTGGGACTCGACTCCGCGCTGAAATCTGCCGGTGTGTGGCAAAGCCGGGCAACGCCTTTGAAAAACGCCATCTCACGTCATGATGCACGAAGCTGGCTGTCGATGCTGTCGGCGTGTTCTACTATCGACCGGCAGATAAAGGGCCAGGCTCCCGGGTCAGTCTGGGACGCTTTCGAATCACTGGTAGTACAACTGGCCAGCCGCGGCGAGCCACTGATACCCACGAACCCGTCTATTCCATCCTGAGCAACATCGCATGAACAAAAACGATATTGTCGATATTCTGGCAACCGAGCCCACCGGGCAGAGCATTACTGTTCAAGGATGGGCAAGAAGCCGGCGCGATTCGAAGGCCGGTTTGTCCTTCATCGCGCTTTACGATGGCAGTTGTTTTGATTCGCTGCAGATCATTGTCGAACAATCGCTGTCCAACTATCAGGATGATGTACTGAGAATTTCGGCTGGCTTCGCTGTTCAGGTCACGGGATTGCTGGTGGCCTCGGAAGGCAAGGGGCAGACGGTTGAAGTGCAGGCTACCGAGGTGGTCATCATCGGGGAGGTGGATGATCCGGAGCAGTACCCGATTGCCAAGAAGCGCCACACCTTCGAGTACCTTCGACAGGTTGCGCACCTGCGACCGCGCACTAATGCGTTCGGTGCCATTAGTCGTGTGCGCTCCACGTTATCCAGTGGTATTCATCGTTACTTCAAGGAGCGTCGCTTCCAGTGGGTGAGCACACCGCTGATCACCACCAGCGATTGCGAAGGTGCCGGCGAATTGTTTCGTGTCAGTACCCTTGATGCCTTGAACCCGCCGACGACTAAAGACGGCAAGGTCGATTTTGACAAGGACTTCTTTGCCCGCGAAGCCTTTCTTACTGTCAGTGGTCAGCTGAATGCTGAGAGTTATGCGTTGGCACTGAGTAAGGTTTATACCTTTGGCCCGACGTTTCGTGCAGAGAACTCTAACACCAGCCGACATCTGGCTGAATTCTGGATGGTCGAACCGGAAATGGCCTTTGCCGATCTTGACGACAATGCAACACTGGCTGAGGATTTCCTGCGCTATCTGTTCAATGCTGTACTCGACGAACGCGAAGATGACATGGCCTTCTTTGCGCAACGCATCGACAAAGAAGCCCTGACCCGGTTACGGCATGTTGCGGACGCAAGTTTTGAGCGTATGGATTACAGCGATGCCATTGTGCTACTCGAAAAATCTGACAAAAAGTTCGAGTTTCCCGTGAGCTGGGGGCTGGACTTGCAGTCCGAGCATGAGCGCTGGCTGGCGGAAGAGCATATCGGACGTCCGGTGATCCTGCAAAACTACCCCAAGGAAATCAAGGCGTTCTACATGCGCGAAAACGATGACGGGAAAACTGTCGCGGCCATGGATGTGCTGGCGCCGGGTATTGGTGAGATCATTGGTGGAAGTCAGCGCGAAGAGCGATTGTCTGTGCTGGATGCAAAGCTGGATAAGCAGGGTTTGCGTGACGAGCTTGAGTGGTATCGGGATTTACGCCGCTATGGCAGCGCACCTCATGCAGGGTTTGGTATGGGTTTCGAGCGCGTCCTTAATTATGTAACAGGTATGGAAAACATTCGCGATGCGATTCCGTTTCCACGCGTCCCACGCAGTGCTCCTTTCTAGAACTATTTTCAAGCAGGGCTATTCATGAACTCACTTACACAGGTCGATTGGTCGACGATTCCTGCCCCCGAAGATGATGGGCAAGCTGAACACCTGACCACTATGGTTATGCCATCAGTCAGCTTGTCAGCAACAGATGGAACACAGGTTGATTTATCTAAACTCGAAGGGCTGGTTGTTTTGTATGCCTATCCCATGACCGGGAGTCCTGGCACGGCCTTGCCGGATGGTTGGGATGAATTGCCGGGTGCCCGTGGATGTACACCACAATCCTGTGCGTTTCGTGATCATGCTGTTGAGCTTGAACAGCTGGGGGTTAGCGCAGTGTTCGGTCTGTCAACCCAGAGTAGCGAGTATCAACGTGAGGCTGCGACTCGCCTGAATCTGCCCTTCAGTTTATTGTCTGATGAATCTCTGAAACTCAGCCACGCATTACGATTGCCAATGCTTGATGTAGAGGGAATGACACTGACCAAGCGAATTACTCTAGTGATCCGTGATGCAGTTATCGTCAAGGTGTTTTATCCGGTTTTCCCGCCAGACGAAAATGCCAATGACGTCATAGCTTATCTTAGGTCAACAGCAGGCTAAAAAAACCATCTGCAGCAGAAGCTGGTTGTTGTTACAGTCATGGCAATTGCATCGTGATAAGACGATGGCTGCGGTGCTAAACTTGTAGTGCATCAGGAACGGAGATCCTGAGCGTCATTGTTGCCTGTGAGTGAGCCGACAATTGACAGTTGATTAACTTGTGAAAGGAGCGCAATGGATGTGTGTCAATGAAACTAAATATGTGGGAATGGTCCTCAGGCAGAGTCGAGGGCAGCCTTTGTCCGGGAAGACGTTCATGTGTTCTCAGCGCGGATTCACGCTGGTGGAAATTGCCATAGTACTGGTTATCGTCGGCCTGATCCTAGGTGGCGTCTTTAAAGGGCAAGCGCTGGTTGACAGTGCCAGAGTACGCTCCATGTCTACCGAGATTGATGGCATACGCACCGCATGGCTATCATTCCAGGATCGTTACCGATCAATCCCCGGCGATTTTCCCAGGGCTCCCATGCAGATAGATAGCGCAGCCATCGCTGGCGATGGCAATGGCAGAATTGACGATCCATCTGAACGAGCAGGCGTCTGGCAGCAGTTGTCCCTGGCGGGTTTTATCAGCGGTAGCTACGATGGGTCGCGGACATCGGCTGGTTCATCAACCGATGTTGTTTGTGGTCCCCAGACTTGTCCGCAAAATCCGTTCAGTGGGTACTACAAGATCAGTTACAGTGCTCAGGCGGCCGATGCTGATAATCCTGCACATGAGATTTTTACCGGTGGCCAGATTCCGGTCAATATCATGTCTCAACTGGATGCCAGATTGGATGACGGAAAGGCTAATAGCGGGCGCTTCCGGGTCCATCGAGCATTTGTGGCTACCTGTACACGCAATGGTGATTGGGACTTGCTGAGTGACAACGCTAATTGTGCGGGTGTGTTGCGTGAGTAAATAGCGGTGCGCTTGTTACTATGTATCTTTCGTGTTCGGATGCGCGAAATATTGTCATAACCCTGCTGGCATCTTACGTTTGTACTGGTGCTAGCGATAAGGTGCCCGCCAACCTGCAGCAAGTGCCTCGGCTTCTGTGCAAAACCATCGTTCTGACTTGTCTGTATCAATACGCGTCCGTTTGTATGAACGTGACCAGGGTGTGTGATAGATACGATCGCCCTTGCGATTGATATTGCCTTTTATAGGGCAGTCGGATAACGGTGCATCGGCTGTGGCAGATTTCCATTTGCTGGCTCTGAAGTTCCAGGGTTTCTCAAAGCGGCCTTCCCACATGCCATTAGTTGTCGATGAGGCGAAATCCTCGTCGTCTACATAGTCAGTTGAATATTTACGATACGCCAGGGCATGGCCCGTGCGTACCATTTCCCGATTTATTACAACATCGTTGGATATGCATATTGCGATGAGTCGAGCGTAGGCATCAAGTGAATCACCTGTGCATGTTGTCTTTTTCTGCAAAAGTTTAAGCAGTGCCTTCTCGGATGCGGCTCCACAATTATAAGTTTTACCGTTTTTACGAGTACAGTTCTGAGCATTTTCAGGAGCGTCAATACCATGCAGTCGGACTATCTGAGTGCCAATGGCCAAGGTGTCTCCGTCAATGATTCGGGCCATACCAGAGATTTCAGTAGCCTGAACTGTCGCAGAATTGAAGACGGTAAAGGCTATGACAAGCTTTTTGGCGATCCGAAAAGAAAGCCTCATTAATCCATGCCTAGTTCCTTGATTTTTCTTGTCAATGTATTGCGTCCCCAGCCTATCAGGCGGGCAGCCTCCTGACGTCTGTCCTGAGTCTTGTTCAGAGCGCACTGAATGAGAATTCGTTCCATCGCAGGTTGTGCACTGCCGAGCAAGTCGATTTTTCCGTCCAGTAGTTGTCTGTTAGTCCACTGTCGAAAGCCGCTTTCCCAATCGTTTTCGCGCTTACCGGCAGACTCGGCAACAGGCTCTGGCATGTCCTCTATTGTCAGTTCCTTACTACTTGCCATGACGGTAAGCCAATGGGCGGTGTTCTGGAGCTGGCGAACGTTGCCTGGCCAGGGTAATGAAGAGACATGCGCTTCAAATTCGGGAGTCATCAGCTTGGCCTCTTCCCCCAGCTCTTCCGCAGCCTTAAGTAAGAAGTGTTTGAGTAGGCGCGGTATGTCTTCGCGTCGATTGCGCAACGGTGGCGCTTCTATGCGAATAACGTTGAGTCTGTGGAAAAGATCTTCACGAAATCTTTTTTCCTCAACCAGCGCTTCCAGATCTTGATGGGTTGCGGCAATGATTCGGACATCAACGGTGATGGGTACATGTCCTCCGACACGGTAGAACTGACCATCAGCCAGTACTCTAAGCAATCGTGTTTGCAACGTCGCCGGCATATCCCCGATTTCATCCAGAAAAAGTGTTCCACCGTCGGACTGTTCAAAGCGCCCGATGCGTGTGTTCTGGGCTCCGGTAAACGCCCCTTTTTCATGTCCGAACAATTCAGATTCCATGAGGTCGTGAGGGATGGCCGCCATATTCAAGGCCACGAAGGGTTTGGCAGCTCTTGGGCTATGTCTGTGCAGAGCGTGCGCAATAAGCTCCTTCCCAGTCCCGCTCTCGCCATTGATCAACACGGTTATCTTGGAGCGGGAAAGTCTGCCAATGGCTTTGAAGACATCCTGCATGGCAGGTGCGTCACCAATCAGTTCAGCAGGTTCTTCCTGGTCATAATCCTTTTTGGCGCGTGCCGCGCGACGTTCTGCGGCTCGATCATCTTTCTGTGCACTGCATGCTCGCTTGACCTGTTCCAGCACCGTGTCCACGTCAAAAGGTTTGGGAATGTACTCGAAAGCGCCACCCTCGTAGGCCGAAACCGTACTATCCAGATCGGAAAACGCGGTCATGATCAGCACAGGTGTCTCGGGGTGCGACTGTTTGAACTGGTTGAGCAAACTGAGACCGTCTGAGCCTGGCATTCTGATATCACTGATAACAGCATCCGGGGCAAGGGCATTGTCTCGCATCGCCTCCAGTGCTTCGTCTGCAGATTCAAAGGCATTCACTTGCATACCTGCCTGCTTTAGCGTTTTCTCGAGTACCCAACGGATCGACTGGTCATCGTCAATGACCCAAACGTATTCGTCGCTCATGCTATCTCCATCGGTATAAGTACGGTAAAAGTGGTGTTGCCCGGTTCGCTGCGACATTCGATAAGCCCACCTAACTGGTTCATCATGGATTGTGCTATTGATAAACCAAGGCCGGTACCGTGGTCGGTCCCAGTAACCATCGGGTAGAAAATCTGGTCAATAAGATGCTCAGGTACGCCCGGGCCATTGTCGTGCAGGGATACACTGGCAACCAGTGGGTGTCGCGTGCCACCAATCGTGAAGTTGCTGACGACACGGGATTTGAAGATGATCTGCCCTGCGTCACCTATGGCTTGCAGGGCATTGCCTGCGATGTTGAGAATGACCTGCACCAGCCGGTCGCGATCGGTCAGACATTCCGGGATGCTCGGATCATAATCAAAGCTTACGCGTACGCCATCAGGTGCGCCGGCGATAACAATTTTTCTGACATGCTCCAGAACTTCATGCAGGTTCAGGCGATCGCGTCGTGGACGGGTTGTTGGCCCCAACATGCGATCTATCAGACTCTGCAGGCGATCTGCTTCTCTGATGATTATTGTTGTGTATTCACTAAGCTCTGGATCTGGAAGCTGTCTGTCCAATAACTGTGCGGCACCGCGCAGGCCACCCAGCGGATTCTTGATTTCATGGGCAAGTCCACGAAGCAAAGAGCGGGCATGCTCCTGTTGAGCCAGCATCGCCTCGTCTCGCGCGATACGCAAGGGTCTGTCTATCGTGTTGATTTCCAGAATTAGTCCGGCGAGGTGCTCGCCACTGGGAAATGGTGAGAGAGAGACATCGACGATCTGCGGATCCTGACCATGAGGTTCTACAGTGATTTGGCGATCGGTGAAAGGCTGCCCGTTTTCATAGGCTTCGAGCAGTCTGGCAAAAAGTGTGTCCGGGATAGTCAGGGCACGCGTGAGCCGCTGATCGAGTGCACGACGAGCGCTAATCCCCAGAAGTTGCTCAGCTGAACCGTTGAGATAAACAATGCGCATGGCCTCGTCTATGGCGATTACAGCAGTAGCCATAGAATCGAGGAGCAACTCTGAACTGGTATCGGGCGATTTGGGGATAGTGTTCACACCATGTAATAGCAAATAACGCTCCCTCTGGGAGCAGCCGGATTTAAACTTCTTGTTTTAAATATAATCAATAAAAACAATAGGATAGAATGAGGTCGTTTTCTTTTGCTCAATTAGTATTGCATGGTTTTTGTGCTCGCGAAGGGAATGTCGCACTATTGTAGTGCAAATGATTGGTGCATTATCAAACATGCTTGTCTGTTCCTTGAAACGAGTGTTTATTCACGTTTTGGGGTTGTGGTGCTAATCGGTTCACAAAACCAGACTGGACACGTTGGTCTGTGTGGTGTTTTTAAGAAGGCGAGGCAGCTCAGACGGGGAGGTGTCAGGAGATGGCATTGAGAAGCTGATGTTCGTGACGATCGAACCGTCCAGGCGGCGATAGGGTGTTTGTTTTCGTTAGACGATCAGGAGTGAATCATGGGATTTTGAAAGCAGCTTCTCTCGAATTACGTGTGCATCCTGTCGGCACTCGGCACTCGGCACTCGTTATTGCGTTTGTATTTTTGATAGGCGTGTGGTTCGCCTGGTATTTCATCACGCACATGATGAAAGACAGTGAGACCAGGAAGTGAGAAGCCTCTATAAACGAAACGCGAGGCGATTTTTGTGCTGTTAAGCGGGTGCCAACTTTCCGACGGGCAATGCAGAGAGGATTTATATCCGAGACCGGAGTGTTACATTACGAACACATGAAATAATAATGGATTAAACGTAATGACGCCAGAAAACCGCTCCACGAACGCGCATCGTTTTAAGTGTGGAGTATTACCAGTCATAGCCGCCTTGTTTCTCAGTGCCTGTAACAGCGGAAACGACCAACCCATTATCGTTTTGCCAGGGGGCAACTCAGCCACAACAAGCGAACCAACTGATGTTGGAATGGATCCCGTCGATGAGCCAGTCGGAGGAATGGATCCCGTCGATGAGCCAGTCGAAGAAATGGATCCCGTCGATGAGCCAGTCGAAGAAATGGATCCGGAAGAGCAGACACCTTCCCTCGACGGACCGTCAGCTTCTTTGGATCCTGAGGGCGATGATCGCCCGGGACTTGTTGTCACGGGTCTCAATGGAACGCCAGCTGAAGACGTGTCTTCGGTCTGGCATGTCAACATTCAGCTGTTCCGCGTCGATAGTCTGACCCCTGGCAGCGGAGATGCAGGCGTCTCTCTCCTGCGCTACGATCCTCCGATCACAATCAATGAACATATTGATTTTTATGTTCCAGAGCTGGATTTGTGCGAAATCAGGGATTTGAATGAAACTGGTGGCAGCTCCGGTGGCAGTAGTACCTCGCCCAGAGTGAACGGGGGCAGTACTGTGACGATCAACTCTCAAAGCGGACCTCTGGTGGAATTGCCCTATGATGAAGATACGAGACGTTATAGCGTGAATAACCTCGTTCCGGGAGCACTGCCTCCCGATGCAACCTTGTCTATTCCTGGTGATCAGTTTCCTAACGTTGCCGCCTACCCACTTGTTGAGCCCGTTGTGCCGGTAAAACTGACTCCAGCTACCGGGGTTTTGAGTGATGATGAAGTCAGTGCGCCTTTTACATGGGAGGCCTTACCCAACAAACCAGGTGGATATTTCCAGATCTCATTTCTCGCGTACAGAGAGGATGGCACCTTCGCCGGGTTTCCGATCTTCTGCCGAGTCATCGACGATGGTGAATTCAACATGCCAGAGGCAGTTGTCGAGGCGTTTGCTACCTACACCGATCTTCGGGTCGAAGCCCGATTTGCGCGAACGGTACAACGCTTTGACATCATCAACGATATCGCTTTTCGTCAATTATCAACGGTTGCTGAATAATTATGGTTTTGACTGCGCAGCAATGAAACGTGAATGATAAGTTGCCGTGAGACAGGTAATCACGCGCAACTTCCCTCACAATTTCGCTCTGCTGCCTTCGACACAAGTCTCACGCGGTGGAGCTTGTCGGTCCTTGGCGGCCGGCAATGCTGGTTGTTTCAGGTGTTTGTCAGCTGAACATAGGCTAGTCGGCACCCATCTTCTTTTGAAAGAAGAATTTTAACGCCTTCATACAGTTCAATACGCTCATCGATGAAAATCGTCTCGTTGCTTGTTGCGTCCATCATCTGTGTACCTGATACGTTCACCAGCAACCAGTCGCTACCGTCTCTTTCTATCCTCGCCACACACACTTGTTTTTCTGCTTCCAGTCTTTCGTTGTCAAACGAAAACCTGTCGGTTTGCCAGTACAGGATTTCCTTGTTCTCGATGGCCACCATTTGATGGCCTTCAGGCCGAAAAGTGCCGCCGGTTCTCTTTGTGTAGAAGTTCAGTACCGGGATTGAGTGCGTGTATCGGGTATTGCACAAGGGACAACTGACGGTTGTGGTGTTCAGAAAGACAAAGTGCCCCATATAGCATTCGTCGTTGGAACAGGGGATCAGTAAGTCTTTTGTCTGCACAAGCGCTCTTTCCCATTCCTCCGCCGTTGGTCGGTTATGAGGTGTGTGTAGTCCTTCGATAAATGCCTTGGTAAATAGACGCTGCAGAATCGGTCCACACAGATCCTGGCAGGGTAGCTGGTCGGCATCGATCCATGGTAAGTCACCTTGACGTGCGTCTTCGGTATCCGCACGGTTTGAGCTGTCAGTCGGGTGTTCTATCCACAGGGCATTCGCACCCATCGCCATTTGCTCATCAATATCGGCATCCTCTGCGTCGTGTATCTTTTTGCCCCGAAGTGGGTGGCGGCCTGTCAGGTATAGATAGACCAATACGGCCAGAGCATGTCTATCGGTTTCGATACTGGGATGAATTCTTTGCGGGTCATCGATTGGTAGGTCCCTGGTGCGGACAACTTCCGGTGCAATGAAGTCGGGGGTTCCCGTGACATCAGGTGCATATTTTCCGGGAACCACCAGTCCGTCGATATCGATGAGGCAGGCAGACCCGCTACCGGGATCGACCAGAACATTCCGGTAACTTAGATCGCTGTGAGCAAGCCCACCTGCATGCAGGCGACGCACTGCTTGAGCGATTCTGCGGCAGATAGACAGGGAGTCGGTCCAGTGCCCACGTTCGGCTGGGTGCAGATAGACGTTTCGGTGATATGCCGAGGCGAACCATTTGCCTTGTTTTTCTTTGCCGCGAATGGAAAGTTTGTCGTTACCGACAGAGCCATGTTCAAAGAGGTATCTGGCATCGAAAGAGGGAACCAGTACAGCGGTTTTTCCATTGAATGTTGCCGTATCTCTCGGCCATCGATACAGGGTCGATAGCTCGTCACCACCAGGGCCTTCCATGATTCGCGAACGATAAACATCAACCAGTGCTTTGAGTCTGTCCAGGCCTTGTTCATTCAGTGGCTCACGGAATACTGCCAGTACATCCTCCCCACCTTCAACACGGTGTACATCTTTCATGGTGCCAGAGGCGAAGGCTTCCTCCTCGACACGAATGGCTATACCCCGATCTGTGATTATGGATTGCATGCCGGGTCTGCCTCTGCATTAGTTGTATTACCCGGTGTTTCGGTAGGCGCAATAAACGCTGCTAAAGTGCGATCGTCGTGCTCCCCTGTCACAAAGAATTCAAGCCATTGCAACAGTCGGCTGGAATATTCGGCCCGGTTGCAGACAAAGAGTGGAGCTAGCTGACTATTCCAGAACTGAGTCCAGTTGTCTGCATCCTGCATGGCATGTTCAGTTTCGAACCAGGGATCGGAGACCCCGTCCGTCATCAGGAATACGCCGGTAAATGTCGGAACTCTACAGAGGAACAGACGATCCATGCATGTGTGGGCATCTGACAGAATCCTGCTATCAAGAAAACGTGTCTCGCCGGCAAACTCCCCACTATCGGCAAGGCTCATCGGAATCAGTGCGGTGTTATCGGCGTCCCAGATAGCACAACCGCCATCACCGATTGAGAATGACACACATACCCATTCGGAACCGACCTTCTTGATGGCTGCGACAATCAGGGTTGTTGAGTATTCCACAACGGCCTTCTCTTTCCACATGGCTTGTTCTTCTATACGCCGTGCAGCTTCGGTAGCCACGTCAACCATGCACTTGCACAGCGTGGGGTTTTTTTCACCAAACGCATTGGGTTTCAGCTGCGACAACGCTTCAGGTAATATCTCGGTCATGGTGTTGACGGCAATGTGCGCGCCTTCACGTGAGAACGTTGCGCTACCCGCACCATCAGCAACGCAGGCTATATGCCAGCCTGTTTTTTCGCAATAGTGAATGGCGGCAGCATCATCTCTATAGTCACCCTTGTGCGCGTGACGACGGCCTCTTCTGCTGGCAGCAACGATCGTCAGTCTGTCGTTACCCTGCAACGTTGCGTGATACGTGTCAGCTCTTGCATATGGGCCATTCTGATCGCTGGGAATATCTTTCCACAATGTTGTGGGGTCAGGGTTGATATTCAGTGTCAATACGACAGTCGAGGGCTTACTATCATTTTCAAGTGTGCCGTGAAGGAGTATGTCGAATTCACCTGATTTATTGGGCGTGCCAACAATGCGTAGTGCATTCCGATCCAGTGCAAGGTCGAGTACCGCTAGTCCTTCTTCGGACTCGATGATAAAGCCACTGGGCAATGATAAGGTGCTGTCGAACTCTATTCCCACTCGACCTGATTTGACACAGTGCCCTTGAAGCCAGCCCGCTTTCGTAGCGATGGCTGTGCCCGGGAAGTCTGTTGTACTCATCCTGCACCTCGGGAAAAGTCTATGATCGAGCCTTCTTCAGCCGGTATAAAATTCTGTAATGAGCCACACCACGGGCAAGTTGCTAATCCAGGACCATCGATGCAGTGCATTTTTCCACACGAACATTCAGCCATGGCGATTGATGTTCCGCAATGAGGACAGCCAGCACGTCCTTGTAGTCGTGATGCTGAAATAGTGCTACTGGGAGAAGAGGATGTATCTGACAGTTCAAAGTAGTCCTGGGTTAAAGGTAAGGTCTGGCGCAGCGCATAGCGGGACAAGTCACCCGCTGGACCCACTCGCTCAAATCTCATCAGGTAAGGAGCCTCGTTATGCTGGCATTTGGCGACAAATACTGCCAAACGTTCATCAACATCGGCTGATGGTGATTCTATCTTCGTTAGCGAGACCGCGCCTTCGGGCAGGTTCTTGGATAAGTCAACACCGGTCCCGGGTTTTCTGTCAGCCAGTGCATTGCTGTGAACCGCAACTGATTGGCTGATCCACTGAAAGAAATTGACTAACGTGTCTGCCGATGAATTTGCCAGAATAACAATATTATCACTGAGTTGTCTTAGCAAGGCATGGTCGGCTCCACCGCCGATGGATACGGAGACAAGTGTTGCTTTGTTGGCATACTCTGACTTCCATTTCTCGATAGCCTCTGTGCGGTTGTCAGTAGGCACGCCATCAGTGATCAGGAATACCATGGGTTTCCAGTCACTCTTCTTTGTTTTTGAGCCTTTGACGACATGCGTATCAATCTCGCTCATCAATGTGTCAAGCGCTGCATTGATTGAGGTGCCGCCACCGATCGGTAGGCTGGGTGGATAGAAATTGATCAGCTCTATCATATTGACCAGAACCTTGGCCTTGCTTGCAAACACGATTACGGAGAGTTGTACAGACTCCAGTGCTTGAGGGTCGGAGCGAAGACCGCTAACGATCGCTTTCATACCTTCGGTGATTGATTGCTGCAACGGTCCGGCAACGGATTCGGATACATCAATGACAAGAAACACAGGTAGTTTTCGCATCGTGAGGTTTTCCTGGTTTAACCTGAAGACTAGATTGAGTGCTGAACGATCAAGGCCTGCTGTTTTGCTGATGTTCTATTCAGAAGTCGACTGTGATTTCTGCCGGTGGAGGCGGAAGTGAGTTCTTGATGTCTCTGCCACGATTGCCGTTGTTGATGGCCTCAGAGACCCACTGGAAGAATTTGGAGAAGCTCTGTCCATCCATGGTTTCCATGACGGCAACATGATCGCAAAATTTGTTCAGGTCATCGGGGTTGGCTTTTGGTCCTGCAGCCAGGCCCACGATACTGGCAAATCCGGTAGCACGAATCAATGGAATGGATTCTTCAAACGCCAGCCTGTCACTCGCTTTGCCATCAGAGAGCGTAAACAGCATCGGCGCCCAGTCACCTTTCTGAGTGTCGGATGATTTCCGGACATCCTTCTTTACGGTGTTAGCTAACGCTTCAAGGGCTTCTCCAAGGTGTGTGGGTCCTGAGTCTGGTGTGGTTATAGGGGGAGCGTTGAATGACTCAAGCGGCGTTAACTCACACACGATCTTCACTTGCGCATCGAACGTTATGATGGACAGATAAACGCTCTCAAGAGCTTGTGGATCCTGCCGGAGCGTGGCCGTAAGGCTGCGAATACCGTTATTGACAGCTTCTATGGGTTCGCCTCTCATGGAGCCAGAGGTGTCCACTAGGAGATATACGGGTAGGCGTCTCATATACTTGTCCTTTTTAGATCCAGTCTGATGACGTCAACGCTACAATGACGTGCCAATATCGCGATTCATGTAATATGATGCGGCGTTTGTGCTTTATGCGGCTGCATACTCGAAAACAAATTATGACACGCTGAGTGAGCTTGATGTATCGACACTCCTGCATCGTCATGTGTGCAAGAACTAAAAAATGAAGAACGTTACATGCCGATATCTATATAGATACCTATTTAGAGACGGGTAGGGCACTGTCGTTACCGTTAAACCTTACTATCGCCGGGCTGGCCAATAGCCATTCGAGAAATTCGTGGTGCGCCATTTCGGTACTTGATTGCACTTTCTTACTTGCATAAACACACAGTTGTTCGATGCTTGTCCTTGAAACATCTGAACACATAGTGGCAGTTGAGATACACAATAAACGTCCACGGAAGGGTGTGGAGGTTGGAACAATCAATGCGTTGATCGCGAAGTTGAGTTTGCGATACAAACTATTGTTACTTACAGCAGATGAAACCTTAAACACATTTCAACGGTGGTGAAGTTGACGTTTGCTAAATAACATACTGTACTTACGGTTTGGTCTCTGTTAAGTGCGACTACCTGAGCCATGCAATAAGCATCAAACCTTGGCACGAATTCCTGGCAGAACCACAAAGCACGTCACCCTGCAGTTGTCCTGATGGCATAGAGTAACTACCGTTCTTGTTTGAGACGAAGACCTCGGCCTCTTATTTGCTCAAGTACCGGATTGTCATGTTCGATAGCAGAGAGTCTTCGGCGCAGACGTTTGACGAGTGAATCAACCGCATCATTAGAAATGCTGTTTGCTTTTTGCTCAGGCCAGATTTGCGAAGCGATTTCATCTTTTGATACACACTGACCATTAGCTTCAATAACAATCTTAAGCAGGTGCATCTGAGCTTTAGATAAGGGTGGTGCCAGTTTTTCAGCGTCTATCCAGATATCGCAGGTATCAGGGTCGACCCATAAACCCGACAATCTACCCAGCTTGCGCGTCAATGGCGTTGCGTTGGGATCGTGATAGCGCAGCTCTACGACGCCTGCTAGTACAACGACATCGCCGTGTGTAAGCTGATATGGGTCTTGTTTGAGGTATACCCCATTGACAGCTGTTCCGTTCTTACTGTTTAGATCCTGTATTTTACACATCATCCCATTCACGACCGACACCTCTGCATGACGTCTTGACAAAGAGGGTATTGAAATCGTGATATCTGCTTCTTGTCGTCCGATGATCATTGTTTGTGTCAGATGCCAGAATTGCTCATTCCCGCAGGCTGTGCCACCACTGATGTAGAGTGACGGATGATGTCTAGACAATTGCTTTGTCATGTGACGCTCTGTAACTACTCATTGCAAGTTTGGTCAGTGGCTGAAAAATTGATATTGTCAGCGTATACGATACCTGATGATGCATCCTTGTATATTGTGGGAACCGCATAACGGGCTATGTCAGGGGCAATAACGTTGGACAGATGGAACGTGCCATCAAATAATCGGTTTATGGTCAGTTTGTCTTCCTTACCTTCGATAACCTGCCAGGATTCATCCAGCCAGAAAATAGTCAGTTCCGCTTTATGTACATAGTCTTTGAATATCAGGTCTGCGCTGAACGAATACGCATGGCCGCCAATAACGTCAAGAATGATCCCATAATTTCCGTACTGATCAATATCACCAACTTGCAGAATGGGTGATGATGAAATATCCGGATCCTCGACTCGAATCGCAAGTTGAGCGTATTGAGCGTCTTGGTAAAAATTGTCCTCCAATTCATTGTCAAATTCAGCATTTCTATAAAGATTGCAACTGTGAGAATCGAGAACGCTATTCGTTTCTATTTTGTCGACATCTTGAATATCGTGATCTTCGGTTGTGCTGACAGACGCAAACAGTGGGATGGTTCTTTGGCCATGTGTCCACCATAGGCTACTGATAATAAATAAACCTAATACGACAGCAGGTCCAATCCTTGGGGAGTTTACCCGAAGAATCGATGGGTGATTATCGGAAGTAGTCGAAACGGAAGATGTTGCTTGAAAAAGTGCATCATAGAAACACTGTATATTCGCGAACCGATGAATTGGCGATTTAGCCAGTGCTCTGGTAAACACTTCATCCATAGATGCAGACAAGCAGGGCCTAAGCTCGCGTATTGGTGTAGGCTGAGTATACAACTGGTGGTGCAATGCAACTGCGGCGTTGGATTGATGACCAGAGTAAGGCCACTGCCCGGTCAGCATCTCGTAAACGACTAATGCCAACGCGTATTGATCACTGCCCGCAGAAGGTGCGTCTCCGGTTATCAGCTCAGGGGCCAGATAGCGTGGTGTACCTGCGAGATCAGTTGTCGCAGTGATTGTCTGATCCCAAGGTGCGCGCCCAATTCCGAAATCAATGATTATTGCCTCTTGACTTGGAGAAATCAGAATATTATTAGGATTTACGTCTCCATGGAAAACGCCATTGGCATGCGCGTGATCCAGCGCATTGGCCATACACCGGGTAAGTGACAATGCCAGATCAAGGTCTAAAGGCGACTGATCAAATTGGACATTCAGATCCAACCACCGTCGCAGAGACTTGCCTTCGATCCATTGTGTGGCGAGATATGCGATAGATGCTGTTTCGCCCACATCAACCAACGCTGCTATATTGGGATGTTGCAGCGTAGTCACGACACGCGCCTCTCGTTGAACTCGTAAGGGATCGGCTCCCGGGTTCAATACCTTTAGCGCAACGACTGTTCCGGTTGTCTTGTGTAGTGCCTTGTACACAGTGGCGCTGCCGCCGGAAGCGGTTAGACAGAGCAATTTAAAACCAGCCGTATCGGCTTGTTGTTCAGTCAACAGGTACATTTTCTGGAGAATTGACAGTGATATTAGTGCCACATCTTTATTGCGATATAGTTAAATTTAACATAGCGACCGGATATTGACCGAAAAGCGACCCAATGGCGACCTGATGAATACGATTAATTAATCAATAGTGGTAGCCGTACCGTTTTCGTGTACGAAATGACAGGTTAGATTTATGATTCAATCCAGAACCACTGGCCAAGCTGAAATACCGTGGTCATCACGATTTTTTATAGCAATATTGATTGTGTTCCTGTGCCTGACAGCCAGGGATGCCAATAGTGAAGATCGCTGGGCATTGAAAGAGCGATTCTCGGGAGACCCGGCGTCTCCTTCACAAAAGCTGCTGCCTGAGAATTTTGACTATGTCGTGACGCACCGTACCCATCCAAAAGAGCAGTTTTCAAAAAACTACACGCCATACCCCGCAGATCATGATGAGACCTGCGCAGGCCCAGACCCTTCGGTTGTACCGACTCGTCAACACCAGGTGTATACAAGTCAAATATCTAACGGACAAAATCCAGATGAGAGCTTCTTTATATGCAAGCACCACATGATGTCCTCGATGGGTCAGGTTGGCCCCTACTCGGTTAGCGCATTCTGGCCTCGTCAGGAATTTGATTTTTCCGATGGCGGCACGTTGCGATTTGATGTCAATGTCAACGAAGGACATTCACAACGGCATTGGTGGGAAATCATGATCGTTCCCAGGGCGCAATTAAAAGTGGGTGCGGGCCCCGTCGATTCCGCTATCGACGAGACATACCCAGTGGATCGTATTGTCCTGGATTTTCGTCACCTCGTTAGAAGCATCAAGGTTGGCACTGGGGCGCTTGCACCCGAAGGATGGCTGGTCAATGAACGTGAGTTTGGTCAATATGACTGGGCATACTGGGGGGCTCTGCACCCTGAAGACCCTGCGTTGACCGACAGAAGAATTCGTAGAAAAATGCGTATCATTCTGCGACACCAGCGTATTTACTGGGGCATACGCACAAATGAAGGCTCATGGGATACTTTTACAGTTCCCATTCCTGGTGGGTTGCCGTTCGATCGCGGTCTTGTGGTTTTCAAAACACATGCATACACGCCTTATAAACAGAACAACTACGACACGTATACGTTCCATTGGGACAATATTCTGTTTGACGGCCCGGTTACAGGAAAGTACCGCGCAGATTATGCAGATGATGTCGTCTACTTGCAACGCGATGGACACCGTCAAATTGGCGATTCGCAGACAGTTAATATCGATCTGCCACAGATTGGCAAAAAGCCCGTACTGTTCGGTCAAGTCAACAGTCCCAAGCAAGGTCAGATATTACTCAGTATCAATGGACGCCCAAATATGTCTGTTAACCCGTATCAATATGATCGAGACGCTTGCTTCAGTCGGGACTGGAAAACGTTTCGTATGCCATTGGAACCTGATGGGTTGATTCCCGGTGTGAATACTTTCAAGTGGTCTGTTGGACCGAGACCAGACTGCGACTACGGCCCTTATGACTGGGATGGTTTCTCGGTGAAATTTCTACAAATCCAGACCGACCAGTAAGATCAGGATGCATGGATCTCCGTCTTCGCCGAGATGACGAAGGGTTTCATGGCGGGTAGAAATTTATAAAAACTCTCACTGTATCGGGTCGATTACTACCAGTGTTTTATATTCACCGCTATGGTGCGAATGCCCACAATGACTCCTTTATGCAATGTTGAATAAATAAGCCAGGGCTGATGTTGAATCTACTGCGACTCAACGGTTCAATCTGTTGTTGCGTGAGTTGTCGCTCTCGTTGTTTTCTCCAATTTCATGTATTTTTAGTCATGTTTATCGTTGATACCAAAATTCGGTTATCCGCGTACGCTGGATAAACGAGTTTGCAAGGTGGTTTGCGTTGATTATTTTTGCATACCGTGAGATTTGACTATGCGCGAGGCTGGAACAAATTCTAGCGTCAGGTTGAGCCGTGATGTTGTAGCAAACATCGACTACATTGGAGAAGCGAGGGTTTTCATAGCATGGTCGGAGGAAACAAAGAACACTGCTGATCTGATTTTCAATCGCCTCGAAGAGGAGGAACTCTCGGCGTGGCTCAGTGATCAGATTGCGTGGGGCGCGCCGTTCAGGAAAAAAATACGCGAGGCTATTCTAAGTGCAGATTTAGTCATAGCGGTGTTTCCTGAAGAGCCGTCCCGATGGCAAATTGCAGAGGCAGGACTTGCATATTTCGAGCAGAAGCTACTGCCGGTAGTGATCGATACAGGTCGGCGAACGACGCCGACAAAGAAGGCAAACCACTCAAGATTACGATTACCTTGTGCTTTGTCGAAAATATTTTTTCGGTCTAGGACAGTTGCTGTCAACCTTGGTAAGCATACTTATGAGTCTAAAGAACACGATCCCTTGGTTAACCGACTGAAACTGCATTTGTTGTTTTTGTTTGATACGTACAGCAAACCGCAAACGGAAACTTCGTTGAGTGGGACAGACACCCGAATAATTGCGTTAACAATCTGTATATCAGCCGCAATGAAGTGAACTTGAGGCTGATGCGGTGGAGAGGTAGCGCAGGCGTGGCAGGGTCAAGTTACAGCGCCATTGCTGGGTCGATTTACGTTCAATTTACATAGCCTCAATCGCCACTTTGATCGCGCAACAATGTAAACACTTCGGTAGTGGATTCAAATGATCCGTTTAACACTCGGCAGGCACTGATACTTGTTAGACTAATTATTGTGGCAAGTCATCGATGCTTTTTCGACCAATGATATCTATCCGATTGGTCCATACAATTCCACCAAATTTTTCTGAAATGCTATCTATATCATCAATACTGCCATTTCCATTTCCTTTTTTGTAGTCTCCCATCAATATCGGCTTGCTTCCAACTTTTCTCAAACGATTTTCAAATCGATTCGGCCACCCCCATATTAGCCATTGATAGTTTTTAGGCACAGGAACATAACTATTATGACATTCTTGTGGAACATAACCGCTCCAGCCTAGCAGCAGGTATTTTATCAGGCAGGTAACGGCTGTTTTTCTATGTAAGGTGACGATATCAGGGTTTAATTCAGCGTATTTGGGAATAATGTCGCCACTCCCATAAACAGATAATCGTTTTCGGTTCTGGTACTTATGTGACTGCAAGTAGCGTGTAAGCAATGTAGCTTCACCTGCGTTACCGCCTTTCACATTGATTAGTAACTGTTCTTCAGGGAATGCCCTTAGTACTTCGCCCAGGGTAGGCATAGCACCAACGAACTTTCCACGAAACGGATAAGTCTTACCGCCATCCGCTGTATATCCGTATCCGATATCAAGAGACTTTAGGTATGCAGTATTTTTCTTACGGACAATGCCATCTCCGTTAGTACGACAGTCTAACGTCCAATCATGAAACACAATAAATTCATCATCAGTAGTTGGGTGTATATCGATTTCAACGATGTCTGCTCCTAGCTCAAAAGCGGCCTTAATTGATGCCAGAGTGTTCTCTTGAAAATCATGGGTAGGGGGATGGATAATAATCGCTGTGCAGTCCATCTTCTTCACACCAACAGGATCATAGGTTTGGTGCAGCCCTCGGTGGGCTAGTAATAGTCGCTCAGCGGGTGCTGATGAAACAAGCCATGTAGCGTTACCAAGATATAAACCTACAAGCGCAAATGCCGAAAGTGCAAGAGTTAAATTTGATCTGGAGAGCTTCAAATATTTCGCCTGTGTGTGCAATAAGGTGAACAATTATTGAAAATACTAAGATCCAGTGTTTCTCAGGCCATAATCTTGATTGTACCGGTATCCAATTCACTGAGGAATTTCCAGTAAATCGAACAATCTGTTAACGCACCTGATTAGCTTTACCACATTTGCGTATCAACAGACGTAGCAAAGGCCACAGGGACGCGGTCACAGTACGCATAGTAAGTACAGCAGACAGCGGACTTGTCAACAACTTGGTTGCATCACCGCGACTGATCAGTAGAGCACGCCGTACACTTTGTTCTGCCATAGAGCCTGGTATCACGCCCAGAATGGTGGGAGCCAGTGGCACGTTTACCTTTTCGATCAAATAACCTACGAAGCCTGCCAGCAGCATCACCCACAAATCCACGGGCCTGCCGTTCACAACAAAAACCCCCACTCACAAAAGAATAAGAATGGAAGGGATCTGCAGTACACCGGGCAACCTTTGAATCTGGGCAAACCGACGTTTAGCAGCAACACCACCAACCAGAAATATCATAAGCGATACAATCAGTATCTCGAACACGAATTCACCCACCAGCGTCCGGTTCTAGTGAAACAGCTGTGGCTTCGGTTGCAAGCCATGGATTGTCAGTGCACTGAGTATGAGAGCGGCAACCACATTGCCGAATATGCCCAACGACAAGGCATGAATCATGGTCGCTGCATTGTCGGTATTGTTCCCACATTCCGCAGCTGCCATGCCTTAGGGATTACCCGTGCCAAGACTGTCTGGATCGTTGAGTGCCCTCTCGGCAGCGTCGTAACTGGGGACCGCCGCGATTTTACCACCGGTAATAGGGCGTATGCCCACTCCGCACAGATACCAATGACCGATGAGTGTAGCCAGGTCAGTGTCAATGCAGCAATCTCGTCTTTGGCGAATGGTATGGCATTGAGCCTTATCCGAGCGCTTGTGAGACGCTGCAGTATAGTATCGGGTTACTACGAGTGTTCTCGTGCAGCTTACGAAGCAATGAAAAGTTAGATTTAGCGACAACCAACCCGGTTATCGGCAGGATCACGCACTAAGGCCGATGTAGGAAAGGTTTGGGCAGGTCGTATTATGCTTGCGTACCCAGCTAGTAGCCGTTGTAGGTCGTCGTGTTGCAAAGCCCGCAACTCGACAAACTGATTTTCTTTTGCCAGTACCGTATTGACGGCTATAACTCGACGGCACAATAGGTTGTCTACTCTGGAGTACTGCAGAGTACTACTTCAATGAAGAGAGGTGTAGGCTCGATCAGAAGTGAAGTATTTCCTCACAACTGATCGAGTTCAACATCAAATAAGATGCCAGACGTTCAATGTCACAACAATGTTATCGACATTGTTATGAGCAGTTCAAAAAACCCCTTAGAACAAGGCATTTTTTGTTTAGCCTGTTGGCATGATATCTTTATATTCCATCATACTACTAGCAAGAGTAGTACATATCAGACTACAAGTATAATTTATATTCAATGAATTCATATGCTTGAAGCTGAATAAATTGTGCTAGTACGATTGCTAGTGCAGGAAATCTCTGGGTTTGTGATGTGCACCCACTTGTGCGTGTAGCTGCTGTGGCTGAGTGCCGATAATAATTCCACATGTGAACGTAGCATCGTTGGGATGAAAGCAAAGCAGAATAATCAGTGGCAACGTGAATCGTTTACCGAGGATCAAATTAATTTCTGGCGGGATCCGAAAAGTCCGAATGGCAACTTCCTTGCGCAGTATCGTCTGAGTAATGGCACGAAAAAGACTGTCGGATGTGGAACCAATGAGAAGGGCAAAGCATACAGCGCTGCTCTTAAAAAACGTGAGAAACAGGAGCAGTAGCTAGCTGGTACTGATGGCAATAAGCAAATTACCGTCGATGTACTATGTGAGGAATATCTTAAAGATCGTACAGCCTATGGTCTGAAACCAGACACACTGAAAATGCTGGTGGCCATGACAAACAGGATTCGCGGATATCGCTACTGCTACTGTAAGAAGCAAAAGAATTTTGTGAGAGTCTATACCGAAAAAGATGGGCAGGACGTTCCATTACTGATCGACGGAGCATTGCACGCACATGAGCTAACACAAGAGATGTTTGATCGTTACATCGATGCTATGCATAAAAAGGTGCTTGCCGACGGAACACTCAGATCACTTATCGGTCGGTTAAGAACAATGTACGAATGGGCAAAGAAGCAGGGCTATGCCACATCAAAAATAGATTTTGGTAAATGGAACCGGAAAGTTGGCTATAGCCCGATGCGTTCCAGAAAACTTGATGATGACGAAGCCGACAAAATATTGGATTGGCTGAAGCACAATAGCAAGCGAGGACGCCACAACTACTACCGATATTTGTTTTGCACTGAAATCGGATTGCGAATATCTGAAGTTTGCTCTATCAAAGTTGCAGACGTCGATATAAATGCGAGAACAGTGAGACTCGCTCGGGCAAAGAAGGGAAGTCAAGTACTTGATGAAGTGAAAATAACAGATCATCTGGCCGACGAGTTGCGAGATTACCTGCTAAAACTCCCACAAGAACAAGCGTA
>JBGCEH010000078.1:0-9970 GCA_045106195.1 Granulosicoccus sp.
GAAACTGTCTGAATGGGGTCTACTGAGCTTGCTTGATCAATTTCAGCTGTGGCAGAGATGCACTTGAACCGCCGTGTACGGTCCCGTACGCACGGTGGTGTGGGCGGACGGCAGGGGCGACCCTGCCTCCGACCCGATCTCAACATCACTCGATTTTTTGACTTGTAAATACTCTCGCTCGAAGTCTTCTGCCGCGCAGGCTCCTCGGCTTGGCTGATTCACAGTTGGTGAATATTCCCCAGCTCTGATTGACATTTTCCCCTGCGAAGAGATAGATCAGTAGTAGTTTTAACATCAGCTTTTGTCATGAACTGCAAGTAAGGATCTGCAGCTATAGCGACCATTCAGTCATGACAAGGCTTTGGTCACTTCGGCAGTGAGTTGATTCCGCGTGGGATCACTCAGTTTCTGGCTGTTTGCATCGTTAAAACATCAACAATAAATTGAGAGCTAATTAACAAAAATGAACCGTGGATGCGATTGCCCCCACGTATTTTCAACTGGTAACTACAGCAGTCACCCTACTAATGAGCCAAAAAAATGTTTGTAAGAAATTTTAGACATCCAATAGTAATTGCCGCTGCTCTTCTCGTCGCCGCCTGTGGTGGTGGTGGAGGTGACAGTCTCCAGGCCGATCAACCCGGTCCAGGTGACCCTGGCACGTGCTCCATTGGTGAAATCACCATCCCGGACGACAGGGACAGCGACGGTGACGGCTTGTTCGATTGCGACGAGCTGACGGAACACAATACGAATCCTGAACTTGCTGACACGGATGGGGATGGACTGAATGATATGCAGGAGATCGTGACATTCGATCCGGTTAACAGTCTGGTCAGGCGTAATCCTCGGGTTGCCGATCTTGCGAGAATCGCTGTCAATCTGACGTCTGTACCCCAGATCGAACTATCGTTTACCGATTCAAACCAGACAACACAATCGATAGCCACAGCGCATGATCAATCGGTATCGTCGGGAACATCCACGAATCGGGGTACCGAGAGCAGCAGACAACTGGCGGTAGGGCACACACTAAGTGTCGAAGCCACACGTACCGTCGGTGTCGAGGTTTCGACGTCTCCCACAGACGTTGGTGTATCCACCTCATTCGAAGCAAGCTTAAGTGTCGGACTGGAATCATCGCGCACTCAGACAACGGGCTCTACCGTCAGTTGGACCGCTGAGCAACGTCAGGAAAACACCAATACCTTCAGTCGGACAGAAGAGCTCAGCAACACTACAGGTACCGTGTTCACCGGTGGCACCCTGCGGGTGACAGCCGTCGTTCGCAATGATGGGTTTCTTGCCTATGATCTTGAAAACCTGACCTTGTCGGCTTTTATATTTGATCCCAGCCGACCTTTTGAAATGGAGTCAGTGGGTAATCTGACGTTTTCTGGTGGGACGTTTCCAAGAACCCCCATCACCACAAATTCCCAGAGTCAACCGCTTAATTTCAGCCTTGACCTGACGCTGCCGCAAGCACGACGTTTGCTACGCGACTCTGACAACCTGGTGATTGTTCCGGCCACGTTTCGGCTTGTTGATATAAACGATCGATCGCTGCTATTGCGCGATGAAGACGTGGCAGCCCAGACTGCCAAGATCATTGTTGATTTCGGCATTCAATCAAATCGCCTGGAAACGCATCGTGTCGCTGTCAATATGGGCAACGGCCGTCGCTCGATCACTGCCCTGAGTGCGCTGAATGATGTACTGGGCCTTCAGGTGGTAGAAGGCCCGGGTAACTGGATATTCGGGTCTCAGTCATCGGCTACCCAGACGGCGCCAGGCGCCACCTCCATCGGTGGCATCGCCATGTCCAGTGATCGTAATCAGTATTGGTATGGGGCGTTGAACAGTGGTAATGGCGATAGTAGTGGTGCTCGCACCGCTGAGGTTCTGAACCTGCTTCAGGAAGGCTATTCACTCAGTGATATCGAACTAAGGGCTGGCGATACACTGGCGTTTGTGCTGGTAAGCGACTCCGATCGTGATGCATTGCCTGATCGCTTCGAGAGGGAATTCGGGACCGATCCACAACGAATTGACACAGACGGTGACACACTGAGCGATGCCTCTGAAATCTATGGCAACGATCTGTCGGGACCGCCTTGTAATCTGGGACCGAACGGTATCTTCGTATCCAATCCGCGTCTGGCAGACAGTGATGCGGATGGTACCGATGACGCTGCTGAGCTGGCCAATTGCGAGAACCCCAGTTTTCGGGTAACCGCCAACGCCGGGCGCGATCAGGTGGTCAACGCGGGCATGAGCGTGACATTACAGGGACAGGCAGAGGGAATCTTCAGTGGTCAGCCTCAGTACAGCTGGCGTTTGATGAGTGGTCCGGCGGTGCTGGTAAACGGCAGCCCGGTAACCGCTCTGGAAGGAATTGCTCCTCAGTTTACGGCACCGGATGAAGTCTCTACGCTGATCTTTAACCTGGATGTTGAGGTTGATGGTGGCATGTCATCAGATCAGGTTACCGTACAAGTACTCAGAGACCGATCCGCTGCGGTGTATGTCAGCAATGCCAATAGCGGAAACGAAGATGGCTCAATCAATGCACCGTTCGCGACGCTGCAACGGGCCATCTCTTCACTGAGTCCGGGCGAAGATCTTTACGTCATGAGTGCTATCAACAATGGTGGGGTTCAACCCTACGAGCTGACAAGCAGTCTGGAGATCCCTGACGGCACCAGCATGTACGGTGGCTATAACAGCAATTGGGTGCGTGATGTTGAAACGCAGCTAACCCCTGTCACCATGCAGGCAACGGTCAGCAACCAGGGCGTCTTTTCCTACCAGTCAATCAGTGAGCCGATGGAACTGTCCGGCTTTGCCTTGACATCATTGCCCGGGACAACGTCGGCCAGTGACAGCCTGGTTGCTCTGTCGGTAACGGCCAATGGATCAGGTTCACTGACCGTTGAAAACAACCTGTTGATGGCAGGTGATGTCAACTCAACACCTGTGGCTACCCCCGGTAGTAGCTATGGCGCTCGAATTACCGATCTTGCCCGCCTTGATTTCCAGAACAATCGGGTCATTGCTGGTGCAGCTGGCAGGGGAGCTTCGGGTGTCAGAGGCGCTAGCGGTATCCCTGGAAACGATGGGGGTGGTGCAAGGGGTGAAGCACGAGGAGGCGGTGGAAGTGGTCAGGCTGGTCCCAATGGGGGAGCAGGCGGCAATGGTGGTGGTTGTCCTGCAGGCAGGGGTGCTAACGGTTCGAACGGGGCTGGTGGTGATCGTGCAGGTAGAGGCGGTGCCAGGGTACCGAATATTTTTGCCACTGCCGCTGCAGGCTCAGGTACAAGTGGTGCAGGTGGTAATCTGGGCGATGCAGGCTCGGCAGCTGGCCTGTTTGGATCATCCAGCGGTGAATTCAGTCCAGCCAGTGGCAACATGGGTACGCCTGGAAGCGATGGACTCGGTGGAGGCGGCGGAGGTGGTGGTCATGCACGTGACATTGCGGCCTGTGGCGGCGGCGGTGGCGGTGGTGGTGAAGGCGGTACCGCTGGTCAAGGCGGCTCCGGTGGTCAAGGCGGCGGCGCATCAGTGGGAGTTTGGCTGTATCAGGTTGCTGACAGCCAGCTTCTTGGCAACACGATTACTGCGAACGGTGCAGGCCTGGCAGGCGACGGTGGCATAGGTGGCTCTGGAGGTTCGGGCGGCTCAGGTGGTAGCTCTGCGGCCGGCAGCAGGAACTTTCTTGGCGTGCGAGGCACTAGCGGTGGTCGCGGCGGCAGTGGCGGACGTGGTGGCAACGGCGGTGATGGTAGCGGCGGTGCCGGCGGACCTTCAATCGGTATTTTTGTTGGCCCGAATTTGACACCGTTCATTGAGGACAACGGCATCACGACTGGCCAGGGTGGTAACGGCGGTTCGCGCGGCAACTCGGGTAGCGGTGGCGACAGTGTGGGTATTTACGATGCCAATACCAACGATGGTTCTGTGGTTGTGAATCTTGATAACCGATTCACTATCGGTATGCCGGGAACAGCGGGTACGCCAAGCAACGATGGTATTCGTGGTGCTGACGGTTGCGCCGGTGAGACCAACTGTCGTTAACGATGAACCATCATGAAAATCTCGCTTTGAATGACATGGAAGCGTCAAGCTAAGGATGAGATGGCAGGCACAGGGGGCAGGGATTCGCTGCCCTTCTGTGTCTGGACCGAACGTCGTGTGCACACCGGGCCGATTCGATGTCTTGTCAACCCGCTCATCACAAAGAGGGCATCGCGCTTCTTGCTTTTAACCCGGTACAGGCAAACCCTTGATGATGTCGCAGTTAGCTGATCAACGCCTCTCAGGGTTGAAACGACGATTCAAGGTTAGAGGCAGGCATATCCCTTCTATTAAATTTCCGGGAATTTTAACTGTTCAACAGTTTCACTTTTCTCTCTATGGTGAAACTTATCTTTCGTCACATGCCTCAAACAAGTCAATTGAGCTCCACCGTCAAGTACAGGATGATCGCCACCTCCCGTTCATGGTTACAGGTGTAGTGTTATGACTTCAATAGTTAGGGCTAGAAACTCTTGAAGAATTTTAGATGCTCTACCAGTTGCTCGGCTTGCTCTTTCATAGTCTCGCTCGCAGTAGAAACCTCTTCAACCATAGTGGTGTTCTTTCGCGTAATACCATCCATATCCAACATGGATTTATTAATTCCCTCAACACCAACTGCCTGTTCTTCTCCAGCATTCGCAATAGCATCCATCAAAGACCTTACTTCGGACACAGAGGCCACAATTTTCGCTAGCGTGTCACCTGACCGACTAACCATCTCACTGCCAGTCTCTACTTTTTCGACGCTACGCGTGATTAGTTGCTTTATTTCCCTCGCAGCTTCTGCACTACGCCCAGCAAGGGTTCTGACCTCAGCGGCGACCACTGCGAACCCTCGACCCAGTTCGCCAGCTCGAGCTGCTTCTACAGCGGCGTTAAGTGCTAGCAGGTTAGTTTGAAACGCAATATCATCAATGACGGATATGATGTCTGAGATCTCGCGACTCGACTCTGTGATTTCGTTCATGGATGCGACAGCACCATCGACGACACTGCCTCCGGTCTGAGCATGCCCATGAGCGACATGTGCAAGAGACAGTGCTTCATTGGCTCTTTCGGCATTGCGCCTCACTGTCGAGGAAATCTCCTCAGTGCTGCTGACGGTGTTCTCCAATGAGGCAGATTGATCCACAGTACGCGAAGCCAGACTCACCGCGGACGAGTGAACACTCAGCGCAGCACGGCTGATGTTGACTGATACTGCCTGAGTATTAACAACAATATTTTTTAGCTGGTTTTGCATGTGACCCAGTGCGCCCACAAGCTCACCTAAATTCGTTGTTGGAAACGACGGCTATCGGCGTATCGAGGCGTCCCTCATTTATGGCCAGGGCGATGTTTTTCGCTAGAGTAATCGAGCCAAGAATATGCGATGAGACCATCCATCCAACAATCAAGGACATCGCCAGCGAAGCAACAACCAAGGAAACGAAAATCAATTGTTGCAATTCTACTTTTGAATTGCCTGCACTTCAGCAGCTTGCAAAACGATGTCAAGCAAAAGATTCTCTACCTCCTTGAGCTTGCCGATCTTCACGGTAATAGTTTTAAACCATACTTCCGGGTCGATCGTGAATCTACCGGTTTCTGAGGCATCAATCGCCATTCTCCGCATACGCTCCACATCGTCGAAAGACGCATCGCGCTGAGCCTCAACAAGCGCATCCAGCATTGAGGGATTAGCATTTGAAGAAAAAACTTCCAGGTAAACCGCTTGAGTGTTGACCAGATCCGTAAACTTTCGGAAGCCGCCATTTGTGAACTTTTTCTGCGAAAACGCATTACTGAGAATCGCGCGCTCCAGCACTGCCCTTTCCTTGCTTTGAACAAATGTCCCGAAGGCTGTACCTGTGTTGGCTATTTCACCGGTTGGACTGTAGCGCCCAAGCTCATCAGATATACCAAGTAACAAGGTGTTTAAGCCTGTGTAATATCTGACTTGATCTGGCACACTAATACTTAGCTGGTCTACGGACGCTCGCTTTTTATTCAACTGTAAATATTCTGACCGGTAATTTGACAGTGTCTCCCCCAGAGCGGGGGCGAATAACGTCTCATCGAAGGACGATAGGTGCTCATTCAGTGCACTTAATTTCTGATCCGTCGTTTTCCGCTGCTGGGAAACAATACTTCCAAATTTAAGACCACGACTTCCAATAAATCCGGCAGATGCACCCCGTTCTTTCTGAAGCTCATGTACCGTCTGGCTTGTAAAAACACTCAATTTAGCCAACGCACTAAAACGCTCAGAGTTATTCCCTTCGACTTTCAGGGAGGATGCTGAGTATCCGGCCAGCACTAACAACGCAATGGTCGGTACACCCACAAGCAGTAAAAACTGCTTGCGTAACTTCAAGTTTGACAATAAGGATAAGCGCATAGGTGGATCAGTAGAAAGCCATAGTTGAGAACTTTTGGTGCTTTACGAAACTTGAAACCCCTGATCTCGCAACACCTCAGCGACTGACACGACGATTTCTTTCGGATTATTTATTTATGTCTGTCAGAGGCCAATGCTATGCAAACATGCTGGTCTTGAAAATATGACCAGATATAATCTGATTGTTCCAGTGTTCGCGTAAAAACAGCCGTAGTAATGGCTACCCTGTTAATAGCGTTACCAGGCCTCCAGGATTTAAACAAGAAAGGAGATCGCCTGCGAGCCATTCAAAACAATCTGAAAAATCCGAACCAACTCTCTCAACGCTGGCGTTGGCTCGAAACTAAAGAGTCTCAATGATGGCGTCTATCTGAAATGGCAGCGATCTGATTCGATGAATCGTCACGGCTTACTTTTGCAGATTGCACAGTGATTTCGCGAACTTCTGCCCAATGCAATGAAAATATTTCACAACAAATCATTGCTTAGCAACCTGGATCACTGTCGCCATATATTAATGAATATGAAGCATATGACAGTGCATCGCTATTACTATTTACACATCAGGTTTAATCGATATCCATGCCGTAAGAACAGCTCGCCTTCACGATAAGCCCAATAGCAGAAAAGCAGCCGGCAACGCATAACACCTTTGAGCCACTACGCAACGCCCAAACAAGCTCTTCGAAAAGGATATGTTTACACGACGAGGCTATCGCACTTCAAAGAATACCCATTGCCACTTGAGTTCAATTAGTTCCTCTTCAAACCAGCTTTCAAACGGATTATCTCTTTAAAAATTAAAAAAATACTCTAGCTCGCATTGTTGGTCTCAATTGAAATGATGAGTCCGTAAATTGGTAATTCGCGTCCAAATTACAGATTCATATTCTGTACCTTTTTCTGTATCTTTGACATCGTCATCGATCAGAATTATCAGTGAGTCTTATTCCTATAAAGCGGTCTTTGCCAATACAATACAATATAAGAACTCAATCGATGTGCGCTAACTGCATCGGGGTGATGCAAAAAGAGCACAACGCCGAATGCCTGAATTTAGACACCGTCGTATTCTCACTACATGCAGACACCAGAAAATCAATTATAGACTCAAGCAATCGGCGCATAGAAACTTCTCACATTCGAGTGAAGGTGACAGCTGTGGACGAAATATTCTGTCGATTGCGACGGCAATAAGGTATCTTGGTATTTTTCTGTAACCAGCCAAAGGCGAAATATCGCGGGCTTTTGCTCACGTTTGTCTTTATGTTTTTCTAGCTGGATTCAAAAAAATTGAGTTTTTACAATGGGTTTAACCCACATTAAATATCGACAGGGAGTCCGGCTAATTAGCTGTGCATACGGCCGAAAGCCTGAGATATATGTCATGGGAGAAATTGTATGGGGTTCGTGGTTACACTGTTTGCTCTGATTCTGGCGATCATCCTGATCGCTGTGGTCGTGGCTTTTCTGAATCGCTTCTACCGCAAGTCATCCAGAGACGTCTCCCTGGTGCGTTCCGGTTACGGTGGGCAATCGATTGTTCTGACAGGAGGTTGCCTGGCGCTGCCGTTTTTGCACAAAATTGATGAAATCAATATGCGAACCATACGGGTTGATGTCGTCCGTACCGGTAAGCAATCATCGATAACAGAAGACAGGATGCGCGTTGATATCGAAATGGAATTCTATGTCCGTGTAGAACCCACAACCGAAGGAGTAGCAACCGCTGCTCAGTCTCTGGGTAGTAAAACGCTGACCTCAGATGGCATCACCAACTTGTTGGAAGGTCGTTTTGTTGCTGCAATTCAATCAGTTACAGCAAAGCAGACAATGGATACGCTGCACGAAAACCGAGCTGAGTTCGTCGGGCAGCTTTCCGCGCTGTTGCGTGACAACCTTAACGCTAACGGACTTATCCTGGATTCAGTATCGCTGACGCGGATGGATCAGACACCTTTTGGATCCATGGATGAAAACAATGCGTTCAATGCTGTTGGAATGCGCCGCCTGGCTGAAGTCATCGCTACCAACAAAAAGAAGCGAGCAGAAATCGAAGCAGACGCTGAAGTTTCCGTGCGAAACACGGAACTCGATGTCATAAAGAAAAAACTGCAATTGAATCTTGAACAGGAAGATGCTCAGATAACGCAGCTGCTTGAGGTTGAAAAGATAAAGGCATCCAGCGATGCAGCAAGCGCACAAGCCAGAGAACAAGCACTGGTCGCATCGGAATCTGCTCGCATCGAGCGCGAACAAGCCACCCGGGCGTCAGAACTCAAAAAACAACGTGAATTACAGCAATTAGAAATAGAAACACAGCTCAACAGGGAAATTCACAAAGCCGACAGCGCAATCGCGCTGGCAGGTAAACAGGCTGAAGAGGCGCAGGCGGTCGCCAAGGCAGAGCATTCCAGAACCCATATCGTTCTGGCGAAGGAATCGGTGCAAACCGAGCGTGACAACGCTATTGCCAATCGCTCGCGCGAGCTGGCAATGAAACGGGTCGAAGAAGCCGGACAAGTGGCAGAAGCCAACACGGCCACCGAAGTGAATGTACTCCTGCAAAAATCCAAGGCTGAAGCTGAGGCGGTTCGCATTGCTGCTGCAGCCACTCGTGAACGTATGCTGGCTGAGTCTGAAGGAGATCGTGCACTCATTGATGCCCGGAATGCTCAAAGTGATGAGCTGATGGCGTACAAACTGGAACAGTATCGACTCGACAGGTTGCCCGAGATTGTTAGTCAACTCGTCAAGCCTGCCGAGAAGATTGACAGCATTCGCATCAATCAGGTGTCCGGTTTTGGCAATACCAATTCAGGCACGCCGAACCAAGGCGGTGGCAATAATTCCGGCGGAGCGCCAGCGGGTTCCGGCGGTGGTGATCGCCCGCCGGTCAATCAGGTCATGGACGGAATACTTGGCATGGCGCTCCAGCTACCTGCAATGAAAAACATCGGCGATTCGATCGGTCAGGACTTCGGCACCGTTTTTGACAGCATGCAGCCCAAGAGAAAAAACCCGCAAGATAAAATTGCAGCACGCTCATCTGACAGCAAGCTTGAAGTACCTGATAACAATGTTGATTCAGGAAGCTGAGCAAATGGCGGCTTATCAGAGACATGCTTGACTGAAGGCTTACGACTCATGCAGGATCATCGCTATCATTTGGATTCAACACTTATCATTACGTGCCTGCTCCCCTACTTGGCGAAGATCACTTCCGATGCTCAGTACAAGCCATGTGGCACCGATAGACGGAAGGCACGACTAACACAACTCACTCTTAAAATTTGAACCACCAAACATCAAAATAACAGCTGCCAACTCCTAAGAGTAATAGCAACAGAAACCACGAGCAAACATATCCATGAAAATATCACGACGTAATCTGCTAAAAGCAACCAGTGCGGGTGTACTAGGGTCAGCGTTACCCTTTCATCAAGCGATGGCGGCGGACACGATCAAACTCGGCAGTGTGCTTGATAACTCAGGCAACCTTGATATCTACGG
>JBGCEH010000079.1:0-7882 GCA_045106195.1 Granulosicoccus sp.
ATGCTCGCGACCACTTTCAAGGTTGCCGTGGTGGCTGCCGCATGCGAGCAAAACTTGAAGATGGAGATATTAATTTACCTGATCCTAATTGCCCGGTTGCTTACCCGGTTATCGTTGAGTAAAGCTCGCCAGAGTCCTGACTTTGCTCTCTGCGTGTAGTCCAGTCGTCTCGAGTAACGAAAGCCCGGTTAATGATTCGGAAGCAGAGGTTTACAGTCTTTTTAACCTGGGGCGTTATCTGAGTTCCGTAGAACACTATCGATCACTTCGAATGAGCGCCTTTGCGTCATGGAAAGCTGCTGCAGCGTCGCAGGCAGATATTTCCGATGATACACTGAGATTTATAAGTTAACTTGTCGGTACCAAAATTAGAGCTCTAACGATTGACGCAATCTCTCCAACCGCTCCATAGCGACAACGCCGTCGTGAATGGTGGGCGCTGCTGTGTGCTCTCCACTCAACGCTGGAATGACGTCTCCGAGCATTGAGTGATAGCCCTTGAAATCTTCATTTGCTGCTGCAGTAAAATTGGGTTGCCAGCAAAGTGTGTCTTCATTATTCAAAAGGCTGGCCGCTGGGTTTGTAGTTTTAAACGCTGTGTTCCGATGCCAGCGAACATTAATAATATTGTCGACTTCAATTCGTTGATGATCACCCATCAATTCAATTCTCTCCACCGGCGCCCCACGAGACTGAATGGTGCCCATGGCGATGGATCCAATCGCACCACACTGAAAATCCAGGTTGATATGAAATAAAACGTGGCCGGGTCTCTTTTCAACCTTGCGGGCAGATAGTGTAGCGATGGGCGATACCAGATGCGACACAAGGTCCATGTAGTGGACACAGTGATGTAGAAAGAACCCTGTGTAATCCACATTGCCCTTAAAGTAACCGGGGGCAGTCATGTAGTATCCAGTTATTCCCAATACATCACCGAAATCACCGGATTGAATGATGTTATGTGCGATTTTGTTGCCCACCGAGTAGCGCTTCATGAAGCCAAGCAATAATGGTTTATTGGCCTTTTCGGCGGCACTTCTGAGTTCTTGCGCACCTGCAGCGCTTCCAGATGGTGGCTTCTCCATAAACACAGGGAGCCCGCGATTCAACGCCGCTTTGCCAAACAACAGATGTTGTTCTGGACCAACCGCCATGCCGATGGCATCAAGTCCTGCTTGCTTGATCAAATCCAGTCCATCGCTGTAGAGTTTACTCACACCAAACTGACGACCTGCGGATGCCAGCCGCGCGGCATCAATATCACACAAGGCTGACAGCTCTACGTCATAGCGTAAGATCTGGGAAAGCAACATTGCGGTAGCATGTGTTCCACATCCTATCCAGCCTAATCGCAAAGTCATCGTCTGTGGTCCGCAAGAAGTAGATGCGAAGAAAGGAATGATATGGACGCGGACAAGCGTTTAGTCTCATCCTCGTGAGGTGGTCGCCACTGTGCAATGGGTACGCCAAAGCGATCGTCGTCGCGTCGGAAAGGCTCTAATGATATAGGCCCCTCATAGTGTACCTCACGAAGCGCCCGACTCACTGCGACCCAATCGATAGCGCCGGTACCCAGAAACCCGCGATGATTCTCGTTAGCCTGGAAGTGACCAATACGATTTCCTGCCAGTCGAATTGCATCGGCAATTGATGCCTCCTCCATCGCCATGTGGAATGTGTCGAGCATTATTTTCAGGCTTGGATGATCAACGGCATCCAGGACTTCCATGGCCTGCTGTGTCGTGCACAACACATCGCTCTCAAATCGGTTCAACGGTTCCAGGCCAAGAACGATATCGTGTGCCTTCGCATGCATCGCGACATCACTTAACGCACTGACGCATCGATCCTTACGGACTTGTCGTTCCGCATCGCTGACAGGCAGTGGTGCTCTACCCGCAAAAACCAGCGGATTCCCTGTCAATGGCCCGCCAACTATGGGTGCATCAAGCTCTGCCGCAACCTCGATTGCATACTTGAGGTATTGCACACCTTGGTCACGAGCAGCTGCGTCATCGGAAGCAATGTTACGCTGCAGGTTGACACGAGCCGCAAGCACCACGTTCAAGCCGCTGTTTTCAAGCGCCCGACGTGTTCGTACAAGATCCAGCTCGCCAACTTCTGGAACCAGTAACTCAATGAAGTCAAACCCGGTTTTACGAATCTTGTCGAACAAGGGGAGATGCTCGTCTGTAAAAGGACGAGCGTATTGCATGGAAATTATGCCGATTTGATTCATTTGATTGCCCCGTACACTATCCTTTTACTGCGCCCTGAGTGAGTCCACCGATCAGTTGTCGCTGTACGATCAAAAAAAGAAGAGTTGCCGGTAGCGCCCCGACAATACCGCCAGCCGTCAGCAACCCCCACTCCACTTGATATTCTCCAATCAACGTCTGTATGGCTACTGTTATTGGCCTTACATTTCGACCACCTAGCGTTAGTGCGTAGAGATATTCGTTCCACGATGTGATGAAGATGTAGATGCCCGTAGCAACAATGCCAGGGGCGCACAGTGGCAGGATAACGCGCCACAGCGCACCTAGTCGTGTACAGCCATCTGTCATCGCGGCTTCATCCAGTGATTTGGGTATTCCGTTCATGTAACTGGTCATCATCCATACAGAAAATGGTATCGCTATTGTTGAATTAGCGATGATCAGTCCCAGATGGGTATCGAGCAGGCTAAGGTTTTTCATCAAGACGAACAACGGCAGTATCAGCAAGATGATGGGAAACATGTTGATCAATAAAAACTGCATAAGAAGGACACGCTGTCCCCAAAACCTAAAACGTGAAAAGGCATAGGCCGCAGTAACACTTAAGGTGAGGCCAACAATGACGGTGCCCGAAGCGATGATGAACGAGTGCAACAGGTTTTCATGGAAACCAACCGTTCGAAATAAGCGTAAATAGTTTTCTATCGTTGCAGAGCCGAGTGAAGGGCCTTGCGTAAACATGTCTTCCTCGCGGGTCAGAGAAGTGACAATCATCCATAGGTAAGGGCCCAGCGTGAACGCCAGAATGATCAACATCGGTAGGTGTATGCAGAGAATACGGCGTACAACACTATTTCTTTTAACCACGACTAGCCCTCCTTGTTGATGCGCTTGATATAGAGAATGACGAAGCCAAGCAACAGAATGGTAAAGAGCACGGCTATCGCGGAGCCATTCCCGAAGTCTAATCCTGTGCGGGCCTTGACAAAAGCATAGAGTGGCAATGTATAAGTCGAGTAACCAGGCCCGCCACCAGTCATGACAAATATCACATCGATAGAATTTGCGACCCAGATGATACGCAGTAAAACAGCAGTCATCATGACGCCAGCAATCCCTGGCAGTGTAATATGCCAGAACTGTCGCCACACACTTGCGCCATCAATAGAGGCAGCTTCGTAGTAACTGCTGGGAATGGACTGTAGGCCTGCGAGCAGCATGACTGCAAAGAAAGGGAAGCCTTGCCAGGTCAACGTCAGAATGATGGCATACAGTGCCGTATCTGGATTAGCCAGCCAGGGGATAGCAGTTTGTATAATATCCAAGCGCAATAGAAGCTCGTTCAAAACGCCATAATTCGAATCGTAGATCCATACCCACATCAGTGCGATTACCACGCTCGGCAGCGCCCAGGGAATGATAATCAGCGCTCGAGCTAGTGGTCGCCAGAAGAACTGCTGATTTAAAATTAAAGCGGTGATCAATCCTAGAATCAATTGCGCTGGAACCGTGATCCCGATCCATAGCAATGTGTGTCTAAGTGATATCCAGAACACCTCATCCTGCAGGGCAGCAACGAAGTTCTTCAGTCCAACAAAATGAATATCGTTCGGGCGAAAAAGCACATACTCATGCAGGCTCATCCAGGCAGCTTGAACCATTGGAAAGAACACGATGGCTAAGGTGATCAGCACGGCGGGTGAAAGCAGTGCATAGGGCAGCACCTGCCGGCCTAGATTGGAAGGGATCGCGCGTGACATGGTTCGCTGCCCGTTGTCTACACTCAAAAAACGGTGTGTTGTTCGATACGAGGTGGCCCAAGGCGTACGGCCACCTCAATCAGAGGTATTGACTGACTCTACTGGTTATAGAGTGAATCGATTTCAGCGTTCATGTCCGCTGCTGATATTTCTCCGATCAATGCGCGTTGCATATTGATGGGCCAAACCGTATTCACAAAATCAGATGTTTCAGAGACGTTAGGCAAGAGATGCGCAAATGGCAAAGAGGCAACAGTTGCATCAACGAAACGCTTTTCATGCAATGTCCATTTGGCCGTATCGCTCTTGGTGACCGGAAGCTGGCCGGTTGCCATGTTGAAACTGGCGTTGTTGCCTTCGGAGGACAGGAACGAGATCCATTTCCATGCAGCTTCCTTGTTTTGCGCAGATGAAAAGATGGCGGTTGACTCATCGCCAAACGCAGTCCATCGCCCACCATTGCACTCCGGGACGGTAGTCGCCGAAACCTTGTCGCCTAAAGCTTCTACCATGCCCGCAGAGGAACCTACATGGTGGATAGTCATCGCAGTTTTGCCAGCCTGAAAAGCACTGATTATTTCTTTGAATCCATCATTAGGTGTTGATGGGGGGAGGACCTTGTCCGTCTCGAACAAATCCAAGACAAACTGCGTACCAGCAATTGCTTCATCTGTTCGTAGTGCACCTTTGCTGAAATCGGCTTTACCACCTAGCGCTAGACTCACCCAATGATCATGCCCGCCTTTGCCTCCACGGAAGCCAAATCCGTACGTATCATTTGTGGTAAGAGTTTTGGCAGCTTTACGAAAATTCTCACAGGTTGTTGGTGGCTCTATACCGGCTTGCGCAAACATGTCGGCACGATAATACAAGTACAGTACTACGTACTGGAGTGGTAGATAGTAGCTGCCCCCATCATTACCACGGACCAGATCAAAAAGATCATCTTGAATATCGGATTTGCCATCCCAGCTTTCAATGAATTCTTCAAGCGATGATAAAGCCCCCATTTCTATCAAGCGAGGTTGGGCAAACATCTTTACCATTGCTGCATCAGGGGCGCTACCTGCTGCGATAGCCGTATACAGGTTATCGTAGTAGCTGTTCCAGGGAATATTTTCCGCATCTATCTTGATATCAGGATTTTCCGATTCAAACTGCTCTACGAGCGTTGACATGGGATTATCCGGGTTGTCGAAGTGAAACCAGAAATTGACGGTTTCAGCGGCGGTGGATGTGGTAGCAAACGCAGATACCGTCGCTGCAAATGCTACTGACAGTAGTGTTTTTTTCATGACAAGCTCCTGGTGGTTTCGTGGGTATCGTGCTGACCTGCAAATCGCCGGAAGGCATTGGCAGCGTTCGTGGTGGTCCTGCAGGCGACTGGCAAACGCAGAGTCATCTGCATAAAGCCATGGACCACGCCAGAAACGACCTGAACCTCATCCTGGCGCCCTAACTGCTGAAGTCGTTCTGCCAACAATTCAGTGTCAGAGCAAAGTGGGTCAATTTCTGCTGCATTCAAATACAACGGTGGAAGGCGAGATAACGTTTCGTCGGACGCTACAAGCGGCGCGGCCAGAGGATCGTCTCTATTTGTGCAGTCGATGTACCAATCCAGGTAGCGCATCATTTTTGCACGTGTCAAACCAGGTCCGTTTCGAAATTGGCGGTAGGAGGGCGTATTGAAATTTGTCCCGTAAACACCGTAGAACAACATGGCAAAGTCCGGAGCCGGCTGTGCAAGTGACTGCTCGTTGATAATCAACGCCAGAGCGAGATTTGCGCCAGCACTATCACCTGCTACAGCGATTGCTCCGTCGGTCCAAGTGTATCGCCTTTGCATCTGGCGCAATTGTCTGAACACGGTAATGCAGTCCTGCAGCCCTGCTGGGTAAGGGTGCTCCGGCGCTAGCCGATAGTCGATGGACAATACGGCACAGTGCGCCTCATTGGCCAACAGACGCGCGCAGCGCTCGTGCGTCTGGATACTGCAAAAGGCAAAGCCACCACCGTGTATAAACAGGATAAGACCAGACTTGGTGATGGCTGGGGTGAACAGCATGCCTTGGATTAAGCGTCCGTCTTCAGCCTTGAATGTCAGCGCATCTGTTCGTGCCAACGTCGGCAAATCTTGATTCCAGCGCTGATTACTGTGCTGTGCAAGTGCACGACCTTCTGCGGCTGTCAGTGTCGTTGGATCTGGCAGGTCGCTGTCTTCTATTGCCAGTTGCTTTAGTAGCTCCAACATAGCTGGACTAGGTTCGCCAGTAGAGTGTTTGACTTCGGGCGAATGCTGCGTGTTCATGGGTTATGGGTGCCAGCTGTGGGAGAGGTCAGAATGCTAGGCCCAAAATCCACTATTGTTGTGATGTGTCGCGATAAAGCATCAATGGCTGTTTGTCTGTCTCCAGAATCCAATGCCTCGACAATCGGCCAGTGTCGTTCAGCCGTAACAATTAACGGGCTTGATCGTTCTGAATTGAGTATTTTGAACCGGTGGTTGTGTATCAGACAGCGGTGCAAAATGGGGTTGACACTTGGCAGGTTGGCTTCCCGATATAAGCGCAGGTGAAATTGTTGGTCGAGCAGTGACAGTTGATACTCATCTGCAGCATGGGCAGCCTCCACCATCTGGCTGACTAGTGCCGATAGTGCGCGATGGGTGAGTCGGTCGTAACGGTTGATAACCCGATCTATACCTCGGCATTCAATATCGTGGCGCAGTCGTATGAGCTCGATCATGTCGTCGCGCAGGCATTCTGCGACAACGGTGCCCCGATTGGGAAAGCGCACCACCAGACCTTCCTCGTGCAGCGCTAACAAGCTTTCTCGAACGGTGCTTTGACTGCATTCGAAACGTTTCGCTAGTTCAAGCTCCAACAGTGTTTCTTCAGGCGGTAGCAGGCCAAGAACAATTTCGCGACGCAATTCGTCAACTATGCGCTGTGACCGTTTACCAGCTTTCACTGATGCTTTTTTCGGGTTGTCGCCGAAGCTTTCAATGGCCATGGAGAGTGCACGGTTGATCTGCATTGACGTTATTGATACATTATCGTTAATTAATTGATAATGCAACAAGAGGGTTGTCGGATTGGCGGAAATGGACTTGTCTGCGTCTGCCACTAATCATCAATCGCCGTTGGGTGCCCTGACGCGATACGATCACTCGCCTGGAAGAGACAGCATGGCAAGTATTACCCTACGAGACATCGTCAAGGACTATGCGGGCATTAGAGCCGTGCACGGTGTTGATCTGAACATTGAGGACGGCGAATTCGTCGCCTTTGTTGGCCCGTCGGGTTGTGGGAAAAGCACATTGCTGCGAATGATTGCGGGCCTGGAGGAAATCACAGAAGGTTGTTTGCAGATTGGCGATGTCACAGTCAATACTGTCGAGCCACGCGGTAGAAACGTAGCCATGGTATTTCAGGACTATGCGCTTTATCCACACATGAGCGTTGGCAAGAATATTGGTTTCGGATTAAAAATGCGTGGTGTGAATACGGTCGATACAGCCAAGCGCGTCGCCGAAGCTGCCGACATGCTGCAAATTTCGCATTTACTGGATCGGAAACCGGGCGCGCTGTCAGGGGGTCAACGCCAACGAGTAGCGATGGGTCGCGCTATAGTGCGTAACCCAGCTGTATTTTTATTTGATGAACCACTATCCAACCTTGATGCAAAGCTGCGAGTGGATATGCGGATTCAAATCAAACGATTGCATGCGCTGTTGAAAACAACCACAGTTTATGTCACACATGACCAAGTCGAGGCGATGACGTTAGCTGACCGTATAGTGATCTTAAAAGATGGACGGATCGAGCAACAAGGGCGTCCCATCGATATCTACAGCGAACCGTGCAATCGATTCGTGGCAGAATTTATCGGCTCACCGCA
>JBGCEH010000080.1:0-13707 GCA_045106195.1 Granulosicoccus sp.
CATGCAAGAGCGTGGTTTCGATGTCGATCACAGCACTATTCATCGTTGGGTAGTTCACTATTCACCACAGCTGGTACAGAATTTTCGTTCAATAAAACGAAAACCAGCCGGTCGTTGGCGGCTCGACGAAACCTACATCAACGTTAAACGCAAGTGGAAGTACTACTACCGAGCTGTCGATAAATACGGAGAAACCGTTGATTTTCTGCTGACTGCCAAGCGTGATACCAAGGCTGCACTGCGGTATCTTAGAAAAGCTATTGGATCCTGCTGGAAGCCCAGCTTGATTAACATCGATCAGAGTGGCGCCAACAACACAGCGATCAAACAATACAATGCTGAAGAGTCAACACGAATAAAAATACGTCAGTGTAAGTATCTAAACAACATCGTAGAGCAGGATCATCGATTGCTCAAACGCATTACCAAGCTGATGTTGGGATTCAAAGAGTTTCGTTGTGCTCAAGCGACATTGGCAGGTATTGAGCTAGTCCGAATGCTCAAAGTAGGGCAAATGCGTTGCCAGGCTGGAATGTCAAAAACTCCGGCCGAGTTGTTCTATGGATCGGCAGGGTAGGGCGATCTTCTGCGCAACATTTCTGCAGCTACCATTTCAGTTTGCAACACAACCAGGGTGTCGAGGTAGGAGCCCATGAGATTGGTAGTACGCATTTGCACTCGATGCATGAGCTGGTTTGATATCGCTGCGAGAAGGCTAACTTTCAAGCATTGACGGATGGAAAAGCTCTTCAGGCGCGACTAGCCGTGGAGCCAAATGCTGTTCGAGCGAGTACCGGCAGATCGTCGCCAACTCCGTTCGATTCGCCTGAAATCCGTAAGACCAATAATCGTCTCCGAGTACCGACAACGTTCTTTCCATCGAGGCATTGAGCCACGGCAGAGACATCCGATTCGAATTTCCTAGCCACACATCCCGCAACCGTGTTATAGCCAGATCACGCGCAAACACGCTTGCATTAAACAGCGCACGTGGCAACCAGGGGTGCTCTTCAGCCAGGCTTTTGCGAATCGCAAGCAAGTGCATGATCGGAAAAAAACCCGTCTTGTGGTGGTAGTCCATTTCGGCAGTTTCAAAGTCGGGTATCAGGCGAACTAAATCGGGATGCCCGTTCAGGAAGGCCTGTGGTGGTTTCGGTGCTAGCAGACCATCAATCTCACCGGCAAGCAACATGCTCTGTAACGTTTGTCCCTCCTCAATCGGTTCTACGATCATGCCCTCGGGAAGGGCCAATGGAAGCCGTTCCCGGCGTACGCCTGTGTCGAGTGCACCGGTACGCCAGTGAACACTGTTGCAATCGACTCCGAATTCGTCGGCCAGGATGCCGCGCATCCAGACAGCTGCGGTCATCTGATATTCCGGAACACCGATGCGATGTCCACTGAACTGGGCAAGCGATTCAATACCGGAATTGCGACGCGCAAAAAAGCCTGAATGACGAAACGCCCGACTTGGGAACGTAGGTATCGCTGTATAGGCAGAGTTACCGCGTGCGACTTGAAGCAGATAACTTGAAACCGATAGCTCAGTAACATCGAAAGTTGCCTCCTGTACTGCGAGCGGAAACAATGTCGAGGTGGGGAGTATGTGGCTGTCAATCTCAATGCCATCTATGGGCACTCTGCCATCGTGTAACGGCATGAGCCGATCGTGATCCCACGAAGCCAGGCTAATCTTCAGCACGAATGACCGCTACCGTGAATTTGCAAAGTACTGTTCATTATTTGGTATCTGATATTTGACCGCGAAGACTGTCAGCGGAGCCACTGGTTGGCAGCCCGTAGTGGATTCAATGATGATCCGAACACAAAAACCTGATATGGACAACTGTCTGGAGTAGGTGAAGGCTACACAAACGGGAGCGTAAAAAACGCAAGGATGAGTAATAATCCAACAAGTGATGTTGCTGACGTGGCACCCGCTAATGCGACTGTCGCTGAGCCTGCGATTGAGCTAAAAGGCATCCGCAAAACGTTTGTTCTGTCAGATGACAAGAACGCCCAGAAGGTACTGGCGCTCGATGGCATAGATCTGACGATAAAGCTGGGCGAGTTTCTGACCATAATCGGGCCCAGTGGCTGTGGTAAAACAACGCTGCTAAGGATCATGGCTTCACTGGCCATGCCTGACGAGGGTGAGGTGATCGTTGCGGGTGAAGCTGTCACCGAACCCGGTATCAAACGCGCAATGGTTTTCCAGACGTTCGGCCTGTTTCCCTGGAAAACGGTCATCGACAACGTCATGTTTCCTCTCAACGTCAGAAAATTTCCGGTGGCGCAAGCGCGCGAAATTGCCATGGAGCAGATAAAGCAGGTCGGGCTTGAGAAGTTCACCAACGCTTTCCCGCATCAACTCTCTGGCGGTATGCAGCAGCGTGTGGGTCTTGCGCGAGCCTTGTCTACCGGTGCGGATATTCTATTGATGGATGAACCATTCGGTGCCATCGACGCGCAAACGCGGGAGTTGATGCAGGAAGAGCTGATGCGCATCTGGCAGGAAGAGCAAAAGACAGTTGTCTTTATTACGCACGATCTTGACGAGGCTGTGATGCTGGCAGATCGCGTGCTACTCATGTCTCGTGGCCCGGGACGGCTTCGCGAAATCATTCCCGTTGAGCTGCCGCGGCCGCGGACCGACTACGACGTGCGTGCGCATGAAGAGTTTATTCGCGTCAGGGCTCATCTATGGCACGAGCTGCGCAATGACCTGATTGAGCAGCGTGAGAACGAACTCTCATGAAAACCCGTACGAAACGCGAAATACGTCGTGATCAACTCGTTGGTGTGGCTGTCTTCCTAAGTATCTGGGAGGTATCTGCACAGATCTTTGACAAACCTCTGATGCTTCCGTCTGTCAGTGCCATTCTTGCAGCGTTCTGGGATTTACTCATTAGCGGTGAGTTGATAACCGCGCTGAGTCAGAGCATATTTCTCCTTGTGTTCGGTCTGTTAATTGCCACGATTGTCGGGTTCATATTTGGTACTTTGGTTGCAAGGTCGAAAACCGCCTACTGGATGCTCAATCCTTACTTCAGTGCCTTGTTTGTTACACCCACTATCGCACTCGTACCACTGGTGCTCGTCTGGTTCGGCTTTGGCTTTACCGGTCGCGTGCTCGTTGTCGTTCTCGCTGCGGTTGTACCCATCATGTTCAGTGTGGCATCTGGCCTGCGAGACGCACCTGGCGATCTGATAGACGTTGCACGCTCCTACGGTGTCAAGGGTGAAATTGCGCTGCTGTTCACTGTGCGGCTGCGTGCGGCGTTGCCAGTTCTCATGGCTGGTCTGCGGCTGGCGGCTGGTCGTGCGGTTGTGGGTATGGCTGTGGCGGAAACCTACCTGCGGCTGGGTGGTATTGGTGGGTTGATAAAATCGTATGGGGCTGTTTTCCGGACCGACTACGTGTTTGCCGCTATCCTGCCTTTGTCACTCTTGGGTATCACGCTGGTCAGCCTCATTGCGCGGATTGAACGCCGCCTGCAATGGTCGCGATGAACAGGTGCCACAGATGTTAGCGAACCTGACAACCCCGCGCGTCTATCTGCCTATCCTGAGCCTGATTGTAGTGCTTTGTAGCTGGGAGCTTGTAGGTCGTAGTATCAATCCGCTGCTCTTTGCACCGCCATCGGCGGTTATCGCCATGTTCGTTGAACTCGTCGCCACCGGTGAACTGTGGGCAGCGTCAAAGATAACGATGCAGGTGCTTTTCCTGGGGTATTTTCTTGCTGTTCTTGCAGGTATTCCCGTTGGTGTGCTGATGGGTGCCGTGCCACGTTTTGGCGATATCCTACAACCTTATCTGTACGCCATTTTCTCTACGCCAAGGGTGGTCGTGGTGCCGTTGATCATCGTTTGGTTCGGAATTGGCTTTGAGGCCCGGCTTTTTCTGGTCTTTTTCTGGTCGGCGATTGCCATCAGTGTCAATACAGCACAAGGGGTGCGTCATGCGCGACCTGATCTTGTCGAGGTTGCCCAGTCATTCCAGGTCAGTCGCATCCAGCTTGCAAGGCATGTGCTAATCCCCGGTGCCATCCCGTTTGTTGTCTCTGGTTTGAGAATAGGGGCGGAGCGGGCCATCGTCGGGGTCATCATCGGCGAGATGTTCTTGCAGATTGTCGGTCTTGGTGGCGTAATCACTACCGCATCCAGTGAGCTGCTACCCGCGAAAATGCTCTGTGCAGTATTGGTTATTGCCGTGCTTGGTACGATCATCGTTACCGCGCTCGACATGATCGAAAAGCGTTTCCAGAATTGGCGAGGTGACGCTATCTGATGCCGTACTAACAATCGATCCGGTCGGCAACGGCAGCGAAAAGAAAATCCGGGCAAACACCACGGCTTTCGGTCCACAAACTACGCAGGTATTGTGGGCCACGGCCAACTTTCACAACGAGGAGATTGTCATGAACAAACAACCTATTCATTCATGTATCGCTGGCGCTGCGGTGGCTGGTGTGTTGCTGACTGCAAGTACAGTAACTGCTCACGCCAAAGAGTTCGATCTGTCAGGAACATCGGTCACGATCGGCACGGCACAGGCGCAGGTGCTTAACGTGGGAACATTGCGAATGATCAAAATGCTTGAGGGCTGGGGTGCAGATGTTACGCGCGTTGAACTTCCCAGTATTTCGGGTCTGGAGGCAATAGTTGCTGATCGTATCGACGTGGCTGCGCGAAGCTCGGACGAGATTCTTTCAGGACAATCGAAAGGTGTTAATGTGGTCGCGATTGGTGCACCGATTTCCACCATGCATTACGCTGTCATCTCGGCACCAGGTGTAATTCGCTTGCCGATCTCAAAGGAAAGGCGATTGCCACGAGCGGGCCTGGTGGCTTTAACGGAATGCTGTTCCGCTACATGCTCAAGCGCGAGGGTCTGGAACCTGAGGTTGATGTACAGATAGTTCCTGTGGGTGGCAGCAGTGAACGTGCGGCAGCAGTGATGGCAGGGCAAGTCCAGGCCACCGTGACATTTATCGACAATTGGCTTGCCATGGAAGAGCAGGGCGCAAACGTTCAACTACTCGGCTACGTTGCCGATCTGGTTCCGGGCCTGTCATCACGGGCGGTATTTGCCGAAAGGGAATACCTGGACCAGAATGAAGACCTGGCCACCGCCATTGCCTGCGCGAATATCGAGGTCAACGCCTGGATTAACGAAGACAAGGATACGTTTGTATCGTATGTTGTGGACAACGTGCGTGGTGCTGATGAAGCTGCGGTTGCGAAATTCTACGACGTTGCAATGAGCGTGAACATGTTTCCCACGGATCCTGCAGCCCTGCTCGATACTGAAGGTTATCAGTCTCTGGCAGACTTGATGTATGAAGGCGGTGAGCTGGAAGAGCCTCTCGATGCAGCTACATTCGTTGATCACAGCTATGTCGGCAAGGCAGCAGAAATGGGTTGCGGCAGTTCTTAGTGATGCCTTGGCAGACCAATCATCATCAAGCTGCAAAACAAGCATGTCGTCCTTGCTGGTGCTGCGCAAGGCATTGGTGCTGCAATCGCAAAACGATTCGCTAGTGAGGGTTGTCCCTACCAAATACTCTATCCGGATGACCCAAGGTGCAGCTGTACGGTACAAACTGTCGTTGGCTTCGAGTATCATGCGGCGCGCCGGTACTCGTGATGGAGTCCGCCGACGTGGGGAAGCGCGACAATGCGCCCTTGATTCGGGAAATCAACTGTTCTTGGGTTCGGACATTGTTTGGCCAGCGAGAGATGTGTTTGCGCTTCGTGACAGTAAGTGAAATAGGAGCGAAGTTGCCGCCGCAGGTGACGCTTGTTCAGAACGATCACATAATTCAAGCACTCGCGACGTATTGACCCGATCAATCGCTCAACATATGGTGATTGCCAGAGAGATCGAGGGGCTGTAACCACCTCCTCAATACCCAGACTCCTTACCTGTTTATGAAAATGTTCACTGTAAATACTATCCCTATCTCGCAGTAGATAGCGAGGTGCCGTGTCGAATGGAAAGGCTCCACGATATCAGCCTGTTTGCTCTTGCGGCGCTTGGCCTTGGTAAGCACTGCGCGGTGCTTGTTACTCGGTGGGGCCGCCTGCGCACAAAAACACCATGGAAGAGAGCCTGCGCGGCCCGGTGCCATCACGACACGGCGTTTTGAGTGGGTAGCGGACGTCGCCATTGGGTTAAGCGACAGTCGCTGTTCGGTGATTGCCGGTCTGCTAATGTAGTGGCATAAGCGTTCGAGCTTCTTGCGTTGAAAAGAGTGCATTTGAGTATTCTTGCCCGACGCAACAACCACGTGGACGATACTAACTCACCAACTATTTGGGTAAGTTCTGACTCTGAGGATCACTTTCGACCCACTGTGAAAAGTAGGGCTCAATACAGCTTTCAGGTAGACTGGTTCACGAGTCGATCCAGGACCCACAACATTGTCAGAAACGATTACATTCTCCAGCGTATCGCAGTCGTTTGAACGGCGAGGGCAGCCGCCTATCGATGCACTTCGAAACCTCAACTTTAGCGTTCAGGCACTGGAATTTGTGTCGGTCCTGGGTCAATCAGGGTGTGGGAAATCGACGCTCCTTCAATTGCTTGCAGGGCTGATCCAGCCTACCAGCGGCCAGATCATGGTCAACGCAGAACCTGTCACCGGCCCTAGGGATGACATCGGGATGGTGTTTCAAAAGCCGACCCTGCTGCCGTGGTTTAATGTGCTCGACAATGTGACGTTCCCAATCCGGCACAAGAGCCTTCCCGTCACGGCTGAGGTCAAGGCGCGTGCGGAAGCATTGCTTGAGTTGGTAGGGCTGAAAGAATTTGCGAAACGTATGCCCGATGAACTGTCAGGTGGCATGCAGCAACGGGTGTCGATCGCTCGTGCGCTGCTGTTGGACCCAGACATCCTGTTAATGGACGAGCCTTTTTCAGCCCTGGATGCCCTGACTCGTGATGAGATGAGTTTTGAATTGCTGCGTATCTGGCGGGCTAAACGCAAGACCGTCATCTTCATTACCCATTCCATCCCCGAGGCGTTGCTGTTGTCGGATCGTCTGATTGTCATGAGCGCAAGGCCCGGCCAGGTGATGGAGACCATTGATTGCCCGTTTCCTCGACCTCGCTCACAGGACACTCTTAGTGACCCCAGGTTTGCCGAACTAACTAATCATATTCGCGGATCGCTTTTAACAAAAGCTATTGCCTAGCACCGGAACATTTCAATGATCCTATCGCGTGCCTGGAACTATTTTGAAACGGTCGCACGGCTTGGATCATTAAAGGCCGCTTCGGAAGAACTGAACGTTGCCTCATCAGCGATCGGCGCACAAATCGCGCAGCTTGAGCAGGATGTCGGCGCGCCCTTGTTCGATAGACTGCCACGAGGTATGCGGCTGACGAGTGCGGGTGAAACGTTTCTCTACCATGGGCGTCGCGCTGCTTTGGAAGTTGAGCGCGGACGGGCTTTTGTTGAACGTCTGCACGGCACCGACAGTGGATCAACATCACTGGCTACGGTTGAAGGCCTGGCTCAAGGTTTAGTTGCAGATGTGGTCGCAGGCATTTGGGCGGATCGGCCCAATATCAGGATTACTCTCACCTCGGTGACCAGCACGCGTGCACCTGAACTGGTCGAAGAAGGGTTGGCTGAACTGGGCCTGTCTTACCTCAGCAACGTGCAGTCTTATGTGAATGTGCTGGCATCCGCGAAACTTGAAGTCGGTGTGCTGTTACCGGCTGAACATCCACTGGCCGCCAAGTCACCGGTATCATTGCTGGAACTGGCAGAAGCTGGAACACCGCTGCTATTGTCAGACCAAACCATCAATGTACGTGAGATGCTGGAGGCCAATGTCGGACGCTCGCAGCTTGCTCGTCACACGCGCCTGGTATCAAACTCTACGGCAACGCTCACCAGGCTGGTGCAACTAGGTACGGGGGCTGCCGTCAGAACGCGATTGGAACCCTTGGGAACATCTCCCAGGAAGGGCTTGGTCTTTTTGAAGTTGCATGAGTTAAAAGACTGCAATCAGGAACTGACGCTGTTTAAAAACCCCGATGTCGCCTTAAGCCCGGTGGGTGAGGTGTTGGTGGAAGCGCTTCAAGAAGCGCTGGTCCGTCTTGAAACGTGACGTCCAGCGTTCTGATTTTCAGACTCATCAGGCCTGATCCTTCTTCTTGTTGTTTTCTCGAATCTTAAGTAGCTTGATTTGACGGGAAGCGATGCGAATCTGTCGTTTGGCTGATTGATCCCGTTTCTGGTGAGAAGTCTCTTTGGGATACGTGATCGGCTATGGAACAGGCAAGACGACTGCATGCAATAACGGATCGCTTTGGCGCTTTGTTGAGTCTTTCCCTGGTACTGCTGGTCTGGGAGGCGAGTGTTGTTCTATTCAACATTCCCACATTCGTGCTGCCGCCCCCGACACACGTCGTCGCGGCCATCTCAGCATTAAGCCCCGGACAGTGGCTATCGCATAGCTATGCAACGCTTAAGGTTGTGCTGGCAGGCTTCGTAGCGGCAACCTGCGTGTCGATCCCCTTAGCCGTTGCGATTTCAGGTTCGCGCGTAGCGTCAAGCCTGATCATGCCAGTGCTGATCGCCATCAAGGCCACACCAGTTGTCGCCGTCGCGCCCATCATCATCATTGTGTTGGGGACCGGTGATATGCCACGCGTTCTGATTACGTTTTTGATTGCTTTCTTTCCCATTGTCGTGTCGACCACGACTGGCCTGGCACATACACCGCCTGAATTGATAGGCCTGTCGCGGTCTCTGCGCGCCACCGGTTGGCGAGAGCTTTGGGATATTCGGCTTCCCTATGCGGTACCGCACGTTTTCTCGGGTCTCAAGGTCGCCAGCACACTGGTCGTGACTGGTGCTGTGGTGGGCGAATTCGTCGCGGCCGAACGGGGGCTTGGTTACCTGGTGTTGTTTTCGACATCGAATTTCGACGTGGCAATTGCCTTTGTCTGCCTGGTGTTACTGGTGGCTTTCAGTCTCGCACTATTTTCGACCGTTAGTGCGCTTCAGGGTTTCCTCTTCCAGTGGTCCGTGCCTAAGGACGCGAACGGGACATAAACATGTTTCTGTCAATGGCAAGCAGTGATGTCTAACGCAATGTATCGCGGAGTTCATCTCAATCAAGAGTTGACTGAGTATGCGCGCGTCTGGTTATTGGGAACGGGCAGTCCCTCTTTGCAGGTCTGCCGACACGGTATCAGTACCTTGATGCTGCTGCGTGGACGTTATTTCCTGTTCGATACCGGGCGAGCGACCTTGCAGCGGATGTACGAATGCGGCATCCCGGCTGCGGAAGTAGAACACGTCTTTATCACGCATCTGCATTCCGACCACATTTGCGGCATGCCCGATTTTTGGATGACAGCCTGGTACGTGATGCATCGGTCAAACCCACTCAAGATTTTTGGCCCTGAAGGCACGCAGCGGTTCGTCAATGGCATGAAAGAGATGCATCACTTTGATCTGGACGTGCGCCCAAAATACGAAACGGCTGCGCCAGAAGGCATTGAGATTGAGCCTCATGAATTCGAAGAGGGTGTGGTTTTTGATGAAGACGGGGTCAGGATCACAGCCTTTCTGGTCGACCACGGCCCGGCGATGCCAGCCTATGGATTTAGGATTGAATGTAATGGGCGTGTCATCGTTCTGTCTGGCGACACCACCTACAACAAGAACCTCGTGCGCCATGCCGAAGGCTGCGATCTTCTGATCCATGCTGTGGCAGCAGCGTCTGAACGCCAGCTCGCGGAAAACGAAATCACGCGCCGATTGATCAAGAATCACACCTCACCCGAACAACTGGCCCAGGTGTGTATAGAGACCAATCCGCGCATGACTATTCTGCATCACATCAGCACGTGGCGCGTGACGGAATATGACATCACGTCGCGCATTCGAGCAAAGACACAAGTTCCCGTCGAGATGGGCCAAGATCGGATGGAAATTCTAGTTGGTGACGACATCAAAATCTTTCCGTCAAACGCGCCGGCAACGGGTGAAGACCTTATCGTCAGCGACCCAACCTAATCACAACGACCCAGTAAACACAGCAAACAGGAGAAGCATATGAAGACCAGCAAGCTTGTGACAATGTTCGCCTCGGCAGCGCTCGTCTGTAGTGTAGGTACAGCCGCGGCCATGGAGAAAATCGTCTTCCAACTGGGTTGGTTGCCAGGCGGGAATTACGCACCTCTGTACGTGGGCATCGATCAAGGCATATTCGAAGCTGCTGGCTTTGATGTGTCGATCCAGTCTGGTCGAGGGGCTGCGGATGTCATCACCAAGATGTCGACGGGCACGTCTGACATTGGTATTTCAGCCTTCGGCGGCTTGCTGCGCTCCCATGTAAAAGGTAATGACCAGATCAAAGCGGTTTATTCGGTTTACACACAGCAGCCAGATTCGATCATCACATACGAAGGCTCCGGGATCGAAACATTGGCGGATGTAAGCGGTAAGAAAATCGCTACCTCCGCTAACTCGGCGTCCAATTTTTCCTGGCCGATCGTCCTTCAGAACAACGGTGTGGATCCTGACAGCGTAACCTTAATCAAGTCAGACCCGAAAACTCTGGCTCCGATGCTGGCAACCGGTCAGGCAGATGCCGTGATCGCCTTTTCGACCAATGGTCCATCCTATTCCGAGATCCTTGGCAAGGCGGACAAATCGATCGTTATCCTGCCGTGGTCTGAATTTGGATTCGACGGTTATAGCCATATGCTGTATGCCACACCGGAAATGATCAATGACCGTACCGAGGCTCTAAAAGGGTTCCTGGCGGCCTACACCACGTCGGTAAAAGCCGCCATGGCGGATCACGAAGCAGCAGCCGACAGTGTCGTTGCGGTTGCACCACAGCTAGACCGCGACGTTGCGCTCAAACAGTGGGAATCCGCGTTAGCCTTGATTGACAACGCAGTGTCGCAGGCAAGCGGCCTTGGGCAAATTGATGAAAACCGAGTGAAAGCCACCTGGGAATGGGCTGCTAAAGCACAGAGCCTTGAGATGGATACCATTGATCCAATGGATGCAGTCGCTCTCGGCTTTGTTGAGTAAGGCTTTAACCTTGACTATTCATGAAACGCCTAATCCTTTCCGGATGGCCGGCCCCGACCGAACCCTTTTTCTGTAGCGGATTCTGTGAAGGAGCCAACGTGGCCCGGCGGAATACGGACTGTATTGCCGACTAAACAGGATTCGCTACAGGAAAAGGGGGCGCGGAAGGATTTGGTGATTTCATGAATAATCCAGGTTAAGGCTGGGCAATGTCACGATCGGCCACTACCGGTGAGTGGTCGGCTTCTTCAAGCAGCTGAGTGAAACGGGTCGTTTTCTGCCACAGCACGTAACGTCCGAGTTTGAGGTCTATCTGGCGTGTGGTCGACTTGAGAACGGTTTTGAAGCACGTGCGCTGCGAGAGCTGCAGCCGCGAGCATCTGGCCAGGGCGCACCGTCGTGATTGCTGATGGAATAAAAAAGGTGCCTGGCAAGAAGTCGACAAGCTTCCTTTAAACAACCGATCATCCATTGTTGTCTGTAGTAATAATGTTAACACCAAGTCCCGATTGGTTTACCAAGGTATCTGCTGTGACTTTATACTCTGACGGTGAATGGACTGATGAAATCAACTTGCCACTATGTGTTTGGGATGCTGGAACGGATAGTGGTGTAAATTTCAAATCCACAAATGAGGATATGTACCCTCGCACGTCAACACGATTACTTTTCACCTATCATTTCCTGAATGAGCAAGGTTTAATCTGATTAGGAAGTAAATCTATAACACGTCAGCGCTGAATCGGTTCTTGTTATCCCATTGGTCAATCATTACAGATTTCATTGATTGAATGTTCATCTATTGGGTACTGTGTTGCTGCGAAAACTCCTTACGGAAATTAAAAACCATGCAGCAAGCAAACAGACCTAACTTTTTCGATAAATCGGCGAACGGCGCATGCAGATTGCGTCCTCGCGATTGTAGTAGTACCTGGGTATTAGTTGGTAAGCTTCGAAGCTGAGCTTGCGATAGAACGTTCTCGCCACAGTATTGGCTGCACGTACTTCGAGCCTTGCCTCAGCAAGACCCGCGACAGTGGCGGCGTCAATCTGCCATTGCAACAATTGGCGTCCCAGACCGCGGCAGCGCATCGTGGGAGACACCGCATGCAGCAACAGATGCATTTGGCTCTGCCCAAATCTGGCAATCGTGAACCCGATGAGTTGCTCATTGCAAAGACAGATATACGCATTGGTATCAGGTCGTCGCAAAGTTCGTTCGACACGCAAAGTGCTCCATCGCGGTGGCAACTCATACTCGATTTCAGTGTGGCAGATTTCAGATATCGCTCTGGCATCAGCGCGTGTAGCCCGACGGATGGATGCAATACTGCTCATGAGACTGAAAAATTCCTGTCAATGTTCTCAGACTAGCATACACGCACAGCTTATTGACGTGCCGTGCTACAACGATAACTCGCTATGCGCTCTACTCGATGCGTTCGCGCTCATCATCTGCCCAGACTATCTATCCCATTACCCGATCGCTTCAATCAATTCGAGTCGCTCAACCTTCCTGCAGACTTGTCATGTGTGCCTCCTCATAAAAACAGCCCCGTTTCACGCCTAATTTTTTCACTGAACCCTTTTTTCGTAACGAAATCCGGGAAGGAGCACAATACAGACTGTATTTCCAACTGAGCAGGATTTGCTATGGAGAAAGGGGGCGCTAAAAAATAGGGTGGCTTCATGAACACCCAGGCCAGGTAGCCATTCTTTTCGACCTAACGATTCTTCTTCCGAGCCTTGCGTGCAGCAGCACGTTTCTTCTTTTTGCCTTTCTTGCTAGGCGGCTTGGGTTTGGTGTCGGATGCACCGGGCAATGGTAGAGGTGGGAAATCATCGAACGGACTGAAGGCGCCGTCGCCTGTTAGCACCGACTTGCCCATACCAAAAGCTGATGGATTACTCATGGCTCCTTGTAAACGCTGCACCGCATCGCCGCCGAGTATGTCAAGACAGGCCTCAGCCTGTACTAGTTGATAGTTAGCCTGCAAAAAATGGTAAAACGCACGGGCGTCGTCGATCATATGCTGCGCTTCACTGGGTGGCAACATTACTTTGCCGGGAATGAGATCGAAGATGATTTCTTCAAGATCTCCGGGGCTGAGCGTTGCGATAGTGGACGATTGGTAGGTAAACGCCATCGACATGATAATCGACGAGATACCGATGTTGCTGTTTAGTGATTTAGCTTCGATTGACTGCTGGTATTTGGTTTCGAGCTGCTCAGTAATCTCATGATGTTTATCCCAGTCTGGTTCACCTATGCTTGTGCGGTCCAGCCTCAACAGGTCGGCGATCAATGAATCAGTGGCACCATTTGCGTTCATGACCTCTTCATACGGGTAGGGTGCTTGCAGATTGACTGTAAAACTCTTCTCTGCGGTATGCACTCTTACTTCGACAGTGTGTTGCTTAAGACCTTGTAGTGCGCGCTTCAGGTGCACGCTGTCCAGCGCCTCAGGCAAAGCCTGTGCGATGGCATACATCAGTTCGATATCTTTGCCGCTCAGTGGTCGCGCGAAGCCTTTTCCCTCGGGTGCAAACAGTAGTGGGTAAGCGTTGCTGTTGGCTACTTTCCAGTTGTTTCGACTGATGTCCTTGCGCAGCTCATCACTGATGTCGCGGGCCT
>JBGCEH010000081.1:0-18759 GCA_045106195.1 Granulosicoccus sp.
GTTTTCGATCGAGGTCAGGATCTGCGAGTCCGATCCTTCTATCGTCAATGTCACACTGTTAAGACCATCCAGCTCGACACTGACTGCATGCTCGGCTGCCAACGCAGAGTAGTCTGCTGTATCCGACCCTAAGCCGCCATCAACATCAAGAGCACCCAGGCTCATGTTGATCTGATCATCGCCACCGCCAGCAAGTACCTGCTGTGTCTGAGCGCCGGTGATCACCTGATCATCATGCTCCGAGGCGGTTAGTTGCTCGATATCAATCAAGGTATCAACGCCACCGAAACCATCTTCTGTGACAAGTCCTGCTGACAAATCAACAATGACACCGTTTGCAGCGTCGCTGTACGAGACACTGTCTACGCCACCGGCACCACCATCAAGCGTGTCATCACCGGCATTGCCAACCAGCACATCGTTACCACCCCGACCTTCCAGACGGTTGTTCAGAGAATCGCCTGCCAACGTGTCGTTGCCAGCTGTACCAATCACGTTCTCAATGCGCACGAGCGCATCATCAGCACCACCACTTACTTGCACCGTAACCTGATTACCGCCGTCCAGGGCTACACTGATCCGTTGTACGCCTACTGATGAATAGTCTGCGGTATCAGAGCCTGCACCACCGTCCAGCACATCGGCATTATTTGATGCGCCCAGCGAGTCGTCCCCGTCCCGGCCTTCCAGTCGATTCTGCTGATCGTCACCCGTGATCTGGTCATCACCCCCCGTACCGATCACATTCTCGATTTCTCTAATCGTCTGGTCAGCTGCACCATCGATACTAACGATGGCCGCTGTTGCGCCATCGAGGCTTACTTCAATGCGTTGACCATCAGCCCGATTCGAATAATCAATCGTATCTATTGCGCTACCGCCGACGCTTGTGTCCGCCCCTTCACTACCGACGATAAGGTCGACTCCGGCACCACCGAAAATCGAATCATCTCCATCGCCACCATCAAGGATATCGTCTCCGCTATTACCCGACAGTGTGTTGTCATTGACATCACCGATTAACTGATCACTTCCCGCCGTGCCAACAACGTTCTCAATGCCCGACACAGTATCCGAATCGCTGCCAACAACAGAGACCGTTGTCAGATCTTCACCTTGCAAGGCAACGGTAACTGAACTTGCTGATGCAAAACCACTGTAATCGAGTGTGTCCCGGCCCTCGCCACCGTAAAAGAGATCCGATCCGTCACTAGCACTGAAATAATCCGCACCGTCAAGACCGGTTAACTGATTATCAAGCGCATCTCCGCCAAGCGAATCGTTGCCAGCGCTTCCCACAATATTTTCGATATTCGCTATCGAATCATTGTCCCCACCTTCAACGTTCACGGTTACCGCGTTATTGCCATTGAGTACAACAGAAATACTATCCACACCCGGTAACTCAGAATAGTTCAGCGTGTCGGTACCCGCACCACCATCCAGCGTGTCTGTTCCGGATGATGCCATGAGCGTATCGTCGCCACCCAACAAACTGACAATATCTGCCAGTGTACTGCCATCAAGTGTATCTACTTGCTGAGTGCCAATATAGCGTTCAAAACCACTGAACGTATCAACAGACAAGTCTCCGGCAAAGACCGCGACGCCGGCGCTCAGATCAAGTTGAATACCGGAGCCCTGCAGATCGTCGAAGCGCAGAACATCCGCCAGATCGTGCTCACCACCGACCAAGGTGTCCGAGCCTTCGCCTCCATAGACAATGTCATCACCAGCACCACCATCCAGCTGATTTCCACGACCATCACCCTGCAACACGTCAGCATGCACACTGCCTTCTGCGTTTTCAATATTTCGGAGCTGGTCAGTACCACCAAAGCCATCGTTGCTTGTCTGGCCTGTTGACAGATCTACCGCAACGCCACCTGCAGCATCAACGTAGCTTGCGGTGTCACGCCCTTGCTCACCATCAAGTAAATCGTTGCCATTACCACCACTGAGTACATCATCACCCTGACCACCCAGCAATTCATCATCGCCCCCATTCCCTGTAAGAATATCGTTACCAGCCAGACCGTCAAAGACATTCTGCTCTGCATCACCTTCTATGCGATCATCTCCAGAGGTTCCGACAACGTTTTCAAAACTGTTAATAGTGTCATCATCGGCACCATCAACCGCAACCTGCACGGGCTGAGAACCATCCAGCACAAGGCTAATACTTGATACACCCAACAACCCTGAATAGTCAACAACATCAACGCCTAGTCCACCATCCAGCGCATCCGCTCCCAGGCTGGCTTGAACCGTGTCATTGCCAGCCAGCGTAAAGACAGTGTCGTCTGAGTCGGATGTATTTACCGTGTCATCTTGCTGCGTTGTCAAGAAACGCTCAAAAGCACTAAACGTATCGGTACTGCCGTCAGCAGCATAGTCTGCAGTGCCCATCGACAGGTTTAGAACTACACCGACGGCACCCAGCTCATCAAAGCGAAGCTCATCAGTACCGGCACCACCATCAAGATTATCGCTACCAGCGCCACCAAAGACTGTGTCATTACCCGCACCACTGGACAAGACGTTATCGTTCTCATCACCACCAAGGCGATCCTCGCCAGTCGTACCTGTAACGTTTTCTATCGAGGCAATGGTCTGTTCGCCCACACCCTCAATCTGTACGGTGACATCGTTCTCACCATCAAGCGTCAAGCTCACAGAAAGGGCTTCACTCTCGGCAGAGAAATCTATACCGTCAATATCGCTCCCGCCCACTAATCGGTCAGCACCTGTGCTAGCTATGAACAGATCCTCACCCGCCAATCCAAAGACCGTATCCGCACCGCTGGAACCACGAATCAGATCGCCCATGTTGGTGGCATAGAACAACTCGAAACCCAGTAGATCATCGGTACTTGCATCGCCAGGGTAAAAGGCGGTTCCCGTGCCCAGATCCAGCGTTATACCAAAATTAATCAAGTCATCGAAGTGCACTTCATCGGCATCGCCCACTCCACCATCGAGCGTATCTGAACCGATGCCACCTCGAATAATGTCATCACCTTCAGAACCTGTAAGAACATTGGTACGACCATCACCTGTGAGAATGTCAGCATCGTCAGTACCGATAATGTTCTCGACATTCACGATACTGTCCTGACCACTGTACCCATCGTTAAGCGCCGTGTTTAACGATAGGTCAACTGCCACACCACCGATAGCCTCACTGTAGTCGATAACATCCAGGCCCGAACCACCATCAAAGGCATCATCACCCAATCCACCCAGAAACCTGTCCTGACCGGCATCACCAGACAGGAAGTCATCGCCTGAAGCGCCATCGAGATAATCATCACCAGCTGCCCCCCGAAGCTCATTGCTCTGGGAATCACCAAACAGTAAATCATCACCTGATGATCCAATGATACCTTCGATATCCGTGACTTGATCATCATCACCACCAACCACCAATATTGTAATCGTATTGCCTTCATCGAGCGTTGCCTCGATGTGATCTATCCCTACATGCAGAGAATAGTCAACGACATCCTGACCGAATCCACCGAACAGTATGTCACTGCCATCACTGCTGTGAAAGTGATCATCGGCTCCCAGAGCATCCACCAGGTCAGAGCGCTCAGATGTAAAAATGACATCGTTCTGATTCGTTGTGGCATAGCTTTCGAAACCGGTAAACGTATCGGTACTACCATCGACAGAGTAGGCTGCCGTATTAGTCACAAGGCTTAATGTAACCCCGTCCGCTGACAAATCATCAAAACGCAACTGGTCATCACCTTCACCACCATCCAGATTGTCAGAGCCGGTGCCGCCACGAATGACATCGTTGCCTGCCTCACCCATCAGCGTATTGTTGAGAAACCCACCACCTATCTCATCATCACCCTCAGTGCCGACGATAGTCTCGATATTTCTGACCTGGTCATTATCTGAACCGTCGACAAGTACCGGCGCATAATTGTTACCACTCAATGTGACCCTAATGGAAAGCGCGTCAGAGAACGTGGAGTAATCAAGCAGGTCATTGCCTACTCCACCATCGAAACTATCACTACCGGGACTTGGCAGAAGAGTGTCATTTCCAGCGCCACCAAACAGGGAATCTTCACCTTCGCGGCCATCAAGAATATCGTCACCCGCCAAACCGCTTAGGACATTATCTCTCTCATCACCGGACAACACATCGTTAAAAGCTGATCCAATGGCGGATTCAATACTATCGAATGAGTCCGAGCCTCCTTCACCATCGCGCGTTGGTTCATCAGATGCCAGATCGATCCGTACGGCAGACCGAGAGAACTCATAGCTTGCCGCATCTTGTCCTTCGCCACCCACCAACAGGTCATCACCCGCCTGGCCGACCAACACATCATTGCCCAGACCTCCCGTCAGCACATTATCCTGCTCGTCACCAGCAAGATAATCATCGTAGTCACTTCCGGTGAGATCTTCTATGCCACTAATCGCATCTCTGCCGCCAAACCCATCGCTGGTGACTTCGCCCGCTGACAGATCGATATTAACTGCAATTTCGGCAACAGAGTAGTCTGCGCTATCACGCCCATCACCGCCAATAAGACTATCGTTACCTGCTGCACCTATGAGTATGTCATCGCCGTCTCTGCCATCCAGCACATTGTCCTTGTCATCACCCTGAAACCGGTCATTTCCGGGGGTACCCACAACATTTTCAATATTGCGTACCGTAAAGCTTTCCCCACCTGTGACATTGATTGCCGAGTCATTGTTGCCATCAAGACGGGCATCCACTTGCGTTATGATCGGCGTCAGGCTTAAGTCCAGCGTATCGAGATCCTCACCGCCATCCAGAGTGTCACCACCGTCGCTATAAACAAAAATGTCATCGCCCGAACCACCTGCAACATTATCAGTACCTGCGCCGCCATCCAATAGGTCGTTACCTGCTGCGCCATCGATTTTATCGTCACCTTCGCCGCCGCTAATAATCTGGTCGGTGTCACTACCACGCAGATTGTCATCGTGTGGCGACCCCGCAAGATCTTCAATATTGATCAGTTGATCAGCATTGTTGCCATGAGTGGCGACGATATATCCCTGTGAATCAACGGCCCCACCCAAGTCTACGCTTACACCCTCAGCTACATTAGAGTAATCCGCAATATCACGATCGCCTTCACCACCATCAAGAATGTCACTTCCTTCACCACCAATCAGACGATCATCACCCTCACCACCTTCGAATGAATCATCACCTGCACTACCACCCAGAACATCATCAAAATCACTACCAACCACTTTTTCGATATTTACAAGAGTATCGATGTTGGACTCGTCAATGAATACATTGTCAAATTCCGCTTCAAGATTGGTCACGATAGGACTAGCGCTGGAACTGTAGTCAGCAATGTCAGCATCATTCCCACCGTCAAGAATGTCGTGTCCACCACCACCTGTTAGAGTGTCGCGCCCACCGGAACCTCTCAGGTGATTCTCCTCGGCATCGCCGATGAGCGTATCGTCACCAGAGCCTGTGATGATGTTCTCTATCGTGCTGACTTCATCAAATTCACTACTTGAGTCACTCACGTCGATGATAATGTTAGTGAAGCCGTTCACCTCACTGGACAGGTCAGCGTTCATCGACGTGTCTACTGAACCATAGTCTGCCGTATCAGAGCCTGCCCCACCAATCAGTCGGTCCAATCCCGCACTATGTATAAAACGATCATCGCCCTCTTCACCATTGAGGGTATCATCGCCAGCCCCACCATCAATCGTATCGTTACCATCACCGCCCTGTACAAAATCCACACCCACTGATCCAAATATCTGATCATCTCCGCTACCGGAAAATACACGATTCGGATTTGGATTGACTGCCAGCACCCAGACTTCATCACCATTACTGTTGACATAGTTCAGGTCGTCCGCGCTGAGCACCTCACGTACGACAATTTCACGGCTGTCTTCTGACAGCAATATCATTTCCGGCGGTGGACTAATCGGTATGTCATCTTCATCAACCGCTCCAACCTGAAACTCCGATAACACACTGAAATCAACTCTGAAATTTTCATCACTTGGCACATCGTAGGAAAGGTTCAGTCGCACAGCGCCACGGTCATTGAACGTTGGCGAGTCAATCGTCCAGGTTTGTCCGACCTTTACTCCACCCTCAATACTGAAACCCAAGGGAAAACCGGATATCACGATTTCTACTATCTCGAATCCTGCAGGCAGTGTAGGATTCAATTCGATAACCCGCGTCATGGTGTTAGCATCAAACAGATTCGGATCGTCTGTATTTATGATCAGATCATCTGATGATGTTCCGAAGTTCAAGACTTCCGTGGAAAACTGAGCATCGTTGTCAGGATTGAATCCCGACTCTTCTGAACCACCTCCACCGCGAATGCTTCGGGTGTCCAACCCGTCAACGACTTCCACGCCTTCAGTTCGCGTAGGCTGAAGCAGGAATAGCTCGAACAGTGTTTCCGCCTCGGGTGTCAGGGGAGCCTCTGAAGCCGCCGCAAGCGCCGGCGACACTGGTCGCGCGGTAAAGTCATTGATCAGAAAAGTATCACCTTCTTCATCAATCCACTTTTTGTCATACTTGCCAGTATCTTCAGATGCCTTAACGTTTACTTCAACAGCCTGTTGTGCCTCACTGACCGCCTGAATGGCCTCCATCAATGCTTCAATTATTTCAATTGAATGCTCACTTTCACTTTCGGCTTCAGCCTCTTCTTTCTCTTCTTTTGATTTTTCGAGCCTTCCGTGCAGTAAGCTGGACACCGCCACAAATTCTTGCATAGTGAGGTTATCAACCTCTCCAACTTTTGACAGAAGTACATTGGGGGAGATGACTTCCCCGCCAATGGATATCAGGGGCACCTCTTCATCATCAAACAGGAATATAGCAAGCCCCAGCAGTACCATCCGATCATCAGTTTCGGGATTGGTGAGAATGATATCGGTGTCTACGATATCTACCGATATGTCGTCAAGTGTCGCACCGGTGATAACAAGTTCACCACCAGGCTGCACTGCGATCTCCTGACGAGAGTCCGTAGATATGTCTACTAACTGCTTTTGCCTGCTTTCCATACCCAATTCAATTTGTCGAATTCATCAACTTTTAACGACAAATAATTCGCAAACGATAGGCAAAACACCTAATCCCTATGTTAACCGGTGTCACATTTTTGCTAGAAATAGTTAAAGGTTCTTTACGGGCAGATTTACTCCGCACACAGCATTAATCACTTGTTTCTCACCAATCATGTGCTTTGAGACGGGTGGTGACACAAACTTGCTCTCTATGACGTCAAGAGCACAAGCTACCTGACAATGAGCAGACTCCAGGGTGTAATGATCATGAAGTCTTGCCGGGTAACCCTGTTTCTCTCCCTATGTCCTACAGCGCAATAACCGTTATGCCGTTATAACAGCAGGGATAGGCAACAAGAACATCGACACTACGCTATGAATGAACATCAGGAGTTGATCTCTCTCATCGTGAAGCGCCTGCAGGATGGAGATATTGAATTACCCGTCTTTGATAACATAGCAGTGCGACTTGACAGAGAAGTTCGCGAGAACAAGCTCGACGCAGCCTTGATGTGCAAGATCCTGGAAGAGGATCCTGTGCTGGTGTCTGAACTACTGAAAGTGGCAAACTCGTCCTACTTTTCGGGACTTACTACCATTGCAAACATCCGCGAAGCGTCGGTACGTCTCGGGTTACGCCAAATAGCCGCTATTGTATTTTCAGTCAGTCAAAAGAAAATGTACAGCGCATCCAAAGGACTCTTCAAGAAAAGACTCGACGATCTGTGGTCGCATGTATCGGCTGTTTCACTGGGTTGTCGCTGGGTGGCAGCCAATACAGGCCACAGACCACTGGCCGACGAAGCCTTTGTCACGGGTTTACTGCACGATGTAGGGAAACTTTCCATTCTTTGTATCATTGAGCAGCTCTGCGATGACAATGTGTCCCGTTTCAGCAACGAGGCTATAGATCTTGCTTTAAACGAGCTCTATTGTTCACACGGTGGAGAACTGGTCGACCAATGGAACCTGCCAGAGAGTTTTAAAACGGTCGTACTACACCAGAACGACGAGATCGTCGATCAATTCAACATCATACTTTGCATTGTTAGAGTGGTAAACAGAGCTTGCCTGTTACTGGGAATCAGCGATACAAGGCACAAGGATCAATCCTCTGACAATCCGCAATCCGTCCTCTCATCGATGCCGGAAGCCGAACGTATCGGACTCACAGACGAAGATATCGTTGATCTGTTATCTATGCTTGGTGAAATTGAAGGTAAACAGAACCTCGCAGCGTAATGTTGTTCAGTCCGATCCTGATTTATTATCACGCGATTACTGAAGCAGCGTCAGACACCAGGAACTAGAACCCCTCTGGCAGTTGTAGAGAGAATTTCTCCAGCAGCTGCTCGATATGTCCAGATGATAGCAATAAATCATAATACGCCTGATAAATAGTCGTGACAACCTCATTGCGACTAGCACGGGCATTGAACAAACGCTCTTCCACATCGATGAGTTCGATGATATTGACCCTTCCTATCTTCAGGTTCTTGCGATTAAGTCTTTGTAGTTCCAGATTAGCCTCGATCTCGGATTCAACAGCCTTCAAGCCCAGCTGAGAGGCCGTGATGCTATTGTAGGATTGATCTATTGACCGGAAGACATCGCGTTCCAACTGCAGACGTTCTGCCTCCAGTTCCTTCAACTGGGCTTTTGCTCTATCAATGGCCCCTCGTCGCTCACCACCGCTATACAGCGTATAACTAAGTAGAATTTTTGCACCTGCCTTTCCGCGTACCTCGGACGGTCCACCCTCATCTTCGACAAGCGAGCCACTTAGTTCAAAGTCAATGGTGGGATACAGACGGCCTCGCTGTGAGCGCACACGTAAACGTGTAGCCGCGGAGTTATGCGCATTGGTTACAAATCCACTATTCGACACTGCACCATGTTCCATATATTCTGACAACGGCAGTAAGTCCAGAGACGTAAATGTTTCTGGCGATTCCGCCCGAAACCTCGGTAAACCTTGTAGCAGGTACTCAAGCTCACTAAAGGTATTGTTCAACGATGATTTGGCGGCACTGGCTACGCCCTGCGCCGATGCAAGCCGTGCTCGCGCAAAGTCTACCTCTATCTTGCTCGCAGCACCTGCTTCGTACATGGTGTTGAGATCGTTAACGAGTTCTTGCATGATCGCTATGAATTCGTCAGCCTGTTCCTCCTCACGCTGAAACCGCCAGTATTCTATGTAGAAACGGACCACCTCACGGAATAACTCTTCAGCAACTATCCGTGCTTCTGCAAACGCGGCATCCTTTAACGCTAGACTACGCTGGTATTCAGACCTTGACGTACCGCCATCGAACACTAATTTCGCCAGCGCCAGCTTGATGTTCTTACCGGTCGTTAGTGCGTGACCTGTGTCGCTGGTTGGCGCGGGGTCATTGTGCTCGGGACCTATTGCAGCAGCAAGATCAATTCGTGGAAAACGATAGCTTCCACGCTGCCTTGCGGATTGCCTGGCTTGTTCTATACGGGCATCAGCGATGGCAAAGTCCGGACTCTCAATCATCGCCTCTCTGATGACATCGCCAAACAGCTTGACTTTATTTTGATCTGCAGGACTCCAGGTGCTTGCTAATAGCATAAAGATGAACAAGCAAGAACCTACACACCATCGCGTATTCTCTCGGTACCCATTCGATACACCAAACATTATTCTAAATCGATACGTTTTCATTTTGTGACGTTTATGCTCATGCGCGTCCAGTCTTCTGAGCCTTCCACGGCTTCGGTCTCTGCAACCGTTAACGTAATATTCTTTTTGTCCAGACTGGAATTGAGCAATGCATTGCGCACATTTAGCATGCGTGCAACTGCAAGTCGCTTTTCCCGAGTCTGTGTCGATGCATCAGCATTCTTGGGTGATGTAATTATCAGTTCAATGTTCTCTGCGCCGTACTGATCCACAGCGCTTTGCACGAATTCTGCGATTCTTGCCTCACTCGCCTCATCAACCGTAATGGCACCCGGATCGTGAAAGAGAATCAGATCCTGCCCTCCTTCAGACGCCATGATTGCCTGCTCACTGGCCTGCCTGCCAAAGGTCTGTGGCGCATCAATGTCGGATGTGGACTCAGACTCACTCGCACCACTCGACGAATCGTACATGGCCGCAGCTAACTCTACCTGTTCACGGAGTTCCTGATTTTCCTGCTTTAACTCGGCGATACTCTCGCTTGTCGCCCTACTTCCAGCTTCCACTGTGTCAGTCGATTCAACAACGCGGCCTTCCACTTTTGCCGTGTAAGTAATGGTATGAAAATACAGTGCAGCAGAAATAATCAGTACAAAGAACACAAACATGATAACGACAGCAGATAATATATCCACAAATCCCGGCCAGGCATTGGCCGCCATATCCGTACCGCTATCGCCACTCATTCGTCATACTCCACACAACTCAGTCTGAAATGTGGAATGAAACTATGGATGCACGGAGAGTAGAAAACAGCGGGCGAGTCATCACCATGTAGTCTGCATAGACAGAAAAGCACTATGCCGCACCCTCGTTCGGATCCTTTTTATCATCACTTCTCCGACCATATTGCGCGTCGATCATGCGCACTATTTTCTCAAGTTGACGCTTTTCCTGAGCAATGAAAGGAATCACATTCTTGTTCACCGAACTGTCTATATTGTTACCAATCTCCTGCTTGAGAAGATCAGACTCGCGTCTGAACTGATGCTGTATTCTGGTTTGTGCGTCAGCATCTCGCTGCACCGATCGTTTTTCGGTCAACGCAATTAGTTTCTCAAGTCGTTTAATCTGACCAGCCAGCTCAGATACATTGGAATGCTCTTGTATCGACAACCGCGCCATCTTTTTGTTTATACGGTCAAGTGATTTACCCAGTCTGTCTGATGTTTGTACAACATGGCGCGGTATTTCACTACGCAACGTACTGGACAGACCCTCAAGCCCCTCAGAAACCGACGTTTGTGTGTGAACAAAACGATTCAACCTCTGGTCAAGAGAGTTTATCCCCAAGGCAATCTCATTGTGGCTGTTAACCAGTGAGCTTATCACCTCTGAGCTGAGCACTGATTCCAGTCGTGCCTGATGCTCAATGGTCTTTGCCACCCCTTGATTCAAATCTGAAAGTCCTTGTGTCAGAGCCTGCTGTTGAGCAGATAAGCTCTCAGTACGATCGATGGCACGCTGTGAGGCATCTGCACTGATGAGTATGGCGTCTACAACATCAGCCAATTCGTTCTGGGCATTCCGTGAAGATTGAATGAAACCTACAATCCAGGCTTTCAGCTCATCGTCGGCAACCGGCCCACTGCCTTGAGATCTGCCTGAAGCACGGTTTGCCTGACCCATGCCGGGTATTTGTTCATCCAGCCAGCGACTGAAATTCTCTATAAATGTGTCCTGAGCTGCTGATGAAAAGTACTGAAAGGTACCCACTAGCAATGAGCCGGCAAGTCCAAACAGTGAGGAGCTGAACGCAAGCCCCATTCCTTGTAACGGAGCTGACAAACTTGCAATGAAACCCGACATTCCCCCACCTTCGCCATCAGCATTCATGTTAGCCATACCAGCCATGGCGTCACCCACTGCGTCGATAGTGCCCAGCAAACCAAGAAAGGTACCCAGCAGACCAAGCATGACCAACAGTCCACTCAGAAAGCTTACCCGGTTTCGTCCCCGACTCATTCGGGCACCGAGTTTGGATTTAATCATTCGCGCATCATTGTCAGTGACATTCAGCGCACCCATATTCTTCAGATTATCAATCAGATGTTGGGAGTTCTTGCAATCCAAGATGCTGGCCTCATTCTTAAGACCGGTATACAGGCCGTCAATCTCTTCATCGCGAATCCTGAACTGCATCGATATATCTTCTAGGTTTCTTAGAAAGCTGGCAGTGATCCACAGCTTGATATTCGAGCTTATCGACATGGCGACACCGGTCAGCATGATACCGATGATAAGTGCGTTTAACGGAACATTCGTAAGGAATGCCTTGCTTAACGTCGTAAATCCTACAATGACCAGAACGCTTACAACAATGGATATTGTCCAGATCGAGGGGGTGATGAACCGGAACAATGACAGCTGAAGAAACGCATGTTCATCATCAATTTCCAGCCAACGCCTTAGGCGGCTATACAGTGATACCTTCGGCACAGCAGTATCCGCACGTGCGTCCGTGTTAGCAGTGTCGCTCTGCTCTTTCATTCTATCCTTCTCTCAACGCGGTACCGCGCAAGCGTGTCAACGGTTTCAGCAAGGCATCCAGAATACTGATTCTTCCAGTAAGGATATTGATTTCTGCCGTCATGCCAGGGCGCACAATGCGCACATCATCAAAGCGATCTGCATCGAGCTCGACGCGTATCTTGTAGTACTGTGCTTTATCGTCACTTGAAAACGTATCAGGACTAATATAAGACAACCGCCCTTCGAGCCCGCCGTAAAGGGCATGATCATAGGCACTGATATTGGTCATCGCCTTCAGTTCCGGCCATACTTTGCCGCGATCCTTGGTCGATATATTCCCCTCTACAACCAGTGTTTCCCGAGCAGGCGTAATCTCAGCCAGAGGCGCGCCCGGTTGCGAGACCCCACCAACGGTATTGACAAAGAGCTGATTAACCCGCCCATCGATAGGGGATACGATCTTCGATCTTTCAACTTCATCGGACAAAGCAGCCAGTCGTTGCTGAATACTGCGTAAACCGATCTCGACGTCATTGAGTTCTGCACGTGCAGTGGAGACATATTCATTCCTGGCCTCTGCGATCTCGCTGCTGGCTTCATGTTTTTCTGCAATAGCGATGGGCAGTTGCATTTCAGTACTTCTGGCATCAGCCTGTTTTCGAACCAACTCGCCCTTCACTTGCAGGTAACTCTCTTCAGAGACAACACCTGAATTGAATAGACCTTGTCGAATCTGTACCTGCCGGGACAACACCCCTAGCTCGTCATCAACGTTAGCAATTTGCGACTCCAGCGCCATCACCTCATGTCGCTTTTGCTCTTGCCTGGCATCAAGACCCGATAATCGCTCCAGATATTCCTGACGCCTCAAAGAAAACAAAGCAGCTTCTGCTTCAACGATATCCGGCTGAAGCTGTTTGAGATAGTCGGGAAACTCCACAGTGTCACTGTCATCGACCTCAGCGAGCAACCTGATGCGCTTTACCTTCAAGGCACTTTGCTGAAGCTCACCCTCAATCAAGGTAGTACGCACTCGTGTGTTGGCAATCAGAAAAAGAGCATCACCTGCCTTGACGTTCCCGCCTTCTTCTACAAGTATTTTCTCGATAATACCGCCTTCAAGATGTTGAACGGTGCGGGTATTTCCAGCGGGAACTACCCTGCCAGTCGCGCGCACGTGCTGGTCGATATTCGAAAAACCAGCCCACAGACTGAAACCCAGTATCAGTACAATCACGAGCGCAATGACAATATGACGTCTTAATGAATACAAAGATGCACCTGTCAGCTCGTCGCTGAAGTAGCGATCCATAGACGTAGTTAGTTTATCCTGATTCATGCGGCAATCCGCTGCATGACGCTATCGCGCTTGCCGTCCGTGACAACACCACCTTTGTCCATCAGGACAACTCGCTCTGTTAGAGTCACCAACGCTGTCCTATGAGTCACTATGATGAGCGTTCGATTTTTGGAAAACTCCTTCATGCTCTTGACGAAATGTTTCTCGAGGGATGCATCAAGCCCCGTGGTAGGCTCATCGAATACCAGTACTGTTGGCTTTCTCAGTACTGCCCTGGCTATCGAGATTGCTTGCTTCTGACCGCCCGAAAGACCCTCCCCTGCTTCTCCCACTTCGGTATCAAGACCAGTACCACTTTCACTTAGCACCTGATCGAGCCCAGATAATTCAACCGCCTGGTTCAGCTCGCGTTCCGTGTAGTCACTGATACCCAACAGCAAGTTATCGCGAATCGATCCAGACATGAGAAACGGTACTTGAGGAATGAGTGCCACACTTGCACGTAACCTAGCTGCACAAAGCGCACGATAATCAAATCCATCAATGCTCATCTGACCTTCAAACGTACTCAAGGCACCAGCAATAGTTTTGGCTAACGTACTTTTACCTGCACCAGAGGGCCCCACAAGACAGACGTTCTCACCGGCACTGACAGTTAGATTGATCGATTTCAACGCAGGGCGAGACTGATTAGGATAGGTGTAACTAAGCGCCGACAAAACAAGATTTCCCTGCAGGGGCTTGTCCGGTACAACACGACTGGTCGATGTATCAAGATCGCAGGTGAACAGTTGGTCTATAGCACGCAGGCAATCTCTGCTTTGTGTCCACCGGGCAATCACAGAGTGCAGATTCATGATGGGCGCGATGGTTCTGCTGGCAAGAATAGTACTTGCCACCAGGCCACCTATGGTCAGGTGTCCACTCTGGATCTGATAGACACCCACCACCACAATCAGCACATGATTCGCTTGCATCAATCCAAGCGAACCGAATTGGCCCAACGACAACCATCCTTGACTGCGTCGTGACATTTCGGCAGATTGGCCTGAGGCCATTTGCCAACGCCCGAGACTCGTACCCGTGGCATTAAGCTGTTTCAGTGCCGAACTACCACTAAGTAGCTCGATCATCATCGACGATTTCTGCTGAGTGGAGGAGAACAGATCACGGGTCGAGCGGTTTACGGGGATCTGACAAAACAAATTCAACGACAGAATACTAATGGCTATGCCCAATGGCACAAGTGTCAATACCGGTGATATGAGATAGATCGTGAGCAAGAAAAGCAGGAAGAACGGAAAATCGACCAATGCTGGCACCAGTCGTGTGGCATAAAAATCACGCAAGCCCCGTAGCTCTCGAAACAGATTACTGCGCTCGCCCACTGACAGCGGCATTTGCTCCTCGCGTATGCGTAACATCCGCGCCATGAGCTCACCATCAAACTGCGTACCGGTGCGAGAGGCTATTCGTTCCAGAACCGAAGCTCTTGCCACCTTCAAAAGCACATCAAACACAATGGCCATGCCCACACCCAGCGCAAGCACCGTCAACGTTGACATCGCAAGGTTCGGTACCACAGAGTCGTAAACGTTAAGCGTAAATAGCGGAAGTGCAATCACTAACAAATTGATGAATATCGTACAAATAATGACTTCAACAAAGCTTGGGGTATAACGCAGTATGGGCTGCCAGAACCAGTCGACCGGCCGTTGTCGCTCCATGTGTTTGGTCACCAGCGTTTGCTCAACTGGCTTGGGCTTCATGGCAAATACCCTTCCCGTACACCATTGCGTCAAGTGCGCATCCGTTACCTCTACAGGTAGCTCACCGGGGAAGCAGTAGCGAGCTGTGCCACCGGCAACGGGCATGATGACAGCAAACCGATTCTTTATCAGCGGAACGATGACTGGTATTTGCGTTACCATCAGATCCTTGTTGCTCGTACGACAAATGCTTAGATCGAAATCAAGATGCTTGGCAATGTTGGGTAGATCAGACAAGCGCCATCGATCAGCAGGACTATCGACGTTACGAGGCACCTCTGCGCGCAGCCCCGCTAGATCGATACGGTGCTGATGAAATTCCAACACCATCTCGATGCACGCCAGTAGCGAGTCATCAGATAGTTTTTTGTTGCGCGCAGGCGTTAGCATTAACGATACAGTGTAAATTTTGAGGTTAGAGACCCCACCCGCACACTTCATACCAAAACGTCAAAAATCAGCCGCTTTTAAGTTACTGCCAATGTCAAGAAGCAAGTAACCCTGACAGCTGACTGTTAGCTGCTAGAGCTTACTTGTACAAAAAAGGGATTACTGTTCTTCGATCCAACAGATCAAACAATCATTGAGGTCAGCTGAATTTTTCAGACAAATCAGCCCGAAATTTGCCGCAGTGCATTTAACAGTGATTCTTTCGGCTGCACATGTTGAGGCAAATTTGCCGACGCCACCGGCTCACCTGCAACAACGTTAAGCGGAATGATACCTGCCCAATGTGGCAGACAGAGATCATCGTCATCATCGATGGGATCACCGGTTCTTATTTTTACGGCAAATTCAGTTAGCGGTATACGCACAAGTTCCGTAGCTTTCAACTCCTTGGCAAGCGGGGCACGATAGTCATCGATAGTTCCCGGAATAAGATGCTCGGTAAAACGATCAAGAAGTGAGGCCTTTTCCACACCTTCCACGCTTTCGGCACAACCGAATATCACAGCGCTTCGATAGTTCATTGAGCAGTGAAAAGCTGACCGTGCTTTTATCAGTGCATCTACCATGCAAACCGAGACACAAACCCGATCGCCTCCTGCCAAGACCTGATACAGCCGACTGCTACGACTGCCATGCAAGTACAAGTGATCATCAAGCCGGGCGATGGCTGTGGGCATGGATTGGGGCCAACCGTCATGGTTAAACGCGACGTGTCCAATGGTTGCGCCATCGAGTACGCGATAGAGATCAGCCTGTTCATACAATGCACGATTGGCAGATTGTCTTACCCGGCGCTTATCACCTTTGGGTGGAACCTTAGCGTTATTGCTCATAAGATGTGCTCATCTGTTCGTGGAAAAACCATGAGCAAGCATCCAGCAATTAAGGCTCCTTGAAAAGATACATAAATGGGTATTTAATAGAACCATAAACTAGCAAACCACATGGCCACTATGCTCGACAATCAGTCCGTGCTCGATAGCCCCGACTGGACATTGCGACTCAAACCCGAATCGCGTCACGAATTGAGCAAGGTTCGGCAGCTTTATCTGGCTCTCTACGAAGCCATAACCAGCGGCGAGTTGACTCAGGAACAACGCCTGCCTTCCAGTCGGGATCTTGCGACCCAACTTGGCATCGGGCGCAATACGGTGATTGCAGCCTACGGGCAATTGGATGATGAGTGCCTGATCAGCAGTTCTGGTCGTCGCGGAACGCGCGTTACCTATAGTGGCGCATATCGTTCGACGACAACGACAGACAACAATACAAAGATAATCGATCAGCCGGCTCGCACAACATCGAGGAAGAGTCGATATTCCCTGCAATCATCATCGGGCGGACCACTGCTGGCGCCTGGCATGCCAGACCCTGAGCTGTTCCCACAATCAGCCTGGCGCAAAGCGCTGAACAAAGCCTCACGCCTGCCACCTGATGAACTTGGCTATAAGGGCTTGCCGCTCCCTCAGTTGCAGAGCGCAGTCGCTCGATTTCTCGCTATCTACCGATCCCTACGAGTAGACCCTGAACAGATAATCATCACCAGCGGCACACGTCAGAGTCTGAACCTTGCCGCTACCTTGTATACCGATCCCGGTGCCTGTGCATGGCTGGAATCACCTGGGTACCGTGGTGCCGCCGAAGCATTTCACCTACATGGGCTGACACTCAAGGCGATGACGGTTGATACCCACGGTAGCCGCCCACCCAATCCGGCTCTGCAATCAACGCCTTCGCTTATCTACCTGACGCCTTGCTTTCAATATCCGTCAGGTGTTGCACTCACCGCTGACCGGCGTGAACAGTTTCTGCGTCACGCCAAGGCTACTGGCGCCGTGATTTTCGAAGATGACTATGACAGCGAATTCAGAGATGCCTCTGAAGCCCGCCCTGCATTGGCATCTCAAACTATCGGAAACACGGCACCCACTGTGCTGCACGCGGGTACTTTCTCAAAACTGATCTTTCCTGCCGCACGCGTCGCCTGGTTAGTGGTACCCCGTGAGCATGCGTCACAGGCACAGCAATGTTTACAGATGCTTGGCGGTGGGCATAACAGTGTTGCGCAGGCGACCGTAGCCGAACTATTGGCGAATGGTGCAGTGTCCAGACACTTACAACGAGCACGTGGCGTTTATGCTCGCAGGCGTGCAGCTTTAATAGACGCTCTCAATGCCACTGACCTTTTTCATACCCTAGAGGACACCGGTGGCAGCTTAAGTATGATCACAACATTGAAAACGTCCGTTGATGCAAGCCGCTTGTCGCAAGCGTTGCAGAAGCGATCACTTGGTGTACAGACACTGGAGTCGCTGACTTGGCATGAGCCTTCGCCAGGTGAGGTAGGCGCTTTGGTTCTTGGCTTGGGCAATGTAAAGACACTAATGGTTCCCGAGACAGTTGATCTACTAGCCGATGCAATAAAGATGGCTGACCTTCCCTGCAGCGTGAATAATTTGACAGCTAACAGCACCTGCTAGTGCTACATAAGTTTCAACTGATCATACGCAGCTGCACTAAGCTATAAATCCAGTCAACCACACCATTTCTGTATTGATGCGAATACTCGCTGGTATAGTGCTCTTCCGGTGCCATTAGTTGTATCGGTGTTGAAGAGTCTCGATGACTCTTTAATTTTGATAAAAAACCAACACGAGGAGAGGTACATCATGAGATTTTCAGTGTTCTTAGTGTTAGGCGCTCTACTAGCGTTATCATTGTCACAGGAGGGCCAGGCAAAAGTCGAGCAATTTGAGGTCCTTGAATCAGGACCTGCCTTTGAGGGTCAGGAGTTTGGTGACGTTGGCGGGTACGAACGTATCGATGGCATAGCCCATTTTGCGATAGACCCGGCCAGCGAACGTGGTCGCATGATAGTTGATCTGGAACATGCGCCTGTTGGCGAGGATGGGCTGGTTAGATATTCCACCGAGGTCTTCATTCTTCGTCCCATCGATGAGAGCAAGGGGAATGGGGTGTTACTCTATGAC
>JBGCEH010000082.1:0-12076 GCA_045106195.1 Granulosicoccus sp.
TATGGGAAAAGGGTTCGGTGAAAGAATTAGGCGTTTCATGAATAGTCCGGGCTAGACCATCAGTCAATTGCATCGAAGATATCCTGCTTTACCCGACCTAAGCAGGCGCTTTCATCCTGCCAAGTTTTTTTATTCTCGCAAATTATGGTCATCCCCACGTTAGCGAGGATGGTGCAATTTCTTGTGTCATTGCCATTTAGCCGGGATTGTTTACCAGGCAAGGTGAATGAGTACGCCTGGTTCGCGAACGCCCTCGCTTGCCCTGAACAACAGTGCCGGCTTTTTGAAGGGCTTTGTCTGCGTACATCAATTCATCAGCTTCTCTAAGCAGGTTCCTTAATACCGGCTTACCACTCACGGGCGACGATACGCCAACGCTTGCAGAAACCCGTATACGTTTGTGATCGAACTCCAGTGTGCTGCTCGCTGCGCGGCGTATGAGATTAACGACTGTCTGGACCTTTCTGCCTCGACGGCGATCGCGCACCAGAACAACGAATTCGTCACCGCCCAGACGTGCCAATACCGTGTCCGAAGGCAGGTAGGTCAGCAGAGATTCTGCTATGAATCTCAACAAGGCATCACCGGCCACATGGCCATGTGTGTCATTAACCGCCTTGAACCCATTCAGGTCGAATAATACAACCTGGGTTTGTAACGCATTGCCATGACCCTTGAGCAATTGCCGTGGCAGGTACTGCCCGACATACCAGGTGAAAAATCGGCGATTGGGCAAGCCGGTGAGTTCATCACGGTAGGCAAGGTCCTGAAGGGCCTGCGTGCGTTTGCGGACCTGTTGTTTGACTCTTACAGGTTCATCAAGCACATAACGGACAGCCAGGCCGACGGTCAGTGCGTAGATAATCGCTGCCGCGATGAAGCCTCCGATATTCAGCGCCCACAGGAATCCGGCTACTGAGAACAGCACGATAAAGGCTGTAGTCACACAAGCCGAGCTTGCGCCTCTGGTACATATAAGGAAATTCATGAGCTTCACGACTGATTAATGACACATGACTGTTTCGCCGCAATAAAAATGCCATAAGGCCTGTGATTTGCTTGCAAAAATGAGTTGATTTATTGGAAAAAAAGTCTACCCGTTCCCTGTAGCATGTCGATGAAGAACCGTGACTGGAAGAATGATGTCTGATTCAAACATCGACAATGCGGATGCGTCCGAAAGCCTGCGTCTTGCAGTAGCTCAGCATGTGCCTACTCCCAATGCTGTCGAACAGAGCTTGCAACGGATAGATAATCTGGCTACGCAAGCTTCCGATAGCGCCGATCTGCTGCTATTGCCTGAGGCCAGTCTCACGGGTTACAACGTGTCACTGGACATAGCCAGATTAGTTGCCGTATCACGAAGCAGCGATTGCACCGAGACTATTCAAACCATTTGCCAACGCGCAAACATGGCGATTGCCTATGGTTACATCGAGCGTGATGGAGAAACCTTGTTCAACGCCGTGCATGTCATTGATGCATCGGGTAATAGTGTTGCCCATTATCGAAAGTGCCATTTGTGGGGAGAGCTGGATCAACGATTGTTCACGGCTGGCAACAGCCTTTCTCCGGTGTTCACGCTTCATGGCTGGCAGCTGGGGTTGCTGATTTGCTACGACGTGGAATTCCCGGAAGCCGTACGCCATCTGACCTTGCAAGGTGCCCAAGTGATCATTGCTCCAACAGCTCTCATGCAACCCTGGACATTTGTTGCCGAGCATATGAGTCGTGTAAGAGCTGCGGAGAATCAAGTGTACTTTGCGTATGCCAACTATTGTGGGTCAGAGAACGACATTGACTATGTTGGGCTAAGTTGTATTGTCGCTCCTGATGGGGATGATATGGCTAGAGCGGGTTCTCACCCTGAACTGCTTCAGGCAACGCTTACTAGAGCTGCTATCAGCGATATACGCGCTCTGGTTCCCTACCATGTTGATCGCCGCCCGGAGTTGTACTCATTAAACCCTTAACTGCCAACCAGTCCATCAGTGTCTTCGGTCCCGATTTTCCTTTTGCCTACGATAACTGGATAAAACATCGTGCAGGCTTAGGTACCATACCCGCAGCTATCCGGGGTATGGAAGTGGGTGTCATCGGCGCTGGCATGTCAGGCATGGTGGCATCGTTTGAACTTATGAAGCTGGGTCTTAAGCCCGTCATCTTCGAGCAGGGTAGGATGGGGGGAAGACTCAGGTCGCAAGCGTTTGCCAATGCGCCTGATGTTATCGCAGAGCTTGGTGGCATGCGTTTCCCCGAATCCGCCACAGCATTCAATCACTATGTCGGGTTGCTGGAACTTGAAACGCGGCCATTTCCCAACCCATTGACTGAAGCTGCGGGTAGCACAGTTATCGATCTGGCTGGAGAGCCTCTTTTCGCACACTCAATAGACGACCTGCCCCCCCTTTATCAGGAGGTGGCGGAGGCATGGGAGGAGGCGCTCAACGTGGAAGTGCAGTTTCAGGAGCTGCAACAAGCCATACGTGATCGGGATGCGAAGGAAATCAAAAGTCGGTGGGATGAGCTCGTGCATGTATGGGATGACAGAACTTTCTATGATTTTATCGCCACTTCACAGGCGTTCAGTAAGCTGTCGTTCCGACATCGAGAGGTGTTCGGGCAAGTCGGTTTTGGTACCGGAGGTTGGGACTCTGATTTTAGGAACACCATGCTGGAAATACTCAGGGTTGTGTTAACAGAGTGCGATAGCAATCAGCATTACATAGTTGGTGGCGCAGAACAGATACCTCGAGGCTTGTGGGGGGCTACGCCCGATTGCGTGCATTGGCCTGAAGGCACATCTTTATGCTCACTTAACAACGGTGCCACCAGGGGAGGTGTTACAAGGATCGACCGTATCGATGCCACTAGTCTGAAGTTAATCGATTCGTATGACAACGAGTACACGTTTCCTGCGGTATTGGCTACCTGCCAGAGCTGGTTGCTGACAACCAGCATAAAAACCGATGAATCACTATTTTCACAAGATCATTGGATGGCGCTTGATCGAACCAGCTATATGCAATCTTCCAAAACGTTTGTCATGGTTGATCGTCCTTTCTGGAAAGATCCGGATCCTGACACTCATCAGCCGTGCATGAGTGTAACGCTGACTGACCGTCTCACAAGAGGTACGTATCTGTTCGACAACGGTGATGAATTGCCTGCGGTCATTTGTCTGACGTATACTTGGATGGCTGATGCCTTGAAGATGCTGCCACTGCCTGCTGATAAAAGAGTCAGGCTGGCACTGGATGCCTTGCAGAAAATCTATCCGAAACTTGATATACGCAGTCATATTATCGGGCACCCGATCACGATATCCTGGGAGGCAGACCTCAATTTTCTAGGGGCCTTCAAAGGTGCATTGCCAGGACATTATCGTTACAACCGGCGAATGTTTACACATTTCATGCAAGATCAGTTTGAGCCTGCGCAACGGGGTATTTTCATTGCCGGCGATGATGTGTCATGGACGCCCGGTTGGGCTGAGGGTGCCGTGCAAACTGCGCTCAATGCTGTGTGGGGGATCGTGCATCATCTTGAGGGTGGTACGCATTCAGACAATCCGGGGCCGGGAGATTGTTTTGAGCAGTTGGCTCCTGTTGATCTGGATAGTTGATGCACGCCAAAGTGCTCCAACAGCGGGTGACAGCGATCGATGGTTTACTAAGATGAAACACTTATCGTTGCTGTGTGCTGGTCTGATCATCAGGTTCGCTTTGAAAAAGATCAGAGTCACAACTGACTCCATCGTTAATCGTCGAAGTTAGTGGTTTTGGGGCAACAGGCAGTTGTTGTTGCCAGATCAGGCTAACTGCCAGCAAAAACGCCTTGGTTCGGATGACGTCCGGTGATGTCAAAGGCACGCTATGTACCGGCTTCAGTATGTGATGAAGATGTTTCAGGGGTCTGCTTCCCTGATCACACGATAGCGATAGCGCATAGGTTTAATAGAGGCGTTGGTCTTTTCTTTGGCTTTGTCTATATCGATAATCAACTTAACCCTTTGTCTGATTGAGCTCGTCTGGTTTTATCGATCTTCAAGCTCCGTGGATACGTCGACTGTCCGAGCGCCTGTCTGCGTCGCCTGTTCCGTCATACTTGTGCAGGACGCGCTCATTCGGTCAAAGGCAATGACCAATCAACGGCCTAATGATGGCCTCAGGAGAAAACTAATTGTGAAAATCAAAATCCTTGCTATCGCAATCGCCTCACTATGGGTTAGTGCCTGTGCCGTGTCCGGCGCCAATCTTGAACCTGACTTGTCCGGTGACGACAAGGAGATGGCAGATCAATTCATGCAGACGGCACAGGCATTCGTGCAATCTGCCGTTGGGGGCGGCGGGAATGTACGGGTTTTCATAAAGGGTGACGAGGCAACCTTGATCGGTTACGTGGATAGCCGTGCTACCAAAGAGAAGGCTGAGCGTGCCGCTCTCAGGGATGTGCGAGTGAGCTCGGTGAATAATCGAATCATTACAAACTAGGAGCTTGCGCGGTAGAGACTACCGAGTGAGAGCTGTTCCATTTCAAGTCGTTTTTTAGTGCATTTGAGGAGTTTATTGCGCTAAGTGAAGCGTATGGTCGGACAAAACGGCCGGAGGGGACGGCTCGCAGCCGGAAATGTTGCTGCCACGCAAGCTGGTGCGAAACTGCTCTTCGGCGTGTACCAAGGCGTAAAAATCCAGCTGTAACCCAATGTCATTGACCAGAGACAATGAGCCGGCAGGTGTCACCCCACTGTAGGTGGGTATCAAAGGTTGTTCAGGCCGTGGATATTCCCTGTGAAGGGACGATTGTGTCAATTTATTGCCATTGAGTTATGGCCGGATAATGGCAAGTGCCTGCGCTGGCTCTTTGTAAAAAGCCCGGGGTCTTCATCGAGGGCAAAAAGAGGCTGTTTTTCTGAAAACCGGATGTCAGGACGAATTTGTCATGGCAAAGCTGACCTGACGGGCTCAGGTTCGCCCGTTTTACGGTTTTTCGCAGACAGGTAGCAGGTATGTTCTGCGGCTCCGCCGGGTCATTCAGATGTTTGCGTGATAAGCTGTTCGGCCGCGTGGTTGCGCCTTGTGCAACGCCTGCCTATCGAGCCGCTAACTGACGAATACCATGATTGAATCGGTCGTTTTCAATGAAGCCGGACTGGTACCTGCCATAGCGCAGGACGCCATCACCGGGCAGGTGCTCATGGTGGCCTGGATGAATCGAGAGGCTCTGGAAGAGACAGTGGCATCCGGCCGCGTGGTGTATTTTTCGCGCTCGCGTCAAAAATTGTGGCGAAAAGGTGAGGAATCCGGGCATATGCAGGTGTTACAGGATATCCGTCTCGACTGCGATGGCGACGTTTTGTTGTTATCCGTGGAGCAGATTGGCGGTATTGCCTGTCATACCGGTCGGCAGCATTGCTTTTACCGGAAACTGGACGAATCCGGGCAATGGAGTGCGGTAGAACAAGTCGTCAAGGATCCGGCGTCTATTTATGGAAAGGCCAATGACTGACATACTTGCCAGACTGAGCCAGGAAATCGATAGCCGGAAGGGCACTGATGCCAAAAGTTCTTACACGGCGAGCTTGTTTGAGCGCGGTGATGACACCATATTGAAAAAGGTGGGCGAGGAGGCTGTAGAGTTCATCCTGGCCGCCAAGGAAGAGGGCACTGATCACCTTATTGCTGAGGCTGCCGACGTGTGGTTTCACATGTTGGTCATGCTAAGTGCCAAAGGATTGAGTGCATCGGATATATTAGCCGAACTAGAACGTCGCGAAGGGGTATCCGGCCATGCCGAGAAAGCCTCCCGCGGCAACGTTTGAAAACGAGATAAGAGACACATTATGGGTATGCCCAGCGTTCCACAGCTTCTGATCATTCTGGTCATCGTCGTGCTGATATTTGGTGCCAAGCGCCTCAAGAATCTGGGCGGCGATCTAGGTTCAGCGGTCAAAGGCTTTAAACAGGCCGTCAAAGACGAAGACAAGCCAGCCGCAGAGCTGGAAAATGGCAGCGATGCAGCTGCTGACACTGTCATGAACAAGACAGAAGATCAGAAGTCGTCCTGATCCTTCGAGTCGCCTACTTTTGAGTTGAATCGCAGTGTTTGATGTCGGTTTCACGGAAGTCTTTCTGATTGGTGTTGTGTCGCTTGTGGTCATAGGCCCCGAGCGGCTTCCGGCTGTCGCCAAAACGGCGGGTCAGTGGGTAGCCAAGTTGCAGCGCTTCGTCCGCGGTGTAAAGACAGATCTTGCCTCCGAGCTTGAGTCTGGAGATCTGAAGAAACTCATCGGTGATCAGAAAGAGCAGATTGATGAGCTTCGGAAGATGGTGTCGACGACCAAGAAGGAATTTCAGAGCACGGCTAAAACCGTCATGGAAACTACAAGGGAAGGTCTTTCCGAGCTTGAGACCTCGGTCAACGAGGCGAAAGCCGACGTGGGCAAAGTCAGTGAGTCCTTGTCTGACGAGACCCATGCCGCCGACGTCAAGCCAGGTGCAGATGATACGACCGCCCCCGGGACTGTTGATATCGCTAAATCTGCCAGTGAGGCAGATTCTGCGGATGTACCGCCTGCCAAGCGGACGGGTACGAACGATTCGGATAGCCAGTGAGCGATAACATTTCCATGAGCTGTTGACCATGTCGTCCTCCGATTCTGCGGTAGATAAGGAAGAAGGTTTTATTTCGCATCTGATTGAGCTGCGAGACCGGCTAGTCAAGATGTTGCTGGCTGTGGGCATCCTTTTTCTCAGTCTCTTCTGGTTCTCTGACAAGATTTACACCGCGCTGGCCGCACCATTGCTCAAGCATCTGCCAGACAGTCAGATGATCGCGATCGATGTGGCAGCGCCGTTCTTTATCCCCTTTAAGCTCACGTTGATGTTATGCGTGTTTCTGGCCGTGCCCTACCTGCTGTATCAAATCTGGTCATTTGTTGCACCCGGTTTGTATGCGCATGAAAAAAAGCTGGTGGTGCCTTTGCTGGTATCAAGCACACTGTTGTTCTATCTGGGTGTTGCGTTCGCGTATTTCGTAGTGTTCCCTCTTGTGTTCGGGTTCTTCACGAGTGTGGCCCCTGAGGGGGTGACCGTCAGTACCGATATTGGCCGGTACCTGGATTTTGTCATAACCTTGTTCTTTGCGTTTGGCATAGCCTTCGAGGTACCCGTTGCCACCGTGCTGGTTGTCGCTGTGGGTATCACAACGCCTGAGCAACTGGTTAAGATCCGTCCGTATGTGTTTGTAGCCGCGTTCATCATTGGCATGTTCCTGACACCCCCTGACATGATTTCGCAAACGCTTCTGGCAATTCCGATGTGGTTGCTCTATGAGGTGGGGATCATCTTCTCTCGCAAGTACAAGGATCGTATAGCGGCGGCAGGGCTTGCACGTGACAAGCGCTATGATGATGAAGGCGATGGTGAGCCTGATCCTGAAGAGCCCGGTCCCGGTGCTCCCGGCTCCTCTAGTGGAGCAAAAGGTGCTCCGAGGAATGAAAAGCACGAACCTGAATACACGCCCCCCAAACCGTCTGCGAAGTCTGGGACAGACACCGGCAAGGCGGATACTGACGGTCAGTCTGCCAGTAGCGCAAAACTGGGTGTGGTTAATCCGTCGCTGATAAAAAAACCTGATGCCAGCGGTGCCTATCGTAATAGCCTGACCGACTCGGATAGCGAAGACCCTCCACAGAAACCTGATAGCAAGACAGACGAATCCTAGCCTGTGTTGTAACGGTGTTTTTGCCTCCCGGGTTTCAGGTCTTGATCTGTGTTGTTCTTTGACAAGTATTGCGAGAACCGATATGTCGACTTCCACTTTGCCACCCAGACGTCCAGTGCTGTTGATTATCATGGATGGCATAGGCGTGAATCCATCCAGGCTGGACAATGCGGTGGCGATGGCCACTACACCTAATCTGGACAGGATCTATGCGAATCATCCGGTTTGTCTGTTGGAGGCGTCAGGTAGGGCCGTGGGCTTGCCGGAAGGACAGATGGGCAATTCTGAAGTAGGCCACCTTACATTGGGTGCAGGCACAGTGCTTCGTCAGGATCTGGTGAAGATCGGGGATGCCATTAATGATGGAAGCTTTGCAACCAATGAGGCAATTGCTGGCACGCTTGAACGGTGTAAACAGGGTAATCAGCCACTGCATCTTGTCGGCCTTGTGTCTGATGGTGGTGTACACAGTCATACTGATCACTTGCTTGCGCTACTCAGCTTGTGCGAATCGCAAGGTGTACTGCCGGTGTTGCATGCGATAACCGATGGGCGAGACACAGCGCCCGACAGCGCCAGGGGGTTTATGTCACGCGTGCTACCTGCTCTCAACGCGGCTGGTGGCCAGCTTGCGACCTTGTCCGGTCGTTATTATTCGATGGATCGTGACAAGCGCTGGGAGCGCGTTCGGCTTGCCTGGCAGGCTATGGTGAAAGGTGAGGGCAGGCGAGCCACTGATCTTGAGGCGGCATGGGTGATGGCTGATGAACAAAATGAGACGGATGAATTCATTACCCCAACCGTATTGGATACACATATACCGTGGGATGAAAACACCGAGGTGTTTTTCTTCAATTTTCGTAATGACCGTCCGCGTGAACTCAGTGAAGCCATAGGGCTGGAATCGTTTGATGGATTCGAGCGAGGCGATTTCGCCCCGATTACGTTAACCACCATGACACGTTACGAATCCAGTTATCCCTTTGCGTGTGCATTCACGCGTGACGAACCCGGAATTACCCTGGGGCAAGCAGTATCTAATGCCGGCATTACTCAGATTCGTTCTGCTGAGACTGAGAAATACCCGCATGTTACGTTCTTTTTTAACGGTGGTCAGGACGAACCGCTGGAGAACGAAGTACGACTGTTGGTGGATTCTCCCAAGGTAGCCACCTACGATTTGCAACCGGAAATGAGCGCGCCCGAAGTCGCTGCTGGAATTGTTGCTGCCCTTGACACACGTGATGCAGGTCTCATTGTCGTGAATCTTGCCAACGGCGACATGGTTGGACATACCGGTGTTCCAGCGGCTGTCGTATCCGCGGTGGAAACGGTTGACGAGATGGTGGGGCGCATGTGGGATGCGGCGGTCGCTAACGGCTATTCGATTGTGCTAACTGCTGATCACGGCAATGCCGATATGCTTATAGATCCTGTCAGTCGCAAACCACATACCCAGCACACCACTTTCCCAGTGCCGTGTGCTATCCATGATTCGCAGCAGTGGGATTTGGGTAATGGTAATGGCTTGCCTGCTGTTGCCCCAACCGTGCTGCAGCTGATGGGCCTTGAAAAGCCTGCGAGTATGCAGGGGCATTCGTTGTTGCTCAGGGAAGTGGTGTAGACGAGGTGGAGTAAAATATCGTCAGACCCAGGCGGTCATGCCACCGACGACGTGCACGTTCTGTCCTGTGACATAACTGGACGAATCCGAGACCATGAATTCGATTGTGCCGTGGCCGTGACGTTGAATGACAGGCAGCACCAGTCGTGTCATCTGCACCACGTTGAGCATGTAGTCATTCATACCCATCAGGTTTTCTTTGTATCATCAATAATGTTCATGGTTGCAACACCGCTGTTGCCGAGTTCAACTGCTGCGAAAGGACCACCGTGGCGCAGGTGCCCGGGGTCAGTGACATCCATAGGTTCGGACTCTGCAAATATTTTTTCAGCAAACTGTTCTGCATTGTCTTTTGGACGATAGCCAAGGAAGCTTGCTTTTGCATTGTCTACTGGCGAACGATCATTATTTGAAACGCCGTACACTACCGTAAAACCGGTTATGGGCGTTGTAATTGATTTTTCGACAAGTTGAAATAAATCATCATAAGACAGCCATGACCCTACTGCCCGTGCGTTGGAAACCTGGGCGCATGAAAGAATACGCAAACATACGCTTTCAATCTGGCGTTTGTCCCAATACAGGCTTGCCAGATCTTCTGAGAAGCATTTGGCGAGCCCGTAAAATGTATCGGGTCGATGCGGAGCATCGGTACCGATAAAGTCGTTTTTCATATGCATGCCCACAGCATGAATAGAGCTTGCATACACTACGCGCCTTACGCCATTGCGATAGGCTGCTTCCCAGACGTTGTAAGCGCCAATAATGTTCGGACCCAGTATGGTTTCGAATGGCCCTTCATCGCCGTATGCTCCGAAGTGCACGACCATATCCGCATCTTCGAGCACTGCAACCATGTCATCGAGTTGAGTGAGGTCAGCTTTGACATACGTCTCATTTGAGAACAGCGTGCCAACCTCATCTGCAAGATCGGTTGAGACAAGGTAATTGGCTAGTTTCGATAGGGGCTCACGAAGGTGTGAGCCAAGACGCCCGGCGGCGCCCGTCAGAACAAGTTTCATGTAGTCGTCTCGCGTTGATCCTGTTGCTTAAAGTGCGCCGAATAGTCATGTGCTTTTCTTACCGATGAAAGGCGCGTAGGTTGCGGTGTAGTTGGAGAATTAGCGGGTGGTATGCGTGGATTCCCGCATGCGCGGGAATGACGAGTAGCGATTTTTCGTCTTGCGTCAATACCATTGGGTCTTGGTTTTATTTCAGGACTAAGCGGTGGTCGGTTTTGATGCAGCGTAGTTCACGTACGTAGTTAAAGTGTGTAGTTCAAGTGCTTAGTTCAAGTCAGAGCTCCGCGGACAGTGGACAGGAGTGCGTCTGCACCCTTTGCCAATAATGAGGCATCAGAGCCACAGGCGACAAAAGAGAATCCCTCGTTGAGCAGCTGGGCGGCGAAGGCGGTGTCGAATACCAGTGTGCCCACCGGTACACCTGCATCCATGAGTTTCTTTGCGGCCGGACGGATAACATCCCAAACTGCCGGATTCATTGGTTGGCCCAACAAGCCCATATCGGCTGCAATATCAGCTGGGCCAAAAAAGATACCACTGACACCATCAACCGAGGCTATATCCACCGCCTGTTCTATCGCTGCCACAGTTTCAAGCTGTAGCAGCACAGACGTCTCCTGTTCGATGCGATCGAAATAGTCAGTAACTCGGCCAAATGCATTGGCTCGGGTAGAACCGCTAACCCCTCGAATGCCATTGGGTGGGTAGCGGGTCGATGCAACCGCAAGCTCAGCCTCCTTGACTGACTGAATCATTGGGAATAAGAGTCCCGGAGCACCGATATCGAGAAGTCGTTTGACCAGTACGGGATCGTTCCATGAAGGTCTGACAATCGCGGTCGTTGAGCTTGCCTTGAATACCTGTAACTGACCGAGGATAGAACCCAGATCGTTAGGTGAATGCTCCATATCCAGCAATACCCAATCGTATCCGGAAGGTGCAATGGTCTCAGCTGAAAAGTTACTACCCAGGCTGACCCATAAACCTACCTGATTCGCTTTGGCAGCTAGTGATGCAGTAAACGTGTTTGTTGAAAGCTTCATGCGTGACTCTTGTTAACGTGGATGTTAGACCTTTCTGGTATCAGATAACAGTCTTTTCGTCAAAGGATTGGTTCTGCTCTACGCGCTCGGAATTGAATGCTGATAAATCCAGAGCGCGGTATTCACCATAAGCGATTGGTGCTGCAGTACCACGACCCATTGCGGGATATTGTTGTACGACCGCGACCATCTCGGGTTCGTATGACCTCCAAGTCTTTGAAATTGTCGTGGATTCATTGCTGATTATGGTGACTATCTGAAGCCTATCGGGTACACGGTGGCGAGTCATATAACTGGCCCTCCAAATCTGTGTCTATGGCCGTGATCCAACGAGAGGAAGCAGTGAGCACTCGTAATTATAGATCACCCATGAATTTTGAACACTATCAGAACGGGTTTTCAATGCGTGCTCAATTCCTGATGCCGGCTGTTCATAGAATTTTTCGAAGCTACTAAACTGTTTTGATTCAGGCGTGGGCCATGCGACTGTGTCAACGGAATTATTTACCCGAGGACATTGAATTAGGCAAGTCCAAGGGACGGTTGCTTTGTTAGTAGGAATTGCTTTGAAACTACGCTGCCCCCTCGTAGCCCATACTTTTCTGACCAGCGAAGTTGGAGTTACGGATATTCCGAGCGTAGTTACATGCTTGGGCAAAAAA
>JBGCEH010000083.1:0-14935 GCA_045106195.1 Granulosicoccus sp.
GCTTAACGTCACCCAGTGTTGTCGTTCATCGTCGGAACGCTCAGGCTCATCCTTCGGTGAACCCATCTGAAAACGCCCCGGCGCTATCCAGCGCATCAACACCGCCACCTCGGCTATCTCTAACTGCGCCCACAGTCCGTATTCATCTATGCCCAGCGTACTATGGCGCAGCCAGTCTGGCGCACCGGTAGTATTGAATATCGGACCACTACCGCTGGTGGGATAGTCTATGCGCAGTCTGTTCTGCATCATCAGATGCGTACCCTCTCTGTCCTGCCATAACGATTCTGCAAAGTGGAAACGCTGACTGGTTGTCTGGCGTATATAAATCTGCTCAGATGATGTATACAAGGTGAATTCCGTATCACTGGATGCCAGTGGTAACGGCTCATTCAGTTGCAGCAAGGCCGGGCGCTGACGCTCGGGCGTGTCCAAGGCAACGCCACCTTTGCTATAACCGAGTGACGTAAGTGCGCCTGCGCGTGGCTCTGCATGCAGACTCAAACCCTGCTGATCGGCGACCAGAAACGCCTTGGTATCCGCATGTTGGTCCAATGCGCCAACAACGCGATCCTTGAGCATTGCAGCCTCCGGATCGTAGTGCCTATACCCTTGCTGCCCCGCTTCTATGGCTGCCTTTAGCGTGGGTGACTCTCCTGGCACAAGACCCTGAGCCATCTGCAGGATGACAGCGCACAGGTGTTGTTGATCGTCCCCATTGTTCTCCTGACTGGATCTGGCCTTGACAGCAAGTGATGCAAAAAATGTCTCTGCCTTCGCCAGATCGTCAGAATCAACCAGTTCTGCCGGCAGGTTCAGATTAACCCGGTGACGGAACGTGGCCGTCATACCGTCGGTATGTGGCTGTAGCTGGCGGTAAATTTCCTTAACTGTATCCGGATCGTTGCTGGCCCAGTTGCAGAGCGTTTCGTAATGACGCTGCCGCTGTTTCTGCTCACGGATCGCACATTGCTCAGTCAGCAAATCCGATGGCCCTCGTGCAATGGATTGCCAGAACGCCTGCTCATCGGCAGTGCTGCCCCCAAGTAACAGGCGGCAGTCTCGTGCAAGGGCCGCGGTAATTGGATGAAACGGCCACAGCAGTATTTTCATCAGCGACACAACGCGGTTTTCTGATGTCAAAGCGTCGGGTTCGGTGCGCTCATGGGCAACAAGGCGCCCCCATTCTTCCTTGAGCCGGTTCAAAACTACTGGACTATGGGACTCACCCCAATAGATGACACGTGGGCTGGCATGGGGTCGAGGGCTAAGCCAGACAATACAGGTATCCGGTCGCTTTACTCGTCGAAGTGCCTTGTAGAGTGAAGGTGAAAGCTGCGCAGGATCACCGACAACCAACAACGCGTATGCTTCCGGAATGCGCGGTAACTGACGGGTGGCCTGCGGAGCATCCTGTTCATCCAGCCAGGTTGCACTATCGTCGGTAAGCCGTACCTGACGTTCAGGCCGCTGATGCAGGGGCAGGGAGGAGAATTGCTGCTGCAGAACTTCAACGTCCCTGATCAGTTCGGGCAGGTATTCCATGATTAGCCAGAATTGCTGCACCGGTTGTTCGCGCTGCTGCCGTGGTAACGGCAACAGGCTGCGATGGGATGCCGCCCGCTCACTTAATCTGCGGGCATCAAGGCGACCACTTGGCGCCTCCTGCACAAAGGCCTGCAGTAATTTACGGTTCAACGCATCAGGGCGCAACAGCGGTTTCAGTTCAGGCGCGCCAGCCAGCGGCTTGTCATCGACCGGTTTAAAGGTTTCAATGCCAAGCAGATGATGATCATCACTGGCTGTTTCAGCGGTTCTTTGCTGGATGATGTAGACAGGAAATGACCAGTCAGGTTTTTGCTGCTCCGGCGGGGGTTGGGGGCCAAGCTCGTCATCGTCCCCGAACCCGTCGAAGTGAGTTTTGCCGCCACTATCCGCTGTTGTAAACTGCAGTGAATCCCGATGAGATTCAATCGCTGCCTTGCGGCTGCTCTCAAAGCCCAGCGCCTGCAATGACTGCGTTGAAGGCGTGTCACTGTTCGCAAGCAAGCGGTACAGATCAGCGAACATGCTCAAATCAGACTATCGGAGCGATGTGATTTCTTCACCAGATAACGCTTGAGAATATCCAGTCGCTGATCCACCTTCTCCGGCGTAATACTGCCTGCCTGCAGCTCTTTGCTGACGGCTCGCAGAAGGTCAAGGTACTCTGACGTACCCGGCTTGTACTCGTCTACGCCCGCCTCACGCCTTGCCTGCTCTATGACATCAGCCGCTTTTTCACAGATCTCATCGTTCAATTCCGGAAGGAGCCCGGAGCTGCGATGTGCATCTGAAATACTCAGTAGACGTTCAACGGGTGCCTTGCCCAGGTCGAGATGCAAGGTAGCACACCGCCGTAGGAAGGCAGCCGGAAGGCTTCGCTCGCGATTGCTGGTAATGACAATAAAGCGCTTGCCGCTTGTGCCATCACCGATGGTCTGATCAGTGGTAGGCACATCGAAGCTGCCTGCATTCAGCACTTCCAGCAAAGCGTTGGGTATGTCCGGGTGCGCCTTGTCTATTTCATCGATGAGCAGTACACAGCCATCAGTGGGTTGGTAATACCCTTTTTCGCCACTGTTCCCCGGCTTGTCGCGCTTTGAATGATCTTTCTTGTTTGCTGACAAGGCTCGCCAGATCGGGCCTTTACGAATATACCGAGACAGATCGCTGACAGGCTCACCGCGATTGCCCTCACTCAAGCGCTCGATGTAATCGAAACTAAACAACAGATCATCTATTTCCGTCCGTGCATTGACCACGGTTGTAACCAGCCGCCAGCGCATGACTGTAGCAATGGCCCGCGCTATCTGACTTTTCCCCAGACCCGGTTCACCACGTATTAGTAGCGGCCGCTCCGCCAGTTCCGCTGCCTTGATTGCCTCCAACTGAACTTCGTCAAGCTGATGAGCCGAAGCCGGCCAGCTACCGATGGCAGGTAGTGCGAGAGTTGGGCCCTGGCTTGTCAGTTCAGCATGTATTGAGCTGTGTGCTGTAGTGGTCATTGCAAATAGTGTTCTTCAAGAAGCTCATTGATATAATCCAGCCGCTCTTCATAGTGATCATGCATTTTTATCGTCGCCATACTTTCTCGCTCGTTGATCACAATACCACGCAGTCTGACCCGCGCATGCATTGTCGCCCCGTCATTCAAAGCAGCATGAACCGCATCCCAGTCATCCAGCCAGCTTCGACCGGATACTATGTCGGCCCGGTTGATAGTAAGCACCAGAGAGCCAGGGCCATGCGTCCTTTCCAACCGCTTGATCTGACCGCGCAGGCTTTGGCGCTCAGCCGCACTCATCCCGGTCGGATGTGTCGGGTCAGACCGCGGGCAGCTATGTGAGGACTTCCGGGATACATGCATGTGCAGCGCTTCCACAAAGTCTCGCGCAAACTGTGTCCCCAAGGCACTGGCACTCGAATCCTTCTCAAACAAATTAAAACTGGCGGGCTCAGGAGCACCGATATTCGCCGAATCAGCCGTGGGCCTGATACGAAGCAATGAATCCTGCACAGACGAATTAACCACACATGCCTGAAAACACGCCTGAAAGGCTCCCGCGGAAAATGTCAGAAAGCAAAGATCAGATGCTGAACTACCCTGCAATGACTCGAGTGACTCATGATCAAGCAATATCAGTGCGTACAATCCTGCCAGCTCGGACAAGCAGAAATTCCACGCGTCGTCGTCCTTGAATTCACCAAGCCCGTCAACCGCAGCCTCTGCGCGTTCCTCACGCATCACAAGCAGTGCTCTGATGATGCCCTCATGAATGTCACTTGGAGCGCTCATGAGCGCTTGGACCAATTCCACTGCGCTCAGATGTGCATTTTCGGAACGATCTTTGTTGATTTGTTCCAGAAGAATACCGCCAAATTTGGTCGTAAACCATGCTGAAAACCGCTCCTGATCCTGCTTCTGGAGCTGTTTGCAGTACCCATCAGAACCTTGCCGCTCTACGAAGTGAGATTTGACAGCCTCGACGACACTCAGCGCGCATTGGTCGAGTGTCTGCCGAGCTTCTTCATCAGTAGAACCTGCCCCCGGCTTTAGCTGCTCCGTTGTAAAGTTTGCCTCTATCGCTGGTACGTTACGCTCAGCGATATCTTGCAGATAGGCAGACACTTCTTCACAAGTGAGCGGCGTAAAGCTCCCGACTTTATCCATCGACTGTGTGCTGTTGCGCGCCCTCACCAGCTCGGTGGCTACATCGATAATAGTCTGATCGTGCGCAGGCGGTTGTTGATCTATCGATATTCGTCCGCTACGCACTTCATCGTGTGTCAACCCGTTTAGCACAATCAAGGGTAACGGGCGCGTCTTGAGGCTCATTATAGCTGCGAGCTCCTGCAGGCACGGCTCACTTTGTAAATAAGCCGGACTCAATATCACGAGGACGCGTGATGAAAAAGCAATCTCCACCACTAACTCAAACAATTCATCCATCGGCAGCAGATGAAACTGCTCCTGCTCAGAAACGACGGTCGGTAGCACGGGCCAATCATCCTGCGCACGTTCGCCAGCAATTGACTGATGTTCTTTTTGCAACTGACTTACAACTGAAATTCGCTTCTTGTAACGATTCACTGCCAGTGTGGGACAACAGCGCTGCAATTGACGAACGACCGCCTCGACAAGTTCGCTGCTATCTCGTCCGGCATAACTGATCCACATCGTGCGTCTCTCATTCTGGGAGTCCCGATAAGGCTATGCTCTCATGGAATTGCAACGGCGGTCCACGGTGTCAGACCTGCCCCGACTTTACGCGATAGCGACAGTACTTCTGACTGCATTGACCGACCGTCTGCATCGTCGCATGAATCTTGTTCCTATCGAACAGACAAACAACCATGCCATAGCGCTGAATTTTATGGATAACATAGTTCAGTCTGCGCTCGTTTGGTTAGGTGACATGCCTTGATTAGTCGACTATGACAATTGTACCAAGCACACAAGGCGCCAAAAAACCGGCTCCAATCCAGCGCTTTGAAGATTATCACAGCCCATCCGTGATGGTCGTCCATGACGCACAGAATCAAACAGGTTGTTCAAGCGGCATTGACACATCTTGGTGCCGAACTCCTCCTCTTCACGGAGTGGAATCGTTTTCAAGGTGAGCACTTTGCGCCCCAAATGAAGCCCCATCGCTATCCGATGCGTGATCGAGTGGCCCTGAAATTGTTGCAGCATATCCTTATCACGCTCTTCAAACGCAAATTACAACTGATCGCGCTTGACCTCGGGTTTCACAAGCGTTGAAAGCAGTGTATGTATGGGTTTGGCATTACCGGTAGCCGGGCCACCAAAACGTGTGACGCCCATGCCGGCTAATAGATCTACTTCATCTTGCGTATCGACACAAGCAGCGACTAGTGACGTAACGGTTTTTTCGACAATTGCCAACAATGCATCGATGGTAGGGCTATCGGTAACACCGGGGCGTAATTTTTTTATAAGCTCGCGCCCCAGATGTATTTCATCAAACTGAATATGCCGTAGTGGCGCTAAAACCTCCAGACTATCAGAACAGATTTCATACCCCAGCCGGATATCACTGGCTTTAAATCGTTCATGCATTTTCTGTAGCATCGGCGAGTCGTATACCGGTGCGATACCATGCAGGATAAAGGTGATATGTCGGATAGGTGAATGCGCCAGTGCATTGCTGCGCATTAGTTCATCCGCCAATTCTGGTACAACAACAAAAGCACGCGCCGGCATGGGCAGCACAAAGTCGATACGCCCGAGTGAGACAGGACTTAGACGTGAGGCTGCGTCAAGCGCCATTGCCATGGCCCAGCGTGCGAAGTCTGCGCCACCGTCACTTCGCGCAGCGGCACCGTTGATTAATTCACGCATCAACATGCCGGGTGTCACCTCGTCACCGATCGTCGTCGGTTCAAGGCTTATCCAATGCCTGGTTTCGTACCGACGGCGTGCGCCGTGGGTTCGACGTCGATCCCCCGCATCTGCTGTTACCAGGTTTGTCATCACGCGTGCAAGCAGTTGCTGGGTTCGTCCATCCTCGGGAACATGACTGTCCGCACTAGGACGTGCTGCATGAGCTTCGCTGTCTATGCGCCGAAAACGGGTTGGCTGATTGGTATCCGTGTTGAAGTCAGCTGCAAAAACTGCACCTCTTCCCGCTTCTTTTGCTGCGTATAGAGCTTCATCTGAAGCGGTAAGCAGCATTGCGGATGTCTGTCCGGGATGATCAATACTGACCAGACCTATACTGGCTCCCACACTCAGGCGTTGCCCTTCCCAGGCAAGCCGGTATTTAGTGACGAATTGCAGAACGTCCAGCGCTATCTTCTCTGCGCTTGCATTGATTTTACCGGTTAATAGCAATGCAAATTCATCTCCACCCAAGCGTGCGACAAGATCATCATGATGAACGAGTCGCTTGATTCCCAATGAGATTTCTCGCAGTAAGGCATCACCCGCAGCGTGGCCATAGAGATCATTGACAGGCTTGAATCGATCGAGGTCAACCATCAATAGTGTGTGAGAAGGTTGTCTATCTTCAAGTAGTTCGCCTAAGCGAATTTCGAACTGACGACGATTGGCTATCCCCGTTAATGAATCATGGAGTGCAGCATGACTGTCAATGCCATGTGCAGTTTCCAATTTTCGTAATTTCGACAACAGTACAAGGGATGCGCTACCCAGACCTGCGACCATTGAAATGGCTGTAAACAGAGCGACGCTGTGTGCATTGTCGATCTGTATAAATGCCTCGATGTTCAGAAAACGAATGATATCTGTCCACATTGCCAGCGCACATAGCATTACCAGCAACGTAACCAGGTAGACAATCGTGTATCGTCCAGAACGTATGACTGTGTCTGATGAATGAGCCTTGTACATTGCCAATGTATCGGCCTGACGATAGAGGTACTGAGAGAACAGCGTTCCGTTAAGTGAGAGAGCGCATATTGTACGAATACCTGCACTCAGATATGCCTAATACAGCACACCATTAGGTAGCCGTGGCCTTTTCATGGGCCTTCGGGGAACTTCGTAACCAGGCGATTCAGGCTCTTCGTCTACGATTCTACCGGAAATCCTTCTGCTGTGATCTTGATATCGCAGGGCATCCTCAAGACGTCGGGTTATGTTTGGAGAGCACTAATGTCACCGCTCCCGTGTGCGCCTGCAATACCGGCAAGCCCGTCATTTGATCAAATCGGGCTGCGTAGGTGAGTTGAGATTGCCCGGCTAACAACACCCAATATCTACCCATCAACTGCGGATGATTAGCCAGCACAAACCGTAACTGATACAGGTAACTCAATACCCACTGGCAGACTGGTCTGTGCGGCAACACCTCACCCGCCGGAAGTGTAGCGGTCTCCACCATTCGTCAGGCACTACAACCGGGACAAAGGCTGCGATGTTTACAGCTTAAGGCAACGAAATGCTATGGCTACAGCCGTTACAGCGAACTCTCTTCAAAACCTCAAAACCGTTCTCAAGCCGACCACACACCAAGTAGTGTTCGAACCCGCGCGTAACATGCCGTGACAGTTAACCAGTCTCATACAGCTGTTTCTGAAACTAAGGCCAACACTGATCCAGCAGTTAGCACTGGAGAGTCCAACTATCTTCCTATATCTAAATGTAAGAAAAACATTGTGCGACTGTAGCAGGTCATATTAACTTACATATTGACTCTATTTTCACCAGCATCTGCAACGTTGTACGTTAGTGAAGTACAGAAATTCGTTTGGATATCGTCATGAGTTGATTTTGAAAGGATATGCCTTTCCTGTGATAATTATGGTGGCGATAGTGACTCTTCATGTCAAGTTACATCTAATATATTTAAACGTGCATACGAAATTCAACGTTTTAACAAATGGGTATTCACCGTACACATTATTAGATTGCATCAATTGATAGTGAGTATAAAAACATAAAGATTGTAAGTGACGACATATATCGTACCTGCCAGTAGACTTCGATGTTTTCAAGTTCGCTTCAGTTGGTTTTACAGGACTATCTGCTTTACATGGATCTATGGCCCGACCGATTACATCGTTGTTACTTTTTTACAATAAATTTAAAGCCAAATCTATAAATTAGCCGAATTCTGGACAAACCATGGCAGCTTCGTTGCTCAATGGACTACGCAAAATTTAGAACATAAACGCTCCAAAATTGTTTCTCCACTACCAGTCATGGCTATGTTTACACCGTATCCAAACATGCCAAGGACTTTCCAACGTTATGTCGCCCTACCATGTGTTAACCACATCACACTGCCTTGCCGACACAAGGGATCATCGTTCCAAAATGTCATGTTCAGTAACGATTACTGACACGTGTGCCGCTGTACGCTTGTTCAGGAATTATTGATTCAACTTCATAACAATCTACTCAACGTAACAATACATGGTTAATGTCACTCGTAATGCCCACATCAGTTTCTCAAGCAGACGGCACACACTGTTCACCCTGATCTTTTCCTCTATGCTGGTTGCACCTGCGACCAGCCTGTTAGCAGACGAACCTTTCGAGCCGCTGTTCAACGGAGAGAATCTCAACGGTTGGTTCACTTTCGACAACACTTACGGGGTTGGCAACGACGTCGAGGAATACTACAAAGTCGAAGATGGCGAACTAGTTATACTGGACATACCCGAATCAAGCGACAACAAGGCATTCGGCTATTTGTCGACAGTCAATGACTATGCCAACTACCACCTGCGCTTCGAGTATCAATGGGGGGAGAAAAAATTCGCACCACGCGCAAACCAAATCCGTGACAGTGGCGTGCTCTATCACCTGGTTGGAACAGACAGGATTTGGCCCAACAGCCTCGAATCCCAGATGCAGGAGGGCGACACAGGTGACTTCTTCGGATTGGGTGGAGCAAGAATCACCTCGACTGACAATGGCGGCGCTTACTCGACCACCGGCACGGTTCGCTCCAAAAGAGCCAATATCAGGGCAAGCACAGTGGCTGATACTTTGGATGGGTGGAATGTATCTGAAGTCGTGGTACGTGGCGACAGCGCCGTGCACATTGTCAACGGGCAAGTAGTCAATCGAATCTGGGATGCCCGTCTGAATGGCGAATCGCTAAAAGCCGGTCGCATAGCCTTACAGGCTGAGGGCGCAACCATCCGTTACCGCAATATAGAAATTCGCGAGCTAGCGTCCAGCACGCCACGTATCTTGTTGTTCAGCGAAACTCGCGGTTTCCGACATAATTCGATTCCGAATGCGCTTGATTCACTGGAGGAACTTGCAACGTCCGCGGGTATGGACGTGGACCGTGCCAGTGATTCTGCAGACGTTTTCACTGACTCGAACCTGGCTGGTTTCGACGCTGTTGTATGGGTGATGACAACGGGCGATGTACTTGACGACGACGAACAGGCAGCGTTCGAACATTACATTCGTTCTGGTGGTGGATGTGGCAGCGACCGTTGCGCGAGTCGATCAGCCGCTACTTGAAAGCTGGCTCGCCGCTGCTCCGCTGAGTGATTATGAGCGTTCGCAGATTGCCAGTGTCGTACTGGACACCGATGACTATCCGTTCCACTGGTAAAAAACAACAGGAAACACTTGATATAATCCCCTCCTTGAAAGAAGGTGATTCCCACTAAGGAGCACAATGTCCTGCGCCAGCATTAAAAATATTTCGAGCTGCGTTAGCGTCTCTATCAAACAAGCTTCCACACTCACAGCAATCCTATCGTCTTACCGCCAATCCAATTAGACCCTGCGGCTCCGAAAGAGAGCCGCATTCGCTGCATGAGCGCATGACGTATGTCTCGTTTAGTTCTTTGTAGGCAATTCCTGCGTGAGCGCATTTATGTTCCAGAATCGTCTTGAGGCTGGTCCAACTCGCGTCGAGCGTGGACTTTGCCATTTCTGTTGTCACTAGCTTCTTACTTGATACATTCTCGACGTAAATCACACCACATCAGTTGACTAATATTCGAGCGAAATGGTGATGATCATTGTGTCGCTTGATTCTGATCTTTGCATGATTAGCGCGAGCTCGTTTCCTGCGTCGTGCCCGTTGTGCTTTCGCAAGCTGTAGCTCCAATGAGCTTAACCAACCGCCAGATAGCTCAGCTCCATCGCTGCACGTTGCCACGGTTTTAAACCCCAGATCAATACCGATTTTATCTTGACCTTTTGTCGACAAATTTTTTGGCGTCAACGACAACGTTGCAATACCAACGGCCACGTGCTTCTTCGTTACAGCTGGCCGATCTGAATTTGTATAGAGGCATTAAGTAGTGGAGTAAAAGGCATACCTTAAGGTCATACTCTATTCGAAATTCCTAAGACTTGAATGACCAGAAATAAAATCTTTATGCCATTTATACAGTGTATCGACAGACAACATACGTATAGAAATATCAGTATTGATTGCATCTATTTTCACGAACACTGTGCCAACCAGTTCTCACCCAACCAATGCTTAACCATGCAGTTCAGACATCATTACTAGCTTGTAGTTATATCGACTCGCTATGTAATGCAAGGCGATAACACATCTGATAACTATATGCCTCCTGCCACAAAAAAAGGAAAAACACAATTTCATGAAACGCAATAACGTCCTTCAGATAGGTGCCCTGACACTGTCTCTCCTAACGATCAGTGTTCAAGTATCTGCACAATCGAATCCTCAGCCCGAGCCTGATGCTAGCTGTATTATCGTGACAGCCTCAGGTGCATCACTTAGTGAAGCCAAAACCCAGTTTGCCAAGTCTTGTCCCAGAGAAGCGCGAGAAGACTGTGATCCTGTCAACGGTGATCAGTGGATGTGTTCCACCAACAACATAGACGGTAGCACACCCGTACCAACAGTAACTAATCCAGAGCCAGATTCAACACCTACGCCCGATCCGAAAGAACCTACTCCAGATCAACCACCAAGTGGTACTTGTGAAGCAGCAGGGGCAAACTTGAATGCGGCTATACTAGCCTATGCAAATAGCTGCCCTAACATACCTCGAAAAGACTGCGACCCCACAGGTAGCGACGGTGAATGGACTTGTAGCTCAGGTGTTATCGGTGATTCTGCACCAGGTCTAGTGGTCGTCAATCCAACGCCTGTAAGCCCTACTCCTTTAAGCCCTACGCCTGTAAATCCAACACCAACTGATCGTATCGGCAGGGTGGATAGTAACGATCTTGTTGCATTGCACTACGACAACTGTCCTGATCCTGATGACGGACATGCACTTGTCGCAGGTAAGGCCGTGATTGATCGAGTAGGGTTATCCAATGTCCTTGTGGTCAACGGTACGTGTTCTGACAGATCGCGTAACGCTTATCAGAGTGAGAGCGAAACGGTAGCGAATGCAGTTTGGGGAACCGAATGGTTAGACAGTAATGGTGATGGCGATGCTTCTGAACAGACGTCCGCAGAGCTCTGGGCAACAACACTGGCTAATGGTGGTGACGTCTGGGTAGCTGAAGGGGGTCCATCAGATTTTACTGCCCGAGTACTACGTCGCATTAAGAATCAGTTCTCTTCAGTTGATATCAAGAAGGTTCATGTCGTTCAGCACAGCACCGGAAACAATTTTAATGAGGCTCAAACAAGAGAGGAGAACATGGACCTGATTAGGAATGAGGCAGTTTACATTCCGATTGCCAATGGCAACGGTGGTGGAAACGGCACAGCTGGATTCCGGGGCAGGTCTTCGTTCTTCGTGGACACCGCTCGCCAAAGTGCGTATGCAAACGCGTGGAATGCAGCGTTCAACTATCTGGATCCGAACGATCGTATTGACTTCAGCGACACCGTGGAGTTGCTGTATATCATCGATGAAACCGACACTCAAACGATCGATGATTTTGCCAGGAACTACCTGCAGTAGTCCAGTTTTCTGGATTTAAGTGATGACCGGCGTAGCTTAGGCTGCGCCAGCTTTCTTGCGTTAGCATTTTGATATACAAAAATATCCTGGGAAGACAGATTAGTTGTGGAAGATTAGGTGTAGGAATGATTAGTTGTAGCTACGACAGAATGGCTTGGTGTTAACAACATTAGTTGTAGAAATGTCATTACCAAGGGAAACTGTCGGTTTGATTACCGAGCGACGTTGTCGCGAGCAACAGTATCAATAATTCAGAATGACCGCAATTCGTGAACGCTCGTGGTGATGTGAGTTGTACAAAGCGGACACTCAAACATCTAACAATCGATGGTCAGATTTTGGCGGAAAAGTGAAGCGGGCATAGGAAAGATGGTGCAACGCCGCTCTTTGTCATGGGAGCCATGTATATAAATCAGTATAAGAGCATGTCCTAATATCACCTCAAAATCCTGATTATTACTACTCGTTCCTTGTATTCCCTGCTTTGTAGAAAATGAATACACAAGATGAAAACGACATTAACCAACTAGGGGATCCCATTCCCTCAAGAGAAATACAAGCGCCACCAGGGTACTCATAGGATTGGATCAGGAAAAACAAACCAAGGGCCAACGATGTCAGTGACATTGCGAACGCAATTTTTACCACTTACATGCAGATACTGCGATTGCAGCAAAATGTATCGGAATTGCAAACCAAGGTACTTTTAGCATGACAGCGGCGCAGACTTCAGACTTTTTAAAACTAGTTTTAGTTTTTCTCGGCTAGTTGCGTCAATCGAAAATCTTTCTATATACGCTCTAAGGTTGCCAACAGGCTGCCATACCAACGCAACCTGTTGAATCCAGATGCTTGTTTGAAAAGTTGAATTAAACTATTCTGATTGTCTGGAAGTAAACCTCCCAGGCAACAGCGGACTTTCAATCAAATTGCAATAGACACCTTTCGATTATCCGGTCGAATTAATACGGTGGCACCAACCTGTTCAGGCAGGCTGGTGCCTTTTATCCCGTTAACCAATACCGGCAAAACGAATACCACTGAGGTCTGCCATCTCTTTCTTCCAGGTCGTAATATCTTTAGCATTCAGTTTGGACAGATCGTCGTGTCCACAAGCGCGTGCCAATACCTGCATCAGTTCGACGCTGGCACCGAAGTATCGTGCAAGCTTTTCAGCACCGGATTGCACATCAAGCAACGCCCGAAGCTCGGGTTTTTGTGTCGCTACACCAACAGGGCAGTTGTTGGAATTGCACATGCGCGCTGCTATGCAGCCAACCGCTTGCATGGCGGAATTCGACACAGCTATCGCGTCAGCACCAAGTGCCATGGCTTTTACAAAGTCTTCAGCCACACGCAAACCACCCGTGATCACCAATGTAACATCACTGCCCGTTTTTGCATCCAGATGTTTACGAGCGCGAGCCAGCGCAGGAATAGTTGGAACCGATATGTGATTGCGAAAGATCAATGGAGCAGCACCGGTGCCACCACCCCTGCCATCCAGAATAATATAATCAGCACTCGACGCCAGCGCAAAATCTATGTCGTCTTCAATGCGATTTGCAGAAAGTTTGAAGCCAATAGGAATACCACCGGAACGTTCACGAACCTCGTCGGCGAGTTTGCGAAAATCTGCTGGTGTATGAAGATCAGGAAAAGTAGAGGGTGAAATCGCGCTCTGGCCAGGCTTCAATCCACGCACCTCAGCAATTTTTCCAAGCACCTTGTTACCTGGCAAATGACCACCGGTTCCTGTTTTTGCACCTTGTCCACCTTTGAAGTGGAAGGCTTGTACGCGTTCAACCACGTCAAGATTCCAACCAAATTTGGCTGAGGCCAATTCGTAGAAGTAACGCGAGGTTTCCGCTTGCTCCTCCTCGAGCATGCCACCTTCACCAGAACATATACCTGTACCGGCTAGTTCAGCTCCGCGTGCCAAAGCGGTTTTCGCCTCCTCCGATAAAGCTCCGTAACTCATGTCTGAAACAAACAAAGGTATACGCAATTCGAGCGGGCGTTTTGCATTGGGACCGATTGTGACTCCTGTTGACACAGCATGATCATCCAACAACGGTTTTTGCGCCATCTGAGCAGGCAGGATTTGTATGTCATCCCAGTGGGGCAAGTCTTTACGCGGCACACCCATTGATCCCATTTCACCGTGGTGGCCTAGTTTACTCAAACCATTCCGTGCCAGTTCATGTATCCGTGCAACGGTAGGCTCTTCCGGGGTCGGTGCAGCGGTTGGAATCGTGCCTTTTGGTTTCGGTAATGGTGCGACATCTCCGACAGACAGTTCACCCAGTTTGGCGTGGCTGCCATCGCAGAACGGTGCGTTACCACTCGCCTTGCATTGACAAAGTGCCACCTCCTCGGTTTTCTCTGCTCTGAATTTCAATGGTGTGATCGACGAACCACGATGCGAGCCGTCGCAAAAAGGCTGGGTCAGCGATCGGCCACACCGACACCAGAAGTACTCTGTCCCGGCTTCAAGTTCAGCATTTACCGGATTCTTCGCTGCTATGATTGGAGCGTCATCATTTTCCATATTTCTACCTCGAGTGTATGTTGGCTATCAGTTTTTCAGATCAGGGGTTTTAATACATTAATCCAGACACTTTTATTCATTCAGTGCTCTACGAAGCTATTCCAGACGGCTATGATACTCGCGCAGCATTCTGACGAGTTAAACACATCTTCGATGCTCGACTATGAGGTTTATATATAATGTGCTGGCCTATTTCATAGGCGGTGGTGGTTAGTTGATAAACTCAGAAGGAATTTCACGTGTAGGAATTTACTCCCGTGGCACGTCTAGGTGCATTGTTGTCCTTCGGTAGGGCAATGAATTCGGCTTCATCACCCGGCACTGTGTCGAATCGCCCTTGTGACCACTCCTCTTTCGCAAGTTTAATGCGACTTAATCGTGAGGAAACAAAGTTCCACCACATATAGCGAGGGCCTTCCATAGGATCTCCGCCAAACAGCATGAATCGTGCGTCATTACTGGCCTTGATGACTGTCCTGGCAC
>JBGCEH010000084.1:0-9802 GCA_045106195.1 Granulosicoccus sp.
TTTTCCTTGGACACTTAAGTTCTGGCCTCGTTTTCGGTAATTTTCATAACAGATAGCCCGCGCGACCTGTTTGATCACATCTGGGCTGCGGATGATACAGTAGTTAGGACCTGTGGTAAGCACTCATGCAGAACTGCCTGAATATTGACTGTAATATTGTGATCAAACGTTGAGTGCTCAACGATGCAGTACGGCATCAACCACCGCCTGAGGTGGTACTTCATAACTTTCAAATTCCATTGAATAAACCGCTCTGCCCTGTGTGGCAGAACGTAAATCGGTTGAATACCCAAACATTTGTGCCAGTGGCACCTGGGCTTTCACAACTTTTCCGCCTGGCTGGTCATCCATACCAACAACGATGCCACGACGCCGGTTCAGGTCGCCCATGACATCACCCATGTAGTCCTCAGGGGTTACAACTTCGACCTTCATGACCGGCTCCAACAACGTCGGCTGGGCCTCCATCGCCCCGTTCCTGAACCCCATTGAACCGGCGATCTTGAAAGCAATTTCGTTGGAATCGACGTCATGGTAAGAACCGTCATATAAAGTAACGCGCAGATCAACCATGGGATAACCGCCGAGAACTCCATTGGCAAGGGCATCTTCAACCCCTTTTTTTACAGCAGGGATAAACTCACTGGGAACAGTGCCACCCACGATTTCGCTGACAAATTCATAGCCAGCGCCGCGCTCGAGCGGTTCAATTTTCAACCACACGTGTCCATATTGACCTGTTCCACCGGTCTGACGCACGAACTTGCCTTCGGCTTTCACTGACGTTCTAATGGTCTCTCGATAGGAAACCTGAGGTTTGCCTACGTTGGCTATTACATTGAATTCGCGCTTCATACGGTCGACAATAATATCCAGATGCAATTCACCCATACCGCTGATGATTATCTGCCCGGAATCCTCGTCGGTTCGCACTCTGAATGATGGATCTTCCTTGGCGAGCCGTTCAAGCGCTGTTGCCATTTTTTCCTGGTCTGCCAGGGTCTTGGGCTCAACTGCTACAGAAATTACGGGCTCCGGGAACTCCATACGCTCCAAAGCAATGGCATTTCTTTGCTCACACAGAGTATCACCGGTACCTACCTCCTTCAGGCCTACAGCCGCAGCAATATCTCCGGCCCGCACTTCCTTGATCTCTTCACGGTTATTGGCATGCATCTGTAAAAGACGGCCAATCCGCTCCTTTTTGCCACGCAGTGGGTTGAAGACCATATCGCCGGTTTTGACCACGCCTGAGTACACCCGCAAAAACGCTAGTGAACCCACGAAACTGTCATTGGCAATCTTGAAAACCAAGGCAGCAAACGGAGCTTCATCATTGGCAGGCCGCGTGTCAGCTGATTCGTTATCCAGCAAGCCCTCTACCGGCGGCACATCATCTGGTGCCGGCATGTAGTCAACGATAGCGTCGAGCAAGGATTGCACACCCTTATTCTTGAAAGCAGAACCGCACAGGACAGGCACCGCACGATTTGCCAGTGTCTGTGCTCTAAGTCCTATTCTGATTTCATCCTCGGTGAGCTCACCGGATTCCAGATAGCGATCCATTAGCCCCTCATCACCTTCAGCTGCGGCCTCAACGAGAAGCTCTCTGGCTTCTTCAGCTTCTGACTGTAGCTCTGGAGGTATGTCGGCGGTGGTGAACGTCAACCCTTGATCAGATTCGTTCCACGTGATCGCCCGCATTGACACAAGGTCAACAACACCGGAAAAATGTTCTTCCGCACCGATAGGTATCTGGATGGCAACAGGGTTTGCACCGAGGCGCTCGCGGATCTGCTCAAGCACCCGTGGAAAATCTGCACCCACACGGTCCATCTTGTTAACGAAGGCCACCCTGGGTACAGAGTACTTGTTAGCCTGGCGCCAGACGGTCTCTGACTGCGGCTCTACACCACCAACAGAATCAAAAACCGCAACCGCGCCGTCGAGCACCCGCAATGAGCGTTCGACCTCGATAGTGAAGTCGACGTGGCCAGGTGTATCGATGATGTTGATGCGGTGCTGCTTGCGTGTGCCATCCATGCCCTTCCAGAAACATGTGGTCGCAGCAGAGGTGATGGTGATCCCGCGTTCCTGCTCCTGCGCCATCCAATCCATGGTAGCGGAGCCGTGGTGAACCTCGCCAATTTTGTGCGAAACCCCAGTGTAGAACAGGATCCTTTCTGTAGTCGTGGTTTTGCCGGCATCAATGTGAGCCATGATGCCGACGTTCCGGTACAAAGTTATAGGCGTTATTCGTGCCACGTTAAGACCTTAGATGTGACCCGCGCCCACAGGGTTACCAGCGGTAGTGAGAGAACGCCTTGTTGGCTTCAGCCATGCGATGAACGTCGTCGCGTTTCTTGACCGCGGTACCACGCTTTTCAGCGGCATCGCTCAGCTCGCCAGCCAGCTTCAGCATCATCGATTTTTCGCCGCGCTTTCGCGCTGCGTCGATTATCCAACGCATTGCCAAAGCGCTGCGACGGACCGGACGCACCTCGACGGGAACCTGGTAGGTTGCTCCACCAACACGGCGTGACTTAACCTCAACAGCTGGACTAACGTTTTCAAGCGCTTGCTCAAGGACCTCTACCGGCTCTGCAGCGCCTTTCTCCTTGATAACATCAAGGGCACCGTAAATGACGCGCTCAGCTACGGCTTTCTTGCCATCGAGCATAAGAATATTGATGAACTTCGCCAGCCGTACGCTACCGTACTTGGGGTCGGGAAGAATATCTCGCTTGGGTGCTTGGACTCGTCTTGACATGCTGGCTTAACCTTTCGGGCGCTTGGCGCCGTATTTAGAACGACCCTGACGGCGTGAATCCACGCCCTGTGTATCCAGACTGCCACGCACTGTGTGGTAGCGCACGCCTGGCAAATCCTTTACTCGACCACCACGGATCAGAACGACCGAGTGTTCCTGAAGGTTGTGTCCTTCACCGCCGATGTACGATGTAACTTCGTACCCGTTAGTCAACCTGACACGCGCAACTTTACGCATTGCCGAGTTTGGCTTCTTGGGCGTCGTGGTGTACACACGAGTGCATACCCCTCTTTTCTGCGGGCATGCCTGCAGTGCCGGTACGTTGGATTTCTCCGCCTTGCGCTTACGCGGCTTGCGGACGAGTTGGTTGATCGTCGCCATACAGTGCTGTCGTTGTTCCGGCATGGCCAGAAGCCATGGGTCGGTAATTTGAGTAAGTCTGGTTCACAAAAGGGGTGCTTGATAGACCTGAATCCATCGGACCAAGGTAAGAAACAAGGCACCTGTATCTGTAAAGGGCAGCCCATGAATGACAGACCGTAGTAGTCGGCCTGTTATCGAGCTCCGGAATTGTAATGGCAAGCAGTTGCAGGTGTCAACCACCCGCAGAACAATTGTCGACTACAGCTAACCCATTCACGTCACATGTCCTGTGCCGCTGCCAGCGCATTCACCCGAAAGGCAACGCTGAACGCTATCAAATGCCCAGCCAAGCACTCAATAGACGCCCTGTTAATTACTCAGGCAGCCTGTTGACGCTCTTCCCGACAGTCTTCCAAAACCAGTCTCAGTTCTGCCAAATCGATGTCTGACAGCCCCAACACGCGGGTTTCCTGCATGGCGGCAAGATCAACTGAGTTGTCATCAGGCATATCACTGATGCCTTCCAGCAAACACGCTTTGTCCACCAACCTGACTATCGTGAGTATAGCGTTGGTATCGTCGTAATTTTCATCACCCTGACGTAAGACTATCTCTTTAAATATAGGTGGTAAATTCCAGATATCCAGGAGTTTGGCTCCGTGCTCACAGTATAGTTGCTTGAGCGTCAGGGAGACGATCGCATCGCTCAAAACCAGATCGTCATTGAGAATAATGTCCTCGATTATGCACAACAGAGACAATTTCCCTACATCATGCAAAAGCCCGGCAACAAAGGCGTCATCAGCCAGCTCATCGTATGCAATATTCTTGGCAAGCCACCTTGAGCCCAGAGAGACGGCTGAAGAATGTAACCAGAGGCGCTGAAGCCGAGTGCGGAAATACCCGCGAGAAGCACTGTACATTTTCTTCTGACTGACGGTGAAAACGATAGTTGCTATTTGTTTCATTCCCAAACGTACGGCCACCTCCCGCAAGTTCCGAACCGGTGTGAGACCTGCAAAGAAAGACGAATTTGCCGTACGCAAAAGCTCGGATACCAACACGGGGTCTTCTTCAAGAATCTGACACATCTCGTCAGCATCGAGATTGTTTTCACGCACTTCCCGTGAAACACGTAGGGCAATATCATCAAATACCGGCAGCTCTACCTCACCACTCTGAAGCCGCTGATCGATGAGCTCAATTAAGGAGAGTTGTTCAGTCATAAATTTTTACCCGTGAGTCGTCTTAACTCCTGCAAATCACGTGGCTTGGTAAGCCTCGGCAAACTTCGCCGGATTTCTGAGATCGTGGTCTCACCTCTTGCTGCCTTGACAATGCCATCTTCCAGCAGCGTGACAAGCCCGGCCGTTTCGATGCTGATGTTACGAATCTGTGTTGCCGTCTTGCGTTCGACAATCGCTTCTCGAACCTGCTCGGACAGCACTAATGACTCAAATACGCCGACACGACCTTTGTAACCTGTAAATTGACACGCCTCGCAGCCCTCACCTTCCTCGAATTTGGCACTGGCAAACGATTCAGCCGAACAGCCTAACTGTTGCAAACCGGCAAAATCTGGCTGCCCGGGCCGAGCACACTGTCGACACACCCTGCGTAACAGGCGCTGAGCGATAACACACACGACTGTAGAGGAAATCAGAAACGCCTCTATATCCATGTTCATTAACCTTAGCAAACAGCCCACCGAGTCCTCAGTATGAAAGGTCGTTAGCACTTTATGCCCTGTCAGTGCTGCCTGAATGGCGCTATCTGCAGAGCTGGAATCACGTATTTCACCCAAAACAATAATGTCAGGGTCTTGCCTGACCATATGCCGTAGAGACTCATCGAAGGTCCGCCCCAATTTGGCGCTAACAGAACACTGGGATATGCCATCTACCTGAAACTCCACGGGGTCTTCAGCTGTGATGATGCTGGTTGAATCGTTGTTCAGATGTCGCACACAGCTGTAAAGTGTCGATGTCTTTCCAGATCCCGTGGGGCCCGTAACAATGATGACGCCACTTGGCGCATCAAGCGCCTGGCGGCGAAAGCGATCAAGCAAGGGCTGAGCCATCCCGATGCTATCCAGATCCAGCACTTTATTATTTTGATTCAGCACCCGCAAAACAACGGCCTCACCATTAACGGTAACGTAGAACGACACACGGAGATCCGAAATAGAGCCATTTTCAGGGTCTTCGAACTCTATTCTTCCATCCTGATGACGACGACGCTCAACGATGTCGCCCTCGGCCATGATTTTCAGTCGCGAAACAACCGCATCAAGCTCGCTGGAATGGAATTCATTCTGCTCACGTAACATCCCGTCAACGCGTAAACGTACACGCACTCGTGTTCTCAGGGGTTCTATATGAATATCGCTGGCTCCCAACCGAATGGCTTCCTGCAATATTCGGTTTACCCTGCCAGAGGCTGAATCCTCAGCTGCGATCCGAGAATCGTTTGCTCCGCGAGGCTGTCGGCGTCGCTCCAGGGCAGCAAGCGCAGCTTCCAGAGCGCGCGGCGAAACCATGACCGGTACGATAGTACATTCCAGTGCTCGCGCCGCCTCGGTGCGCGATTCCTGGCTCATTGGGTCGATGAAGGCGACGGTTGCATCGTCATCTTGCATACTTACCGGAATGAACCGCATGGCGCGCGCAAGCTTGACGGTTACCTTGTCAAGCAAGGGTTGCTCACATTTACTAATATCAAGATCCAGCGAACTATAGCCGTGCTGGGCAGCCAGCACGCGAGTTAGGTCGCGCTCCTTTATCATTCGCCTGGCAAGGAGAAGCTCTCCCAGCTTCTCTTTGTATTCGTTCTGCTCCTGCAGTCGCAATGCTTGCTTCAGCTGCATCTGAGTCAGCAAGTCAAGCTCAACTAGCAGAGCACCCAAGGGGATACCGGGCTGATACTGCCTGATGCATTGCAGCAGCTGCGCCTCTTCGATTTTTACAAGCTTTCTGAGGACACTAAAAAGTGTGGTGTCCTCATCAAGCTTGTTCAAAAGCCTCATCGCTTTGTCCAGTATGGCCTGCGAGAGACATCCGTCACGAAGCAACATCGAACCAATGGCCTGGTGCGTTTCCTGCCGAGTGAATGTCTTGATTGCTCGCCGTGGTGACTGCCCAGACGGTGAGGCCAACATTATTTAATTTTCCCTGGATTGATGCTTAGCAGTTGCATTTTTCCGCCTAGGTAACTGAAACAAGAAGCTCTCTAGCTCAGGGCGGCAATGATGATCAAGCAGATCTCTTACCGCCACTGGGTCTTGAATGGTGGGGATCGTTGGAAGCATCGCCGGTGTACCGTTGGTGGATTTCTTCTCGGAGAATGGCAACATCTTTTGGTGCTTCAAGCCCTAACCTGACTCGGTTACCTTCGATGTCAAGTACACACAAGGTGATGTCCTCTCCAATGAAAATGCGCTCATCAACTCGTCGTGTCAGTATCAGCATCAGCTTCTTGTCTCGATGTGGATTTTTCGGGTTTTTTCTCGTACCCCCTTATGACGGCTGACTGACGCCAGGACTGAACGGGTAACTCAGGTGACAGTGTTAGCTCATCCTCACGGGTGTAACTCGTCATCGAACACGGTTGCTCTGACTTACAAGCGACCAGTTAACCTTTTGACACATACAAAGTGTTAACTGCGCCACGGAAGTGACACCGACAACAATTGACGATCATTTACCTCACACGCACGTAATATGAACTATCAATCACGAATAACATGACTGCGTAACGGTAATTGTTCCTCAGACTAAAACCCTTATTTAACGGGGATTTAAATCTCTTACCCCTTAATTACGAAGGTGTTGGGTGTAATATTACGTGCGTGGTTCGTCCTGTTCTTGCTGCTTCTGTCCTACCCGTGCCAACAACGGGCAACTCAAACGAGAGAGCAACAACATGATCAACGAAAACAGTACTGTAGAGATCGATGACGCAATCGTTACGGCTGCATTAAACGGCATCTTGACTACTGACAAATTCTCAGCGTCTCCGCAAATGTCTGCCTTCCTGAAGTACGTGGTCGAGCAAACTTTGATGGGCAATACTCGTCGTATCAAGGCCTTTACCGTGGGAATCGAAGCATTAGGCAAATCATCCAGCTTTGATCCGCAAACTGATCCCTCCGTTCGCGTGCTTGCCAAGCGCTTGCGCTCATCGCTCGATGCCTACTATGAGCAGAATCCAACCACGCCAGTGTTTATCGAGATGAAACCAGGATCCTACATACCCAAGTTCATTCTGCGCAGCGAGATGAGACTGGCTCCCGAAGTGGCAGCATCTGTGGCAGTCGGATACCAAGGTGAGACGGAAACCGCAGCTCGAGCAGAAGGTGCACACGCCGCTCACGTCAGCGTGCAAACTCCGCCAGCTAAAGACCGAGTCGAAACTGACGAAACCCGCAAGCCAAACGTCAATCAATTGTGGCAAGCCTACCGATCAGCCTCAAAAGTGGCTTGAAGACATCCCCGATTTACCGAAAGCGTGGCAAAACCCGCCACCAAAAGGCTCTCAGGCATCTATGGCCCGTCCAAAAGGTCGGCCGGTACCAGTTGGTTCTGTCAGCAGTTGCAACACGTCTTTTCGTGAAGGTACGCTTCCAGCCTACCGGGCACTTTACATGCAACAGCTGACAGAACAGTCCAAGGGATGTGATATTCAGCGGTGCAGCTCGCCGCATCATAGTCTTTATATTGAAGAATCGCGGTTGCGAAGAAGACTCCTATCAGGGATTCTTCAGGGTTCTCGGGGTCATCAACAGCCCCCTATAGGCATGAGTCTGATGTGGCAGCAGATAAAGTCCGACAAACACAGCCCTCCCTGCACGCAACATCAGCTAGAGATCTGCTGACAGGAACACTTCCCCGCCGGCTCTTATTTTCAGAAGCCAGCGGGGCAATGATCCGTCAAGCGCTGCCGATTTTGCGTTTCTCTCGATTAACCTGCACCTCACCGCGTTCGCTGTATAGCGATAAATCGTCCATGTTCAACACCGTTCGCAACAGCTCAAGACTTTTATTGGCATGCTTGATCTCTAACATCACCAGCCCATGATTGCTTCTATTATCTATTCGGCACTGCGACAACCTCTGTTTCAACGTCTTGATACTGGCGTGTTCTGACTGTGTTTCGAATAAGTCGATCAAATCTACTTCCAGCGAAGCGAATTGATCGATCAGCGCCTGCTTGGCGTCGGCAATTGCCTCCAACCCGATCGTTTGCCCGTTTTTGAGCAAATAAAGCTCGCTGGCCAGCAATCGCTCAAACTCAGTCACTAGATGCTCCGTCAGTCTAATCAACGCTGGCTGTGAGTCATCCTTCGAAGTTGAAACGGTTTTCTTGGTCAAATCATTCATGGTATCGGGTAATCCTGCTGTTCTGATGGTGAATCACAAATGGCACACTGAAAAGCGACACGTGCCCGAGCCACTCGTGACTTTCTTGGAGTCGTGCAGCTTTCATTTATTGCTCAGACTATTTGCCTGACCTATTGGAAAATTTCGACAATTCCTGGCGATACCACCACGACATCGATGATCTTGCCGGAAGAGCTGTTGCGAACTTGAGTTTGCTGCTGCGCACCGGCATCGCTCAGCGCAACCCCTCGGGTCTGCAACTCAAGGCCTTTGGATCGATGACGAATAACTACCGCGTCACCCTTGTTGAGCACCATGGCAGGTTTAAGCATTCGCTCATTTAGCACCTTGCCTCCATTGACCCGTTGTGCAAAGGCAAATCCAAGCCATGGCTCGATGTCCACTATGGGTGTACCCAACGACGTAAAGGCCGCATTGTTCGCACCCATTGTGACTTCTTGCCTGATAAGGACGTCACGACTGAGAAGCTGATCTCGCTGCACGCCACGAGCCAGGGCCCACACCATCCCTTTCATGGTCACAGTTGCCTGTACGTGCACACGCCATGGTTTAGGTGAAGAGCAGGCAACCTGCACCGTGACACGTCCAAGCTTTCGACTTCTGTTTGACCAGGTTGGTTCGAGCGGGACCTGGCAGCTAACGAGTCGCAACCGGTTGTCCAGAGCTTTAACGGTTGCTGAAACGCTCAGGCTTTCGGCATGGCTCGACAGAATAAACGTTTCGACTTCCGATCGAATCTCGTCCAATGACTGGAATTCCGCTGTAACGGCAGCCGCATTCGCCAAAAGACTATGAGATACGTCATTCAGTTTCGGCGCTGCACCAGTAGATGCAGAAAACATCAATGACATTGACAGGAGCGGTAAAGCAAATCGTTTCATAGGCTTCCTGCGCGCAATCTTTACACCATTAGCCAAGTACTGAGAACCAGAGATTGACAGTTAACCGTTAGATCACTGTGTCTTGCTTCAAATTTTCCCGAATAGGACGACACAGTGCTCACTATCAAAAAAAGGATTCCTCAATGAGCTTCAGGTTTAACAGTCACTGGCTAGTTGTCTGCACTTGCGTTCTCATTAGTGCTTGCACAGAGAAAACGATCATTCGCGAAGTACCCATTGACGGTGCTGATGCTTCGATGGAAGCCAGCACAACAGAAGATCCAGCATCACCGAACTTCTCTGATCCAACCGCTAGCGACACACTTGACGATATCGCTGACACGACGAACACGACGGATACTTCGAACACGGCGAACACGGCGAACACG
>JBGCEH010000085.1:0-7918 GCA_045106195.1 Granulosicoccus sp.
GTTGATCTCGGCTTGATCTGTCGCTCTTTGTATAGTGCGAGTTGTTTGCGAAGAAACAAATTCTCCGCTGCCAGATTCCTCGAAGGCTTTGCGCAAAGCCACAGATAAACTGCAAAATCAGCGATGACTCTAACGATGATAAGTAAGGAATCGGGACGCATCAGTTCAACTTAACGGATGCTATGAATATCCGCAACAAATACAGTAAAATCAACTTGGTCACAATATTTGCGGACCACACCTCCTCGAAACTATATTCGCAAGGCAGAATATTATTCTGCCCCTGTATTCTGTACTTTAAGGAATACCTGTCGGCCTTTGTTGCATTCTATAACTTAAAGGCCATTGCCGAGATCAGAGTCTATCTCTTTAGCAGGTATATAAGTTCCAGCCCGCAATTTACTGCTGTCTTCGATGATAGACGCAATGGCTGCAATGCAGACTAGAAAGCCGGAAATTGGGACGATTGAAATTGCATATTTCTTGGGCATGTAATTAGGCATGAATACAAATTGCCCGTTTTCCCAGGCGATATACCACATCTCCCAGTATTTTCCGCCCATAGTGGAAACTGCCTCCAGCCCGTAGACGATCATGACGACCCCGAGACAGAAAATCACTACTGTCCAGAACTGATGGATGATAAATCCAACCTTTAGTGGTAACCATGAGTAAATCAGATCCAGTGCTATGTGATCCTTGTCTCTTACCGTTAGCGCCAGTGCTAAAAAAACTAACCATATGTTACTAAGGACAGTGAGTAGATCGCCCCATACTGGAGGGTTCTCAAAAACGTAACGCATCACCACATTGTATACGGCGAATATGACCATTAATAACAGAAATATCGCGCAAAATGCCGTTAATATTTTCTTTACCGCAATGTCAATCCATGTAATGAATTTGATCATTATGAATAGACCTCACAGTTTGCAGTCACGTCGCCTAAATCAAGACACAGGAGGTTCATATTCATGACACGAATCCGAAAACCTTTGGCAGAAACATGGTGAATTGCGGAACCATAATGAGTACAAAAAGCAATACGAAGAGAGCTGCCAGATAGGGCAACATCGCGATAGCGACTTTCTCCAATCGAACTTTCGCGATTGCCCCGGCAGTGAAAAACGCCACGCCAACGGGGGGTGTAACCGATCCGATTAAAAAACCTACAACCACCACAAGGGCCGCCTGCACATCGGGGTACCCTGCTTTTACCATGACATCGACCAACACCGGGCCAACAACAATGATGTTGGCAGCAGAATCCATAACCATACCGAGTAAACAGATAAACGTCACCAGTACCAGTATGAAGAGTAACGAGTTGTGGCTATAACCCAGTAGCCATTGTTCCAAATCGTTAATAGCACCCAGGGAGGTCAGTAACCAGCTGAACGGGCCGGATGCTGCGATGATAATAAAGACCATTGCTGAATTTCGAAAGGCACGAATAAACGCGCCTTTGCAATTTTCCCAAGTGATAGTACGGTAGATGAAAAGCCCAACAAACAACGCAATAGTCGCTGTTAAAGCACCAGCCTCCACTACACCAGCAATACCAAAGACAACGGATCCCACCAGTACTATCGGAATCAGTAAAGCGAAGGACGAATTATAGATGGCGATAATGAGTGCTTTGAAACTAAACGGCTCTTCACTGCGTTCGAAATTATGTCGCTTTGCTAAAAAATAATTGATCATCATGAGCAGGATGCCAATCATCAAGCCAGGAATGATGCCGCCAGCGAAGAGGGCGCCCACCGATATACCACCGGCATTGGCGAGTACGATCATCATGATGGATGGTGGGATGATTCCACCAATGGTCGAACTGACGGCTGTGATAGCAGCGGCGAAAGCGGCGGGATAGCCGGCCTTTTTCATCGCTGGAATTAGTAACGATCCAACTGTTGCGGTATCTGCTACAACCGATCCGTTCATGCCTGCAAAGAACATCGAAACCAGAACATTCGCTTGCGCCATACTTCCGCGCATCCTGCCGATCATGCGTTTGCTTAGTTCAACGAGTCTGTCCGTAATCGTAGCGCTGGTCATCAGCTCTCCCGTGAGCATAAAGAACGGGATGGCAGTTAATGGCACTGCATCAATCGCGCTGAACATCTGACTGGGAATCAGAATCATGGGAGCCGCGTCGGTGATCAGGATGTAGACAACTGGTATCAGGATCAGCGTAAAACCAATGGGCGCTCCCAAAAGAATCAGCACAATAAGAACTGTCAGTAAAAGAATACTTTCCATCGTGAGCTGATTCTATGTGTTTTGGAGTTGGTGCCGGGGGAAATATCTTGTAAGTTCGTTAACAATCAACGATTTCTGATATGCAAATTCACAGACAAATGACTTTAAAACAGCTGAGTTTCGGGATTCGTAAATGAACAATGGCGCGGAAATGACCGCGCCATTGTAGATAGTGACAAAACGGTAGCAGCTCTACAAAGCGCCTGCCTCCTTTAGCTGAGCAATAAAATCTGTCATGCCTTGTTCCTGTAATACCTGCTCTGCGGTTGCTGGATCGAATGTACCTTTAGCATTCAACCACGCGTCGATAGCACCAGCCCTCCACAATTTCATTTCATCATCTGTTGGGACGTACCATTCTTCAATTTCGGCTTTTATGGCATCTTCTCCTGCCGTTACCCAGTTTCGGTCAAGTTCCTGTACATGTTTTCCGAATGCCGTTGCCGCCGTGTGCAACCATTCTCTTTCCTGATCCGACAACGCATCGTATTGACGTTTATCCATTGATAACTGATTGCCTGACCACGAACCACCAATCTCGGTGAAGTACTTGGCAACTTCGTGTAGTTTTGCAACGTGTTGCCATGGAGTAGCAACGTACTGACCCGACACCACGCCAGTTTGCAGGCCTTGATAAAGCTGTGCCCAATCATAGGGCACTGGAACAGCACCCCAGTTTTTAATAAGCGTGTACTCAATTGGGCTTTTTGTTACTCGCCATTTGATACCTTTCATATCATCGGGCACGTGAACCGGGCCATGTGCATTGCCCAGTTGACGAAAGCCGCCACTGGAATAAACGGTCAAGCAAACATGGCCTGCTTCTTCCGCCGCAATATCACATTGTTTTTTTGCGAGCCATTCTGATGAAATACGATCAGCATCTTCAATGCTCTTGAATATATAAGGAAGATCAAACACTGACAATGCGGTACCAAAGTTGCCAAAATTTGCGGTGGAGCTCGTCCACAGTGAGATCAGGCCTTGATTGGCTTGTTCACCACAGGTTTGTTCACTGCAGAGCGATTTTCGGTAATGCGGCTCGATGACCAGTTCGCCTCCGGATACTTCCGCCAGAGTAGGAATCAGGGCCTGGTCAATTGCGTCTCCAATAGGCATTCCTTTGAAGCCGACTGTGCCGAGTTTTAATACTTTTTGTGCATTCGCGGATTGTGCGCAGCAGGCGAGTGCGGCACTGACGGCTACTATTTTAAAAAATTGGTTTTTTCTCACAAACGTAATCTCCTGTTTAAGGCAAAACTGGCCAATTGTGTTGCTGAATCTTTTCACATTGTCAGTTCTTATTAAAGTGACAGTTCAATCAAAATCACGGGACAGACAGCGAAATAAATGACAGAATTGAACATGCGGGTTCAGATCAGTCTGGATCCTGTTGTCATGATTCCTGAGCTTAATCAGGAGTCAGAATTTGAATAGGAGATGTTTTGGCTGACTCAGTAACGCAAACGAAGTTTGTTCTGCCAGAAACTTCTCGCTTGGGTTTGCGAGACCAGATATGTGAGTTGGTAAGTGCGGCGATAACATCGCACGTACTATCTCCGGACAAACGCTTGCCCTCGTGCCGTGAAATGGCCGAACAGCTGGGCGTGTCCAGGAACACCGTTTTCGCGGCTTATGGTCGTCTCATTGATCTGGGGTTGGTTGTAGCACGTGACCGATCAGGCTATTACGTAAACCCGTTCGTGCAGGACGAATCAGTCTCTAGAAGCGCAGCCGCTCATGCTACTAATGTGCCATCTTCTGCGCCCGTTCAATTTGAGTCTCTCGGTCTGGTGCCCGTTGATAATCCCCTGAATTGGACCAGTTTTCCCTATCCATTTATCTATAACCAAATTGATCCAGCCTTGTTTCCAGTGGATGCCTGGCGAGAGTGTACGCGCCTGGCGCTCAGTACGACACAGATGCCAGCGTGGCGAGACGACTCAGTCGAAAGCGATAGCCCGCAATTAACGCAACAACTCAGACAGCGATTGCTCAGTTCGCGTGGGATTTATGCAGATGAAGAAGAAATACTGATCACCCTGGGTGCTCAAAATGCACTCTTTATTATTGGCGCAACGTTTGCGCACAAAAACAAACCCATTGCTATTGAAGACCCGGGTTTTCCCGGTGCCCGTAATGCCTTTAACCTTACCGGCAACCGCATTATCGGTGTTCCAGCGGATAAAAATGGATTGATCGTCGATGCCATACCCACTGGTTGCCAATTGGTGTTTACTACCCCAAGTCACCAGTTTCCAACCATGGTAACTATGTCTCAACACCGACGTGAGCAACTGCTTCAGTCGGCTGAGACTAATGATTATCTGATCATTGAGGACGACTACGAGGCCGAGATGAATTACTTTAATGACCGGTCACGATCCGTACGTTCTCAGGATAAGAACAACCGCGTGATATACATCGGTAGTTTGTCGAAAACAGTGTCACCGGGTATCCGCCTCGGGTTCATGGTTGCTCATAAAGATATCATCAAGCAGGCCCGTATTGTCAGAGGGGTGATGATGAGACACCCACCCACCATCGTTCAGGAAGTGGTTGCATTGTTTTTTCGTCTTGGCCACTACGACTCGCATATTCGCAATATCGAGCGTCGGTATAAGAAACGCTGGCATGCAATGAACGATTGTATAGAAAAGCACCTGGGTATGCTCCACAGAACCAGTACACGTGGTGGAACCTCGTTCTGGTTAACCGGCCCTCCTGGCTTTAATGCAACAGAATTAAGTATTCGCCTGCGAGCTCGCGGCGTGTTAATCGATATTGGCGAGATATTCTGCTTGAATGGCGACAATCGAAGCTTCCGACTCGGCTTCGCGTATGTGCCTTTGAAAAAACTGGATAAAGGTATTCAGCTCATTGCCGAGGAGGTTAATATTCAATTGGCGAACACGTAACAAGCAGCGAACGCTCACCTACCCAGTTGAACACTGTCCCCTCAAAATATGTCATCTGTCTCTTACGACCTTCCTTGTTTCGGGTTACCTTTTACAGCAAAAGGATCGTAATACTTTACCCATGAGCGTTTGCCAACCGTTTTCCGTCGCAATACCCGATGACACACTTAGGGCTATTCAGACGCGTGTGCGTGATTATCCCTGGCACGAAATGCCGGACGATGGCGGATGGGAGTACGGTACAAACCTGAATTACATGAAGGAATTCTGCGATTACTGGCTAAACGAATTCGATTGGAGAAAGCAAGAAGCTCGAATTAACCAGTTTTCCCATTTTATTGCGCCCATCGATGGTATTGATATTCATTTCATTCATGAAAAGGGCAGTGGATCAAATTCCAAGCCGCTCATTATCAGCCATGGCTGGCCGGGCACCATTGTTGAGTTCCTGGATTTCATAGATCTGCTTGCACATCCGGAAAACCATGGTGGCCGAGTTGAAGATGCGTTTGATGTCGTTGCTCCCTCGTTGCCCGGATTCGGTTTTTCAGGTCGCCCACCTCGGCCCTATGGACCAAGAAAAATGGCAGAAGTTTTTAATAGCTTGATGACCGATGTCCTGGGATACAAGACTTATGTAGCGCAGGGTGGAGACTGGGGAGGAGCCATTTCCAGTTGGCTGGGGTTTGATCACGCACCCGCTTGTGCTGCGATTCATATCAATATTCTTACTATGCGACACAAGGATGAGCCTGCCAGTGCGGAAGAAATTGCTTGGGCTGCGCAGTTCGAGAAAGACCAGATCATGCAGGATGGTTACCGTACGCAGCAGGCAACCAAACCTCAAACCTTGAGTTACGCGATGATGGATAGCCCGGTAGGCGTGGCCGCCTGGATACTGGAAAAGATGCACGGATGGTCCGATACGGTGGGAGACGATGTGGAGAGCGTTTATACCAAGGATCAGCTGCTCACCAATATCATGGTGTACATCGTTACCAGGACATTCAATACGGCATCGTGGATTTACTACGGACGCCGCGAGGAAGGCGGCAGAGTTCTTTCGCCAGCTGGATTACGAGTTGAAGTGCCCACCGCCTGCGCGTTGTTCCCCGCTGAGCTTTTAGCGTGGCCGCCGCGCAGTTATGCGGAGCGGATTTACAATGTCACACAATGGACGCAAATGGCTCGCGGTGGTCACTTTGCAGCGATGGAAGAACCCGACCTACTGATCGAAGATATTCGTAAATTTGCACGTAGTCTGGATTGGGCAGATGTTTAAATGGTTCCGGTAGTAGAACGTTAGTGGTTTTCTCAACATCAGTGGATAAGGCTGCCCAACCTTCAATGACAACATTTATGCCTTTGTCTATTGTTGTTGCGTAAATAATTCTATCTGCACTCGACGAATATCTCGTCTATGGCGATGTCCCCAATCCAGGGCATCAATAACTTCAAACGCCCGATATCACTATGTAAACTCCTGGTCCCTACCAAATACTCGGTACTGATTGATACGCTTGACAATTCACCGATCCCGCCGGTAACGTTTAGAGCGTGAATACGGTACTCAATCCATTGCTCGTCACACTGATTGGACTTCTTCGAAGTAGGGCAACGCTCTCTTTGGAAAATCTGGCACCTCGCCAGCAGCTAGCGATGGTTTCAGTTCGAAAACGAAAGCGGATACAGTTTGGCCGAACAGAGCGCTTGTTTTGGGCATTGCTTTGCCGATGTTGGCCTGGTTGCCTGCAAACACTGCACGTATTCCAACCTGATACGTTGGTGCGCTGGCACCGTAAAGGGTTTCCATGTTATTGGCATTGGACATCTCGTCGTGGCAGAGGCGGGTGATCGATGTGACTCTGAAGTCCGGGAGCTGATCAGGACGATGTCACGAGAGAACATCGATTGGGGTGCACCGCTTCCGCGCGCCACGAATACATGGTGAGTTGAGAATGCTGGGGATCGAGGTTTCGCAAGCCACCGTTGCGAAGCACACGGTGCACGCGTGGGTAGTGTCGATAAGTTTCAAGGGCAGGAAGCCCCTATTGTGTTTATCAGTCTGTGCACGAGTGATGCGGCAGCTTCACCTCGAGGTATTGATTTTCTCTTTGACAGAAATCGATTGAATGTCGCTGTATCCAGAGCGCAGACTTTGGTTGTGGTGGTTGGTCATCCCGATCTTGCTACCACGCGTGTTGGCTCGCTTGATCAACTTAAGAAGTTGAATCTATTAGCCTCGTTGTTGGCAAGGTGAGACTTTTAGGGAAACGTATCAGAAAATAATCAGCGTAGAGATCACTCGTATAACATACAGCGAAATTTATGGACGACTCAGTAGCCACATGTCAAGCTGTGCTTCCGTTATTCCAAGACCGATAATGGCTCCCGTATGCAAAGTGCTGAGATCAGCCAGAGTCATCGCGGTAAACCTATCGATATCGCTGATCCCTTGATCCTGGCAGTATTCATCAATCAACTTCTCTGCTGCTGAACCATGCAGGTCTTTCCTGACGATCTGTCCCATGATCGCTTTTCTCTGCTGTCGATATTGCACGCGAAAGGCATCGATTTCGCCAAGCGAGTTCCTGACCAGGCCATATTGTTTGCATGAACGTGAGTATGCCCAAGCAAACAACTCTCGCATGGGTTGAGCATCATTTTTCTCGTATATCGCCAGCAGGGCAGCGGTGTAGTCATCCTTTGAGACATCAGCAAAACTGAGTGGACACAGG
>JBGCEH010000086.1:0-53426 GCA_045106195.1 Granulosicoccus sp.
TTTTGTTGCTTGATAGGCGAAAACCGTCGAAAGCGCCGCTATTAGCGTGTATAGCAGCATAAAACAGTCAAGAGTCTCACCAGATTCGCTACTGCCTGGGAATCGTGACGCTTCAGCGGAACAGTCATTCAGGTTGAACTAGTTAGTGGCAGCCAGCGCATCCAGAATCCGGACCCAGCTGCGTATGCCCTTGTGGTAGCTTTTTAAGGAATACTTTTCGTTGGGTGAATGTATAGCGTCGTCATCGAGCATGAAACCCACCAGCAAGCTATCCATATCAAGAATGTCCTTGATATGACCAACCACCGGAATTGAGCCACCACAACCGGCATATACGGCTTCTTTCTGCCATTCTTCGGTGAGTGCCTGCTGTGCTTTCCTGAATGCCGGCGCCTCCACAGGCATCACGGTTGCGGGCGATCCGTCCTTGGTTTTGTAGCTTGCCGTGCAATCAGGTGGCAGTCGATCCTCCACGTGTTTATAAAATGCTTGCTGGATCTTTGATGGATCCTGCTTGCCGACGAGACGGAAACTGACTTTGGCTTGTGCTATTGAGGGAAGGACAGTCTTGAAGCCTTCTCCGGAATAGCCACCACTGATGCCATTGACATCACAGGTAGGTCGTGCCCAGATCTGCTCCAATACTGAATAGCCTTTCTCACCGGCAGGCGTTGAAAGTCCTACTGATTCTAAAAACCCTTCATCATCGTGGTGTAGTGAATTCCACTGCTCACGAACATCGTCCGATAGCTCTTCGACGCCATCGTAGAAACCGGGGAGGGTAATGCGACCATTATCGTCATGTAAATCAGAGAGAATGCGATTGAGCACGCGTATCGGATTTATGGCAGGTCCGCCGTACATGCCGGAGTGTAAATCCAGCGACGGGCCGGTTATGGTTATCTCTTCACCCACCATGCCGCGTAGCATAGTGGAGATGGTGGGTGTATTGCTATCCCACATGCCGGTATCGCACACCAGTGCGATGTCGGCTTTCAGAATATCGGTATGAGCGTTCATGAAGGGGATGAGCGATGGCGAGCCGCTCTCTTCTTCTCCTTCGAAAAATACGCTGACGTTAACTGGCAGCGATCCTGTCTGGGACTTCCATACACGGCAGGCTTCGAGGAAGGTCATGACCTGGCCCTTGTCATCGGCAGCACCGCGAGCCCGGATGACCTTGCCGTTAGGTGTCTCTTCTATGGCAGGTTCGAATGGGGGGCGGGTCCATAGTTCCAGTGGGTCGACTGGCTGCACATCGTAGTGCCCATAAAACAAGACATGCGGCTTACCGGGGTCGTCTAAATGGTGACCAACTACCATCGGATGACCGGGGGTGTCGTACCGTGTGGCTTCAAACCCCATGGATGAAAGGTCGTCAACCAGCCAGTTTGCCGCTTTGAGGCATGACGCGGTGTAGGCAGGGTCTGTGGAAATACTGTCGATACTCAACAGCTCAAACAATCTTTCGAGTGCCTGGGGGAGATTATTATCGACGTGCTCTAATACGGTATTCAGTGACATGGAAGGCTCCAGTGGATCGGGCACCCATCGCTCGATCCGTCTGGAGCAGATTATAAACGATTATGTCATGCTGCCTTGTCATGCAACTGACCAACGTCATACGACTCTGATGTTATATCCTGTTGCGGCTCTAGAGTCCCGGTATGGGTAATACCTGCCTTTTTTGCATCAAATCGATTGGCCAGTTGAATCTTCATAATTGGCCAGTACCGTTCCAGCAGCGAGCCAGCAACAATGGTTGAGGCGCCCGCAATTGCCATACCCGCCCAGCCTGTATCAAGTACGGCGACAAACAACTGTGTGCTGTTAATTATCAGAAGGCCAATGAGCGCGACGGTACCGAGAACAGCTCCCAGCCTTTGGCGAGTAAACGTACTTGCTGCCAGAAGCACGGCCGCGATAATCAGGTTGATAACAAGTCCGTTGGCACTATCGAAAAACAGCGCGTCGAAAATGATGGCCGTAAAACTTGCTAACGCCCATAAGCCATGTACAGCAGATCTGACGGCAGAGCTGTCTATGGAGCGCGCAAGATCCACGTTCAAGGCAAGCCAGATCAGTATGAACACAAGAACCGGTGCGTCGAATGCAACGTTTCTGTCTATTAGTGTTGTTAGCATGAAAGCGAGCACAAACGCGCAAGCTGCAGTCATAGACTGCAACAAGGTGGTTAACACGGTACTACCAGAACACGACACAACGATACGTCGTAGCAAATAGTAAACGGCCATGATCACTGCCAGTGCAAAATGAAAGTCAATGTTGTACAAAGCTGCTGATCGAGCCAGCATTAACGTGGCCGGTAAAAAAAGGAGTGCTTTGGCAAACTGCTCCTCGCGGGTTGCCAACCGTTGGCGTTTTTCATGTCGATTGGATAGCAGGGCGACTACAGCCAGTGCACAGACACTACTAATCAGCGTAATACTCAGTGAATCTCGCAGTGGTACAAGTAGAGTTGTTGATGTCAGGAGGTAGGCTGTGCTCAGCCACCATCTTGAATGTCTTGCAAGAATAGCAAAGCAGAAGACAGACATGGGAACCAATACGACCAGACCTGCAACACTCGCTACTATCAATTCTTTCATGTTGGTGGATTGCCAACTGGCATAGGCAGGGTATTGTGTGATGACGTCGTCCAGTGGTGCAATTGAATAGATCATTGCACCCAATACTGCAAAGTTTGCGGGTACGGATACTAGCGCAAGAGAAAAGAATACCCTGGCGCCTCTCGGTTCCTTGAGAAGGAAGCCGACGCCAAAGCCGGCCACTGTCAGTAAAAGGGTTTGTCCCAGAAGCAGTAGATATCGATGCAAATCGGATGTCGCCTCTATGCCTTGCATGAGAAACAGAGAGAGTGAGAGCACCATCAGTACAGCGCCACCCATCCTTAATATGCCGGCGATGGATGTGCCTTCGCGGATAGCTTGCATGGCACGCGCCAGATATGCCGGTGATTCGTTTTGCTTGGCTGACGGTATCTGCGGGCCGATAAATTCCATATTGAGTGTATCCTCCCTGTCTGCGGGTTGTGGGCTACTCATGGCCAGTCTCCTCGCTGTCCTCCAGCAAAGCCGCCAGTTCGTCTTTCAGCGCTGCCTGCCGTTCTTCCTCATCCATTTCACGCTGTAGGGAAGGTACGCTGTTGATGTTGTCGTAATAGAGCTCGTTATGAATCTCGGTATCGCCAATGGCGAGCTCCCAGCGCTCGAAAATCGCCTCGACACCGTCGCGGCCATGGTTATCGACCCGACCCATTACCTGGGTAGCCCGGGCAAGCGATTCACGTGAGCGCATCTCCTCCCGCTGACCCATCATGTTATGCAGCCGTATTTCCATCTGCTTGAGTCGATTAGCCATATCGGTAGCCAGATCTTCATGCCTGCAAAGGTTCAGAAGGTGGTTTTCGATTTGTTTCCGGCACTCTTGCCTGTGTTCCAGGCATTGCATGGCGCGCTTTTCATCGGTTTGTGCAAGGTTTTGCGCCCTCAGCTTCCATTGTTGTGCCTGCTTTTCAGCGGCCTCCAGCCTCATGCGGATGTCGGCCACGCTACGGGTGAGGCGCTGTTGGCGGATTCGAGCTTTTGCCACTGCCTGCCGCGCCTCTGTCAGGGCGCTCTGTGCTATGGCATCATGATTTTCGAATCGGCTGATGGCGGTTTCGGCGGTAGCACCCATGGTGGCTGAGATACGTGTAAACAGGTTCATGTCGGTGTAGGTCCTCATTGGAGTGGATTGTTTGAACTGGCGCTATTGTCGGCATGTGGGTCAGATAAGCAAAACTTTTCGTTAAAAGTGCGCTATTTTAAGACTGTAAGTGCCGAAATACTGAACCTGGAGGAAATGTGAGTCAGTCAAGTCGTCTGGTGGGTGTCATCAAACGTGAGCTGAAAGCCCGGCAAATTTCCTATCGGGATCTGGCCAAACGTCTGCAATTGTCAGAATCGGCGGTCAAGCAGATGTTTTCTGCTGGTAATTTCACACTCAAGCGGCTTGATGCATTGTGTGACGTTCTGGGTCTGGAGTTCGCCGAGCTGGCAAAGCTTGCCAGCAATGCCCCTGCGGGTCTGCAAGGACTCACTCTGGAAGAGGAAGAGCGCCTGATTGGTGACCCTCAGTTATTGCTTGTAGCCTACTGCGTTGTCAATGCCTGGACGTTTGAAGAAATTGTCGAGCGCTACAGGATCAGTGAAACAGAGTGCATCCAAAAGCTGGCGCAGCTTGATCGAATGCGCATGGCTGAGCTACTGCCGGGTAATCGTATTCGGGTGTTGATAGGCATAAACTTTCAGTGGCAGCCTAACGGTCCCATAGAACAATTCTTTCGCGATGAGGTGCAAAATCAGTTTTTTGATACAGTGTTTGACGGACGTGATGCTGTACGGTTGGTAAAAAGTGGAGATATCACGCAAGCGACGTTCAACCAGCTCGTTAATCGCATAGAGTCGGCCGGGCAATTGTTTGACGATCTGGCACGAGAGGATCACGCTTGTAACAACGAGCAGAGGCGTGGTACCAGCATGATACTGGCGATAAGGCATTGGGAATTTGGTGCGTTCAAATCATTTGAGCGATACGTGTGAAGTCTATGATTGGAGAAAGACCATGAGCTTGCAGATTGCAGAGCTACGCCATGCATTTGCACAGCAAGCTTATGTGGCTGATGATGATCTTGCATCGGCATTGCAGCTGGCCGATGCCCTTGGTAAGCCGCTGCTCATTGAAGGTGAAGCCGGTGTCGGCAAGACCGAAGTGGCCAAATGTCTGGCGACGATCGATAACGCTAATCTGATCCGCCTGCAATGCTACGAAGGATTGGATGCGCAACATGCTCTCTATGACTGGGACTATCAGCGTCAGCTCCTCGCGATTCAGATGGCGGCAAGCGCCGATCCGCAAACATTGAAAAAAACCTTGTACAGCGAAGATTTCCTGATAGAACGGCCATTGCTCAAGGCAATCTCCAGTGAACGCAAGGTTGTACTGCTCATCGACGAAATCGACCGTGCTGATGAGGAATTCGAAGCATTGTTGCTTGAGGTCTTATCCGATTTTCAGGTGAGTATTCCCGAGCTCGGAACCTTTACGGCACGCACAAGACCCCGGGTGATACTGACATCTAACGGTGTCCGTGAGCTCAGTGATGCTCTACGGCGGCGATGCCTGTATCACTATCTCGACTACCCGGATGCGGAACGAGAACGCGCCATTGTCAAAGCGAAATTACCCGAAATTGATCACCACCTCAATCAACAATTGGTCGGAGTTGTACAGAAGCTCAGAGGCGCTTCGCTGCGTAAAGCCCCAGGGGTTGCCGAGACACTGGATTGGGCTGCCTCTTTGATGAAGCTTGGAGTCCACGATCTGGCTCAATCGGTTGATCAGGTGCATCAGTCGCTGGCCAGTCTAATTAAAACTCGGGAGGATCTGGCCCTTATCCGGCGCGACGAAGACGGATTCGCAGAGTTGTTGGGCAAGGTTGCCGTGTAATGATAGAGCTTACCGGGCGTTTGCATGATTTTGCGGAGTTCTTGCGCGCAAATGAGATGCCCGTAGATCCTGGTACTCTCGTGCAGTTCCAGACATTGGCAGCTATGGGCTATGCGCAATCGCGCTCTGCCTTGCGTGTGAGTACGCGAAGCTGTGCCTGTAGCAAGCCTTCAGACTGGAAGCGCTATGACGCTCTGTTTGATACGTTCTGGCAGGCTGACGGAATACCGGTCAGCGCCGGTGGTGAAAACCGTAATAGTGCTAATGATGAGTCCCTGACCATGGCGGGTCAGCAGAGACTGATAGGTTTGGCTGGAACATCAGAGAAGCAACGGCAGGAAGAGGAGTTCTTTGGTGCCGGCGACTTCAAGGCATTGTCACTGGCAGATTTTCGATTTGTGTTTGATCATCGGCAGATGCGCGAAATAGAGTTACTGATTGAGCGTCTGGCTCGACGCGCTCGAAAGCGTTTTTCCCGCCGGGAATATACGAGCACACGAGGACATACTATTGATGTTCGGCGTTCCTTGAGGCAATCTCTGCGCTACTGTGGCCAGCCCGTCGATTTGCGTTTCAAGCGCAAGCGCGAACGTCTTCACCGCTTTGTGCTCCTGCTTGATATCAGCCAGTCAATGGATGTCTACGCACGCTTGTTTCTGCGTTTTTCACGCATTCTCATGACGGTGTTTCAGCGCTCGGATGCGTTTGTATTTAACACTGAACTCAATGAGCTGGCACAGGGATATTCACGTCTTACAGAGGCAGACTTTGAACGCGTACTCAATTCCTATGGGAAAGGTTGGCTGGGCGGGACACGCATTGCACAATCCCTGGAGTCCTTTAATGAACTGCACTTGAATCGGCGTGTCGATAGCAGGACGGTCGTAGTTGTTTTCAGCGATGGTTGCGATACCGATCCACCTGGGCGACTCGCGCAGGCGGTTGCTACTATTCAGCGGCGAGCTGGTAAACTCGTCTGGGTCAACCCATTATTGGGACGCTTTGAGCCGGGTGAGGCAGATCGGTATATGGATCCTGTTGCCCCGTTCACTGATAGCTACTGTAGTGCACATAATCTGGAAAGTCTGATACAGCTTGAACGAGTGTTGTTAAGTCGCTAAAAGACTTTTGCTTTTTTTGTTGACGATATGATTTTAATGACTTAGGAGAGTGATACCCATGGCGAAAGCTATCCATTCGATGATTCGAGTTCTGGACGAAGCCCGGTCAGTTGATTTTTATAACAAAGCGTTTGACCTGAAGGTTGCGGAACGTCTGGACTTTGAATCATTCACGCTGGTCTATCTCAGCAATAGCGATACCACGTTCGAGCTTGAGTTGACCGTCAACAAAGACCAGAAAGAGGCTTATGATCTGGGCAACGGTTACGGACATATGGCGTTTTCGGTCGCTGATCTGGATGCAGAGCACAACAAGATTGCAGATCTTGGTTATCAACCGCGAGACATCGTTGAATTTGAGCGCGACGGTAAGCTCTTCGCCCGATTTTTCTTTGTCAAAGACCCGGATGGGTATGATATTGAAGTTCTGCAACGCCATGGTCGATTTCTATAGCTGAGATCAACAGCAGCAACGTTGAGAGAAAACGGTGACCATGATTAGTGTCCCTGACGATGCATCGCAACGTCGAAGTGCACCCGCTATCGTCTGCTATGACGTTGCCTCCGTGCCGTCACGTTCCGTTGACGATATTAATTCCTGGCGAGACCATCTTGAGGTCGTGGACACTGTTATTGTAAAGCCTCGTGATGCTGCCTGTTTTGAAGTTCCCGCTGGTTACGGGTTTCGCATTAGCAGTGTGGATGGACCGCAGGTAGGCGATCTAAATGTATGGAACCGGCATAATATGGACGAGCGCTTTTTCAGCGGCAAGACGCGTCAGTTACATGCGACTCATGTGACTACAGGTGATCGCCTGTGGAGCAGTTTACCCTCGCTGCGTGCCCTCGCGACCATTACCTACGACACGCTGGCCTGGTACGGTTGGGATGAGGATGGTGGGGGCGTACATGACGTTATTGGCACACGCTGCGATCCCTATACCAATCGCTTGTTGAAGAATGTTGATTATCATCATTGCTGCCATTCAAATTTAACGCGCGCGCTGGCCGATCACCTGTCGAAACCTGCTGCCGATGTAGAGCACTTGGTTCATGATGTCCTTAACGTCTTCATGTGCACAGGATTTACTCAAGACACACACCAGTATTTCATGAAGGCAAGTCCGGTACGTCCCGGTGATTTCATTGAGTTTATGGCAGAAATTGATCTGCTGGCTGCTTTGTCCAGTTGCCCGGGTGGGGATTGCGGAAGTTCGCATTCGGATGATGCCACCCGCTGCTACCCTTTGTGGGTTGATATCCTCAAGCCGTCAGACAGTTACCTTGCAGACTTTACCCCTCAGCCCTTGAATCCCTATGACCAGAGTCACGGTCTGTAATACCTGACGCCAACTGCTGAATATGCCAAGCCAGCGCAGAATTGCTGCTAATAACCGTGCAGCCGATGCTGGTACTGGCTTCATTCAATAATTCGTAAGTACGCAGGTTAGTGCACGATGCTACCAGTGCATCGATATCACGATGAGCACCAAGCTGCTTTATAGCTGACAGCAACGAATCGCGAGATATTCTTGCAACCCGATGATCCTGTGTTTCATTGAAAGTTCCCGCGTGCACGATCGAATAGTCACTGTCTTCAAGGTTGGCAATCATTGCTGCGGAGATATCTGGTGCGTACGGTGTTAACAGTGCTATTTTTTTTGCCTTGATGTGTTGAAGTTGCGCCTTGATCGCGGAGATCGGATTGGTAACTAATGCATCGATGCCCACAACACTCTGTATAGCTTCAGTGACGGCTCGCTCGCCGATCAGTGTCGACGCGGATGTACAGCCGTAAGCAATGACTGTAAATCGGGTGTTTTCCGGTAGCAAAGAGACGCTGTCAGGCAGCCTGGCTTTCATGGCCTGAAGCGACTGTTCGTCTATCTGCTGACTATTAGGTATACGTGAGTGAAATAAACGGTAGCCTTTTGGTAACCATTGCCTTAATTCGTGTTCCAGTGTTTCGTCCGATTGCAAGACGATCAAACCGATTGCCGGGCTTGACTCATTATCGGCCGTAAACGTACAAGGAAGAGTTTGCATGATGCTGGTTTTCGCTAAGTGATTATGGGTATCTCGCGCGGTGCGCGATGCGATAGCAACATATAGCCAGTTTGTGTAATGACGATATTCTCCTCATGCACCATCATTTTGTCCTGCGCATAGGAAAGACTCGGTTCCAGTGTCATGACCATACCTGCTTGCAGTCGGGTTTCATCAAACGCGGCTATGGACGGTGTTTCAGTCAGCTCGATACCCAGCCCATGACCCATACGTCCTACGTTCGCGGACGATGTGCGCGCGCCACCTGCATTACCGTACAAGGCGTCATTCATAGCGCTGAAAACATCTGAACATAAGGCATCGGGTTTGACACATGCAAGTCCGGCTTCTGTCGCATCCCACACCTGCTGATGGGCTACCCGCGTTGCATCATCCACTGTGGTGAAAGCAAAGTTGCGATCAAAATCCGCGTAGTATCCGTCAAACGTGCAGCCGGTGTCGAGTATCAATACATCTCCTGTCCTGATCGCATGATTGCCCGGTGGAGAGATGATATCTTCGTAGCCATGAGCGCTCGCGGCTCCGACAAGATAAGCACAATCATCAGCACCATGTTGCAGACAGGCAACCTTGAACGCACGGAATGCGTCAGCCTCTGTCATACCGATGCGAATGATCTCTGGCACCTGTGCGAATGCCCGCGAGGTTACTGCGCAAACGAAGCCAAGTTTGTCAATTTCAGCTTGCGACTTGATATGTCTCGTCAAACGCATTGGCGTGGATGCATCCACCCAGTGAGCACCAGCAAGGGCAGAGCGAATGGCCGCCTGGTCGTTAAGGCAGGAACGAACCTGTGTCTCTCTTGCCATGGGTATGCCTATGCAGGGTGTCGGGCCTGCCAGTTCCCGGATACTGTCAACCAACAGCGACACACCATCATCAAAGGGATCAGGTGATGACCACGTACGAATATCGTTCACCCACGTGCGCCGCATGCAGGCTTCTCCGATCGACGGGATAACGGCAACGGGTTGTCCGGATTGAGGTAACAGTACATACCAGGGGCGGGTTGGGCTTTGCCAGAACTGTGTCAGGAACCCAGTGAGATATAGAACGTCTGCCTGTGTGCTCAGCCACAGCACATCAATGGACTGTTCGCGCATCGTGTTTTGTACACGCTCACAGCGTTGTCTATATTCTGCTTGTTCAAAGCCTCGCGGTGGAGCTGGCAGCGCTGTATCATTCATAGTCACGGATAATGCCTGTTAGGTTTCCACAACTGCGTACAGTAACCCATGAGCACACAGAAAATCATTGCCCTCACTGGCTGCAGTCGGGGTCTGGGTCGATCTCTGGTCGACGAATTCATCGCATCGGGTCATCGTGTGTACGGAAGTGCTCGCTCAAAGACGTCAGTCAATGAGCTTAATCAACAGTACAGCGATCAGGGCAATTTCAGTGTGGTCGATGTCAGTGATGAGCCGGCAGTAGCCAGCTGGTGTGCCGAGCTTCTCGCTCAGAATGGCCCGCCAGATATCGTCATCAATAACGCGGCCACCATCAATGCGCCTGCACCGCTATGGCAGGTACCGACTGATGAATTTCAACGCGTGATCGACATCAATATCGTTGGCGTCCATAATGTCATCAAGCACCTTCTGGGGCCGATGACAGATAGGCAATCAGGGGTAGTCATCAACCTGAGCAGTGGCTGGGGCCGTTCCGTATCAGCCGATGTTGCACCCTACTGTGCAACCAAATGGGCGATTGAAGGTATGACCAAGGCGTTGGCCGAAGAGCTGCCACCTGGCATGGCTGCCATCCCTTTAAGTCCCGGCATCATCGACACCGACATGCTACGACGAGCCTGGGGCGAGGGTGCATCCGGTTATCGGACCGCTGACATCTGGGCAAAGCAGGCAGCACCATTCATTCTGGGTCTTGGCCCGCAACACAATGGTCAGTCTCTGACGACTCCTTAAGCTTGCCTGGCCGTCCTGTCTGTGCTCTTGACGGCAGAAAGGTGCCATTGTTAACGAACTGAACAAAGAGTGTCCAGAGAGGTGTTTTTGCACGCTTGTCAAGCGACTAATTTTTTGTTTTTTGCTTGGGCAAAGCCTGTGAAAACAGTATCATCTGGGCATGTCAGAGACGACCCCAGAAGACAACTTGCCCACCTACTTCATTGCCGGAGTAGACGAGGTTGGCCGAGGTCCTCTTGCAGGGCCCGTTGTGGCTGCCGCTGTTATTCTGAACCCCGACAAGCGCATTGATGGCCTGCTCGACTCCAAGCTTCTGGATGAGGCGACCCGTGAGACTCTGGATGTGCAAATCAGGCAGAATGCGCTGGCGTTCTGCATTGCTGAGGCCAGCGTGGCAGAGATAGATACCCTGAATATTCTGCATGCCAGCATGCTAGCCATGAAGCGCGCAGTCGAGGGGCTCAATGTAAAGCCTGATCTTGCCTTAATTGACGGCAATCGTTGTCCCGATCTGGATCTGCACATGGCTGCCATTGTCAAAGGCGATCAGCGGGTGCAGGCGATCAGTGCCGCATCCATCATCGCCAAGGTAGCTCGGGACCGTATGATGGTGGAGCTGCATGAGCGCTACCCACAATATGGGCTTGCTCAGCATAAGGGCTACCCCACGCCATTTCACCGCAAGGCCATTGTGGAGCACGGGATTGCCGATTTTCACCGGTGTTCATTCAAACCCGTACGTGAGGCGCTTGCCTCAACAGGTCGGCTGCAAGCGCCTGCCAGAAAGTCCGCTACCGAGCAATCGGTTTCATGAGTGACCGGGAAGCCATGGCAGCAGCAGTCGTACCCCCCTTTGTGCATCTCAGTGTGCACACCGAATTTTCGCTGGTCGACAGCACAGTTCGCATTAAGCCCTTTGCCAAGGCCGTTGCGAGCAGTATGGCGTCAGCAGCTGTTACAGACCGCGCCAACATGTTCTCCCTGGTTAAGTATTACCGGGCAGCGCTGGCTGCCGGGATAAAACCCGTTGCTGGGGTCGACATGCGCATTCAGGGGATGGCACCTGACGATGAAGTCACGCGCGTCATCATGCTGGTACAAAACAACGCCGGATATCTGAACCTGACCAATCTGGTATCCCGGGCTTATCAGGAGGGGCAGGGTACAGGCACGCCTGTCGTTCACATCGACTGGGTATTTGACGCGCACGAAGGCATCATCATTTTGTCCGGTGGGCTGGAAGGTGATGTTGGCAAGGCGGTGCTGCGCGGTCATCAGGATGAAGCTCGCCAGTTGGCGGAACGCTGGCAAAAAGTATTCGGCGACCGATATTATCTGGAGCTGCATCGCACGGGTAAGCCGTCGGAGGAGTTGTATATTGCCAACGCCTGTGCCATCGCAGTCGACCTTGGCATTGGCGTGGTAGCGACTAATGATGTGCGTTTTCTTGGCAAAGACGAATACGATGCGCACGAGGCTCGCCTGTGTATCCAGAGCGGTTATGTGCTGGCCGATACCCGCAGGCCAAAACTTGTCACCGAAGAGCAATACCTTAAAACGCCCAAAGAAATGGCGCAGCTGTTTGCCGACGTGCCAGTGGCGATTGCCAACAGTGTGGAAATAGCGAAGCGATGTAACCTGACTTTGAATCTGGGAACACCGGTATTGCCGGACTTTCCGATACCCGAAGGCATGACCGAAACAGAGTTCTTTTACGCCTCCGCCCGCGAAGGTCTGGAAGTACGCCTCAATCAGCTCTACGACACCTCGCTCGAAGACTTTGCGGAAACGCGCAAGCCCTACGACGCGCGGCTGCAGCGTGAGCTTGACGTTATCGCCGAGATGGGATTTCCCGGCTACTTTCTGATCGTTGCCGACTTTATAAAATGGTCGCGTGATAACGACATTCCGGTAGGGCCGGGGCGTGGGTCGGGTGCTGGCTCTCTGGTGGCCTATGTGTTGATGATTACCGATCTTGATCCGCTGGAGTACGATCTTCTGTTCGAACGCTTCCTGAACCCTGAACGCGTCTCCATGCCGGATTTCGATATCGACTTCTGTATGGACGGACGTGATCGTGTTATCCAGTATGTGGCGCAGAAATATGGCGCTCACCGCGTATCGCAAATCATTACCTACGGAACAATGGCGGCGAAAGCGGTAGTGCGCGACGTCGGTCGAATCATGAGTCATCCCTATGGATTCGTCGATTCCATCTCCAAGATGGTGCCATTTGAAGTGGGCATGACGTTGACCAAGGCCCTGGCCGAGTCAGAAGACCTGAAGCGCGCCTACGATAACGACGAAGAAGCCACAGCGCTGCTGGATATGGCGCTGTCGCTGGAAGGCCTTGCCCGAAACTGTGGCAAGCACGCAGGTGGTGTTGTCATAGCTCCAACAGCGCTCACCGACTTTGCTCCGTTGTATTGCGAAGCCGACGGCTCAAGTCTGGTCACGCAGTTTGACAAGGATGATGCGGAGGATGTTGGCCTTGTGAAGTTCGATTTCCTCGGACTCCGCACACTGACCATCATCGATAATGCGGTGAAACAGATCCAGATACACACCGGTGAGAAGATTGATCTTCTGGCGCTGCCACTGAACGATGCCCCAACTTACAAGCTGCTTCAGGATGCGCAGACTACGGCAGTTTTCCAGCTTGAATCACCCGGTATGAAGCGGCTGATCGAGCGCTTGCGTCCGGATAATTTCGAAGACATCATCGCGTTGGTGGCGTTGTATCGTCCGGGGCCGTTGCAATCGGGCATGGTCGATGACTTCATCGATCGAAAACATGGTCGCAAGCAGATGTCCTATCCGCATGAAGACTATCAACTCGAGTCGCTCAAGACTACGCTCGAACCCACCTATGGCGTTATCCTGTATCAGGAACAGGTTATGGGTATTGCCCAGGTCATGGCGAAGTTTTCGCTGGGTACTGCCGATATACTGCGACGTGCAATGGGCAAGAAAAAGCCCGAAGAGATGGCCAAGCAGCGTGCAGTCTTTCTTGAAGGCTGTGCCAGCAATAATATCGACAAGGATCTGGCGGGCAACATTTTCGATCTGGTTGAAAAGTTTGCAGGCTATGGTTTTAACAAATCACATTCCGCAGCCTACGCGCTGCTTTCCTATCAAACCGCCTGGTTGAAGTGTCATCACCCCGCGGCTTTCATGGCGGCGGTTATGTCAGCGGATATGGACAACACCGAGAAAGTGGTCGGGCTGATCGACGAATGTAATATTATGGGCCTCACCGTGGAGACACCTGACATCAACCGCTCAGCGGTGCGTTTTTCGGTGGTCGATGAGAAAACGGTACTTTACGGGCTTGGTGCCATCAAAGGCGTTGGCGAGGCAGTACTGGCGAATGTGCTGGCGACACGCGACGCGTCCGGTCCGTTTGCCTCACTCGACGACCTTTGTCGTCGGGCGAGCCCTGGCACCGTCAACAAGCGAGTGCTCGAAGCGCTGGTCAAAGCAGGAGCTGTGGATGCATTGGGACCCAATCGGGCAAGCCTGTGGAAGCATCTGCCGAGCGCTTTGCGCGGTGCCGATCAGTGCCACAAGAACAAGGACGCCGGTATGGACGATATGTTCGGACTTGGCAATCCAGTGGACGATGCTGAGCCGGAACTCCTGGTTACCGTGGCAGATTGGACCGATAGAGAACGCTTGAGAGCTGAAAAGGATACGTTGGGCCTTTATGTCAGTGGACATCCAATCAACGAGTATCTGGCAGAGATCAGTAAATTCACTCATGGAAGATTAAAGGCTGTGTGTGCCAAGGCGGGCAGCGGCGACACTGGTCCGTCATATCGTCAGCGCGGTGTGCCTGTCGTGGCAGCCGGACTTGTCATGGGTGTCCGTCAGCGTGATGGTCAGGGTGGCAGGATGCAATTCATCACGATTGATGACGGTACCGGTCGTGTGGAAATATCCCTGCGTGGTGAACAGATTGATGACTATGCTTCACGTATCGTCAAGGATGAAGTGTTGATCGTTGATGGCGACGTCAGTCCCGATGATTTCAACGGTGGGTTCAAGATTCGCGCGCGGGAGATCTATGATATGGGTAGTGCAAGAGCCCGTTTTGCACGACAATTGCTAATTCGCCTGGATGCGGACCAATGGCGTGAAAGCAACCTTGACGAACTGATCGCCACCTTGTCGGATTACAAGAGTGGCACTATTCCGGTCTGGTTTTGTTACAGAAATGCTGATGCTGAAGCACGAATTCGCGCGGGCAATCGCTGGGCTGTAACCCCGCAAATGGAGTTGATGACGCATCTACATCAATTGACAGGTGAAGGTAATGTCGAGCTTGTCTATTGACTATCAAGCTTTTCTCGGCCTTGTTCTTCAGCCAATGAACCCTCGTTTTGGCCAGTTACATGGAAAATGTGTGAATCGGCCGATAGACCAGCCTGCCAGCCATGCTGCTAGACTACTCGAACCTACTGTGGAGATGTTTCCTGCCTAATGAATCCGAACTTTCTCGACTTCGAACAGCCAATTGCCGAGCTGGAAGCCAAGATTCGTGAATTGCAATTCGCGACTGAAGATGCCGATATCAATATCAGCGAGGAAGTCGATACACTCAAGAAGAAGTGCGACACGCTTACCAGCAGCATTTTTGCCAAACTCAGCAGTTGGCAAATTGCGCAACTGGCCCGGCACCCACAGCGGCCTTATACGCGTTTCTACATCGACAACGTGTTCACCGATTTTGATGAGTTACATGGTGACAGGCTCTATGCCAACGATAACGCGATTATCGGTGGGACTGCGAGGCTGAACGGCAAGCCGGTAGTGGTAATCGGGCATGAGAAGGGGCGCGACACTAAGGAGAAAATTCATAGAAATTTTGGCATGCCGCGTCCCGAAGGTTATCGCAAGGCCAAACGGCTCATGGAACTGGCGGAACGGTTTTCGCTACCTGTACTGACGTTCATCGATACACCCGGCGCGTATCCGGGCATTGGCGCTGAGGAGCGTGGTCAGAGTGAGGCCATCGCGCGTAACCTGTTTGTGATGGCAGGCCTGAAAACTCCCATTATCTGCACGGTAATCGGAGAAGGTGGTTCCGGTGGCGCATTGGCGATTGGTGTTGGCGACAAGGTCATGATGCTTGAGTACAGTGTGTACTCGGTCATAAGCCCGGAGGGCTGTGCTTCAATTCTTTACAAGAGCGTTGACAAGGCGGCTGACGCTGCAGAAGCCATGGGTATTACCTCGCAGCGCCTGAAGGAGCTCAACCTCGTCGATCGTGTCATTGATGAACCACTGGGAGGCGCCCACCGCAACCCCAGCCAGATGGCAAAGAACATGCAGACGGCTCTCATTGAAGAGCTGGCCCTGCTATCAGCAATGCCGATGGACACACTGCTGAGCAACCGCGACGACAAGCTGCGAGCCTATGGGCAGTACAAGGAAACGACATGACATGACCCCGACTGAAGCGGTTGCCCAATATGTCGACCAACATCCCGACGTCGGTTATTTCTGTGTAGCCTACAGCGGCGGGGTCGATTCACACTTACTGCTGGTCCTGATGGCCAGATTGCGTGACGCCGGTGGTAGCTTCAGTATTCGTGCGGTGCATGTCGATCATTCGCTGCAGCTAGAGAGCGCCAGTTGGGCACAGCATGCCCGTAACGTTTGCCAGCTGCTGAAAGTGCCGCTGGAAGTGTGTAAGTGTACGGTTGAAAAAGACGCCAGTGGCCCTGAGGCATCTGCCCGGCGAGCGCGCTATGTTGAATTCAACAAGGTGTTGCACAAGGGCGAGCATTTGCTTCTGGCACAACATGCTGACGATCAGGCAGAAACGTTTATCCTTCAAGCGTTGCGCGGTAGTGGCCCGGATGGTCTCGCCGGTATTCCTGGCAAGCGGGTGTTCGGCAAGGGAATCATGGCAAGGCCATTGCTCAGTTGTTCTCAGCAATCGCTGCTGGACGAGGCGCATCGATTAGGGCTGGACTGGATTGAAGACCCGACTAACCAGCAACTGCATTTTGACCGCAATTTCCTGCGATTGAGAATCATGCCACTGATCAAGGCCCGTTGGCCAGCTGCCATGCAGACGCTAAGCCGCTCTGCCATGCGCAGTGCCGCCGCCAGTCAGGCCTTGAAAAGCATGGCCCAACAGGATCTGGACGGCGTCAAGGTGGCCGGTAAGCCTGAATTGAGGTTGTCTGCGCTCAAGAAATTACCGAAAGAACGTGCCTTTACCGCTATTCGTCTGTGGGTACGGCAACGCGGCTTGCAGATGCCCCGACTACAGGATCTGATGCAGGTGCACAGTGACCTGATCAATGCACGGCACGATTCCAACGGTATCGTCAACGTGCGTGAGTACGAGTTCCGACGACACCGGGATAGCCTTTATCTGTTGCTACCACAAGTAAAACCAGATGCGTTTCGCTACACTTGGAGTGCACCATTCGAAGATCTTTTCATTGCAGAGACCGGCAGCACGATAACGTTGGGTGAATGTTTCCGGCAGGGTATCCGTTTGCCGGAATCCGGCAGCGTTATCGTGAAAAGCCGCGCAGGTGGAGAGCTGATTCGCTTAGGCGAGCCTGCGTTTCATAAATCCGTAAAGAAAATTCTGCAGGAATCCTCTGTGCCGCCCTGGCAACGTGAGTGTATTCCGCTGATCTATATCAATGAAGCGCTGGCTGCTGTCTGGCAGTTGGCAGTTGCGGTCGATTACAAGCGAAAAGTGTCGGTTGGCAATGTGCCTGAGCGACTGTCTGCGGAAATTAAAGACAAAGGTTCTCGATCTGGCGCTACGGTTAACACAGCAGACGCGTAAACCCGATCATTTATCGAGAAACACCTGTGCTCAGGTGTTTTGCAATTGTTAGCAGGCGGGTGTTCTGGTAACCTCAACTCCCGTCCGTAAGTGATCATCCTTACTCGCGACGGGGAATCTTCCGCGTCGTTTTTCTCGCGTCGTTCGCACGTCGCTTTAACAGACTCAGTCCATGACGCGTTTCATTTTCGTAACAGGTGGCGTTGTATCCTCGCTGGGTAAAGGCATCTCCGCGGCAGCTCTTGCAGCATTGCTTGAAGCACGTGGCCTGACGGTCACCATGCTCAAGCTCGACCCCTATATCAATGTCGATCCCGGCACCATGAGCCCGTATCAGCATGGTGAGGTATTTGTCACTCACGATGGGGCAGAGACCGATCTGGACCTTGGTCATTACGAACGCTTTGTCCGTATCCAGACCAGCCAGAGGAACAACTTTACAACAGGTCGTGTCTACGAGACGGTAATCGCCAACGAGCGACGAGGCGACTACCTGGGCGCAACGGTGCAAGTCATCCCGCACATTACCGATGAGATCAAGCGTCGCGTCATGGTAGGTTCCAAAGGAGCGGATATCGCTATGGTAGAAATAGGCGGCACAGTGGGCGATATCGAGTCGCTACCGTTTCTTGAAGCCATCCGGCAAATGGCCGTAGAGCTTGGCAAGGAACACACACTGTTCATGCACCTCACATTAGTGCCTTATATTGCATCGGCGGGTGAGATAAAGACAAAGCCTACTCAGCACTCCGTTAAGGAACTACGTTCCATTGGTATACAGCCAGACATCCTTGTCTGCCGTGCAGACCGGCCGTTACCGGAAACCGAGCGTCGCAAGATTGCCCTGTTCACCAACGTGCAGGAGCGAGCCGTTATCGCGGCGACCGATGCTGACACCATCTATGACATTCCGCGGATGTTACATGCGCAGGAGTTGGATGAGCTGGTGGTCGAGCAATTCAAACTCGACCTGCCGCCGGCTGATCTTGGTGAGTGGCAACGGGTGGTTGATGGCATACGAGCGCCTGAGAAGGTGGTGACTATCGGTATGGTCGGCAAATACACCGAGCTCACAGAATCCTACAAGTCGCTCAACGAAGCGCTCACCCATGCCGGCATTCAGACCAATAGCCGGGTAAAGATTCGCTACCTTGATTCCGAGAAGCTTGAGCGCGGTGAACTGGAGGCATTGGGCGAGATTGATGCCATTCTTGTTCCCGGTGGATTTGGTAACCGTGGTGTGGAGGGCAAGATCATGGCAGCGCGCTATGCGCGGGAGCACAAGATTCCCTATCTGGGTATCTGTCTGGGTATGCAGGTGGCCGTCATTGAATATGCCCGGCACGTGGCAGGCATCAAGGAAGCCAACAGTAGCGAATTTGATCTGGATTCACGTGATCCTGTCATCGCGCTAATTACCGAGTGGAAAAACCCCAACGGTGAAACCATTGTGCGCAATCCTGACTCTGACTTGGGTGGCACTATGCGTCTGGGCGGTCAATTGTGTGAAATGACGCCAGGCTCGCTAGCAGCGAGAATGTACGGTACAGAACAAGTCATCGAGCGTCATCGTCATCGCTTCGAATTCAACAACAACTACACCAACCGACTGGTAGAGGCAGGATTGGTTATTTCTGCTCGTTCCAGTGGGCCGAGTGTCATTGAGTCGGTGGGTGGTGAGAAATCAACCTTTGACAGCAGCGGACTGGTCGAGATGGTTGAGTTACCCGACCATCCCTGGTTCATCGGTTGTCAGTTCCATCCCGAATACACGTCCAACCCGCGTGACGGACACCCTTTGTTCACCGGACTGATTACAGCCGCTTTGGAGTTTCAAGCCAGTCGAGTGCCAAAGTAGTCCGTGCATCATTGTGTAGTCCCATCCTTCAGATTAAATAGGTTCTATCCATGCAACTATGCGGACAAGAAGTAGGCCTGGCGCAGCCTCTGTTTCTCATTGCTGGTCCGTGCGCCATTGAGAGTGAAAAAATGGCACTGGAGACAGCTGCTGTCCTGAAGAAAATGACCGAACAACTGGGTATTCTGTTCATCTACAAGTCCTCCTTTGACAAGGCAAACCGCTCTTCGTCGTCAAGCTTTCGGGGTCCGGGAATTGAAGAGGGTCTTCGTATCCTGGCCAAAGTTCGCTCGGATATCGGCGTGCCAGTGATAACCGACGTTCATGAGGACACACCGATGGACGAGGTGGCCGATGTCGTGGACGTGCTGCAGACACCTGCGTTCCTCTGTCGGCAAACCAATTTCATTCAGAAAGTCGCCCGGGCCGGAAAGCCTGTGAACATAAAGAAGGGCCAGTTTCTCGCGCCAGGTGACATGGTGCATGTGGTTGAAAAGGCGCATGCAGTGGGTAACAACCACATAATGGTCTGCGAGCGAGGCGCCTCATTCGGTTACAACAATCTGGTGTCCGACATGCGCAGCCTGGCTATCATGCGAAACACGCATTGCCCTGTCGTGTTTGACGGCACCCACTCGGTGCAGCTACCTGGTAGTGCCGGCGGCTCATCAGGTGGGCAGCGAGAGTTTGTCCCGGTTCTTGCGCGTGCCGCAGTTGCCGCTGGTGTCTCTGGACTATTCATGGAGACACATCCTGATCCGCAGAACGCGCTCAGCGATGGGCCTAACGCCTGGCCGCTGGCGCAAATGCGGTCACTGTTGGAAACCCTGATCAGACTAGACAGCATCGTTAAGGCGGGCGACTTTGCTGAAACACCTTATTTGTCGCATTAGACGTATCTGTGCTGACGACCTTCAAACACATTTTAAAGGAATCATTGAAAACCCATGACGTCCCGAATCACTGAAGTCAAGGCGCGCGAGATCATGGATTCTCGCGGTAATCCCACCATCGAAGCTGAAATCACACTGGCCTCTGGTATCACCGGACGTGCGGCCGTACCATCGGGTGCGTCAACCGGCAAACGTGAAGCACTGGAGCTACGTGACGGAGACAAGGGTCGCTACGGTGGCAAAGGCGTATTAAAGGCTGTCGAAAACGTCAATACAACCATTCGTGATGCAGTGATGGATCATGACGTCATGGACCAGCCGGGGCTGGACAAGATCATGCTGGATCTGGACGGTTCGGAGAACAAGGATAATCTGGGAGCCAATGCGCTGCTGGCAGTATCGCTTGCCTCGGCGCATGCTGCTGCGGACGAAAAAGGCGTTATGTTATTCGAACATCTGGGTGGCGCAGACGCTGTCAATCTGCCAGTGCCCATGATGAACATCATCAACGGGGGATCGCATGCCGATAACAGTGTCGATCTGCAGGAGTTCATGGTGATGCCAGTGGGCGTATCGTCATTTCGTGAAGCCCTGCGCTGTGGTGCTGAGATCTTCCATGCGCTGCGTTCGGTTCTGGCTGCCAAGGGCATGAACACCAGTGTGGGTGATGAAGGCGGCTTTGCCCCCAATCTGTCGTCCAATGAAGAAGCACTTGAAACCATTCTGGTTGCTATCGAAAAAGCAGGTTACGAAGCAGGTAAGGATGTGTACCTCGCTCTGGATGTTGCCAGCTCAGAGTTTTACAAGGATGGAAAATACGACCTGGCTTCCGAAGGACGAAAGTTCGATTCAGCAGGTTTTGTTGACTACCTGGCTGAATGGGTAGACAAATACCCCATCATTTCCATTGAGGACGGTCTTGACGAAGGTGACTGGGATGGCTGGAAGATCATGTCAGAGAAACTGAATGATTCCATACAGCTGGTGGGTGATGATCTTTTTGTTACCAACCCGAAGATTCTTGCGCGTGGCATTGAGCTGGGTATCGCCAATTCGATACTTATAAAAGTCAACCAGATTGGAACGCTCAGTGAAACGCTGGAAACCATTCGTATGGCTCACGCTGCAGGCTATACCACCGTCACCTCACATCGTTCTGGTGAGACTGAAGACACGACCATTGCTGATTTGTCGGTTGCTACCAACGCCAAGCAGATAAAGACAGGCTCGCTGTCGCGTTCGGATCGTGTCGCAAAATACAACCAGTTGCTTCGCATTGAAGAATATCTGGGTGATCGTGCAGTGTATCCGGGTGCTTCAGCATTCAATCAGGCGCTGTAAACGCGCTCCAGGTTGATTCATGAAGGTACTCGTTGCCGTGCTGGTTATGCTGCTGCTTATGCTGCAGTATCGTTTGTGGTTCGGGACTGGCAGTCTTCAGGAGGTGTCACGTCTGCGCAACGAGGCATCAGCGAGTCGTGCCGAACTCATTCGGCTGAACACCCGCAACAAGGCGCTGGCGGCTGAAGTGGCGGATCTGAAACGCGGGCTCGATGCCATTGAGGAGCGAGCCCGTGCCGATCTTGGAATGATAAGTCAGGGCGAGACCTTCTATCAGTTCGTGCTGGAAGCCGGTGAGAAAAGCTCTGGCAGCGGTGATCCAGTCCCGGATACGCCAACCTCGGATACACGAATCAGTGAGTAGCCACGACGAATCCCCCTCCAGAAGCACCCTGGATACGCCCTTGTGGGTCATTGTCCCTGCTGCCGGTAGTGGACAGCGACTGGGCGGTGAACTGGCCAAGCAATACCAGCTTCTTGACGGTATCAGCATGCTCGAGCGGACGATCAAACGCCTGCTTGGCATTCCCGGTCTGGCGGGTATGGTCGTTGTGCTTGCACCCGATGATGCGCATTGGCCAACCCGGCTGAGCGACAACGATTCAAGAATTCACACGACCTCCGGTGGCAGCACGCGAGCAGAATCCGTGCTGGCAGGTATCGACTTTGTACTAAAGCAGACGTTGGCTCAAACCTGGCTCATGGTGCATGATGCAGCGAGACCTCTGGTCGCTGTCAGTGATATTCAACGGCTGATTAACGTTGTCTATAACAGCGGGGCCATTGGTGGCCTTCTCGCCACTCCTGTCCACGACACGCTAAAAAAGGCTGACGAATATGCCAGTATCGTACATACCATTGAACGGTCTGATCTCTGGCAGGCACAAACGCCCCAGATGTTTCGCGCTGGCGAGCTTCACGGTGCCTTGACCGAAGCCATGAGCTCAGACCCGGGTGCCGTAACCGATGAAGCCTCTGCGATGGAACGTGCCGGCCATCAACCACAACTGGTGGAAGCTCTGCAGCCTAACTTCAAGATTACACGTCCCGTCGATTGGGAAATGGCTACGGCCCTGTTGAAAATTCGCCGCCTTTCAGGAGAAACCTCTCTCGCATGAGAATTGGCAATGGTTACGATGTACACGCATTCACCGACGGTGATCATTTGATGATTGGCGGAGTCCGTATCCCATACGAAAAGGCGTTTCTGGCGCATTCTGATGGTGATGTCCTGTTGCATGCCATCAGCGATGCTCTTCTCGGCGCCGCTTCTCTGGGTGATATTGGAAGACATTTTCCTGATACCGATCCGCAGTACAAAGGCGCTGATAGTCGGGAGCTTTTACGCCAGGTGGTTACTCAATTGATGCGTGAGGGCCTGCGCTGTGTCAGTGTTGACGCCACGATTATTGCGCAGGAACCCAAAATGGGCCCACACGTGGCGGCCATGTGTGCTGTACTGTCAGCAGATCTGCAACTGGATGTTACGCGCATTAATGTCAAGGCCACGACTACCGAGCGACTTGGATTCTGCGGTCGTGAAGAAGGAATCGCCGCAATGGCATCGGTACTGCTTGAAGAAGATCTCCCGTTAACCCGACAGTGAACCACGCTAAATGACAAGTCTTGCAATTATCGGTGGAACCGGCCTCACACAAATCGAAGGTCTGACCGTCACCAGACGCGAGATGGTCAAGACGCCCTATGGTGCTCCATCATGTCCGATCGTGTTTGGAGAGCTGGACGGCCGAGAGGTGGCGTTTCTGCCCCGTCATGGGAGTACCCACCGTATACCGCCACATCGCGTTAATTACTGCGCCAATATCTGGGCCCTGAACAATGTTGGCATAAAACATATTATCGCGGTGGCTGCCGTTGGCGGTATCGATGCTGCCTGCACGGTGGGCGCTATCGTTATTCCTGACCAGATCATCGATTACACGCACGGCAGGAAAAGTACTTTCCATGACGGGGGAGATGATCCGGTTGAACACATCGATTTCAGCTATCCGTATGATAATGCCTTGCGCAGCGCATTGATCAACGGTGCAAGATCCTCAGAAGGTATCAATGTGGTTGATTCGGGAACTTACGGAGCCACCTGCGGCCCGCGTCTGGAAACCGCAGCTGAAATCAAGCGCATGGCGCGTGACGGATGCACCATGGCCGGTATGACTGGCATGCCTGAGGCGTCACTCGCGGCAGAGCTGCAAGTCGCTTATGCCTGTTTGGCTGTCGTTGTTAATCCAGCAGCTGGAATCAACGATCAGGCTATTGATACAAGCCTGTTACCAGCAGCTATTTCCGGCGCGATGCAGAATGCACGCAAGGTACTGCTGGCAACTCTAAGCTCTCCGGATTTGCCAAAATAGTTTTACGTGCCGCAGAAAGTCTGGGTCACCTCCTGTTCAGGTTTAGGTGCAAGGGCATAGCGACTATCACGATGCGCAGGCTCAAACGGCGTTGTGACTACGGCCAGCATCGCGTGAAAGTCGCTGTAGTCGTCATGTTTCACAGCCTGTTCAATAAACGCTTCAATGAGATGGTTGCGTGGAATGACGACAGGATTAATCTGCTGCATACGCTCTCGACTTTGTTGTTGTTTTTCGACATCGTTGCCAAGTCGTTTCTGCCAGCGAAGATGCCAGTCATATAATGCTCCCCCAGCCGCAAACGGCGACGTGGAATTGTGATAACCCAGCTGTGTAAAAGTCGTTGTGAAGTCCAGTTGCAAAGATTCCATTTCTTTCAGCAGCTGTGTTGCCATCGCCAGGTCGTCATCTTCTTTGTCGTCCAGCCCCATTTTTGCCCGCATACGCTGTACATAATAGCCAATGAAGATTTCATCAAAACGATTGATAGCCTCTTGCGCCAGAGTCACGGATTCTTCCTTGTCGTCATGCATGAAAGGCAGCAGGCACTGAGCCAGATTCACAAGATTCCACTGAGCGATGCGAGGCTGGTTCTGATAAGCATAACGCGCACCGCGATCAATTGAGCTGAATACTTTGTCGGCTTTGTAAGTGTCCATGAACGCGCAGGGTCCGTAGTCTATGGTGTGACCACTCACAGAACAATTGTCGGTATTCATCACTCCGTGTATGAATCCGATGGACTGCCAGTGTGCAATCAGTGCGGCTTGTGCATCTATGACTGCTTCGAGCAAAGCCAGCGCCCTGTTTTCTGCGTTGACAAGGTGTGGATATTGGCGTGTAATGACATGATCGATCAACGCCAGCAACGCCTCTTCATCGCCCCTTGAGGCAAAGTACTGGAACGTACCAACGCGAACATGACTGCGCGCCACTCGCGTCACGATAGCGCCTGGCAAAGGACCGTTTTCGCGTAATACCTTTTCACCTGTAGTTACGGCTGCCAGAGCTCGAGTCGTAGGGACACCCAAGGCGGCCATTGCTTCGCTGACCAGATACTCGCGCAGCACAGGACCTACCCAGTTACGACCGTCTCCACCGCGAGAGAACGGTGTACGTCCGGCACCTTTCAGCTGGATGTCGTAGCGTTGGTCATCGTTGTCCAGCACCTCACCGAGAAGAATGGCACGGCCGTCACCCAGTTGAGGCACCCAGTTTCCAAATTGATGTCCGGCATAAGCCATGGCAAGGGTCTCGGAGCCATCGACCACGTTGTTGCCCGACAACATGTCGATACCCTGATCACTCGCAAGCCATTGAGGGTCCAGTCTGAGCTGGATAGCCAATGGCTCATTGAGCGTAATCAGGGCGGGTGCCTTGACGGGCGTTGGATCAACCCGTTCAAAGCATGTGGCTGGCAACGTCGAGTACGTGTTGTCGAATGCAATCACAGTTGTCTGGCATGATGGCGCAAATGATCTTCCATCACGCTGGCAATAAACCAGTAGGAATGATCGTACCCCTCTTGCATTCTATATTCCAGTGTCTGCCCGGACTTTTTACAGGCGTCGATGAAAAGTTGTGGTGTAAGTTGCTCCTCAAGAAACTGGTCGCTAGTGCCGGTATCAACCAGCATTGGAGCCTTGCTGGGTGAGCTTGTCACTAACTCGGTTGCATCATGTTTAGCCCACTCGGATTCATTGGCACCCAGATAAGCGCCGAAAGCCTTCTTGCCCCAGGGTACCTGTGTGGGTGCAACAATAGGTGAAAATGCCGAGACGCTTTTATAGGTTTCCGGATTTTTCAGATGCAGGGTGAGTGCGCCATGTCCACCCATCGAATGCCCCATGATGCCTTGGCGGGCAGGGTCGGCGGGAAATTCTGCAAGTACCAGAGCGTTAAGCTCTCGGGTTATGTATGCCTCCATCTGGAAGTGTGCTGCCCACGGCGATTCAGTAGCGTTCACATAGAATCCGGCTCCCTGACCCAGATCGTAGCCTTCGTCATTGGCGACCGCCTCACCACGTGGGCTGGTGTCCGGGGCGATGATCATGATGCCAAGTTCCGAGGCGGCCCTTTGCAGCCCGGACTTTTCCATCACGTTTGACCAATTGCAGGTGAGTCCGGAGAGATACCAGATAACGGGTACTTTTGCCTTCTCGGCTTGTTTGGGTGTATAGACGGCAAACTGCATGGGGCAGTTACAGGCCGTGCTGTCGTGTTCGTGCACTGACAACGTGCCGCCAAAACTTGTCCAAGACGAAATGGTATTCATGAGCTTGCTCTTGTTATTAAGTAAATGGAAATTGTTACGGGTACAAACGCTGACAGCGTCTTGTACTCAGGTCTCAGGGCTTAGATAATAGCCGCTGTCAGCTTTCGAGGATAGTCCGGGCTAACTTAGGTAGACTGTAGAGCGCTTGTGGCGCACGCCGGGTACGTAATCGAGAAGCACAGAGTATGAAACAAATCGGGATAGGGATCATTGGTACGGGCTATATGGGCAAGCTGCATGCAGTCGCCATGCACAGCGTCGGCGCTGTATTCGATACGCCGTTGCGTCCGGTTTGCGAGATGCTGTGTGCCACCACTGATGCTGGTGCCTCTGAGAAGGCCCGAGCGCTGGGTTTCAAACGCTCTACATCGAGCTGGCGAACACTGGTCAATGATCCCGCTGTTGAGGCCATCATTATTGCTTCACCTCAGTCTACACACAAGGAAATTGCCCTGGCTGCATTGGCACTGGGTAAGCCGGTCCTGTGTGAAAAACCAATGGGTGCGGGTGTTTCGGAGAGTCTCGCCATGGCTGATGCCGCGGACAATTCCGGTGTTGTTAATATGGTGGGCTTCAACTATGTGCGTACACCAGCCACACAATATGCGCGTCGGCTGATCAAGGAAGGCGCTATAGGTGATATCAGTTGGTTTCGAGGCGAGCACACGGAGGATTTCTATGCAGATCCTCAGGCGCTTGCTTCATGGCGCACACGCGGCAAGGCCAATGGAACGCTAGGCGATCTTTCATCGCACATGATCAATGCAGCGCTTGCGTTGGCGGGCCCGATCGAATCCTTATGTGCCGATGTCGATACCGTGTTCTCCGATCGACCCACTATTAACGGTGAACGGGAAGCGGTGACCAATGATGATCATGCGCAGTGCCTGTGCCGTTTCAGTTCAGGCGTTATGGGTCATTTGTATTTCAGTCGGGTCAGCAGTGGGCGCAAGATGGGTTACGCGTACGAAGTGGTAGGAAGTAAAGGTGCAATACGTTTTGATCAGGAAGACCAGAACGCCCTGTGGTTATATAAAATGGAGGGGCCTGATTCAGAGCGTGGATTTCGCAAGATTCTAACGGGCCCGGCGCACCCGGATTACATTAACTTCTGTCTTGGGCCCGGGCATGGCACCGGCTACCAGGATCAACTAGTAATCGAAGCACGTGATTTTCTGGCTGCAATCCATGCTGGAAAATCGCGCTGGCCCACGTTCAGGGATGGTCACGAAGTCAATCGCGTCATTCAGGCTATCTGGACATCACACGATTCCAAATCGTGGACCAACGTATAGGACGAGCAGATGCTCAACATTAACGCTGATCTTGCACAGCTGCATGCGCAAACTCTGATTCAGACCGATCATGCCAGCGTTCCACACGCTGCTGACATTGCGCATTATATTCCCGTCTTTGAAGGCAGCATGGTTAGGGATATCGCACTGCGCGAGGAGCCTTATTCGGTAGTCGAGGCCTGTGTGGTCGGCTATGCGTTCCCGGTCAGCCTGGATCTGGCGCCTCCGGTAGGTGGCCTTGCACCGGCTTCAGGGCAGGCTATGATGCTGAAAGCGCGTCGTGATGGGGTCCGGGCTGCAGAGTTTGCCGTCAAGGTTGAACGTCATCAGGCGCTCAAGCGGTCCTGTTAACCCTCTTGTGCGTACAAACTAACCTGACTTACGAGCTTTTTCTGCCCAGTTTCTCTGTATTTTATCGCGCTCGAACCCATAATGCCGCATGCCCAAAGATCTGAACACACATCGCCGTCTGGTCATCGCCCCCATGATGGAACTGACAGACAGGCACTATCGTTACCTGGCAAGGCTTTTGACCAGACACACCTTGCTGTATACCGAGATGCTGACCAGCGCTGCGATTATACACGGCGATCGTGAATACCTGCTGGGAAAGCACGATGTCGAGGGGCCGGTGGTTCTTCAGCTTGGTGGTTCGGATCCTGAGCAGATGGCAGCGGCAGCGCTGGTTGGGGAGCAGTGGGGCTATCAGGAAATCAACATGAACGTTGGCTGTCCCAGTGATCGGGTCCGAGCCGGACGGTTCGGGGCCTGTCTTATGGCAGAACCTGAGCTGGTTCGTGACACGGTGAGTGCGATGAGTGAACGCGTCACTATTCCTGTGACAGTGAAATGCAGGCTGGGCATCGATCGCGACGATAGTTACGAAGCACTGGAACAATTTGTACAAAAGGTGTCTGAAAGTGGTTGCCAGTATTTCACGGTACATGCCCGCAAGGCCTGGCTGGACGGCCTGAGTCCGAAAGAGAATCGCACTATTCCACCGTTGCGATACGACTTTGTCTATCGGCTGAAACGTGAGTTCCCGCATTTGCACATAAGCATCAATGGAGGGATCGAATCATTGGACGCCACACTGGAACATCTTCAGCATGTTGACGGCGTCATGATCGGGCGCGCTGCCTACTACAATCCCGCCATGCTCGCTGATGCGGATGCTCGCCTGTTTTCGGATCTGCCAGACGGATACTCACATCAGGCTGACTTCGAGGTGCTATGCGATGTTGCCCTGGGCTACGCTCACTACATGCAAGGCTGGATGGACAAGGGTGTCAGGCTCAGCGCAATGAGCCGTCACCTTGTTGCTTTATTTCAGCAGGTGCCGGGAGCCCGGCTTTGGCGCCGGCATATCAGTGAACACGCGAGCAAGGTACCGGATGCGGTCACATTAATCGAAGAGGCTCTGAACTACTTGAAACTTGAAGCACAGCACGCACGGCGTAGCGCCTGATGCATGGTCGCGTAGAAGCACCACACAGCAACCGGCGTGATTTCGAGAATTTAAAAAAGCTCACCGCGTACCTCTGGGAATACAAGGGGCGTGTTTTACTTGCACTGGCCTGTCTTATGGCAAGCAAGTTCGCCATAGTCGCAGTACCTTTGCTGTTGAAGGAAATCGTCAATGCGCTCGATGCAGATAATGCCGCAGCCACTGCAGATGCACCGACAGGTTCCGGATCCCTGCTTGATGCCTTTACCGGCAACGATGTCATGTTGGTGGGCCTCGGTCTCGTTGCCGCCTACGGTCTTCTCCGACTTGCAAGTTCGCTTTTCAAGGAGCTACGCGACGCCCTGTTTGCACGCGTGCGTTACAGGGCAATGCATAAACTATCCACCGAGGTCCTGACACATCTGCATGACCTGTCACTATCATTTCATCTTGAGCGACACACGGGCAGCATTTCCAAGGATCTGTCACGTGGAACTAACAGTCTCAGTTCCATTGTCAACTTGCTAGTGTTCAATATCGTACCGACCGCTGCTGAATTCTTGCTGGTTGCCGCCATCCTGTTTGGCGGATATGGATGGCAATACACGATAGTTGTCGTTTTAACGGTTGTTATCTACATTGCGTTCACTTTTATATTTTCGGGCTGGCGCATGCAATTCCGGCATGAAATGAATCGCCTTGATTCCCTGTCAAACGGCCGTGCTGTCGATAGCTTGTTGAATTATGAAACCGTCAAGTACTTCAACAACGAGTCTCGTGAAATTCGCGCTTACAATGAGCACATGGAAGGCTGGGCTGATGCCGGTGTTCGCAGCCAGATCACCATGTCCACATTGAATTTCGGGCAGGCCGCCATCGTTGCAGTGGGCGTCACCCTTATCATGATGCTTGCAACAAGGGACGTTGCCAGTGGTGTCATCACTCTGGGCGATATCGTCCTGATCAACGCCCTCATGCTACAACTGTTTGTGCCCTTGAACGTTCTGGGTGTCGTCTACCGGGGGCTGCAATATGCACTGGCAGACATGGATCTGGTGCTCAAGCTTCTGGAGCGCGAACCCGAGATTCAGGATAAGCCGAAGGCTATAGCGTTGGAGGTCAAAGAAGCTCGTATTGAATTCAAGGATGTTCATTTTGCCTACATGTCTGAACGTCCGATTTTAAGAGGCCTGACCTTTACGGTCGAACCTGGAAGCAAGGTCGCTGTCGTTGGACCATCCGGTGCAGGTAAGTCAACTCTGTCTCGTTTGTTGTTTCGCTTTTATGATGTCGACAAAGGCCAGGTCATGATCGATGGCGTAGATGTGCGCGATTGCACGCAGTCCAGCTTGCGGGAAGCGCTGGGCGTAGTGCCTCAGGATACGGTCATGTTCAACGACAGCATTCGTTACAATCTTGCCTATGCCAATCCGGAAGCTGATGACAATCTGGTCAAGGAAGCAGCAAGACGAGCCAATCTTGACAAGTTCATTGCACAGCTACCACAAGGCTATGAAACTGTAGTCGGCGAGCGTGGCCTGAAGTTATCTGGTGGTGAAAAACAACGTATGGCTATAGCGCGCGTTGTGCTTAAAAACCCACCTATCATTATTTTTGATGAAGCAACATCCAGCCTTGATACCCGGAGTGAACAGGCCATTCTGGAAGGTATGAATGCTGTCGCCAAGCGCGCAACTTCGCTGGTCATTGCTCACAGGTTGTCAACGGTTGTTGATGCTGATCAGATACTGGTACTGGATGCGGGTGAAATTGTAGAACGTGGTACACACGAGACACTGCTGGAGAGCGATGGTCTATATGCTGATCTATGGCAGATGCAGCTTGGCAGTGACGAGCGTGATGACGATAACAAGTCTGGCGTTATCTTGAGAAAATGATGTGGGTTGCGTCTACAGGAATACAGTCTTCTGACTATCTCTGAACAACCATGCTCAAGCCTGACTGATCTTTCGTTTCAGAGCTGAAAGCAAAGTACTACACTGGTGCTCGCGAGATAATCGGGGCACTTGCAGTGAGAAACTCTGCCGTTCAAAACACAGGTACACACTGACCGCCAGCTTTGCGCTACTCTCAGCCAGTCTCTATCTGGCAACGGCATCTCCATGAAAATCATTGAAATAAAAAGCCACGTTCTGCAATGCGATATGCCAGAGGAACTTGGATATTCCCAACAGTTCTACGCCAAACGCACAGCGCATCTGGTTGAAGTCATCACAGATGAAGGCATTACAGGATGGGGTGAGTGCTTTGGACCAGGCAATGTCGCTATGGCCAACAAGTGCATTGTCGAGACGGTGATTCAGCCTATGGTATTGGGTATGGACCCGATCGATCGGGATGTGATCTGGCACAAGGTCTATAACCTTCTGCGTGATCATGGGCAAAAAGGCATGCCGATGCAGTCACTCTCGGGTGTGGATATCGCGTTGTGGGATATCGCCGGGAAGGTGGCTAGTCTGCCCGTCCATCAGTTGATCGGCGGGGCTCATCGAACGGAAGTAATAGCGTATGGCTATGGCATGATGCTCAAGCGCGAAAGCGTGGAAGATCATGTGGCAAGATTCAGGGATGAAGCGGCTGCCATAATCGATATGGGTTTTACGGCGGCAAAAATGAAAACCGGGCTTGGCCCCAGGGCTGACGTCAAATTGTGTCAGGCCGTTGCAGATGGAGTCGGTGATGCACGGTTCATGGTTGATGCCAATCATTGCTATACAACGTCCGATGCGTTTTACGTCGGACGTGCGCTTGACGAACTGGGAGCGTACTGGTTTGAAGAACCAGTAGCTCCTGAGGACCAGGATGGATACCGTGAGTTGCGGGCGGGGCTTAACGTTAACATTTCTGGCGGGGAGGCAGAATTCAACCGTTGGGGCTGGCGTTCCATTCTTGAAAACCGAGGGTTGGATATTGCTCAGCCTGAAGTCTGTGCGCTGGGGGGTATCAGTGAGTATTTACGGGTACTGGCTTTGTGTCACGCGCATTTCACACCTGTCGTTAATCACGTCTGGGGTTCGGCAATCGCTGTGGCGACCAATCTTCAATTGCTGGCTGCCATGCCTCCGATGCCCGGGGGCATGAATCCCTGGGAGCCCATGCTTGAGTTTGATACTACCGAGAATCGATTTCGTGATCATCTGTTGTCCGAACCGCTGGATGTTCAAGGGCAGGTCAAACGTGGCGGCAAGGTAGGTGTTCCTGATGGTCCGGGGATAGGGGTGACGCCGGATGCAGATTTCATTGCGCATTATGAAATTGTTGCTTGACGGAGTATTGCGCAGCTTGCAAGCAAGCTTGTGTCTACCTAATGAGCTGGAGAAATTCGTTACGCGTATTGATATCCGAGCGAAATCTGCCCAACATGGCTGAGGTTGTCATCGACGAGTTCTGCTTTTGAACGCCGCGCATCATCATGCACATGTGTTGCGATTCAACGATGACACCAACGCCCAGGCCATCAGTAACCTCCAGAACAGCAGTCGCTATCTGTTTGGTTAGTGATTCTTGAATTTGAAGCCGTCTAGCATACATATCCACTATTCGGGCAATTTTGGACAACCCTATCACTTTGCCACGTGGTAAATAAGCCACGTGGCACTTGCCAATAAAGGGCAACATGTGGTGCTCACACAACGAATAAAGCTCGATATCCCGAACTATTACCATTTCGTCGCTGTCTGACTCGAAAATAGCGCCGTTGACGACCTGTTGCAGAGTCTGGCCATAGCCTTGTGTCAGGAATTGCATGGCTTTGGCTGCACGCTCTGGAGTATCACGTAGTCCGTCTCGGGTGATATCTTCACCGACAGCGCCAATAATATCGGTGAAGGCTTTTTTCATTATGTCCATGAATGCTTTTGAGGGTGCTCTGGATTTAAACTGTTACAAGTCCTTCAGGTTGCCTGAAGATGTAAAAAGTAGGATACGAAAATCGATCGGGTGACTTAGAAACTATAGCTGATTTACCGGCTTGCCAGCATGGCTGCCTTTGGTGAATGTGCGCACGCGGCATGACCAGTGCTTGTCATTGTCGGATTTGATGTTGAAATTTTATCTTTCGGAGATGCTATGGGTATCCTTTTCTGGTTAATGGTTCTGGCACTTGCCTTGTTCGCAGTATCCAAAGTGAGAATCAGCTTGCCTGTTGCCACGCTTATCGGAGCAGGGATTCTCTGGGTTGCCTATGAGATTGGCGCGTTGTCCGGTTTCATCGGAATGATAGCAATCTCAGTTGTTATCCTTATGGCGGTGGTGTTCAACCTGCGCCCCTTGCGCCATCGTCTGGTCAGCCTGCCAGTGCTCAAGTACGTGCGTGCGGTATTGCCGCCCATGTCGGAAACAGAGCGAGCGGCTATCGACGCAGGCACTGTCTGGTGGGAAGCCGAGCTGTTCAGAGGGGCCCCGGACTGGCAGAAACTCATAAACTACCCCGAAGCAACGCTCACAGCTGAAGAACAGGCTTTTATTGACGGGCCTGCAGACAAGCTGTGTTCGATGATGAACGACTGGCAGATCACCTATGAGCTCAATGATTTGCCGCCTGAAGTATGGACGTTCATCAAGGAAGAAGGATTTCTGGGCATGGTCATCCCTAAAGAATACGGCGGGCTGGGGTTCTCGGCCATGGCTCATTCAGAGGTTGTCAGCAAACTGGCGACACGCAGTGTTACCGGTGCGGTAAGCGTCATGGTTCCCAATTCTCTGGGGCCGGCTGAGCTGTTGTTGCACTACGGTACCGAGGAGCAGAAGAATTACTACCTGCCAAGACTGGCGATAGGAAAGGAATTACCGTGTTTTGCGTTAACGGGACCCTCCGCAGGGTCTGACGCCGGCGCCATGCCCGATGTAGGAATCGTGTGTATGGGTGAGTTTGAAGGCCAGCAGGTGCTGGGTATGCGTGTTACCTGGGAGAAACGGTACATCACACTGGGCCCCGTTGCCACATTACTCGGTCTTGCATTCAAGGCTTACGATCCGGACAAGTTGCTTGGTGACAAAGAAGAGCTCGGTATTACATGTGCCCTTATTCCGACGAACACGCCGGGTGTGAATATTGGTCGCCGTCATTTCCCGTTGAATCAGGCCTTCATGAACGGGCCCAACAGCGGCAATGATGTGTTCATCCCAATGGAGTGGATTATCGGTGGACAGGCAATGGTGGGTCAGGGGTGGCGGATGTTGATGGAATCATTGTCAGTTGGTCGCGGTATTTCACTGCCTAGTAACGGTGTTGCTTCGGGCAAGGTCGCCGCTCGTTTTGTCGGTGCTTATGCCAGAGTGCGAAAGCAATTTAGTTTGCCTATCGGCAAGTTCGAGGGAATAGAGGAGGTGTTGGGAAGAATCGCCGGACTTACCTATACGATGGATGCGGGCCGTCGACTGACGTGCGCTGCTTTGGATCAGGGTGAGAAACCCTCTGTGGTTTCTGCGATTCTCAAGTACTACAACACAGAGAATATGCGCCTCGTTGTTAATGATGGTATGGACATCATTGGCGGTAAAGGTATTTGTATGGGGCCAAATAATTGGATGAGTAGACCCTACCAGGCGATACCGGTTGGAATCACCGTTGAAGGAGCAAATATACTCACACGCAGTCTTATCATATTCGGGCAGGGTGCAATCCGTTGTCATCCATGGCTTATGGATGAAATAACAGCAGCTTCACTGCCTAACAAGCACGAGGCTTTAGAGAGCTTTGACGAAGCACTGATGGGTCACGTGGGCTATGCCATTCAAAACGGGGCGCGCTCGCTATTTCACGGATTGACCAAAGGTGTATTCGCTGATTCGCCCATCGACGGACCCAATGCGAAGTATTTTCGGCGTCTGTCGCGCATGAGTGCCGCATATTCATTTCTGGCTGATTTTGCGATGTTGTTTCTCGGTGGTGGGCTAAAGCGAAAGGAAATGCTCTCTGGTCGATTTGCAGATGGTCTGATGCATATGTATATGGCCTCTGCGGTACTCAAGCGTTTTGAAGATAGCGGACGACCCGAAGCAGATCAGCCATTGCTGGAATGGTCGGTGCGGCATGCATTGTTTGAAACACAAGTAGCGCTGGACCAGATTCTCAGAAACTTTCCCAATACGCCCATCGGGCTTGTGTTGCGAGGAATCGTGTTTCCATTGGGACGCCGCTACCGCACGCCCAATGACAAACTGACGCAGGCCTGTGCGCATATCCTGCTGGGTGAATCCGAGGCACGTGACAGGCTGACGGAGGGTGTCTATCTCAGCAACGATCCGGAAGATGCAACAGGCAGTATCGAATACGCCTTGCGTTGTACTTTGGCGGCGGAAGATGCAGAGCGTAAGCTCAAGCAGACAAGGCGGGAGATTCCTTACGGAATGGACTACGCTACCTGGTTACAGCAGCTCACGGCTGAAGATGTTATAAACCGCGCAGAGGCAGACTTACTGCTGGAGGCTTCCAAAGCGACAACTCGTGTAGTGATGGTTGATGATTTCCCCAATGAGATGTTGCAATCGGGGGTTTCAGCTACGACGGCGGATGTGGCTACCGCAAAGTAGTGTGTGCGGAGAGAAAAACTACTGACCCAGCATCGCCTTTTTCAAAGAGTCCTGAGCAGGAGAATCTGACAGCCAAATACCGAAGATGGCCTGCTTGAAGGGCAGGCCGTCCATTGTGGCGATCGTCTGATCGCCTGAAACGACGCTGGTACCTGCTTCAGGTGTGTAAACAATCTGATAGACGTCACCGGGTTTGATGGCTTCGTTCATGGATCCCATCATCGTGTCGATCTGTGATTGAACGGGCGCAGTGTTGCCACCGGTTGATTTATCGAAACCTTCGTTCAGTGCCTTGACGAGTTTGTCGCGCGTAAGCAGGTCAGACAGGATGTTGAGCTGGATAAGCATGGGGGCATCTGCTTGCACGATGGCATCGGCGTCAGCACCTTTCAGCGTGTTGTCGATGTACAAGCTGCCTACATAGAGTTTGAAAAACAGCTTCTTTCGAACGCCGGCACCGTTCAGGACGTACTCCGTATCGCCAGCAGTCAGATTGTCTTCCAGGCTTACGCCCGCTATTTTTTCAGCGTGCACCGTGCCTGTAGTGATCAACATGAACATGACGAGGAGGACACGTGTCATTGTTGATAGCCTTTTCGCTGGATTCATGTTGGTCACTTTCAGGTAAGAAAATTACTGATTGGATGGCGCTGGCTGAATAACGTTGTTGGAGTTGTCCACAGGTAAAAGGTTGCCAAGGGAGCGTGCGAACGTTGCCATTTGAGTTTGCATTTCTACCGTCGCAGCGAGACTGCTTTCCGGTGAGAGAATAGAGCCGTGACTACCTTCGATGAAGCGGACGACACCACTGCTACCCATGACCGTTGAATCGACCGCCGGCAGGCCCAGCAGCGCGATTAATGGTTCGGATCCGGACAGCGGCGCTCCTTCGACACGATTGGGAATAACCTGATCATCAATAACCTCGATAAAGTGAATTCTCGTGTCACCAGCGGCTACTGTGGTTGCGTGATTGATCGGGTCAGCCGACTCGATCAAGGTTTGCGCTGCCGTCAGAAACTGGTTGTAGGCAAGAGAACCCGTTTCCACGCCATTGCTCGCAAGACCGCCATTGATGATGGGGCCGAAGCTTTGAGAACCGGCAAGTAATCTTGAAATTCCACCGCCAGGCATAGCTAAAGTAGCAGTCTGATAGCTATTGTCGAACGCGAGCATGGTGGTGCCGACGATCCCGCCCAGTGAGTGTCCGACGAATGACATATTGTTTGTGTCAAAAACAAGGCCATCGGTGCGGGGTTCCATGATATTGGCTGTCAGCACAAACAGGTCGGCCACTGCCTGACGAAGGTTGTCGCGGGAGTTTGCAAGGTTGGATAGATTGTAGAAATGCGTGCCGGACGAGTCGATCAAACCATCAGGGCCTGGCGTTTGAACACCCGTTGTCGCATCCAGTGTCACGACATCGATATCGAAGGTTCTTTCTTCAGCACCCAGCGGGTTGTCATTGGCATATAGCCCGCTGTCCGTGTCAGTGATGCCGTGCATGGGCAAGTCAATAGCGATGACAACTCGTCCGGCATCAGCCATGGCATCGGCAATTGCCAGCATGTTGGTGCGATTGGACGTAATGCCGTGCAGGAATACCGTAATCGGCCAACCTGTATCTGGCATCGCCCCACCAGCGGCTGCGTTATCATTAGGTACTGTCATGAGGACGGGTACTTTTACATTATCTCCCGTCGTCTGCGGAGTATTGTTTCGAACATCGTTTTCATCGCTTGCACCTGGAACATTGCCAGCACTATTTGTCCAGAAACTCGCCAGAGCCGGCAGGGGATTCCCGTCTTCGCCTACGGGTGTTTGATAATAGGGAAGATCCAGACTACCGACGAACACATCAGCCTTGCCCTGCAGAGCCGCGTTTACATCGTTGGTGGTGCGGTTCGCTGCTACCAGCACCAGAGTAGTGGGGCCGCTGATGCCCTTGACTGCCTGCAACACGTCGGTGGTCGATTGTGTGGAGAACACCCAGGTAAGTACTACCTCTATCGGTTCTCCGTTCCCGTCGTTCCCAAGGTCTACATTAGCGCTGTCCAGCGCATCTGTGTGGGAGCCGACGAAACCACGGAGTACTTCAAGATTTTCGTTCACGAGGGGGGTGTCACCTTGTAGCAGGCCGTATACCAGGCTTGGCTCAAGTTTTCTACCATCAGTCCCCGTAATGCCGTTTGTCAGGACAACCATGTAGCTAGTCGATGGATTTAGTGGAACGAGAGGCGACAAGACAATCTGATCGCCGACTTGTCGAACGTCGAACAATGATTCATCGTCCAGCTCTTCAACAATTTCATCGACGTTAGAACGAGCACCAGCTCGTTGAGCAGCCGTGGTCAGGCTAACGGGTAGGTTCGTTGTCGTAACCTCGAAAACACGCACTGTGTCGCCAAGCCTCAGCGTACCTTGGTCCAGTGATTTGGACACAGCAGTGGTTATCGGTGAGATGGTGGAAAACCCATCTTGCTGGTTTAGAGCGATTTGAGGGTTGGACAGCGTCTGATCAGCTGTTGGTGCAATAGGAATATTCAGTGTTCCATCTTCGCTTCCGACAAAAAACAGATTGTTGGGAAACGGCAGCACCGGCGCTGACGGATCAGGGTTGAACAATGCCTCTGGATTGCTCTGCGCAAGCGTTGCGGCTTCAACTATGTCCCGGCTGCCTTCAAAATCGTATTCTGTGTCGCTGCTGCAGCCTGCTACCAACATAACAAGTGCTGGAGCCACAAGCCACGATCGTACTGGTTTGATTATGCTTTGCATGTGTGTGGTCTCAGTTGAATTCATAGTTGAGCTGAGCGGAGAGGATATTGACCGACGGGTCGTAGACACCCCGTACGATTGAGCCACCAGCAGTTTCCTCGTTTCGATTGTCAATGGCTGTCTCTGGAAGCATGATGTGAGCGAAGCCGATATCAAACGAGAACTTGTTGGATACCTGATAACCCAAGCCTATAGTTAACCAGGTGCGATCATTACCCGGGATGCGTGCGGTTCGGCGCGAAGGTCCTGGAATGGGTTCCTGATCAAATGCATATCCGGCACGCAGTGCCAGTTTTGGTGTGTGTTGGTAGTTGACACCTGCTGATAGCCGAATAACGTCTTCCCACTCTTGCACGGAGCGTGTGTCTGGTTGAAAAGGGCTTACGTAGACGACTCTCAATTCCTGAAATGAACTCCAGCCAGTCCACGTAACGTCACCGAGTAATTCGAATTTATCGTTTACCTGCCAAACGCCTGACAGGGCGAATGAGGCGGGAAGTTCAACCTCAGCTGCCACAGAGCCATCTTGAAGAAAGCCTTGCGTGATAGCTTGGGTCTGCGCGCCATCGTTGTTATCAAGCAAGCCGCGCAACGCCGGGTTGACGACAAAGTCTACTTCGCCGTCAAGCTCGTGGTCGACGCTGTGACGATAGGCAATGCCGATTTTTATGCTGTCGGTCGGAAGAAAAAGCGCGCCGAGGTTAAAACCGAAAGCCGTGGAATCCCCGGTAATATCTCCGGTTGAATCGTTTGGCTGGTTTCCCGGCGTAAGTTCAGCATTGACGCAGTCAGCGATGTCGAAATTAGTATCGGGATTACTGGCAAAACTAAAGCATGCCGCACCTGAATCTACGCTACTGCCGAGCTCTGCTGATAATCGCTGGAAACTGATGCCAAAACCCAGACGGACCTTTTCGGATGCCTGATAGGAGATCGCCGGATTGATATCGATGACATTGATACCACTCTCAACCGTCGTATATCGGCCTTTCCAGTCGGAATCGTATTCAGTCGCTGAGCCAAATGGCACACCGATGCTCAGACCATAGCTCAGTTTCTCATTGATAGGAGCAACATAATAAAAGTTGGGCAGGGCAGTGGTCGTACCTGGTGAAGCCGTATCCGGCCCCGACACTTCTGCACCACCCAGAGCGGGTGCCAGTGTAGTACCTTCATCAGTCCATTCTGTCCCAGTGCTCAGGATATGCAGAGCGACCGACATTTCACGACCTTCCAGCTCGCTCATTCCTGCAGGGTTGAACCAGACAGTGGAGGTATCCGCACTTACTGCCGCAGCTCCGGCATAAGCGTGACCAAGGCCTGATGCACCATGCTCAATAAGGGCAAAGCCCCCGGCATGGACTGGCTTGGCGAGCCAGATAAGGGGTACGCTTACGGTAGCGAGGCCCACAATTGCCGCTAGCTGACGCAGCCGCGCAGGGTGTTGGTACATAAATCCTCCTAGAAAAGATGCAAATAGGTTGGCTGTCATCCTGGACATTGTGGTATCGCGTTGCTTGAACCGGGGTTATCCCGCCAACGTCTGACGTTACATTGACGCTACTTTCGTCTACCACTTCCGTAGTATAGGGCGAACTGGGTCTGAAGGGCCCACCTGGAGCACATAAAATTTGACTGCTAAAGACTGGATAACCGGGAATTCTCTGCGCAAGGGTTACCCGGCAAGGTGCACTAGGTATAGTTATTTCATGAAATATTTCTCGCTGATCTTGTTGGTAACCGTTTCCACCACGATTTTCAATCCACGTATCGCCAGCGCTCAGGAGTTTTCCTTTGCCCGTCTGGTTTACTCGCAATCAGCATTTGATGACTGGCCTCGCTGGCGCGCAGACTGGCCGGAAGCAGAAACACACTTTAATGCGGGACTCGATCGTCTGACACGGGTTGATGTTGCACCAGAGGGCGTGCTTGTCCGTATGAATGACCAGATGATCTTCGACTTTCCATGGCTGTATGTGGTGGAGGTGGGTTCCATGACCCTGGCTCCTGACGAGGTCGAGATGCTGAGGGAGTACCTTTTTCGTGGCGGATTCATGATGGTCGATGATTTTCACGGGGTTTATGAATGGCAACAGTTCGAGGCTGTGATGAGGCAGATTTTTCCTGATAAGCGAATCGAGGAGCTTGATGAGAGTAGCGAAGCGTTTCACGTACTCTATGATCTTGCGGAGCGGGAACAAATCCCCGGTATTAGAGCTCTTATGAATAACAGGACGTATGAGAAAGGTGGACGGGTCCCTCGCTGGCGAGGAATTAGTGACGAATATGGAAGAATAATGGTGGCGATCAACTTCAATCAGGACATCGGAGATGCCTGGGAACATGCCGACGACGTCCGCTATCCAGCGCCGCTCACAGCACAGGCTTACAGGCTCGGAGTCAATTACGTGCTTTACGCAATGACACATTGATAATGAGCGAGTGGCTTTTCAAATACCCTGCCTCTTCCTGGCGTGAAGCCTCGCTGGGGTTTGAAAGCCCTTGGCCTTTGGCAGCCCTGGGTATTGCTATCCTGCTGGCACTGGTATTAATTGTTGCAAGCCTCTGGAACCGCCCGCTTGGGAAGCGCCGGCGATCCATGATCTTTGTGCTTCAGTTCATCGTGGCCGTTGTTGTTTTGACGATGCTCTGGCAGCCTGCGCTGAAGCTGGAAGTCGCCGAGCAGGGCGAGAACACGGTTGCCTGGGTCGTTGACACGTCGCAAAGCATGCGTACGGTAGATGTGTTGAAAAGTCGCGAATTCACTACCGAGCTACAAAGCAGACTCGATGCCGGGGGATCAATTATCGATTCCATCGCTCTGGAAGATGAAGCTGAATTCGATGCTGCCCTCTATTCGCAAGGAACCTCACTTGATTCAATCAAGAGCGTTGAGCAACTGGCAGCCGTTGAACCATCATTCAGTACCCACTTTGCTCAGGGCCTTGATGAACTGCTGGGTACGGTTGCACAGAATGCGCTTGCTGCTGTCGTCCTGATTTCAGACGGCTCCGATAACAGCGATGAAATTGATGCGCAATGGTGGCAACGATTAAGTGCGGCGGGCGTGCCGGTGCACACAGTCGGAGTGGGCAGGGTCAGGCATCCCTCTGATATACAGTTAAGTGATGTCACATTGCCGGAGCAGGCTGCACCTAATGTGCAACTCTCTGCCAGATTGGATATCAGGCATTCAATCGGAGGCAGTGCGCGCATCAGGGTATTTTCCGGACGTGATCTGGTTGCCGCGGAAGATATTCAGCTACCCAGCGATGTCCGCCAGAGTGTTCATGAGGTCAAGCTGCCTACTGGGGAGTCGGGAATAAGACAGCTACGATTTGAAGTGATCGGCAACGATGAATGGGTTGATCCTGATCTTGCCAACAATGCCCAGCCCAGGGTGTTGCGCGTTGTGGAGTCTCCGAAAAGAATACTCTACGTCGAAGGCGAGCCTCGCTGGGAGTACAAGTTCCTGCGGCGTGCACTCAACAACCATCCTATGGTCGAAATTGTTTCACTGCTGCGCACGTCGCCTAACAAATTTTATCGTCAGGGCGTGCGTGACGCTGAAGAACTCGCTGATGGTTTCCCTTCCAGTCGAGAGGTCCTGTTCAGCTATGACGCGGTCATTGTCGGCAGTCTGGAAGCGGCGGAACTGAGTACGGATCAGCAATTGGCGCTCCGCGATTTTGTCAGCGTACGCGGCGGCACCTTGATGATGCTAGGGGGCAGGCATGGTCTGGCTGATGGCGGCTGGGGGCGTTCGGTAGTGGCGGCTGCGCTGCCTGTTATCCTTGACGCAAGGCTTGCAGCCGAGACCTTCACGCGCGAGCGGCGTCAGGTTCTACCCACTGTATCTGGGTTTCGTACAGACTGGTTATCACTTGGAGATACCAATTCACTGAACGTAGAGGCATGGCAGGGTTTGCCAGAGCTTGCTGATTGGCAGGCACTTGGCAATGTGAAACCCGGTGCTGTCGTTTTGCTGGAGCACGTACAACTGGATGCCAATGTATCCGATATAGAACCTCTGCTCGTGAGTCAACGCTACGGAAAGGGCACAAGCCTTGTGCTTGGCACCAGTGGCACCTGGCGCTGGCAGATGGGGCTGGAATCTACCGATCAACGTCACGAGATGTTCTGGCGCCAGCTTGCAACCAAGTTGGTCGATGGGGTTGTTCCCAGAATCAGCGTTGCTGCATCCAAGGCAGTCTATCGCGACAGTGATACCGCAATGATTTCAGTCGATGCCTATTCGGCAGGTTACGAACCCTTGCGTCAGGCAAGTCTACCGGTACAGATGACGCTACCTGACGGATCAGTCCAGACAGTCGCCTTACAGGCAGATGCACTCAGACCCGGAAGCTACGTCGGATCTGTCGATACGGTGCTGGACGGACCCTATACAATTAATGCCATGACCCCGCTGGGTGGTGAGTCACCGCAAGGTTCACTCGTCTCTACAGAGCATTGGTGGGTTCGCGAATCAGGAACCGCGGAGAGTTTCGACAATACACAACAACAGGAATTGCTACGACGAATTGCTGATGCCACTGGTGGTAGCTATCTGGCTTTCAACGAAAGTGACCAATTGCGCGATGTGTTAACACAGAGTAATGCTGCATTGAAGCGTGAGGTCAGCCTTCCTTTGTGGAACATGCCTTTTCTTTTTCTTTGTCTGCTTACAGCCAAAGCCCTCGAGTGGTTACTCAGACTTCGATGGAAGCGACTATGAGATTTTTCATCTTATGCCTAAGCTTTGTACTGCTTGCCTCGCCAGCCAGAGCGCAGACGTATGCTGTGGTGGTAGAAGGTCTTGGAGGAACCGCCGATTTTCAGGAGGCCTTTTCAGAGTCATCAGATCATTACAGTCGCGGCCTGCTATCACTTGAAAATGATGCTTCGCTGATCATTCAACTTGATGAAACTGCAACACGCAACGACATTCTTGCGACAATTGAGCAACAGGCAGCGAGAATTCAGCAGGATCTGGATAGTGCTAACGGTGAATCTTTGGCGGAGCCTGTATTTATCCTGATACTGACAGGCCATGGAAACGCCGATAATGAAGGGTGGCGATTCAACGTCATCGGCCCCGATCTGAGCAGTGGTGATCTTATTGCCGCTTTGAACACGGTTCCGGCTTCGCGACAGCTCGTTGTCCTTGCCGCCAGTGCCAGTGGAGCTGCTTTGGATTCCATCTCGCAGCTGGGTCGGGTGCTGGTGACAGCCACCAAAAGCGGCGGTGAGATCAACGCGGTACGTTTTCACACGTTTCTTGCTGATGCCATGCAAAGCGACGTAGCAGACTACGATCGAAATGAGATTCTTACTATTGCCGAAGCCTACCGGTTCGCCGAGGCGCGAACCACCGAATACTTCGAGCAACAGAACCTGCTTGCCTCTGAGCATTCACGATTGCGCGGCGAAGAGGCAGACAATATTGCAGTTGCGCTGCTAGGTTCATTGCGAGACGCCAAGGATGACCCGGTCGTTGCCAGCTTGCTTGATGAAAGATTGGGACTGGAACAAACCTTCAAGGCTCTCCGACAGCGCAAGTCAGAGATGCCAGTGGACGTCTACTACAGTGAACTGGAAATTCTTCTATTGTCGATTGCGAGGTTGCAACAATCGATTGATGAAGCTACTGGATGGAGTGATGGTGATGCTAATAGCTAAACCGCCCAGTTTATTCGCCAATATAATATACGTTCTACTGCTCCTGCTGTTTCAGAGCTTGCCGTCTTACGCATTGACGATCCACTACGATTCTTCACGTTCTGAGGCGGTTCGTCAGTGTGATGAGTTGGCCTATCGTGGTGACAAAGAGGGTACTGAGCGCTGTTTTACTCAATTGCTGGAAACGGCCGAAGGTCTGGACAAGGCTGATGCGGCAGCAGCGCTTGGTGAGACGAGGCAGGCCAATAGACTTTATAGAGAATTGGCGTCTGGTAGCAGCGAGCCTTCGATAAAAACGCATTGGGCGCAGTTGTATCTCCAGACACATCAAGTCAGCGATGCAGAAGCCCTGTTCCGAGAGGCGCTGCTGTATGACGAATCCTGGCTACCTGCCCGGGTAGGTCTGGCGCAAAGCCTTGCGGAAGGCTTTGAAGGGCGTGCCAGAGAGTTGCTGGAGAGCATTCTTGAGGAACATCCGGATAACGTGCATGCGCTGTTGTTGATGGCGCGAATAGAGCTTGAGCTGCAGAATATCGATGCGGCCAGAGAGCTGCTGGATCATGCGCTGGCTCAGGCTGAGGTGCAAGGCCATCCGCCTCTGGAAATTTACGCGCTGCACGCGGGGGCCAATCTGCTTGAAGACAAGCCATTGACAGAGTGGGTAGATAAAGCGCTGGAATACAACCCGGTTTACGGCAACGTCTATGCGATTCCTGCACATTTTTATATCATTACCTATCGTTACCGAGAAGCGGTAGATCTTTATCAGCGCGCTGTTACGGTCGATGATGATTTGGCCAGTGCCCATCGGGATCTTGGTATCAATCAGCTGCGAATCAACCACGTGTTTGCCGCGCGTTACCATCTACAGCAAGCATACGAACGCGACCCATTCGATGCAAAGACTGTGAATACGTTGCGCTTTCTGGATGATCTGGACGAGATGCGCGTTAGCTCAATCGACGTGCCTGATCCTGAGAATCCAGACAAGATTCTGGGTCGCGTGCTGATTCGCCTGGATCGCGAAGATGCAGATGCACTGGAACCCTACGTTGTTGATTTGTCTGTCCGGGCGGTGCAGTTGTTTACCAAGCGTTACGACTTTACTCTACGCCGTCCTATGGTCGTCGAGCTATATCACGATCACGATGATTTTGCGGTACGCACGGTCAGCACACCGGGCATTGGTTTGCTTGGAGTCACGTTCGGATACCTGACGGCCATGGACAGTCCCAAGGCGCGCGCGGTAGGCTCATTTCACTGGGGTAGTACGCTGTGGCATGAGATTGCCCACGTGTTTACGCTTGAGGCAACCAACCACCGATTGCCTCGCTGGTTCAGTGAAGGCCTGTCTGTTTACGAGGAATGGAACACCGGTCCTTTGGCAGATCGAGAGTTGTCGCTTGATGTTCTTACAGCGATAAAGCAAGGGCAGCTTTTGCCGCTGAAAAACCTTGATCAGGGATTTGTTCGTCCCAGCTACAATGGGCAGGTTCAGGTGTCCTACATGCAGGCAGGGCTTGTGTGCGATTTCATTGGAAGTCGTTGGGGGCACGAGGCGCTGGTAACAATGCTCAAACAGTTTGGCGATGGTGCCAACACGGCTGAAGCACTTCGCGTCGCCCTTGGGGAAGATCATTTGACTTTCGATACAGAGTTTGCGAATCACCTGCAAGGGCAATGGGGTTCAATACTGGACACGCTTGATGAGTACAGTGCAGTGACGCGGGATCTCGGTCAGGATATTGAATCTGACGATTGGGTTAATGCAGAGGCGTTGGCTCGCGACCTGATTCGCCGATATCCACAGCGAGTCGGTCAGGGTAATGCCTACACCGTGCTGGCCACGGCATTGTCAGAACAGGGGCACGACGACGATGCTGTTGAAGTGCTTCTTGAATGGCAACAACGTGGCGGGCACGATCCCGAATGGTTGTACGAGTTGATTGTGGATCTGCGAGCTCGCGAGCGTTTCGACGAAGCTGTGGTCGTTATGGAGGCCCTCAACTGGGTTATGCCTTACGGTACTGATGTCCATCAATGGCTGGGTGAGCATTATCTGGACAACGAAGATCCGCAACGGGCTTTACGAGAGTTCAATGCCTTGTTGGGCATGCAAGTAGATGACGTTGCCTCTGCGCATCTTGGCAAGGCGCGAGCTAACCTGCTGCTGGAAGACACCAGTGAGGCACGCCGACAGGTATTGTATGCATTGGAAAATGCGCCTTTTTACCGACCCGCTCAGCAATTGCTGCTTACCCTTTCTGCTGGAGAATGATGTGACCGAGTCCGATTTCAAAACTGCTGATACTGCACAACTGGTCGACGAATTTCGTACTGTTACCCAGCGATTGCGCTCTGAGGTGGGACGCATCGTCGTCGGGCAGGATGAGGTTGTCGAGCATTTGCTCATTACCTTGCTGGTCGGTGGTCATTGCCTGGTAACAGGCATGCCAGGTACAGCAAAAACCTTACTTGTGCGCACGCTGGCGGATGCGCTTGGTTTGAAATTCGACCGAATCCAGTTCACTCCTGATCTGATGCCGACGGACATAACAGGCACCGATATTATCGAGGATGATGAGCAAGGCAAGCGCAATTGGCGATTCATTCCGGGTCCGATTTTTACCAACGTGTTGCTGGCTGACGAAATCAACCGGACACCGCCAAAAACTCAGGCAGCGTTACTTGAAGCAATGCAGGAATACTCGGCCACTGTACGCGGTACGCAACACATTATCGACAAGCCCTTCTTCGTACTTGCCACCCAGAACCCACTTGAGCTTGAGGGTACCTATCCTTTGCCAGAGGCTCAGCTGGACAGATTCCTGTTCAATATCATGCTCGATTATTTACCGTTGGAAGATGAGCTGACGGTTGTTCAACGGTTCACGAGCGACACGCCACCAGAGCCTGTAACGGCTTGTACTAATGCCGAACAGATACTGGCATTCCAGAAGTTGACGCGTCAGGTACCGGTCAGCCAGCAAGTGGGTCGTTATGCTGTCGAGCTGGTCCGCGCCACACGGCCCGAGGACATAGCGGCAACACCCAAGGTCAAACAGTATGTGAAGTTTGGTGCTTCCGTGCGGGCGGCTCTGTTCATTACGCTGGCAGCAAAGGCCAGGGCGCTGATGGCCGGACGTTATCATGTAACAACAGACGATATCGATGCGCTTGCCGCTCCGGTACTTCGCCACCGCGTCATGCTCAATTATTTTGCTGAGGCTGATGGCCTGAGTATTGATGATGTGTTGCGCGATCTTGTTGATCAGCGTGTTGCTGCATAGCCGGGAATATCCACAAGCGTGTCTGCACAAATAGCCAATCGACTCCTCAAACCTGAGGTGCTTGCACGTCTGGGGTCGCTGGAACTGGTTGCCAGGACGGTGGTTGATGGTGTGACCACTGGTTTGCACCGGTCGCCGCATTTCGGGTTTAGTCAGGAGTTTGCAGAATACCGCGCCTACAGCGAGGGTGATGATCTTCGTTACGTTGACTGGAACGTCTACGCTCGTACCGATCGAACCTATATCAAGCGTTTTCAGGGAGAGACCAACACGGCCATCAATCTGCTTCTCGACACCAGCGCTTCGATGGGGTTTGGCAGCCCGACCAGTAAGCTGGAGCAAGCCATTTTCCTGGTCGCATCTCTGGCGTATGTCACGCGCAAGCAGCACGATGCGCTTGGTTTGTCGGTGTTTGATGAAGAGGTCCGGGAATTTCAGGCGCCATCTGCTCGTCCTGACAGCTTGCCACGAGCATTATCCTTACTGGAAAGGACCAAGGCAGGCAAGGGCACGGATATTCTCAGTGCTCTGGAAAGTCTGCGTGCCAGTATCAGCCGACGCGGACTGCTGGTAGTGGTATCTGATTTATATGCCAATGCAGATGACCTCCTCAGCGCGTTGCAACCCTTGGCTCACGCAGGGCAGGACATTGCGATTTTTCACGTGCTTGACACCGAGGAGTTAGAGCCCACCAACAACACGATCAGCGCATTTAAGGATCTGGAAACCGAAGAATCTGTTATCGTCGATCCTGAATTTCTGAAAACCGGATACAGGGCCAGATTTGCAGCCCACTGCGAATCCATGGAACAGGCATGCAGGCGCATCGGGGCCGATTACACACGGGTAATGACTAACGAGCCGCTGGATGCTGCCTTGCAGGCCTACATGCGTTTTCGTGAGAGGCGTGGCCGATGAGTTTGTTATTTCCTGCCTACTTCGCCGGCCTTCTTGGATTGTTGTTGCCCTGGATTCTGCATCGCTTCAGTGACCAGAATCCGCCGGAACAACTCTTCCCGTCGAAACAGTTTCTGGAGGCGACCACTCCACCGGTTTCCCGAAAACGCACACTCAGATACAAGGCTTTGCTCGCGTTGAGGGTACTGTCGTTGCTGTTGCTTTGTCTGTTATTTGCCCAGCCTTGGATTAATCGTGATTCATTGCCCGCGACAGAACAGCAGCATCACATCATCGTACTTGATCAATCTATGTCGATGCGTGCGTCAGAGCGATGGAACGCAGCTCTAAATCGTGCTCAGGACCTTGTTGATGAAGTGGGCGATGGCAGCGCAGAGCTGGTGGTTTTCGACCAGCGCGTGAGTCTTCTGGCATCCACGGATACTGTTGATGCATCCGCCCAGACCTCGCTTTCAGCGGCGCTGAATGGTTTGCAGCCAGGGTATTCCCCGGGTGACTACGGCACCCTGATGCAACGTCTGGACAGAATGGCCGCTGAGCGCGAATTGCCGGTTAAAGTGTGGCTGATCAGTGATATGCAGCAAAGCGGTTTGCCAGCCCAACTCAATGCCTTGTATGCCCCCAATGTCAGTGATCTTGAGCTGCTCAGCCTGGATGTTGGGGAGCAGTTGAACGTGCATCTGGCTGCCGAGGTAAATTCTGACAACGGTGCAACTGCCAATGTGTCTGTGTCACTACTGGCAAGCTCCTCCTCGGCAGAAATGCAGAGCGAGTCCTTTGAAAGAACGTTGCTCATCGAGTCAACTGAACGCGTCGTTGAACAGCGAACAGTGTCTGTGACTCCCGGCGAACTTCTTGTCGTGAATTTTGATGATCTGGTGGTTCCGGCACAGTCGAATCCGGAGTTCAATGTGTCAGTGGTTGAACCTGATGCCTTGCTCGAAGATAACGTACAGCGGCTGCCCATACTTGCACGACAACCTACCGGCATCGTTATGCTGAGTGCTCCGGGTGCGAGTGTGGGTAGCGCTGCGGTTTTCGTGAGGACAGCACTCGAGACTGGAGGGCTGTCTCGCGTTGAGTCCATTCGAGGTACGGTTCTGCAAGTTCCCCCAGACACGCCTCATCTGGTCACTGGACGGGATCTTGCGGATCCTCTGGATATTGAACTGCTGCAGTACGTGGATACCGGCAATAACGCTTTAGTGTTTAATCAGCCAATCAAATCTGACGCCACCGGTGTTGAGCTTGAAGGGGCTGGCGTCGGCATGATAGACGAGGCTCATCCTCTGGCTCTGGGCGATATTTCGTGGTTTGGAACTCGTTTTTATGACGTGCCAGCTTTTACGTTGCGCGAAAACGACCGCGTACTCCTCCGGAGTGTGGATGGTCAGAGTATCCTGATCGAGCGGCCAACCAACCGCGGGCGATTGTTAATACTCAATGATCCCCTCGATGGGCTCGCAAGTAACCTGCCATTGCAACCTTCATTTGTTTCACTGATGCAGTCATTGATCCGATATTTTGATGCCAGTACCTCAGTACCTGAACAGGTCGTAGTGGGTGAACGTCTGGCTTTACCTGCGAACGTTCAGTTAATCGATCCCGATGGCGAATCTGTTCTGGGAATCGCTGATAGAGCCAGTTCAACAACCGTCGAACTCGCCACACCCGGTTTGTATACCGTTGTCAGCGTCCGTGGTGAACAAAAGCTGCGTGCGGTTCTGGACGCGGGCGAGGCCGACTTTACTCCCTTGCCACAAGAGGCTTTGGCAGCATGGCTGGCTCGATACTCACGGATCAATGACAAAGACGACTCAAGCGGTGCTGAACCCACGTTTGCATCAAGCATTGATTCACTCAAACTTTTAAATGGAACTGACCCCATGAGGCACGCATTATGGCAATGGTTATTGCCGTTACTTGCGCTGTTTCTGTTTGCCGAGGGCTGGTTTGCCAATCAACGTCTTTACGTCAGGAGAGATGGCTCATGAATACCCAGAGCAACTCCGTCAACCGTTTCACTCAATACCTGAGTCGCGCGCGCCGACGTGAGCGCTGGCGCCACATCCTGGCCTTTGTGTCTATCGGTCTGCTGGTTCTATCTGTCCTGACACTGGCGGGAGCATGGTTAGGTCTTTATCGCGGATTCACACCCCTGCTGGATATCGGAATAAGAGTGGTGCTCATCGTGTGTGCGATTGCCAGTGTCGTGCTGCTTTTGTGGCGGCCATTGGGTCGACTTGCTTCTGATGATGGTGCCACCCTTGTAGAATCATCGGACGCGGCGTTTGACTCGCGGGTCAATACATTTCTTGATACACAGCGTAGCGACCCGGCTCAACCATTTTTGCCTTTGCTGGCGCGTGATGCCTTGTCAGTTGCACGACGCGTTCCCGTGCAACGCATAGTTCCAACTTCCGCACTGGTGTGGCCGATTTTGCTTCTTGTTGCACTTTTTGGAGCTGGCGTCGGGTTCTATCATGGCGCTTCGCCTGCCTGGAAAAATGCAGCTCTTCACGTGTGGTGGGGGTGGAAGGACCGAACGCTGGTGGAGCTGCGCCAGATAGATGTGCAGCCTGGATCCATCGAACTTCTGGCAGGTGAGGATCTGCATCTGGAGATTGCCTTGTCAGGATTCACAGCGGAGGAGGTGACGCTGCATGCGAAAGGACCGAATGATGAGCAATGGCAGACCAGCCAGATTACTGCATCACCGGATGGGAGATTCCGTTTTAAGTTGTTCAGGGTGAACGAGCCGCTAGCCTATTTTGTTGAAGCGGCGTATACCGAAAGTGAGCAATACGAGGTTTCCGTTTTGCAGCCTGCCAGATTGCAAAGTATCGACGTCGAGTATAACTATCCGGAATGGACCAGGCTGCGAGATAAGGCAAGAGAAGACGTAACCAATATCAGTGCGGTGAAGGGCACGAATGTCACACTGACGTTTTCACTCGACAAATCGTTGAATGATGGATTGTTGTTATTGGGTGATCAGTTGTTGTCCATGACGCAAATAGACAGTGCTGACGGCGCGCAATATCAAGCGCAGTTCGTTTTGCAGAATGACACCGAGTATCAGCTGATGGACAGGCTGCTTGATCGCCAAGTGCCTATCAGTAGCGCCAATGCCGTGATTGTGCGCGGCGATGAGGCACCAGAGGTTAAATTCCTAAAGCCGGGGCGCGATGTCAGTGCTTCACCCATAGAAGAGGTCAGCGTCAGTGTTGAAGCCAAGGATGACTTTTCGATCGAATCTGTGGAACTTTTTTACTCGGTTAACGCTGGCCCCTGGCAGAGCGTTGCTCTGGACATTGACGATGTTGCCAACCACGTTTTCTATCTGGAGTCCATGGGAACTGCTTCCGAAACCGACGTTGTAGAGCCGTCTGGTGACGGTGGCCAAAGCTCTCCTTCTCCGGAGCTTGCCACAGCGACGGTTGCAACACCCATGCAGCCTGGAGATCTGATCAGTTATTACGTCCGTGTTCGCGACCATAACAGTCAGAGCGAGACAGATATGATGCTGGTTGACGTTCGCCCGTTTGAACGACGCTTTTCTGAGGGTGAAGGGGGGGCTGCCGGCGGTGGCGGTGGTGGATCTGCCAATGAGGGCAGTGAGATATCACGTCGGCAGAAAGAGATTTTTCTGGCAACCTGGAATCTGCAACGCAGTACTGAGGCAGCAGAGGGTGATACCACAGGGCATGAGGACAATGCTCGATTGCTCTCTGAGTTGCAGAGAACGCTAGCAGAGCAGGCGCGTACGCTCGCCGATCGTTCAGAGGCGCGGGAACTCGTTAGTCAGGGCGAGGAGATACGTCAATTCGTGGAGTATCTTCGAGAGGCTGCCGAACAGATGGAGCCATCGGCACTAGCTCTGGATGATCTGGCCTTCAGTGATGCGATTCAGCCACAACAGAAAGCCTTGCAGTTGTTGCAACGAGCAGAGGCCTTGTTTGCAGATATCCGTATGACGCAACAGGAAGGTGAGGGCGGCAGCGGGCAGCAGGCGGGCCAGGATATGGCTGAGATGTTCGAGCTTGAAATGGACCTCGAACGCAACCAATACGAGCAGCCGGACAGAGGTGGTAACAATGGTGGTGGTGAGGAGGAGCTGGATGACATCTTTGAAGAACTCGCTGATCTTGCCAGGCGCCAGCAAGAGCTTGCCGAAGCTGAACGAAGAAACGAGTCTCTAACGCGTGAAGAGCAGTGGCAGCAACAACAGCTTGCTCGCGAGCTTGAGCAGTTACAGCGTGATCTGGAACAACTTGAGCGAGAAGCTGCGAATGCTACTGGCGCAGAAGCTGAGAGTTTGCAGCAGGCAGCCAGTGAGCTTTCGGAGCGTCTTGAACAAGCGCAATCAGCACTTGAACAGTCAGAAGATACTGCTGGACAATCTAGGGAAGCGGATCAGGACGGACAGCAGAACAACGATGCTGATCTGGCCAATATCTCTGATGAAACTGACGACACATCTGCGGCGCAAGCTGCCAGCGATGCTTTGCAGGATGCCTTGCGGGGTCTGGGCAATGCGCGGTCGGAAGACTTGCAGGCGGGTATCGATGCTGCCACGGAGCAGGCGACAGTGATGCTGGAGCAACAAAGAGACATGGAGGAGTCTTTACGAGAGGCGGTTGAGCGTGCTGCACGTTCTAGAGAGAGTGGTGTATTCACGCAGGGCATGAGTCGTGATGAGATGCTTGAGCTTGCGGACCAGAAGCGAACACTTCAGCGAGATCTGGAAGTGGTAAGAAATGATGTGGCAGATCTGGAGGCGCGGTTTGGTGACCAGGCGCCCGCAACGGGTGAAGCCTTGCGAGAGGCGATCGAACGATTGGACGAAAGCCGTGTTGCGGATATGCTCGGCTTCGGCGGTGATTCCGTGGCGAACGGATCGCTGGCTACCGTGCTACCCGGTGAGAGTCTCATAACGAATGCGTTGCGCGAATGGCGTGATCGATTGAGTGAAGCGGGTGAGGCGGCAAACGATGAAGAACTTCAGATTCGCGAAAACGACGATCTTCAAGTTGCTGATGCGCTTGATCAACTGCGAGAACTGCGAGAACAGTTGAGCGGCGTCTCACGGGGTGAAGGCCAGGGACAGGGCGAAGGTCAGGGACAGGGCGAAGGTCAGGGACAGAGCGAAGGTCAGGGACAGAGCGAAGGTCAGGGACAGAGCGAAGGTCAGGGACAGGGCGAAGGTCAGGGACAGGGCGAAGGTCAGGGACAGGGCGAAGGTCAGGGACAGAGCGAAGGTCAGGGACAGAGCGAAGGTCAGGGA
>JBGCEH010000087.1:0-5203 GCA_045106195.1 Granulosicoccus sp.
CCAGCCTTTGCCGATAGCATGAGCGATGGGGTCATCAGAAAGATCGACATGAAGAACGCAAAGATCACCATCAAGCACGGTGAGATCGTCAACCTGGATATGCCACCCATGTCCATGGTGTTTACAGTCAAAGATCCCACATTGTTAGAGGGTGTAGCCAAAGGTGACAAAGTCAAATTTGTTGCTATGGAAGAGGGTGGCAAGCTATTCATCACCGATATTCAATCAGCCGAATAAACCATCATTACCACACATTCAGGAGTTTATCGGTCATATGCGAATTCGAATCAAATCACAATCCTCAAAGATATTACTTACACTAGCCAGTCTGTCCGTTGTTGTGCTTTTATCAGCTTGCTCATTCGGTGATCATGGCGAAGGAGAGGGTCACGAGCATGGTGATACCAAGATGAGCCATGATGACAAGGCCATGGACGATCATCATGAAAACGAAGACCATCATGGTGAAGGAGGGAGTGATCACGAGAGCATGGCTGGTATGCCAGGTTCTGCAGACAATGTCACGAGAACTGTCGCTGTAGACATGAATGATTCGATGGCTTACATACCTTCTGAGCTGACGGTAAAGGCTGGTGAGACAATACACTTCAAGGTTACGAATAGTGGCCAATTGGTACATGAGTTTGTTCTGGGAGCTGAGGCCGAAATTATGGAACACCATGAGCTTATGAAACGCTTTCCAGGGATGGAGCATGATGAACCAAACTCCGTGTCTCTCAAAGCTGACGAGTCAGGGGATGTTATTTGGCAGTTCAGCAAGGCCGGTACATTCCAGTTTGCCTGCCTGCAGCCCGGCCACTATGAGGCAGGGATGAAGGGCGATGTCGTGGTAAGTGCGCAATAGTATTAAAAATAACGGAAAGTGTTTTCCATCTATTTCTGTGACGTGCCAGCGAAAGCTGTAGCGTATTACTCGAGACATTACTTGATGGCGAATCAATCGACTACACGGTGAATCATGACCATAAAAAAGGTAACTCAATCGGCTGCAGTTCTGCTGAGCATTGTCGTTATCGCTGGGCAGGCTCTGGCGCATACTGGAGCTATGGGTATCGTCAAAGAGCGCATGGACGGCATGTCGCTCCTCGGCGATCACGCCAAGACGGTCGGCGATATGCTCAAAGGCAAGACCTCATTTGATCTTCTAGCGGTAGAGGAGGCAGCACAAGCCTTTGTGACCCACGGGGATAAGATACCTTCATTGTTTCCAGACACTGAGGACAGCCGTGAGAGCACAGCCACTGAGGCGCTGCCTGCGGTTTGGACTAACTGGGACGAATTTGTCGAGCTTGCGGATACGTTTACCAACGACAGTCGAACACTACTTACGGTCGCCACTGATTTGAGCAACGGGACTGAGAGTGTCGATGAACAAAGCCGCGCGGTGCGGGCTTTATTTTTCAAGGCTGCCAAAAATTGTTCAGGGTGTCATGAGCGATTCCGTCTTGAACAGAACTGATTGCCGGTGCGTACCTGGATTCCCGTTGCAGGTGTACTGATCATTGTGATGGGTGGCGTCTCGCTTCTTTGGGCAGCGAACACACGAAATACTCAACACGAGCAATCACGAATATCTGCGTTGTCTTTAATCGATGCAATACCATCCATAGACAGCCAGAATGGTGAGCTGGTGGCACGTGCTGGCGGTTGTATAGCGTGCCATACCGATACGCAGAATAAGGGTGCACTGCTTGCTGGTGGGGTAAGACTTGATAGTCCTTTTGGTACATTCGTATCTCCGAACATCAGCAGTGATCCAGAGGAGGGGATCGGCGCATGGTCTATGGAGATGTTCGCACAGGCGCTACTCAACGGTCGTCGTCCTGATGGTGGCCACTATTGGCCAGCGTTTCCGTATCCGGCTTATGCTGTCATGTCCCTCCAGGATATAGCTGACTTGTATACGTGGTTACAATCGACTGCTCCATCGTCAGTCGTATCTGCCAAGCACGAACTGTTGATCCCCGATGCCACACGAACTGGATTAGGTATTTGGAAAGCTTTGTACGTTCCTGAACATTACACGCCCGGTCTTTTTGTCGAACGTGGAGAATACCTGGTCGAAGGCCCCGGTCATTGTGCTGCCTGTCATGCGCAACGAGATATCATCGGAGGCGTTCGTGATAGACGACTAACCGGCAACAGTCGAGGACCTGAAGGGTCACAAGTTCCCCCTATTACTTCTGCACAACTGCAAGATTGGACTGAAGACGATCTGGTGTTTTATCTCGAAATCGGAATGACGCCAGAAGGTGATTTTTCAGGCGGGCACATGGCTGCGGTCATCGAATATGGCACAGGACATCTTCCTCCTGAAGATCTCAAGGCAATAGCCGCCTACCTCAAATCATCTGCCAACAAAGAATAGATGTAATGAGTCATAACACTCGCCTAGGGCAGCCACTTCAATGTCATCAAAGCAGAGCTGCTATTCAAGAGGGCAGCAATTAATGAGAATCAGACAAATTCCAGTCGGGCTTGTAGTAGGCCTGGCTATAATAGCGAGCTCCGTACTAGCGTCAACGGGTACTGACGGCGTACAGACCATTCTGCAGGCTGACGATCTGGCTGTCGTTGCCAATGGTGAGCAAATCTACCAGGCACAATGCGCTGTGTGCCATGGTGTTCAGCTAGAAGGTCAACCCAATTGGCGACAACGCGATGCAGAGGGCTTATTGCCAGCGCCTCCCCACGATGCCAGCGGTCACACGTGGCATCACGCCGATGATCTTTTATTCGAGATTACCAAATATGGTGCAGCTGTTGTCATAGCAGATCCTGACTATCGATCTAATATGCCAGCCTATGCAAACATCCTCAGCGATGAGGACATTGTGGCGGTGTTGTCGTTCATCAAGAATTCATGGCCTGATAATGAACGCCAATGGCAAGAAGAGGTCAATGGCACACAGATAGATAGTCAATTGCCTAAAAGCAAAGGGTCTACCCTGCTAGACAGACTGCTAAAGTAGGCTATCTGTTACGTCCGTCATTCACACCATCCTGCCCCATGAATACTGTGACATCGCAGAGTCGCTAGTAATTCCTCATCCATTGTTGTGAAAAAGTATAATTGGTACGGGCAAGTCCCTATCACAACGACACTCGTCGCAGCTATCGGCATTCTTGTCTTGCTCACTGCGGGCATTGTTTTTGGCGTAGGGGTTTGGTTGGCGCAGAAAAACACCTTTGACTTACTCAGAGAAAATGCCAATCAGGTCATAACGGCCGATGTAAATCAGATTGAGCATTATCTCAAGCCCGCGGAGTACCAAACCCAGTTTATCGCTGAGATGATCAGCAATGGTGAGATTGATCCATTCGACTGGTCCAAATTTAGCACGCTTTTATTTGGCGCCTTAGCCGCAGCACCGCAGATTAGATCGGTGATATTCATAAGCCAAGACCTTGTTCCTTTTGGTGTAAGCCGAATTACACATGCCGGGAACGCAAAACTGAGCATCATAAAAACCTCTGAGGTTATGAGCAATCAAGAAAATATCGAGCTTCTCTTCACAGGTCCGGTATGGTTGCCACCGGTATGGCACGATATGCATCAGAAGACTTACATCAGCAGAGCGCATCCGGTTGAACATAACGGTAAAATCATAGGCGCCGTCATTGCAGAGGTTGCCGTTCAGGAGCTTTCGAAGTTTATCAGTATGGATGGTTTTGAGGCGGCAGGTAATCCGTTCATTTTGTACGGATTGGACTACGTGCTCGCCCATCGTCTCATGGTAGAAGGATACTCAGAGCTTTCAACTAAGTCTCCATTGCCGCGACTGGACCAATTTAAGGACCCCATCGTTTCGGCTATATGGCGCTCAGAAACACGAAGTGAAACAGAAAACCATATGCTGGAAGGCCAAGATACTCATTTAGTTGAAGTGTCGGGACAAGAGTATGTATATATTTTCAAAACACTGACCAATTTTGGAACCGAGCCAATGATAGTTGGAGCGTACTTTTTGGGCAGTGATCTACCAGCAGAGATTGAACGATTGACAGCGTCGCTGATTGCAGGATTGATAGTACTCCTTCTGTCTCTGATTACGGCAATGTATTTAGGTCAACGCATAGCCAGTCCCATCGTAAAATTCTCTGCTGCTGCTAGCCGTATTCGCGATCTGGATATTTCGAAAGTAGAAAAACTACCTGAGAGCATGTTTCGTGAACTCAGTGATCAGGCGGTAGCATTTAATGCCATGCTTAGAGCATTACACTGGTTCGAACGCTACGTCCCCAAGAATATCGTTGAACAATTGATTAAATTTGGAGATATTGACAACTCTTTGTCAGATGCTCGTCAGATTACGGTTATGTTTACTGACGTGGTCGGATTTTCTACTGTCTCAGAAGGAATGCTAGCCGAAGAAGTTGCCGCCTTTGTCAACCATCACTTCTCACTGGTTGTTCAGTGTATTGAGAGCGAGGGAGGAACCGTTGATAAATTCATGGGTGACGCCGTCATGGCATTTTGGCAGAACACAGAAGGGGAAGAGCACAGTGCTGTACGAGCCTGCCGGGCCGCTTTAGCGATATCAGCGGCAATACGACTCGACAACCAGCAAAGGCAATTACAATACGATCCTCCAGTTGGAATCCGTATCGGCATCCATACTGGCATGGCAACAGTGGGAAACATCGGTCCACCTGGACGTCTGAACTACACAATAATTGGAGATACTGTCAACATAGGACAACGGCTCGAACAGCTAGGTAAGCAACTCTATCCTAGTGACAACGACGTGTCCATTCTGATCAGTGGTGATACATCAAAGGTACTTTCGTCAGATTTTACACCCATTGCAGCGGGTAGCCACAGGCTTCATGGTCGGATGGAAGCTATTGATGTATTCAAACTTGAGTAAAATATATTGATCGAAACTGCAAGAGATCGATAGTCAATTGTCTATGAACATGAATTCAACACTGATAGATAGATTGATAAAACATGTTGTTTGGTGATCTCTAAAGTGTGATGAGTGAGATCCGACCTGACAGTTACCGGTTGCGATAGCCGTTGTCAGACTAGTTTAATTGTCCGACCTTCTCATCGCAAATAGTGCGCGCATCGCGAAGAGTTTGCATGGGCGTCCTGCCACAACACATCTTGCCTGAATGAACACGTTCGTTGTTGTAACTTTTCACCCAATCATCCAGATCTGATTGTAGTTCTGAC
>JBGCEH010000088.1:0-11488 GCA_045106195.1 Granulosicoccus sp.
AAATTGATCCGCGAGGCTGCAAGTATTGATGACTATCACATAGAGGATTTCGAGGTTGTGGGATATGACCCGCATCCTGCCATAAAGGCTGACGTTGCTGTATAAAAGGGCAGCGGTATGGACACCGTCGAACAAAGCAGATCGAGAGCGGACACCGCTTACGGCACGTTAAGCGAAAGCGCATTGCGTGCCTTGCTCGATAGAGATCGTAGTGCAGACTGTGTTGTGGTTTCGCGAGGAAACAAGATCAGTCGCAAGCACTTTGCTGAAATGCACGCGGAGTGCGATAACGCGATTTGCTTTTGTCTTTAGACGCTATGTTGCAGCAATCTGAAGTGATTACATCAACAGCGGCAAAGACCGTGGTGGTCGATCTGGGGTACCGGGGAAAGCACGATACAAATGCTGACGTTATCCATCGAGGAAGGAAACCGAGCAAGCGTCAAAAGAAACGGCTTCGTCGACGATCAGCACTGGAAGCCATCATCGGGCACATGAAGGTGGATGGTTTACTGGAGCGCTGTCATCTCAAGGGCACTGACGGTGATGCCATTCACGCCATCCTGTGCGGAATCGGCCACAACTTACGACAGATGCGTGCATTTTTCGCACGGCTACTTTTTTGGCTACGGTTTTGTTGCTTGATGGGCGGAAAACAGTCGAAAACGCCTCTATTCGCGTGTATAGCAGCACAAAAGAGTCAAGAATCTAACCAGACTTTCTGCTGCCAGGGCATCGTGACGCCTCAGTGGCACAGTCATTCAGGTTGAACTACTGACCTTTTCTGCACAACTGATCGACTCTTTTCAAAAGCGTAGGCAATCGAAATTTACCGTGCATAGCCAACACGTTCCGCTTTGCAGTGGTCAGATCATGACTTGCGGTGATATATATTGGCTTTTCACTGCTTCCCCGGTATAGCTTGTGCTCGTCACCAATTCCATGGAACGGGCTTTTTGCCACACCGATAACAGACGCCTTGCCATTCAATGCATCAAACAGATGCTTGCCCAGACCCGGCTTTAATTGGTCATCAAGATAAACGAAGCCGTCAATGACAATACAATCCACTGTCAGGCTATATCGATCTAATAGCGCCAGGATACGCGGCAGTTCCCTCTTGTAGAAACTGCCGGATTGGTAGGGTTCGATATTCCCGACTTCACAGGTCAACTCACGACAAAGCGCCGCAGCATCCCAGGTATCGAACAGCACACCTGCGGCTATCGCAGTTGAACCATTATAGTGAACGTCTGTGGCGAGTATCATTGGGTTATTTCAGTATAGAGAGGCAGACAGTGAACTTCTGTTGCCCGAGCCGATTATAGATGTCGCTGACTATCGAAATCATGACCATGCAATACCCAACGGGGCGACTGATACAATACGAGAATCTGAGTGATCGGAGGTGCGCCTGTGAAATGGAAGAAGTGGCTTGAAAACTGGGACATGACAAGTCTGAAGATTTCAGTTCCCTATCTGGAAATGGAGTTTGAACCGCGAGAGGCCGATCGTGCTGCGGCATGGTCGATGTATGTCGAGTTGCTGACACGAGTGAGCACACAGCCATTGCCAGACTGCGACGGCGACGAAGCAACTGCGCTTGACAGCATTTATTCCTTGTTTCCGCTCACCCGGCAAATCATGCGGGAACAGGGCGTGGACTGCATGGAGTTTAGCAAGCTTGCCATTGTGATTCTCAACCAGCGGGTACGACCGTTCACCGCAAAGTGGCATCGACTGAAACTCCAGGGCGCGTTCAGCCATCCCGATCAGTGTCGGCAATTCAGGGATGAGCTGCGCGATCTGCAACAGGTCCTGATGGTGTATACCGGTATGCTCGGGGAAATCGCCGGAGTGGAGGACGATCTGAGGAACCTTGAACAGGATTCGACCGACGCGTAGTACACCAGTGAGTTCGGTGAACGCAACAGCCATTCGATAAATGGTCAAATTTAAAAGAACAGAACATACGCATGGCAGACGCCACATACGACATTTTCATCGCATACAAGCGCGAAGACAGGCCCACGGCAAATCAGTTGCTTGCGTTGTTCGAATCGCAAGGCTTTAGTGTGTTTATTGATACCAGTATTCATGCCGGTTCGCATTTCGGCAAGGCGCTGGAACAGGCGCTTGACGCATCCAGAACCGTCGTGGTGCTCTGGTCTGAAAAGTCGAAGGAAAGTTTCTACGTCATCGATGAAGCTGAAGAAGGGCGAGATCGGGGCGTACTGTTCCCGGCGCTGATTGAAGACACGAAAATCCCCTATGGTTTCAGGCAGATTCAGACCGTCAACCTGGTTGACTGGGATGGCGACTCATCACACTCGCAATGCAATACCCTGCTCGATGCACTCAGGGCGAGACTGCAAAACGACGAGTCTGTTGTGCGCACAACCGGAGACGGAATGCCGCCTGGCAGTGACGGCACAAACACGAGTAGTTCTGAAGAGACACAACCACCTGAAGCCAGAACGCCCAACCGGCAAAAGCCTGCCAGTGACAGACAATTTACGAGAAAACCCGGCGACACGTACCGGGATACGCTGGAAGATGGCAGTCAGGGCCCGGCTATGGTCATCATTCCTGCCGGACGCTATCTCATGGGCAGTCCTGACGGTGAAGGCCATGAAGACGAACACCCGCAGCACGAAGTGGTCATCCCAGCCCCGTTTTCCATGGGGCAGTATGCTGTGAGCTTCGCAGAATTTGACGCTTTCTGTGAGGCGACCGGTCGTGACGCGATAAAGGACGCTTTCGGACGTGACAAACAACCTGTCATCAACGTCTCATGGCATGACGCTGTGGCCTATTGTCAGTGGCTCAGCACCATGAGTGGACAGGACTACTGCCTGCCATCAGAGGCGCGGTGGGAATATGCCTGCCGGGCAGGTACGACAACCCCCTGGAACACTGGCACGAAGCTCGGTACTGACCAGGCCAATTTCGCCCGAACTCACTCGGAAACTGTTCCGGTAGACCAGTACGCACCAAACGATTTTGGTCTGTATCAGATGCATGGCAACGTCTGGGAGTGGTGTCAGGACGCCTGGCAAGATGACTACAAGGGGGCTCCGACCGATGGTTCAGCCAAAGACTCCAGGTCGAACAGTACCGCTCGGGCGCTGCGCGGCGGCTCTTGGATCAACTTCGACGGTAACTGCCGCAGCTCGTACCGCCGCAGCTCCCATCCCGACGGCCGTTACTACAGCATCGGTTTTCGAGTGAGTTGTTTGTCCCCCATCCCTTGATCACTGCTCACTGGCCTCTGTACTCTGGTCACGGCACACTGATCTCTGGGCGCCGAAGGCGCCAAAAAATTGTATAGTAGCTACGCGCATTTCAGAAGCTGGTTATGCGCTGGTTGCCCTGTGACAAAGCTCGGGCGCTGCGCGGCGGCTCTTGGATCAACAACGACAATAACTGCCGCAGCTCGTACCGCAACAACAACCATCCCGACAACCGTAACAACAACATCGGTTTTCGAGTGAGTTGTTTGTCCCACATCATCGGCCGTATCCCACTGGATCAGCGGGCAAATGCCGGAAATTCGCTGCGGCCAAGGCTGCAGCGACGAGGTACTGCTTTGCAGAGTTTGACGCAAGTATTCAAGCATGGATCAATCATGCCCGTTACGCGGATAGCTGGAGGCTGAGGGAAACAATATTGCAGGAATTTGATATCAGTGCCGGGCTGAAAAACTCGAGTCCGTGAATTTCAGCGCTTGCAGCGCTGAGAGTACAGAGAGCGGTGATCAGAGCGCGGAGTTCAGTGATCAGTGGTCAAGTGATGGGGGACAAACAACTCACTCGAAAACCGATGCCGAGGTCACGGCGGTCGGGATGGTTGCAGTCGCGGTACGAGCTGCGGCAGAAATAGTCGAGGTTGAACCAAGAGCCGCCGCGCAGCGCCCGAGCCTCTTTACCAATAACTGAATTGTTCTCGGGCCTTCGATATTCGTTCAGACACCATTCCCACAGGTTGCCAGCCAGATCTTCCACCCCCTCCATACTGCAACCAGACGGATAAACACCTACTGCCGAAGTACGCTGCAGGTAAAGAGGAAGCCCGCCATATGTTTCATTGATGTTTGCTCTTCCCGTTACCATTTTGCCGCGCCAGGGATAATCCACGTCATCGCTCTCAGGCCGCCAGTTCGGCCCACGTGCCACTCGTTCAAACTGCTGCTCGGTTGGCAGTTGTACCTCTTGCCCTGTCCGCGCACTTAGCCAGCGGCAGAATGCTACCGCCTCGTACCACGACACATTTTCTCTCGGGCTGTTGCTTTCTGCCCATTCGCCTGCGAGCGGTGAATCAATGCGTCTGCCAAGGTTTTCCCACCAGCGTTCATCGTCGTAGCCGCCATCGTCGATGAAGGCCTGATACTGCCTGTTGGTGATCAGGTAGCGGGCTATGGCGAAAGGCGGTAGTACTCTCGGTTTTGTCTCGTCCTGATAATAAAAAGGCTCGCTGGCAATCGGCACCCATGCAATATTCGGCAGGCCATCGGTGGTCAGACCAACCCCTGACCGTGTGTCCAGTCCCCAGCGGCCCAGTGCTCTTGCCGCTGCCGCTCGCGCGTGTGGATGGGGAAGTTTTTTTTCATCGGCTATCTTCTCCAACCAACGCTCTTGAATACCCGCTAGATAACTGTCATCCGGCTGCACACTCCATTGCTCGGCGAGCACACTGGCATGGTCGGGATTAGCTTCCCCAATCCAGCGTATCAGTCGTTGTTTTTCACTATCGTCCAGACTTTCGCCTAGCAGATCGAGCGTCACTTCCCAACCATTGCGTTGCCACCACTGCCCGGCAGGCCATAGATCGCTGGCGCGGTACTTACCGGCTTCAATTGCCTGCCACAGACCGGGTGCTGCCAGCGTCTCCTGTATCAACTGGTGCTGAAACCCGATGGTCTTGCCCGTTTGCACTAACAGACCGGAATCCAGTGCAAACGCCAGCAGCTTGTCGTCAAGCAGGTCGTGACAATCTGCTCGCTCTATCCGAGTTTGCACGTCCGTATCCTGCGCCGATTGTTGACCCTGCAGGCGTAACGCCAAGGCTTGCAAGGACTGTTCAAGTTTCTCGTAACCCGGAATATCCTGCTCTTGCCGAGCCGTCCATTGCTGGCTCGCCTTTTCGACCAGATGAATCGCAAATGTTTTGAACAGCCGAGTTCGTGATGACGGAATTTCCCGGCCTTTGCGGTAGATTTCCACGAGCATCCACAGCAAAAAAGGATTGCGAGCCGTGCGTATCAGGTGACGTGGGTCATCGCGCAGATTGTGCCAGAGCCTATCGTGCTCGGCGGTGGTCGCGCTATACACGTCAGGATTCTCACGGGGTATTTCATCAGCCGTCCAGAACTGCTGCTCTGTTGCACCGGCTTTTAACCACACCTCAAGTGCTTCCCGCAACGGTTCACCACCCGCAATCGCCCAGAAACAGGCCTCGCCGTCTTCATTACCCAGATAGGTACAGGCGTATTCCCGAATCTGCATAGCTTCAAGCGGTCGGACACACAGCTTGTTCAGGTGCAGATGCAGGGACTGTTCAAAATCGTGCTCACGACAACTGACCACCACGCCTGCCCAGCGCGTGTCACCAATGAGATCCTGGATTTGTGCGGCTTTGTCGCTGCGCTGCCCGCTTGGGATTTCGTTCATTGCGTCCAGCAGCAGAACGGCACGCCCGGTATCACGAAGCTTCTCCCAGTAGGGGCCAAGCTCCCCGAGTGATGCCTTCAGGAAATCTTCCAGACTGGTACCGGCATCGGTCCATTCATTCAGTGGTACGAACAACGGCAGCGCACACGCCGGATCATCGAGGGCGTTTTTTGCCAGTTCCATAGCCAGCCGCTGCAGTGCGAAGGTTTTACCACTACCTGGTTCTCCCAGCAGGGCGAGCTGCGGTATGTCGCGCGTTTGCAGACTGCGAAAGGCCTCCAGTACGTCATCAAACTGCTCAATCTCAGTTTCGGCCGGGCTGGCATCGGTCAGATTCAGCAATGACAGATCCAGCCTGGGCTTCATGCCACCGGACTGAGGATGCTTGCCTACCGGCGTTTCCGTGGCTGTCAGTGACACATAGAGTGCCTCCCTGTCTGCCCAGTATCTGTTTTTATAGACGCGATCACTCAGCCAGCGTTGTTCTGTCTGCCGTTGTGTGGACAGCGCTGTCGAGGCGTTGCCTGGCAGGGTTGGTGTAACGCCCATTTGCACCAGTTTTTGTTTCAATGATTGATGGCTGTCGGGTGCTTGGATAAAGTCTTCGAACCATGCACGGCTGCCTAGTAGGAAGCCGAATTCTCCACCAGTGTTGCGTTCCCCTTCGACAAGAACAGGTAAGACAGGCCGCTTTAACCCCTTGGCAAAGTTGATTTCTTCTGCCACCCAATCGCTTTCATGTGTCCTGCAGGAAACTATGACCAAGAGCACCTCGCAACCCTCAATGGCACTGGATATCTCTTTCGTCAAGCGACCGGAACGCATGCTGTTAGCATCGCGCCAGCAGCCAATTCCCACGGAATTCAAATAGCGTTCGATATCCTCTGCCCAGCGCTGGCTCACACCATCCTCACCATTCGGGCCGCGATCTCGCTTATAGCTGATAAACACAGGAGCTGGGGCCTGCACGTTCTGACATCCTCGATCACCGATAGAATGCAACAGTGTACAGCAGACACCCACTGGTTCAGACACACTGGTTGTCTGGGTGGCAAACATGGTTTTGAGATCGACAAGATTCTGTTTCAGGCGGAGGGTAGGGAGGCAACAGAGTCGTTGACTCGTCGTCCTGAAGCTCGCGCCAAAACGTCATGCACTGTTTAAGCACTGCTCCTGATAAAACACGAACAGAAATCCCTGATCTCAAACAAGCACAGGAATATCCATGAATCGTTTGATGTCCATCGGCACCTCACTGCATCTATCGGTTAAGGCAGGCTCGAATCTTTTCAACAGACTATCAGGACATGTCGCTTTGATGCTGTTGCAGGTTGACTCGGCACTAACCCGATCTGTAAATACCGCTAACAGAAATATAAGGAACAATTCGTATTCCGGAAGCTGTGCTCAAGAGCGATCAGGGTACCTATGTACAGAGCTTTGATGCCCTTTCCTACAAGAGCCAGGCAGTTCTGGACGTGGTCTCCTTGGCGCAGTACAACGCTGACCCTATGCTTGGTCACGGCTTTGCCTGCCGCACTTACCCGGACCGTTGCATAACCTTGCGCTGGCAACAAAGCCTTGTAGTCGATATGAACCCGTTTTTCGACGATTGCTACATGACCATTAATGGGTCATTGCATAGACGACAGCATTGATGGCCAGTTGCACGGCGTACGTTGAAAAGTGCGCCGGATACTCTGGATTATCTGCCCATTCCCAGGCGTCACCAAGATCCGTGTTCCAGTTGATAAGCACCATCAAACGATCTTCGTCATCGAAAATTCCGCGTACGTAGGGCACTGTCCCATCGTCTTCGTGAGTTATGCCACGTTTAAAGTATTCGACGCCGTTGTGTAGATTCGGCACTTGCTGGATGGTGTCGATTTCGAAGACCACGCTGAACAGTGGATGCGTTACCGGAATATCCACAATGTCACGATCGGGAAAGACACGCTGCATCTGGTCATTGAAGCTGCCCCAGGCCCAGCTGCCCCAGAAGTCATCGATAAACAGAAATCCACCGGCCAGAAGGTAATCTCTCAATGCGTCAACTTCAGCATCTTTGAGCTGCATAGAGCCTACTTCCAATGCATAGATAAACGGCAGGTTACGAAGCTCGGGGTCAGTGAGTCGCACAGCATGTTCATCAGGCGACGCATCAATACTACTCAGGCGATCCAGAGCAAACAGAAAATGACGATCCGCTTTCGGGAAGTCTATAGACCAGCTGCCACCCGGGTCATCACCGATGCTGAAGTCGTCACTGTACATGCCGCGCGTAAAATAAAACTCATGCTGCAGTGGTTCCTGTGAACCAATTACTGCCGAGCAGACAAGCAGACTTGCCCAAATGCAGCGTTTGCCGGCTGCTAGTGCGTACATCCATTTTCAGCCATGAGAAACGGGTGCTCTGTTTTGTCCTTTATTTTGAAGAGTCGGTATAGATACGAAGCGTTACCATATCGGCACACATTTTACGGCTCGTGTCGCGATCGCGCAGCACCTCGAAGCCGCCGCGGCATATCTTCAACAGACGCTATTGAGTTTCCAGTGCTATGTCCCAGCGGCCATACATCATCTTTTCACCGTCCACGTTACTCTCTTCGAGAAAAATTGCATTCGGATCATTTGCGTCAGCCTTCGGATCATCCTTGAAATAGAACTCGGTCGCCACGTTCCGGTATCCCGGATGGTTGATGTAAACATGTACGTGACTCAGGCGATGACTGTTGCCCGGGATAACCGATCCAAACTGGTACACGCCTCGCTCATCCGTGGATAGCACTCCCTGGTAGTAGCTCCAGTTCATCCCTTCACTGTCGGCGTGTCTGAAGCGAATACTGACATTGGGTATGGGGCTGCCCTGAGCATCTGTGACACGGCCACGAATTCGCATGCGCTGCCCGCTGTCACCCGGCTTCCACAACTCCAGCATTTGCGATTTTGCTGGCTCACTCTGCGCATCCTTGTCTCCCTGCGCATTTACAGCCGTGCACATCAACATCAATAGAGCAGCAAAAAACAATCCGGCAAATCGGGCCGGCACACAGGAGTGAGTCATCATTGAGTACCATCGATAGTGTGTTATCGATGAGAGTATCGGTATTAGCCGGTCTTTGCAATTGAGCTGTTGTCCGATATTACGACGCTTGAATCATCCCATCGCTGCCAGTCATCGCGTCGCTGCCTCAAGGCGATATCGCTCCCTGGTATCAGCTACCGGTTCATCACCGATGGCTGTATCGGGCACTCCAACCAGTTTGCCCTGACCGAGCGACCACCGTTCTGCAATCTCTGCATGATTGGATTGTTCAAATACCACGGCTGCCTGGACACAGGCTCCTGTGGCCACGGTCTCTGCGGCATCCGGTATAACCAGTGAGCGCTTTGCAAGTGTGGCCATGACTGTCCGGGTTGCTTCGGACTGAGCACCGCTACCAATGAGGTACATCTGCCCGTCGAGTGTCACACCGGCTTTCTGCAGTGCATCGACGCCGTCCGGCAAGCCGCAGCAGACCCCTTCAACCGCGGATCGTGCCAGCTGTTCCCGCGATACATCAGAGCGCAAACCGGCAATCGCTCCGGTGGCATCCGGTTTATTGGGTGTGCGCTCGCCGTCGAGGTAAGGCACGGTGACAACACCACCAGCTCCTGAGGGTGCAGCCATAACCAGATTGGCAAACTCATCGTAACCGGTACCAAGCAAACGGGCTACAGCATCGGTGACTTTTGTTGCGTTCAATGTAAAGACCAGTGGCAGGTAATGGCCGGTAGCATCCGCAAACCCTGCAACACTACCGGTTTCATCGGCAGGTACGATCTTGCGACGGATTGACCAGCATCATAAACTTCAAATTATCGCGCGGCAGCTGCAGGCTGGAAATGATGTCGATGCTGCCACAGCATTGAGGGAAATAGCTGATCAACTTGGTTAACCTAAGCCAAATGATACGAATGTGCAGTCCGCACTAGCTTCCTTGCAAAAAACGTGGGCTCGTCGAAACTCGATCTGGGCCAGCGCAACGATTTGCTGTAATTGATGGAGGATCGTCACGGGTCCAAATCCACACTGATCACCAGTCAGCTGCCTGTCAAGCAATGGCACTCCGCTATCGGACTTACTACCCACTTGGAAACCCGCATCACTTGGCTACAGAATGATTCACCAGCAAAACTGAGAACCATGCCGAGTATTAAGGAAGTGCGTTTGTAGTTGTGCGTTGAGGGAAAACATCATGCCACTGAAACACAGCTAAACTAGGGGTTATCGAATCACGCAAGGATGCGTTTTGATGGCACTTTCACAGCCGGGCAGGATGTCTGGCGATGTTGTACCTATTTATGAGCGGCATAAGCCCGAAAAGACATTACTGTATCAACTGGTGGAGCAGTACTGGCCGGAGTTTCAGTCACACCTAAGTGAGACAGGTCGTTTTCTACCCCGGCATGTTACACGCGAGTTTGAAGATTACCTGGCGTGCGGTCGGCTTGAAAATGGTTTTTTACGCATGCACTGCTGGCGCTGCAGCCACGAGCACCTGGTAGCATTCAGTTGCAAACGACGTGGCTTTTGTGGGGCCGCCTTCGGTCCAGCTGTGGTGCCAGACGCATGGTGGAGACAGCCGCGCTTCTGGTAGATCATGTCCTGCCACACAGACCTGTCCGTCAATGGGTACTCAGTTTCCCGTATCCGCTGCGTTTCTTGTTGGCTAGCCAACCCAAGCGACGGGCAAGGTATTGGCCATTGTTAACCGCTCGATCTCAACGTACCTGCGCGGCCCGACCTGATCAACAAGGCAGGCGGAGTAAGAGACAGGGCGCGGTCGAGTCGTCTCCCTGCCTCTCCTCCCCGAAGCGGACAAGCACCTTCCAGCGCATCCGGCTCTCCATTAAGGCCTGGCTCATGGCCGTAGCAACATCGCGATAGCGCGAGGTAATAGTGGATCGCATCTCCGAACTCAGATAGGGATTGATATGCGGGTTTCGCCAGCGGAATTGGCCCTTCGGTCTGCCTGATAGTCGATGCTGAGAAGCAAAGCGAGCTTTACCATTTTGCTTATCGTACCTGACCCAGGTCTTTGCAGCTCGGGGGTCGGGTGAACGAAAGTAGTTGATAAGGAGCGATTTGATACTGCAACGATATTTACGGGCTAACCAGTGAGCCATTTTCCAGAAGACGGTACGATCAATCCGTCTGAATATAACCGCACGGTAGTCCACGAACTGGTAAAAATTAGCCCAGCCGTATATGCGTGCGTTCAGTTTGCGGATCATATCAACTGCGCTTACGCTATGGTTGCCTGAGAGCCGTGCCGATTATGTCTTTCTTAAGTTACGGGCCTTATCCCAAGGAATCGTTGTTACCACATTCATCGTGCCAGAGCAGCTACGCCTGCGGATGATACGATGCCCGAGAAACACAAAGCCGTCGTTCACATGCGTAAGGTGAGTCTTTTGCATGTTTAGCGTAAGCTTTAACTCGTTCTCCAGAAACAAACGACATTCTTCCCGTATTTCAGCAGCCTGTGTCTTCGTGCCTTTTACCACAATGACAAAGTCATCGGCATAACGACAGTAGGATACTGAGGGTTTCCATGTACGTACTTCTCCCTTGATGCTGCGACGACCCGCTTTGACACTATAATTGTTGTACAAGCGATCCTTACGTGCTTTATTACACAAGTAACGACGATCTAAATACTGATCAAATTCATTAAGCATTATATTTGACAGTATTGGAGAAAGGACGCCTTGCGGGACGCCTTCGCTGGACGCACGGAATAGTCCGGCGTCAACGTTTGATGAATTGCCACAGT
>JBGCEH010000089.1:0-2928 GCA_045106195.1 Granulosicoccus sp.
GCGCTGTACGCTCAGCATGTGGAAGCCGCTAAACAGAATGCGCCAGCACCAGAGACCGCGCAGTAGATGTCTGACGAGTGGCTATCGCGCGTAGTCGTCGATAGCTGCTTTTCTGCCTTGTTCTGACGACGGTGGAAACGACATGTCTGTTACCGAATTACCCGTGTGACCCACTAGGAGTCTGCGCGACCGGAGGCGGCCCCGTAGAAAACGATCGAGTGAGAGTAGTCCAATTTTGAGTCAAATTTTGTGCTCATTTGAGGAGTTTAGCTGGCTAAGTAACGAAAATGAGCGCAAAATTTGGCCAAAAGTGGGCTGCTCGTAGCCGATTGATTTCTGCCGCGCAGGCTCCTAGGCCATAGAATAGCAACTTGTACGTTGTCGTGGTGATGCACAGAACGATGAATTCCGTAAATCACAACTGAATTGCAGGCACAATACGACCGAACTCAACCAACCTGTATATGAAGATCAATGAGTCACGCTGATCGCCCTGATCCAGACACCATAGTGTTGAAAAACGGTAATCTGGCAGCAACACCTGCTCAGATAATTTCAGACCTTGAGCAGCACGGGGTTGAACATCAAACCATCGTCCACGATCCACTCTACACGGTTGAAGACGCCAGAAGTATTCAGTACCCGGCAGAAGGTGCGCATACCAAAAATCTCTTTCTACGAAATAAAAAGGGCCGAATGTTTGTGCTTTGTGTTGACCGGGATCATCGAGTCGACCTGCGAGGCTTGCGTGACAAACTGGCGATACCTGGCGGACAGTTTGCTTTTGCCAGTACCGAGCGTCTAGGTTTGTATCTCGGTGTAGTCCCAGGCTCGGTTTCGCCATTAGCTGTGTATAACGACACTGAATGCGCTGTGCAGGTTCTTGTGCAGAACACCCTGCTGGAACACGAATGGATCTATTTACATCCTTGCCGCAACACTCACAGCACCCGACTACGAACAAAGGATTTGCTGGTCGTACTCAGCAAGTGGCAACATCCGGTCAAGACACTAGAATTCGATTGAAATCGTTCAAGAGCAAAAGCGTGTTTATCCTTACCAACACTGAGACAGTAACTGACGGTCAGTGTTTCAGTGGGCTCTGCGGTTCATTCTTGCAATGGACATCTTTTGTCCACCTTTCCCGGCAGCAGATACAAAAACCAAGACATACATATTGAGCCTAACGCTGAACTTCCCTGACTTAGGCCTGACTTAGGCCTGACTTAGGCCTGACAGACCGGCAGTAACACTAAACACTAACAACTCGTCTAAAACCACTAGCCTCCGGCCGCGCAGGCTCCTAGCCTGGATTATTCGTGAAATCACCAAATTCTTTCGCGCCCCCTTTCCCTTAGCAAATCCTGCTCAATCGGAAATAATGGTCGGCCGAAAGCGTGAGGGTACGCCTCTGGTAGAAATCAGTACCGAATCAATTGCTGGTCTTCAAAGCTCGCCATCTGACCATCATTTTAACTATGATGCTGATCCGCATGGACGGCAATGTCCAGTCAGTTCACATAAACGACGAAGCAATCCACGCCCAGGAGACTTTCCTCCCGGTGTGACGGGATTCTGGTCACCTCTGATACGCATTCTGGGTTTCGGGCGCCGTAATGAATACGAAGACACGATAGCGTCAAGTCGCTTTCACCGTATTCTAAGACGTGGTCGCACCTATGGCATGAGTGATGCCAATCCGGGTTCTATGAAGGAAACAGAATCACAACCATGCGGGCTGCAGTTCATCTGTCTGGCAGGCAATATCGTCCGGCAATTCGAGTTTATGCAATCTGCATGGTGCAACAGTTCTGCATATGCGGGTCTAAACGAGCAGCGTGATCCGTTGATTGCACATCGCAAGCCTCGCCTTGACGGATCAGCGACCGATTCCTTTATCCATCCCGACGATGACAGTGCTCCTGAAAAAACGCTCAACCTGCCGCAGTTTGTCACTATTCGTGGTGATGCTTATTTCTTCAGGGTATAGGAAATACAAAGCGGGTGCGTCGATTAGTGCGGGGACTGTCAAGCGGGTGTCATGGCGTCCAATTTGTCGTCGCGGGATACCGAATCCTCATCTGATTTGTGCCTGCAGGCAACCTAGTGTGTCATCAGCATAGTGCATGGGCTTACCAAGGCATTCGATAGGCAAAGCGGTAGCCTGTCGCGCCAGAGCAGCCTGTTGGAGTGAATGGAGGGTGGGGATGGAATCTACGAATCAGCTAGACAAGCCCGGCTCTGGCGGTGCTCGTACTTGCGGCAATGGCGCTTGTGCACAGGGCAATTTGTTGTCACGCTGTGCCAGTATCTTGTGGATGAGCGCCTTGTCTTCGATGGCTGCGATCACTCTGGCGTTGCAGCGAGAACCCGGCCACCCCATCTACCGTGTCAAGAAACGGCTCTTCTGTGCCAGGCAGGGTTTATCATGTTAAGACCTTGCGCCCCTGAGGTGGTCCCATGGCGATCCGGTCGGTGATCGAATGGCCTTGGAGTTGATTCCTCGGGCCTTCGTCGGACTCGTCCAATGCCAGATAGCTGAAGCTCGGCATCCCTGGCCAGCAACCCCTGGTGTTCCAGATACCGGCCAATGCGCTGAGCAAGGGTGTGAGTCAGTTGCGACAGCTCTGCCGTGCCGGGTGCTTTGACCCAGGCAAACCGATCAAGCTTCCCACCACGATCCACGTAGACACTATCGAGGAATAGCATGTGAACGTGGATGTTGAGATTGAGCGCACCACCAAATCTCTGTATCAAGGTCACGGCACCGGTATGAGCTTCGGACTCCTTGTGGCCTGCTTTATGGATCAGGTGGGTTGCCAGTGTGCGGTATACGATGCCCAGGACTTTCCCCATGACCTTGGGCTGGCTGGCAAAGAGAAACCAGAGCGGGTGAGGAACGCTGAGAACCCACTGGCGTATTGGCCT
>JBGCEH010000090.1:0-33633 GCA_045106195.1 Granulosicoccus sp.
GGACGCATCGTCACCCCGAACACATCGCCCATCTCGCGATAGAAATCAGCAATGTTAGAGGTGGCGTGTGAGAGTACGCCCACCGAGATATCGCGTTGGGTTGCCAGACGGCTAGCCAACAAACGCAGTGTAACGCTCTTGCCCATACCCGGATCGCCGGTCAACAAGGCAAAACCTCCTTCATTCACCAGCTGACTTTCCACGCGCCAGCAAAAGTGCTCAATCGTTGGTGAGAGCTGCAGCGCTTGCACCGGCACCTGAGGGCTAAATGGATTATATTTGAGTGAGTACAGTGACAGTAATTTTTTGTTCATGATATCGGTTGATCCGTTGTTGGCTTATGATCGGTTGAGTCGATTGAGCCGGCGTTTTCCGGGGATGGGATAAAGCCGGGCGACATCCCGCTCAAGGCATAATCACGCAAATGCTTTCGCATCAAGGGACTCATGCCTTGTTCATCGACAGCACACAGCGGTGCCTGCACAGGCTCGCTGTGCTCGTGCAGCGATTCGACAGGGTGTTGGGCCGATTCACGGGCCCGACGAACACCACTGGCATTAGCGTGCTTGTCCAATGGATAAACGCGGCTAAGCAGAACACCGGTGTCCGGATCGATCATCTCTACACGCGATAGATCCCAACGGGCATAGCTGAGCGTGAGCGACTCCAGTTTGCCGAATCGAGCTGGAATCTCGAAGCGCTTGCCCTCAAGCGAACAGGTGCCGTCGCTACGTCGTTGTTTGCGACGTTCGCGTTTGCAGAACGCACGGCGAAGCGTTTCACTGTCCGGTGCATCGCGCCCTACCGATCTTGCGCTGGTGAAGCGATGTAGCGGTGTGGTGGCAATCTCGCTATGCCGGTTACGATGGTAGTCCTGCTCGAGCCATACTTGCGTTAATAGATTCAATTGGGCTAGCGTCAGATCCTTTTCGAAGCCGATCATCGGCATCAATCGACCTTCTATTGTGGCCCACAGATTCTCTTGCTTGCCGTTCTGGTAAGCTGCAAAGGCGAGCGTACGTTCATGCACAATATACAAGGCATGTATCTGCGCCACAGCAGCCGGTGAGAACACGCGGGCACGACCGGCATCCTCGCGCCGTTGTCGGCGTAGTGTACGCATCGGATCAGAGGTGCTTTTCGCTTTGTAGTACCAAGCCTCAATGGTGGACACACCAAAGCGCACCGACAGTCCGGTATTAGGATGTAGCCAGTGCTGTTCACTGAGCTTTCGAAGCGCTTGCTGTAATTGGCCCGCCGGTGGAGGGGCTGCCAACAAGGCGCCGACTACTGCAAAGCGCAGCCGAGCCCAACGTTGTGGATCTGGTCTTTGAGTCATGTTGCGTTAATGTCCTGAATTGATCGATGAATGCAGACCATGCCCCATCGGTCACAGTGACGCGATCACATCCTATGAGTTTTCATAAGCACCCTGGCGCCAATGTGAACAAGAGCCGCTGGTCAGTGGGCAAATCAGGCACAGCAATTGTTTGAGTCGCACGGTGAGGGTATTGCCTGTCAATCGTCTCAATAGCTCAGCCGGTAGCTGCCCAGGTTGAAGGGGGGGTGAAAACCAGCCACTCAAAGATCGCCACGTGGCACTGGCAGGCAACAGTTGGCTCCACCAGCGACGCCATCGATGAAGCGTCTGTGCAGGAACATCCAGCTCATCAAGTAGCGCATCGCGTTGCTTTGGGCTCAAGGCATGAACTCCTGCACTGAGCAGTGTGATGATGCTCCCCAGATACACTTTACGCCCGAGGAAACGCACTGACGGTGGGGTTGTACGCTTGTGGCACACCGAACAACAGAAGCTCAGCCTCCGGGTGTATTCAGGACCCAGTAGATGGCGATGTACACCGCGAGGCTTGCGTGGGTCGTTGGCCACATGCAGCTTACCCGAACAATGGGAACAACCCAAAGTGCGGACCTGATCTGCGATATCTCTACCTAGCAGAAAAAGATTGCGCCAGAGACTGGCATCCAGCGGTAATGACTGACACACAGTTGGTGTCTCCTATCGATCTAGACAATCTCAGGAGACACCCTCCTCGAACAATGTTCAAGTTGTTCGAGGGGGATCTTTTATATCCATTGCTTAATGTGAGCGGAAATGGGGGTTTTTACCTCAGGTAAACTGGCCGTGCTCAGTCGAACACAAACGGATCCTATTTCATAGTCCAAATTTTCCAATTGGTATTCGGTGCTTCAGATAATCGAAAACTGATATCTCTATCACCTACTCCCAGCCCAAACGCTATTGCTCAGATCACGAGGCTTTCCGTCAGCGGCAATCGTATTTGGCGAAGGCATGGCGAAAGGGGTTCATCGTCTCGAATCTCCAACTGATGCTGATCTTGTATTGGCCTTGAAACTAGACAAGCGTTACGGGGATAGTGGAGCTGGTCTGCCTGATTTGATCGTCATGGCAATGGCACATCGTCGTAAAGCCCAAATCTTAACGTGGGACTTCAGACATTTCCAATCGGTTGTTCTAAGGCGTGGGCATCATTGGCCTTTGCTTGTATCAAAGGCTGAAACGCCACTCCCGTGATCAAGCATTCGCACGGTGTTTAACAGAGGTCAATGCGCGATGATTACATCTTCGATGTAAGCTTGGCTGCGGCCTGGTATCTCGACGTTAAACCTACACCAGGCAGTTTTGCGTTCCTAATGTGTAAGGGTACTGAGATGGTCGAGCTTGAGGTGGTATAGCTTATGGACTAGCTTAGCGAGTACAAGGCTCCTTGGAACTTACTAAGTATCTTCAGTAGTTGTGGAGGCTCAAAGAAGACGACGCGTTCCGGATTGTTATCGGAATGTCGAATCACAGTATCGAAGACCGTTTATGTTCGGCAAGATACGGTTTCACCTGGAGTGATGATGGGGTTCACTTAAAGTCAGCAACTAGTTGACCTCAAGCAGGCGCAGCACCGCAGGTTCAAATGGTGTCGAGTAGCCAAATGAAGAACATACAGTTCGTCACCAACGACCAGCGTCAAGGTCCATCCTGACGCCTGTCGGATACTACTTACTGTACAGGAGGATCCACATATACAATCACGCCATTTCTACTCGAGCCGGCCAATGAAGCTCTGAACATGATCGCTCCTGCATCATTGATTCGAATGATCCCGGTGTTTTGCTGCTGGAAACGGCCAGACTGCACGAGATTCTCCAATGAGTTGTCTATTCCCTGCACTAAGACGCTGTCACCCTCTCTTATAATCTCAATGAGATTACCTTCCAGATCGATTTGCCAAATGGAAGATGAAGTGACGGTGTCGAGAACGGAACTTGTCACCTCACCGTAAAAGACGAGATTCCCCTCAGTGTCTACATATGGATTACCGATCGTGCTGAAAAACTCGCTGTCGGCAAACGGTTCAGGAAGGGTAGCCTCTCTATCAATCGCGTAAGTCAAGGATGAAGCCCCTGGAGCCGCTAGTGCTGCGTGAGGTTGGCCCATGTGAGCAGTACCTCCAAAGAGTGCAACTTCGTTAGGGTTTTCAAAGTCCAGTCTAAGACCAACCTGAGTATTGTCGTTGACATTCAGGAACCTTGTTTCAAAGCGGGAGTGGGAGAACGTTTTAGTAGTAGAGCCCACTTGGACTTCTTCACCTTGCAGGGCAATAAGACGTGGTTCGCCAGTGGTCGGGTACGCCCAGAACGACCACTTGACGTCGGGACGATTACCGCCAGTTGGTGTTTCGACATTAGCGGAGATGATTGCCGTTCCATTCTTCGTGACTTGAAGAAGCCCGACGTCGCTGAAAGTGGATGCAGGAGCACCGGGCACGATATCTCCCTCTTTGACAACAGCTGTATGAGTGCCATCCTTATACCGTATGACGGCGTCTCCAGAGACACACGGGCCTGTTGAATAGTTGCTGACATAAGCATCGAACAAAAGATCGCCAGCATCTGTCACTGCAAATGAGCCATCAAACCTGCTGAATCGATCGGTAAAGACCCTGCATGTGTTAGATACTTCTGCCGCAGAATCAACCGATCTGTCAAATTGTTCAGCGACCGCGACCGCTGCCCCATCCTGATAATACCAAAGAGTCTCAGAACCGCTGAAATTACCAGAGCCTGTGGTGAAGGCGGTAGCTGTACTACTGTAGCTCGCTGAGGGAATTGTTCCAATTTCTACCTCTGCAGATCTGCCCATCAGTGTGTCACCTGTCTGTACGACTATTTCATTGCCAGTCTCGCTGGTGACGATCAAAGCCTTCCTCTCTGTCGGCCCTGTCAGCTGGACCAGATGTACCAATGATCCATCGCTGGCCAGAACGAAATAGTCAGAGTTTCCATAGCGAACGTTGGACGGGAAACCAGATATCTCGGCACCCGTGCTGAACAACAAGGCGGGAGCATTTGCGGGCCCGCTCCAGAGAGCAGAGGGTCGGCTGGTACCACTTTCATACCCCCCAATGTAGGCAACCTGTCCAGCATCGTTGATCTGGAAATCCCCAATCTCACGCATGACGGCTCCAGGGACTCCAACGACAGGCCCGCCCACAGCGGACAGCGCCCTTGCAGTTCGACCACCTACCGTGACACTCGTCAAGTCTGCCGGGGCATCAGTACCGTCACCCATATCGGTACCCATATCAGTACCGTCACCCATATCAGTACCCATATCAGTACCGTCACCCATATCAGTACCTTCACCCATATCGGTACCTTCACCCATATCGGTACCATCACCCATATCAGTACCATCACCCATATCAGTACCGTCACCCATATCAGTACCGTCACCCATATCGGTACCGTCACCCATATCAGTACCGTCACCCATATCGGTGCCGTTGCCTGTTCCGGCCCCACCATCGGAAGGATCGTTCAACACTGGTGCACTGCTACTACTTCCGCCACCGCAAGCGCTCAAGGTAATCGCTGTCCCAACAAACAGTGCAATCACAGATTTCTTCACTCGATACATTCGACTCAATCTCCAAAGTAGATGCTGGCTTTGCACAAGCCAATGTTTTACAACACCTACACCTTAAAACATTGCCAACCGGAAACTCAAGCAAAAACCTCATTAATCATGTTTCGATTCTGATGAATTCTGACCTTACAACCCATGTTTAAATCGATGTCATTGAAATTGGGAAGATAGCGTACCAAGAGAAAAGCGTGCACAGAATATATACACTGCTTTACAGTCTTGAATAATCATGAAACGCCCAATCCTTTCCTGCATGCCTGACGCGACCTAACTCTTGTCCTTTTGTGGATTCTGTTCGGGCGGCGCACGCAGAAAGCCTACGTTACCCGACTGAACATGCGCTGTATTTCGTTAGGGGCGTGCAGTTGGAAAGGGTAGGATTTACTACCTGAAATAGGCATCAGAGACAAGCGTACGGAATTGCCTGTTGGCTTCATGAGTTATCCACGTTAATGGTCCAAACACACTTTTCTTGGAATAGAGCAAGCTGGATTTCGCATTGTCATCCTGATTTTAAATTGGCGTAAAATTAACTTCGGTCTTACCTAAGATAGCGACAATTTATTGCGGCGCTAGCGTACCTTCTGGTTGTAGATCTCGAAAAGCCGATACATCATCAGGCGCATTCATAGGCAGGCGATAGACTCTTGCACAACACTGCATCAGGGGCATTCTCGAATTAGCGTGGAAGGTGTTCTCTGTGGCGTGGGTTTGTCCATTAACACGTAGGCAGCACGAGTCAATTCGGAGCGGACGTCTAGCTGAAGCTGATCTTCAATTGTGCTCTAGTCTACAACGACTATATTCATGTAAAACATGTTGCTCACTGAAAGTAAAATGCTCTAAAGATTATTCTGAGCGACGAATGAAATATAGCGTTAAAGCGCGAGGTATTTTCGCACAATACTTTCATCGCGAATATCCTGCTTCTTCAATTCTGCCACTACTTTGCCTTTCTCCAGCACGTAACCGCGATGTGCAATAGAGACTATAAGATCAAGATTCTGCTCAACTAACAAAACGCTGATGCCTTCGTCGCGGTTAAGACGGTCAACATGACGAGCGATGTCATTTATGATTGACGGTTGGATACCTTCTGATGGTTCATCGAACAACATCAGTTTTGGATTGCATTGCTCATCATCGCCCGTGCAATAGCAAGCTGTTGCTGCTACCCTCCAGATAAGGTACCAGCTTGCTGCTGCGCCCTGTCTTTCAGAACAGGAAAGAATTCATAGACCTTATCGTAATCAGACAGAGTTGCCTTGTTTCTTCGGGCTTGCTCACCCACTATTAGGTTCTCGGTAACGGTTAAGTCTGGGAATACATCACGTGCTTGTGGTATTTAGCCAATACCATTGCGCGCGCGACGATTGGCGCTTAAAAGCACGATATCTGATCCATCGAAATGAATTGAACCACTGGAAGCTGAAACAAGTCCAACTAAGGTTTGCATCAAGGTAGTTTTACCCATGCCGTTACGGCCTATGACTGCGATGATCTGACCAAAACCATTTGACAGATCAATACCTTGAAGTACTGGTGTTCCACCATAACTACCTTTCAATGACTGGACAGTTACGAGATTACTGGCTGACATGTCTGGTTCCCAAGTATATCTCTTTAACGCCAAAATGGTTAACAATGTCAGAAACGCCACCACGAGCGAAACATTCTCCAAAATGTAGAACCGTTACGCTATGTGCTATCTGCTGTACGAATGCCATATCGTGTTCGATTGCCAATACCGTCATTCCCCGTTGGTTAAGTGCCTGGATCATTTCAGCTGGCTCTTGCCGATTCTATCGATCCACTGCATTAGGGTCGCAATTAATACTTCAGGTGCGATCAATACAGTCAAAGTCAATACCGCACCCATTTTGCAATCAAAGCATAGTGGCTTCCGTAACTAGAATTTATGCGTGATTTTAATAAACCAAAATCACCTAACGCGTCACTCAAGCGGCTTGTAAGTTTCTGACATTCCAAATGCGGATGGACCAAACTGGTGCAACGCTGCATCAGAACGCATAATCGGTGGGACACGTACTGCCATGACTTTCACTCTTTGTCCGTAGCGCAACGTCTCATTGGTGATTGGCATAGCGGTTTCGGCATCGAGGATCGAGATGATATCCGGCACAATTGCCAATACCTCTCCCTCAACACTCGCAATCAGGTTTTCGTTCTGAAACTCGACGAGGCATCGACCACCTGGGTTGTCGATCGAGACCTTGCCTAACGTAAATCCTTCACTGGTGCGTCTGTCTATATCGACAATTTTTCCACTAAATATTACACGAGACACTGTATAACTGGTTGTTGCCAGAAAGCTGCAAAGCCCCTCAAACGGGTTTTGTTTGCGACGACGGGAATTATGAATGATCTCACCAATTTGCCGAGCCAATGTCAGAGTATGCTTGACAGCACTGCGTTTTACTTCGGCTCCGCTCATCGGATAGTTTGCAAAATAGGCGGTGCCACCAAAACGAATTGTGATGCCCCTGGCTATCCATTCCATCCGATGGTTATCGTCGGTCATCACAAGTGAGGTATCACCTTTTTCATCGGATATACCCAGCGGACAACCCGAGATACCTTCAATGGCAAAAGTCTCCATTTGTAGTTCAGGGAAGGCCCGACCCTGGCCGTCCGCGTCCACAACAGGAATACCTAATCTAGCGCCGACATACAGTGGTATTGTCGAATTTATACCACCAACTTCCGTAGGCATAGTGGCATCAGCCTGACAAGCTAATTCCTTTTCAACCACACGAAGAGCTCGGATGGGTTCTTCCCCAGACGGAATTTTTTCAAGGAGAACAGTGGGTGCTCCCATCATTGCCGTTGGTATAACTAACGCGCTATCGTCCAGGTCGTCAGGATTAATTATATTAATGGTTTTGCCCGACACTAACTCTTGCTTAATCATCAAGCCGCCAATGTACGGATCACCACCTCCGCCAGCACCAAGAAACGCCGCGCCGGTACACAAGTCATCTACATCCTCAATCTTTAGTTCCATGGCGTATCCTAAATAGGCAGATCGCCGACAGCTTTGATTCGCAACCGCGTTGGATTGCCAGGTAAATAGCTTATCGGTATTTGTTCAATCTCAATGATTTCAACACTGCCGCTAGTTGCTCCAGCGATGATTGCCTTATTTCTCGCCTCCTGTCTGGCATCATCTAAAACAGTTTCCCGGTTTGCGGAATCCAGAGTCACCACACGCTCAACCTCGCCTGATACTTGCGCGATTGCAGCACCTACAGCATTGGCAACAGACGAGAACTCCGGACGCATTACCTCCGAGACAGATTTAACAGGCCAATCTACCAGCACCGCCCCCCCTCCAACGACCAGAAGGGGTAGATCTGCCGCCTCAGTCTTCATGCGCTCGACGCTGACATCCAGCAATTGGCGCATCGTGGCACGTGCCGTATCAGCGGTGCCTTTGTTAACCCGAACAAGTGACCGGTCACCTATGTCTGCCCACTCCCCCGCCACTGCAATATCAGTTGCAGTTAATGTATCTCCACCAAAACACTGTGCCCGGCTAGTCAGCTCATACCCGACTGATTCAGGTCCCACACTAACTCCACCTTTATGAACAAGGCTCCCCCCTCCCAGACCAACTGCCAGTACATCAGGCATACGAAAGTTTGTTTTAACGCCACCCACATCGACAAAGTTGGTTGACTGCCGTGGAAAGCCGTTACGTAACATACCAATATCTGAAGTTGTGCCCCCAATATCAACGACCATTGCGTCCTGAATTCCTGCCAGATAGGCCGCCCCACGCATAGAATTAGTTGGACCAGAGGCAAATGTCAAAACCGGATAACGCTCTACATCGTCAGCACGCATTAAGGTTCCGTCATTCTGACTGATGAACAAGGGTACATCCAAGCCCAGTTCGTGCAAGGCTCGGCGAAAGGCTTTCACCACCTGACTGGACAAATCAGACAGCGCCGCATTTATGATGGTGGAGTTCTCTCTTGGCAACAAACCGAATTGACCTAATTCGCAGGAAAGCGACACAGCAACTTCCGGAATCTCGTGCTGTAGGATCTCTGCTGCACGCCGTTCCATTTCTCCGTTCATAGGCGAAAACACGCAGGTGATAGCGGCTGTACGAATACCGTTACGATAAAACGCACGCGCAGCTTCAGCAACCGCTATCTCATCCAATGGTGCAATTTCACGTCCGTCAAACTCATAGCCTCCACGTACTAGATGCGCATTGCCCCCTACCTTTTTTTGTAAATCTTCAGGCCAGTCGGCCAATGGCGCTATAGCGGAGGTAGCTGGTAGCGCTAAACGTAATATGCCGACTGGCATCAATGACTGGCGTTGTATTACCGCGTTGGTGAACTGAGTCGTGCCGATCATCACGCCGTCCACCTCAGCAGCGTTGATACCGGCATCATCAATGGCTTGATTTATAGCTGACACAATACCGGAATAGACATCTTTTGTCGTGAGCGTCTTGCACCACCCAAGCACACCTGTGGCACCTAAGACGACAGCGTCTGTATTGGTACCTCCAACATCGACACCGATTCTCATGGTATTACCACAGCACTGTTTGCATTCCAATAAGCTGAGACTTTATCGCTATTGAGAATACGCGGCAGGTCTGGTCGATTCGCCACTTCAACCATCAACTCCTGGTCAGCAGCTTGAATTCGGTAACGTACCACAGAGCCCTGGTAGATTGACTGCAACACGGTCCCTGTAAGCATGGGCTTCTCATCGACATGAAGCGCATGTAGACGAATAATCTCAGGACGAATCAACACGACAACCTTCTGCCCTTTTTTCACTTCTGTGTTTTTAGACACACTTGCTGGAATGGATATCGAGCCAAGGTCAACTGTACACATTGCACCTTCCTGAGTGTCAACCAAGCCATTCATTAAATTTGATTCGCCAATAAATTCAGCAATGAATCGCGAAGCCGGTTGTTCATAAATATCCACTGGTGAACCGATTTGTAGAACACGGCCCTGGTCCATAACAGCGATTCGATCCGACATTGTTAATGCTTCAGATTGATCGTGCGTTACGTAAATGGTAGTTATTCCAATGGACTTCTGTATATCCTTGATCCAGTACTTCATCTCCTCGCGCATTTTTTTGTCAAGTGCTGATAGCGGCTCATCCAGTAACAGAATTTCAGGCTCGATGACCAATACCCGTGCCAGCGCAACCCGCTGTTTCTGTCCACCAGATAATTCGCGCTCGTAGCGATCTTCAAATCCGCTCATACCTACCTGGGCAAGGGCTGCATCTACTTTTTGCTTAATTTCAGTGCGCGCTAATTTACGCTCGACCAAACCGAATGCAATATTGTCGAACACGGACATGTGCGGAAAAATGGCATAGTTCTGAAAGACCATCCCTATGTCTCGCGCCTCGGGTGGGAGCGCGGTCACATCACGACCGTTGATGCAGATCCTGCCCGTCGTCGGTTTAACAAAGCCAGCAAGCATACGCAGTGTTGTAGACTTTCCACAGCCAGAAGGACCTAGCAAGGAAAAAAACTCTCCCTGCCCAATGTTCAAATCAAGATCTGCCACAGCAATTGCTTTGCCGAAAAATTTAGAGATCCCACTGAATTCTACATAGACCATCAAGTTTCCTTGTCAGGATTCTGGGGGAGCAGAAACGCCCCCCTCGAAAACAATTGTCAGAGTCCGAAAATCTGATTTAATCTGTCGGTTATATCCTCTTTGTTTTCTACAAAGAAATCCCAGTCCGGAACCCAATATTCCGACACTGCGTCCGCAGTATTCATAACACCTTCATCGGCCAAAGCGGATGGCATAGGTGATTTACTATTGGTAGGACGCCAGAGAAATTCCTCCCCAAATGGTTTCAGAAAATCTGGTGATAACGTACGGTTTAACAGCGCAAGTGCCAGTTTTTTCTGCATCGGATCAGCGTAGCGGCTAATTGTTTTGGTTTGCGTCAATATCGGTTTGCTTTCCCACTCCCACACATCCACCGGTGCGCCTTTACGTTTAAGTGAAAGCGCCTCGCCTTCTATGTGCACAGCAATATCAACTTCGCCGCGCTCCAGAAGCGACAACATATTGAAAGTAAATTCACTCACCTTCATAGGCATTGCAGCTTCCAATGCCTCGAACGCTGCATCCATATCACGCTGATCGCTTCCCCATTCTCGTGCTGTTGCCATGAAAAAAGCATGCATCAACCCGTTTTCTGTGGAATATGTTCCTCGTTTGTTCGCAAAGCGAGGTGCCCAGAAGTCACGAAAATTATTAACAGGATCACCTCGATCAGTTCGATAAGCATAGACGTAAGGCTGATATGCCCACGTCACACCGGCGCCGCTGGCAAATGCAAAATCCCAGCAATCGGCAGCGTTAGGTACGTTTGCCTTTATTTCCTCTGTACTCAGAAAGTAGTCACCCGCTGCATTGGTCTGCATCAGATTAGGCAGGTTCCAGTTGGCCACATCAAACACCGGTTTTTGAGGACCCTGCGTGACAAATTTGGGGAACCATGGAAACGAGCTGTCCCAATTAATTTTACAGTTAAAATCTTTCTCGAATTGATCGGTCAGTGCTTTTCGCACAAACTCTTCCCAGCCCCCACCCCATTCACCAATATTAAGAGTGGCACCTCCTGCGTCGAATACTTCGCCATCGTAAACAACATCCTGTGACCAGGCATGATTAATATAAAATAGATTCGGTGCAGATACCGCTGTACCAAGAGTCAGTCCTTCTTTCAAAAAACGTCGTCTACCTTGTTTTATTTCAATGCTCATAGATGTTTCTCCGTTAGTTGAAGATTAAAGTCAACCGTCGCGTTGATCGAGCAAGCGACGGATATTTACCAGTCGGTTCGTGAGTAGAACCGACGCGATGACTAGCGTGATAGCAAAAATTCCTGCTGCTGCGGCATCGGGTTCGAACTTATAGCGAAGCGAGTTGTACATAGCTATTGGCAGCGGTTCTGAATTAGGTGCGGACAAGAACAATGAGACCTCGAACTGCCCAAAACTGACAATAAACGCAAAGATAGATCCAGCTTGAATTCCCTGTGAAATATTGGGAAACGTTACCTTTCGAAACACCCGCAGTGGCGATGCACCCAAGCTACGGGCAGCCTCTTCGTAAGAGACGTCAAACGCCGCTAGAGATGCGCCGACAGTACCGATAACGTATGGGGTTGAATAAAGAATATGCCCGATCCAGAGCCCCCAGATTGTGCGCGAGATACCCAGACCGCTAGTGATAAAAAACGCATATAGTGCAAATCCGACGACTACTCCAGGCAGTACGACTGGAGAAAGAAAGAAAGCACGAAGCGCTGCACGTCCGACAAAATGAGAGCGAGCAAGAAACACCGCTACCGCCGTACCCAGAATAGTCGACACGATCATGGTCATCAGTGCAAGCTTGAACGAAAAGAAAAATGCCGAAAGGTATTTATCTGATTGAAGAAACGCAATGACCCATCTCAACGACAACCCTTTAGGCGGAAACGTCAGGAACTCCCCACTTGTCAAACCTGACAGCACAACAACAAGGATGGGAAACAACAGATAACAAAATCCGACAATAGCGACAATCAGCATGGGTATCGGAATGCGCCGCTCCATCAGGCAAGCCCTCCGGAGTGCCGACTTCCAAATTTGATGTACACGTACACAGCAGTAGCACTGATGAGAAATAGAATTACCGCAATCGTCGCCCCAAACTGGAATCGTGCGCTTTCGGCCACCTGTTGATATATGTGTATTGGCAACACGCCAACCCGAAAGCCACCCATTAGTGCTGGTACGATATACGATGAAATGGACAAGGCGAACACCAGCAGTGAGCCGGACAAAATACCCGGCATTGAAGCTGGTAATATCACGCGCATAAAGGCCCGACGTCGCGAAGCACCCAGCGAACGAGCTGCTTCTTCAAGACTTGGAGGTATCGCTTTTATAACGCCTACCAAAGTAAGAATCATGAAGGGCAAAGAGAACTGTACAAGGCCGAAAACAACACCACGAAAGTTATACATCAATGCCACTGGTCCGTCGGTTGTCCCAGATTCCTGCAGAACTTGGTTGATCAGCCCATTATCACCAAGAATCACCATCATCCCGTACAGTCGAATGACCATGTCCAGTTGCATGGATGCCAAAACCAGAATCAATAAAAAAGTGTTGCGTGCCGGATTTTGCGTTTTCGCTATCACGAAGGCCATCGGATACGCAACAATCAAGGTAATCAGTGAAACCAGACTAGCCAGCAAAATGGATCGCCCAGCAGCCATGAGGTAATTGGAACGTGAAAAAAAACGGATGTAATTATCTAAAGTGAAATCGGCTATCAGGTTTACTTGTCCAACTTTTGCCGGATTAAAAGAGGTGGCAAACAACAGTCCAACAGGAATAATAAAAAACAAAAGAAAGAATGCAACGAGGGGGACCACAAGCAGCCATTTGGACTGCCGCTGAGACCAGACTATAGTTCGCGATGTCCTGGCGTCAGGCATCGTCATTAATCTTCATCAAAGCATCAAGTTCAGTCCACTGTTCAAAGCCTGAAACACGCTTGGCCTCAGGATCAGGATAGACTGACTTGTCTGTTTTCTGTGCGCTTAGAACAGCCGCATGTGCTGTGGAAATTGCATTTGGCAGCGGATCGATTACCTCGATCCCATTCAACGCTGTGCTAACTTCTTCAGCAAACCCAAGCATCCCTGTGCAACCAAAAATAATAAGTTCTGCACCCTTGGTGATCGCCTCACGAGATCCGGCAATAGTGGCCTCGATGGCGTGTATTCTGTCAGTCTCTAAAGCGAGGACGGGAATGCCAATACCAGTTGTTCCAGTCATAAAATCTACAAGCCCGTATTTTCGGGCTAGATCACGAAAAGCACGCTCCTGACGTTGCAATACTGTGACGATGCCAAATTGACGGCCCGCTCTTAGCATGGCCGCTTCACCGCACCCGATAACGGGTATCGATACAGCCTCGCGGGCGGCATCGAGACCAGGATCAAGCATGCAGTCGACTATCACTGCTCGCGCACCTTCAGCCTCAGCGCCAATAGCAGCGTTGACCACACCTGGGGCAGCCAGAACCTCGTCCACGGCGGATTCGATTGACGCCGGGCCCAGGTGTATTTGTGCATTCGTCACCTTACATCCTGCTGGTGCGGGCAAAGAAGCTTCCCTGAAGCCTTTTGCTACGATGGGAGTGATGACATGAATCCAGTTCAAACCGGCGCCTCTGATATGGCTAGAACAAGTGCCTGTCAGAGTGCGCTTCGGTACATATTTGAACAACTACCCAGTAGGGTAGTTACAAATCAATAATGCCTATTTCTCTTGCCATGCTAACCGCGCGTGCACGATTGTCTACATGCATTTCATTGAAGATTTGCTTGAGATGGTATTTGACCGTGTTGACAGTTACACCCATCACCCGGCTTATTTCCTTATTGGAGTGGCCCTGTGCTAACAACTCCAGATATCTTTTTTGCACCGCCGCACGATGATCAGCTGGCGACCCCTCGCCAGTATTGTAAGAATCTGCACGCCAACTGTGCGTAAATTCAGACAGTCGACGACGCTGAGCTGGACTGATGGGGGCACTGGCAAACTCACGGTCCAAGGCAGCCTGAACAACCGGCTGAATATCCAGGCCCTCGTCCAGAATAAAGCGACGAAAAGGTTGATTGTCCAATAAGCGGATCGCAGACAACAATGCGCCCGTTGCCTCTCGACGCGCATTTAGTCGCCAATAGGCCTGCGCGCGAATCACTCGTAATTTCGCCAACGTAAGTAACTGACCACCCCGGATAGCCACCTCTTCAGCTAAGTCGACAAAGTCCAACGCACGTTTGGGGCGGTTCGCACGCACTAACCAGCGGGCGATAGTGACATTAGTCGTCCCATGACGTAGCCCCCAGTCACTATCTGGTTGCCTCGCATCAAATTTGTTAGGGTCTAACCCTATACTGCCCATCTCCTCGAGAGCGGCGTCGATCTCTCCACTTAGCGTAAAGGCGCGAATGCGTTCGATGCACATCAGGCGACCCAGACGCTGCATTCTTCTATCACGCGCCGCAGAATCAGCATGAGAAAGTTCAGTCAATGCACCAGGCAATCCGCCGTTAACAAAAGCCAAACGTGCACGCACACGATAAGTTGCAGCGAATATATCAAGCCAAGCATCCGAATCCTCAATGGTGCTTATCGCTTCATCCAACAACGATTGCGCGGATTTCAATTCATTCATTTCGTACGCAACTTCTGATTTCAAAGCCTGACAGATTGCGCGAAGTCCCTGAGGGTCACCGTTTAGTTCTGCCAAACAGGATTCCATTTCATCGTACTGGATTGTTGCGCCAGTCAGGTCACCGCGCATCATACGAATTTGCCCAAGGTGGGTATACATGTGCAGCGAGCCAAATTGAGCACCACCTAAGCTATAAAAGCGAATGGCATTCTCCGCATGATCTTGTGCACGATCAAATTCACCACGGTGTAATGCTGCTGTTGACAGATGGTTGAATGTCAGAGCCTGTCCAAGAAAATCATCGGCTGGTAAAGTTGACAGCAGTTGGGTCAACCGCATCGAGTCTGCCTCCGTCAAGGCGCGGCCCTCATATACTTTGATATGCGCATCAACCAGCACAATGTCAGATGTAATTGAGCTATCTCCCTGCCATGCCAAGCCAGTCGTGGACTCCAGAATATCCAAGCGTTTACGCGCACCGATGGCATCGCCCATTTTTGCCAGCAGGAACGCAGTGGCCAATGTGGCAAGCGGATATTTACGCACATGTGAGGGAACTGTTGAAGCCGAGCCATCCACCAACACTGCCGGTGACTTCATGTAAATGCGCCATCCTCCCAAACGCTCAAGACTTTCGTCAGCGGGTGCAATGGAGCTTTTTAGTCCCGATTTTTCCGTAGCCATACACGAAAGATACAATAGAAAATTCGAGACGCCCAAGAATTTTTCTACCATACCGTGATTTATACAATCAGTGCACTGTTGAGTAACTGCCCACGCGTTCTCATGGTGCACTGCGCATTGCAGACGCAATTTCCATCGACACTGGAGCAATATCCTTGATCTGGCGGCCTAGCCTGGAGTCAATGCTCCACTGGCTAAAGCCGGTGGCTTCGGATTACGGCTGAAAACCGGATTGATCGGCCACGCGGCTGATTCCTGCTCGCTATAGACCACATCGAAGTCATCATCCGGCTCGGGGGGCTTTTGGCTCTTGATGTATTCCTTCCACGTATCACGTATAGAAGATAATTGGACTCCCCACCTCTAGGAATTACTGGAAACAGAGTGTGGTGGCCTGGTTTGCTCAAACCATCCCGTGCTAGTTCATGTATCCGCGCAACGGTAGGTTCCTCAGGGGTGGGCGTAGCCGTTGGAATCGTGCCCTACAGTTTCGGTGTTGGTGCGACATCTCCAACAGATAGGTTACCCAGTTTGACGTGGCTAGCATCGCAAAAAAGTGCGTTACCACTTGCCATGCTTCGACAGAGTTCCACCACATATAGCGAAGACCTTCCATAGGATCTCCACCAAACAGCATAAATCGTACTTCATTACTGGCCTTGATTACTGCCTTGGCACCAAGCCATATTATGGTTGACTGACCTGAATTGAAACTATCAGAACCGATGTCAATTGTTCCCGACAACGTAAACAGGGCTCGTTCATCATAAAAATCATCAACTGGTAAAAACGCCCCGGCCATAAGCTGGATATCGGCGTACAGGGTCGCGGATGACGTTTGCAAAGGCGAACTAACGCCGAGCATGTCTGCGACATTCAAGCGAGCAGTCACTCCGTCGCTGTCTAGTGTCGGCAGGTCATTAGCTGGATGATGCATGAATGCGGGATCTGGCTTCTTGATATCCACAGGCAGGGCCATCCATGTCTGTAGTCCGAACAGGCGTTGGCGGCTGACCTCTCGTTCTAAGCTAGTGCGGCCCAGTCTCCGTTGGAGGTTTGAAATATTCAGAGTTCCAACGGTAAAACTATCACGACAATAATTCGACCGTACCTGCAAACCAGTAGCGGTGAATTTTTGCGCAGTGCCGCAGTGGATAGTCTGGGGATTGCGCAACTGCCATCGTTTATTGTCTTCAAAGAAATAGAGCTGGGTACTTTAGTGCCGGTACTGAACGATTATCAACGTACTGATCTAAACGCCTACGCTATTTACCCCCCGACACACCACCTTTCTCAACGTGTCAGAGCATTTGTCGATTTTTTGCTGAGCCACTTTGAGGATGTGCTGTACTGGGATCAATGCCTTTCGGTTCATGATTGTCATTGAAAGCAAACCCCTCTGAACAACAACTCTGCATACTCCACATTTTGCACACGAACTCTATCAGTGTTGTTGAGTGATCTTCGGACTAAGTGGTTCCCTGTGTGCCTCATGTAGCCATTACGGTACATAATATCGAACGCACTTACAAAAACCGCATGAAAGGCCGCTCACTTCCCCACGAAATACGATACCCTCAAATTAACCAGCAAACAGGGCAACCCTGTGGATTTTGCACAACTTCTGATCGGCGGCATTGCCAATGGCTGCGTCTACGGACTCGTCGCACTGGGGTTCGTGTTGATATACAAGGCTACAGAAGCTGTCAATTTCGCGCAGGGCGACATGATGATGCTCGGTGCATTCATGACGCTTACGTTCGTGAACGACGACTGGCTGGGTCTTCCGTTTCTAGCAGGGGTCGCGCTGGCAATCACCGTCATGGTGGTACTAAGCTACCTGCTTGAAGTTCTGGTTATTCGCCAGCTGTTCGGGCAGCCCCAGTTTGCCGTTGTCATCCTGACGATTGCACTTGGCTTTGTGCTTCGCTTTATTGCCGGTGTGATCTGGGGCCACGAACCGCAGTCGCTGCAGACACCGATGGCAGGCAAGTCAGTAACGTTTGCCGGGCTGGTGCTTGGCTATGACGATGTGTTTGTCATCCTTGTAACCGCCGTGCTGACCGGTGGCCTGTATGTATTCTTTGCACGCACCCGGCTGGGAGTAGCCATGCAGGCATCAAGTCAAAACCAGCTGGCTGCCTACTATATGGGAATTCCGGTCAAACGCATCAGCTCACTCATCTGGGGCCTTGCCGGATTGACCGCCACGGCTGCGGGCATTTTGTTTGCGTCAAAGGGGTCTATCGATCCGGCGTCAGGCTTGCTGGGAATCAAGGCGTTTGCCGCAGCCGTGATTGGCGGGTTTGGCAGCTTGCCCGGTGCACTCGCCGGAGGGCTCATTATCGGCATCGTGGAACCCATGGCGCAGTACTTTGCACCGTCAGGAGTCAGCCAGATCGCGCCTTACGCCATCATGCTGGTTGTGCTGGTGATTCGTCCAAACGGGTTGTTCGCTCAGATGAAACAAAAGAAAGTGTAGCCCGAACGTATCGTCCGGGCCAAAGTAGAAGACGTATGCGCTATCACTTCAAGACTGACTACGATCAGGACATTCGCCTGTTTGAAGACAGGCGGCACATGCTGTTGTATGGCCTGCTCACACTGGTCGCCTTTTGCGCGCCGTTTTATTTCGACGACTATCTGCTCGGCGAATTCACGTATGTATTGATCCTGACGCTCGCCGGACTCGGCCTGATGGTGCTGGTGGGCCACACCGGTCAGGTGAGTCTGGGACACGGTGCATTTCTGGCGTGCGGCGCCTATCTGCAATACAACTTTATCGAAGCTGGCCTGCCTTTTCTGATTGCGTTTGCTTTGGCTGGGCTGTTTTCCGGTTTGATTGGCGCTATTGCGGCGATTCCTGCCTTGCGTATGAGCGGTATTTATCTGGCGATTGCCACCCTTGCATTTGGCATCATTGTCGAGGATGTCATCATTTTGCTTGAGCACTGGACTGGGGGTGTTGAGGGGGTGTACATACCCGGCATCACCTTTCTGGGCATGGACTTTGATCGCTATGCACAGTCCATATCCTTCGCCACTGCGGGTCACAACTTTTACTGGCTTTGCCTGGTGGTGGTTATCGGTGTGACGCTGCTGTACAAAAACCTGCTGCGTACGCCAACGGGCAGAGCGTTCATCGCCATTCGTGACAGTGAAGTTTCCGCACGGGCGATGGGCATCAATGTATCGGTATACAAGTCAATTGCGTTTGGCGTGTCGTGTTGCTTTACCGGTCTGGCAGGCGCGCTGCTCGCACACTTTCTCGGTGCATTCAACTACGAAGCCTTCCTGATCCTGATCTCCATTCAGTTGCTGTTGATGGTGACCGTTGGCGGGCTGGGCTCTATTCACGGTGCCTATATCGGTGCGCTTATCGTCGGCCTGCTGCCAGTTGTGATTACGATCATTCGCGAAGAGATTTCATCCTTCATGGGCCTTGGGAACGTCACGATCCCTGGCCTTGACTATGCCGTTTTCGCCTCCTTGCTCATCGCCATCATCATCATTGAGCCGCTGGGCATCTATGGTCGCTGGTTGAAGATAAGAACCTGGTTCGAGTTATTTCCGCTCGCCCGCAAGGATATGTTCAAACGACACAAGTCCTACCTCAAAACGGAGCGCATGAAGTGACGCTGCTCGCTATCGATAATCTGTCGATCAGCTTTGGGGGAATCAAAGCAGTTGATGACATCAGCTTCAACGTTCAGGCGGGTGAGGTCTTTACCATTGTCGGGCCTAATGGCGCCGGCAAATCAACCATCTTCAATTTGATCAGCCGCTTCTACCAACCGACCAGCGGTACGATTACCTTTGATGGCAGAGACATCACGAGCATGCGTCCTGACCAGATTTCCCCGCTGGGTATTGCCCGTACGTTTCAGAATATCGAGTTGTTCGAGCATTCCACTGTCTTGCATAATCTGTTGGTCGGACGTCATCCACGCCGCAAAACCAATCTACTTCAGGATGTGCTGTTTACGCCTGCGGCCCGTCGCGCAGAAAAGGAACATCGCGAACGCGCAGAGGCCGTCATCGATTTTCTTGATTTGCAGCCCTATCGCGACAAACTGATTGCCGGCCTGCCATACGGCGTACGCAAGGTTGTGGAGATCGCGCGAGGGCTCGCCTCAGGACCACGCCTGCTTTTACTGGACGAGCCTGCATCCGGATTATCCGTTGAGGAGACGCAGGATGTCGCCTACTGGATTGAGGACATGCAAATAGATATGGGCGTAACGATCCTGATGGTCGAGCACGACATGAGCCTTGTAACTCAGGTATCCGACCGCGTGCTGGCCATTGCCGACGGTCGCCCGCTGGCGATGGGCACAGCGAAAGAAGTGCAACGAGACCCGGGGGTCATTGCCGCCTACCTGGGCGTCGAATCAGTCGCCGAGGGCGCAGCATGAGCCAGACCCCGGTCCTCGAACTTAAAAACGTTGAGACATTCTACGGGCCGATCATGGCAGTTCGTGGCGTCAGCCTGGAGGTGCCTAAGGGTCAGATCGTGACGATTCTGGGCGCGAATGGTGCGGGCAAGACGACATTGCTCAAGACAATCAGTGGCGTGATGGACCCTGAAAAAGGTCAGGTCGTGCTGTCCGGCAACGACATTCACGGTCGCGAACCTGATCATATTGTGCGTGCCGGTATTGCCCATGTGCCGGAAGGGCGTGAGGTTTTCCCGTTTCTGACAGTGCAGGAGAACCTGATGATGGGTGCCTACACGCGCAGTGACCGGGGGCAGATTGCGGCTGATGTCGATATGGTGATGCAGTACTTTCCCATCCTGAAACAACGACGCGACCAGCAGGCCGGCACGATGTCAGGGGGGCAACAACAAATGCTAGCGATTGGCCGTGGACTGATGACGCGGCCCAAAGTGCTGCTGCTTGACGAACCCAGTCTTGGCTTATCACCTATTCTGGTACAGGAAATTTTCGCCATCATCAAACGCCTGAACCAGGAGCAAGGCGTCACGATGCTGTTGGTAGAACAGAACGCGATGGTTGCGCTAAAGGCGGCGCACTATGGTTATGTACTCGAGATAGGACGGATTGTGATGTCCGGGACGTCACAGAGTCTACTGGCATCCACGGATATTCAGGAGTTCTATCTTGGCGCAAGCGGCGATACCCAGCGCGGCCAGAAGCGCTGGAAACGCAAGAAAACCTGGCGGTGATGGATGAGTAATCTATCTGAACAAAAAGACGTTCAGGCGATTGGTCCTGATCAGTTGCTGGAAATAGAGGGCTGCAGTACCGTACCGGCACTCTTTCGCCAGCGCTGCCAACAGTTGTCAGACCAGGTGGCGCATCGCGAAAAAGATCGGGGTATCTGGCAATCATTCACCTGGCAGGACTACTACGATAACGCCAGATTAATCGGCCTGGGGCTGCTGAGCCTTGGCCTGAAACGCGGGCAGCCGGTATCGCTGCTTGCCGAAGACCGCAAGGAATGGCTGTACTGCGACATGGCCATCATCGCAGCCGGCGGCATCACCAACGGCATCTATACCACCGACGCCGCCGAACAACTTGCCTACCTTATCAATGACAGTGATTCGCCATTTCTGTTTGTTGAAAACGATGAGCAGCTCGATAAGTACCTGGCAATCGCTGATCAGGTGCCAGGCTTGCAAAAAATCATCGTTTTTGAACGTGACGGGCTGCGCGAGTTCAACCATGAGCGAGTGATTTTCCTGGACGATCTGATCGCTCTTGGCGAGCAGCAGGCCAAGGCTGACAAAGACCTGTTCGAACGCACTATCGAGGGAGCAAAACCTGATGACACAGCTATTCTGATTTACACATCAGGGACAACTGGCCGGCCCAAGGGGGCGATGGTGACGCACCGTAATATGCTCTATCAGATGATGAACACGGTACCGCTGTTACAGACCCGGCCAAGTGATGAGCAACTGTGCTTTCTGCCGCTGTGTCACATTTATGAGCGACTGCTGTCAGTGATGAGTCAACTGGCTTGCGGTTTGACCGTAAACTTTACCGAAAGCGTTGAAACCGTCGTTGAGAATCTGCAGGAAGTGTCGCCACACACCTTCGCAGCGGTACCCAGGTTTTGGGAAAAACTCTATTCGCAGGTGCAGATACGTCGGGCTGAGGCCACTGGCCTGGGTCGATGGGCACTGGATCAGGCCGTGAAGACCGGCGTTGCCCGGGTAGCGCTGAAAGAGAAAGGTCAGTCTGTGCCGGCAACGCTTGCGTTCAGATACACCTTCTGGGATTTCGTTGTGCTGTCCAACCTGCGGCGAATGCTTGGCATGGACCGCATGCGACGCGGCGTCTCTGGCGCTGCGCCGATCAGCCCCGAGCTGCTACGCTGGTTCAGCGCGATTGGGGTGCCGGTGCTTGAGGGTTACGGCGCGACCGAAACAACCGGCGTTGTCTCGTGCAATACGCTGGAAGGCAACATCATTGGCTCAGTTGGCAAGGCACTCAAGGGTACCGAAGTCCGCATTGATGAAGCCGGTGAGTTGCTGGTCAAAGGCCCCGGAGTATTCAAAGGCTACTGGAATATGCCGGACAAAACGGCAGAGACCATTCGTGGTGGCTGGTTGCATACAGGTGATGTCGCAAGCATTAATGACACAGGCACCATTACGATCACAGGTCGCATCAAAGATATCATTATTACGGCAGGCGGCAAAAACATCACTCCGGCGGAAATTGAAAGTCGCCTGAAGTTTTCACCCTACATCGCTGATGCCGTCGTCATCGGCGACAAGCGAAAGTACCTGAGCTGCCTGATCATGATTGACCAGGAAAACGTGGAAAAATTTGCTCAGGATACGCAAGTACCGTTCTCGGATTTTGCATCACTTTGCGCAGCACCCGAAGTCAGAAACCTGATCGGCGATGCAGTGGCAGAGGTCAACAAGGCATTCGCACGAGTAGAGCAGCTCAAGGATTTTCGCCTGATCGACATACTGCTGACCGCTGAAGATGAAGAATTGACACCGACGATGAAACTGAAACGTAATGTGGTTGAAATTCGTCATGAGGCGTTGATCAATCAAATGTACTGATTCAACAACGATAAAACGAAGGAGAGAACCAGCATGAAGACACGTCTTGCCCTCGCGGCAGTACTCGCACTCATAACAGCACCGGCAACAGCCAATCAGGGAGTCACAGACACCGAAGTGGTGATCGGCAGCGCCAATGACTTATCCGGGCCGTTTGCCGCTTTTGGCGCACCAGCGATCAAAGCCGCCCAGTTGTATCTGGACGAGGTCAACGCCACTGGCGGTGTGCATGGACGCAAGATTCGACTGGTTGTGGAAGATCACGGCTACCAGGTACCCAAAGCGGTTCAGGCGACCAACAAGCTGGTTAATCGCGACAAGATTTTCGCGATGCTGATGTCGTTAGGTACACCGCACAATATCGCTGCATTCAAGTTGCTGGACGCCAAGGGCATTCCCAACATTGATCCTATGACCGGAGCCCGCCAGATGTTGCAGGACCCGATGAAGTACAAATTTACGGCCTTTGCCAGTTACTACGATGGCGTCAAGGCAACCATCAACCATCTGGCAAATGAAAAAAGTGCCAAAACCATCTGCTCAATGTATATCCCGAGCGACTTTGGTAAAGAAATTCAGGCCGCGGCTGTCGACATGACAGAAGAGCTGGGCCTCACCTATGGCGGGGAAACCACCCACAAGCCGGACGAAACTGATTACGTCGGTTCGCTGACCAGGCTAAAAAATGCCAATTGTGATTTGGTTGCAGTGGCTTTATCTGTTCGTGGCGTGATCACCGCTGTGGCCAGCGCCAAGAAAATTGGTTGGGACAACGTCAGTTTCGTCGGTTCATTCGCTTCATTCCATACCGCTATTGCCAAGGTTCCGGGCGGCGTGACCGATGGCTTTTATGCAGGCGCTGGCTGGCAGGATCTGGAAGCACGAGCAGACGAGCCGGAAGTGGCTGACTGGATTACGTCCTACACGACGGCAACCGGCGAGGAATTTCCGGGTACCGGTGCTCTAATCGGTCGCGCTTCTGCTGAAAGACTGGTCCGCGCGCTTGAAAGTGCCGGCAAGGATCTGACGACAGATTCGTTTGTGCAAGCGATGGAAGGTCTTCAGTATGACGACAAGATTCTGGGCAACACGGTTCAGATGGGCCCTGATGATCACATTGCAGCTGAAGAAATCTTTATCTCGAAGATCGAAGGCGGTAGCTGGAAGCTGGTTGGCCAGGTCAAATAACACTTGCCTGTCGCCGATAGCAGTCTGGTCGCGGCCGGCGGCGACAGGCAAAACAAACACAATCAACAGGATCAATGACTCTCTCTTTTTTCTGGTGTAACGAGATGCTGCGTAATACCGATTTTATAAACCGGACTGTCAATAGCAGGCTCTGTGTACTCTTGCCTATAACAGTCAGATTGTTCAACGACGTTCTAGCGTGGGTAAACGATCATGACGTATGAGTGTTTTACTGTCGACGTACAACAACACGTTGCCCATATCACCCTTTCCCGGCCTGAGAAACGCAATAGTATGATTCCTGCGTTCTGGACTGAGCTACCTGCCCTGATTCGGGAACTGGATCAAAGTGGGCAGGTACGCGTCATCGTGCTCTCCTCTACAGGACCGCACTTTTCTTCTGGTATGGATGTATCTGTATTTGGTGCGCCGAGCCAGACGGCTGTAGACAACATGCAGGAACGGCAGCGAGCAGCACGTTTTTATGACACCGTAAAACGTCTGCAGGGCACATTCAGTTGTCTGGAGACATCCCGTGTGCCGGTGCTTGCCGCGATACAAGGCGGCTGCATAGGGGGTGGAGTTGATCTGTGTACCGCCTGTGATATGAGATACGCAACCGCTGATGCATTCTTTACTGTCTATGAAACCAACCTTGCGATGACTGCCGATGTCGGTACATTTCCGCGCCTGTGTAAACTGATACCGGACGGGCTGGTTCGTGAACTGGCCTACACCGGGCGAACAATGCCAGCGGCTGAAGCAAAAGAGCATGGCCTGATCAACTCGGTTTACGACACCCACGAACAAATGCTCAGCAGCGTACTGGACATCGCAGCAACGATTGCCAGCAAAGCACCTCTTGCCGTGTATGGATGCAAAAGAATGATTCTGCACGCGCGTGACCATACCGTCGCCGACACATTGGATTATGTGGGTTTATGGAACGCCGGTTTTTTTCAACGGGACGAAGTTAGCGAGGCGATGGCCGCTGCAAAGGAAAAAAGGGTGGGACAGTTCTCACCATTGCCACCACAACCTGATGAGAATGACACCGATGAGAGTGTCGTCTTACCTTAGCGTTTTTTACCAGGGGTAAAACCTTTACCAGCGCTTTCCGCAGCGAGTGGACACCTGTCGGAATTGTTTACATAGTTTTCGTGAACCATAATGCATTTTATGCCAGTTTCACTTGAAACAGGCAATCAGACGCTCTGGAGCATCGACATTCAGCGAGTCGCCAGGCCGTTATCCGTTGATTTCATGTCTACTCAACATCTGTCGAAAGCTGATGCCAGAGCGATACGGGACTGTCGAAATAGTTTACACATCCTGTGTCATCGACTCTGCACCTATTTTCACCGTCGTTTACAGGAAAAACTCAGGCTATCACTAGCGCAGCCGTAGCGCTGAATGGCTTACGTCATTACCAATAAGCTCATCGACACCACTCATAGCGCGGTAGCAACAAGAAGCGGCTGAGCTTGAGTCGTAATCAAACAGCGTCCCACATCGACGTCACAAAACCACGCTTATTACCCTCTCCAGCGAATTCTCTCGAAAGCTCATTTCCGAGTGAACTTCGACTGTCGAAAAAATTTACATATTTGGGGTCACTTACCCATATTAAGCAATATTTATTCATTAAAACAATGAGTTAGAAAAGTGGCCCACTACTTGCATCAGTCACGATTCTTTAGGAGCAAAACTATGAAAAAACGATTAGCACTACTAGCAGTATCAGCGTCCCTGCTAGCCGCACAGGCGTGGGCCATCCCGATCATCGGGGTCAACGACCCGGAGAACAACCGCGCCGAATGGACCGAAACGGTTGACACGATATCAATTACCAATAACTCGAATTTCGATGCACGAATAACCACATTCGGCTTCAATACCATGAGTGATATCTTTGGCTTGGTATCGGTTACGGGTACTGAAAATAATGGTCGCTGGGAATTCACAACAAATCAGACTGTTGGCGGTGCGGGCGGCGGAACTTTTGAGTTTGGCGTTTCTTCAGCCAACAATGGAGCTCTAACGAACGGATTCCCCAACGGTGGAATAGCTGTCGGCAATACCGGCGTATTTACCTTTTCACTCTCCGGCACTTCTACGTCGCTGGGTGTGATTGTCGATCAATTCGTTCGGTTCCAACGCACCGGAGAAGACGGCGAAGGCAGTGACCGTGGTAACGCCTGCACGGCCAATTGTGGTGAACCTCCAATATCCGTACCTGAGCCCTCTTCACTGTTGCTTTTGGGCATAGGTCTGGTTGGGGCTGGTGTTGCAGGACGTAAAAGAAAAAATGTTGTAGCCAACAACATGGCATAGTGGGTGTGGGTAACCACGTCAATTGATTTAAATTAAGCCCGGTTTACCGGGCTTTTTTATTTTTAGTGAGTCGTTTGGCATGTCGGTGACAGACACGTTGTTCCCAGCGTAGTCAGAACAAGGCAGAAAAGCGAAGCGTATCAGGTATACGAAGAGCTTTTTAATCACACATCTGGCTCCGGACCAATCACCACCGCGCAGCCATTGCCCTGGCCGGGCGCCCCCGACGCTCCAGATACCGGGCAACGCGTTGACACCCGACTAGGGTGCCAGCACGTAGGTTTTCAGTATGTTTGGCACTCCACCGTATTAACAAATTCAACACATCAGCCAGTAACAACTACGGCAAATGCATGACCGTGCTCAACCATACCCCACTGAAAACACAAAAATCACAAAGACTATTCAGCCTCTATCAATCTGGTCATCAATCCGCGATCGCTCGCCGTATTCAGCCTCGCAGCTAAATCGCGCCATATGGTCACAGTGGAACACAACCCATGCCAACGGTCGAGGAAATAATCGACAGCATCCAATCCTCTACCGAAGGATTGTCGATAGACGACCTGCTGGCTCGACGAACGGCACGGCGTTGGCTCAATGATTTGCTGACTGCCAGTGTGCAGAATGGTGTTCGCTATGCAGCTCCAGTTCCAACCGCTGATGCGGTAGCTCCAGCAGGGGTAGAGTTAGTGACTCCGCGCCGTGGTACCAGCGGTGAGGTTCGGCTAACCTAGCAAGCGCTGAAGCTGGCCAAGCTTGGAGACATTTCCCGTTTCCAGCAGGCCTGTGGGGACTCGTTTATTTCCGCGCCATACAGCGAGGCCAAGTTAAACGCCATGATTTCGATTCGGGCCGAATCCCTATCGGGGAAACAGCGGATGTCTGCCGGTGTGAATGGGAGACCCGCTGCGTCAAACAGTTAGTGGAAGCAGGTCAACTAGCATGCTTCAGGATCGGAGGTTGTATTGGGTTACTGACGACAAAGTGTTCGACCATTTTGTTCATATCCTGTGCAAGCTCGTCAAGTTCACGGGAGGATTGCTGTGAAGCGTCAGCCATATCCCTGTTGGTATCGGCAAGCGCGTGGGCCGCTGTTACTTTCTCGGTCATCTGCTCGATAGTTTCCAGCTGTTCTTGCGAAGTCGTTGAAACTTTTGTTGAAATATCCTGTACATCTTCTATACAAGTACTGATTTTCTGTAGCGCCTGTGACGTATCCGTGGCGAGAACTGAGCCGTGATGCACTTTCGCGTGTGTGGCCTGAATGATATCGTCGATTGTTGCTGAAGCTTCTGATGAGAGTTTGGCTAACGCCTTAACCTCTCCAGCAACAACAGAGAAGCCTTTACCGTGTTCATTAGCCCTCGCAGCTTCTACTGTGGCGTTGAGCGCAAGTAAATTTGTCTTGGACGCAATCGTTTCTATTGAACGAATCTTTGTGGCGATTTCTGATGTTTTTAATGTGATTTCCTGCATTGCCTCGGTTGCGTTTATGGACTTAGACCGACAGTCGCGAGCATCATTTCCCGATTGCGTAACAAGTTCCAAAGCAAGTCTGGTTGATTCCATATTATTGTTGACGAGCTCACAGACAGTACTTGAGGATCCCAACGCTTCCTGCATAGAATGAGCCTGAGAAGCTGACTGAGTTTTCAAGGCATCTGCATTAGCGAGCATTTTTAAAGAGGTTTGCGTAAGGGCTTTTGACAGCTGCTGAATGTTGGATACAACCACTCCGATCTGATCTGCGGAGCGGTTGATCGATTTACCTAATTGATCCACATCACCTGGCCAGTCTCCATCGACACGCAGCGCAAAGTTTCCGTTTTCTTGCGCTTCCAGAACTTTACTGATTTCTTTGAACGATTTATCGAGAAAACATAATGATTCGTTAACAGACTTCTTAAGGTCATCGAAACTTCCTGGTAACTGGGCATCTATTCGACTTGAGAAACTACCATTTCGCATTGATTCCATAACCTTACAGATATGTCCCATCGTGGAGTGTAACGTTGTATTTGTGTTTTCTACTGTTTGCCTAAACCTTCCCTTAACTTTGGAATCAATGGTAGCGTTGAAGTCACCGTTCTGCATTGCTCCCATGACATTCTCTAGCTGTTGCATCGTGAACTGAACACTGTCGGCAGTGCCATTGACGGCTTCCTTAAGTACATTCAAGTCACTTCCAAAGGACTCTGTGACTCTTGTTGAGAAGTCTCCGTCAGAGAGTTTCTCAAGAACAGTTGAACAACTTGATACAGCAGCTCGAATTTGCTTTATAGTATCTTCAGTGTGTAGCCTGGATTGTTCTGCATCAACTTTCGCAGCCATTGCGTGCTTTTTCGCTCGTTTACTAACCATCATCTGAACGACGCAAAGTACCAGCAGAAGGGCGACCAGTGAGTAGGTCGACCATAGTTGCCACATAGTCCTCTGAACTACGGACTCATGCAACTGATTGTACTTGGTAAGAAGTTCCTTCGGTTGGTGCAGTAAGAGAGCGGATTCGTATATATTCTCAGAAACATCAACCAGCGGCTTTTGGAATTCGTTTGTAATACTGGCGTGTAACCTAATTTGAGCGATGGTCTTAACCTCAAAAAGTCCTGTTGATTCCAGCTGATCAAGTAGAGCGTTTATGCTATCGATGTTTTCCATACGTTTCAGCGACTGTGCCAACTCTATATTGAGTTTGAATGCGAGACTACGTACCGGCGTTTCCGAGGCGGTCAACAACCGGGATCCTAAATTGGTCAGCGATGCACTCAAGGCAATGTATGAGTTGTTCAGCAATCCGATAGCTCGTTTACTAAGCTCAACCCAGCTTCTTAGTTGGTTGATTTCGTCAAGGTACAAAGCACTTTGAACTTCAGCATATTTTTCAAAATCGCTACCGACATGCTCTGGCGTTAATGCCATTAAAGTCCCTGCTTTTTCAAGCGATTGCATGCTGGCTTCCAGGAAGTCGAAATGCTGTACATGACCATGTCGGGTATTCAAGTGTTCTTTCACCAGATTACCTGCCAGTGTCTGAACCTGGTTCAGGTTATCCACGTAGTCATAGTGGAACGATGTATTAATACGAGGTTTCGACATTGCCATTGCGACCAGAACCAATGTAATGAAAATGATCGCGAGGTGTATCCATTTTTCTTGGTTCATAACGGAATTTGTTTCGAGTTGTGTGCGGTTTCCAGTGTCATTGAATCAGTTCAGCATGAATTTGCCAGTTGCCTGTAAGTGATTTAAGAAACTCGACTATTAAATGAACGTCATTTTCAGGTATTTCTAGTCCGATCTGGCTAAGCCCCATGATGCGAACTGCTAATGCTAAATCTGAGATTTTACCCTGGTTGAAATATGGTGCTGTTAATTCAATATTTCGTAGAGATGGCACTTTCACCAAGGAGACCGACTTTTCTCTTGATTTGATGACAGGTTTAGCACCGACCTTTAAAAACTCATCGATATCAATCGATTGCAACGCACCAAATTGTTGGTATAAGTTGCCACCCACATTTTTTCCCTGATGGCACGATATGCACCCATAGGACTTGAACTTCTCGTATCCCATTCTCGCTTCAGCGCTGATTGCCAATGTTTCGCCTTGCAGGTAACGATCAAAAGGTGAAGGAGTGAGAAGAGTCTTTTCATAGGTAGCGATCGCGTCTACTACCCGTTGTTGGTTTATCTCGTCAGTGCCGAATACGGCTTTGAAATCGGACCGCAGATCATTGTCTTCACCAAGACGTGATATCACATTCTCCCATTTTGCGCCCATCTCCACATCTGCTTCAACAGGGCCTTTTGCTTGGTCGGACAGCGTTTGTGCGCGTCCATTCCAGAATTGTCTGAAATTAAGCCCACTGTTTAGCACGGTAGGTGAATTGATCGGCCCTTGTAAGCCACGTATGCCGGTTGCTACGGCAAGACCATCATCTCCGCCTTGATGAATGGCATGACAACTGGCACAACTGATAGTACCGTCGCCAGATAACCGGGTATCGTGAAACAGGGATCGGCCTAGGTTAACTATGGGCGAGCTAAGTTGGTCTATAGGAGGAAGCTCAATGGGGCGTAGTGGTTCAGTGGTGTGCGTACCGATGTGTTTTGCCAAAGGTATTGGTGTATCTGATACCGCCTGAAACCTACTGTAGTTTGTTGAATCGGTACATCCCGATAGAAATATGGCGGTAAAAACGGAAACAATGACCCTGTGAATGTTCACAATTTCGGTATTCATGCATGAGTCGGTATTTTATAGGGCTGTTCAAGGCTAACAGCTTCAGGTTCGCTCGGTTTAGCAGATGCATGTTTCTTCGTTCGAGTGCTGAGCCGCATGTGGCATTCATGTGAGCATGTTTCTTCGTTCGAGTGCTGAGTCGCATGTGGCATTCATGTGAGACTGTACTATGTCAGATTGCTAAAACAAAAAAGTTGTGCAGAAAAATTTCTGCACGACTTAAAATGGAGATGCTAAACATCCCTTGCTTCATTACTGCGTGTTGACTGCGTGTTGACTGCTTGTGTGACTTTTGGCATTAATCCACGCTGAAGTCATCCGTTGGGTTAAGAGGATCAGTTCCAGCTTGAACTTCACGACAATCACTGATACCACCATCATCTGTTTAACAGGCAACAATTTGATTGCCCGTGCTAGCACTCCGGACGAATGCGCGCAGGGAATTATTCTCCTGATTCAAAGCAATTTCGTTACCGGTACAACGCTCGATATTGATGGCGGAATTCTCTTATCGTAAATTGTTTAGTACCAACACCCGTAGCGGTAGCATTCAACGGCTACTGCTACTGACTCATATGGTTGATGAACGCTCGTGTGACCGAGCGCGCACTGACGTTCTTGTGCCAGACCACAAATATGTCCAGAGTTGGCCCCTGCCAATCCGGTAAAACCCGTTTTAACCTGCCGGACTTTAAGTCGTCTTGAATGAGCTGTTCAGGTATACCTTCCACGCCGATGCCCGCTAAGGCGAATTGGCGTACCACGTGAACAGAGTCGCTGACGACAGGCACCTTATTCCAATCCGGTGATATGCAGCTTGAGCCCTTGCGAAGCTCTATTTCCAGTGGAACCGGCGAAAACCGAATTCGTTTCCAGTCTGCCAGGTCGTTCGGATGTTTCGGTTTTTTATGCGTCTTGATGTAGCCGGGAGAAGCAACGACACTCAATTGGTCTTCCCCAATTTTCTTCGCCTTCAATTCTGAATCTAGTAGTTTTCCTATACGTATGGCGACGTCTATGGTTTCCTTTACAAGGTTGGTGGGTATATCTGATGAGGTTAAAAGCAACTGGACACCCGAGTTGTTTTGAGCAAATTCGTTGATGACATTGAACAAGGGAGTGGAGCTCAGCATTTCGGGAATGGCTACCCTCAATTGGGTTAGCTGCTGCTCACTGGACTCCGAGAATTCTGCTAAGCCGTCTGATGCAGCGATAAGCATGGACTTGGCATTTTTATAAAATCGTTTTCCTTCGTCAGTTAATGAGAAAGCCCGGGTAGAGCGATAAATCAATGCCACCCCCAGCCGTTTTTCTAACAAGGATACATGATGACTAATGACTGACGGGGATAGTGAAAGCCTTGCAGCCGCCCCCCTGAACGATTTCTCTTCAACCACGATAGCGAATACAGCCATTGATTTTAAGTTGTCGATCATGATGCTTGAACCTTGAGGCAACACGTTTTCAGAATCTTATTGTTTAGAACACTCTGTTCTATATTGTTGTATATCACAAGATCTGTCCCGGTGCTAGATTAGCGCTGGTCATAACACAGGGGCAGACCCATGAAATTTTCAAGAATAATCAAAGCTTCGGTAGTGGTAGCACCGTTACTGATTGCTGGAATTGCCACGGCAGACGCACAGGACAAAGCCAATATGGATTTAAATAAAAAGAAGGTTAGCGAGTTATTGGATAGTTTCAATACCGGTGACGCTGCACCTATTGCCTACATTAATGCTGAAAACTATGTTCAGCACAATCTGGATGTTGGCGACGGTTTAGCAGGATTCGGAGAGGTGATGAAGAATGCACCTCCACAAGGATTTAAAGCCAAGGTTCATCGGGTTTTCGCTGACGGCGATTACGTGGTTGCTCACACCGAGTACGATTTTTTCGGCCCCAAGGCGGGGTTTGATGTATTCCGATTCGAAGATGGCTTGATTGTGGAGCATTGGGACAACCTGAGTGATATTACTCCACCGAATCCGAGTGGGCGAACACAATTCGACGGGGCCACAGCGGTTGAAGATCTTGAATTAACAGATAGCAACAAAGCTATTGTTGAGGCGTTTGTAAACGATATTCTTATGGGGGCAAACCCTGACAAAATTACAGAATACGTCAGTACGGAAACTTACCTGCAACACAACTCAGCAGTTGCAGATGGTCTTGATGGCCTGGGCGCTGCTCTTCAGTATTTTGCAGACAACGGTTTAGTCATGCAGTATGACACCCTGCATAAAGTATTGGGTGAAGGTAACTTTGTTTTGACTATGAGTGAGGGTAAATTCGGTAAGGGCGATCACGTGGCATTTTATGATCTCTTCCGTCTGGACAACGGCTTGATAGTTGAACACTGGGACGTGATTCAGACAATTCCAAATGAAGCTGACTGGAAAAACCAAAACGGCAAGTTCTAGTTCACTTATCCAGCGACAATCAACCTGAGACACGTGTAGTTCTCCGGTTCAGCAGCGCAGGGCGTAGCCCGGTGCGTTAGCAGCGCCCGCCGGGATCTGCGCGAGGGGTGCCGGGTAACCGGCATTCCTATCGCGACCTCTGGCGTGTGTGGGGATGGAAGAGGTGTTTGAAGCAGAGTATTAAGACGTGATTGACAGAGAACTCTCGTGAGTCTGTGCCAGTCAGGTTAGTAAGGCCAACGTCTGGCAGCTAGCGAGTCAATAGCATGCACAATGCGATCGAAACTCTTTGTCGCACGCTGGACACTGTGCCGCGCACGCAAATACCCATGTACCAGGCCCTGCTCGTTGATCCAGTGAGCCGAGCCGCCTGCCTGTTGTAGAAAGTCGCAGTATTGCTGACCGTCATCGTTTAGTGGGTCGCATTCTGCACTGAATACAACCGTGGGCGGTAGACAGGAGAAATCAGT
>JBGCEH010000091.1:0-15783 GCA_045106195.1 Granulosicoccus sp.
ACATGACCAAGTCGAGGCGATGACGTTAGCTGACCGTATAGTGATCTTAAAAGATGGACGGATCGAGCAACAAGGGCGTCCCATCGATATCTACAGCGAACCGTGCAATCGATTCGTGGCAGAATTTATCGGCTCACCGCAGATGAATATTTTCAGCGGTGTTTTGATAGATGATGGCGCTCAACTAGCGGTAACTATTGGTAACACTCGACTGTCAATAGGACCCATAAAACGCGGCGAATCTGGCGATGAAGTTCTGGTGGGCATTCGTCCGGAGCATCTTTTGTTAGGCCAGGGCGCTAACCAATTAAGTTGCGCTGTCGATCTTATTGAACCGACCGGTTCTGACACAACGATCCTGAGTTCTCTGGATGCGCAGGAATTTTCGGCGCGGATTCCAGCTGACTTTCCTGTGAATATCGGCCAACTACTTGATTTTACCATTGCCTGTGATCGCATTCATCTGTTCGACAAACAAACGAATGTGCGAATAAATCATTCAGTGTTATGACATGTTCCTATTCAACAGGCATTCCAAATGATGGGGCAGTAGGATTTAAACGCAGCTTGGCTGAGCTGATAGCGGGCATTGCGAGCGAGATAGTCACCCGATTGCGAAGTGAACAGATCACTACCCACGATTTACTGGACGCAATAGACGCTCGTATTTCCATGGTTGACTCGTTGGTGCATCATTGCCTACGTTGTGTTTCGATAAAGCATTTACAGATGCTGATCAGGTTCCCAGAAATGGAATCTTAATCCTCAAGTGAGTGCCTATGGCAAACTTAAAGCTTATGCACTGTCGGACTACAATATCGACAATGTGCTGCCGGGCCGGTGCGCTGCTTTATCTATATGCAATAACTGGTGAGGCAAGGTACAGCTTTGTGTATGCAGCGACAATCAAGGTAAGACAACAACGATAACAGGCGTGGCTATCTCACCCGGACCAGACGCGCTGCAGTAATTTAATATGCACAACATCCCTATTTACCCATTCCTCAAACAAAACGGTATCACTGCTTTTTAATGATGGGGATATACCACTCCGGGGAAAATTACAATAGACCATCAGCAGCCTGATCTACATCCATTGTGCAAGGGTTGCGCATTGGCATTAATGCGATATAAATATTCTTTAATGCTCGTACCATTAGGAATGGTTTAGGTATTATCTGCGATGTCAACACGCTTAAGTTTATTCCTGCTAAAGAGCCGTTGTTACGACCTTTGGGATGCACTCGGGGATGCTGGTATAGCTGCCGGATATCTACATCGACTGATTTGTCCGCTGAAAGGTGACAGAAGCTGCAAGGTCTGCTGATGTGTCCATCAGTCAGTCTGTAACACGTGGTACTCGTTCTACTGAACTATTCAAGACCCGCCGTCCAGACATCAACAGGCAAACCGCGCTATGCAAATCCACACCCCGCAGGGAAACAATCGCTTTTGCGAGGTTTTTTGCTTCTATACGACCTTGCTGCGCAAACCGGAGTTCTTTGTCTTCAGTGCCGGTGTTAATCCACGGCTATTTGCCATAAATGTAAAAATGAGCCCTTCACACCGACTGTACCACTAGTCGCTGTAAGTCTTTATTAGCCCGGCGATGGGTTGATCCACAGCCCCCCCCATCGCCATACTTTGAACGCTGTAGATGGATGCAGGCGAGTGTTCACGAAGTTGCCGCTGATTTCTCCAAACGCGACGAATCTTACAGATCTCGGCCTCTCCGATGAGCCATAGGCCGTGAATCAAATTAACTCAAGTTTCGGAGTCCAATCCTTCTTGATGGTTGCGAAGGAGCTATCAGCGACTGGTCGAGTCACCCCAGGCAACCTCTCCCGTGGGTGATCACAGATCCGTATGTGACCGATAGCTCAACTTCGCGAAAGACGTGTAAGCCTGATACGCTTAAACGCTGGTGCCTGCGTTGAGATCGTACGGTTAACGATACCCAATACCATACCCATCACCAGTGGATAATTGCAACAGCGATATCGATCGTGCGATCGAGACAAACAAGAAATCACCACCTATGTATTAGGTGCTTTGTCACAAGGAAGCCATGGCTGATCCGTCGGGTGATCCGGGTAACTTAATACAATGTATAGGGCGAATCCGATTGCACAGTCGAAATGTATGAATGATCATTGGCTATTATTGAAGCGCCTGGACTACCGCACGGCCTAGTCCAGCAGGACACGTGGCCGTGGTCCCGCTGCCCATAAGCGCAGTGAGCTGGGCGCCCAGTAGTACTTCACGCGACGATTATTTGAATATCAACGCGCAGTCTGTACAATCGGTCGTGCGTTTCAACCACGAGTGGGCGAAGATGCGATGCCGGACGTGATGAGTTGGGCCTGACATTTGAAATGTTTCCGTTCCTGCGTCCTTGTGAAATACTCTTGCGCCTATAATGCGGAGTTGAACGGCAAGAATAATAATGGGGGATAGTTAGTGAAGATCGGTACACCGAAAGAGACGTTCGAGGGCGAAAATCGGGTCGCAATGACACCGGCATCGGCCAGGGATTTGCAAAAGCTGGGCTACGATTGCGTGATCGAAACCGATGCCGGGGCCGCCGCTGGCTTCTCCGATACCACCTATAAAGACGCAGGTGTAACGGTCGTAGAGAACGCGGCAGCACTGTACGGTAGCGCTGACATCGTGGCTAAAGTGCGTCCGCCATCGACTGAAGAAATCAACCTGTTGCGCAACGAACAGACGCTGATATCGTTCTTCTATCCTGCGCAAAACAAGGATTTGATGGAGGCGGTCAACAGCCAGGGTGCCAGTGTGATTGCGATGGATATGGTGCCGCGCATCAGCCGTGCTCAGAAAATGGATGCGCTGTCGTCAATGGCGAATATCGCGGGCTACCGCGCCGTTATCGAGGCGGGCAACAACTTTGGCCGTTTTTTTACCGGCCAGGTCACCGCTGCGGGTAAGGTCCCGCCAGCGAAGGTTCTGGTCGTCGGTGCAGGTGTGGCAGGTCTCGCCGCAATCGGCACAGCGACATCACTTGGGGCGATAACCTACGCCTTTGACGTGCGCCCTGAGGTGGCCGAACAGGTAGAATCGATGGGCGCTGAGTTTGTCTTCCTTGATTTTGAAGAAGAACAGCAGGACGGGTCGGCCACAGGCGGCTATGCGGCGGTATCATCGCCCGAATTTGCGGCAGCACAACTGGCCAAATTTCGCGAAATCGCGCCTGATATCGATATCCTTATTACCACAGCATTAATCCCGGGCCGCGATGCGCCGGAGCTCTGGACCACAGACATGGTCGAGGCGATGAAGCCGGGTTCGGTCATCATTGACCTTGCGGCAGAGCGTGGCGGTAACTGCAAGCTGACCGTGATGGACAAAAAGATCGTCACGGATAACGGCGTGACCATCATTGGTTATACCGACTTCCCAAGTCGTATGGCCGCTCAGTCCTCAACGCTTTATTCTACAAACATTCGCCATCTGGTGACGGATCTGACGCCTGAGAAAGACGGCACACCGGTCCATAACATGGAAGACGATGTCATCCGCGGTGCGACAGCGACCCATCAAGGCGAGATCACTTTCCCGCCACCGCCACCCAAAGTAGCAGCGATAGCCGCCGCACCCAAGAGGGAGAAGCCAAAGGAGCTTACCGCGGAGGAGAAACGCGCGCAGGAGGTGGCAGCATTCAAGAAAGAGACGAAAAATCAGGTCGGTTTGCTGGCAATTGGTGCAGCCCTTATCCTTGGCGTTGGTCTGATTCCGGGGATGCCCGCGAGCTTTATGCAGCATTTTATCGTGTTCGTTCTGTCGGTCTTCATCGGCTTTCAGGTTATCTGGAACGTCGCGCATTCACTGCACACACCGTTAATGGCTGTGACTAACGCGATTTCCTCAATTATCATACTGGGAGCTTTGATCCAGATTGGATCATCAAGTACGCTGATCACGGTGCTGGCGGCACTGGGTATCTTCATGGCGGCTATCAACATCTTTGGTGGCTTCCTCGTGACACGGCGTATGCTCGCCATGTTCCAGAAATCTTAAAAGGGGCCGAGCAATGGAAAACGCATTCACAATAGCGGCCTATGTCGTCGCAGGTATCCTTTTTATTCTATCTCTGGGTGGCCTTTCGGGGCAGGAGAGCGCCAAACGCGCGGTCTGGTATGGCATCGCGGGTATGTCGCTTGCCATCTTCGCAACACTAGTCGGGCCGGGTTCTGGCCTGTGGGTGTTCTCGATCATCCTGATCGCACTTGGCGGTTTGGTCGGGTATCAACTGGCTACCAGAGTCGAGATGACGCAAATGCCCGAACTGGTGGCAATCATGCATTCGATGGTGGGTCTGGCTGCGGTCTTTGTTGGCTTTAACGCAGATCTGATGATCAACGCCATAAGCGCTATCTACGCAGACAATGGTCAGGTCATGGGGCTGGTTGGTGCCGATGGGATAACTGCCGTTGGGCTGCCAAAAGAGGCCTACGACGGCCTGAGTGCTTTTGGACAGTTGATTGCTAAAAAATCCAGCGTTGAAATCAGCATCCTGCGGGTCGAGCTGGTACTGGGCATCTGGATCGGTGCGGTGACCTTCACCGGCTCGGTTATCGCCTATGCCAAACTTGCTGGTGCTTCTTCGTTGCTGCCTTTCAAGGTAGATACGGGCGCGAAGAAACTGCCTGGCGGTCACTTCCTGAACGCAGGCGCAGCGGCACTGTCCCTGCTCTTACTGATCATGTATATGAGTGGTAGCGGGTCCTGGGCGCTTGTCCTGCTGACCCTTGCGGGCCTGTTCATCGGCTATCACCTGATCATGGGTATCGGTGGTGCGGATATGCCGGTGGTTGTGTCCATGTTGAACAGTTACTCCGGCTGGGCTGCAGCGGCGATTGGATTTTCGCTCGGCAATGACCTGTTGATCGTTGTAGGTGCGTTGGTTGGTTCTTCCGGAGCAATCCTCTCTTACATCATGTGTAAAGCGATGAATCGCTCCTTCGTCAGCGTTATCCTGGGCGGCTTTGGTGGCCCACAGGGCGAGCAGATGGCCGTTGAAGGCGAGCAGATTGCCATCGATGCCGATGGTGTAGCGACAGCGCTGAATGACGCGGACAGCGTCATTATCATTCCGGGTTACGGTATGGCGGTGGCGCAGGCGCAGCAGGCGGTGTCGGAGCTTGTGCGCAAGCTGCGTGCTAAAGGCAAAACTGTGCGCTTCGCGATACACCCGGTTGCAGGACGGTTGCCAGGGCATATGAATGTGCTTCTGGCTGAAGCGAAAGTGCCTTACGATATCGTGATGGAAATGGACGAGATCAACGATGATTTCCCTGATACCGACGTTGCCATTGTTATCGGTTCCAACGATATCGTGAATCCTTCGGCACAGGATGATCCCAACAGCCCAATTGCTGGCATGCCGGTTCTGGAGTGCTGGAAAGCCAAGCAAGTGTTCGTGTCCAAGCGCGGGCAGGGTGCGGGATATTCGGGCATTGAGAATCCGCTATTCTTCAAGGACAACACGCGCATGTTCTACGGAGATGCTAAAAAGTCACTGGACGAGTTGTTGCCGAAGATCGATTAACTATTGTCAGCTGGTTCAGGTTCTGCCGTTAGAGAAAGCCCCGGTGCATGCAGCGGGGCTTTTTTTATGCATGGCAATCGAGTTTAGCTTATAGATACGGAAAACTGATTCCGGCTATTGGCGGTAATGAACCATAGTATGATGTAATTCGGCGCAAATTCTCACCTGAATCGTGCCTACTGGTTGCGTTATGTAAGACCATGGCGGTAACTATTTCCATTGGTCCCGGTGCTACCAACGAGGGGGTTCTCTCACATCCCTCAAGTAATGTAAGCGGAAAAAGCGTTATTGGCCTGGGAAAGACTGGCCGCTCTTAGTAAAGCTAAACGAGAATTAGCTGGTTTTTCGGCTTGTACTGACATTGTTGCGGCCAGTAATTAGGTAATCGCGTATTCCCATAATTAGGCATACGCGATTTCCAGCATTTAGGGTACTGTGTTTTCACATATTTAGGCTATCGTGTAAACACTTGCGCAGTTTCTCAGTTTTTTTCTGTGCGGTCGATGTCAGAGCGACTATTAGCTAATCGGACAGTAAGCTATCTACTGAAACACTTACCCCAATATTGCTTGGCAACTGATCGTAGAAGCTTGCTTGCTCAGTGTATCCCGCTGCTAACCATTGATATAGAAGGCGCTTATCTGTACAGATATGCTCCATCAACCAGTGATAATCCATTTCATCGAAACACGCTTTTATATCACCTTTAAGAACCCATTGTGCAGATAGCTTTCTCGATAAGCAGTTGAAGCATTGTCCAATAGCGTCCGCAGCACTGCGCTTAGGTCAAAACCCATACGAGTTTTTGTGCGCTGTTGTTTCCGCCACCGGTTCCAGAGCCAGCAGATGAAGTGCCTGCATGGCTCTGTCGAACAGGGTTGGAATGCCGAGCGGGCGCTGCCGTTCTTTTTGAGAATATAAACGCGCCGCTGAGGTTGTGCTTTTTAGCCTTAAGCATTGTAACGATGATGCAGTACAGATTTTCTGCTCAGCCGTGCGCCAAAGCAGACCGTCGATGCCTGGTGTTTTAGCACCAGAGCTCTGAGACACCTGTTTTACCGCTAAAAGCTTAACGTGATAGGAAAGCGTCAGCATCCATTGCAAGGTTTTCACCTTGCCCCATTTTTGCGTCCCGACTGCCTTTGCGATACACATTTGAAGTCGACGTACCTGTGACTGTGCCTGTTGCCAGTCGATCTGGCTCCATGCATGGTCACGGGATGAGGGTGCACCAGTCATCGAGAAGTTCGATGCCGTCATTTACTTTTCCTCATACTGTTGATTATCCAGATTATCTCGCAATGGAAGACTAGTTGGACGTAGGCTGAGCTTTCGCGGCGAGTCACCAAGGACTCGTATCTTTTGGTCCAAGCGTAAACATCCACTTTCGCTTGTTCAATTTCACGATCTTTATCACTGATTTACCTATGTTCACCCTGCCAACAATCTAGCATTAGTCCGGCGTGTGGTTGCCAGAAGAGAATATCTCTCACGATTGACTCTCCGAAGGCCAAGGCCTTTCTCATTACATTGTTGGGACAGCTCTTGATTCATGCCTGTAGATTCAACCGGTGGTACAAATGGTTTCTGCTGTTGAGAAAGACATCGTTAGAGCGACTTTCGCGTCGCACGGGCAAGTATTTGGTAGCCGTATCAATGGTGAAATACCCTGGTTGTGAGTCATTTTTGTGTAGTGGCATGGTGGTAGTACGTGGTTTAAACTTATTGGACTCGCCTGATGCTACGGACTATGACCGCCGTCAAAACAATTTGTTATAGCTGCCATAGTCCAGGATCAGATCTGTCAGTTATTGTTCACAACCAACATCAATCCCTCCACCGATTCAGGGTCATCATACGGATCCTGATTGAAGAGCATCAATACCGCATCATCGAAATCCAGTGAAATATTCCCCAGTACCATCATGGTCTGGTCATTAGGATCATCGCCCGAATCAGTATCGCTTGCCTCACTGAGTGACGGATCACCATCACACCCACTACACAACGCTGCGAAGAAAAAGATAAACAACAGACATTGGCTAGTTCGTACTTGCATTGGTAGTTCCTCCCGCGAGACTTTAATTTTGTGCCTGAGGAACTGGTGACCCGCCAGGCGAACCTGGATATGGTGTCAGCAGATAAGGGAACGTGTTATTGAAATCACGAGCTGAAGGGCACCATCAGTCAATGCTGCTGTACCCACCGGTGCATCCTCCGGTGTACACAAACCCAGGTCTACGGGACTACCGTTTTCGCCAACAGGCAGAGGATGGCACAGAACCCCCATAGCTACTCGCAATGCAATATCGACGGCATCATCTCCAGGTCGTCGTCCGTTAGGAAAACCTGACAGATCACCAGCCGCAACACCTAAGGGCTGTTGGTCCATTCTCGGTGTAGCCGGGATGGTGGTATTCAAACGCAACATCTCAGACGGTGTGACTGTTTGCAGCTGATTGACACCAGGAAAACCTGTTAGAAAACCGGCCACAAGATCGCTTCTGGGAACATTAGTCGGTGCCAGATCGGTTAGCTCCAGCCCTAGCGAGGCATTCACAGGTTCCCGGAACAATGAATTGATAATTGCTGGAAATACAGGGTGAGTTACATAATCAAGGAATTGTGCGTCATGCCTCGGAGAGCTGCCATTGAAGCGATCCTTATCGGGATACCCGACAAACAGTTCATTAACAAGGAAGTTACCCAGACGCGAAACCTGAGTCCATCGACCACCAGTAATCTCCGGTCGATCAAGAGTTGCACGTGGATTGAGTATCGAGACCTGCCGTAGACTGGCGGTTGTCCATGCGCCAATGACACCGTTACCACTTCCAACAATACAACTGGCAGGCACTTCCAGCGCCAGTGTTGTCACATTGTTTCGCTGTAAAGCATTTCGATCGGGATTTTGCGTCACGCCTCCCGGGAAACCACCACCATCATGTGCCCCTGGTGTACTGTCACCATCAATAGGTACCAGATTAACAAGATCAAAAACCTCGCCTAGAGCTATCTTGAAACTGTCGAGTTGCTGTCCGACAAATACACGTCCCAGTTGATCACATCCGGGGATAGAAGTTGTATGGATAAAGTTGTCAGCGTACTGAGTATATGCGCCTTCCCCTCCATACGTTTTGGTCCCTACATAGTCGAAGGGTTTTTCAAACCTCGTATCACCATCAGCATAGTTTGTCAGATTCTCAGCCTGCCTGGATCTTCTTTGACCTTCCACTTTCCTGACAGTATAGCTCTCAACAGAACTTAAACCCGGTGCACTGTTAGCATCTATTGTGGCGACGTTTTTTAGAACAGTTGGCACAGAGCGCTGATTCTCGCCAGAACCCACCAAAAATTCAGGTATGCCGGTGTCTGGCTGGTTTATCGAGAAATCAAATTGAAATGTAATATCTTCAATGGCGTCACCGTTATTGTCTATATGAATTTCGTAAAGTGCTTTTTCGTCCAATGGGAAATAGTTGGGACCTCCATAGGCCGCCTGCACAGGAATGTAATTGGCCAAAAACGTCACATAGTCTTCACGGCCATGCTCGTAGCTATTGAACATATAAAAATCTGTTCCATCTACTTGCGGAAATTTTCCAATAAAGGGGGCTTCCCTATGACTAGAAGCCTGCACAGTGGAAACACCCGCGACCAAAACAGTTGCCATCATCAACGCTCCATTCGGTAGAAAGCGCCGAGTTGATTTTCGATTGGAAGTATTTTCAATTTTCTTAAGGATCATGTTTACCTCTCAATGATCTGTTGTTGCAGAATTGCAAACGCACTACGCTGCAGAACCTGGAACAGATGCACTTGTCGCAATGTAAATCGTTAATCGAGTTAAAAAGACTGTCATGTATACTATTTATCCGGTAAGTCGTTGCTGCGCGCGGAGTCATCCGCCACCGCCCCACTTATCGCCAGTATTTGAAGAATTCTGCGCTTGATACGTCGCCTGGTGGACTGATCAGGAAGAATCCCCTGTATTTTTTTGTTCTCAGTCTGACGTTCAAAAGCTGGCCTGTGAGGCGTCTGTCGCGTTGTCTTTGATGAACGCGGATCATTCACAACTCGAGGCTTCCCCGAAGCTTTTTCAAGCTGCGTCTGATGTGCGACTTTACCGTACCAAGCGGTAAGTCGAGTCGCATGGCGATCTCGCTATGCGAAAAACCCTCGTAAAATGATAATTTAATCAGTTCCCTGTGCAGTGATGGCAAGGTATTTAAGGCGAGTTTCAACTGCTGTGCTGATTGCATATTCATGCTATCGCATTCAACTGATTCGTACGATTCGAATTCAGCATTGAGTGTCGAATAAAAGTTGCTACATAAACGTTGCGATCGTACTCTCTGACGATAACGATCTAAGGCACGGCTACGAGCAATTATTATTGACCAGCCCAGCACTGATCCTTGTTCTACAGAGTAGCACGATGCCACATTCCATATTTTCAAATAGCTGTCGCATACCGCCTCTTCGGTATCATGGTGATTCTTCAATACTTTAAACGCTGTGGAGTAGAGGCAGGAAATCGTTAGCTCGTAAAATTCTGAAAAAGCCGACGCTTCTTTTTTTACGACCTGTCTCAAAAGATCAAGTAAGTGATGTTGCATGTCATCGCAACTGAGTGATTTAACCAGCTTGATTGGCGGGGACGTAACGGCGGACTGGAAAATTGTTTGTGTTTGCGAGTATGAATTTGATTGCACGGTGAGACTCTCGAAAGAAATGCTGAGAGCAGTACCTTAGCTAAGGCCTCTTCCGAGATTATTCCGACATGCTTCCCTTACTATTCCCCATGCTGGCGTTGAGGCCGTTAGCGCGACGAAACCGGCAATATATCTGACGCGCGTCAGGATTCAACCGATGCATTAGCTGCCTCATCGAGCCTATTCACCAAAACCTGAAATTCCGCCCGACCTCTTAACAGAGAAAACATGGGTTCCACAGGCAGAAATATCGCTCGATCACAACGCTCATCCACAGCCCGATGCAAGGAGGCAATCGCATCCGCATGTTGGTCTCTTGCCGCGTAAATCAGAGCCTTTGCGTAGAAACGCCAGCTGCTGCCTGATGACGATATCGAATCAAGCGCATTAGACGCCTTGTCAGCATATCCCGCTAATGCATATGCATGACCCATTGCCCCAAAGGCAAGCATGGAGATCGTGTGCCTCTCCTGCAAGCTCATAACAGTGGCAAGGCATTTCGTTGCAATCTCATAATTTGATATCTGAATAGCTGAAATGCCTTTTACATAGTGCGCCATCGCAAAACCTGGTTCATCAATGATAACTCTGTTAGCGGTTTCTATTGCCTCTTCAAACTGAGCTGCGTGATACAACCCCCAGGCTGCTTCAGTGGTCACCATTCTGGATAGTGGATCAATGAGCTGAGCGCGCTTTATACACTCACGCGCTTCCGAAAATCTGCCACAAGCAACCAGCAGTTTGTGATACCACTGCCAGGCTGTTGCATAGTCCGGGTTAAGCTCCAACGCCGATTTAAACAGTCTTTCGGCTGTCTGGAACCGCTATTCGTAAGACATTTCATAATAGGCAAGCGATGCGTGGAGTTCCGCAGTTGGCGGTGCAAACTGCAAGGCTTTTTTAGCCGCAGCCCGGGCCTTGGGCATTGAATCTCGAGGACAGGAATCTGTGTAGAGACTCAACAGATTGTAGCAATCCGCAAGGCCGGCATAGGCTGAGGCATAGAGTGGATCTTTATCGATCGCAGCGACAAAGTGCTCCTTAGCTAATGGCAAAGAGGCGGCTGACCTTTTATTCCAGTGATACCGACCCTTCAGATATTCATGAAAAGCGCTTACGGATTCGGTCTCCGAACCAGACACCCCAGTATTCCCGCTTTTATCTAGTGTCTGATCAAGTCCATCTGCAATGGCTTCGGCAATCTGGTCCCCAACCGCTTGCAATTGCGCCTGATCCACATCATAAAACTCAGCCCATACCAATGATTGATTGTTGGTGCGCACTAGTTCAACCCAGAGATGCAGACGCTCGGACGTTGATCTTAAACGACCTAGCAAAAGCAGATCTACGCCGTGTTTACTCCGCAGCCTTACGGGGTCAACTGTTTGCTTTTCTCTAAGCTGATAAACCAGGCTACGTGATAGCACATCGTACCCGCCCAATCTGGAAAGTCGACTAATCAGGTTCTCCGTCAGTCCCTCGCACAGGTATTCCAGACAGTCCAGATGATCTACATTAATAAAAGGCATAACCGCCAATACAGAGCAATTGGAGTTAACAGTGGTTAATGTCGTTGGCCGAGAAAATTCAGTAGTTCGATCAGAGTCAGATTTACTGATAGCATCAAACAATTGCTCAGTCTCAGTTGCTGGGGGGCACCCGACGGTCCGAATCACAGCTTCGCGACATCGATGATATTGCTCAATGGCCAGAGATTTTTGTGATTGATCATGATACAGGCGCATCAGCAAACGATGGCACCACTCATTAGCATCATCCAGTTCGATCAAGCGCTGAGCGATATGAACACACTGATCCACGTCACCTGACTCGTCAAGATAAAGAGCCCATGACTCTAAAACCTGTCTTGCCAGCAGATCCAAGGCATCCCGGCACGCGATAATTTTTTCTTCAAACCGGTCTTCAGGCAGCAATTCTCCTTTGTACAACGTTGCCGCCCTGCTCAGCAACTCGGGATTTCGGTTTGTAATGGTCTGTTGCGCAATTGCTTCAAATGCCAGTACGTCCACATCATTGGCATTACTTAACTGGAGCGCAATTAGCTCCCCGTTTCGCTTCAGATAGGCAGACTCAGCACCTTTGGCCAATTCAGGCTCCAGGGCTCGTCGGGCCATGAACAGAATCTTGTTGAGATTATTGGTTGCATTGGCCCGCGAGGCATCGGGCCAAAAATGCTCCATGACAGCCTCGCGGTGCATCTGCTGCCGTTGACTGATTGCCAGCATCTTGACAATCTGACGTGCATGACGCCGCTGCCAGGCACTGTCGTCGATCACTCGATCACCAACACTTACCTTGAACTCACCCAGCAGATAAATTCGCAGTGGCTGTACCGACGTCGTGTTTATCCAACAACCCTTGAATCCACATCCCTACGTTGTCAAATAATTTACTTCCGGCTTATATTGTGCACGCTGGTCACAAAATATTTGCATCCAGAAACTCCACCACGAGCGTAGTGAGAACGTCATTCACGATCCATGGAAATACCTCATGTGTCAAAAATTCGGCAATCTCTCCACATGGCAAACTACCTGGCTCATAGTCAATCACGATTAAATGCCTTTTTAGATGGCTGCCTGATATCAAAACCGGACGGTATTTACTTAGCGCTGTTCATCTCAGACCCACCACCACCCAAGTCATGATTGAGACACAGGCTGTCCGGGAAAGTCTATGTTCATCGTTGACGTTTAATATCGTTACTACTTGAGCGATTCGGATCTGTCTATTAAGTGTCTAAAGAAAGATTGCATATGATACGAACAGAGTCCAGGGGCGACCGCAATGGATGCTTTGTTGTCTCGCGGCTATCAACTTTGGTGGTAGCCGGGTTTCCTGGCGCCTATAAGTGATCAGCGTTAGCAGATTCTTTATAAACAGCTTCAAATTAGATACTTAGTTTCTCATGCTGCGAACACCGTGACGTAGCCTTGACTGGCGGCGATATTCTCCCGGCGTGCTTTCTTTCCCTTACAAACGATTCCAGCTCGTGAAGAGGAGGGGTACTGGTAGACACGCCACCTGCAACGCTTGAGGTGTTTGTATTGGGATACGGTCAGCTTGCGGATCAGTTTTCATGGATTGCTGATGCCTTACGTGCGGATCAGTATGAGAGTGTTGTATCGTTTGAAAGTGTCTTACATACAAGAGATGGTGATTTTTAAGCAGGATTCCGCCGTTGCATAAACAGGTTCAAAGCGTACTTTGCCTGCGACGAGGCAGTTGAACTAAAAGAGATCACTCGTGTACAAGTTGTATCTCGTTAACCACCTCTTTTACATCGGGTATGCAGATAGCAGCGGCTTTCATGCGTTCACGTGTGGCATGATGACGTACACCGCCGGAGAGGGTCACGTTGAGAGTATCCTGGTCGACTTTGTAGTTTATCACTGCAGCGTCACGCTTGAGCGATGCGTCAGTTGAGAGTGCGGCCTTTAACTGAGACTCGATACGCAGACGCATCAGATGAGTCCTCGATGCGCTTGTTTCGCGAAAGGAAGGAAGCTGCAAAGTGTGTTCAATCAGAGCGATACCTTCATCAACCGGCACTCTTTCGGTATTGATGACCAGATCATAGAGCAGGGGATCTTGCCAGTCTGCACGCACCAGCCTTTTCAGAATTCGCTCATGTGCAAGATCATTGGTTTGTATTTCCTGCCGGGCTTTTTTTTCGTCGGATGTATCCAGCCTTTGCATCATTGTCTGTACTCGGCAATGCAAGGGCGCACATACGCGAACACGCATAACGTGATCTACCGAGCGCAAAAGATAAGTACTGCCCCAGCCACGAATAATCACATTACCTTTCTCGGCAAGTTGCAATACCTCGCAGGCGGTCAGGTTTGAGAGTTTCTTGCCCAGTATTTTCCAGCGATCCAGCAGACTGGTCCGCCCTTCAAGATGACGATGGACGTCGCTTTCCACAACATCGAGTCCGGCCGAGACGCCTTGTTCAACAAGGTTGTGATGCACAAGTGGTATGTTCAGCTTATCGGACAGTCCAATGGCAATGTCTTTTCCCTTCGAACCCATCTCCCGGGTCATGGCAATAACTGGCATAGTGGATCTCCGGTTCGGAATACACGCGTGCAAGCTGAAGTGTGTGGGTTTGGTTTGGTGTTATCAATCATCCAGATGAGTGATAATGCTGATTTCACTAGGGTATACCTTGTACTATTCAATAACGGATGCCCACTCGTTGGCGTTCGGCCCGCCGGAGTACCCAAGCATTGTCAAGCGACAGCCAGTGTTGCGTCTACACAAAGGCGGAGATCGCTGCCCCGAGCAGTGTGCTGCAGCCAGGCGGTGTGTGAGAGGCACATTGCCGATCAGGCAATCCATCGTTACCGTAATCACCAGTGATGACGATGCTATCCAGCGGCATTGTCGCGATGGCGGCACCGACGGCAACGGTATGGAAGGCGCCATCAGCATTAAACACGTTATTCGAACCGAATGGGGCGACTGCCAACTACCAGTAACCGTCCTGGCTAAGCGTTGGATCGGTACGTAATCTCACACCTTTACGAAAGACCAGCAGCAGCGCGAGCAATGGCTGCATAAAAACCATATTCTAGGTGATGCCGGGTATAAACCTGGACTGGTATATGTGCTATAGCTGACCTGTCCTTCTCGTCAGCTGTTGTAGATTTGCTTAATAATCTGACGACGAAACATACATCTGCTTAACCAAATAAATCGAAAGCCGTTAGCGTTGAACAGCGCTGATGTAAAACCGATTCATCTGTATGAATACCGAGATTGCGAACATGCATAGGGTAAGTGTTTCTGTTATTTTGGCCATATTTCTATCGGGATGTGCCGATTCAACCAACCACAGCAGGTTTCAGGCGGTATCAAATACGCCAATACCATTGGCAAAACACATCGGCGCGAACACGACTGAACCATTACGCCCCATTGAGCTACCTTCAATAGATCAACTTAGCTCGCCCATAGTTAACCTAGGCCGATCCCTGTTTCACGATACCCGGTTATCTGGTGACGGTACTATCAGTTGTGCCAGTTGTCATGCCATTCATCAAGGCGGAGATGATGGTCTTGCCGTAGCAACTGGCATACGTGGCTTACAAGGGCCGATCAATTCACCTACCGTGCTAAACAGCGGGCTTAATTTCAGACAATTCTGGAATGGACGCGCACAAACACTGTCCGACCAGGCAAAAGGCCCTGTTGAAGCAGATGTGGAGATGGGCGCAAAATGGGAGAACGTGATATCACGTCTTGGTGAAGACAATGATCTGCGATCCGATTTCAAAACCGTATTCGGCTCGGACGAGATAAACCAACAACGGGTAGTAGACGCGATCGCTAGCTATGAAAAGACTCTTCTTACTCCTTCGCCCTTTGATCGTTATCTGCAAGGCGACACACTGGCAATCAGCGCTGAAGCGAGAATGGGATACGAGAAGTTCAAGTCCTATGGGTGCATATCGTGCCATCAGGGAAAAA